>JBQCHQ010000014.1:0-158625 GCA_051954515.1 Sphingomonas sp. | reverse complement strand
GATCTGCGCGTCGAGCCCGGCATCGGGGGTCGCCGCCGGCGTCGGCCGGTCGGGCACGGTGTCGCCCATCTGCTCGATCGGGCGCGGCGCCAGCGATGGGAAATCCCCGCCCTGCGACGCGCACGACGCGAGGGACAGAAGGGCGAGCGGCAGGAGGGCCATGGGGCGTCGCATGAGCGCTGGTCTATGCGGCGCAAACAATCCGCGCAACGGGGTTGCGTTCGCGCGAATCCGCTTCTACAGACGCCACTCCCAAGCGCCCGTAGCTCAGCTGGATAGAGCATCAGACTACGAATCTGAGGGTCGGACGTTCGAATCGTTCCGGGCGCGCCAACATCCCCCGCCAGCTCATTCGAGCCGGCGGGGGTTTGTTCTTTTGGGGCTCGCCGCGCGCGCGGATCAGCGAATCCAGCGGCCCTCGCGAAACCATTTCGTGATGATGTATTTGACGCCCTTTTCGACGGGCATGCCCTCGTGAAGGGTCGCCGGGTTGGCCTTGCCGTCGGGTGCCATGTTGTTCCAGATCAGCAGCAACCCGCGCTTCGGGCGGAAACGCGCGCCGGCTTGGGGGAACCAGGTCGCGCCGCCGGCCTCGACATCGTTCAGGTAGATCATCGCGGTCCAGGTGCGCTGGCCGCCCTCGTGCTTGACGCGCTGCCAATATTCCTCGGTCTCGTGGAAATAATCGTGGTGCGCGCGGAATTGCTGGCCGGGGGCGTAGCGCTGGCCCTGCATCGTCTCGCCATGTTCGGGCGCCACGCCGAGCAGCCGGGCAAGGCCTTCATCGATCGGGCGGATGCCGGGCGCCCAGCGATCCATGTCGCAGCTCTCCGATGTACGGAACTCCGCCTCATAGGCCGAGGTGAGCAGCGTCGACGGACGGCGGTTGGCGTCGATCACCTCGATCAGCGACGCGCATTGGGCGGCGTCGAGATAGTCTTGGCAATAATAAAGCTGTGCGGCGTCGGTTTCGACGCGCTTGATGCGATCGTTGGCGTCGAGATGCTTGGTGACGGCTTCCCCAATGCGTTTGCGCTGGAGGACGGGCGAGTGCGGTTTGCTGGTGAGGAATCCCATAACGGTGCGAATGTGCGCGTGGCGGCGCAAAAGGCAAGGCCCGGTGGGGGGCGCCACCGGGCCGAGCTCGATCACCAGAAGATGTCGTAGACTACGTCGACCACCTCGCCGGTGTCGATATCGACGAGCAGCGCGTCGTTGTAATAGCGCACCCAGCGATACGGACCATAGGCCGGCGGCAGGCGGTAATAGTACGGATCGGAAATCCAGTAGTTCGAACCGAACAGGATCGAATCAAGCCGGAAGCCGATGCCGAACCGGCGGTAGCCGTAGTCCCAGCCATAGGGCGCATAATAGCGCGGCAGGTGGAACGCGCTGCGGTTGCGGACGCGGTAGTCGCGCCAGTCGTAGCGATCGTTGCGCCGCCAATTGTGGTCGAAGCGTCCCTGATCGCCGCGCCAGCCGCGATCGCCGCGGTTCCAATTGCCGCCATGATCGTTGCCGCGATCACGGTTCCAGTTGCCGTTGCGATCGTTTCTGCCGTCACGGTTCCAGTTGCCGCCCCGGTCGTTGCCGCGATCCCGGTTCCACTGACCATCGGTCTGCTGACCACGATTCCACTGACCGTCGGTCCGTTGGCCGCGGTTGCCGTCGTTGTGGTCCGGTCGATCGCCGTAATGCGAGCCGCCAGCCTGGGCATGCCAATTGCCGTTGGGGCGCGCCTGTGCCGGACGATCGGCGGTCGGGCGATCGAAGCCGCGGTTTACGTTCGGACGATCGGGCCGCGCATATTGCCCCGCCTGCGGCCGCGACGGGAATTGCGGACGGACCTCGGGCCGAGCGTTGGCCGACCCGTTATACTGGGGACGCGCCGGGGCGGCGGGGCGAGCTTCGGCTTGGCCGCCGCGATTGCCACGGTCGCCACGATCGCCGTGATTACCGCGGTCACCGCCATGTTGCCAACCGCCGCGGTCCTGATTTTGGGCCTGCGCGGCGGCGGGGATCAGCGCAGTGGCCGCGGCCAGCGCGGCTAGAAATGATATGCGCATGTCATTCGTCTCCTCGACGCAGGCACGGCGCCCGCGTCATCATGGGCCGGTTGTGCAAGACGCGCGGTGAGCCGAGGCTGAATTCGGATGTCAGCATTGCGAAAGAATCACGACGGTGGGGTGAGCGCGGGAACGAGGCGCGCGGCATCGGAGGGGGAAATGCCGGGACGCGGGCCGACATCGATCGTCTCCTCGCCGCGCTGGACTCGCGCGGCGCGCTGGATCGCGTCGACCAGGCGGGGGTAAATGCCGCAGCGGCAGATGTTGGTGATAGCGGCCTTGGTATCGTCCTCGGACGGATCGGGATTTTTCTTGAGCAGCACCGCGGCGGCCATCACCACGCCAGAAATACAGAACCCGCATTGAGGCACGTTCGCCGCGATGAACGCGAGTTGGACCGGATGGTCGCGTTCGCGCGACAGCGCCTCGATCGTGGTGACGAAGGCGCCTTCGACCTGGGAGATTGGGATTTGGCAGGAGCGTACCGCGGCGCCGTCTATATCGACGGTGCAGGCGCCGCAGTCACCCGATCCGCAGCCATATTTCGTTCCGGTGAGGTTCGACGCGTCGCGTAACGCCCACAGGAGGGGCGTTGCCGGATCCATCTTGTATTCGACCGGCTGGTTGTTGACGGTGAAGCGGGTCATCAGGTGATGCTAGCCGAGCAGCCGGCAAACGGAAACGGCGCGTTTCGAAACGCGGCATTGTTCTGCCGACGCTCGATATCGACATCGAGCGCATGACGCTTCCTACCTTGTTCATTCCGCATGGCGGCGGTCCCTGCTTCTTCATGGACCCGGCTGGCGGCCCGCCCGAGCCGATGTGGCGGCGAATGCATGCGTATCTGGCCGGCCTGATCGCTTCGCTGCCCGAGCGGCCGCGCGCGATCCTGTGCGTGTCGGGGCATTGGGAAGAGACTATTCCGAAGGTGCATGTCGGAAATGGCCACCCGCTTCTCTATGATTATCATGGCTTCCCGGCGCACACCTATCACCTCCGCTGGGACGCACCGGGTGCGCCCGATGTGGCGAGGCGCGCACAGGCCTTGTTTTCGGACGCGGGCATCGAGGTGGGCGAAGAAGGTACCCGGGGCTGGGATCACGGCGTGTTCGTGCCGATGAAGGTGATGGTGCCGGGCGCCGATATTCCGCTGGCGCAATTGTCATTACGTGTCGATCTCGATCCTTCGGCACATATCGTGATCGGGCGGGCCTTGGCGCCGCTTCGCGACGAGGGCGTGCTGATCATCGGATCAGGCATGAGTTTCCATAATCTGCGCGCGAGGGGGGATGCGATCACCCCGATCGCCGATGCGTGGGATTGGGCGCTGAGGGATGTCGTCACCGATCCCGACCCGGAGCGACGCGCGGCGCGGCTGATCGGATGGGAGAACCTGCCCCACGCCCGAATCGCCCATCCGCGCGAGGAGCATCTGCTGCCGCTGATGGTGGCGATGGGCGCGGGCGGCAACGATCGCGCCGTTTGCGATTATCGCGATCACGTTATCGGCTGGGCCGTATCGGGCTATCGGTTCGGCTGAGCTCAGTTTCGCCAGTTCTTGTCCTTGCGATCGACGAGGCGGACCATGGCGTCGAAATCGGCCTTGCCCGCGCCGCCGGGGATCTGGACCTTGGATAGGTCACGCTGGTGGACCGCGACTACTTCCGGCGGAACCGGGATGGGCGTCCCGAGCGAGGCAGTTGCGATCTGGATTTCGCAGGCGCGCTGCAGCGACCAATGCTTGATGAACGCCTCGGGCAGGGTGCGGCCCATCACCAGGATGCCGTGGTTCTTGAGGAACATGACGCGTTTGTCGCCGAGATTTTCGATTAGCCGCTCGCCCTCCTCGGAACGGACGGTGACACCTTCGAAATCGTGATAGGCGATCTGGCCGATGAAGTTGCAGGCGTAGAAATTGGTCGGCGTCAGCCCGCCCTCAACCGAGGACACCGCCATGCCCGCCGTGGTGTGCGTGTGCATGACGCAATGCGCGTCGGGCAAATGGCGGTGGAACACCGAATGCTGGGTGAAGCCGGCGAGATTGACCGGATAGGGCGAGTCGTCGAGCTTGGCGCCATCGATGTCGATCTTGACGAGGTTGGAGGCGGTCACCTCGCTGAAATGCAGCCCGAACGGGTTGATCAGGAACGCGCCGTCCTCACCGGGCACCTTCAAGGTGATGTGATTGTAGATCATCTCGGACCAGCCGAGCATGTCGAACACGCGATAGCAGGCGGCGAGTTGCTGGCGCGCCTCCCACTCGGCTTCCCTGATCCGGTCGTTCCTGAGCGCGGTGGCCATCGCAGCCTCTCCCAAGGTTGTCGTTTGCAACCTTATCGCACGGCCCGGCGGCAGCGACAACGATGGCGAAGACGTCGTCGATGGAACGGCGGCTCAGCCGCTCAGGCCGCCATAGCCCGCCGCGACGATGTTGGCCTGGACGGCGTCGTCGGTCGCCTTCGAGGTGACGCTGGCGGTCATGAAGCCTTCGAAGAACAGCCCCGTCGACCAGTTGCTGTTGTCGCCGCCGGTGCCCAGCACGATCGCGCCTTCCTGCTGCATCGGCACATAGCCGGGCTTCTTGGTCGGCTCGGGGCCGTGATAGACGAGCGCGAGGCCGCCGCGCTGGCCGTCGCCCGACTTGAGCTCGAAGAAAGTGCGGCCGTCATTCTTGAGCAAGGCGGTGACGAACGGGGTGGGATTGCCGCGATAGGTCGTGCTGCCGCCCTCGGCCGACATGTAGAGCCCGTTTTCGAGATCGGCCTGCACCCACGGGCCGTCGCCGACGCAGGGGCGCTTCTTGCCGCAGATCATGCTGAAATTGAGCGCGTCCATATGGCCGTTGCTAACGGGTCCGTGATCGGTGTTATCGGTTTCGGCATTGCCATAATCGAAGCAGCAACGGTCGTTGGTGTGGAAAGCGGAGGTGACCATCAGCATCGTCTCGGGCGCGCCGTTGCGCGCGACGGCATGCGTGGTGTCGTTGCGATAGCCCATGCCGGCGTCGATGCGGATGCCATAGACACGATGGCCGTCGAGGGTGACCGGGAGCGCGTCGGCGACGGCGCCGTGATCGGCGGTCTTGCCGGCGCTGCCGGGTCCTTCGATGGTCAGATCGTTGCGCTGCGGCGACTGGTCGTAGAGGCGCGTGATGATGCAGCTGCTGCCCTTGCAGAAGGCGTCCTGCGCTGCGGCGTCGGCGAGCCCGCCCGGGCCAAGCGTCCCGATCTCGCGGAACTTCCCGTCGGCGCGCTGCACTTCGTAGAGTGGGCCGGCATAGCGGGCATAGAGCGCGCGCGTGGTGGAATGCGCGGCGACGCACGGCGTGCCGGCGCGCTGGAGGATGTCGCAGGGACCGTCATGCGCCTTGGCTGACGCCGATGCTGCGCCGGCGCAGGTCAGGAAGAGCAGGACAGCGAGCTTGGTCATGGCGCGGAACCATGCGGGACGACGGAAGCGATCGGCGATCGGCATGGTTGCGCTCCATCATGAAGACGACGCAGCATTGCTTAAAGCGATTAATAAGACAAGATGTGATTCAGGGTTGGCCGGGCACGTTATAACGCGGCGCCGGTGCAGGCTGGACGGCCCCGTCGACGGTGACAAAGGCGCCGCGGGCGAGATTGTGCGGGTCGGCCGGCGCCTCGTTCCAGTCGAGCACCGGCGCGACGCAGGCCTCGTGACCGGCAAAGGCGACGCACCATTCGTCGCGGGTGCGCGCCTTGAAGCGCCCGGCGAGGGCGGCCTTGAGCGCGGGCCAGCGGTCGCGATCGAACTGCGCGTCCCATTCGGGGCCCTCGAGCGCCATCACCTTGCGCAGCGCGGCGTAGAATTGCGGCTCGATCGCGCCCACCGCGACATATTTGCCGTCGGCGCACTCATAGGTGTCGTAGAAGGGGGCGCCGCCGTCGATGATGTTGGTGCCGCGTGTTCCCGGCCAGCGGCCGGCGGCGCGGAAGCCCCACATCATGCTCATCAGCAGCGCAGAGCCCTCGGTCATCGCGGCATCGACGATCAGGCCCTGGCCGGTCTGCCGCGCGTGGAGGATCGCCGCCAGCATGCCGAAAGCGAGCATCATCGCGCCGCCGCCGAAATCGCCGACAAGGTTGATCGGGGGCGTCGGCTTGCCGCCTGCCGCACCGAGCGCGCTCAGCGTGCCGGAGACGGCGATATAGTCGATATCATGGCCGGGATCGTGTGCGCGTGGGCCCGTCTGGCCCCAGCCGGTCATGCGGCCATAGACGAGGCGCGGATTGTCGGCATGGAGCGTTTCGGGGCCGAGGCCGAGCCGCTCCATCACGCCGGGGCGGAAGCCTTCGATCAGGCCGTCGGCAGAGGCGGCGAGGCGGCGGACCTCGGCGACGCCTTCGGCCGTTTTGAGATCGAGCGCGATCGTCGTACGGCCGCGCAGCAGCGGGTCGCGCGGATCGCCGGGCTTGTCCGGATTCTCGATGCGGATCACTTCGGCGCCATGATCGGCGAGCATCATGCCGCAGAACGGCCCCGGCCCGATCCCGGCGATCTCGACGATGCGGAGACCGGTGAGCGGGGCGATCATGCGCGGCGGCGCGCGGTGATGAAATAATCGAGTTCGAGATCGTCGGAGAGGACGAAGCCGCGGGCCGGCGAGAAGGCAAGGCCGCGCGTGTCGATCACTTCGAGCCCGGCGGCCTCGACCAAGGCGGTCAGCTCGTCGGGAGTGAGGAACTTGTCCCAATCGTGAGTGCCGCGCGGGATGCGGCCGGTGCCTTCGCCCAGCACGATCAGCGCGAGGCGCGATTGCGCGGTGCGGTTGGGGGTGGAGAGGATGAGGAGGCCCTCATCGGCGAGCGCGTCGGCGAGGCCCTGGACGAAGGCCGCAGCGTCGGTGACGTGCTCGACCACCTCGAGCGAAGTGACGAGATCGAAGCGCGCCTCGCCGAGCGTCGCGAGCTCGCCGGCGCTGTAGGCGATGGCAAGCCCTGACTGGACGGCGTGAGTGCGCGCGGCGGCGATGTTTTCGGGCGCGGCATCGATGCCGGTTACCGCGCCGCCGAGCCGGGCGAGCGGCTCGCAGAGCAGGCCTGCGCCGCAACCGACGTCGAGCGCGGTCTTGCCGGCGAGGGGGCTGAAGCCGTCGGGATCGCTCCCCCAATGCGCGTCGATCTGCTCGCGGATATAGCCGAGCCGCGCCGGATTGAGTTTGTGGAGCATCGCCGACGAGCCGTTCGGGTCCCACCAGTCGGCGGCGAGCGCGCCGAAATGCGCGGCTTCGGCGGGGTCGATCGTGGGTGCTGTTGTAAGGACTGACATAGCTTCACCATTTTCGTCATGCCGGACTTGTTCCGGCATCCACCGGGCGGCAGGAGCGCTTGCTTGCGGATATGCGGCACGGTGGACCCCGGAACAAGTCCGGGGTGACGGTCGGAAATCGCATAGGCGCGGATCGGTCCAGCTCGTTTGTTCCTGCCACCCGGCCGGTGAAATAAAGCCGAAGTTTCTCCCACCAAAGGCGACATGATCGGTCCTTCGCTTGCCTTTGCCGGGCGGCGTTTCTATCAGGCGCGCCAATCCCTCCGCTCGGCACAGGAAGCTGCTCCCTCGATGGCTCGTATCGTGATGAAGTTCGGCGGCACCTCGATGGCCGGGATGGAGCGCATCAGGAGCGTCGCCGCGCGCGTCAAGCGCGAGGTCGAAGCGGGGAACCAGGTTGCCGTCGTCGTGTCGGCGATGGCGGGCGAGACCGATCGCCTAGTTAATTTCTGTCGCGAAGCCTCGTCGCTCTATGACCGCCGCGAATATGACGTGGTGGTCTCGGCCGGCGAACAGGTGACGAGCGGGCTGCTCGCGATCACGCTGCAGGCGATCGGCGTCAAGGCGCGGAGCTGGATGGGCTGGCAGCTGCCGATCCGCACCTCGGACGGCCACGGCTCGGCGCGGATCGAGGAGATCGACACCGCCGCGCTCGACGCCTCGCTGGCGGCGGGCGAGGTGGCGGTGATCCCCGGCTTCCAGGGTGTGGCGACCGGCGAGCGGGTGACGACGCTCGGCCGCGGCGGCTCGGACACCTCGGCGGTGGCGATGGCGGCGGCGATGAAGGCCGACCGCTGCGACATCTATACCGATGTCGACGGGGTCTACACGACCGATCCGCGGATCGTGCCGAGGGCGCGCAAACTCAAGCGCGTTACCTATGAGGAAATGCTCGAGCTCGCCAGCGTCGGCGCCAAGGTGCTGCAGACGCGATCGGTGGGCCTGGCGATGAAGGAACAAGTCCGCGTTCAGGTGCTCTCGTCATTCCTCGACGAGGATGGGGGCTCGGAGCCCGGCACGATGATCGTCGGCGAGGAGGAAATTGACGACATGGAACGGCAACTCATCACCGGCATCGCGCACGACAAGAATGAAGCGAAGATCACGCTGACCGCGGTGCTCGACCAGCCCGGCTCGGTCGCGGCGATCTTCGGGCCGCTCGCCGAGGCCAATATCAACGTCGACATGATCGTGCAGAACGTCGCGCATTCGGGGACCTCGACCGATGTCACCTTCACCGTGCCAAAGGCGGACCTCGCGCGCTCGATCGAGGTGCTGAACGGCGCCAAGGCCAAGATCGGCTTTACTGAAATGAAGCACGACACGCGGATCGCCAAGATTTCGGTAGTCGGCGTCGGCATGAGGAGCCATGCCGGCGTCGCCGCGACGATGTTCGAAACCTTGGGCGAGCGCGGCATCAACATCCTCGCCATCGCCACCAGCGAGATCAAGGTCAGCGTGCTGATCGAGGAGGATTATACCGAGCTCGCGGTGCGCGTGCTGCACACCGCCTACGGGCTGGATGCCGAGGATGCCGCCTAGGTCGTCATGCCGGACTTGTTCCGGCATCCACGATGCTGCAAGCGCCGCGGGTTGAGGATTCCCGGCACGGTGGACCCCGGAACCAGTCCGGGGTGACGGAAGAGGCGAACGCACCGCAAAACTGAAGCGCCCCGACGTCGCCGCCGCCGTGGGGGATTCCCTCGCGGCTGGATTCCCGATAGAATCGCGGGCGATGGGCGGGGTAGTAAACGTATCTCGAAGCAAACGTGGCTGGCTTGCGCTGCCGCTCGCGGCTAGCCTCGCGGCGTGCGGATCGGGGGTGCATTACCGACCGGTCAGCGACACGCCGGTGCAGATCGGGCGGCCCTATACGGTGCGCGGTGTGACCTATGTGCCCGCCGCCGATCCGACCTATGACATGCTCGGCTATGCCAGCTGGTACGGCAACGAATCGGGCTCGCAGACCGCCAATGGCGAGCGCTTCCGCCCCGACGCGGTTACTGCCGCCAACAAGACGCTGCCGCTGCCGAGCTATGTCGAGGTGACCGATCTCGACAGCGGGCGGCGGATCATCGTGCGCGTGAACGATCGCGGGCCGTTTGCGGCCGGGCGCGTGATCGACCTCAGCCGCGGAGCGGCCGAGGCGCTCGGCGTGCGGCGCAAGGGGATCGCACGCGTCAGGGTGCGCGTCGTCGAGCCGCCCGAGAAGGACCGCAAGCGGCTGCGCGACGGCGAGGCGGCGCGGCCGCTGCCCGACGAGAAGCCGGCGATCCTCGCCAATCTGCGCGAGCAGTTCACGATGGGCATGGGCGGGCAGGGCTCGCCGTAAGCTTTCGCGTTCACAGTGTTCGAGACCAGCTTGCGCCGCCGCGCGGCTTGGGCTTAACGGATCGGATGAACCAGACCAGCAGCAGCGGCGCCGAGCGCCTTCAGCGGCGCATGGCGCGCGGCGCGGCATTCCTCGGCAGCGAGGTTGCGGTGATGGGCGGCGCGATGTCGTGGGTGAGCGAGCGCAACCTCGTCGCGGCGATCTCCAATGCCGGCGGCTTTGGGGTGATCGCGTGCGGAGCGATGACTCCCGAACTGCTCGATGCCGAGATAGCGGGGACCAAGGCGCTGACGGGGAAGCCGTTCGGCGTCAACCTCATCACCATGCACCCGCAATTGTTCGACCTGATCGCGGTCTGCGCGAAGCATGAGGTGGGGCATGTCGTGCTGGCGGGCGGGCTGCCGCCGGCGGGGTCGCTCGACGCGATCAAGGAGAACGGCGCCAAGCTGGTCTGCTTCGCGCCCGCGCTGGCGCTGGCCAAGAAGCTGATCCGCTCGGGCGTCGACGCGCTGGTCGTTGAAGGGATGGAGGCCGGCGGGCATATCGGCCCGGTCTCGACCAGCGTGCTGGCGCAGGAGATCCTGCCCGAAGTCGCAAGCCAGGTGCCGGTGTTCGTCGCAGGCGGGATCGGGCGCGGTGAGGCGATCGCCGGCTATCTCGACATGGGCGCGGCCGGCGTGCAGCTCGGCACGCGGTTCGTCTGCGCGACCGAATCGATCGCGCATCCCAATTTCAAGAAGGCGTTCATTCGCGCCTCGGCGCGCGATGCCGTCGCCAGCGTGCAGATCGATCCGCGGCTGCCGGTGATCCCGGTGCGCGCGCTCAAGAATGCCGGCGGCGAATTGTTCACCGCCAAGCAGCGCGAGGTCGCGCAGGCGCTCGACGAGGGCAAGGTCGAAATGGCCGAGGCGCAGCTGCAGATCGAGCATTATTGGGCGGGAGCGCTCAGGCGCGCGGTGATCGAGGGCGACGTCGAGCATGGCTCGGTGATGGCCGGGCAGTCGGTCGGTATGGTGACCAGGGAAGAGCCGGTCGCCGATATCCTGGCGACGCTGATGGATGAAGCGGCGCACGCGCTGGAGAAGCGGGCAGCCTGAAATGGAGACCGAGCGCGCCGGGCTGCCGATCCGTGCCTTTGCCGACGCCGCGGCGTGGGAGGCGTGGCTGGCGGCGGCGCCGCGCGGCTCGGCGGGGGTGTGGCTCAAGCTAGCCAAGCAATCGGCGCGGGCGGCTTCGGTGTCGAAGGCCGAGGCGATCGATGCGGCGCTGTGCCATGGTTGGATCGACGGCCAGCTCAACCCGTTCGATGAGGATTGGTGGCTGATCCGCTTCACCCCGCGCAAGCCGCGGAGCAAATGGTCGGCCAATAACCGCAAACGCGCCGAGGAACTGGCCGCGGGCGGGCGAATGGCGCCGGCCGGTCTCGCGGAAATCGAGGCGGCGAAGGCCGACGGGCGATGGGATGCGGCCTATGCCTCGCAAGGCAAGGCGGAGGTGCCCGACGATCTCGCCGCCGCACTCGATGCGGAACCGCGCGCGCGCGCGTTCTTCGATACGCTCACCGGCGCCAATCGCTACGCGATCCTCTATCGCGTCCACGATGCGAAGAAGCCCGAGACCCGCGCCGCGCGGATCGTCAAGTTCGTGGCAATGTGCGCACGCGGCGAGACGCTGCATTAAGCTAACGTCTCGATTAAGCTAACGTCTCGTTAACCAAATCGGCCGATCATCCGCATTGCCGCGGGGCGATGAGGAGGGTTCGGCATGACGTTCGACCGCAAGCGAATGACGACGGCTCTGATCGCTTTGACCGCGCTCGGCGGCTGCGCGTCGCATCGCGACCAGCTCGCATCGCTGCCGCCGCCAGCGCCCGCGCCGCTCGCGCCGATGCCGCAGCCGCCGCAGGGCGCCCATGCCGGCATGATGATCCCCACGCGGCTCGCCGACGGCAGCTACGCGACGCCCAACAAGGGGCTCGATCCGGCCGCGGCCGTCTGGCACATCCGCGTCGCGCTCAACGTCGCGGCGCTCGGTTGTCGCGGCGTAGAGGGGCAAGCGATCACTGCCGGCTACAATCGGATGCTGATTCGCGACAAGGCCGAGCTCGCACGCGCCAATGCGGGCACGATCAAAGCAGAGGGCGGGCAGGCCGCGTACGACGAGGCAATGACTAGGCTGTACAATTACTTCGCGCAGCCGGGCGCGCAGGCGGCGTTCTGCGCGGCGGCAGCGACCGTCACCGCTCAATTGGCCGATGTGTCGTCGATTGGTGACGCTGCCGGGCCGGCGCTGGCCTTGCTCGATCGGCCGTTCACCGATTTCTACGGCGCCTATGATTCGTACCGTGTCCAGCTCGCCGAATGGCAGGCCGATCGCCAGCAGCGCGCGCTACAGCCGCTCGACGAAGGGCCGCGCGTGGTGATGGCGATGGCGGCGCCGGCATCGGCAGGCAGCGTGCCGCGGCTCGAAGTCGATCCGGCGATTTTCCATATGCCTTGAAAGTGTTTTTGAACGTCGCCGGGATTGGCGCGAAGTCGCGCAATCTGGTAGCGACGGACCATGCCCGTTTCCGCCGCCGCCTCCGCCCGCGAAATTCTCGTGCGCCTGCACGACGTAATGGGCTCTCGCGCCCGCGCGCCCGAGAAGCTGGCCTCGGTCGTCCAGATCATCGGCGAGGCGCTCGATAGCGAGGTCTGCTCGATCTACCTGCTGCGCGACGGCGTGCTCGAACTGTTCGCGACGCGCGGACTGAAGCAGGAGGCGGTCCACGTCACCAGGCTGGCGCCGGGCGAAGGCCTGGTCGGCACGATCGCCAAGAATGTCGAGACGCTCAACCTCGACGAAGCCGCCGCGCATCCCGATTTCGCCTTCCGGCCCGAGACCGGCGAGGAACTGTTCCACAGCTTTGCCGGCGTGCCGATCATTCGCCGCGAGCAGGCGGTGGGGGTGCTCGCCGTCCAGCATGTCGACCCCAGGCGTTACGAGGATGTCGAGATCGAGGCGCTGCAAACAGTGGCGATGGTGCTCAGCGAGCTGATCGCCAATGCCGACCTGATCGACGAAGCCCATGGCGGGCCCGCGCAGCCGCAGCCGACGGCGGCGGTGACGCTGATGGGCTTGAGGCTTGTAGAGGGCATGGCGCGCGGCTTTGCCGTCTATCACCAGCCGCGCATCACGATCGAGCATACCGTCGCCGAGGACATCGAGGCCGAGCGCCACCGCGTCTATGCCGCGTTCGACAAGATGCGCGAGCAGATCGACCGCATGGCGAGCCAGGCCGAATTCGGCGTCGGCGGCGAGCACGACGAAGTCATCGAGACCTACAAGATGTTCGCCTATGACGAAGGCTGGAGCCGGCGGATCAACGAGGCGATCGATTCGGGGCTGACCGCGGAGGCGGCGATCGAGCGCGTCCAGCAACGTACGCGGATGCGGATGCGGCAGATCGACGATCCGCTGCTCGCCGATCGCATGCACGATCTGGAGGATTTGTCGAACCGGCTGCTCAGGATCGTCTCGGGGCAGATGGGCACCGCGGCGCAAATGGGCTTGCGGCAGGACACGATCCTGATCGCGCGCAACCTGGGGCCGGCCGAGCTGCTCGAATATGATCGGCGGCGGTTGAAGGGCGTAGTGCTCGAAGAGGGCTCGCTGACCGCACATGTGACGATCGTCGCGCGGGCGATGGGCGTTCCGGTCCTGGGGCGCGTGCGCGACGTGCGCCGGCGGATCGCCGAGGGCGACTTGCTGCTGATCGACACCAGCGCGAGCACGGCGTTCGTGCGGCCGACCGCGGCGATCGAGGAAGCGTTCGAGGCCAAGCTTGCGCTGCGCCAGAAGCGGCGGGCGGTTTTCGCGTCGCTCAGAAATGAAGCGCCGATGACGCGCGACGGCCATCTGTTGACGGTGATGGTCAATGCCGGTCTGCGCGACGACATCGCCGCGCTCGATCTGACCGGCGCCGACGGCATCGGACTCTTCCGTACCGAATTCCAGTTCCTCGTCTCGGCAACGCTGCCGCAGCGCGAGCGCCAGCAGCGGCTCTACCGTGACGTGCTCGATGCCGCAGGCGACCGGCCAGTGACTTTCCGCACCGTCGATATCGGCGGCGATAAGGCGCTGCCCTATCTGAACGGCGACGACACCGATGAAGAGAACCCGGCGATGGGCTGGCGCGCGCTTCGTCTCGCGCTCGAACGCGACGGGCTGATGAAGGCGCAGGCGCGCGCGCTGATCGATGCGGCGGCGGGGCGGCAGCTCAACGTGATGTTTCCGATGGTCTCGGAAGCGTGGGAGTTCGACGAGGCCAAGGCATTGTTCGAGGCGCAGCGCGCCTGGGTCGAATCGCGCAATCGCAAGCTGCCGATCGAGATCCGCTATGGCGCGATGCTCGAAGTGCCCGCGCTCGCCGAGCAGCTCGACCTGCTGCTGCCCAAGCTCGATTTCCTGTCGATCGGCACCAACGACCTGACTCAATTCCTGTTCGCCGCCGATCGCGCCAATCCCAAGCTGGCCGAGCGATACGATTGGCTGAGCCCGTCCATCCTGCGTTTCCTGCGCCGCGTCGTCGGGCCGGCGCATGAGGCTGGCGTGGCGCTCGGCGTATGCGGGGAAATGGGCGGGCGGCCGCTCGAGGCGATGGCGCTGATCGGGCTCGGCATCGAACGGCTGTCGATCACGCCCGCGGCGGTGGGGCCGATCAAGGCGATGATCCGCTCGCTCGACCGCGGTGCGTTGATGGAGCGGATGGCAGGCCTGCTCGCCGCGCCGCCGCGCGACCTGCGCGGTGCGCTGGCGCGTTGGGCCAGTGAAACCGGCGTCGAATTGGCGTGATGCCGGCGCCGTTATCATAAACCGCCGTTGACAGCGGGCGTGGCCTTTGGGAGACACCGTGCGCGACTGCAGGAGATGACGGGGTCGCAACCCTCCTGCCGGAGACGTGCATGACCGATACCGCGCCCGCCGCCGGGCCAGCATCGCGCAACGACGAAAGCCTGTTCCCGGCGGGGGCCGGGGAGCGGCTGCGCGCCGCGCGCGAGGCGCAGGGGCTGAGCCTCGCCGACGTCGCTGCGCGGACCCGCGTGCCGATCCGCCATCTCGAAGCGATCGAGAGCGGCGATTATTCGGGCATGCCGACGCCGACCTACGCGATCGGCTTCGCCAAGGCCTATGCCCGCGCGGTCGGCGAGGACGAAGTGAGCATCTCGCGCGACGTGCGCGCGCGGACCGCCTCGATTTCGGCCGAACGGCAGGAATATCAGCCCTACGAACTCGACGATCCGACGCGCGTGCCGCCGCGCGGGCTGGCGATCGTCGCCGCGTTGATCGGCGTCGTGGTGCTGATCGTTGCGCTCGTCTGGCTGGGCTCGACCTGGTTCGGCGGCGGTACGACGACCGCTGCGACCAACGAGATCGCTGCGGAATCGGCCCCTGCGCCCGCTGCGACGCCGCTGGTCACTCAACCGGTCCCGGCGCCGGCGGGGCAAGTGACGCTGACCGCGCTCGATCGCGTCTGGGTGCGTGTCCATGATGGTGCCGGCAAGACCTTGTACCAGAACACGATGAATCCCGGCGACAGCTTCACCGTGCCGGCGGAGGCGGACCATCCGCAGCTGACGGTGGGCCGGCCCGATCAGTTGCGAGTCTCGCTCAACGGCACCGCGCTGGCGCCGCTCGGCACCGGGGCGCGGCCGCTGAAGGATGTGGCCATCGATCCCGTCGCGCTCGCCGCGCGCGCGGCTGCCGCCCCCGCCGCTGCCGCCCCCGCCGCCACGGCGACGCCGGCAGCAATTCCGACGACGGCGCCGAGCAGCGTGCCGACGGCGGCGCCGACGCCGAAATCGATCCCGTCGCCTCGCGCCTCGCACACGCCCAGGGCCAAGCCGAGCCCGAGCAAGTCGCCGGAGAAGCCCGCCGCCAAGCCGAGCCCGGCGCCGCTGCCGCCGCCGACCGGGATCTATTGACGGCGATCTGCGCTTAAGGCTGGCGACAGGTGCGAGGTGTCAGCTATACCCGCCTCGTTTCGAAGCCTTTGCGGGAATTTTACCATGCGCACTTTCCTCGTCGCCGCGATCGCCGCTTTCGGCGTCGCCGGCAGCGCCGCCCCGGCGCTCGCCCAGTCGTCGCAACTCACCGCGCGCGTCGATCGGCTCGAAAGCGAGATGAACGCGGTGCAGCGCAAGGTCTTCCCGAGCGGCGCGGGACAGAATTACATCCAGCCGCAGATCACGCCGGGCCAGGCGCCGCAGGATCAGGGCTATGGCGTGCCGGCGTCGAGCCCGCTCACCGATCTTTCGGCGCGGGTCGGATCGCTCGAGCAGCAGATGAGCTCGATGACCAACACGCTCGAGGAGACGCAGCATCGGCTGCAAGTACTCGAGGACGGCTTCGCCAATTACAAGCGCACGACCGATCAGCGGCTCGCGGCGCTGGAGGGCAATGGCGCCGGCGCGACCGCGCCTGGCGGCGTCGGCGGGCCGGCGATCGCCAACCCGCCGCCCTTGACCGGCGCTGCCGCTGCGCCGGCAGGAGCAGCCGCAGCCGGCGCTACCGGGATCGAGAAGCCGAGCACCGGTGACGCCGAAGAGGACGCTTATATCTACGGCTACCGGTTATGGGCGGCGAAGCAATATCCGGCAGCCGAAGCGGCGCTGAAAGCGGTGGTCGATAAATACCCCGACACCCGGCGCTGGAGCTATGCGCAGAATCTGCTCGGGCGTTCGTATCTCGACGACGGCAAGCCGAGTCTCGCTTCGATTGCATTCTACGACAATTACAAGAAGATGCCTGACGGCGAGCGCGCACCCGACAGCCTCTATTTCCTCGCCCAGGCGCTGATGCAGCTCAAGAAGCCGGCCGATGCCTGTAAGGTCTATAGCGAATTGTCCGACGTCTATGGCGCCAAGATTTCGGCGGGGATGAAGGCGGACATCGCGCGAGGCCGCAGCGCTGCGCAATGTAAGTGACCGCGGCGATCGATTCGGCGCTGGTCGGGCGGTTCGCCGGCTTTTTCGAACGAGCGCCAACGGCTGAGGCGCCCTTGGCAGTTGCGGTGTCGGGTGGACCCGACAGCATGGCGCTGCTCGCGCTCGCGGCGCAGGCGTTTCCGCGAGCGGTCATTGCGGCGACGGTCGACCACCGCTTGCGAGCCTCGGCTGCCGAAGAATGCGCGATGGTTGCACGGGTTTGTGCCGAGCTTGGCGTGCCGCACACCACGTTGGTCGCCGATAACCCTCCGACCGGGGCGAGCTTGCAAGCGCGGGCGCGGGAATTGCGCTATCGGCTGCTGGTCGATTGGGCGATCGCAGCAGGGGCTGCGGCACTCGCCACGGCGCACCAAGCCGACGATCAGGCCGAGACCTTCCTGATGCGCGCGGCGCGCGGTGCCGGCCTGTCGGGGCTCGCCGGGGTACGCACGTCACGTTTGATCGAGGGGGCCGAGCTTCTGCTGGTGCGGCCGCTCCTGGAATGGCGGCGCGCCGAACTGCGCGCGATCGTGCGGCGTGCCGGACTGCCCTTCGTCGACGACCCCGCCAATGACGACCCGCGCCACGACCGCACCCGATTCCGACGCTTGCTAAACGAGCATGAATGGCTCGACACACCGCACATCGCGCGCGCAGCCGGGCATCTTGCTGAAGCCGACGCCGAACTGCGCGGCATCGCCGACTGGCTGTGGCAAGCGCGGCGGCTGACCGGGCGCTGGACCGGAGTGAAGCTCGACATGACTGGTTTGCCGCGCGGCCTGAAACGACGGCTGACGCAGCGAGCGATCGGCGCCGTGCGCGAGGCGGCGGGAATTACTCAGCCCATTTGGCCCGTTGAGGGCAATATCGAACCGTTGCTCGACGCGTTGAAACGCGGCACGGCGGCGACGCGCGCCGGCGTGCTGGTGCGACCGGCGGGCGAGGTATGGCACTTCCGCGCGGCGCCTGCGCGTCGAAGCAAGTAGCATTGGCGCGAAATTTTAGCCCTTTCTTCAATCTTCTTGAGGGTGCCGGAGCTATTCACTACTTCCGTGTCAGGAGAACCGCGATGCGATCCATCTTCGTCGTTACGCTTATCGGGCTCGCCGGATGCAGTGGCGGCAGCGGTGATTGGCGAGCGAAGGCGGTAAACGATGCCGAGGCGCTTGTTCGGCAGCAGCTCAATGACCCGTCAGTAAAATTCGTGCGCGTCAAGTTTACCGGGGATCGCGAGTCCGGCCAAACCTGCGGCTATTTCGAAAGGCCCGACCCAGGCGTGGGCATCGACGACACGCGCTTTATCGCCTTTATCGATGGAGGCGGCGGTAGCAACCCTTATATCGATGACGCTTCCGCGCCTTATCCCAAGAGCAGCAGCGATTTCGAACTCAATTGGCGCACACAATGTCTGGAACTTGGCTATCATGAGTGACGGGCCGGGGCCGGATCGACCAACGATCGGCGGTAGCGGGCACATTGTGCGAAAGCATCAGCGGCCCTCGCTTTTGTTCCATTGCCATTAACCTCGGCGCGCTTATCTTGGGGGCGAAAGGTACGACACAGCGCATGGACGAGAACAAGCAGCCCGGGCCCGAGAGCGGTGGTGGTGGCAATCCCTGGATGAAGCAGTTGCTGATCTGGGCGGGCATCCTGCTCGCGCTCGCGCTGTTCGTCGCGATGATCAACGGCCGCACCGCGCAGACCGGCGGCACGACGATTCCCTATTCGACCTTCCTCGACAAGGTGCAGCAGGGCTCGGTCAGTCAGGTCAACGTCGCCGACAACGTGATCACCGGCACTTATACCAATGACGAGCATTTCCGCACCTATACGATGCCCGATCCCGAACTGACCGATCGGCTGCGCAAGGCGAACGTCACGATCAACGCGCAGCCCAAGGACGAGCCGTCGATCTGGATGTACCTGCTCTATAATTCGCTGCCGTTCCTGCTCTTCCTCGGTATCGCGTTCTTCGTCGTGCGCCAGATGCAGAAGAATTCGGGTTCTGGCGCGATGGGCTTCGGCAAATCGCGCGCACGCATGCTGACGCAGAAGGAAGGCAAGGTCACCTTCGAGGACGTCGCCGGAATCGACGAGGCGCGTGAGGAACTCGAGGAAATCGTCGAGTTCCTGAAGGACCCGACCAAGTTCGCACGACTGGGCGGCAAGATCCCCAAGGGCGCGCTGCTGGTCGGCTCGCCCGGCACCGGCAAGACGCTGCTGGCGCGCGCGATCGCCGGCGAGGCGGGGGTGCCGTTCTTCACCATTTCCGGCTCCGACTTCGTCGAGATGTTCGTCGGCGTCGGCGCCAGCCGCGTGCGCGACATGTTTGAGCAGGCCAAGAAGTCGGCGCCCTGCATCGTCTTCATCGACGAGATCGACGCGGTCGGCCGTTCGCGCGGTGCGGGTCTCGGCAACCAGAATGACGAGCGCGAGCAGACGCTCAATCAGCTGCTGGTCGAGATGGACGGCTTCGAGGCCAACGAAGGCATCATCATCATCGCCGCGACCAACCGGCCCGACGTGCTCGATCCTGCGCTGCTGCGTCCCGGCCGCTTCGACCGTCAGGTGCAGGTGCCGCGTCCCGATATCGAGGGCCGGGTCAAGATTTTGCAGGTCCACATGAGGAAGGTGCCGATCGCACCCGATGTCGACGCGCGAGTGATCGCGCGCGGCACGCCGGGCTTTTCGGGCGCCGATCTCGCCAACCTCGTCAACGAGGCGGCGTTGCTCGCTGCGCGCAAGGGCAAGCGGCTGGTCGCCGCGGCCGAGTTCGACGATGCGCGCGACAAGGTGATGATGGGCGCCGAGCGCCGCTCGATGGTGATGACCGACGACGAGAAGCGAATGACCGCCTATCACGAGGCCGGCCACGCTCTGGTCTTTGCGCACGAGCCGACCGCGGACCCGATCCACAAGGCGACGATCATCCCGCGCGGTTTCGCGCTGGGCATGGTGCAGCCGCTCCCCGAGCGCGACACCTACAGCTATCATCGCGATAAGATGCACGCCGATATCGCGGTGGCGTTCGGCGGGCGCGTCGCCGAGGAGCTGGTTTTCGGCTACGACAAGGTGAGCTCCGGCGCGTCGAACGACATCATGCAGGCGAGCCGGCTGGCGCGCGCGATGGTCACGAAATGGGGCTTGTCCGACGAGCTCGGCCCGCTCGATTTCTCCGAGAGCGAGGACAGCTTCACCGGCTATTCGCTCCAGCGCAGCAAGCCGATGTCGGACGAGACCGCGCGAATGATCGACAGCGAGGTGAAGCGCTTCGTCGAGCAGGGGCTGGCGCGCGCGCGGCAGATCCTGAGCGATCACATCGACCAGCTCCACATCATCGCCCAGGCGCTGCTCGAATACGAGACGCTGACCGGCGAGGAGATCAAGCGGCTGATCGCGGGCGACAAGATCGAGCGCGACAACGGCCCCGCGGCGGGCGCGCAGCCGGTGCCGGCGGCAGGCACCTCGATCCCCAAGACGCGCCGCCCGACCGGGCCGTTCGGAACCCCCAAGCCGCTGGGGGCGTAGCGCTCGGTTCGCTGGGCGAATCAGCCGCTGCGCGCGCCGAGCAGGCTCTCGATTGAGGTAAATTTCTCGCGCGGTGAATCGGGGCGGGCGCGGCCGATCTCGGCCTTGTCGATCGCTTGCCAGTCGCGGAAGGTGACGACGTCGACGCCGCGCTCGGCGAGCAGGGCGTCGAGACCGGGGCGGCCGGTTTTGCCGCTGTCCTCGGCCAGGTCCTCGGCGAGGTGCTCGGCGATCAGGAAGCCGTCGGGGCGGTTGGTGCCGATCGTGCCGGTCGGTCCGCGGCGCGCCCAGCCGACCGCGTAGAGGCCCGGCGCGATGCGGCCGTCCTCGTTGGCGAAGCGGCCGGCGCGCTTGTCGAACGGCACGCCGGGGATTGGCGAGGTGCGGTAGCCGATGCAGCTCACCACCAGGCCGGCGGGGATGGCATAGGTATCGCCCGTGCCTTCGGCGGCACCGTCGGCCGTCAGGCGGGTGCGTTCGACAAGCACTCGCTCGGCGCGGCAGTCGCCTTCGATAGCGATGGGGCGAGCGAAGAAATCGAAGACGATCTCGATCGCTTTCGCGTCGGCTTGCTCGGCGAAGCCACGCAGCAGGGCGACCGACTTGCGCTGGCCGGGATCGAGCGCGGCATCCTCATCGATAGGCGGGAAATCGGCGGCATCGACGCGTGGTGTCGCGCGTTCGAGGTGACCGAGTTCGCCTAGTTCCTTGGGAGTCATCGCGATCTGATGGGGGCCGCGGCGACCGAGGATGGTCACCCGGTTGATGGCATGGCCGCGCAAGGCATCGAGCGCATGGGCGACGATGTCCGATGCGGCGAACTCAGCCTCGGTCTTGGCGAGGATGCGCGCGACGTCGAGCGCGACATTGCCGTTGCCGATCACCACCGCGCCGGGGCCGTCGAGGACAGGCGCAAGCGCGGCGTGGTCGGGATGGCCGTTATACCAGCCGACGAACGCCGCCGAGCCGACCACGCCGGGCAGGTCGGCGCCGGGGATGTCGAGTGCGCGGTCGGCGGGGGCGCCGGTCGCCAGCACGACGGCGTCGTAGAGCGACAGCAGCTCCTCGATCGAAACCTGCTCGCCGATGGTCACGTTGCCGACGAAGCGGACATTGTCGGTGAGCGCGACCGCCTCGTAGCGGCGCGAGACGTGCTTGATCGACTGGTGATCGGGCGCGACGCCCGAGCGAATCAGCCCGAAGGGGACGGGAAGGCGGTCGATAATGTCGATGCGGACGCCATCGCCGAAGCTCTTTTGACACGCCTCGGCGGTGTAATAGCCCGCCGGCCCCGAGCCGATGATCGCGACGTGCCGCATGTACCGGGCTCCCCTCTTGAGAAGCCCGGTGTAACCGGCGGAAGCGCCTGTGGAAAGGGCGCGCTTACTGTGCTTCGGGCGCCGCCGCGGCTGCGTTGGCAGGCAGGCCGCCGAGCTGCGTCACCAGCTTGGTATAAGCGTCGAGATAGGCGAGGACGATGACTTGGCCGATTTCGGTATTCTGATAGCCGCTGGCGCCGGCCGCGGCGAAGCCGCCCCACCAGCCAGAACTGCCGCTGCCGTTGAAGCCGATGTCGGTCTTGCGAGCATAACCTTCGGTCAACGCTTCTTCCTCGGTGGTTCGAGCGTTGACGATCGACAGCGTGACGTTGGCTTCCTTCTTCTTCATGTTGATGCCGCCGGCGAGCGCGCCGACGCCGCCGAAATGGTGGCCGAGCAAGCCGCCGATCGCGCCGCCGACACCGCCCCCGCCCGAATCGTTGTTCGACGAGACGATATCGGGCTCGAGGAAATAGTCCGCCGCCTTGACCTGGCCGCGGCCGAGGTTCGAGCCGGATTGCAGCTCGCCCTGATCGGCGAGCGCGCGCTCCATCGCGCGGCTCTGCATCGAACGGCCGCGATTGACGAGGCGGAAGCAGCCCGATTGCTGGACGAAGATCTTGAGGATCGCTTCGGGGCTGCCGAGGTTGAACTCGCGCCACCATTGATTGTCGGGCTCGACGATCGCGATGGTGCCGAGGTTGCGCGTGCAATGCGGGATGTCCTGCGTGCCGCGCGCCTGCGCCTTGCGCCCCGACGATTGGGCGACGGCCGGAACGGCGCCCGTCACCGCCAGCGCTGCCGCGGCAACGCCCATAACGAACTTCTTCATGTCGATATCCCTGTGTTGACTGATCCTACTCGCCCGGCGGTGCCGGACGGCGCCCGAAGAACCGGCGCGCATCATAGCAAAAGGTACCAATGGCGGGTATGAAAATTTCGCCGTCGCGGGCGCTCGACCGTTGCCGCCCCGATTGCTAACGCACGACGCCATGTCGCCGATCGAAACCGCCGCCTTCGTGCTCGGCGTCGTCAACATCGTGCTGCTGGTGCGGCGCAGTATCTGGAATTACCCGTTCGCGCTGGCGATGGTGGCGCTCTACGCGCATGTGTTCTTCACCGCCAAGCTCTACAGTGACGCGCTGCTCCAGATTTTCTTCTTCATCGTCAATCTCTACGGCTGGTGGCAATGGCGCCGCGCCGAAGCGCGCGAGGGCGACATCCGCGTCGAGGTGATGGGGCGTGCCGAGCGGCTCGGCTGGGCGGCGGGCTGCATCGCCGGCGTCGCAGCCTGGGGTTGGTTAATGCATCGTTTCACCGATGCTTCCTATCCGTGGTGGGACGCCGGCGTAGCGATCGTCAGCATCGCCGCGCAGATCATGCTGGCCAAGCGCCGGCTGGAGAATTGGGTGCTCTGGATCGGCGTTGATATCGTCTCGATCGGGCTCTACGCCGCCAAAGGATTGTGGCTGACGATGGTGCTCTATGCCGTATTCCTGGCGCTGGCGACCTGGGGCCTGATCGACTGGCGCAACACGCGCCGCGCGGCGGGGCCGGCAGTCGCGTGAAGCTGCGCACGATCTGCCTGCACGGGCCGGAGAGCACCGGCAAGTCGACGCTCGCGCCGCTGCTCGCCACGCATTTCGGGGGGCAGTGGGTTCCGGAATACGGGCGGACCTATACGGAGGAGCACGGCACCGGGTGGACGATGGCCGACCTCGTGGCGATCGCGGAGGGGCATGATGCCGCCACGCGCGCCGCGGTGGCGAAGGGACCGTCACCGGTGATCCTCGACACCGACCCGCTGATGACCGAGGCGTGGGCCGAGATGCTCTACGGCCGGCACGATCCCTGGTTCGATGCGTGGACGGGGACGGCTGATCTCTACCTGTTGTTCGACATCGACCTGCCATGGGTCGCGGACGGCATCCGCGTGTTCGACACCGCAGCCGAGCAGCGTCGATTCTTCGATATTTCGCGCGCCGTTCTGGAGCGCCGTGGGGTGCGCTGGGCGTTGGTGCGCGGGGAGGGCGAAGCGCGCTATCGCGGCGCGGTGGCGGCTATCGAAACGGCATCGCGGAAGGTTGGCGAGGAATAGGGGTCGCGCGGAGACGCGGAGACGCGGAGGTACCTCGGCTTCGGCACTCTTCCGGCTGCTTCGGCGGCTTTCCTATTCGGCTGCCCAGGGAATGAAGGCCTCGCTGACGCAAGACCCGGAAGCGGGCGGAACACCTCCGCGCCTCCGCCCCTCTGCGCGAATATCTTCTCCCGCTTTGTTCGCGATGCGGCGCCTGCTATGGCGCGCCAACCTTCATTCCGCACAGTTTAGAGACCGTCGTGGCTTCCCTAGAAAAAATACGCAACTTCAGTATCATCGCTCACATCGATCATGGCAAGTCGACGTTGGCCGACCGGCTGATCCAGGTGACGGGCGGGCTGACCGAGCGCGAGATGCAGGCGCAAGTGCTCGACAATATGGAAATCGAGCGCGAGCGGGGGATCACCATCAAGGCTCAGACGGTGCGGCTGAATTACACCGCGTCGGATGGCGAGACCTACGAGCTCAACCTGATGGACACGCCGGGGCATGTCGACTTCGCCTATGAGGTGTCGCGCAGCCTGGCCGCGTGCGAGGGAGCGTTGCTGGTGGTGGACGCCGCGCAGGGGGTCGAGGCGCAGACGCTGGCCAATGTCTATCAGTCGATCGAGCACGACCATGAGATCGTGCCGGTGATCAACAAGATCGACCTGCCCGCCGCCGATGTCGACAAGGTCAAGGCCGAGATCGAGGATATCATCGGGCTGGACGCCTCGGACGCGGCGCTGACCAGCGCCAAATCGGGGATCGGGATCGAGGACGTGCTCGAGGCGATCGTCGAGCGCATCCCCGCGCCCAAGGGCGATCGCGACGCGCCGCTCAAGGCGATGTTGGTCGACAGTTGGTACGATCCGTATCTCGGCGTCGTCATCCTCGTGCGCGTGGTCGAGGGGACGCTCAGGAAGGGCCAGCAGGTCAAGTTCATGCAGGCGGGCACCACCCATCTGATCGACCGCGTCGGCTGCTTCCGGCCCAAGATCGAGCAGTTGAGCGAGCTCAGCGCCGGCGAGATCGGCTTCATCACCGCGCAGATCAAGGAAGTCGCGCAGACCGCGGTCGGCGACACGATCACCGACGCCAAGCGCCCCACCGACGCGCCGCTCCCCGGCTTCAAGGAAGTCCAGCCGGTGGTGTTTTGCGGGCTATTTCCGGTCGATGCGGCCGATTTCGAGAAGTTGCGTGAGAGCATTTCGAAGCTCCGCCTCAATGACGCCAGCTTCAGTTTCGAGATGGAGACCTCGGCCGCGCTCGGCTTCGGGTTCCGCTGCGGGTTCCTGGGGCTGCTCCACCTCGAGATCATCCAGGAGCGGCTGACGCGCGAATATGATCTCGACATCATCACCACCGCGCCGAGCGTCGTCTATCAGATCGAGCTGACGCATGGCGGCGGGCATATCGAGCTGCATAACCCGGCCGACATGCCCGATCCCAACAAGATCGAGTCGATCGCCGAGCCGTGGATCGAGGCGGTGATCTATTGCCCCGACGAGTATCTCGGCAGCATCCTCAAGCTGTGCCAGGACCGGCGCGGCATCCAGAAGAACCTGACCTATGTCGCCGGGCGCGCGCAGGTGACCTACGAGCTGCCGCTCAACGAGGTGGTGTTCGATTTCTATGATCGGTTGAAATCGATCAGCCGCGGCTATGCCAGCTTCGACTATCACCAGATCGGCTATCGCGAGGGCGATCTCGTCAAGATGTCGATCCTGGTCAACGCCGAGCCGGTCGATGCGCTGAGCATGATCGTCCACCGCTCGACCGCCGAGGCGCGCGGGCGCGGGATGTGCGAGCGGCTGAAGGACCTGATCCCGCGCCACCTGTTCAAGATCCCGATCCAGGCGGCGATCGGCGGCAAGGTGATCGCCCGCGAGACGATCGCGGCGCTGCGCAAGGACGTGACCGCCAAATGCTATGGCGGCGACGCAACACGCAAACGCAAGCTTCTGGAAAAGCAGAAGGAAGGCAAGAAGCGGATGCGCGAATACGGCAGCGTGAGCATCCCGCAGGAGGCGTTTATTGCGGCGTTGCGGATGGGGGATGAGGGCTAAGGCCGCGCCATTGCGCGTCGACTAGCTATCGCCTGGCGCGGATTGACCGACGCTCGCTCGCCGCTCCCTCACGAGATCCAGGGTGATCGCCTTGACGGTCTCCGATCCGAAGGCGGTGAGTAAGGGAACCAGTTCGTCGCGCTTCGAGGCGATCAATCGGGCGATGCCCGGCGCCATGCTTTCGCCTGTCCCGAAATGCCCGAGGACGCGCTCGATCTCCACCAGCAGCGCGGCTTCCTTGGTCGGGTAAAGGTGCCCTCTGCCGTCCGTCCAGGCCTGGACGGGCCGTACCGGGATATCGGCATCGTTGTCGCTCATACGCTACGCCTCACGCACCATCAGGCGCGGGCATCGTCAGCCGTTCGCTTGGCCGCGTCAAGCGGAATGGCATCGCTAGAAATCCAAAAACGACATCAGCGCGGTGGGCAATGTAGGCGATAGGTAAACCGCCAAACCGATCCCGATGCCGATCGCGAGGAGCGCTACACCGATGACGATCAGCCGACGTGCGCTGCCCGTCCGATCGTGGCGTGCTGCTTCTTCATAGGAATACGGCATCTGCGCAGGAGATTCGGTGTCGTTCGCCCAATTGCTCGGCGCGGAGATCGAGATTGCCCCGGCATCGTCTCGCCAGTCGCTGCCCGTCAGAGCGTGCTTCTCGGCGGCAATCGCCGCTTTCTGGAAGCCGATGAAGCCGGAAAGCGCTGCGTCTTTCGTCAGATGGGCAGGGCCGCCCAGCGTCGCTGCGAGACCCTCCATTTCGGCATCGATGTCGAGCAAATGATCCAGCGCCTGCATCGCCGTGCGGCGGTTCGATCTATGGAGCGCGAGCTGGAGACGCAGCATCGTCAACTGGCTCGCCCGCGCCAGCTCCAGGCCGGTGTGCAGCGCCTGGATGCCATCCGTTTCCCGGGGGCCGGCCCAGCCGTCGGTCGGAGACACCAGGGGCGCTGGATTGGTCACGGCGTCTTTCCTCGCTTACATCGCTTGGCCAATAGACTCCGCGCCTTTTCGAATGTGAACCGCAATCTGTTCATCCGTTGGAACAGCGCGCCATGTTGATGGCCGAATTGGCTTCCGGATGCCGGACTTCACCTATTCGGGCGAGACGCGGATTTTCAGGATGATGCGATGAGCGCTCGGACCAGATCGAGATCGGCGGGTTTGTCGACATCGATTGCGGCGCGGCCGTCTCGCGCGGGGACGATCGCGGCGGTGATCCCGGCGGTGCGGCCGAGATGCGCGACCGCCTCGGCCAGCGTCAGGCGGCGGAGGAGGTAGCGCAGCAGCAGGCCGGGGCCGAGGCGGCGGACGATGCGCCAGGGGCGCTTGCGGTCGGCCTCGACCGCGCGCCAGAGGTCGATCGCGGCGACGGCGCGGGGCGTGGCGAGCAGGAAGAGGTTGCAGCCGGACCAGTCGCCGTCTGCGAAGCGGAGATAGGTGCGGCGTGTGGCGGATGCGGCAGCTTCGATCAGGTTGCGGCGGGCAAGGAGTGCGGCGACATCGGCATCAGCGGGCGCGTCGCTGAGGAAATCGCGGATCCATGTCGGGGCGAGCAGCGCGTGGTCGGCGGTGGTGACGAGGAGCGGCGCGCCGAGGCGAGCGAGGCCGTCGGCGGCGCTGCGGCTGGGACCGGGCGCGGCGGCGAGCGGCTCGGCGCCCAGCGCGGCGGCCTGATCGGCAACGGCTTGCGAGGAGGCCGAGACGGCAATGCGCTCGGCGCCGGCCTGGCGCAGTGCGGCGATGACGTGGGCGAGCATCGTCTCGCCGACGATCTCGATCAGCGCCTTGTCGCTGACGCCGGCATAGGTCGCGAGCGGATCGGCGCCGCCGCGCGAGCCAGCAAGCACGAGCGCGTTGAAGCTCATTTGCGTCGCCAGACCTGCCACAGCACGCCGGGCGCAGCGAGGATCGGATGGCGCTCGCGCCACGGGGTGAGCGCGAAATGCTGGCCTGTGTGGCGCTCGATCTTCCACAGCGCATAGGCGGCGGCGCCGTCGAAGGTGAAGGCGGCCTTCATGAGCCGCGCGAGGTTGAGCGGCTTGCCGGCGCGGCGGCGCGCGCGCCATCGGGCGAGCAGGCTCCGGCGCTCGGCGGGAGGAAGGGCGGGGGTGAGGCTCTCGCCCTGCTGCGTGAAGCGAATGCCGGCATCGGCCCAGGCGAGCGGCAGCAGCGTGTCGAAATGGCCGGGGGCATTGGCGATGATCTGCCCCTCGCGGCCGGGGCGCTCGACGCGGAGCTCGGTGCGGTAAGTGGCGGCGAACAGCGCCTGCCAGAAGGCGCGGGGCGGGCCGGACTCAGGGCCGAGCGCGGCGGCGAAGCGCGCGGCGGTGACGGCGGCGGCGGCGATCGCGGTGCGAACCTGGTCGCGCGCGGAGGCGTCGGCGTGCCAGGCGAGCAAGGCGGGCTGGACGAAGCGCGCCCAGATCGTCGTGTCGAGAAAAGTGCCGCGCGCGGCCTCGGCGAAGATGGCGAGCGGCATCGTCGCTACCTTGGCGCGGATCGTCCGGCCGGCGACCGCGAGCTCGTGATAGCTGACGTCGGGCCATAGCCAGCGATTGGCGAGACGTCGCAGCCCGCGCTGGCACTCGCCATCGGTCAGCACGTAGAAATCGAGCACGCCGTCGAGGTCGCCGGTGCGCAGGACCGAGCCGTAGAACAGCACCGCGCGACCGCCGAGCGCGCCTGCGAGCCGTTCGGCAGCGGCGGCGATATCGGGAGCGAGCGGTCGATCGAGCGCGGCGGCGACCGCGCGGTCGAGAGCGCTCACGGGATGACGAAGTCGATCGGCGCGCCGGTGGCGATGTGAAGCGCGCCGCCGGGATAATGCTCGCCATCGAGAATGAATTCGCCCGCCAGCGTCAGTCGGAACGCGGCGACATCCTTTCGGTGGTAGCCGGCCTCGCGCAGCGCGTCGCTCTCCGATCCGGCGAGCAGGGCGGGTGCGTTCAGCGCCATCGCCTTGGGCGGCGCATCGATCGCCAGCAGCTTGAGCCCGGGGCGGACTCGGCCGAACGGCTTGAAGCCGAGCGGCAGGCGCTCGAGCGTCGCGCCGAACACCATGTAGAAATTGCGATCGGCGGCGCCGTGATCGGTCTCGATCGCCATGCGCTCGCCGGCGCGCCAGATGTTGGACTTACGGCCGAACATCGTCTTGCCGACGGCGAGCGTCAGCGACAGGCCCACCGCGAGGCGCTTGAAGGCGCCGGCGCGATGCGTGCGCTGTGCGAGCCGAGTGGCACGAACGAAGGCGCCGGCGCCGAACAGGAAGCCGCGGAGCGGCGTCTCGCCGTCGCCGGCGCGCGTGATCTCGACCGGCGAGCGCCGCGCGGTGCGGCCGCTGCCCGCCGCAAGGATCGCGTCGCGCACCGTCCAGCCTTCGGGCAGGCCGAGGTCGATCGCCAGCGCATTGGTCTTGCCCGAAGGCACGATGGCGAGCCGCGGCAGGGAATCGCCGAAAAAGGCAGGCGCGGCGGTGATCACGTCGCGCACGGTGCCGTCTCCGCCGTCGATCACCAGCAGGTCGAGGTCCTTGGCGGCGAAATCCGCGAGCGCGGCGGCGAGATCGGCGGGGCTGCGCGGCATCGCCACATGGCGGGCGAGCTCGTCGGGCGGCGTGATGCCGGTGCGCTTGTTGCGGTGGCTGCGCGCATTGGAGATCACAGCGACGCTATTGGGCGATAGCGGCATGGCGCGGCCTGCCGCGTCGTCGCGCGTCGGCGCTGGGTACGCCACAAGCCCGTCATGGCGCGCGCGCGCTGCACCGAGCGCGGCCGGATCGGCGGCAATGGCAGGGCTGGGTCTGGTCAAGGGCCGGTCATCCGTCATCGTTGCGCGGGCGTCGCGTTACATCCGCGATGTGGCGGCTCGGCGCCGTTTGGCAAGGGCGCGGCGCGCGTCCAAGAGATGGACCGCGCGGCGTTCAGGCCAGCCAGCTCGTCACCGCGCCGCCGCTCTGGCGCAGCAAAAAGGCCTGAATGAGGCGGACGAGGTGGACGATGAGCGAGATCGCGGTCCAGGCCGCGACCGCGATGATCCCCCAATCAGGCCGCGCGACGAGCAGGCCGGCAAACAGGATCACCATGTTCGGGTTGCGCCGCGCGGTTACCAGGCGGAAATCGCTGTCGAACTTGCGCCAGACGTGGATGTGCATGCCGAAGCCGGCGATGAACGCGCCTTCGATGAGGCGTTGGGCGACGTAGCCGAACAGCATGGTGCCGATGACGATCCAGAAGGTGGTGTCGTCGAGCGGGCGGCCATAGGCCGCGCAGCCGGTCGCCCAGGCCCACCACCAGATCGGCGGATGAACGAGATCGATGCCGTGGTCCCAGGCATTGCCCAGCGCCGACGAGGTGATCGTGCAGCGCGCGAGCTTGCCGTCGACGGTATCCAGCACCATGAAGACGAGGCCGATCGCCAGTCCGCTCCAGAACCAGCCGTTCCAGAAGGCGATCGTGGCGATGACGCACAGGACGGTGCCGATCGCCGTGACGCCGTTGGGCGAAAGCCCGATCCGCGCAGCGAGGCGGGTGAGATGGAATGCCCAGCTTGGCCAGAGATATTTGGTGAGCAGGTCGGTCACGCCTTTATAGGCGCCGGCATAGCTCGCGCGCTCGATCGCGGGCACGGTGGCGGGCGTGAGCGGCTCGGCGAAAGGGCGCTCGCGCTTGCGCAAGGCGTCGTTGTAGATGCCTGCCTCGCCCTCCGCAGGATGCTGCACCAGGCCGGGCGTAGAGGGAAGCGGGCTGCCGGAGAGCATCGCGGCCTCGACCGTCGCGCACTGTTCGGCAGTGAGGCAATGCGCGAGCACGGGAACGCCGTCGCGCATGATGACGGTGCCGGGGCGCGCGCGGAGCCAGGGCAGCCAGGCAGGATCGAAAGCGAAGGCCAGATTGGCGAGAATGACGGGTGCCGCAGCTGCATCACCGAAGGGAAGGCGCTGCTGCGCGGCGATGCGGCGCAAGCGCTCGGCGGCGGTCATCCCCCAGATCGGGGTCGTATTGCTGCCGATCGGGACGATCGCGGGAGCGGTGTCGGTCATCGCCGCGCCCGATAGCCGATTGTGCGAGCTAGCCTCAATAGGGGCCGAGCGCCTCGAGAACCTGCCGCGCCGCATTGACCGACGCATTCGGCCCGACCTCGCCGAGCGACGATTGCGCCAGCGCGACCTGCGCCTGCCGGTAATCGGCGTGGCGTACAAAGGCGCGGTCGATCGCCGGAAGCAAGTCGTCGATTCCGGTGAGCACATCACCCGCCACCCACATCGCGTAGCTGGTATCGCCGCGCCAATCGACGCCGTGCGCGTCGAGGAACAGGCACGGTCGCGGACGCGCCAGGAACTCGATCAACTGGCTCGACGTGTCGCCGAGATAGAGATCGGCAGCGGCGGTGTAGCTGCCGTCGACCATCGCGAAACTGTCGATGTCGCAATGGATGTGAGGCAGGCCGGCGACGCGATCGAGTGCTGGGCGAAGATCCTCGGCGCGTTCGACGAGCCGCTGATGCGGGGCGACGATCACATTGTAGCGCTGCTGGCCGGCAAGGCGCTCGATCACTTCCTCGCCCCAGCGCCACCAGGACGAGCGGTGGCGCTGCCAATGCGGCGTGTAGAGGATGATCGGCAGGTCTTCGGCGAACCATGAGCGCGGCACATCGGAGGGGCGGAAGGCGCTCTTGACGTAGCCGGTGGCGACGACGCGGGCGGGATCGAAAGCGCGATCGAGATAGGTCTGTCGCTCGCGCTCGCTCGGCACCAGCAGGCGCCAGGCGGCACGGCGGCGGCGATCGTCGCGCGCGCTCATCGAGCCGACGCCGTGCGACGTCTTGATGAAGCGCGATTTGAGCGGCAGCAGCGTGGGCAGCCACAGGCTGGTCTGTTCGGCGCAGACGACGGCCGCGGTTCGCGCCAGCTTCGGCGCGAGGCGAGCGAGCATCGGCAGTTTGGCGGGCAGCGGTGGGTTGCGGCCGTTCTCATAGCCCGCAAGCGCGCGAAAGCCGGGGGCGCGTCGGATGCGGACATTGGACCCGAGGGGCGCCGTCCAGTTGCCGAGCAGTTGCTCGTGGACCGAGGTGGCCACCCAGAGCTCGATCGGCAGGTCGGGCGCGAGCCGCGCCAGCGCCTCGACGATCGGATAGAGGTGCGGGATGAGCAGCGTCTCGCCGAGAAAGAGAAACGCGACGGCGCGCTTCATAGCGAATCCGGCGGCGGTGCGTGGGTCCAGCGCTCGATATCTTCCGGGCGGTCGATCTCCTGCCAGCCGCCGTGGCGATCGACGATCGCGGTGACGCCGACGGTGCGTGCCAGCCGCGCGACGACGTCGTGATGATAGGCGTGGATGCCGTTTTCGGCAGCGATCACCGACTCGAGGGCATCGCGATAGGCGGTGCAGCCGGTCGACACGATCACGCCAAGCGAGCGGTGGTGGGCGTGCGCCGGATCGAGCGTCTTGGCGACCGCCTGGACGCGCGCGCCGTCTAGCTCGACAAGCATGTCGTCGAGCTCGGGCGCGGCGATCGGCTCGACGAGCAGGCTCACCCCTTCTGTCGCGGCCGCAATCGCGCCGGCGATGATGGCCGCGGCGAATACCGTATCGCCGTTCATCAGGCAGAACGAACCGGCGAGATGCTCGCGCGCCGCCCAGACGCTGCCGATGCTGCTCGACACCGCCCAGAACGGGTTGGTGACGAGCGTGACGGGGAGCGGCGGCGCGTGGGCATCGAGATGTTCGGCGACCTGGCCACCGCGGTAGCCGACGACGACGATCGCCTGGCTGACGCCGGCCTCGGCGAGCGCGTCGAGCTGATGATCGAGGATCGCGCGGCCGCCGACATCGACGAGGCATTTCGGCATCGCGCTGGTCAGGGGCAGCAGGCGTGTGCCGTTGCCCGCCGAAAGGACGATCCCCTTCATGCCGGCAAGCACGGACCCGAGCCGGCGACCGGCCGATGAGAAGATAGGCTTTGAACAGGCAAGATCGGTTACTTCGTGACGTTGGCGCCCGACATCGGGGCACAGCCGGAGAAAAGCAACGATTGTTGTCGATATTGCGGCACCTGCGACAGCCTTGCTGCCACACTGGACGTTCGGCGACCGATGACATATATACCGATCAATATGGAAACCGCTACGCTTACTCACGGCAAAGGCAGACCGCGCGAATTCGACATCGACGATGCGCTCGCCGCGGCGCTCAACGTGTTCTGGAGCAAGGGCTATGAAGGCGCCTCGCTGACCGATCTCACCGAGGCGATGGGGATCACGCGGCCGAGCCTCTATGCCGCGTTCGGCAACAAGGAATCGCTCTTCCGCAAGACGCTCGACCTCTACGAGCAGGAAAAGCTCGCTTACATGCGCCGCGCGCTCGAAGCGCCGACCACCAGGGGGGTCGCCGAGCGATTGCTGCGCGGCGCGATGGAAAACCAATGCAGCGAGTGCGAGCCCAAGGGGTGCCTGGGGGTGATCAGTTCGGTCGCGTGCGGCGCAGAGGCCGAGGCGATCCGCGAGGAAGTGATCGCGCGCCGTGCCTCCTCGCACAAGGCGCTGGTCGAGCGGCTCGAACGCGGCAAGGCCGACGGCGATCTGCCGAGCGATACTGACATTGCCGGGCTGACCAGCTATCTGTTCGCGATCATGCAGGGCATGGCAGTGCAGGCCGGGGCAGGGACGTGCCGCGCCGATCTGGAGCGCGTCGTCGAAACCAGCCTGGCGATGTGGCCAGGGCGCTAGGGCCGATCGACATTCAGTTCAGGCGGCCTACCAATGGCGGCTTTCCGCGCTTCCGGTGTTCACGGACCTATGGTCCGCTGCGCTCCGGATCACGGAAATCCACCATTTTCGACTCACATCTTCTGAATGTCGATCGGCCCTGGGCGAACCTCGGGTTCAGCAAATCACCATTCATGGCGGGCAGTAGGCGCCGCCATCAGCCCGCCCGCCACGCAACCGCAGCCCCGCTAGGGCAAACCTCGAGCTCTCCCTCCCGTTTCAGTCATAGCGGCGGAGCAGCCCCGCCAGACGGCCCTGAACGCGCACCTGATTGGGGGCGTAGCGCTGCGCGTCATAGGCGCGGTTGGCAGGATCGAGCCGGACCATCGCGCCCTCGCGGCGGAAATATTTGAGGGTCGCTTCGTGATCCTCGATCAGCGCGACGACGATCTCGCCGTCGCGTGCGGTTTCGGTGCGGCGGATCAGCGCATAATCGCCGTCGAGGATGCCTGCCTCGACCATCGAATCGCCCGATACTTCGAGCGCATAATGCTCGCCGCCGCCGAGCAGGGCGGCGGGCACCGACAGGCTTGCCTGGCCTTCGAGCGCCTCGATCGGCGCGCCGGCGGCGATGCGGCCGTGCAAGGGAATCTCGATCGTGTCGTTGGCGGGCTGCGGCGCCGGCTTGGGTGCCGTGGCAGGCGCGAGCCGGGCGGGCGCCTTGGGCTTTGCCCCCGGCCGTTCGGGCATTCGCAGCACCTCGAGCGCGCGGGCGCGATTGGGCAGGCGACGGAGGAACTGGCGTTCCTCGAGCGCGCTGATGAGGCGGTGAACGCCCGACTTGGACTTGAGATCAAGCGCCTCCTTCATTTCCTCGAACGAGGGCGACACGCCGGTTTCGGCGAGGCGATCGTGGATGAAGCAAATCAGCTCGTGCTGCTTGGCGGTGAGCATTCCCCATGTCCTCCAATGGAACAGACACGGAACGTTTATGAAATGTTCGTGGGCGTGTCAAGCAAGCGGCAGGATCTCGACCAACTCGCCTGCCGCGGCGGCCGGCGCATGGGGCGCTCGAACGATCAGGCAGCCGGCGCGGGCGAGGGTGCGGAGCATCGAACTGTCCTGGATCGTGGAGGCGTAGGCGCGGCCATCGCGCAGCTCGGCGCGGAGATAATCGGTGCGATCGCCATTGGCGGGGATCGCCTCCCCCAGCGGCGCGGCGAAAGTACGCGGCAGCGGATCGGCGGCGCCGGCCATCGCCGCAATCAGCGGCTTCACGAACAGCAGCGTCGTGACGAAGGCTGAGACAGGGTTGCCGGGCAGGCCGAGCACCACCGTCTCGCCGAGCCGGCCGGCGAGCATCGGCTTGCCCGGGCGGAGCGCGATGCGCCAGAAATCGATCGTGCCGCCGGCGGCTTCGAGCGCGGGACGGACGAGATCATGATCGCCCACCGAGGCGCCGCCGGTGGTGACGAGAATATCGGGCTGAATGGTGGCGAAGTTGGCGAAAGTAGTACGCAGCGTGTCCATTTCATCGCGCACGATGCCGATGTCGATCGCTTCGACGGGCAGTTCGGCGAGGAGCGCGGCGAGCATGGCGCCGTTCGATTCGGGAAGATCGAGCCCCGAAGTTGGCGCGCCCGGTGCGACGAGCTCGTCCCCGGTGGCGAGGATCGCGACGCGGATGCGCCGGTTGACGGTCAGCGAGCCGTGCCCGGCGGTGGCGGCCAGCGCGACGCGAGCCGGCGTGAGCCGTTCGCCGGCAGCGATCAGCGTGTCACCTTCGGCGAAATCGAGACCTTTGGCGCGAGTGTTGCGGCCGCGATGCGACGGGCCTTCGCCAGCGAGATGGAGCTGGTCGTCCCCGGCCTCCGCCGGGGCAGGTGCACGGCGCGCTTCCTCCTGGACGAGGACGGTGTCGGCGCCCTCGGGAAGCGCCGCGCCGGTGAAGATGCGCGCCGCCTCGCCCGCGGCGACTGCGCCGGTGAAGGGGCGGCCAGCGGCGCTCTCGCCGATCACCCGCCACGGGCCGGGCATGTCGGCGAAACGAATGGCGTAGCCGTCCATCGCCGAGAGCGCTGCGGCGGGCTGCGTGCGACGGGCGACGATATCGGCGGCGGCCCAGCGGCCTGCGGCGTCGGCGAGCGGTACAGCCTCCTCGGCGACGCGGGGGGCGAGCGCGAACAGCCGCGCCTGCGCCTCGGCGACGGGAAGCAGGGTGGGTGGCGTGTTCGTCATTGCAGGCTAATTTTTGGGGCGTTGTTTTTACACGCAAATTTGGACGAAGTTGACCAAATTGACGGTCGGGAGCGCCTCATCCTCTTCGGCGCAAAGGGCCTGCGAAAAATCAAGGTCGGAAAAGAAGAGGCGAATCGGATCAAAGCAAGAACGTTATGGCACGATCGGAGCGTTGTAGGAAAGCGGTTTGATGGCTGTTTCACAATGGCAATCGTCGTTTGTCGCTGCTCGGAGGAACGTGCGCTCAGGGGCAGGCCGGTTTCGCCCCACTTGCAGCCGTTCGATCCTCCCCATGAAATGGGGAGGGGGACCAAGGCGCGCAGCGGCTTGGTGGAGGGGCGATGCAGCAAGCGATCCGATAGCGGCGAAGCCCCTCCACCACCGCTCTTCGAGCGGCGGTCCCCCTCCCCGCAAGCGGGGAGGATCGAAGGGCAGCTCTCCACCCAATAGCGGACACAGCGTATTCGTCGTCACCCGGCCTTAGCCGCGACTCCGCTTTCTTGCGGGCGACGGTGAGAGAAGAAGCGGGATCCCGGATCAAGTCCGGGATGACGGCTGGAGGAAAGCCGCTGACTACCAGTTACTGTCGTGATTGCTCACAGATTCAATCGCTGAAATCGCCCGATTTGCCGCCGGTCTTGGCGGTCAGGCGAACGCCCTCGATGACCATGCGTTTGTCGAGGGCCTTGGCCATGTCGTAGATTGTCAGGAGGGCGGTTGAAGTTGCTGTCAGCGCTTCCATTTCTACGCCCGTTTTGGCGTCGGTCGCGCAGGTTGCGGTGGCGGTGACGCCGGTTTCGTCGCAGGCGAGGTCGAGCGCGACGCGCGTCAGCGGGAGGGGGTGGCAGAGCGGGATCAACTCGGCGGTCTTCTTTGCCGCCATGATGCCGGCGACACGAGCGACGGCGAGGACGTCGCCCTTGGCGACCGCGCCGTCGCGGATCGCTCGCACCGCTTCGAGGGACATGGTGATGCGGCCTGTGGCGACCGCCTCGCGATGGGTGATGGGCTTGGCGGCGATGTCGACCATATGGGCGGCGCCCGAGGAGTCGAGATGGGTTAGGTTTTCAGGCATTGCCCCTCACCCTCCCGAGCCTTCGGTTTGGGCCCCTCCCGCAAGGGGAGAGGGGCTGATGAGAGCCTTTGTCGCGGCTTCGATGTCGGGCTGGCGCATCAGCGCTTCGCCGATCAGGAAGCAGTGGACACCGCGCTCCGCCATCGCGTCGAGGTCGGCGCGGGTGGTGAGGCCGCTTTCGGCGACGAAGGTGCAGTCGGCGGGGGCACGGTCGACCAGTTCGTAGGTTCTGGCAAAATCGACCGTGAAGTCCTTGAGGTTGCGGTTGTTCACCCCCAAGAGGCGCGACTTGAGCTTGAGCGCGCGGTCGAGCTCGGCTTCGTCATGGACCTCGACCAGCACGTCCATGCCGCATTCGATCGCGGCGGCCTCGAGTTCGGCGAGCTCGGCATCTTCCAGCGCTGCGACGATCAACAGCACCGCATCGGCGCCCATGGCGCGCGCTTCGGGCACTTGCCACGAATCGATCATGAAATCCTTGCGCAGGACAGGGAGACGGCACGCCGCGCGCGCGGCGATCAGCGCCTCGGCCGATCCCTGGAACCAGCGCTCGTCGGTCAGCACCGACAGGCAGGCGGCGCCGCCCGCCTGATAGGCGCGGGCGTGCGCGGGCGGATCGAAGGCGGCGCGGATCAGCCCCTTGGAGGGGCTCGCCTTCTTGATTTCGGCGATCAGCGCGTGATGGCCCGCCTTCGCCCTGGCGTCGAGTGCGATGCGGAAGCCGCGCGGCATCGACTGCGCCTTGGCGGCAGCGTCGATCTCGCTGAACGGGGTCGCGGCCTTGCGCGCGGTGACCTCGGCGCGCTTGGTCTCCAGAATGCGGTCGAGCATCGTCGTCATGAATAGGCGATCCACCGGTCGAGGAGTGTGGCGGCGGCGCCCGAATCGATCGTCTCGGCGGCGAGCGCGGCGCCGGCGTTCAAGGTAGGAATGCGGCCGGCGACGATCAACGCAGCGGCGGCGTTGAGCAGCACGGCGTCACGATAGGCACCGCGCTCGCCCGCGAGCAGGCGGCGCAGCGCTGCGGCGTTGTAGGAGGGGTCGCCGCCGTGGATCGCCACGATCGGATGGCGCGGCAGGCCCGCATCCTCGGGCGCGATCCGCCCGGGCAGATCGAGGCAGCCGACCGAGACGGCGATCGTCGGCCCGGCGCCGGAGACTTCGTCGAGCCCTTCCTCGCCCGAGACGACCAGCGCCGCTTCGGTGCCGAGCTGGCCCAGCGCGGTAGCGTAAAGGGGCGCGTAATCGGGGCGGGCGATGCCGATCAGCTGGCGCGTGACTCGCGCCGGATTGGCGAGCGGGCCCATCAGGTTGAAGATCGTGCGGCGGCCGATCTTGCGGCGGATCGGCGTGATTCGCTTCATCGCCGGGTGGTGGTTGGCGGCGAACAGGAAGGCGATGCCGAGATCGCGCAACGTCGCCTCGGCGAGCGCGCCGGCGCGCTCCATGTCGAGGCCGAGCGCCTCCAACGTGTCGGCGGCGCCGGCCTTGGATGAGGCGGCACGGTTGCCGTGCTTGGCGACGGGCACGCCGGTGGCGGCAACGACGAGGCTGACCGCGGTCGAGACGTTCAAGGTATGGTGGCCATCCCCGCCGGTGCCGCAGACGTCGATCGCGTGGGGCGGGGCGTCGATCGGGATCAGGCGCTCGCGCAAGGCGCGCGCTGCCTCGGCAATCTCGATCCCTGTCTCGCCGCGTTCGCTGAGCGCGATGAGGAAATCGGCGATCGCCTGCTCCGAAGCCTTGGCGTCGAGGATGTCGGCAAAGGCTTGCGCGGCGCTCTCGCGCGACAGCGGCGAGGAGGGATCGGGAAGGAGCGCGATGGTAGTCATCCCATCCTCCCCGCTTTGCGGGGAGGGGGACCGCGCCCGAAGGGCGTGGTGGAGGGGCTTTGCGGCAAAGGAACCTGCTCGCGCCGCTGCCCCTCCACCACCGCGCCTTGCGCGGCGGTCCCCCTCCCCATTCTGGGGAGGATCATTGGCGTATCCCCGCGATCGCCATGAAATTGGCGATGAGCGCGTGGCCGTGCTCGGTGGCGATGCTCTCGGGGTGAAACTGGACGCCATGGATGGGGAGCGAGACGTGGCGGAATCCCATCACCGCGGCGTCGCTCGCGGTGGCGTTGACCGCGAGTATATCGGGCATGTCCTCGACGATCAGCGAATGGTAGCGCGTCGCCTGAAAGGGCGAGGGAAGGCCGGCGAACACGCCGGTGCCGTCATGGCTGACGGGCGAGGTCTTGCCGTGCATTAGGCCGCCACGGACGACGCGGCCACCGAAATGCTGGCCGATCGCCTGATGGCCGAGGCAGACGCCGAGCAGCGGCTTTGCGGCGTCGGCGCAAGCAGCGACGAGATCGAGGCTGATGCCAGCCTCGTTGGGGGTGCAGGGGCCGGGCGAGATGAGGAACGCCTCAGCACCGGTGGCGATCGCCTCGGCCGCGGTCAGCGCGTCATTGCGCTCGACGCGCACCTCGGCGCCCAGCGCCATCAGGTAATGGACCAGGTTCCAGGTGAAGCTGTCGTAATTGTCGACGACCAGGATCATGGCGCTCGCCATAGCCGATGCGTGCCGCGGCGCAACCGCAGGAAGGGTTTCGTCGCATATGCCTTGGATTTGCCGCCTTTCGCCCCGACATGCCCGTTCAGCCCGGAGCAATCGGCACCGGTGGACGTTGGTTGCCCGAGGAGAATTGGATGATCCGCAGTCTCGCCCTGCTCACGTTGCTCACCTTGCCCGGGATTGCCGTCGCGCAGACCCAGCCTTCGAGCGACGTCCGCACCCTGGCGCAGGCCGAGGCCTCCGCACCGGACGCCCAGAAGCCGCAGGCGGACGAGACGCTTGCGGCATCGAGTACGCCGCCGCAGCGGGTGCGCAGCGTCACCGTGACGGGCGATCAGCCGTGTCCCAAATCGACCGACAAGGAGATCGTGGTCTGCTCGCGCGCCAGCCCGGACGAGCAATATCGCATCCCGCCCAAGTTCCGCGAGCTGCCGCATCCCGCGGCGAACAATTCGTGGGTCAACCGCGCGGCGATGATCGACGATGTCAGCCGCGAGGCGGGCAACCTGCCCAACACCTGCTCAGTCAACGGCTCGGGCGGCCAGACGGGCTGCTCGCAAAAGGCGCTCGAGCAATGGCAGGCCGAGATGCGCGCCAAGAAGCGGGCTCAGGAATCGATTCCGTAAGCCCAAGCCGAGGGAAAAGAGCAGCCCTTCGACAAGCTCAGGGCGAACGGTTGGGCTTCAAGTCCGATCGATAGTTCACGTCACTGCCCGAAGCGCGGGCTCGCGGCGCGGGCGACCGCCTCGCGAGCGGCGGCGAGCAGGGCGCCGGCCTTGGCCTCGCATTCGCGCTGTTCCGATGCGGGATCGCTGTCGGCGACGATGCCGGCGCCGGCCTGGACGTGCATCACGCCGTCCTTGACCACCGCGGTCCTCAAGACGATGCACGAATCCATCGAGCCGTCCGGCGAGAAATAGCCGACGCAGCCGGCATAGGCGCCGCGCTGCTCTGGCTCCAGCTCGGCGATGATCTGGCAGGCGCGGACCTTGGGCGCGCCCGAGACCGTGCCGGCGGGAAAGCCCGCGAACAGCGCGTCGAGCGCATCCTTTTCCGGCGACAGCTCGCCCACCACGTTCGAGACGATGTGCATGACGTGGCTGTAATATTCGACGGTGTAGCTGTCGGTGACTCGCACCGTTCCCGGCGCGGCGGCGCGGCCGACATCGTTGCGGCCGAGATCGAGCAGCATGAGGTGCTCGGCGCGCTCCTTGGGGTCGGCGAGCAGCTCGGCGCGGTTGGCGTCGTCCTCCGCCGCGGTGCGGCCGCGCGGGCGCGTGCCGGCGATCGGACGGATCGTCACCTCGCCGTCGCGGACGCGGACGAGGATCTCGGGGCTCGAGCCGATCAGCGCGAAGCCGGGCAGATCGAGATGATAGAGGAAGGGCGAGGGGTTGATCCGCCTGAGCGAGCGGTAGAGCTCGAACGGCGGCAGCGCGAAGGGCGCGGTGAAGCGCTGCGCGAGGACGACCTGGAAGATGTCGCCGGCGAGGATATAGTCCTTCGCGGCGAGAACCATCGCACGGTAGCGCGCGGGATCGAGCGTCGGCGTATAATCGACCGGCGTCTCTTCGGCCTGGACGGGCGGCGGGAGCGTCGCGGCGGCGAGGCGCGCGGCGACAGCGTCGAGGCGATCGGCGGCGGCCTCGACCAGGGTGTCGGGCGCGGCATCGCCGGGCCAGACCGGCGCGACCATGAACAGAGCATCGGCGAGGCGATCGAAGATCAGGATGACCGTGGGGCGCACGAACACCATGTCGGGCAGGCCGAGCGGGTCGGCCGCGGGTCGATCGAGCTGCTCGACGAGGCCGACCGTCTCGTAGCCGAAATAGCCGACGAGGCACGCGAGCGCGCGGGGCAGCGCCTCGGGCACGTCCATTCGGCAGGCGGCGACGAGGCTGCGCAAGGCGGCGAGGCTGGACTCCGCGCAGGGTGCGAAGGCGGTGCGGTCGCTGAGCCAGTGCGGGTTGATCTCGGCGTCCGCCCCGTTCGCGCGGAACACGAGGTCGGGCGCGAGGCCGATCAGGCTGTGGCGACCGCGCGTCGCGCCGCCCTCGACCGATTCGAGCAGGAAGTCGCCGCGGCCGGGTTCGATCAGCTTGAGCGCAGCGGCGACCGGCGTTTCGGTGTCGGCGACCTGGCGGTGCCACATCAAGGCCGGACGGCCGGCGGCGAGCGCCGCCAGCGCCGCGTCGCGTCCTTCGATCACGACGCTCTCAGGGCTGATCGCCGGTGCCGCCGAGCAATTGCTGGCGGACCTCGGCGATCGCCGCATCGTTCCGGGTGACGCCGATCGCCTTGCGCGCCGCCGCGGCGAACTGCTCGGCATATTCGCGGCCGACGAACTGGCCGAGATCGCTGCGCGTCGCCTTGACGACATCGGGCTTGGCCGAAGCGTCGCCGCGTTCGATCGTGTCGGTATAGACCACCAGCCAGCCGGCGCCGTTGGGGGCTTCGAGCAACTTGCCCTGCTTGGCCGGCGTCGAGAACATCAGGGCGAGGGGCGGCGGCGCGCCCTGCGGGTTGGCGGCGATCTGCGCGCGAGTCGTGCTGATCGACTGGATCGCCTTGCCGGCCGGAAGCTTGGCCTCGGTGAAGGCCTGAACCAGCGACGCGCCCTTGTTGACCTTGGCGACGATCTCGGTGGCGAGCTTGTGCGCGGCCTGATCGGCGCGATCGGCGGTGAAGTCCGCCGCGACCTTGTCCCTGATCCTGGCGAGCGGCTGGGGGGCCGCGGGCACGATCCGGCCGAGTGATGCAATCGCGAACGAACCGTCCTGGCCGACCTGGACCAGTTCGGGGCTGTCGCCCTGCTGCGCGTCGAAGCCCGACTGGACGATCTGCGCGAGCTGCGGATCGGGGCGGCTGGCGGGATCGGTCGGGTCGAAGCCGGCCTGGGTGATCGGCGCGGTCTGCGCGGCCTTGAGCTTCTGATCGGCGACCACTTCGTCGAAGGTCGCGCCGCCGTTCAGCGCATCGTCGATCTTGTCGTGAATCTGGCCGAGCAGATCATTGGTCTTCTGCTGCTCGATCTCCTTGGCGAGCACGTCATGCGCTTCGGCGAGCGTCTTGCCCGGGTCCTGCGTCACCTTCTCGATGCGGGCGACGCTGAAGCCGAAGCCGGTCTTGACCGGGCCGACGACATCGCCTTGCCTGGCGGCGAACACCGCATTGGCGAGCTCGGCCGAGCTCTGCTTGGCGAAATCGGCCTTGCTGACATCGGTCGCGGTCGAGGCTTCGAGCCCGGCAGCCTTGGCCGCCGCATCGATCGCGGTGCCCGCCTTGACCTTGGCGGCGAGCGCATTGGCGGCGGCCTGATCGGCGACGACCACCTGCTTCACGGTGCGCTTCTCGGTCGGCGCGAAGCGGGCGGCTTGCGCCTTGTACTGCTGGGCGATCTCGGCATCGGTGGGCGTGGCTCGCGCCTTGACGGCATCGGGCGAGACGATGGCGTAACGGATCACGCGGCGCTCGGGCACGGTGTAGCGATCGATATGGTGCTGATACCAGGCGGTGAGCTCCTGGTCGGTCGGCGCCGGCCCGGCGGGCATTTCCTTGGCGGGGATGAAGCCGATTGCGCCCGAGCGCTTTTCGAGCAGCAGCGAGGCGTAAGGCAGCGCCAGCTTGGCGGGGACCTGGCTCGCGCCGACGATCGGGCCGGTCAGCATCTGGCCGTAAATGCCCTGACGAATCTGCGCGCGCACGCCGGCATCGGTCAGCCGCTGCTGCTGGAGCAATTGCTGATAGAGCGCCGGGTCGAACTGGCCGTTGGGACCTTGCAGGCCGGGAATGCTGGCGATCTGGCCGTCGACCGCCTTCTTGCTGACCGCCATGCCCTGCGCCTGCGCGAATTGCTGAAGCGCGAGCGAATTGATCAGGCGATCAACCGTCGCGTCGAACCCGCCGCCCTGGATGAACTGGGCAGTGGTGAGCTGGGGATTCTGCTGGCGGTAGGCGTTGACCTCGTTCAGCACCTCGGCCTTGAGGTCCTCCGCGGTGATTTTGGTCTTCCCCACCGTGGCGATCGTGTCGCCGCCCGTCGCCCTGCCGGCGCCGCCGCCGAAATTGGTAATGTCGCCCGCGGCGAAGGCGAGCGCGATCACCACCAGTGCGGCCAGCGTGATGAACAAGCCGATCTTCGACTGGGTAAGGCGGCGGAGGATGGAGAGCATGGCACCCGTTCTGTCAGGAAATTCGGCGCCTGCTTTAGGGGGGAGGCGGCAAAGCATCAAGCTTGTGCGCGCGAGGCGGACCGCTATGCAGGCGACAACGACAAAACAGGTGGGAAGGACGGCGGATGACGCGGCGCAAGCTGGTGGCGGGCAATTGGAAGATGAACGGCTTGAGGCGCGATCTCGGCGAGGTGCGCGCGATCGCCGCGGCCGCCGCGGCGCACCCCGAGGTGGACGTGGCATTGTGCCTGCCCTTCACGCTGATCGCCGATGCGGTGGCGGCGGCGCCTGGGCTGGTGGTCGGCGCGCAGGACTGCCACGCCGCCGATTCGGGACCGCATACCGGCTGCACCTCGGCGGCGATGCTGGTCGATGTCGGCGCGCGCACCGTGATCGTCGGGCATAGCGAGCGCCGCGCCGATCAGTTCGAGACGAGCCAGGACGCCTGGGCCAAGGCCGCGGCGGCGCATCGCCACGGCCTCAACGTCATCCTGTGCTGCGGCGAGACCGAGGCCGAGCACGATGCCGGCCGCGCCGAGCGCGTGGTTCAGGCGCAGATCGAGAAATCGGTGCCCGATGATGCGTCGCCCGACTGGTTCACGCTCGCTTACGAGCCGCGCTGGGCGATCGGCACGGGCCGCACGCCGTCGGTGGAGGACATCGCTGCGATGCACGCAATCGCGCGGGCGAAGCTGAAGCAGCTCGTCGGCGAGGATTGCGCGCGCGGCATCCGCATCCTCTATGGCGGCTCGATGACGGGAGCGAACGCTGCGGCGATCCTGGCCGCTTCGGATGTCGATGGCGGGCTGATCGGCGGGGCGAGCCTGACCGCCGACAAGTTCGTGCCGATCATCGAAGCCGCGGTCGAGGTGTCGCGGTGACTCGGGTCGCGACCTGCTGGTGCGGCCAGGCAAAGGCGGTATGCGAGGGCGAGCCGACGCGCGTCTCGGTGTGCCACTGCCTCAATTGCCAGCAGCGCAGCGGCAGCGCCTTCGCGGCGCAGGCGCGGTTTCCGGTCGATCAGGTGACGATCAGCGGGAAGCTGAGCGCCTATACGCGCGCCGGCGACAGCGGACAGCGGGCGACGTTCCGGTTCTGCCCGGAATGCGGTTCAACCGTGGCCTATACGACCGAGGCCGAGCCTGAACTGATAGCCGTGCCTATCGGCGCCTTCGCTGACCCGCATGCGTTCGGAGAGCCGCTCTATTCGGTCTATGAGGGGCGCAAGCTGGCGTGGGTGGCGATCACCAGCGCCGGAACCGAGCATTACGATTGAGCTAACGTGCCGTCATCCCAGCGAAGGCTGGGATCGCTTCATTACTAAGAGACCCCAGCCTTCGCTGGGGTGACGGTAGAGAAGGCGAGTCTCGTCACCCATAGCGCTTCTCCAGCATCGTCCACGCCGCGCGTAAGCCATAGGCGTCGCCGCCTTTGGGGCGACCGGGCTTGGCAATGGGGCGCCAGGCGAAGGTGTCGAAATGCGCCCAGAGGGTGTTTTCCGGCACGAAGCGGCGGAGGAAGAGCGCCGCGGTCACCGCGCCGGCGAAGCCGCCTTCGGGCGCGTTGACCATGTCGGCGATGTCGGACTTGAGCATCTCGTCATAGGCGTCCCAGAGCGGCATGCGCCACAGCGGATCGTGGACCGCCTTGCCGGCGTCGAGCAGCGCATCGGCGAGGGCGTCGTCGTTGACGAAGGTGGCCGGCAGGTCCGGGCCGAGCGCGACGCGGGCGGCGCCGGTCAGCGTGGCGAAATCGACGATCAGTTCGGGGTCCGCCTCGCCTGCCTTTGTCAGTGCGTCGCCGAGGATCAGGCGGCCCTCGGCGTCGGTGTTGGTGTTTTCGACGGTCAAGCCCTTGCGCGAGCGGAGCACGTCGCCGGGGCGGAAGGCGTTGCCGGCGATGGCATTTTCCACCGCCGGAACAAGCAGGTGCAGGTGAACCTTCAGACGCGATGCCATGACGAGGCCCGCCAGCGCGAGCGCGTGCGCGGCGCCGCCCATGTCCTTCTTCATGAGGCGCATGCCGGCGGCGGGCTTGATGTCGAGCCCGCCCGAATCGAATGCAACGCCCTTGCCGACGAGCGCGACGCGAGGATGCGCGGGATCGCCCCATTCGAGCTCGATCAGGCGCGGCTCGCGGCCCTTGGCGGCGGCTTGGCCGACCGCGTGGATCATCGGATAGCCCTGCGCCAGCGCGTCGCCGCGAGTGACCGTCAGCCTGGCGTCGTGCGCCTTGGCGAGCTCGGCGATTTCGGCCTCGAGCTCGGCGGGGCCGAGGTCCGATGCGCCGGTGTCGACGAGGTCGCGGACCTTGGCGGTCGCCTCGGCCAGGCGGACCGTGGCGGCGATCGCGCCGGCCGCCTTGGTGAGCAGGACGCGCGGCGCCTCCTCCTCGGCCTTGCGATAGCGGGTGAAGCGGTGCTGCGCGAGCAGCCAGCCAAGCGCCGCCGGGCCGGGATCGCCCTCGGCGAGGCGATACGTGCCCTCGGGAAGCGCGGTGGCGCGCGAGGCGATCTTCCACGGCGAGCTGGCGGGTTCGTCGCAGACGAGCAGCGCGGCCCAGTCATCGGGCTTGTCGCCGGGGAGGATCGCGGCATTGCCCGCTTTGCCAGTGAGGCGATGCGCCGCAGCGGTGGTGCGGACGCGCTCGGGCTGGGCGGCGAGCCAGTCGGCCCAGGCGTCGGGATGGACGACGTGGAGCGTTTTTGCGGGCTGGCCCTGATCGGGCTGGAGGAGCGCTGAGAAGTCGGTCATCTCAGCTCGCCGGCATCACGAGGAATTGTTCGTAGCGGCCATTGTCGCCCGGCTCGGCATAAGTGACGATGTTGAGCGTCTGGTTGGGATAGGTGACCTTGTAGTTGCGGTTGACGAAGCCGCCGCGCAGGCGGGGGCCGCGGGCGGCCTCGAACGCGGTGGGCTCGCCGAGCTTGGACAGACTCGACTGGTAGTCGCCGAGCGCGGTCGGGGTGAAATAGTAATTGGCGTCCTCGGTCAGCAACGCGCGGTCGAGATGGCCGCTGCGGAGCTGGTCGAATACCTTGCGCGCCTCGGCGGTGTGCGCGGCTTCGGCGCCGTCGGCGGGGGCGGCGAGCTGGGGCAGGATGACGTCCGAAATGCCCTTGGCCATGGTGAACACCGCGTCGGAGAAATCGCTGTTGGTCAGCACCACCACAGCGGCCTTCTGCTCGGGATAGATGATGTTCTCGGAAAGGAAGCCGACCGCCTCGCCATTATGCTCGACATAGGGCACGCCGGTCTTGGTCTTGCCGATCTCGACGCCGAGGCCGTAGCCCGTGTCCTTGCCGTCGGCGAGCTTGATCGAGGTCTCCTGCGCCTGCCAGTCGTCGGCGGGAAGCACCGCGCGATCGATGCGGGCGATGTCCCACCGGGCGAGGTCGCTCGGCGTCATCGCCAGCTCGCCCGCGGCGTATAGCCAGCCGGCCGCGGCGGGCTTTTCGGGCCGGACCGGGCCGAGGGCGTAACGCTGATAGGGCGTGGGATAGCCCTTGCCGACCGCCAGATCCTGGTCGATCGGATGCATGTCGAGCGGCTGGAAAATGTTCTTCCTGAGGAAATCGAGCAGTTTCATGCCCGATACCTTCTCGACGATCATGCCGGCGACGACATAGCCGGTGTTCGAATATTGCCACTGCGTGCCCGGCGGGAAATCGAGCGGCTTCTTGGCCCAGCGATCGACGATCTGCTGCGGCGTGGTGGGGTGCTCCATCGCCGCGAAACTGTAATCCTGCGGCCAGTAATCCTGCAGGCCCGAGGTGTGGCTGAGCAGCTGGCGGATGGTGATCTTGTCGCCGTCGGTAATGCCGGGGACGTATTTGGAAACGGCGTCGTCGAGGTTCAGCTTCCCCTGGTCTTCGAGCAGCAGGATCGCCGCGGCGGTGAACTGCTTGGAGATCGAGGCGATCTGATAGGGGACGTCGGTACGCGCCTGCGGAATGGCGTCGGATTGTTTGCCGTAGGCCTTGGTATAGACGATCTTGCCGCCCTGAACGACCGCGATCGAGGCCGAGGGGACGCCGGTATCGGCAAGCGTCGAGGTGACCAACTTGTCGATCGCCGCGCTCTGGGTGGGCGTCAGCGCCTGGGCGAGCGCGCCGGTGGCGGCGGTGGCGGCGAAGGCGGCGGCGGCGAGCGCGAGGCGGCGGAAGGGCGTCATCGGGCGGAAGCTCCTGTCGAGATCGAGCGTCACCATGCGCAGCGGCGACGCGATGACAATCACTTTCTTGCGCCGGCCGGCAATAATCGGCGCGATGCGGCAGCGAGTCTGTCCCACATCGGACCTAATTGCGCGCCGCTGCGTTTCATCATAAAAGAGGGACGACGGCGACCGCGACAGACGGTGCCGACCGGGAGAGGCCGATGACGGACGTGGTTCGTGAAGGCCATAGGGCGTTCGCGCCCGGCGCGCAGATCGCATCGATCGAGCATCCGCTCGGACGCAAGGTGCGTTGCGCGCGATGCCAGGACAGCGGCAGCGTGTGGATCGTCTGCCCCGATGCGGGCGCGGTGAGGGTGCCGTGCGGGTGTCGGCACGCGGAGTCGCATCGGCTGGGCCTTGCGCTGGCCGATATCGGTGCGGCCGCGGTGTTCGCCGGGGGCTGCGCGGCGCTTTTCCTGCTGCTTTGACGGGAGCAGAGAGCGGAACTCCCGGATTTTGCGTCATCCCCGCGAAAGCGGGGACCAACTCCATTGCGCCGTTCAGCAGCGACGGTCGGGAGATGGGTTCCCGCTTTCGCGGGAATGACGGAGTGATGGTTCAGCCGTCAGCTCTCTTCCTGCGCCCGCCGTTCGACCGAATCGAGGATGCGCGCGCCGGCCATGAACACCGCGATCGGGCAGACCGCGAAGAGCAGCTTGCCCTCGAAGCCGGGATATTGCTGCATGTAATGCACGCCGCGCTCGACCGCGCCGAGGCCGAGGCCGTAGATGACAAGGAATGCCTCGAACTTGGTCTTGATGACGAACAGCCGGGTGAGCTTGCTCCACATGCCGAAAGGTTAAGCAAATCCCGCACCAATGGCGGAAAACTGCCATTCGCCTGTTAAGCAACGTGGTTAATTGTCAAATAACCCGACACAATTCATGGCTTCGAGCAGTGCCTCATGCGCCCGCTCGATCGTGCCGAGCAGCGCCGGATCGGCGATTGCCCGCGTATCGATCGTCTCGGGCCAATGCTGCTCGACCACTGCCGCGAGCCTGTCGAGCGCGGCTTCGTCGACCAGGAAGCGCGGATCGATCGTCGCGGGATCGGCGACGACGCGTAGCCTGAGGCAGGCCGGGCCGCCGCCATTGGCCATTGATTCGCGAACGTCGACCACCTCCAGCCGGCGGATCGGGCCGTTTCCGGCGACATGCTCCTGAAGCCACCCCCAGACGCGCGGATTGTCGCGCGCCTCGCCGGGGAGGACGAGCGCCATGCTCGCGTCGGGCAACGTCACGAGCTGTGCATTGAACAGATAGGAGGACACCGCATCGGCGAGGCTGACGCGGTCGGCCGGCACCTCGACGATCTCCACTTCGGGCAGACGCGCGCGGAGATCGGCGTAGAAGGTCGTCTTGTCCGCAAAGGCCTGTTCGTGCGCGAACAGCACGCGGCCGTTGCCGACCGCGACGACATCGTTGTGGAAGGCGCCGGCGGCGATCGCTTCGGGCGCTTGCTCGACGAACAGCGTGGCGGCGGGATCGAGCCGGTGGGCGCGAGCGACGGCTTCGCTCGCCTCGCGGTGCTGGCGCGCAGGGAAGGGGCCGCCGCCGACGCCATAGACGAATATTTCGACGCCGGGGCTGGCGTGGTCGGCAGCGAGGCGCATGTGGTTCGCCGCGCCCTCGTCGCCGAACGGGGCGGGGACGGGAGCGTGGACGGTAAAAGCCGCGTCGGCGAAGATGGTGCGGAGCTGTGCGAGCGTGTCCGGCCATTCATGGCTGCGGTGCGGCATCGTCACGAGGTTGGCGACGGTCAGGTGGCAGCGGCCGTCGATCGTGTCGGGCGCGGGCGAGACGGTCGCGGCGTTGGCTGCCCACATCGACGAGGCCGACAGCGCCTGCGCCTGAAGATGCGGCGGCGCCTCGGCGTAGCGGGTCGAGAGACTCGCCAGCCAGCGATGATCGGGGCGGGGCGGGGGCAGAAGAACGCCCTGCACGAGCCCCAGCCGGACATTGGCGCGCATCTTGGCGATGCCCTGAAGCGCGGCGGCGCGCGGGTGTGATGCCTTGCCGGCATTGTTCGTCGCGGCGAGGTTGCCGAGGCTCAGGCCCGCATAATTGTGGCTCGGGCCGACCAGCCCGTCGAGGTTGATCTCGGTGAGCATCAGGTGCGGCTCGTATAGCTGATCGAATCGCCCTCGCCGACGCCGAGCGCCTTGGCGCAGGCCGGATCGAGCACCACGCGGTCGCCGTCGAGCTTGCGGACTTTGCCGTAAGCGGCGCGGAAATCGCGCAGGCGGCCGGCGGCGACCAGCGAGCCCTCGCCGCCGTCATGATCGGTAGTGAGGATCGTCGCGTCCCGGGCTTCGCGGATCGTGCGGACGGCGTCGGTATCGGCGGTCATCGTCGGGCCGCCGTCGAAGATGTCGATATATTTGTCGAAGCGGAAGCCTTCCTTTTCGAGCATCCGCATCGCCGCGCGGCCCGACGGGTGAGGGAGGCCGATCACATGCCGCGCGGTCTCGGTCAGCATCGCGGTGTAGATCGGGTGCTTGGGCATCAGATCGGCGATGAACTGGTTGCCGTGGGTGGCGTTGAACTGGTCGGCGTCCTGGAAATTCATGCCGAAGAAGCGGCCCGCGAGGCCGTCCCAGAAGGGCGAGCCGCCGGCCTCGTCGATCACGCCGCGCAGTTCGGCGAGGATGCGGTCGGCGAAGCGCGCGCGGTGGGCGCGGATGAACAGGTAACGGCTGCGCGCGAGCAGCAGGCCGAGGCCGCCGGCGCGCTCCCCGGGGTGGAGGAACAGGCCGCCGACCTCACTCGAGCCTTCGAGATCGGTCGACAGCGTCAGCATGTCGGCGCGGAAAGTGCGGTCGAGCTCGGCCGAATGCTGGGTGAGCGTGCCGATGCGGTAGCTGTAGAACGGCCATTTCTGCCCGACCTGCGCGAAGATCTGGCAAGTGCCGCGGACTTCCTGGTTTTTGGTATTTTCGAGGACGAGGACGAAGAGATCGTCGGCGAGGCTGTCGTCGGAGCGATCGAAGCAGGCGTGGCTGCGGTCGAGCTTGGCCTTCAGCGAATCGCGATCGGGCGGCAGGTTGGTGAAGCCGCCGCCGGTCAGCTTGGCCATTTCGTAGAGCGCCTGCAGGTCCTCGTCGCGGGCGGGGCGGATGCGGAAACTCATGCTCGGCCTTTCTCGGCGATGCGCAGGATGGTGAGGGCGGAAAGCGCGGCGCGCTCGGCGAGGCTGTCGACGAGCAGGAACTCGTCCGGCGAGTGGATCGCGCCGCCGCGCACGCCCATCGTATCGACCACGGGCACGCCGGCGGCGGCGATGTTGTTGCCGTCGCACACCCCGCCGGTCGCCCGCCAGGCGATGGCGAGCCCGAGATCGGCGCCCGAACGCTTGACGAGGTCGAACAAGGCGGCGGCGCCGGGGTCGATCGGCTTGGGCGGACGGTTGAAGCCGCCATGGACCGTCACCGCGACCTCGCGTTCGGCTGCGACGGCGCGTGAAACAGCTTCGATATGGGCCTGGGCGCGGGCGATTTCCTCCTGCGAATGCGGGCGGAAGTTGACGCGGAGCACGGCGTTGTCGGGAACGACGTTGTTGGGGCCGCCGCCGTCGATCTTCGCCGGATTGACCGAGAGGGTCGGCGACTTCGCCTCCATCAATCGGAGCGCGATCTCCGAGGCGGCGACGATCGCGTTGCGGCCATCATCGGGGTTGCGGCCGGCATGAGCACTCTTGCCGGTGACGGTGATGGAGAAGTTGCCCGTCCCTCCGCGGGCGCCGGCGAGCGTGCCGTCGGGCAGCGCGGGCTCATAGGTCAGCGCGGCGGCCTTGCCGCGCGCGGCACGAGCGATCAGTGCGGCGGAGGAGAAGGAGCCGGTCTCCTCGTCCGAGTTGATGACGACCTCATAGCCGATCCGTTCGGCGAGCGGGCTTGCCTCGACCGCCTTCAAGGCGGCGAGCAGCAGCGCGAGGCCGCCCTTCATATCGGCGACGCCGGGGCCGTTCAGCGTGTTGTCGTCGAGGAAGTGCTGTCCCTGGAAGGGGTGATCGACCGGATAGACGGTGTCCATGTGCCCGGTGAACAGCATCTGCACCGGAGCCTGCGGGCGGACACTGAGATGGAGATGGCGGCCATGATCGAGCGGCTCGACGCGTCCGGCCGGCGTCACGCGCTCGGCGGACTCGGGATCGACCAGCGCGATCTCGCCGGGAAGCGCGGCGAAGGCATCGGTGAGCACTGCTGCCATCTGCTCGAGGCCGGCCAGATTGGCGGTGCCGCTGTTGATCGCCGCCCAGGCGCGGACCTGATCGAGCATTGGCTCGCCGCCGACGCGCGCCACCGCGTCGCGTTCGATGGGGGTCATTTCGGTCATGGCCCCGGCTCTAGCCGGAAAGCAGCGCGGTGAGAACCGGGGGCGACAGTCACGGGAAATCCTCCCCCGCAAGGGGAGGTGGCAGCCCGCAGGCTGACGGAGGGGTGTCGAGTTATCGATAGGAGGGACACCCCTCCACCAGCCTGCGGCTGGTCCCCCTCCCCTTGCAGGGGAGGATTCGCTTAGAACGCGTAAACCAGCGAGGCGCGGGTGATGGTGTCGGTGGTGACGCTGCCCGCGGGCGGCATGCTTTCGTACTGGAAATTGTATGAAAGCTGGCCCGACAGCGGTCCAAACAGCTTGGCGTTGACCGCGGTCGTGCCGCTCACGGTCGAATTGTAGCGTTCGAGATAGGCGTCGGCCTGCTGGGTCAGCGAGATGGTCGGCGTCAGCTTCCATTTGAAATCGACCGAGCCGCGCGTGGCGATGTTGTTCTCGATCGTGTCGTCAGTGTAGCTGGTATAGCGATAGGCCGGGCCGAGCTCGAGATCGAGCCGCATCTTGGGGTTCTTGATCGCGGTGTAGCCGGCGCCCACCGATGCCGAATAGCGGTTGTAATAGCCCGAGAATCGGTCGCTCTCATATTGCAGGTTGCCGTACACGTAGGAGCGTTCGTCGACCTTATAATTGGGCTCGTACGAGGCGAGGTAGTGCTTGCGCGTGGTGACGTGCAGGCTCTCCTGATAATCGGCCTGGAGATGGAGCTTGTGGCGCCATTGCAGCCCCTCGCGATCGAGATCGACGGCGGCGGTAAGCCCGACATTCTGGCTGTTGCCCGTGGTCACCCAGCCGCCGAGCGACGCCTTGCCCGTCCACAAATCGAGGAAGTCGGCGGCCTCCACCTTGGCTTCGTGTGCGGCGGTCTGCGCCTCGCGCCAGGCGGTGACGGTGTCGTTGATCGTCTTGGCGCTCGCCGGGGCGATCTTGGCCGCGTATTTGGCAACGACGCTGACCTCGGAATCGCTGCCCGAGGCGATCGCGGCATCGAGCATGCCCTGAATGTCGGGCGGCATCGGCGCGCCGGCCGAAACCTGCGGCGCGGCATCGGCGGCAGGCGCCGGTGGAGCGGCCGACACCGCGAGGAGCATCGCTAGCAGCATGGCTGTCGCCTTACCCCGCGATTCGGGCAGAGAAAAGGCGTTACCAAAAACAAAAATCCGAATTGGTTTCAGGCGAAACGGCAATGTTGGCCACTCGCTGGGGCATTACTTTACCCGAGATGCGCCGCGAAGGCAGCGAGCACGTCCTCATAGAGCTTGCGCTTGAAAGGCACGATCATCGCTGGCAGGTCGGCGGGATCGGCCCAGCGCCAGGCGCGGAATTCCTGGTGCTCGGTCTCGATGTCCACATCATCGGCGTCGTCGCCCAGGAAGCGGAACAGGAACCAGGTCTGGCGCTGGCCGCGATAGCGCCCCTTCCACAATTTGCCGACCAGTTCGGCCGGCAGATCGTAGAGCAGTTCCTCCTCCGCGGTGGCGACCAGCTCGACCTTGTCGGCGGCGATGCCGGTTTCCTCGGCGAGCTCGCGCAGCGCCGCGGTCAGCGCATCCTCGCCTTCGTCGATTCCGCCCTGCGGCATCTGCCACGCCTCGAGCGTCGAATCGAGGCGTTGGCCGACGAATACCTTGCCGTCTCGGTTGATGAGCATGATGCCCGCGGCCGGGCGATAGGGAAGGGCGAGTTCGCTCATGCCGCGGCCTGCGCCATCGTGCGCTCGCCTTCGGCCTCGGTAATGACGTCCTTCAGCGCCGCGAGCAGCCCGGCGGCGTCGCCGCGCGCAGAGGGGATCGCCTGGCGGATGTTGACGAAGCCGTGGATCATGCCCTTGGCCTCGCGAAATACCACCGGCACCCCGGCCTGGGCGAGCGCGGCGGCGTAGGCGCGGCCCTGGTCGCGGATCGGATCGAGGCTGGCGGTGACGACCACCGCGGGCGGCATGCCGGCCGGATCGCCGACCAGCGGCGAGCTGCGCAGATGCGCGGGGTCGCCCTGATAGGCGGCCATGAACCAGTCCATGCTGTCGCGCGTCAGCAGATAGCCCTCGGCGAATTCCTCGTAGGAGGGATAGGGCTTGCTGGCGTCGGTGGCGGGATAGATCGGGCATTGCGCGATCACCGGCGCCGTGGCGGGCCGATCGCGCAACGCCATCGCCGTGACGATCGCGAGATTGCCGCCGGCGCTGTCGCCCGCGACGACCAGCCCCGTGACGGCGCGGCCCAGCGCTTGCGGCGAGTCCGCGAGCCAGCGAGCCGCCGCCTCGCAATCGTCGGGCGCGGCGGGCCAGGGCGCTTCGGGCGCGAGCCGGTAATCGATCGACACGACCGGCAGGTCGAGCGTGTGCGCCATCTCCGCGCAGAAGCTGGCATGCGTATCGATATTGCCGATGACGAAACCGCCGCCATGGTAATAGACGAGCAAGGTGCCGGGCTCGCGGGCCTCGCGCGGATCGAACAGCCGCGCCGGAATGTCGCCCGCCGGCCCCGGAATGGCGAGGTCGCGGATCACCGCCAGTTCGCCGACCGGCGGATCGGCGACGTCCTTCATCGCATGATAGATCTGACGCGCGGCGGGCGCGTCCATCTCGTGCATCTTGGGGCCGGGCAAGCTGTCGAGATAGGCGAGGAAGGCACGAACATCGGGGCGGACGAACGGATCGGTCATGGCTCTCCTCTCCAGGCGGGACACTCCCGCTCAGGTAAGCGGAACGAGCGCGATCGTCCATCTCGTGAAAAAGAACCATTTGCACATGCCCGCGCAAATTCTACCTTGGGGAGGCGGCGCGCCGGGCGTAGAGGGCGCGCATTGATCGATTACAGGACTGTCCGATGGCTACCGCCGTACACAAGGTGACTCGCGAAGTGGCGAGCGCCAACCCACCCGCCGAATCCGTCGTCGTTCGCTTCGCCGGAGACTCGGGCGATGGGATGCAGCTGACCGGCGGCCAGTTCACCTTGTCGACCGCGCTGGCGGGCAACGACCTCGCCACCTTCCCCGATTTTCCCGCCGAGATCCGCGCCCCGCAGGGGACGTTATTCGGCGTCTCGGCGTTCCAGATCAATTTCGGCTCGCGCGAGATCAACACCGCCGGCGACCAGCCCGACGTGCTGGTCGCGATGAACCCCGCCGCGCTCAAGGTGAATGTCGAGGCGCTAAAGCCCGGCGGCCTCATCATCGCCGACGAGGGCGAGTTCGGCGAGCGCAACCTTGCCAAGGCGAAATATGATGCCAACCCGCTCGAGGACGATAGCCTTGCGCGGTGGCAGGTGCTCAAGCTCAACATCTCGCAGTTGACGCTCGATGCGGTGAAGCCGTTCGGGCTGGGCAACAAGGAAGCGCTGCGCTGCAAGAACATGTGGACGCTGGGGCTGGCGCTGTGGATGTTCGATCGCCAGCGCGGGCCGATCGTCGACTGGCTCAAGGCCAAGTTCGCCAAGGCGCCGGAGCTCGCCGAAGCCAATATCGCCGCGCTCAACGCCGGCCATGCTTATGGCGAGACGGCCGAATTGGGGCGGATGGTCGGGCAGCTTCACATTCCCGCCGCGCCCGCCGAGCCGGGGCTCTACCGCACCGTGACCGGCGCCGAATCGATCGCCTATGGGCTGGTCGCGGGGGCGCAGCTCGCCGGCGTGCCGATGTTCTTCGGCGGCTATCCGATCACGCCGGCCTCGGCGATCCTGCACTTCCTGTCGCGCCTGAAGGAATTCGGCGTCACCACCTTCCAGGCCGAGGACGAGATCGCCGCGGTCGCCAGCGCGATCGGCGCGTCCTATGCGGGGCAGCTGGGCGTCACCTCGTCGTCAGGGCCGGGGATCGCGCTCAAGATGGAGGCGATCGGCCTCGCCATCATGACCGAGCTGCCGCTGGTGGTGGTCAACTCGCAGCGCGGCGGGCCGTCGACCGGGTTGCCGACCAAGACCGAGCAATCGGACCTCTATCAGGCGGTCTATGGCCGCAACGGCGACGCGCCGATGCCGGTGATCGCCGCACGCTCGCCGGCCGATGCGTTCGATTGCGCGATCGAGGCGTGCCGCATCGCGACGCAATATATGACGCCGGTGATGCTGCTCACCGACGGCTATATCGCCAATGCCGCCGAGCCGTGGAAAGTGCCCGATATCAGCGGTTACGAAGCGTTTCCGGTCAGCTTCTTCGAAGAAGCGCCCGAAAGCGGCTTCCTGCCTTATGCACGCGACGACAAGCTGGCGCGGCCGTGGGTCAAGCCGGGCACGCCGGGCCTGCTCCACCGCATCGGCGGGATCGAGAAGCGCTCCGGCACCGGCAATATCGAGTACGCGCCATCGAACCATCAGGAGATGACCGACCTGCGCCGCGACAAGGTCGCCGGAATCAAGGTGCCCGATCAGGAGGTCGCGCTCGGCGAGGCCTCGGGCAGGCTCGCGGTAGTCGGCTGGGGCTCGACCTTCGGTCCGATCCACCAGGCGGTGCGCCGCGCGCGCTTCAAGGGGCTCGATGTCAGCCACATCCATCTGCGCCACATCTGGCCGATGCCGGCCAATCTCGGGGCGCTGCTCGAGCGTTTCGACAATGTCCTCGTGCCCGAGATGAACACCGGCCAGCTCAAGACCGTGCTGCGCGACCAGTTTCTGGTCGACGCGCGGCCGCTCACCAAGGTGTCGGGCCAGCCGTTCCGCATCGCCGAAATCGAGGCGGCGATCGCCGCTTATTTCGACGGCATCCCCGGCAACGAGGGCGGCGAACTGCCGGCCGATCGAACCCAGCTGCCCGAACCGGTTTCCGGCCATGACGACGGCCGGCTGCGCGGCGCCACCTCGCCGCAGTCAGAATGAACGCCAGGACAGAACCATGAACGAAATGACCGCCATAAAGACCACCATCAAGGACTGGGAGTCCGACCAGGAGGTCCGCTGGTGCCCGGGCTGCGGCGACTATGCGATTCTGAAAGCAGTGCAGCGCACCTTGCCCGAGATCGGCGCCGATCCGGCGAAGACGGTGTTCGTCTCCGGGATCGGCTGCTCGTCGCGCTTTCCTTATTACATGGAGACATACGGCTTCCACACGATCCACGGCCGCGCGCCGGCGGTGGCGACGGGGGTCAAGCTCGCCAATCCCGAGCTCGACGTTTGGGTCATCACCGGCGACGGTGACGCGCTCAGCATCGGCGGCAACCACACGATGCACCTGCTGCGCCGCAACCTGAATTGCCAGGTGCTGTTGTTCAACAACGAGATTTACGGCCTCACCAAGGGCCAATATTCGCCGACGAGCCGCGTCGGCACGCGCAGCCCCTCGACGCCGTTCGGCTCGCTCGACACACCGGCTCGGCCCTGCGCCTTCGCGCTCGGATCGGGCGCGCGGTTCATCGGGCGCGGCATCGACGTCCACAAAAATTTGCCCAAGGTGTTGAAGGCGGCGCATGCGCATCAAGGCACGGGCTTCGTCGAAATCTTCCAGAACTGCATCGTCTATAATGACGACGTGTTCGCGCCCTTTACCGCCAAGCCCAATGCCGCGGCCAACCAATTGTGGGTCGAGCATGGCGAGCCGCTGTTATTCGACAACGGCACCAAGGGGCTGGCGCTCGATGTCGGCCAGCTCGAGCTCAAGGTGGTCGATGTCGTCGATGGCGACTGGCAGGCGGCGGGCGTGATCCGTCACGACCAGACCAACCGCGGCCTCGCGCACATGCTGGTCGAGATGCCGGCGATCGGCTTCCCGGTCGCGCTCGGCGTCGTCTATGACGATCCCTCGCCGACTTTCGACGGCGCGGTGGTCGAACAGAACCGCGCGGCGAGCGAGGGCAAGGTCGCCGACCTGCAAAAGCTGCTGTCGAAGGGCCAGACCTGGATGGTCGACAAGCAGCCGCGGGCGGAGTGAGGAATCTGGTGGCCCTGTGCTTCGCCTTGGCCACGCAGGCTGCCGTTACGCCGCCCCCTCAACCTACCGCCTCGCTGGCGATCGGCGAGATTGGCGAGCAGACATTTACCGGCGACTTCATCTGCCCCACCGACGAAATTTGCATGCGCTATCCCGCGCTGACGTCGTTCAAGAACGCACGAACGCTATCCGGGCCGGTGCTGCCGGGACGCTTCCCGGCGCGGATTTGGCTCCATACCCGGATAATGAAGGGAGCCGCCCTGGTCGTAATCGTCCAGCCCCGAGCGGATGGACGGTTCGAGGTGCGGTCCTGGACGGTCCCACAGCACGGCAGCGCCTGTCTGCCGTCCGCGATCGTCGATGCCACACGATTGCGGCTCCCCGGCAAGATCACCAGCAACGATGACAATCGTTGCTTCCAACTATGAAGCGACCGCCGCCAGACGCTCAACAAGCGCTGGCGGCGGTTCGCAGAATCCGCCAGCGCCCGCTCCGCCTCAGAGCTGCTCGAGCAGGTGCTCGGCGGTGCTGACTTTGAATTCGCCCGGCGCTTCGACATTGAGCTGCTCGACGACGCCGTCATTGACCAGCATCGAGTAACGCTGGCCGCGCGTGCCGAGACCGAACTTGCTGCCGTCCATTTCGAGCCCGACGGCCTTCGCGAAGGCGCCGTTGCCGTCGGCGAGCATCGTCACCGCGTCAGCGTCATTGGCCTTGCGCCACGCGCCCATCACGAAGGCATCGTTGACCGCGGTGCAGGCGATCTCGTCGACGCCCTTCGCCTTCAGCTCATCTGCCTTGTCGAGGAAGCCGGGCAGGTGCTTGGTCGAGCAGGTCGGGGTGAAGGCGCCGGGCACCGAGAACAACGCGACCTTGCGGCCCTTGAAGAACTCCTCCGAATCCACCTGTTCGGGGCCGTTGTCGGTCGCCTTCACGAAGCTGGTCTGGGGCAAGCGGTCACCGACTTTGATGGTCATGGAAGTCCTCCTTTTGATGAGGCCGATAGCTTGGGCGGGCGGAAGCGTTTTTCAAGCGCGGCGGCCTCGGTTATAGCCGGGCGAATGGACTCCGCCGACTATCTGACTGGACAATTCCTGCTGGCGATGCCGGGGATCGGCGATCCGCGCTTCGAACGATCGGTGATCGCGATGTGCGCGCATGACGCCAAGGGCGCGCTCGGCATCGGCATCGGCGCGACGGTTGCGGGCATCGGCCTCCATGACCTGCTCGGCCAGTTCGAGATCGAGCCCGGCGAAGCACCCGATGCGCCGATCCACTTCGGCGGCCCCGTCGAGCCTCGGCGTGGCTTCGTGCTGCACACGCTCGATTGGGGCGGGCAGGATACGATCGACGTCGCCGGGCGCTGGGCGCTCTCCGGCACGATCGACGCGCTGCGCGCGATCGCCGCCGGTACCGGGCCGAGCCGCTGGCTGGTCGCGATCGGCTATGCCGGCTGGGGCGAGGGGCAGCTCGATGAGGAAATGACCCGGCACGGGTGGTTCTCGACACCCGCCGAGCCGGAGTTGATCTATGATGTAGCTGCGGCCGATCGTTGGCAGCAAGGCTTCGCAGCCGCGGGAGTCGACCCGCGTTTGCTGGCGAGCACCACGGGTACCGCATGATCCGTCACCCCGGACTTGTTCCGGGGTCCACCGTGCAACAAAGCATGGCGGTGCGGATTGATGAGTGGATGCCGGAACCCCTGCTTTCGCAGGGGCAGGCAAGTCCGGCATGACGGACGACTACTGCACCGTCAGATGTCCCAATTTGTCCGGGTTGCGCATGACGTAGATCGCGGCGATGCGACCGTCCTCGATCGCCAGCGCGGTGGTCTGGGGCAGGCCGTCATGTTCGATCGTGACGATGCCGGGCAGGCCGTTGATCCAGGTGAAGTCGACGCCGAGCGCCGGATGGCCATCGAGCAGCCGCGCGATCGCCTTGTGCGCGCGCAGCACCTCGGAGCGGCCGATCATCGGCCGGCCCGCCGCCGGGCGTTTCCCGCCGCCGTCCGAATAGAGCACGACATCCTCGGCGAGCAGCCCGCCGAGCGCCGCCATATCGCCCGAACGCGAGGCGGTGAAGAACGCCTCGGCGATTTCCATGCCGCGACTGCGCTCGACCGGATAACGCGGGCGCTCGGCGCGGACATGCTCGCGGGCGCGCGCGGCGAGCTGACGGCAGGCGGCGGGATCGCGGCCGATCGCCGCCGCTACCTCCTCGAAGTTCTGGCCGAACACGTCGTGGAGCAGGAAGGCGGCGCGCTCCAGCGGCGACAGCCGCTCGAGCGCGAGCATCAGCGGGAGGGTGACGTCATCGATCTCCTCGGGTTCGACCACCGGATCGGGCAGCCACGGCCCCCAATAGGTTTCGCGCCGCGTGCGGGCCGACTTGAGCTGGTCGAGACACAGCCGGGTAACCGTGCGGCGCAGGAAGCCCGCCGGATTGTCGACGGTCGCGCGATCCGCGGCCGACCAGCGGAGATACGCCTCCTGCACCACATCCTCGGCATCGGCGACCGAACCGAGCATGCGATAGGCGACGCGGGCGAGCATCGGCCGCTCGCGATCGAAGGTGGCGCCCGCGTCGTCCACGCTCACTTCGCCAGCGACGGATCGTAGAGGTGGAAGCCGACGGCGAGGCGGTTCCAGCCGTTGATGACGTTGATCATCATGGTGAGCTGCACCTGCTCCTCCGGGGTGAATTGCTCGGCGAGCGCCTTATAGACGGCGTCCGGCGCGCGCTTGTCGGCAATCTGGGTCAAATGGTCGGTCCAGGCAAGCGCGGCGCGCTCGCGGTCCGAGTAGCAGGGGGCCTCCTCCCAGGCGTTGAGAAGGTAGAGCCGCTGTTCGGTCTCCCCCGCCTTGCGCGCGGCGAACGAGTGCATGTTGAGGCAATTGGCGCAGCCGTTGATCTGCGACGAGCGCATCTTGACCAGTTCGAGCAGATCCGGCTCGAGCGGGCCCTTTTCAGCGGCGGCGGAGAGGGTGAGAAACGCCTGAACATAATGCGGCGCGGCTTGATAGGGGGTGAGGCGAGGGGTCATCGTCGATCTCCTTTGGTTGTTCACGAGCATGACGAGACGGCAGGCGCGATTGTGACATGGGTCCGAATTTTTTCTGGCTTTCGTCATTCCCGCGAAAGCGGGAACCCAACTCCCGCCGTTCCATCAAGCGCGACGCTTGGGAGATAGGTCCCCGCCTTCGCGGGGATGACGGGTGGAGCGAACATATAAAGACATCTTTATATTTGATTTGGACGCGTCCGCCCTCTATGTGGCGGGCATCCGGCGGCGCGTGAGGCGCCCCTCGAAGCAACCGACCTTCAGGAGACTATTTGTGGCCACCGCCCCCGCGATCGAGCGCGAAGATTACGTCGTCAAGGACATCAGCCTGGCCGATTTCGGCCGCGCCGAGATCAACATCGCCGAGACCGAGATGCCCGGCCTGATGGCGCTGCGCGCCGAATATGGCGCCTCGCAGCCGCTCAAGGGCGCGCGCATCACCGGCTCGCTGCACATGACGATCCAGACCGCGGTGCTGATCGAGACGCTGACCGCGCACGGCGCCGACGTGCGCTGGGCGACGTGCAACATCTTCTCGACCCAGGACCATGCCGCCGCGGCGATCGCTGCGTCGGGCGTGCCGGTGTTCGCGGTGAAGGGCGAAAGCCTCGCCGATTATTGGGATTATGTCGGCCGCATCTTCGACTGGGGCGACGAGACCGCCAATATGATCCTCGACGACGGCGGCGACGCCACCATGTTCGCGCTGTGGGGTGCGCGGGTCGAGGCCGGCGAGGAGCTACCCGAGCCCGAAAATGACGAGGAAGTCGAGTTCCAGCGCGCTTTGAAGGCGTTCATCAAGGCAAAGCCCGGCTATCTGACCGAGAGCGTCAAGAACATCCGCGGTGTTTCGGAAGAGACGACGACGGGTGTGCATCGCCTCTATCACCTTGCCAAGGCGGGCAAGCTGCCGTTCCCGGCGATCAACGTCAACGACAGCGTCACCAAGTCCAAGTTCGACAACCTCTACGGCTGCAAGGAATCTTTGGTCGACGCGATCCGCCGCGCGACCGACGTGATGCTCGCCGGCAAGGTGGCGACCGTCGCGGGCTTCGGCGATGTCGGCAAGGGCAGCGCCCAGTCGCTCCGCAACGGCGGCGCGCGCGTGCTGGTCACCGAGATCGACCCGATCTGCGCGCTGCAGGCGGCGATGGAGGGCTTCGAGGTCGTGACGATGGACGAGGCGGTGACGCGCTCGGACATCTTCGTCACCGCGACCGGCAATGCCGACGTGATCACCGCCGATCACATGAAGGCGATGAAGCCGATGGCGATCGTCTGCAACATCGGGCATTTCGACAGCGAGATCCAGATTTCGGGACTCAGCAACTACAAATGGACTGAGATCAAGCCGCAGGTCGACCTGGTCGAATTCCCCGACGGCAAGCAGATCATCATCCTCGCCAAGGGCCGCCTCGTGAACCTGGGCTGCGCCACGGGGCACCCGAGCTTCGTCATGTCGTCGAGCTTCACCAATCAGACGCTGGCGCAGATCGAGCTCTTCACCAAGGCGGGCGAGTACAAGAACGAGGTCTATGTGCTGCCCAAGCACCTCGACGAGAAAGTCGCCGCGCTGCACCTCGAAAAGCTCGGCGTGAAGCTGACCACGCTCAGCCAGAAGCAGGCCGACTATATCGGCGTGCCGGTGGAAGGGCCGTTCAAGCCGGATCACTATCGGTATTGATCGACACAGCGGCGCGCGTCGATTTGGCGCGCGCCGCCGCGATAGCGCGTTGACGTGCGGCGAGGATCGCACCTAGGCGTGGCCGATGGCCCATCCTCTTCCCGACCCTCAGCCCCCAATCGAGGCGCTCCGCGCGGATTGCGAGCGCGCCCGCGTGCGTGTCGCCGCCGATCCACATGACGAAGCCGCCGCCGACGCGCTGCGCGTCGCGGTGGGCGCGGCGGCTGATGCGGCATTGCGTCAACCGGCCAAGCCGCACCGAACCGTAGCGCCCGAAGTTGCCGAAGCCGCGCGCTTGTTGCAGAACGAGCAAAGCGAGCAGGCGGAAATCTTGCTGCGCGGCTATCTCGCTAGAGTCCGTAACGAGCCATACGCGATGCTGCTGATGGCGAACATTGCAGCGCAATGCGGCTTTCCCGACAATGCCGAGAAGATCCTGCGGCGGTCGATCGAGCTTCATCCCGATCGCACCGAGAACTGGATCGCCTTGGCGCGCGTTCTGCATGATCGGGCGAGCCGCGACGATCGCGTCGAGCTTGCCGGCGAGGCGGTCGAATGCCTCGATCGCGTGCTTGCGATCGATCCCGCGAATGAGGAAGCGCTGGGTTTCAAACCAGCGCTGCTGACCCAGCTATGGCGGCTCGATGAGGCGCAGCGAGCCTTCGTACGGCTCGTGGAGGCTTATCCGGAAGGCCAAGCGGGCTGGATCAACTATGCGCATCTGTTGAAGACTCGCGGCGCTTTCGGCGAAGCCGTAGCAGCCTATCGAACCGCGCTTGCCCTCGATCCGGACAACGGGACCGCATGGTGGCTGTTCGCCGATCTCAAGCTCGCGCGCTTTTTCCCCGCCGATATCGCAGCAATGCAGGTCGCGGAACCGCGCCAGCCGGACAGGCTCGCCGAAGCCAGCCTCCATTTCGCGCTGGCCGCGGCTTTCCATCAGGATCAGGATTATGCCGCCGCCGCCGAACACCTGCGGCGAGCAAATGCCTTGCGGCTGAACGAGCGGCCTCATGATATCGCGGCAATGCGCGCCGGAGTCGGTCGCGCGATCGAAACTTATACGGCCCGCTTTTTTGCCGATCGGTCGTCAATGGGGCACGATAGCAGCGATCCGATCTTCGTTCTCGGTCTGCCGCGGTCGGGCTCGACCTTACTCGAGCAGATCCTGGCGAGCCATTCGGCGATCGAAGGCACTGCCGAGCTGTTCGCAATCCAGCAGATCGAACTCGAACTGTTCCAGCGCCAATCGGCTGACACGGTCGAGGCTTTCGTCGATCGTCTCGATCCGGAAGAATTGGAACATCTCGGCCAGCGTTATCTCGATCTGACCCGCTTTCATCGCCGCAGCGGGCGGCCTCATTTTATCGACAAGAACCCGGGTAATTGGCGGCAGATCGGCTTCATCCACACGATCCTGCCCAACGCCCGAATCATCGATATTCGCCGCAACCCGATGGATTGTTGTTTCGCCAATTATTCGCAGCATTTCATGGTCGGCGTGAACTACAGCTACGGCTTTGCCGAGGTCGCTTCCCAATATCGCGAATATCTACGCTTCATGCAGCACTTGGATCAGGTGCTGCCCGGACGAGTCCATCGCGTGATCTATGAGGACCTGGTGGACGATCTGGAAGGCGAGGCGCGGCGGCTGCTCGCCTATCTCGGCCTGCCTTTCGAAGAATCGTGCCTGCGATTTTTCGAAAGCGATCGGCCCGTGCGCACGCCGAGCTCGGAGCAGGTCCGCCAGCCGATCAATCGATCCGGGATCGGTAAATGGCGCCGCTACGAGCCATGGATCGGCGAGCTGATCGAAGCAGTAGGAGACATGGCAGACGAGTGGCGGCGCTGACATGGTAACATGTGTGACTTTTCGGCCACGCGAATCCGGAAAATAGGTCCACGTTCTAAAACGGAGTTCTATTGCCCAGGGCAGTTGGGCACAAGGGGCGCTATTGTAATTCAGGGGGTATTCAAGAATGAAGAGACTTGGCATCGCCATTCTGTCATCGGTGTCGTTTACCGCGATGATGGCCGCGCCGGCACACGCGCAGACCGCCACGCCGCTCAGCGCGAACACGGATACGTCGGACCTCCAGACCAATTCGGACACCGCCGTCACCAATGCCGAGGGCCAGTCGGTCAAGTCCGGTGACATCGTCGTCACTGGCTCGCGCATCCGCCGCGACAATTTCGCGACACCGCAGAACGTCGACGTGTTCACGCGCGACGATGAAATTCTCGCCGGTTCGCGCTCGACCACGGACGTGTTGCAGTCGGCGACCGTTACCTCGGGCACGTCGCAGATCAGCGGCAGCTTCCTCGGCTATCTGTCCGACGGCGGGCAGGGTGCCAATGTCGTCGGCCTGCGCGGCCTCGGCGCGTCACGCACGCTGATCCTGCTCAACGGTCGCCGTCTGGCACCGGCGGGCGTGGGCCCGCAACTCGTCTCGGCCGACCTCAATGTGCTGCCGACCTCGATCGTGCAGCGTATCGAAGTGCTGCGCGAAGGCGCTTCGTCGGTTTACGGTTCTGACGCGATCGCCGGCGTCATCAACATCATCACCGATACCAAGGTGAACGGGGTGACGGTCGATGCCTTCACCGACGTTCCCGAGATCGGTGCGGCGAGCAGCTATCGTCTGTCACTGACCGCGGGCAAGGTGTTCAGCCGCGGCCACATCACGGGCGCCTTCGAATATCGCCAGGATAACGGCCTACGTCTTGGCGACCGCAACATCTATAGCTGCCCCCGCGAGCTCGCTTACATCAACGGGCAGGAAGTGGGGCAGGGTTCGCCCGACGATCCCACAAAGCTGCGCTGCTTCCCGTTCGAGCGTGCCGGCCTCGGCACGGCGAATGCTTACGGGCTGGCTTATACCGGCTTCACCGATGGCAACACCCTTCTCGGCTATGGCTTCCTCGGCCGCGAAGGGCTGACCAACGGCAGCATCGAGAATCCGCCGCTCAATGTGAACAATTTCGATCTGCGTCCGACGCAGCGGCCGATCTCGCTGCAGGATACGGTGTTCACGCCGGTCAAGACCTATACGGGCTATCTCAACGGTTCGTATGAACTCGGGCTTGGTGACATCGAATTGTATGGCGAAGCGCTGTTCAATCGGCGTGAGTCGAAGCAGCAAGGCTCGACGCAGCTCAACTTCCAGAACATCACGAACTTCGGCGAAGCCCAGCTCTATGGCGGTAACTTCACCGATTATTACACCGGCGCGGCCGTTCCTTGCGCTGACGTAATGGGCAGCGCCTGCAGCCCCTTCTATCCGAAGGCCTGGGCGAACAGTGGCGTGAACTATTTCAGTCCGTTCGTCGTGCCGAACCGCGAGTTCATCCAGCAGCAGCGGGTCGATTTCTTCCGCGGCAACCTTGGCCTGCGCGGCAGCACCGGGATCGGGGACTGGCGGTTCGATGCCAACGCGATGTTCTCGCGTACGCGTTCGCGCGACACGATCCAGAACGCGGTCACCGATAGCGTCAACAACGTGCTCGTCGCGGTCGAGGCTCCGGCCGGCACGCCGAGTGATTACATCACGACTGCGCTTCCCAGCGAGGTCGGTGCCGGGCACAGCTATACTTGCGCAGCGAACGTGACCAACGGTGCCTATAACGGCGGCACCTGCGTGCCGATCGATTTCTACAATCCCGACATTTTCGTGAACGGCAATCTGCCGCAATCCTTCTACGATTACGTCTATAAAAAGAGCACGGGCACCACCCATTACGACCAGCAGACCTTCAGCATCGGGTTCGATGGCTCGCTGTTCAAGCTGCCCGGCGGCATGGCCAAGGCGGCGTTCGGGTTCGAACACCGTCACGACAAGATCAACGACACTCCGTCGCCCGAGCGGCTGGCGGGTACGCTTTACGGCTACGGCCTCGCCCAGCCCACGCGCGGCAGCGACATGGTCAATGAAGCCTATGCCGAAGTGCAGCTTCCGCTGCTGGCGGACCGTCCGTTCTTCAACCTGCTCGAGCTCGACGCGTCGGGACGCTATACCCATTACCAGTCATATGGCTCGGGTTGGACCTATTCAGTCCGCGGCGAATGGGCGCCCGTCAGCAACATCCGCTTCCGCGGCAATTACGGCACCAACTTCCGTGCGCCGAACCTCTACGAGCAATTCGTAGCCGATCAGATCGGCTTCTATCCGGGCTCGCTCGATCCGTGCAACGAGTTCGGTACGCGGCTCACGCCGTCCAGCACGACCTATAAGAACTGCCTTGCCGAGCTGACGCCGATCCTCGACAATCCGGCGACGCCGCAGAACGAAGCGCTCAACTACTTCACTTCGGGGTCGATCCAGGTCGACACCAGCGGTGGCCGCGGCGTTCTGAAAGCCGAAAAGGCGACCACTTGGGGCGTTGGCACGGTTTTGACGGTTCCGAAGCGTATCGCCGACATTTCGTTGGCGGTCGATTACTGGAACATCAAGGTCCGTGGCGAAGTCGGCAATCTGGGCAACCTGATTCTGGACTTCTGCTATCGGGCTGACGATTTCCCAGCGAACCCGTATTGCAGCTTCATTGATGGCCGCAATCCCGCGACCGACACGCATCCCGGCGAGATCACCAGCTTCCGGAATCCGTATCTCAACATCGCGCGACAGGTTGCTTCGGGCATCGATTTCGATGCGCGCTTCGCAACCGGCTTGTTCGGCGGGAAGTTCTCGACCCAGCTTCAGGCCACCCGCAACATCAAGCAGGCGACCGAATATTTCCCGGGTCAAGGCTTGACCGATTATAATGGCCAACTCGGCTATCCGGGGAATGGTGCCGGTCCGAAGTGGGTCGGCACGCTCGACACGCGCTTCGTCACCGAAGGCGGCGTCACGTTCCGCTGGGGCGTCAAATATGTCGGCCCCGCGCACGACACTCTGACTGATCCGGTCTATCTCACGATGGGTGGCGTCTCGTGCGTCGAAGGAAGTGCGGGCTGCTATCTCGCGACTTACGACCTCAAGGCTGAAACCTATTGGGAGCATGGCTTCTCGGTTCAGTTCCGGTGGAAGGACATCGGCCAATTCACGATCGGCGTGAACAACGCCTTCGATACGAAACCGCCGAGGATCAGCGCTGCTCAAGAAGACAGCGCACCGCGTCTGGGCAATTATTTCGCCAACGGTCCGTACGATTATTTCGGCCGTTCTTTCTTCATGAACGTGACTCGGAGCTTCTGAGCATAGGGGCTTCGGCTCCTGTCAAACCTGACGAACGGGCGGGACGCGAGTTCCGCCCGTTTTCGTTTGCGGGATGTGGGGGTTTCCGCAAACACTCTTTATCGTTTTGGCGCGACGTATATGATCGACTCCGCAAACCTTCCTTGGGTTCGCCTATTAGCTCGTTTCCCTCGCGGACGCGCCGTAACGTCGGAGTCAGGTCATCAACGTCACGAATGCGGTCATTGCTGGTGCGCTACTCGCGCTTCTGATCGTGATCGCGACCTGGGCGCTGTTCGCCGGGCTGCTCGCACGAAAGAAGGCTCTCGCCAGCGCTACGGCTCTCGCCGATCTTGAAGCACTCCTGGCATCCTCTCCCGCGCGCCCCTTGATCGCGCGGAGCGACGGCAGCGTCCATCTGCCTGAAGGACTGGCCGACTGGCTGGGGCTGACGGCGCCGCCGCGCTATCTTCCCGACCTCTCCACGCCTACCGAAGGGCTGGAACCCGAGCACATGCAAGCGCTGACCGACGAAGTCGCCGCGACGCAGCGGTCGGGGCGACCATTTTCGCTCGCGGTTCGTGCGCAGGGCGCCACCCGCGCGCTGATGATCAAGGGAGCGCGTGCTTCCCTGCAGCCGGAAGGCCAGGGTGCGGTGGTGCTCTGGTTTTTCGACGCGACCGAAAGCCATCAGGAGATCGTTCGCCTCGAGGCCGAGAATGCTCGCCTCAATGCGGCCTATCAGTCGCTCACCGGGTTGATCGAAGCTGCGCCGTTGCCGATGTGGTATCGCGGGCCCGATCTCAAGCTGGCGATGGTCAATTCGGCTTATGTCGAGGCGGTCGAGGCGGAGAATGCCGACGAGGTCGTCGCGCGCGGCATCGAACTGGTCGAGGCGGCGGGGCTCGGCGGTCCGCTCGCCGGTGCTGCTTCGGCGCGCGATACCGGCGGCATGCATCAGCAGGCGGTGCCGGCGACGATCGACGGCGCGCGGCGGATGCTATGCATTTACGACGTGCCGCTGCCTTCGGGCGGCGTCGCCGGCTTCGCGGTCGATATCGAGGAACTCGAGCAGGCACGAGGCGGCATCCGCCGTTTCGCCGAGGCGCAGCGGACGATGCTCGACCGGCTGTCGGCCGGAGTGGCGCAATTCGGTGCCGACCGCACTTTGGTGTTCTGCAACGAAGCTTTCCGCCGCCTGTTCGCAATGCGTCGGGAGTGGATTGCCGACCGGCCCGAATTCGAACGAGTTCTCGAGCGGATGCGCGAAGCCAATCGCTTGCCCGAGGTGCGCGATTTTCCGACATGGAAGGAAGAACGGCGCAGCTGGTTCACCGCGGCTGGCGCGGTCGAGGAGAATTGGCACCTCGCCGGGGGCAAGCATCTCCGGCTGCTCGCCCAGCCGCTGCCCGATGGCGGCTTGCTGCTCGTGTTCGAGGACCGCACCGAGCAGATCCAGCTCGCCAGCGCGCGCGACACGTTGCTCCGCGTGCGCACCGCGACCTTCGACAACCTGTTCGAGGCGCTGGGCGTCTTCGCGGCCGACGGACGGTTGCAGCTGTGGAACACGCGCTTTGCACGAACCTGGGAGTTCGACGAGGAATTCCTCGCCTCGCACCCGCGCGTCGACGCGCTGGCAGAGCGGGCTGCGGACCGGCTGGGCAATCGCGAGCGGGCGCGGCTGATCGGCGAACTGGTGCGCTCGGCGACGGTCGATCGCGAGCAGCGCGGCGGGCGCGTCGCCTTTGCCGACGGGCGGCATTTCGAGTTCGCCGCGGTGCCGCTGCCAGACGGTAACGCGCTGTTCACGATGCTCGACATCACCGACAGCCGGCGGATCGAGCGCGCCTTGCGCGATCGTGCCGAGGCGCTGGAAGCCGCCGACAAGATCAAGACGGCGTTCGTCGCCAACATGAGCTACGAACTGCGCACGCCGCTCACGTCGATCAGCGGGTTCGCCGAGATGCTGCACGGCGGCTATGCCGGCAAGCTCAGCAAATCCGCCGAAGGCTATGTCGAGGCGATCCTCGATTCATCGTCGCGGCTCGGGACGTTGGTCGACGAGGTGCTCGATCTGACCAGACAGGGCGAGACTCCCGAGCTCGATCGCACTACGGTAGAGCTCGAGCCGATCGCGCGCGCGGCGGCGGTGGCGGTGCAGCCGCTGGTCGACCGCAACCGGATCGATTTCGCCGTCGAACTGATGGCGAGCCTGGGGGCGGTCGACGGCGACGCGAGGCGCCTGCAGCAAGTGATCGAGAACTTGCTGCGCCACGCGATCGCGACGACGCCCGAAGGCGGCCGAATCCTGCTCCACGGCGACGGCACGCCCGAACATGCACGGCTGATTGTCTCCGACGACGGGCCGGGGCTCGATGCCGAAGCGGTGAACAGCGCCTTCGATCGTTTCGCGCGGCCGGGGCTCACCGCGACCGGGGAGCCCGCGCTGGGGCTGGGCCTGCCGCTCGCCAAGCGCGTGGTCGAGGCACATGGCGGCACGATCGGGCTCGTATCGGAGCCGGGCGAGGGGACACTCATTACCATCGAGCTGCCGCGGACATGACGTCGCACACATTCCCGTTGGTGCGGAGCCTGTCGAAGCACGATTCGCCCGCGCCCGCCCTCCGACATGCTCAGGGCGAACGGAGAGGTGTGGATGCGTCTCGCTGATCCCGCGGCGAGCGAGGCTTTCGGCGCGCGGCTCGCAACGCTTGTTCAGGTTGGCGACGCGATCACGCTGTCGGGGCCGCTCGGCGTCGGCAAGACCAGCATCGCGCGGGGGGTGCTCGCGGCGCTCGGGCTTGCCGGCGAGGCGCCGAGCCCGAGCTTCGCGATCGTCCAGCCCTATGACCCGCCCGAGGTGGGATTACCGGTGCTCCACGTCGATCTCTATCGCCTGGACGATCCGGCCGAGTTCGACGAGCTCGGACTCGATGAAGCGCGGCGCGATTCGTTGCTGCTGGTCGAATGGCCCGAACATGGCGGCGACTGGCGCGATGCGCTTGCGCTGAGCCTCGCGCTCGAACCGGATGGCGCGCGCCGCTTGACAGCCACGGTGCCGCCGTCATGGGAGGCGCGATGGCGATCGATATGACTCCCCCGGCCGACGCGGCCGCTTTCCTTGCGGCACACGGCTGGGCGGGGGCGCAGATCGCGCCGCTTGCCGGTGACGCATCGTTCCGGCGCTATTTCCGCGTCAGCGAGGGCTCGCGTCGTGCGGTGCTGATGGACGCGCCGCCGCCGCACGAGGATCCGCGGCCGTTCGTCGATGTCGCGTGCTGGCTTCACGAGCGCGGCTTCGCGGCGCCGGCGATCCTGGCGGCGGACCTCGATCGCGGCTTGGTGCTGCTCGAGGATTTCGGTGATGCCCGAATGCGCGAGACGGTCGATGCCGAACCGCACCGCACCGAAGCGCTCTATGCGCAAGCGATCGATCTTCTGGTCGATCTGCACAAGCATGAAGCGGGGCCGCTGCGCCCTTACAATCGTGCCGAGCTCGACCGTGAAGCCGGCCTGTTCATCGAATGGTATTGCCCGGCGGTCGGGCTCGATATCGATGCCGGTGGCTATCGCGCGGCCTGGGCCTCGGCATTCGAAATTGTAACAGAAACGCCGCAACCAGTGACGGTGCTGCGCGACTATCACGCCGAGAATTTGATGTTGATCGCGGGCGGCGGGCTCGGCCTGCTCGATTTCCAGGACGCGCTTGCCGGGCATCGCGCTTACGATCTCGTCTCGCTGCTCCAGGATGCGCGGCGCGACGTCGAGCCCGAGATCGAGGCGGCGATGCTGGCGCGCTATCGCGCCGCGACCGGCGCGGGCGAGGATTTCGTCGCCGCCTATCGCATCCTCGGTGCGCAGCGGAACGCCAAGATCATCGGCATTTTCACGCGGCTTTGGAAGCGCGACGGCAAGCCACGCTACGCGGCGATGTGCCCGCGCGTCTGGCGCTATCTCGAAGCCGATCTCGCCGCGCCCGAGCTTGCTGCAGTCAAGGCATGGTTCGACGCCAACGTCCCGCCGCAGCGTCGCGGCGATCCGATGGAGGTTGTCGGGCGATGAGCACCAGGCGCACGCTCGCGATCCGGCCCGATCCCGGCGGCAAGGTGCCCGAAACGGCGATGGTGATGGCGGCGGGGCTGGGCAAGAGGATGCGCCCGCTCACCGCGACGCGACCCAAGCCGCTGGTCAAGGTGGCAGGCAAGGCGCTGCTCGATCATGTATTCGATCGGTTGCGCGCGGCCGGGGTCAAGCGTGCGGTGGTCAACGTCCATTATCTCGCCGACGCGGTCGAGGCGCACTTGCGGGCGCGGGTCAAGGATATCGAGGTGGTCATCTCGGACGAGCGCGGCCGGCTGATGGAGACGGGCGGCGGCATCGTCCAGGCGCGCGACCTGCTCGGCGATCAACCGTTCCTCGTCGTCAACAGCGACAATCTGTGGCTCGACGGGCCGACCGACGCGATCCGCGCGCTGGCGGCGGCATGGGATGACGACCGGATGGACGCGCTGCTGCTGCTGGTGCCGCTCGCGCGCGCCAACCTGCATGGCGGGCAGGGCGATTTCCATCTCGACGCCAATGGCCGCATCACGGGACGGCGCAAGCCCGGCCGGGTCGCACCGTTCGTCTATACCGGCTTGCAGATCCTGTCGCCGCGACTGATCGCCGATTGGCCCGAGGGGCCGTTTTCGACGATGCTGTTCTGGGAACGAGCGATCGAAGCGGGACGTGCTCACGGCCTCGTCCACCAAGGCCTGTGGTTCGATGTCGGCACGCCGAGCGCGGTCAAGGCTGCGGAAGCGGCACTGGCCGGCGACTGAGGCGCCCCTTGCGGCGAAGAATCGACGGGGTAGGGTGAGGTCGTGCCCGGTCCTTCCGTCTTCACCATTCCAGCCCACCGCGCCTTCGCCGACGCACTTGCGGCGGGACTGATCCGACGCTTCGGCAAGGATCGGATGGCGCTGGCACGGGGGATCGTGCTGCTGCCCAACAATCGCGCGAGGGGCGCGGTGAGCGATGCGTTCGTGCGCGCGAGCGAGGGCGGGTTGCTCCTGCCACGGCTCGTGGCGATCGGCGATCCGGAGCTCGACGAAGCGGTTGGCGCCGCGCTCGATCCGGCGGACGATCCCGAACCCGTCCTCCCCGCGATTCCCCCGCTTGCACGTCGGATGATCCTCGCTCGTCTGGTGAGCGAGGAACGCGCGCGCATTGGGCAGTCGGTCGATGGCGGCGAGGCGGTGCGACTCGCGGGCGAGTTGGCACGGACGCTCGATCAATTGCTCGTCGAGGAGGTGCCGCCGCGCCGGCTGCGCATGCTCGATCTCGATCAGGAACTGTCGGATCACTGGCATCGCGCGCTCGACTTGTTCGAAATCGTGCTCGATCGCTGGCCCGGCGAACTTTCGAAGCGCGGCGCGATCGACCTGGCCGAGCGGCGCTCGCGCCTGATGCGGCGGCTCGCCGAGCGATGGCGGGAGGCGCCGCCTGAGGGTTTCGTCTGCGCCGCTGGCGTGACGACCACCGCGCCGGCGATCGCGCGGCTGCTGCGCGAGGTCAGCGAGTTACCTCAGGGGCTGGTCGTGCTGCCGGGCCTCGCGGTGGAGATGGACGAGGCCGAATGGCAGGCACTCGGGCCGCACGATCCCGATCCGACAACGGGCAGGCGCCCGCGCTCGATCGAAACGCATCCGCAATTCCAGCTGAAGCTGCTGCTCGATCGGATGGGGATCAACCGCAATGAGGTCGCGGTATGGCGCGAAGGCGGCGGGCACGATGCCGGCGCGGCGCGTGGCCGCGCGGTCGAGAACGCGCTGGCGCTGGCGGCGTTCACCGGCAAATGGACCAGCCTGCCCGCCGAAGCGCGGCGGCTGTCGGGCGTGACTGCAGTCGAATTGGCGACGCCGGCCGAAGAAGCGCAGGCAATTGCGCTCAAACTGCGCGAAGTGCTCGAAACGCCGGGGCGGACCGCGGCGCTGGTGACTCCCGATCGCGGTCTCGCGCGTCGCGTTGCCGCGCATTGCGCGCGCTGGAGCATCGCGATCGATGATTCGGCGGGGCGGCCGCTGTCGATCCTGCCGCCGGGCACGCTGATCGCGGCGCTCGCCGAGGCGGCAGCGCAGCGCTTTGCGCCGGTTGCCTTGTTGGCGCTGGTCAAGCATCCGCTGGTGCGGCGGGGAGACGGGCGGCTTGCGTGGCTCGAGGGCGCGCGCGCGCTCGATCTGGCGCTGCGCGGGCCGCGGCCGGCGGCCGGCCTCGAAGGAATCGATGTCCATCTCGCCGACCCCGACGCGCGTGATCGGCGCGCTCGACGGGCGGCGGCAAAGTGGTGGCCTGAGGCGCGGGCGTTGCTCGCCCCGCTCGAAACGGTTTTCGGGGGCGGCGCCCAGCCGCTGCCGGCCTTGCTGGCGGCGTTGCGCGAAACCGCCGATGCGCTGTGCGGCGATGCACTGTGGGCCGAACCGGCCGGCCGCGCCCTTGCCGACCTTTTCGCCGAACTGGAAGCCGAGGCGTCTGCCGGACCGGCGCTGGTCGAGCCCGCCGCCATGGGGCCGCTGCTGACGACGCTGATGGACGAAATTGCGGTGCGCCCGCCGCAGGGCGGACATCCGCGGTTGGCGATCTACGGCCTGATCGAGGCGCGGTTGCAGACTGCCGATCTGATGGTGCTCGGCGGGCTCAACGAAGGCGTGTGGCCTGGCCAGCCGGCGCCCGACCCGTGGCTCGCGCCGCGCATCCGCGCCGAGATCGGCCTGCCGGGGCTCGACCGGAGAATAGGCCTCGCCGCGCATGATCTCGCGGCATCGCTGGGCGCGCCCGAGGTGCTGCTGACCCGCGCGCGGCGCGACGCCCGGGCGCCGGCGATTGCCTCGCGTTTCTGGCTACGGCTCGAGGCGATGGCAGGCGGGCTGGCGAGCGACGGCGCGCTCGAACGCTGGACTCGCGCGCTCGATACGCCGGACGATTACGATCCTGCCGACCGGCCGGCGCCACTGGTGCCCGCGGCGTGGCGGCCGAATCGCATCTCGGTCACCGAGGTCGACCGACTCAAAGCCGATCCTTATGCTTTCTACGCGCGCCGTGTGCTCGGGCTGATGGCGCTCGATGCGGTCGATGCCGATCCCAGCGCGGCGTGGCGCGGCACGGCCGTCCATGCGATCCTCGAAGCCTGGGCAGCCGAGGATCATTGCGCGCCCGATAAGTTGCGCGGCCGCGCGCTGGCAATGATGGCCGATGCGCGCACGCACCCGTTGCTCCGCGCGCTGTGGCAGCCGCGGCTGATGGCGGCGATCGAGTGGATCGCCGAGGAAATGGCCGAGCAGGCAGCGAGCGGCCGGCGAGTCGCCGCGGTCGAGGCCTCGGGCAAGGCCGAGATTGCCGGCGTGCTGCTCACCGGCAAGGCCGATCGCATCGACCGTTTCGCCGACGGGACACTCGGCATCGTCGATTACAAGACGGGTAAACCGCCTTCGTCACGCGCCGTCGCGGCGGGCTACAGCCTGCAGCTCGGGCTGATCGGCGCGATCGCCGAGCGCGGCGGGTTCGATGAGATCGAGGGACGCGCGGCAGCGTTCGATTACTGGTCGCTCGGCAAGAAGCGCGACGCCTTCGGCTATGTCGAAAGCCCGGTCGACCCCGACGGCAGATACGGCAAGGTCCCGACGGCCGATTTCGTCGCATTGGCGGTCGCGCATTTCAGCGATGCGGCGGCGACATGGCTGACCGGTGACGCGCCGTTCACGGCCAAGCTTCATCCCGAATATGCGCCTTATGCCGAATATGATCAGCTGATGCGGCTCGACGAATGGTATGGCCGTGGCTGAGCGGCGAGCGCCTTCGGCATTGCCGCGGCTGACGGGCGATCAGGCCGCGGCGAGCCGGCCCGATCGGCACGTCTGGCTATCGGCCTCGGCGGGGACGGGCAAGACGCAGGTGCTCGCCGCGCGAGTCTATCGCCTGTTGCTGCGCGGGGTCGATCCCGGGGCGATTCTGTGCCTCACCTTCACCAAGGCCGGCGCTTCGGAAATGGCGGGGCGGATCAACGGCCGGCTCGCCGCCTGGGTGCGGATGAAGGACGAGGCTTTGGGCGCCGATCTCGCGGCGCTCGGCGAACAGCCGACGCCCGAGTTGCGCGCGCTGGCGCGGACGCTGTTCGCCAAGGTGCTCGACGCGCCCGGCGGCGGCATTCGCATCTCGACGATCCACGGCTTCTGCCAGAGCCTGCTCGCCGCATTTCCGATCGAGGCCGGGCTGGTGCCCGGCTTCCGGCCGCTCGAAGCGCGCGAGGAAGCGGTGCTGGCGCGCGAGGCGCTGGCGGAAATGCTGGTCGATGCCGAACGAGAGGGGCGCGAGCGGCCGGTGCGCGCGATCGGCGCGCTCAGTGTGCGGCTCGGCGAGGGCGGCGCGGAGGTGTTCCTTGCGGCTTGTGCCAAGGCGCCGGCTGCGATGGCCGCGCTGCCGGCGGGAGATGGCGTGCAGCCTTATTTGCGGCGCGCGCTCGACCTGCCCGAAGGCGACATCGCCGCCGAGGTCGAGCGGCGGTGCGGCGACGGCGTGTTCGATGTCGCGGCGCTGCGGCGGATCGCAGCAGCGAACCGCGCCTGGGGCACCGCGACGGGCGATAGATATGCCGAACTCGCGGAGACCTGGCTGGCGGCCTCGGCGGCGGCCCGAGTGGAGAGCCTTGCCGATCTCGCCGGCATCGCGCTGACCGGCAAGGGGGAGGCGCGCAAGGCGTCGGCCAAGCTGATCGATGCCGAGCCCGATTATGTCGATCTCGCCGCGGAGTTGGGGGCGGGGTGCAGCGAATTGCTGGCGATGGCCAAGCGCGCCGCTTATGCCGACTTGCTCGCCGAGGCGCTGACGGTCGGGCGCGATTACGCCGCCGCTTATGCGCGCGCCAAGCGGCGGATCGGCGGGGTCGATTTCGACGATCTGATTGCGGCGACGGTGGCGCTGCTCGGTCAGCCGGGGATCGGCTATTGGGTGCGCTACAAGCTCGACCAGGTCACCGAGCACATCCTGATCGACGAGGCGCAGGACACCAACCTCCAGCAATGGACGATCATCGACGCGCTTGCCGAAGAGTTTTTCGCCGGCGAGGGCGCGCGCGCAGGCGTCACGCGCACCTTGTTCACGGTGGGCGATTTCAAGCAGGCGATCTTCGGTTTCCAGGGCACGAATCCGCTCTATTTCCGCTGGGCCGAAGGGCATTTCCGGCGCCAGGCTTCAGACGCATTCGACTCGATGAGGGGGCAGGGGACGCCGTTCGACAATCTCTCGCTGACGCATTCGTTCCGCTCGACGCGGCCGGTGCTCGAGTTCGTCGATGCAGCGATCGCGGCGATCGGCGAGCCGGGATTGGGAGCGATAGGCGATCGTGAGCAGCACGCCAGCGAAGTGCCTGGGCCTGGGCACGTCGTGCTGTGGCAACCTACCACCGACGCCGATGCCGGCGATGCCGAGGACGAGGAAGGCTGGATCGGCGACGCGACGCGCACCCTCGCCACGCAGATCGCCGCGACCGTGCGGCAATGGCTCGATTCGGGTGCGATGCTCGAAAGCCGGGGACGGCCGATCCGGCCCGAGGACGTGATGATCCTGGTCAAGCGGCGCGGCGAGCTCGCCTCGCTGCTGGTCGCGCGACTCTATGCCGAGGGCGTCCCGGTGGCTGGCGTCGATCGCTTGCGGCTCAACGCACCGCTGGCGGTGCAGGACATGCTCGCCGCGGCCCGGTTCGCGCTGCAGCCCGACGACGATCTCGCGCTGGCGAGCTTGCTGGTGTCGCCGCTGATCGGCTGGAGCCAGGAGGCGCTGATGCAGGCGGCAGCGCCCGAGCGGCGCGGCAGCTTGTGGCGACATTTGCGCGAGACTGCGGCGGCGGTTGCGCCGCTCGAGGCGATGCTGGCGCGCGCCGATCTGACGACACCCTATCAATTCTTCGAGGAACTGTTGTCGGGCCCGCTCGATGGGCGACGCAAGTTGATCCGCCGGCTGGGCGAGGAAGCGCGCGATCCAATCGAGGAATTGCTCAGTGCCGCACTCGATTTCGAGACCCTGTCGGCGCCCTCGCTGCAATTGTTCCTCGACTGGTTCGATCGCGGCGATGTCGAGATCGTCCGCGACCCTTCCGCGCCGCTCGATGCCGTGCGGGTGATGACAGCGCACGGCGCCAAGGGACTGCAGGCGCCGGTTGTGATCCTGGCCGATGCGACGGTCGATCCGGCGAGCGCGCCGCGCAGCATCCTCAAGTGGAAGCTCGAGGAAGGCGCGCCCGAGCTGCCGATCTTCCGGCCGCGATCGAGCGAGCGCGGTGGGCCTCTCGATTGGGCGCTTGCCGAAGCCGACCAGCGCGATCTCGAAGAGCATTGGCGGCTATTCTATGTCGCCGCGACGCGTGCCGAGGAGCAGTTGGTGATCGCCGGCGCGCTCGGCCCGCGTGCCAAGGGTATGCCGCCCGCCGCGAGCTGGTATGCCGCCGCCGGTCGGGCGCTGACGGCGCTCGGTGTGCCGGCGGGCGAGGGGGCAGCGCGCCGGTTCGATGGTCTGACGCCGCAATCCCCGGTCACGCCGCGCGCGCCGGAGGAGGCAGCGTCCACGACGGCGCAATCGTTGCCCGAATGGGCGCGCACGCAGGCGCCGGCCGAGGCGCGTCCGCCGCGGCCGCTCGCCCCCTCGTCGCTCGGCGACGACGACCTGGCCGATCCGCCGCCGTCACCGGCGATTCGCGCTGCCGCCGAGCGCGGGCGGCTGATCCACGCGCTGTTCGAGCGATTGCCGCCGATCGCGCCGGCCGATCGGGTCCGCGCGGCCGATCGCTGGCTTGCCGGCCCCGGCGGGGTGACCGATTCGAGCGAGCGCGACGAGATCGCTGCCACGGTCACTGCGATCCTCGACGATCATCGCTTCGCCGATCTGTTCGGCCCCGAATCGCTCGCCGAGGCGCCGATCGCTGCGGTGGTTGCCGATGGCGTGGTGGTCTCGGGCACGATCGATCGGCTGCTGGTGACCGACGATGCTGTGCGGCTGATCGACTTCAAGACCGGCCGCCGCGCACCGGCGGTGCTCGCCGAGGTGCCCGTCTATCATTTGCGGCAGATGGCGGCCTATGCCGCGGCGCTCGCGGTGATTTTCCCGGGCCGCCGCATCGAAGCGGCGCTGCTCTATACCGCTACCGCGTCGCTCTTCGAGCTCCCCGCCGAACTCCTCGCCGAGCACAAGCCGGGCTTGGCCGATCCGCAACAAAGCTTGGCGGCCGATGGTTGAGCGGCGGCGCCGCGCGCCCTAAATCATTCGTCAAAGGAGACACTCAATGGCGACCAAGCAGATCACCGATTCGAGCTTCGAAAGCGACGTCCTGAACGCCGATGGCCCCGTGCTCGTCGATTTCTGGGCGGAATGGTGCGGCCCGTGCAAGATGATCGGGCCGAGCCTGGAAGAGATTTCCGAGGAACTCGGCGACAAGGTGACGATCGCCAAGCTCAACATCGACGACAATCCCGAGGCGCCGGGCCGGCTGGGCGTGCGCGGCATCCCGACGATGATCCTGTTCAAAAACGGCCAGCCCGCCGCGACCAAGGTCGGCGCCGAACCGAAGAGCCGATTGAAGGCGTGGCTCGAGGGCGAACTGGCGTCGGAAGGCGCTCGCTAGGCGGGATAGGCGCATCCCCGCGAGGGCCGGCAGCTTCCGGCCTTCGCGGAGAGGGTCAGGAGTCGGCTCTTGTCTGCCCAGGCTCGAGGCCGCGAGTATTGGGCCGGAATTGGTCGTAGCGCGGCAGGCCGTCGTCGATCGGCGCCCAGGCTACCGCTTCCTTGCAGAAAATGTGAAAGCCGGGCGGCACGGCATCGGGATCGTCGAGCGAGGCACAGGCGATGTCGATCTCGTCTGGCTGGAAGCCGACCTCGATCGCGAGCAAGCTGCCGCAGCGGCCGCAGAACCGGCGGTGGCCGTAACCCGATGAGGTGTAGGAACGCAGCTCGCCCTCGCCTGCAATCCAGGCGAAGCGGGCTCGGCCCGCGGTGGTGAAGGCGATCGCCGGCGCGCCGCTGGTCTTCTGGCAGATGCGGCAATGACACCAGCCGGTGTCGTAGGGTTCACTCAACGCGTAGCGGACAGCGCCACATGCACAGCCGCCCTCGATCCGCTCATTCACGACCGATAATCCGCGTTGATCGAGATGTAGCCGTGCGTGAGGTCGCACGTCCATACCGTCGCGCGGCCGTCGCCCAGGCCGAGATCGACGCCGATCTCGATTTCCTTGCCCTTTAGGTGCGCGGCGACAGGCGCTTCATCATAACCCTCGAGGGCGAGGCCGCCGGCCGCGACCTGGGTGTCACCAAAGCGGATCGCCAGTTTGTCGCGCTCGGCGGGTTCGCCGGCCTTGCCGACCGCCATGACGACGCGCCCCCAATTGGCGTCCTCGCCGGCGATGGCTGTCTTGACCAGCGGCGAATTGGCGATCGATAGGGCGATGCGGTGCGCGCTGGCGTCGCTCTCCGCGCCCGTCACCTCGACTTCGATGAATTTCGACGCGCCCTCGCCGTCACGGACGACCAACTGCGCAAGCTGGCGGCACAGGTCGCCGAGAGCGGCGGCGAAGGCGTCGGCGCCGGGGTCGTCGGCCTTGGTGAGCGGCGCATTGCCCGCGGCGCCCGTGGCAAAGGCGAGGACAGTATCGCTGGTCGAGGTGTCGCCGTCGACGGTGATGCACGAAAAGCTGGTGCGGTTGGCCGCCGACAATGCAGCTTGCAGAAAGCCGGGCTCGACCGCGGCATCAGTGAAGATGAAACCGAGCATCGTCGCCATGTGGGGCGCGATCATCCCCGAGCCCTTGATGATGCCGACGAGGTTGATGGTACGCCCGTTGACCATCGCGCTGGTCGTTGCCGCCTTGGCGAAGGTGTCGGTGGTCATGATCGTCGCGGCAGCGTCTTCCCAGCCGCAGGTCGGCGCCGCGAAGGCGGCATCGAGCCCGGCTTCGGCCTTGTCGACCGGCAGCGGCACGCCGATCACCCCCGTCGACGCGACGAGCACTTCCGAGGGCTGGCAATCGAGCGCGCTTGCCACGCGTGCGGCGATCGCCTCGACCGCGGCGCGCCCGCGATTGCCGGTGAAGGCATTGGAATTGCCGGCATTGACCACCAGCGCGCGCGCCTTGCCCAGCGGCAGCACCTGGCGGCACCATTCGACCTCGGGTGAGGGGCATCTGCTCTGAGTCAGCACGCCCGCGACCGTCGTATCCGGCTCGACCGTCACGAAAGTGAGGTCGCAGCGATCCCAGCTCTTGTAGCGCGCCCGTGCCACGCGCAGCGCCACGCCCGCGATCGCGGGCAGATCGGGAAAGTTGTGGGGTGCGAGGGGCGATCGGGGTGATGACATCGAGGCGGGGTTCCCGTTAAAAGGGGGCGACAGTGCCAAGGGGTGTTATCGTGCCAATCTCGCCATGCAAGTTCGTTGTCCTGAGTTTCGCGATGTTCGCGCCGGTCGCCGCCGGCGCGCAGACCAATGCGGCCGCCGCGGCCCCGGCGGGTGCGCCGGTCGCCACGCCGATCGGCAATCCCGCCAGCTGGTTTCCGGCCGACGCCTATCCGCCCGAGGCCAAAGCGGCGGGTATTCAGGGGCGCACCGAATTCAAGCTCGAGCTCGATCCGCAGGGGCGGATCACCGAATGCGACATCGCCAAGAGCAGCGGCTCGCCCTTGCTCGACAGCACGACCTGCGCGCTGCTGGTGACCAACGCCCGGTTCAAGCCGGCGCGCGATGCCTCGGGCAGGGCGGTGCCCGGCACCTGGCAATCGGCGATGGTTTGGCAATTGGCAGCAGCAGCGCCCGACACGCTCGAAGGCTTTTCGGGCCAGAGCGGCAAATCGCCCGCCGAAATCTACAACGATTCGGTCTCGGCCGAGCAAAAGCAGGCCCAGCAAGCACAAGACCAGCAACAAGGCGGCGGCAGCAACGACGATCAGTGAGGCACGCCGATTTTCGTTGGACGAATCCGCTCGCCGCACCTATCTCGGCGACGTTCGTCCGGCTGGATTGAAAAACGGGGTGAAATGAACCTGCTGCTGCTGATCTACGCGATGATCGCTGGGCTGGCCGGCTTCAACGCCGGTCCGTCGGCTGTCGCGCGGACGGCGGCGGTGGCCGAGACCGGCAGCGTCTCGAGTGTTACTGAGGCCCCGCGGCAGGTCTCGATCGCCGCCAAGGCATTGACGGCCCGTGTGATTCGGCTTGCGGCGATTCCGGCGGTCGCGCTGCCCGATGCGCGCCTGATTGCCATTCCCGCTCGTGCGCTGCCGATCGCAGCTGCCGGCCGCGCCGCGCCCGAGCGTCGGCGCGAATAGCGCCAATTCCGGCGACCGGGCGGTCGCCCATTTCCGCATCCTTGTCTTCTGCCGCGCCGCTCGACGTGCGCGGTTCGCATCATCTTCAGGATATCAGCATGTTCGGCAATCTCGCCAAATCGATCTTCGGCTCGTCCAACGACCGCTACGTCAAGTCGCTCAACCCGATCCTCGCCAGGATCGCGAGCTTTGAGCCGCAGTTGGAGGCGCTGTCCGACGCCGGTCTCGCCAATCAAACGGTGGTTTTCCGCCAGCGGCTCGAAGCCGGCGAAACGCTCGACAGCCTCTTGCCCGAGGCCTTCGCCACGGTGCGCGAGGCTTCCAAGCGCGTGCTCGGCATGCGGCATTTCGACGTGCAGATGGTCGGCGGCATCGTGCTCCATCGCGGCGAGATCGCCGAAATGCGTACCGGCGAGGGCAAGACCTTGGTGGCGACGCTGGCGACCTATTTGAACGCGCTGCCCGGCACCGGCGCGCATGTCGTGACGGTCAACGATTATCTCGCCAAGCGCGATGCCGAGTGGATGGGGCAGATCTATCGTTTCCTCGGCCTCAGCGTCGGCGTAATCGTGCCCAACCTTTCCGACCAGGAGCGGCGCGACGCTTACGGTTCGGACATCACCTACGGCACCAACAACGAATTCGGCTTCGATTACCTGCGCGACAACATGAAGTACGAGCGCACGGCAATGGTGCAGCGCGCGTTCAACTTCGCGATCGTCGACGAGGTCGATTCGATCCTGATCGATGAGGCGCGTACGCCGCTCATCATCTCGGGACCGACCGACGACAAGTCCGAGCTGTACATGAAGGTCGACGCCATCGTGAAGCAGTTCGTGCCCGAGGATTACGAGTTCGACGAGAAGCAGCGCTCGATCGTGCTGACCGAGGACGGCACCGAGCGCGCCGAGCGAATGCTCGAGGCGGCAGGGCTGCTCCAGGGCAGCAACCTCTACGACTTCGAGAATACGCAGGTGGTGCACCACCTCAACCAGAGCCTGCGCGCGAACGTGATGTTCAAGCGCGACATCGATTACATCGTCAAGGACGGTAAGGTCGTCATCATCGACGAGTTCACCGGCCGCATGATGGATGGGCGGCGCTGGTCGGATGGCCTCCACCAGGCGGTCGAGGCCAAAGAAGCGGTGAATATCGAGCCCGAGAATCAGACGATGGCCTCGATCACCTTCCAGAATTATTTCCGCATGTATCCCAAGCTTTCGGGCATGACCGGCACCGCGGCGACCGAAGCGGCGGAGTTCTACGACATCTACAAGATGAACGTCGTCACTATCCCGACCAACCGGCCGATCAACCGCGTCGACGAAGAGGACGAGTTCTACAAGAACACGCAGGACAAGTTCAAAGCCATCGCCAAGAAGATCAAGCTGCACGCCGACAAGGGGCAGCCGGTGCTGGTCGGCACCGTTTCGATCGAAAAGTCGGAGATGCTGTCCGAATTTCTCGAGCAGGAGAAGGTCGAGCACAAGGTGCTCAATGCGCGCTTCCATGAGATGGAGGCGCACATCGTCGCCCAGGCTGGCCGCAAGTCGGCGGTGACGATCGCCACCAACATGGCGGGCCGCGGCACTGATATTCAGCTTGGCGGCAATCTCGAGTTCCGTGTCGGCGACGAGCTCGCGGAGATGCCCGACGGGCCGGAGCGCGACGCGGCGATCGAGCGCATTCGCCAGGAGATCGAGATCGAGAAGCAGGAGGTGCTCGATGCCGGCGGGCTGTTCGTGCTCGGTACCGAGCGGCACGAGAGCCGGCGCATCGACAACCAGCTGCGCGGCCGTTCAGGGCGCCAGGGCGATCCGGGGCTCAGCCGCTTCTATCTCAGCCTCGACGACGATCTGCTACGCATCTTCGGGCCCGACACCTTGTTTGCCAAGATGATGCGTTCGAACATCGAGGACGGTGAGGCGATCGGCTCGAAATGGCTGTCCAAGGCGATCGAGACCGCGCAGAAGAAGGTCGAGGCGCGCAACTACGATATCCGCAAGCAGGTCGTCGAATATGACGACGTGATGAACGATCAGCGCAAGGTGATCTACGAGCAGCGCGCCGACATCATGGAAACCGAGGATGTCGGCGAGATCGTCGCCGACATGCGTGCCGAGACGGTCAACGCGATCGTCGGCGATGCCTGCCCGCCGGGCAGCTATCCCGAGCAATGGGATGTCGACGGCATGAAGGCGCGGTTCGCCGAGCTGCTCAATGTCGAGCCGCCGGTCGATGCCTGGCTACAGGAGGATTCGGTCGATCCCGAGATGATCGAGGGGCGGGTGCGCGAGCAGGTCGACGCGCTGGTCGCGGAGAAGTCGGCGCAGATCGAGCCCGAAAGCTGGCGCCAGGTCGAAAAGTCGATTCTGCTGCAGAATCTCGACCATCACTGGAAGGAGCATCTGTCGACGCTCGACGCGCTGCGCCAGGTGGTGCACCTGCGTGCCTATGCGCAGAAGACGCCGATCAACGAATACAAGTCCGAAGCCTTCGCGCTGTTCGAGCGGATGCTGGCCAATATCCGCGAGGACGTGACGCGCACCATCGCGCACGCCCAGTTCCAGATGCAGGCGCCGCCGCCGCTTCCCGATCTCCCCGACTTCATCACTTCGCATTTCGATCCGTTCACGGGCGACGACGATAGTGCCGACGTGGATGCCGGGTCGCTCGGCATGGTGAACGCGCGCATTCCCACTATTCAGGCGCCGAGCCCGGCGGGCGAAACGCTCGGCGACGATCCGGCGGAGTGGGAGGGCAAGGTCAGCCGCAATGCGCCGTGCCCATGCGGATCAGGGCGCAAGTACAAGCATTGTCACGGGGTGATCGGCGCGGCGCAGCAGGTCTGAGCCGCCGCGGCGCCTGCGGCTACCGTCGCGTGCCCGGCATCACGATCGTCGGGCCGAGATTCTGGATGACCTCGTGGGCGTCGAACGCGCGGGTGTCCCGCCGCGGCGCGGTGCCGTGACCCATGACGATCTCAGCGTGCGCCTCGTATTTGTCGATCGTATTGATGTCGATATTGCGGCCCCAGGGATCGCCCCAGAAGGGGTCGTAGAATCCCCAGCCGAAGCCGGGGCGGTGGAACCGCCAGCTCGCGCCCCAATAGCCCCACGGCCCCGGGCCGAACGGATCGCTCACGTAAGTCCGCGTCTTGCGGTCGGTATCGCGATCGACGAGCTGAAAATAGTCATAGCCGTTCTGCACGGTCAGTTCGGCGGCGCGATAGAGCAGATAGCGTTCGACGGTGTCGCGCGAGGTGACCGAATTGCCCGAGAAGCTCACCATATAGCGGTTCGCCTCGATGCGCTGTTCGCTGAAGCCTTCGCGGTTGAAGCCGCGCCCCGTCGCTGGATGATAAGTCGTAGCGGTCTCGCACCCGGCGAGCGCCAGAGTGGCGGCTGCGACCGCCGCCAAAAGCGGCAGGCGGGCCTTGGACGAAGAAGCGAACATAGGACTCTCCACGCAGCGGCATGGCGGGACGATCCCGTTCCGCCTCATCGAACGGAACGCCGCATAACCCGCACGGTTCCGCCGATTTCGCGGGGATTTAGCCGGTCGTCTCGCCAAGTCGCGCGCGGCGCAGCCGAGGCTCGCGCTCGAGCTCGGCGGCCTCCTTGATGATGCGGCGCAGTTCGTCACGCTTCTCGTGGATCGAGGCGATCACCGGCCCCATCGCCACGCCGAGATCGACCAGCACCGCTTCGGACAATTGCAGCGAGCTTTCGACGGTTTCGGGCACCGCATCGGTCGCGCCGGCGCGATAGAGCTCGGCGGCATGCGCGGTATCGCGCGCGCGGGCGATGATCGGAAGCGCCGGCACCCAGCCGCGAACGCGCCGGGTGATGCGCACGGTCAGGACCGGATCGTCCATCGTCAGGATCAGCGCCCGCGCGTGTCCGAGATTGAGCCGATCGACCAGTTCGGAGCGCGAGACGTCACCGAAAATGACTGGATGGCCCAGCCGTCGCGCGGCGTTGACGGTATCGATATCGGCCTCCACCGCGACATATTTCTGGTCGTGCCGGGCGAGCATGTCCGAAACCAGACGACCGACCCGGCCGAAGCCGATCACCACCGTGCCGGGGCCTTCGGAGCCGGCGGCGAGATCGGGTTCGTCGCCGCCCAGCCGCCGCTCGATCCGCCGCGCGACCGTCTGGCCGAACCGGGCCAGCAGGGGAGTGATGGTGAGGCCGATCGCGGTGACGGTCTGCCAGAAGGCGGCGGTGGAGGCGTGGATCAGCTGCGCTTCGGTGGCGACGCCGAGGACGATCAGCGTCGTCTCCGACGGGCTCGACATCAGCACGCCGGCCTCGGCAGCGACGCCGTTGCGCGCTCCCGTGAAGCGCAGCAGCGCGAAGGTGACCAGCGCCTTGACGACCACCACGCCGAGCACCGCGAGCAGCAGCGAATCCCAATTCTGCATCACCAGACGCAAGTCGAGGCTCATCCCGACCGAGATCAGGAACACACCCAAAGCGAGGCCTTTGAACGGGCCCGTCATCACTTCGACTTCGCTGTGATATTCGGTTTCTGCGATCAGCAGCCCCGCGAGCAGCGCGCCAACGATCGGCGAGAGGCCCGCTGCGGTGGTCGCCAGGCTGGCGACGATCACCACCAGCAGCGAGGCGGCGAGAAACAATTCGGGGCTCTTGGTCCGCGCCGCCTGGGCGAAGAGGCGCGGCAGGACGAGGCGGCCGCCGACGAACATCACGACGATCGTCAGGCCGCCGGTCAGCGCGACATGCGCAAGGCCGCCCCAGCCTGCATCGCTCGCGGTCGGAGCCATCGCGCCGAGCACGAAGATGATCGGGACCAGCGCGAGGTCCTCGAACAGCAGCATGGCGAAGGCCGAGCGGCCGACCGCGCTCGCGGTGCCGGCGATCGGCAGGATCAGCGCGGTCGAGGACAAGGCCAGCGCCAGCCCGAGCCCGATCGCGCCGGGCCAGTTCTGGCCGAGCAAATGGAGGGCCAGGCCGATGAGCAGTCCCGACCCGAACAACTCGACGGCGCCGGCGCCGAACACCAGCCCGCGCATCGCCCAGAGGCGCTTCAACGATAGTTCGAGCCCGATCGAGAACAAGAGCAGGATGATGCCGAACTCGGCGAAGGGCTCGATCGCGTGCGGATCGGTGATCGTCATGTAATAGAGCCACGGCGCCTGCGGCACGAGCGCGCCGAGCCCGGCCGGACCGACCAGGATGCCGACCAGGATGAAGCCGATCACCGGGCTGATCCTGAACCGCGCAAAGGCCGGGATCACCAGCCCGGCCGCCCCAAGGATCACCAGCGTGTCGCTGAAGCCCGCATTTTCCAGTCCGATCGCCATGTCGCTCTATAAAGCCGATGCGCGGCGGCTTGTCAGCATCGACGTGGCAGCGACATCCGTGATAGGCAGATTGCTCCACGTTAAGGAGTTGCGACGATGGGATTGCTCGATGGGTTGCTCGGCCAGGTCGCCGGGAATGTCGATATCGCCAACCTCGCCGAGAAGGTCGGGCTGCCGCACGAGCAGGTCGAGCAGGCGGTGGCTGCACTCGCGCACGCGCATCCGCAGCCCGGCGATACGGTGAGCCAGGCGTCGGAGACGACCGGCCTTTCCACCGACGTGCTCCAACAGATCGTCGGCCATATCGGCGGCGAGGGCTCGCTCGGCCAATTCGCCAGCCTGATCGAATCGCAGGGCGGGCTCTCGGCGCTCGGCGGGCTCGCCTCGGGAATTTTCGGCAAGTCCTGAGCCGACAATGACCGATCACGCCAGCGACCTGGTGATCGTTGGCGGCGGCCCGGCGGGAATGATCGCCGGGCTGCTGTTCGCGCGGGCCGGCATCGAGACGGTGGTGCTCGAAAAGCACGAGGATTTCCTGCGCGATTTCCGCGGCGATACGATCCACCCCTCGACGCTGCAGCTGTTCCACGAGCTGGGTCTGCTCGATTCGCTGCTGAAGCGCGATCACGTCAAGGTCGAGCAACTCCACGGTCGCGTTGCCGGTCAGACGCTGCCGATCGCCGATTTCCGCCATCTGCCCGTGGTCGCGCCGTATATCGCGCTCATGCCGCAATGGGATTTCCTCGATTTCGTCGCCGACGAGGCGGCGCGCTATCCCGGCTTCGCGCTGAAGCGCTGCACCGAGGCGGTCGGCGCGATCGAGGAGAATGGCCGCGTCGTCGGGGTGCGCACCGCCGACGGAGACAGCTATCGGGCGCGGCGGCTGGTCATCGCCGCCGACGGTCGGCATTCGGCAATGCGGGAGGGCGCCGGGTTGCCGCTCGAGACGATCGGCGCGCCGATGGATGTGTTCTGGTTCCGCCTGCCCAAGCATGCCGAACCCGAGAACGAGACCGTGGGGGTGTTCGAGGCGGGACGAATCTTCGTGCTGATCGACCGTCGCGATTATTGGCAATGCGCGTTCGTCTTTCCCAAAGGGACCGCCGACACGATCCGCGCAGAGGGGCTCGACGCGTTCCGCAAGCGGGTGGCGGCGATCGGGCCGGAGACCGCGGGCGTCGATGCGATCAAGAGCTGGGACGACGTCAAGCTGCTCACCGTGACGGTCGACCGGCTGACGCGCTGGCACAAGCCCGGTCTGCTGTTCATCGGCGACGCCGCGCACGCCATGTCGCCGATCGGCGGCGTGGGGATCAATCTCGCGGTGCAGGACGCGGTGGCGGCCGCCAACATTCTCGCCGCGCCGATGGTAGCGGGGGAGGCGGTCGATCCGCTGCTGGAGAAGGTGCAACGCCGCCGCATGCTGCCGACGCGGCTCACCCAGCGGATGCAGGAGCTGGTGCAGGATCGAGTGATCGCGCCGCTGCTCGAGGATGACGCAAGGCTCGATCATCCGCCGGCGCTGCTTGCCTTGCTGGCGCGGATACCGCTGCTCAGGCGATTGCCGGCGCGAGTAGTCGGACTGGGATTCAGGCCCGAGCATGTCCGTTCGCCCAAGGCCTAGGACGGACCGGCTTTCACCGGTCAACAGCTGGAGATTGGAGATTTGTCGGGCCGTGGATCCCGGAACGGTCCGGGGTGACGAGGGTGGGGCAAGCGGCGGCAGACGACTATTCTTAGGTGGGCGGAAGGCTATCGACAGGTTCGACCAGCAACGTGCTTCCGGCGACGCCGACGATGCGGGCAGGTTCACCCGCCGCAAGGTCGGGGCCGCTCGCCGACCAGGTGCCGTCGCCGACGCGGACTCGGCCGGCGCCGCCGGTGATGGCATCGCTGACCACCACGATTTGGCCGATCAGCCGCGCGGCGCGATCATTGAGCTGGGGATCGCTCGAAGCGATCGGATAGTCACGATACCAGCGCTTGCCGATCGCTACCGTCACCGCGCTCCACAGCGCAAATGAGACGAGCTGTGCGGCGAGCGGCAGATCGGGGAGGGCGAGGGCGGCGAGCCCGGTGATCGCCGCGGCGATCGCCAGAAAGATCAGGAAAACGCCTGGAATCACGACCTCGCCGATGCCGAGCAGGATGGCGGCGGCGAGCCACCAGACGATCGGGCTGGCGGCGAGCGCGGCGAGATTCATGCGCCGCCCGTGTCGCTACGGCTGCGGCGCACCGTCGGCGTGGTCGTGGCGGTCGGCAGCGAGACCGCCTCGCCGCCCTTGCCGAGCGCTTCCTTGGCGAGTTCGCCGATGCCGCCCAGCGAACCGATCAGCTGGGTCGCCTCGACCGGGAAGAGAATGGTCTTGGCGTTGGGCGAGGTGGCGAACTTGCCGATCGCATCGACATATTTCTGCGCGACGAAATAGTTGATCGCCTGAGTCGAGCCCTGCTCGATCGCGTCGGACACGGCCTTGGTGGCCTTGGCCTCTGCCTCGGCGGCGCGCTCGCGGGCCTCGGCCTCGCGGAACGCCGCCTCGCGCCGGCCTTCGGCCTCGAGGATCTTCGACTGCTTCTCGCCCTCGGCGCGCAGGATCGCGCTGGCGCGCGCGCCTTCGGCATCGAGGATGTTGGCGCGCTTCTCGCGCTCGGCTTTCATCTGGCGGCCCATCGCGTTGACGATATCCTGCGGCGGGCGGATGTCCTTGATCTCGACTCGGGTGATCTTGACGCCCCAGGGGTTGGTCGCGTGATCGACGACGTTGAGCAGCCGCACGTTGATCTCGTCGCGCTTCGACAGGGTCTCGTCGAGGTCCATCGAGCCCATCACGGTGCGCAGGTTGGTGGTCGACAGCTGCATGATGCCGACGAACAGGTCGCTGACTTCATAGGCCGCCTTGGCCGCATCGAGCACCTGGAAGAACACCACGCCGTCGACCGCGACCATCGCATTGTCCTTGGTGATGATCTCCTGACCCGGAATGTCGAGCACCTGCTCCATCATGTTCACGCGCCGGCCGACGCGATAGAAGAACGAAGGATAAAAATTGAACCCCGGCTTCGCGACGGCGGTGAAGCGGCCGAAATGTTCGATCGTATATTCATATCCCTGGCGCACGATCTTGATGCTGGTCATCAGGTACAGCAGCACCATGACGAGGATCAGCGCGGCTATGATGACGATCATTGTAAGCCCCCAAAATTCCTGTCGATCAACCGGCCCGCAGGCTAGCACCTTCGCGAGGTGTTGGCACTCGAAACCGGTTCAAAAGTCCCAAAGGTCACACGCGCATCGCGCACGCACGCGCCCGCGCGAGGTGACATGATAATCAGCATGAGAACGATGCCGGAACATTTCCAGCTTTGGAAGGCGGGAAATGCGCGAGGGATCGCCCCTAGCGCCGCGCGGGGTCTTTGGTTACATGGGCCGCCACGATTCCCCTTAGGAACTGGCGCACTCTATGGACATCCGGCTCGGCCTCACTTTCGACGACGTTCTGCTGCAACCCGCAGAATCGAGCGTGCTGCCGAGCCAGGCCGATACCCGGACACGCCTTTCCCGCGAGATCGGGCTCAACATCCCGATCCTGTCCTCGGCGATGGACACGGTGACCGAGGCCGACATGGCGATCGTCATGGCGCAATTGGGCGGGATCGGCGTGCTCCACCGCAACCTGACCGTGCTCGAGCAATGCGACGCGGTGCGCCAGGTCAAGCGCTTCGAGAGCGGCATGGTGGTCAATCCGATCACCATTGCCCCCGACGCGACGCTCGCCGAAGCTCAGGCGCTGATGGAGCACCATCGGATCAGCGGCATTCCGGTGACCGAGGCGGGCGGCAAGCTGGTTGGCATCCTGACGCACCGCGACGTGCGCTTCGCCGAAAATCCACGCCAGAAGGTCGCCGAGTTGATGACTCACGAGAATCTGGCGACGGTGAAGGCCGGCGTCGGGCAGGACGAGGCGCGGCGGCTGCTCCATCAGCGGCGGATCGAGAAATTGCTCGTGGTCGACGATGCCTATCGGTGCGTCGGGCTGATCACCGTCAAGGATATCGAGAAGGCGGTGACCTATCCCGATGCGACCAAGGACGAGGCCGGGCGGCTGCGCGTCGCGGCGGCGACCACGGTCGGTGACAAGGGCTATGAGCGCACCGCGGCTTTGGTCGATGCCGAATGTGATTTGATCGTGATCGACACCGCGCACGGCCACAATCGCGACGTCGCGGCGGCGGTCGAGCGGGTCAAGAAACTCTCCAATTCGGTGCAGGTGATCGCCGGCAACGTCGCCACCGCCGAGGCGACGCGGGCGCTGATCGATGCAGGGGCGGACGGGGTGAAGGTCGGGATCGGGCCGGGTTCGATCTGCACGACGCGCGTGGTGGCGGGCGTCGGCGTGCCGCAGCTGACCGCGGTGATGGATTGTGCGGAGGAGGCCGCCAAGGTGAACGTGCCGGTGATCGCCGATGGGGGGCTGCGCACCTCAGGCGACCTTGCCAAGGCGCTCGCGGCGGGGGCCTCGACCTGTATGGTCGGTTCGCTGCTCGCGGGGACCGAGGAGGCGCCGGGCGAGACGTTCCTGTATCAGGGGCGCTCTTACAAGAGCTATCGCGGGATGGGCTCGGTCGGCGCGATGGGGCGCGGTTCGGCGGACCGTTATTTCCAGGGCGACATCAAGGACCAATTGAAGTTGGTTCCCGAGGGGATCGAAGGGCAGGTGCCGTTCAAGGGGCCGGCGCGCGACGTGATCCACCAGCTGGTCGGCGGGGTGAAGGCGGCGATGGGCTATACCGGCGCGGCGACGATCCCCGAGCTGCAAAGCCGCGCGCAATTCGTGCGGATCACCGGCGCCGGCTTGCGCGAAAGCCATGTGCATGACGTGACGATCACGCGGGAAGCGCCCAATTATCCGACGCGGTGAAGCCAAAAGCCCTCTCCCCTTCAGGGGAGAGGGTTGGGAGAGGGGAAGGGTAGTGCGCTCTCGATACTGCCCCTCTCCCCGACCCTCTCCCCTGAAGGGGAGAGGGAGGGGTGGATCATGACCCCCGGCGGGTGCGCCCAGGCGGCGATCGAGCTGATCGATGCGATCATTGCGGCTGCGCGTGACCAGGGGCCGGCGGCGGACACGCTGATCGCGCGCTACTTCGCCGAGCGGCGCTATGCCGGGAGCAAGGACCGGCGTGCGGTGCGCGAGCTCGTCTATGCCGCTGTCCGCCGCGCGGGCGAGCGACCCGAGAGCGGGCGTGCGGCGCTCGTCGGCCTGGCCGATGACGATCCGGCTTTGTTGGCGTGCTTCACCGGCGAGGGGCATGCACCAGCGCCGGTCGTCGAGGACGAGCCGCGCGCGGCAGCCGGCGTGGCGCCGGCGTGGCTGGTTGAGCGATTGCGGAATTCCGGTCTCGACGACGAGGATCTGGCGGCTTTGAGCGATCGTGCGCCACTCGATGTTCGAGTCAATCGCCTCAAGGGCGCGCGGAACGCGGTGCTGGCGTCGATTCCGGGCGCGACCGCACTGCCTCATGCGCCGGACGGTTTGCGCCTTCCCGCCGGCACCTCGGTCGAGCAACTCGAGGCGTTCCGTCTCGGTGAGGTCGAGGTGCAGGATGAAGGGAGCCAGATCGTCGGCATGGCCGCCGGCGCCGAGCCGGGAATGGCGGTGGTCGACCTTTGCGCGGGTGCCGGCGGCAAGAGCCTGGCGCTGGCGGCGGCGATGGCGAACCGTGGCGAGTTGCTCGCTTGCGACGTGGATCGCGGGCGGCTGTCGCGTTTGCCGCCGCGCGCCGAGCGGGCCGGCGCGTCGATCATCGAAACGCGGCTGATGAACCCCGGCCGCGAGGAAGAGGCGCTGTCGGATTGGCAGCAACGGGCCGATGTCGTGCTGGTCGACGCGCCGTGCTCGGGCACCGGCACCTGGCGGCGCAATCCCGAGGCGCGGTGGCGGCTGACGCCCGAGCGGCTGGATCGCCTGATGGCGACGCAGCATAGGCTGCTGGCCCTGGCGGCGGGGCTGGTCAAGCCGGGCGGGGCGTTGATCCATATCGTCTGCTCGCTGCTCGACGAGGAAGGAGCGGGGCAGGTCGATCGTTTCCTCATTGAGCATGCCGGCCGGCGCGCCGACACGCTCGACTTACCCGCGGGAAGGCCGCGCGGGCAGGGCATTCGCCTGACCCCCGCGCACGACGGCACCGACGGTTTTTTCGTCGCACGGCTGGTCCGACCGTGCTAATTCGGCGATCAAGAGCCATGCTGGAGAAGTTGATGCGTATCTCGCTCGTCGCCACCGCCGCTGCGCTCGCGCTCGTCTCGGTGTCGACCGCGCTGCACAGCCAGAAGCCCGACAACCAGATCGACGCGCGCTCGCTCGAATGGCTGGCGAAGGGCAAGGCCGCGGCCGCCGCGGGCAAGCTCGACGAGGCGACCGACGACATCCAGACTGCGCTGGCGGTCGATCCGCGCAACCGGGCGGCGTTTGTTGCGCTGGGCGACGTGGCGCACCAGCGCGGGCTCAACGGCACGGCAATCCGGCATTACCGCGACGCGCTGCTGCTCGACCCCAACGATGTCGCGGCGATCGGCGGCGAAGGCCAGGCGCTGCTCGCCAAGGGGGCGGTGACCCAGGCCAAGGCCGATCTCGCCAAGCTGCAGAAGCTGTGCAAGGGCGCTTGCCCCGAAGCGCACGAGCTCGCCGCAGTGATCGCCAAGGGACCGCCGGTGACCGCGCTGGCGCAGCAAGTCGATACGAGCGACAAGACCAAGGACTGAGGCCCTTCCGTTCGCTCTCAGGCTGTCGAAGGGCGCCTTGCGGCAACGGCGACGCCCGGGGCTTTCGCCCTTCGACAAGCTCAGGGCGAACGGGGGCTGGTTAGCAGACGAGCCAGCGCGACGAACTCGGCGACGCTGACGGTTTCGGCGCGGCGGGTTTCGTCGATGCCGAGCCGGGCCAGTGCGTCGAGGGCTCCCGGCACTCCTTTGAGACTCTGGCGGAGCATCTTGCGGCGCTGGCCGAAGGCGGCGGCGGTGAGGCGTTCCAGCGCGGCGAACGACACGCCTTCGGGCGCTTCCGCCGGCTCGATATGGACCACCGCCGACATCACCTTGGGCGGCGGGGTGAAGGCTGAGCGGTGGACTGTCATCGCGATCCTTGCCGTCGAGCGCCATTGCGAGAGCACCGCGAGGCGGCCATAGGCGCTGCTGCCCGGCGCAGCGACGATGCGCTCGGCAACCTCCTTCTGGAACATCAGCGTCAGGCTGCGCCACCACGGCTGCCAGTCGGCCGAGAGCCAGCGGACCAGCAGCGCGGTGCCGACATTATAGGGCAGGTTGGCGACGATGTGGGGACGGGTTTCGAAGAGGCTGGGCGGATCGATAGCGAGAGCATCGCCTTCGATCACGCGCAGCGTGCCGGGATAGGCCTCGGCGAGCTCGGCGAGGGCGGGGATGCACCGACGATCGCGCTCGACCGCGGTGACACACGCGCCGGCGGCGAGCAGCGCGCGGGTGAGGCCGCCGGGGCCGGGGCCGACCTCGAACACCTCAGCGCCTTCGAGGTCGCCGGGAATTGCGGCAATGCGGGCGAGCAGCTGGCCGTCGAACAGGAAATTCTGGCCGAGCGCCTTGCTGGCGGAGAGCCCGTGCTTCGCGATCACCTCGCGAAGCGGCGGCAGCGCGGTCATGCCCTCTCGGCGGCGCGGTGCGCGGCAGCCTCGGCGGCCATGCGGATCGCGGCGATCATCGCGCCGGGCTCGGCCTTGTCCTGACCTGCGATGGCGAAGGCAGTCCCGTGATCGGGCGAGGTGCGCACGATCGGCAGGCCGAGCGTCATGTTGACGCCTTCGTCGAAATGCAGCGTCTTGATCGGGATCAGCGCCTGATCGTGATAGCAGCACATCGCCGCGTCATACTGCTGGCGTGCGCGGGGGTGGAACATCGTGTCGGCGGCGAACGGGCCGGTGGCATCGATCCCTTCGGTGCGGAGCTGCTCGATCGAGGGGATCAGCAAGTCGATCTCCTCGCGGCCGATCGCGCCTTGCTCGCCGGCATGCGGGTTGAAGCCGGCGAAGGCGAGCCGCGGCGCGGCGATGCCGAAATTGCGCTCGAGCCCGCGGGCCGTGGCGCGCGCCTTGGCGACGATGAGGTCGATGCTGAGCAGCCCCGAAACGCTGGCGAGCGGCACATGGGTGGTGATCGGAACCACGCGCAAGCTGGGGCCGGCAAGCATCATCACGGCATTTTCGCTGGCGACCCCGAAGCGCTCGGCGACGAATTCGGTCTGACCGGGATGGGTGAAGCCGATCTTGTAGAGCTGCGCCTTGGAGACCGGGCCCGTCACCAGCGCGCAGGCCGCGCCGGTCCGCGTCAGCCCGGTCGCCAGTTCGAGGGAATGGAGCGCGCAGCGGGCGCCATCGGTATCGGGCAGGCCGGGGGTGATCGCGCCGGCATCCTCGACGCTCAACACCGGCAACGCCTTGGCGAAGGCGGCCGCGGCGGCGCCGGGCGCGTCTATCGTGGCGATCGGTCCGGTCCAGACACGCTCGATCGCGCGAACGTCGCCGACCGCGAAAAAGGGCGCGAGCCGTGCCTTGCGCCGGGCATCCCATGCCTTGGCGATGATTTCGGGGCCGATCCCGGCAGGATCGCCCATCGAAACGGCGAGCGGCGCGACCATCGCCGGCTCCTCCATGGCTGGCCGCTCAGCGATATTCGATGATCGCGTCGCGGCGAAGATCGCGCAGCACCTGCTCGGCGCGCAGGCTGACGCGCTGCTGCTGGATCTGGTTCTGAACCTGACCGGCGCCGGGCAGTGTGGTGCTCGGCGGATCGTCGCGGCCGCATAGCACCAGCGTGCGAATCCCCTCGCTCGCCGAGCCGAATGGCGGCGTGGCCTCGCCGATCTGCATCTTGAGCAGGATGTCCTGCAGCTGCGGCGGCAGCTGGCGAGCGACGATCTGATCGTTGTCGACCACCTCGGCACCGATCTTCTGCGCAACGCTGGTGGCGTCGCCGCAACCGTGGATAGCCTGGATCTGCTTGGCAAATTCGGCGGCGCGCGCCTCGACCTGGGTCTGTGTGGTGCCTTTGGGAAAGGTCAGCGTCAGCTGGCGCAGGCTGAGCCTCGCGTCGCGCGGATCGGCCTTGCCGATTTCACGCTTGTCGACGAGGTAGAGGATCGAGAAGCCGCCCGGCACTTCGATCGGGCCGGCGATCTGGCCGACCTGCATCTGCTGCGCGGCCTGGGCGAGCGGCGCGGGCAGCGTATCGAGGCGGACCCAGGAGAGGTCACCGCCCACCGCGCGGGTCGATGCTTCGGAGAATTGTGCATAATAATCGAACGGCTGGCTGCCGCCCTGAATCTGCTGCATCATCTTCTGCATGGTGTCATGCACTTGCTGCGCGCGATCGGGCGTCGCCGACATGTAGATTTCGCGCAGGTGATATTCCTCGGTGCCCTGATCGGCCTTCAATCGGGCGAGGATCGCGTTGACCTCCTGATCGCCGACATTGACGAAGGGCTCGACCGTCTTGCTGAGGTAGCGGCTCCAGGCGATCTGCGATTCGATCTGGCCGTTCAGCGAACGCACCGACGAGCCGATCTTGTCGAGATATTGAGTCAGCTGGTTGGGCGTCATGTTGAAACGCTGGGCGACGCGATTGAAGCCGCTGGTCATCTCCTCGGGCGTCACGGTGATATCGTTCGACTTGGCTTCCTGAATCTGCAGCGTCTCGTCGATCAGGTTGCGCAGCACCTGGAGCTTGAGGCGGTTGAGCTCGTCGCCCTGTAGCTTCAGGTTGTTCGCCGCCTCGATCAGCGCGACGCGCTGGTCGACATCGGTGCCGGTGATCACCGTGCCGTTGACGATCGCGGTCGGCTTGCGGACGTTGGGATCGAGATGGCCGAACAGCTGAACGTCGCTCGGGATGTTGAGCCCCGAATGATCGATCTGCGCCGGCGCGGCATCATCCTGATCGTCGGTCTGCGCGAACAGCGAGGTGCCAAGCGCCAGCGCCGCGACGAACCCGATCGTGCGGGTCGCCCGCGCCGCCTTCGATATCGACATGATCACGTAGATTTATTTCCCATCCAGCCGAGCATTGAGCGACGCACCGGCCATAACATTGCGAACTGAACCCAAGCTTAGCGGCCCAGATTCTTGAAGGCCAGCGTCAACAGGTACGAATTGCCGCGCCGCGCATCGCCGGTCTGCTGATAATCGCGTTTCCACGTCACGCCAAGCTTGAGGCAATCGTCCTCATAGGCGACGCCGAGGCGATGGCGGACCGGATCGAAGCCGTCGGCGAGCGACAGCGGGTCTTCGCGCTTGTCGGTCAGATCGACGATTGTCGAGCCGAACAGCGACCAGAACTTGCCGACCTGGACGCGGCCGCCGAGGCGCAGTTCCTCGCTGTCGCGCAAATCCTCGAGGCTCGGATCGATGTTGCGGTTGAGGCGGAGATAGCCGACCAGCACATAGGTGGCGCGCGATCCGACCGTCGCGTCGATCTCGTTGCGGCGCACGGCGAGACTGTCCTTGTCGAGCCGGTAGCGGTGGACCACCGAGACGAAGTCGCGGTAGCGCAATTCGGTGCGGCCAACGATGTCCGACGTGCGGTTGGTGAGGCCGGTGCCGTCGGGCAGCAAGGTCGGCTGCGAGCTGAGGCGGTAGCTCTGGCCGACAGTCGCATCGAGCGAGAAGTTGGGCAGATCGACCTGCCAATCCAGCCCGTAAGTGAAGCGCGTCGAATCCTCCCAGCGGTCATAGCCGGGGAAGCGATTGAGTGCGAAGAGGTTCGAATCTTCGAGATCGACCGCGCGGGCGTCCTCGTTGGGGATGTCGAGATTGGGCGTGTGCGGCGAGGCGACGATCTGGATGCGCGGGGTTAGGCGCTGCGTGCCCGACAGGAAGCTGCCGATGAAGGGCCATTTCACGTCGACCGCGAGCGCGCCGATGAAACGGTTCTCGAAGCCGTCCTTACCGCGATAGCTCGGCACCGTCGTCGCCAGCGAATTGTCAGTGTGGTAAACGTCGCCGCGTCCGTAAGCGGTGAAGGTGACCTGCTGGCCCCAAGGGGTGAGCTTGTTCAATTCCCAGGTCGCGCTGGCGAAGGCGCGCTGGGTGTCCTGCCCTTCGGAGCGATCGAGCGCGAGGCTATTGGCCTGGAGCGTGACGACGCCGCCGAGCAGCGGATCGGCGATGCGGCGGCGATAATCGATCTCGGGCAGCGCCAGCGGCTGCAGGTTCTGCTTCTCGTCGAGGCGCAGCGTCTGCACCGCCCAGCCGGCGATCGAGAGGTAGCTGTCGCGGTCGATCCGTTCGAGATCGATCGTGTTGCGCAGGCGATCGTCGCGTGAAATGTCGTAGCGACGCAGGAAGGTCTTGTCGGTGGCGAGGCGGAACGAGCCCGAGATGCTCCAATGAGGATCGAGCTGAAAGCGGCCGGCGGCGTCGAGATAGCCGCGGAACAGATTCTCGCTTTCCGGCTGAGTCGTCGCGCCGGCGAAATCGTCGCTCTGCCGGCTGTAGGTGCCATAGGCGGTGACTCGGAAGGCGCCCTTGCTCGACAGCGAGCGGAAGTCGCCCATCACCATCGGCAGCGCGTTGGTGAAGACATAGGGCTCGATGGTCAGCCCGCGATTGGGCGCAAGGCTGAAATAATAGGGTAGGCCGACCTGCAGGCCGTTGGTGTGGTCGAGCTGGATGTCGGGGGTCAGGAAGCCGCTCTGCGCGTCGCCGCCTATGGGGTTGGAGAAGGAGGGCAGCGGCACCGACAGGCCGAACAGGTGGAATTGCGCGCCCTTGTAATAGATGCGTTCCTTGTCGGGGCGGTAGGTGACCTTGACCGCGGTGATCGTCCACGACGGGTTCTTGGGGCAGCCGTTCGAGGCAGTGACGTCGCAGGGCGTGTAGGCGGCATGATCGAGGTCGATCTCGCCATTGTCGTGGCGCGTGCCCTGTTTGGCGGCGAGGCGTCCACCCTGTTCGAGCACGACCAGCATGTTCTGGACGACGCCGTCCTTCAGCGTGTCGGTGAGCTCGATCGAATCGCCGTAAGCGACGTCGCCCTGCGGGTTGGTGACCGCGACATTGCCGGTGGCGACGACCTTGCCGGTCTTGCGGTTCCACACGACCTGATCGGCGCGCAGGCGATTGCCCTGGCGGAACATCTGCACCGTGCCGGAGACGGTGACGATATCGGCCTTGCTGTCATATTCAAGCGTGTCGGCGCTGAACTGGACCTGGTCCGGGTCGCTCGGTAGCGGCGTCGTCGACGGCGGCGGCGGCCCCTCCGGGCGATCGCCCAGGTCCTGCGCGCGCGCCGCGGTCGCCGCGAGGGCGAGCGGCAAGGTGCAGCACAGCAGGAGATCGCGACGGCGCACTAAATCGATTACTCCATTGCACCGCCGCGGCGGCAAACGCGCCCTATCGCATTGCCGCCCGCGCTCCGCAATCGCATCCATGGCTTTGCCAGCGCGCGCAAGACTCCCTAGATGCGAGTCATCCGATTTTTTCGAACAACCGAGGTATTGATGCAGATCCAGTTCGCGCCCCGCACTGCCGACGCCGGCGTTCTCGTGGTTCCGGTCGAGAAGGACGGGCTGGGTCGCATTGCTTTCGGCGACATCGCCGAAGCCGAGCGCGCCACGATCCTGGGCGCGGCGCGATCGGCGCGCTTCGAGGGCGAGGCGGGCGCGATCGCCGAGGCGTTCGTGGCGAACGGCAGCGAGGTGCGGCGCGTGGTGCTGCTCGGGCTCGGCGCTGGCGGCGAGGAGGATTACGAGCGCGCCGGCGGGGCGCTGGTCGCCAGGCTGCTCGCCTCGGGCGTGAGCGCGCTGACGGTCGATTTCGGCGCGCTGCCGGGCAAGCCCGCCGCCAAGTCGGTCGCTCGCTTCGCGGCGGGCGCGGCGCAGCGCGCATGGCGCCATGACGTCTATCGCACCAAGCTGCCCGAAAAGCAGAAGCCGACGCTGGCGACGGTGACGATCGCCGGCGCGCCCGACGGCACTGAGGCGGCCTGGGCCGATTTCGACGCGGTGACGCAGGGCATGGCGCTGACGCGCGAGCTCGTCACCGAGCCTGCCAACATCATTTATCCTGAAAGCTTCGTCGAGCGCGTGCGGAAGTCGGTTGAGGGGCTCGGACTCGAGATCACCGTGCTCGGCGAGGACGAGATGCGCGAACTCGGCATGGGCGCGCTGCTCGGCGTCAACCAGGGTTCGCGGCGTGAACCGCGACTGCTGGCGCTCAAGTGGAGCGGGGCAGGGGCGGGCGACCCCGAACTGGCGCTGGTCGGCAAGGGCGTGACCTTCGACACCGGCGGCATCTCGATCAAGCCCGCCGCGGGCATGGAAGACATGAAGTGGGACATGGGTGGCGCGGCGGCCGTGGTCGGGGCGATGAAGGCGCTCGCCCTGCGCAAGGCCAAAGCCAACGTGATCGGTGTGTGCGGCCTCGTCGAGAACATGCCCGACGGCAATGCGCAGCGGCCGGGTGACGTCGTCACGTCGATGTCGGGGCAGACGATCGAGGTCATCAACACCGATGCCGAGGGGCGGTTGGTGCTGTGTGACGCGCTGTGCTGGGTGCAGCGGACGCATCGCCCCAAGACGATCATCGACCTGGCGACGCTGACGGGGGCGATCATCATTTCGCTGGGCCACGACCATGCCGGGCTGTTCTCGAACGACGACAAGCTGGCGGGCGAGCTGACCGCGGCGGGGCTCGCCTCGGGCGACAAAGTGTGGCGGATGCCGGTCAATGCGACCTACGACAAGCTGCTCGACAGCCCGATCGCCGACATGAAGAATGTCGGCCCGCGCGCGGCGGGCTCGATTACCGCGGCGCAGTTCCTGCAGCGCTTCATCGACGACGGCGTGCGCTGGGCGCATCTCGATATCGCCGGCATGGCCTGGGCCGAAAAGGCGGGGCCGAATTACGAGAAGGGCGCGACCGGCTTCGGCGTGCGCGTGCTCGATCGCTTCGTGCGGGATAATGTGGAGAAATAAGAGTCATGCCAGCGAAGGCTGGCATCGCGTGCGGCAAGAGACCCCAGCCTCCGCTGGGGTGACGCGGAGTTCATGCAGATCGATTTCTACCATCTCACCGCCAGCCCGCTCGATCGCGTGCTGCCGCGCGTCGCCGAGCGGGTGCTGGCGGAGGGCGGTCGGCTGCTGATCGTCGCCGACGAAGCTCGGCTGCCGGCGCTCGACAAGCTGCTGTGGACGTGGCGCGCGGACAGTTTCCTGCCCCATGCTTGCGCTGGCGGCGACAGCGACGCCGACCAGCCGATCCTCCTCTCTGCCGGAACGGTTGCCGCCAACCAGGCGCGCAACGTCGCGATCGCCGACGGCGTGTGGCGCGACGAAGCACTCAGCTTCGATCGCGCCTTCCATTTCTTCGACGAGGACCGCATCGTCGAGGCGCGCCAGGCATGGAAGGCGCTCGCCGATCGCGCCGGCGTCGAGCGGCGCTATTGGAAGCAGGGCGAAGGTGGCTGGGAGCAGCTGGCCTGACACCAAAACATCCGTTCGCCCTGAGCTTGTCGAAGGGCGGATATCCCAGCCGTGCTTCGACAAGCTCAGCACGAACGAAGTGGGAGCGTAGCCCGCTTGCATAAGCCGCATCGCGCGACTAGGGCGGCGCCATTCCATCACCACCACCAAGCAGGAGCCGTGACCGCATGGCCGCGAACCGCACGTTTTCGATCATCAAGCCCGATGCCACTCGCCGCAACCTGACCGGCGCCGTCACCAAGATGCTCGAGGAGGCCGGCCTGCGCGTCGTCGCTTCCAAGCGCATCCAGATGACCAAGGAGCAGGCCGAGGGTTTCTATGCCGTCCACAAGGAGCGGCCGTTCTTCAACGATCTGGTATCGTTCATGATCTCGGGGCCGGTGGTCGTGCAGGTGCTCGAAGGCGAGGACGCGGTGAAGCGCAATCGCGACATCATGGGGGCGACCAACCCCGCCAATGCCGAGCCGGGCACGATCCGCAAGGAGCTCGCCGAATCGATCGAGGCCAATTCGGTCCACGGCTCGGATTCGGATGAGAATGCCGCGATCGAGATCGCCTATTTCTTCAAGCCCGAAGAAATTGTCGGCTGATCTGAAGCCTGTCGTGCGACGCGCGGTGGCGGAGGATGCCGCCGCGCTGTCGCTGGTCGCGGGCGCGACATTGCTCGATACCTTCGCCGGTATCCTGAGCGGGCGCGACCTCGTCGCGCATTGCGCGAAGAACAACACGCCCGACAAGTTCGCCGCCTGGGTCGATGATTCAGCGAGCGTCGTCACGCTCGCCGAGACGGCGAACGGCGGCGCGCCGATCGGCTATACGGTGCTGACCGCGCCCGATTTGCCGATCGAGACCGGCTCCGACGATATCGAGCTTCGCCGCATCTACATGCTGTCGCGGCTGCACGGCTCGGGGCTCGGCGCCGAGTTGATGGAGCGCGCGCTCACCGACGCGCGCGCGATGGGCAAGGGCCGCGTGCTGCTCGGCGTCTATGGCGGCAACGCGCGGGCGCGGGCGTTTTACGAGCGGCAGGGGTTCACTGTCGCCGGGACGCGGAAGTTTTTGGTCGGCGAGACCTGGCACGACGACGCGATCTACGCGCGGTCGCTCTAGCACGGGCCGCGATAAATGCGGAACACCTATTCCCGTTCGTGCTGAGCTTGTCGAAGCACCGTTCTTTTCCCGCCGCCAAAAAGAAATACGGCCCTTCGACAAGCTCAGGGCGAACGGGCGGGAGCGGGGGCAGCTCAGCCCTTCGCCTTCGGCCGCTCCGCCTTCCACAGCGTATCGACCGCTGCCTGCGTCGTGCCGTGGCGGCGTTGGAGGACGATGCCTTTCAGTTCGAGCGCGCGCCCGCGCAGCAGGCGGCCGTGGGTCTGCCATACGATGTCGTAGATGGCGCTATCGGTCATGTGCTGATCGCCGTCCCAATAGTCGGCAGTAATCAGCACGGGCAGCCGGCCGCTCTGGTCGTCGGGGCCCTTGGCGGTGGCGTCGAGCAGCGCCTTGGCGAACCAGCCCGATTCGATCGCCAGGTCGACCGTGCTCGATTGGGGCGCGACGCCGAGCGCGGTCGGGAAGCGCAGTTCGATGCTCTGGATATTGTGCTGTGGGTCCTTGAGCGACAGCATTTCGCCGTCATGGCGCGGCGTCGCGGTGAGCGTGACCACGCTGCTCGCCCGCGCGGCGCTTGCCGCCTGCGCTGCGGCCGCGCGTTGTTGCGCCTGGTCCGCCTCGCGGCCCTGCCAGTTGTTCCACAATGTGAGGCCGGCGATGATAACGCCGGCGATCGCGACGATTTCGGCGAGCGTCAGCCAGCGACGGCGAGTCGCGGCGGCCTCGGCCTTCGCGACAGCGCGCTCGGCTGGCGTTTCGGTCGGCGCGGGGTCTTCCTGATAGCTGCTCATCGCCCTCCCGCCTCCAGCAAGCGCCGTGGCGCGACCAGTTCCCAGCTTTGCGCGATGCGATCGGCGACTCGGTCCCAGTCGGTGTCGGGCCGGTCGAGGCGCAGCGCCACCCAGCCATAGGGGCCAAGATAAGCGGGCTTGAAATAGCAATCGGGATCGATCTCGATCAGCATCGCCTGTTCCTCGCGGCCGCTGGTCTTGACGAGCACCGCGGTCTCGCCGTCGCCATGATGATCGTGCCAGAAATAGGCGAAGAACTTGCCCTTCTCGATATGGAAGCCCGGCGAGCCATGCGAGGCGCGTTCGGCCGCTTCGGGCAGCGCCAGCGCGAGCGCGCGGACCTTGTCGAGTTCGATATCGGGATCGGGACTCATCGTGCGACGAAGTCTGCCAGAACCTTGGGGTAAAGGCGATGCTCTTCGGCGAGCACGCGTTCGGCGAGCGTGTCGGCGGTATCGCCCGGGGCAATCGGAACTTGTGCCTGGCCGAGTACCTCGCCGCCATCGAGTTCCTCGGTGACGACATGGACCGAGCAGCCCGCGACGGTATCGCCGGCTTCGAGGGCGCGGCTGTGCGTGTCGAGGCCCTTGTATTTTGGCAGCAGCGAGGGGTGGATGTTGACGATCCGCCCGCGCCACGTCGCGACGAACTCGTCCGAGAGGAGGCGCATATAGCCGGCGAGCGCGACCACCTCGGCGCCGGCGCTGCGCAGGGCGCCGTCGATCGCCGCCTCGTAAGCGGGCTTGCCAAGGCCCTTGGGGGAGAGGGCGAAGGTCACCAGCCCCTGCTCGCGCGCCCAGGCGAGGCCGGCGGCGTCGGGCTTGTCCGAGGCGACGATGGCGACCTCATAGGGGCATTCCTCGACGCGCGACGCCTCGACCAACGCCATCATGTTCGAGCCGCGGCCCGAGATGAGAATGCCGACTTTTGTCTTTTTCACGGCGTCACCCCGGCGAAGGCCGGGGTCCAGTTACGATGACGGCAGTTGGTCGGCGCTGCGCTCCGTTTGCACAGCTTTCCCGTCTGCGCCCCGGCCTTCGCCGGGGTGGTGAGAGGCTTACACATGGTGAGTCGCCGACCAATCCTCGCGCGCGCTCCAGGTGTCGGCGGACCCCGTCACCGTGCAGCCGCGCCGGCCCTTTTCGATGATGCCGATCGTCTCGACCTGCTCGTTGGCGGCGCGCAGCGTGTCGGTTACGGTTTCGGCCTGATCGGCGGCGACGATCACCGCCATGCCGATTCCGCAGTTGAAGGTGCGTGCCATTTCCTCGGGCTCGATCGCGCCCTGGGCTTGCAGGAAGGCCATCAGCCGCGATTGCGGCCAGCCATCGGCGTCGATCCGGGCGTGCGCGCCCTCCGGAAGGATGCGCGGGATATTTTCGAGCAACCCGCCGCCGGTGATGTGCGCGAGGCCCTTGATGCGCCGCTCGCGGATCAGGGGGAGGAGGCTTTTCACATAGATACGGGTCGGCGCCATCAGCGCGTCGATCAGCAACGTCTCGTGATCGAACAGGGCAGGGCGGTCGAGCTTCCAGCCCTTGTCGGCGGCGAGGCGGCGGACCAGCGAGAAACCGTTCGAATGGACGCCCGACGAGGCGAGGCCGAGGATCACGTCGCCCGGAGCGATTGTCTCGCCAGTCAGCACTTCGTCGCGCTCGACGGCACCGACGCAGAAGCCGGCGAGGTCGTAATCGCCCGCCGCGTACATGCCGGGCATTTCCGCGGTCTCGCCGCCGATCAGCGCGCAGCCGGCCTGCCGGCAGCCCTCGGCAATCGACGCGACCACGCGCGTTGCCACGTCGTTGTCGAGCTTCGCGGTCGCGTAATAATCGAGGAAGAACAACGGTTCGGCGCCCTGCACGATGAGATCGTTGGCGCACATCGCGACGAGATCGATGCCGACGCCGTCGTGATGGCCGTAGTCGATCGCCAGCTTGAGCTTGGTGCCGACGCCGTCATTGGCGGCGACCAGCAAGGGATCGCTGAACCCCGCCGCTTTCAGATCGAAGAAGCCGCCGAAGCCGCCGAGATCGGCGTCGGCGCCGGGGCGACGGGTCGCCTTGGCGAGCGGGCCGATCGCCTTGACCAGCGCATTGCCCGCCGCGATCGAGACGCCGGCATCGGCATAGGTGTACGGAGAAGAGTCAGTCATGCGCGGCGGCTCACATATGGCGGCGGTTTTATCCCCGTTCGCCCTGAGCTTGCCGAAGGGCCGTCCTTCGCTTGCAACTCGAGGAAAAGAACGGTGCTTCGACAAGCTCAGCACGAACGGAAAGATTTGCAGGGTCGCTTAGCCACATCGCGCTTGGATTTCCACGCCTGCTTCGCCAAAAGGGCGCGCAGCATGATCCGATTTCGCTTCTCCCGCGCGCTTTATCCGCTCATCGGCCTCGCCGCGGTAGGGAGCACTGGCGTCGTGCTCGGCCAGGTCGAGAGCGCGGCGCCGATCGCGCCGATCGACGATTCGGGCAATTTCGAGGTCGATGGCGTCCAGGTCGACGTGACCGGCAAGACGTCCGAGCAAGCGCGCGAAGCCGGGTGGCGGCTCGCCCAGCGCAAGGCGTGGCAGATGCTGTCGAACCGGCTCGGCCAAGGCGGCGGCCTGGTTTCCGACGCGACGCTGAACGGCCTCGTCTCGGGAATCATCGTCGAGGACGAGAATGTCGGGCCGAACCGCTATGTCGCGCGGTTGGGCGTCACCTTCAGCCGCGCGCGCGCCGGGCCGATGCTCGGCGTCGCCGGCGGCGGCTTCCGATCGCCGCCGATGGTGGTATTGCCGATCGAATGGACCGGCGGGGTGGGCGAGGCGTTCGAGCAGGATACTGCCTGGCGCCGGGCCTGGGCGCGATTCCGCACCGGCAATTCGGCCATCGATTACGTCCGGCCGACCGGCACCGGCCCCGATTCGCTGCTGCTCAATGCCGGGCAGGCGGGGCGGCCGGGGCGCGGCTGGTGGAAGGCGGTTCTCGATCAATATGGCGTCTCGGACGTGCTGATCCCCGTGGTCCGGCTGGCGCGGCAATATCCCGGCGGACCGGTGATCGGTCATTTCGAGGCGCGGTACGGCCCCGACAATCGGCTCGCCGGCAGCGCCACGCTGCGTGTCGCCAGCGCCGATGGGCTCGACGCATTGCTCGATGCCGGCGTGCAGCGGCTCGACACGATCTATCAGAACGCGCTGAAGGGCGGCATCCTGCGCAGCGACCCAGGTCTCGCCTATCAGCCGACCCCGACGCCCACGCCGACGCCGATCGATGTGAACGCGCTGCCCGATCTCACCGCGCAGCAGGCGACGCCGCAGGGCAACGCGATCGAGGTGCAGTTCGACACGCCCGATGCCGCCGCGGTCAATGCCGGCGAGGCGGCGCTGCGCGCGGTGCCGGGAGTGAGTTCGGCCGCGACCACCAGCCTGGCGATGGGTGGCGTGTCGGTGATGCGAGTCACCTTTGCCGGCGATCAGGGCGCGCTCGCGGCGCAGCTTCAGGCGCGCGGCTGGCAGGTGCAGAGCGGTCCCGGCGTATTGCGTATCCGCCGGGCTGCGGCGCCGACACCACCGCCGGCACCGACGGGGCAAAAGACGGGATGAACCAGTTCGCCCTGCCGTTCGAATGGCCGGCGGACCCGCGCGACGACGAATTCCTGGTCAGCGACTCGAACGCCCGCGCGGTCCATGCGCTCGAACATTGGGGCGCTTGGCCGGTCATGGCGGCGCTGCTCACCGGGCCGCGCAAATCGGGGCGCAGCCTGCTTGCACGGATATTCGCTGCGAAGAGCGGGGGCACGATCATCGACGATGCCGAGCGGCAGAGCGAAGCGACGATCTTCCATGCCTGGAATCGTGCGCAGGCCGAGCGGCATCCGCTGCTGATCGTCGCCGACGCCGCGCCGCCCGAATGGTCGGTCAAGCTCCCCGACCTGCGCTCGCGGCTGACGGCGACGCCGGTGCTCGAATTGGGCACGCCCGACGACGTGCTGATGCGCGCGCTGTTCGAGCGGCAGTTCATCCGGCGCGGGCTCGATGCCCGGCCGGAATTGATCGACTGGCTGATCGCGCGAGTCGAGCGTAGTCATATTGCTGTCATACGCGCGGTCGATGCGCTCGATCAGGAAGTGCTCGAACGGCGCAAGCGCTTGTCGATCCCGCTGGCCCGCGCCACACTGTCGGCGGCCGCGCTGATCGCCGAGCCGGCCAGCAAGGTTGACGCAACATGACTCGCCCCGCCCATCTGCCGATCATCGACGACGATGACGATCCCTTTGTCGGCGAGGAGGGCGGCGAGCGCTATTTCAACCGCGAGCTTTCGTGGCTGGCGTTCAACCGGCGCGTGCTGGAGGAGGCGCTCAACCCGGCGCATCCCTTGCTCGAACGGTTGCGGTTCCTGTCGATTTCGGGTTCCAACCTCGACGAATTCTTCATGGTGCGGGTCGCCGGGCTGAAGGGCCAGCAGATCCAGGACCTGCAGCGCAAGTCGGTCGACGGCCGCACGCCGAGCGAGCAATTGCGCGACATCTCGATCGAGGCCGATCGGCTGATGCAGGCGCAGCAACAGGTCTGGATGTCGCTCAAGGACGAACTCGCCGAGAACGGCATCGACGTGCTCGACAGCGCCGACATCACCGCGGAAGACGAGCCGTGGCTCGAAGCGCATTTCCGCGACCAGATTTTCCCGATCCTCACCCCCCAGGCGCTCGATCCGGCGCACCCGTTTCCGTTCCTGCCCAATCGCGGATCGAGCCTGATCTTCGATCTCGTCCGCCTGTCGGATCACGAGCCGATCCGCGAGATCGTGTTGCTGCCCAATACGGTGCCGCGCTTCCTGCGGCTGCCGGGCAAGGCAGCGCGCTACGTGGCGATGGAGACGTTGCTCAAGCACTTCTCGGCGCTGATCTTTCCCGGCTACCGCGTGAAAGACAGCGCCGCCTTCCGCCTGCTGCGCGACAGCGACATCGAGATCGAGGAAGAGGCCGAGGACCTGGTCCGCTACTTCGCCAATGCAATCAAGCGGCGGCGGCGGGGGAGGGTGATCCGGCTCGACCTGGAAACGGGGATCGAGGAAGAACTGGCGGTGCTGCTCAGGGAAGAGCTGGGTGGCGGCGACGCGATCATCACCGAAAGCGCGGCGTTCTTGGGCATCAGCGACCTCGAGCGGCTGGTCGACGAGGATAGACCTGATCTGAAGTTTCCGCCCTATTCACCTCGTTTTCCGGAAAGAATTCGTGAGTTCGGCGGCGATTGCTTTGCCGCGATCAAGGCCAAGGACATCGTTGTCCACCATCCCTACGAGACGTTCGACGTGGTGCTCGCCTTCCTCAAGCAGGCGGCGCAGGACCCCGACGTGGTGGCGATCAAGCAGACGCTCTACCGCGCCGGCAAGCAGCCCGCCGTCATCAACGCGCTGATCGCTGCGGCCGAGGCGGGCAAGTCGGTGACCGCGGTGGTCGAACTGAAGGCGCGGTTCGACGAGGAGCAGAACATGCTCTGGGCCAATGCGCTCGAACGCGCCGGCGTCCAGGTCGTCTATGGCTTCATCGACTGGAAGACCCACGCCAAGATTTCGATGGTGGTGCGCCGGGAGGGTAGCGAATACCGCACCTATTGCCATTTCGGGACCGGTAATTATCATCCTGTCACCGCTAAAATATACACCGATCTCAGCTTCTTTACGGCCGATCCTCAGATCGGGGCCGATGCCTCCCACGTCTTCAATTACGTCACCGGCTATGTCGAGCCGGCGCATCTCGAGCGCGTCAGCATGTCGCCGCGCGACCTGCGCACCACCCTGATGCGGATGATCGACGCCGAGATCGCCAACGCGCAAGCCGGCAAGCCTTCGGGCATCTGGGCGAAGATGAACTCGCTGGTCGACCCTGCGGTGATCGAGAAGCTCTACGAAGCCTCAAACGCCGGAGTGGAAATCGACCTGATCGTGCGCGGCATCTGCTGCCTGCGCCCCGGCGTGCCCGACATGTCCGAGCATATCCGCGTCAAATCGGTGATCGGGCGCTTTCTCGAACACAGCCGCATCTGCGCGTTCGGCAATGGCCGTGCGCTGCCCAATGACGCGGCGAAGCTGTTCATCTCCTCGGCCGACTGGATGCCGCGCAATTTCGATCGGCGCGTCGAATATATGCTGCCGATCGAGAACCCGACGGTGCACGACCAGATCCTCGATCAGGTAATGGTCGCCAACCTGCTCGACAACGAGCAGAGCTGGGAACTGCAACCCGACGGCTTGTATGTGCGCGACGATCCCGGCGACCGGCCGTTCAACCTGCACCGCTATTTCATGACCAATCCCTCGCTGTCGGGGCGGGGTGCTGCGCTCGCCAACAGCGAATCGGTGCCCAAATTGTCGCTGAGGCGTCGGTAGTGGCTATATCGCGTCATGCCAGCGAAGGCTGGCATCGCTCGCCGCATGCGACCCCAGCCTTCGCTGGGGTGACGAAAGGGGAACGCGAGGCGGCTATCCATCCGCGCACCGCGATCATCGACATCGGGTCGAACTCGATCCGTCTCGTCGTTTATCAGGGGCCGCGGCGGCTGCCCTCGATCCTGTTCAACGAGAAGGTGATGGCCGGGCTCGGCCGCGGGCTTGCTGCCGAGGGTGCGATCGACGCCGAGGCGATGGCACGGGCGCGCGGGGCATTGGCGCGCTTCGCCGCGCTAGCGCGGGCGATGAACGCGAGCGAGGTGCGGACGGTGGCTACTGCCGCAGTGCGCGATGCTGCCAACGGGCATGAACTGGTCGACTATGCCGAGAAGCTCGGGCTCGACGTCGAATTGTTGTCGGGGGACGAAGAAGCGCTCGCCTCAGGGCGCGGCGTGTTGTCGGGCATTCCCCAGGCCGACGGGATTGTCGGCGATCTCGGCGGCGGCAGCCTCGAACTGGTCGACGTGCGGGGTGGCGCGATCGGCGAGCGAGCATCGTTTCCGCTCGGCGTGCTGCGGCTTGCGGCGATTCGCGGCAAGGGCAAGCGGGGGCTCGACCGGCACGTTGCCAGGCTGCTCGATCGATCGGGCTGGGCGGGGAGAGGCGTCGGACGGCCTTTCTACCTGGTTGGCGGATCGTGGCGCTCGCTGGCGCGCCTCGACATGCACCTGACTGGCTATCCGTTGCCGATCGTCCACCAATATCCGATGCCGGCGACGACGATTACCAGGCTGAACCGCGCGCTCGCGCAGCTCGACAAGGCGCGGCTGCGCGAAGTGCCCGACCTCTCCGCGGCGCGCATCCCGACGCTGGGCGACGCCGCGGCGTTGCTCGGCGTGGTGCTGCGCCATCTCGGCAGCGCGACGACGATCGTCTCGGCCTATGGCCTGCGCGAGGGACTGCTCTACGGCGCACTCGACGCGGCGACGCAGCGCGAGGACCCGCTGATCGTGGCGACTCGCGACGAGGGCCGCCGGCTCGGCCGCTTCGTGGAACATGGCGATCTGCTGGATCGCTGGATCGCCCCGCTGTTCGCTGAGGATGCGCCCGATCTCGCGCGGCTGCGCCACGCCGCCTGCCTGCTTGCCGATGTCGGCTGGCACGCCAATCCCGAATTCCGCGCCGAACGCGGGCTGGACGCGGCGTTGCACGGCGATTGGGTGGCGATCGACGCGCGCGGGCGGGCGCTGGTCGCGCAGGCGCTGTTCACCGGGCTCGGCGGGGGCACGAGCACACCCGAACCGCTCGCCAGCCTGACCGATCCCCGCGATCTGAAGCGCGCCGCTGCCTGGGGATTGGCGATTCGGCTCGGACAACGGCTGAGCGGCGGTGTCGCCGGACCGCTCGAACGCGCGCGATTGGGGCGGGCGGATAGCGCGGTGACGTTGACGCTGGCCGGCGAAGATGCAGCCTTTTACGGCGAAACGGTCGAGCGCCGCCACAAGGCGCTTGCCGCGATGCTGGGCGGCGAGGCGCGGCTGGTGCTCGCGTAAAGATCAGCCGCAGCTGACTCGCGAGATGTTGTTCTTCTCGTCGAGATAGATGTCGAGGCGATCCTGACGGAAATCCATCGTCACCGCCGTGCCCGGCTGGATCCAGCGCAATGTCTTCGCGCCGGCGCGCTTTAGCGCCTGAGCGCCGAGATCGGCCGTGGCGGGCTGGCCGACGAGATCGGCGAGGCCATCGGCCTTGCAGATCGCGCCGCTGCCGATGACGGGCGGCTGTTGCGCAGTTGCGCAGGCGCCGAGCAACGCGAGCACGGGAAGCAGGCGGATCATGCGTCCTCCGTTCGGCTCATCTTGAGCTTGCCGTTCCTGACCGCGAAGCCGAGCCGGCCTTCGACCAGGTCGAGCGCATCATGGCCAAATTGTTCATAACGCCAGCCTTCGAGAATCGACAGCCCGTCGCGGCGACCCGCGGCCAGAGCTTCGAGGTCGTCACTGCGTGCGAGCAATTTCGGCGCTACGTCAATCTCTCGCGCGCGAATCTTCAAAAGTAACTTGAGGAGATCGGCGACCAGCGCGCCTTCCTTGCCGAGGCCGGGCTTACGGTCGTCGCGCGCTGGCAACTCATCGGCGGGAAGCGGCTCGGCGTCGGCCAGTGCCTCCATCAGGCGGCCGCCGATATCGTTGCCCGCCCACGCGCCCGAAAGCCCGCGCACGCGGGCCAGGTCGGCCTGCTTCCTGGGCGGCGAGCCGGCGAGATCGGCGAGCGTCTCGTCCTTCATGATGCGGCCGCGGGGGAGGTTCTTGGCGCGCGCCTCGATCTCGCGCCAGCGAGCGAGCGCCTTGAGCCGCCCGAGCACTTCGGGCTTGCGGCCGGGAATGCGGACGCGCTTCCATGCAAGATCGGGATCGTTGGCGTAATTGGCGGGATCGGCGAGCCGCTCCATTTCCTGATCGAGCCATTGGCCGCGGCCGGTCTTTTTCAGCTTTTGCAGCATCTTGGGAAAGATTGCCGCCAGATGCGTCACGTCGGCGATGGCATAGTCGATCTGGCGCTTGTCGAGGGGGCGGCGCGACCAATCGGTGAAGCGCGCGCCCTTGTCGACGGTGACGCCGAGCCAGGCGTCGACGAGGTTGCCGTAGCCGACCTGCTCGCCTTGCCCCAGCGCCATCGCCGCGATCTGCGTGTCGAACAGCGGGTGCGGCGTCGTGCCGGTCATGTTGTAGATGATCTCGAGATCCTGCCCGCCGGCGTGAAAGACCTTGAGCACATCCTCGTTGTTGGTCAGCAGCTGGAGCAGCGGAGCGAGGTCGATCCCCGGTGCCAGCGGATCGATCGCGGCGGCCTCGTTCTCGTCGGCGATTTGGATCAGGCAGAGTTCGGGCCAGAAGGTGTTCTCGCGCATGAACTCGGTGTCGACGCAGACGAACGGCGAGTCGGCGAGGCGGCGGCAGAGGTTGGCGAGGCTGGCCGAGTCTTCGATCAGGTCATGGATGTGCATCGCAGCCCCATAGCGAGCGTGGTGCGGGTTGACAAAGACGTCGTTGCAAGGGAAGCGCGGCCATTCTTTCAACCGTCACCCCAGCGCAGGCTGGGGTCTCGCGCCTCATGCGACATCCTCGCGGCCTGAGACCCCAGCCTGCGCTGGGGTGACGTAATCAGAGATTACGTCATGCACGCCTATCGCACCCACACTTGCGGCGAGCTCCGCGACGAGAATGTCGGCGAGGAGGTCCGCGTCTCGGGCTGGGTCCACAAGAAGCGCGACCATGGCGACCTCGTGTTCATCGACCTGCGCGATCATTTCGGCATCACCCAGATCGTCACCGAGGTCGATGGCCCGGCATTCAAGGTGATCGAGGGACTCAAGAACGAGTCGGTCGTGACGATCACCGGCAAGGTGACGGCGCGCGCCGCGGAGGCGGTCAATCCGAATCTGCCGACCGGCGCAATCGAGGTTCGCGCGACCGCGGCGACGGTGCAGAGCCAGGCGCACGAGCTGCCGATGCCGGTCGCGGGAGATGCCGAATATCCCGAAGATATCCGCCTCAAATACCGCTTTCTCGACCTGCGCCGCGAGCGGCTGCATCAGAACATCATGCTGCGTTCGTCAGTGATCGCCAGCGTGCGGCGGCGGATGATCGAGCAGGGCTTCACCGAGTTCCAGACGCCGATCCTCACCGCGTCGAGCCCCGAGGGCGCGCGCGACTATCTCGTCCCCAGCCGTGTTCACCCCGGCAAGTTCTATGCGCTGCCGCAGGCGCCGCAGATGTTCAAGCAGCTGCTGATGGTCGCCGGGTTCGATCGCTATTTCCAGATCGCGCCGTGCTTCCGCGACGAGGACGCGCGCGCCGACCGCTCGCCGGGCGAGTTCTATCAGCTCGATTTCGAGATGAGCTTCGTCACGCAAGAGGACGTGTTCGCCGCGATCGAGCCGGTGCTGCACGGCCTGTTCGAGGAATTCGCCGATTGGCAGGGCAAGGGGCGCACTGTTTCTGCGCTGCCGTTCAGGCGTATTCCGTTCCGCGAGGCGATGCTCAAATACGGCTCGGACAAGCCGGACCTGCGCAACCCGATCCTGATTTCCGACGTCTGTGAGCATTTCAGGGGCTCGGGCTTCGGCCTGTTCGACCGCATCGTCGAAGGCGGCGGCGTGGTTCGTGCGATCCCGACGCCCAACACTGCCGAGAAGAGCCGCAAGTTCTTTGACGACCTCAACGACTGGGCGCGCTCGGAGGGGCATGCCGGCCTCGGCTACATCACCCAGAAGAACGGCGAGCTCGGCGGGCCGATCGCCAAGAATCACGGTGAGGAGGCGACCCGCAAGCTGATCGCCGATCTCGGCCTCGGCCCCAATGACGGCATCGTCTTCGCCGCGGGCAAGGAGTTGCAGGCGGCCAAGCTCGCCGGTGCTGCGCGCACCCGGATCGGGCAGGAACTCGGCCTGATCGACGAGAGCCGCTTCGAATTCTGCTGGATCGTCGATTTCCCGATGTTCGAATATGACGAGGACGCAAAGAAGGTCGATTTCAGCCACAACCCCTTCTCGATGCCGCAGGGCGAGTTGGAGGCGCTGGAGAGCAAGGACCCGCTCGATATCCTGGCATATCAGTACGATATCGTCTGCAACGGCGTGGAGCTGTCGTCGGGCGCGATCCGGAACCATCGGCCGGAGATCATGTACAAGGCGTTCGAGATCGCCGGTTACACGCGCGAGGATGTCGACACCAACTTCGCCGGCATGATCAACGCGTTCAAATGCGGCGCGCCGCCGCACGGCGGCTCGGCGCCGGGGATCGACCGCATGGTGATGCTGCTCGCCGGCGAGCCCAACCTCCGCGAGGTCGTGCTGTTTCCGATGAACCAGAAGGCCGAGGACCTGATGATGGGTGCGCCGGGGCCGGTGACGGCCAAGCAACTGCGCGAGCTCAACATCCGCCTGGTCGCGCAGCCTGGCGCAACCGCGAAGAAGGATGTCGACGAGGTAGTGGCGCCAGGCGCGGGCTAGAACCGTCTCTGGATCGCACTCGTTACCCCGACTCTGAGTCGGGGTGACGAATAGGTTCGAAATCCGCTTTAAGTCACCTCCAGCTTGGCGATGCTGAGGCCTTCCTCTTTCGCGCGTTGCTTGATCGATTCCTCGCTGCGGGTGAGCGCCTTGGCGATCGCCTTCAGCGCCATGCCCTTCTTGGCCAAGGTGTGGAGCTTCTGGATTTCATCCTGACGCCAGGGCTGGCGGTGGCGCTCGAAGGTCTTGCCACTCATGGACGTTCCTCGTCGGCGATGGCGACGACATCGAGAATCTCGATCGCTTCGCTGCGGCCGTTGAAATCGACCAAGTCGCCCACTGCGCCGCCGATCAGCGCCTGGGCAAGCGGGGCGGCGAAGCCGATGCGGTCGCTCGCGGGATCGGCCTCGTCGGCGCCGACAATGTCGAGCGAGCGCTGCTTGCCGTTCAGGCGAAAGCGGACGCGCGAGCCGATACCCACTTCGCCATCGGGAGGCGGTGGCGCGATCTCGGCGGTCGTCATGCGCGTCGACCAGTAGCGCAGCTCGCGGCGCAAGCGCTCGGCTTCTTCGCCTTCGGCACTGGCGACAGCCGCCTCCAATTCGGCATGCTTCGCCTCGATCAGCCGCAGCCCGCGCGGCGTGACCAGGTTCGGCCCCGGTGGCAGCGGCAGCTCGAACCGCGGCTCCTTGTGTTCTTCATCGCTCTCGCGACGGAAGGCTACGCTCATGGCGGACTAACGTTCAGGCGGGGGCGAAAGTGCCGCTATCGTCCATCACCCACAATACGCCGTCGCGAATCGCGAAATAAGCGCCGCGAAGCTTGAGCGTGCCCGCGGCCTCGCGCTCGGCGACTCGCGGAAAGGTGCGCAGATTGGCGAGCGACACGCGAACCGTTTCGAGTTCGAGCTCGCGCGTGGCGTGGTCGCCGTGACCGTGCTCGGCGACGATGCGATCGCGCGCGGTATCGAGCAGATCGACCCAATGGCCGATGAAGCCGCCCTCGCCATTGGGGAGGCCCGCGAAATTCTGCGTGAGCGCGGCGTTGACGCCACCGCATGAGCCGTGGCCCATGATGACGATCTCCGGCACTTCGAGCTGGTTGACCGCGAATTCGATTGCCGCCGAGACGCCGTGGCGGCCACCGCCTTCCTCGAACGGCGGGACGAGCGCGGCGATGTTGCGGACGACGAAGATCTCGCCGGGCGCGGCATCGAACACCATCGCCGGATCGGTGCGGCTGTCGGCGCAAGCGATCACCATCACGCGCGGGCTCTGGCCCTCGGCGAGTTCGAGCCAGCGCGCGTGCTGGCGCGTGTAATCGCGGTCACGGAAGCGGTGATAGCCGCGGACGAGGTCGGAAAAGTCAGTCATGCTTGCGTCTTTTGCAGGTGCGGGCGGGGGTGGCAAGCGCCCACGACACTCGCTATCTGGCGCGCATGAACGAAATGACCCCGCTCGCGCGCCCACCGCGTCAACGCAAGCCCGACTGGATTCGCGTCAAGGCGCCGACCTCGGCCGGTTTCGCCGAAACAAAGCGGCTGATGCGTGAGAAGAACCTCGCCACGGTGTGCGAGGAGGCGGCATGCCCCAATATCGGCGAGTGCTGGACCAAGAAGCACGCGACGGTGATGATCCTGGGTGACACCTGCACGCGCGCCTGCGCCTTCTGCAACGTCAAGACCGGAATGCCGCGCGCGGTCGACCCGCTTGAACCGGCGCATGTCGCCGAAGTCGCGGTGCAGATGGGGCTGAGCCACATCGTCATCACCTCGGTCGATCGCGACGATCTGCCAGATGGCGGGGCGAGCCAGTTCGTCAAGGTCATCCAGGCGGTGCGCGCCGCCGCGCCTGAGACCACGATCGAAATTCTAACACCCGATTTCCGCAACAAGGCCGAGGCCGCGGTCGAGGCGATCGTCGCGGCGCGGCCCGACGTCTATAACCACAATCTGGAAACGGTGCCGCGGCTCTATCCGACGATCCGGCCGGGCGCGCGCTATTATGCCTCGCTGCGGCTGCTGGAGAGCGTCAAGAAGCATGATCCGTCGATCTTCACCAAATCAGGCGTGATGCTCGGGCTCGGCGAGGAGCGGCTCGAAGTCCACCAGGTGATGGACGACATGCGCTCGGCCGACATCGATTTCCTGACGATGGGGCAATATCTGCAGCCGACGCCGCGCCACGCCAAGGTGATGGACTTCGTCACCCCGCAGGCGTTCGATGCCTATGCCGCGATCGCGCGCGCCAAGGGCTTCCTCCTGGTCGCCTCGTCGCCGTTGACCCGATCCAGCTATCATGCCGGCGACGATTTCGAGCGGATGCGCGCCAATCGCGAGGCGAAGCTGGCGGCGACCGTCACCCCAGCGAAGGCTGGGGTCGCGTCGTAACGAAGAGATGCCAGCCTGCGCTGGCATGACGGGATAGGCGATGCCCAAGCACAACGAAACCCGCGCGCTGCCTTATAGCCCCGAGCAGATGTACGATCTGGTCGCCGACGTGGCACGCTATGGCGAGTTCCTGCCTTGGGTGAGTGCCATCCGGGTGCGATCGGATAGCGAAGCGCAGATGGTCGCCGACATGATCGTCGGCTTCAAGGGGCTGCGCGAAACGTTCACGTCGAAGGTCGAGAAGCGGCGACCCGAAGAAATCCATGTCGATTATCTCGACGGGCCGCTCAAATATCTCCACAATGACTGGCGCTTTCGGCCCGACGGGCAGGGGGGCTGCCTGGTCGATTTCTGCGTCGATTTCGCGTTCAAGAACCGCATGTTCGAGATGCTCGCCGGCCAAGTGTTCGATCGCGCGCTCCGCAAGATGATCGGTGCGTTCGAGACGCGTGCCGCCGATCTCTACAGCGCTTCCGCCTCGCCCGCCGACGGCATCAGCAAGTCGAGCGCACACAACGCCGCCTGAAGGCGCACGCCGCCGCGGCCGAGATCGCCGAATTCCTGCTGATCGGCGACGACATGCTGGGGATCGGCGCCTTTTTCGGCGCGCGCGAAGACGACTGTGCCGACCGGCTTCTTGTCGCTGCCGCCGCCCGGGCCGGCGATCCCGGTAATCGCCACGACCGTGTCGGCCCCTGATACTTCGAGCGCACCCTGTGCCATGCTCCAGGCAACCGCGACCGAAACCGAGCCGAATGTCTCGAGCACGTCGGTCGACACCTTGAGCAGGCCGACCTTGACGTCGTTCGAATAGCTGACGATCCCGCATTCGAAAACGTCGGACGAGCCCGGCACCTCGGTCAGCGCGGCCGAGACCAGCCCGCCGGTGCAGCTTTCGGCGACCGCAATGGTGCGGCCTGCGGCGCGGTTGGCCTCGATGACGCGGAGCGCGGCATCGGTCAGTTCTTTGGGAAGCACAGTATCCATCGGGTCAGCGCCTATCGTCGCGACAGATCGGAATGTCGAGCGTTTGATTGCCGAATTGCGCCTGCTTGTCGCGCGTCAGCTTGAGCGTGGCGACGATCAGGCCCGCGGCGTTGGCCGGCGGCAACGGTTGCGCGAGGGTGACGATTCGATCGACCTCGCGGCAATCGCCGGGCTGAACGATATCGACCAACGCGGGCGCGAGCAGCGATACGAGCATCGGCCGAGTGAAGTCCGATTGCAGCAGCGGCGCGACGTCGGGGCCGGCGACGCGGCCGAGCGCAGCGCGGGCGGCGGGCCAGGCGCGGTCGGCTTCGGCCTGATAGCGCGTGATGAACGGGCCGCCCGTCTGCCGGAGCAAGGACGAGGCGGGCACTTGTGCAGCGCAGATCTGGCCGACCTGGCGAATCACCTCAGGCAGCGCGACCTGGGCGATCGCCGTCGCCTCGGGGGTCGTCACGCACGGCGTGGCGGCTTGGGCGGCGTTGGCGGAAAGGCCGGCGAGCGCAATCAAAGCGGCGAGGGATGTCATTACTCTCATACAATTCTCACGGTAGCGATGGCTTGGGCGGCAATCCCTTCGCCACGGCCGGTGAAGCCGAGGCGTTCGCTGGTCGTCGCCTTGATGCTGACCTGATCGCGATCGATCGCCAGCAATTCGGCAATGCGGGCACGCATCGCTTCCCGGTGTGGGCCGATCTTGGGCGCCTCGCAGATCAGCGTCAGGTCGATGAAGTCGATGACGCCGCCGCGTGCAGCGATCAGGCCGGCAGCATGCGTGAGGAACTGCGCCGACGCCGCGCCGCGCCATTGAGGATCGCTCGGCGGGAAGTGCGTGCCAATGTCGCCCGCCCCGATCGTGCCGAGCAGCGCGTCGGTGATCGCATGAAGCGCGACATCGGCATCGCTGTGCCCGGAGAGCCCCTTGTCGTGCGGGATGAGGATGCCGCCGAGCCACAGTTCCTCGCCGGTGACGAGGCGGTGGACATCGTAGCCGGTTGCGCATCGCGTGCTGCGGCCGCTCGCCAGCCGCGCCTCAGCGGCGGCGAAATCGGCAGGATAGGTCAGCTTGTCGAGCATCGAATCGCCTTCCACCAATGCGACTGTGCCGCCATGCCGGCGCAGCATCTGCGCGTCGTCGGTCGCTTCTTCTCCCACAGGCCAGGCGCGGTGCGCGGCGAGAATGGCGTGGAAGCGGAAGGCTTGAGGGGTCTGGACGCGGACAAGGTCGGCGCGTGGCACCGTTTCGCCGAGCACGCCGCCGCTTCGCGCGAGCGTGTCGGCGACGGCGAGCGCCGGGATCGCGCCGTCGTGGCTGTCGAGTGCGGTGAGCAGCGCGTCGATCACGCGTGCGGGGATGAAGGGGCGGGCGGCGTCGTGGATCAGCACGCGTGCGGGCGGGTCGGCGGCGAGCGCTTCGAGGCCGTTCAATACCGACTCGCGCCGGCTCGCGCCGCCGATGACCATGGAGGCGGGGCCGAGCGCGGCCTCCAGTTCGGCTTGCTGGCCGGCGCCGATCACGACCACCACCGCATCGATCGCCGGATGCGCGGCGAGCGCGGTGTGGCTGTGCGCGATCACCGGCTTGCCGCCGAGTGGCAGGAACTGCTTGGGCGGGCCGCCCATGCGGCTGCCCTGGCCGGCGGCGACGATCAGCGCGACGGTCTCGGTCATTTCCACAGCCGTTCGTGCTGAGCCTGTCGAAGCACGGTTGCGAAACTCCGGTTGCCAAGCGTCGCCCCTTAACAAGCTCAGGGCGAGCGGAGGGGTGTAGGGCTGCGCGCCTTAACCCAAACCCAACGGTGTCGCCAGCCTTGCGCATGCCTCTCGTCTCGCGTAGAGGGCTGCCTAATTTTCAGGCACACTATGACCAAGCTCGCCCCCATTCAGGTCGGCCCGGTGCGGATCGACAGTCCCGTGGTGCTCGCGCCGATGACCGGCGTCAGCGACATGCCGTTCCGCATGCAGGTGCGCCGCTACGGCTCGGGGCTCAACGTCACCGAGATGATCGCCAGCCAGGCGGCGATCCGCGAAACGCGCCAGTCGATCCAGAAGGCGGCGTGGCATCCGCTCGAGGAGCCGGTGTCGATGCAGTTGGTCGGCTGCACCGCGCACGAGATGGGTGAAGCGGCCAAGCTCGCAGCCGACAAGGGTGCGGCGATCATCGACATCAACATGGGCTGCCCCGTCCGCAAGATCGTCAACGGCTGGGCCGGTTCCGCCCTGATGCGTGACGTGAAGCTTGCCTCAAATATCATTGAAGCCGTGGTGAAAGCCGTGGACGTGCCGGTGACGCTCAAGACGCGGATGGGTTGGGATCACGACAGCCTCAACGCGCCCGAACTGGCGCGGATTGCCGAGGATATCGGCGTGAAGATGATCACGATCCACGGCCGCACCCGCTGCCAGCTCTACAAAGGCATTGCCGACTGGGCGTTCGTGCGGCGCGTGAAGGACGCAGTGAGCGTACCGGTGCTGGTCAATGGCGACATCAATTCGATCGAGGATGCCGAAACCGCGCTCGACCAATCGGGCGCCGACGGCATCATGGTCGGTCGCGGGGCCTATGGGCGGCCCTGGCTGCTGCATCAGATGATGGTCTGGCTCGCAGAGGGCCGGCGCGTGCCCGATCCAAGTCTCGACGAACAATATCGCGTTATCATCGAACATTATGATGCGATGCTCGAGCATTACGGCAACGAAACCGGCGTCAACATGGCGCGCAAACATATCGGCTGGTACACGCGCGGACTGCACGGCTCGGCCGAGTTCCGCAATCGCGTCAATCAGGAACCCGATCCGCGACGCGTGAAAGCGATGCTGGCCGAATTTTACGCGCCCTGGCGGACGCGTGAAGCCGCCTGAGCCGACGCGCGCCGGATCGCCGAGCGCGGACGAGCTGCTCGCCGCGCTGCCCGTCGCCGTTCTGGCGATCGCTCCCGACGGCAGCATCGCCCGCGCCAATCCCGAGGCCGAGCAGTTGCTCAACATGTCCGAGCGCAGCATGGTCGGGCAGCCGCTCGACGCGATTGTCTCTCCGCCGGCGATCGTGCCGCAGGAAGGGCAGGGCTTCGCCGCGTTCGACACGGCGATCGAGACGGCGCGCGCCGGGCGGTTGCGGCTCGACTATCTCGAGGCCCCGCTCGCTGATCAGCCGGGCTGGCGGACGATCACGCTCCATCACGCGGCGACATCGCGACGGATCGGCGTCACCGGCGATCGCGCCGGCGGCGCGCGCGCGGCGATCGGTGCCGCGGCGATGCTCGCGCACGAAATCAAGAACCCGCTGTCGGGCATTCGCGGTGCGGCGCAATTGATCGCAGGCGATGGCGATGCGGACGGCGAATTGACCCGCCTGATCGTCACCGAGGTCGATCGCATCGCGGCTCTGATCGACGGCATGCAGGGCTTTACCGACACTCGCCCGTTGCAGCCCGCCGCCGAGAACATCTATCCGCTGCTCGATCACGCGCGGCGCGTGGCGCTGGCGGGCTTCGCGCGCGGGGTGACGATCGAGGAGCGCTTCGATCCATCGTTGCCGCCGGCGCTGATCGATCGCGACGGCTTCCTCCAGATCGTGCTCAACCTGCTCAAGAATGCCTGCGAAGCCACGCGCGAGGCGAGCGAGCCGCGCATCGTCCTGACCACCGCCTACCGCCACGGCATGGCGGCGAGCGTAGCCCTGGGCGCGCCGCGCGTGCCGCTGCCGATCGAATTGTGCGTGATCGACAACGGCCCAGGCGCCCCCATCGAGATCGCCGACCACCTGTTCGACCCCTTCGTCTCTGGCAAGCCCGAAGGGCAGGGGCTTGGCCTCGCATTGGTCGACAAGCTCGCCGGCGACATGGGGGGAATCGTCCAATATGCGCGGGAGGGAGAGCCCGAAATGACCGTGTTCCGCCTGCTGTTGCCGAGGGCGCCGCGATGAGCGGGGCGGGGCGCGTGCTGGTGGTCGATGACGATGCCGCGATCCGCACGGTGATCGGGCAGGCGCTGCGCCGCGCGGGCCATGACGTCACCGCGGTCGGCTCGCTCGCCGAACTGCGTCGCGCGCTGGCGCAAGAGCGGCCCGACGTGCTGGTGACAGATGTCGTGCTGCCCGACGGCAACGGGCTCGACATGGTTGCCCAATTGGTCGCCGAGCATCCCGGTCTGCCGGTGATCGTGCTGTCGGCGCAGAACACGCTGACTACCGCAGTGCGCGCCACCGAGGTCGGCGCCTATGATTACCTGCCCAAGCCGTTCGATCTCGACGCCTTGGCGCATGCGGTGGCGGGGGCGCTCGGACGCGGCGAGGGCAAGGCGGCGGCCACGATCGGCGAGGAGGACCGCGCGCTGCCGTTGATCGGCCGCTCGCCGGCGATGCAAGAGGTCTATCGAGTCATCGCCCGCGTCATCTCCAACGACCTGACCGTGCTGATCTCGGGCGAATCGGGGACGGGCAAGGAGCTGGTCGCGCGCGCGATCCACGATCTCGGCCCGCGCCGTCGTGCGCCGTTCGTGGCGATCAACATGGCGGCGATCCCGCGCGAATTGATCGAGGCCGAGCTGTTCGGGCACGAACGCGGCGCTTTCACCGGCGCACAGGCGCGGAGTGCCGGGCGATTCGAGCAGGCGGCCGGCGGCACCTTGTTCCTCGACGAGATCGGCGACATGCCGATCGAGGCGCAGACGCGCCTGCTGCGTGTGCTGCAATCGGGCGAGTTCACCACCGTCGGCGGCGCGCGGCCGATCCGTGCCGACGTCCGCATCGTCGCGGCAACCAACCGCGACCTCGCAAAGTTGGTCGCCGGCGGGCAGTTCCGCGAGGACCTGTTCTACCGGCTGAACGTCGTGCCGGTGGCGCTGCCCGCGTTGCGCGAGCGGCGGCAGGACGTGGCGCTGCTCGCGCGTCATTTCCTCGATCGGGCCGCCGAGGGCGGGTTGCCCGGCAAGCATTTGTCCGAAGGCGCCGTTGCGGCGCTCATCCGGCACGATTGGCCCGGCAATGTTCGCGAGCTCGAAAATCTGATGCGCCGGTTGGCGGTGCTGAGCCGCGATACGATGATCGCCGCCGCCGATGTCGAGACGGCGATCGGCGCCGCGCCCGCCGCGCCTGCCCCGCCGAGCGATGCCGGCATCGAGCAAGCGGTTCGCGCGCTGCTGGTCCGAATCGAGCGCGAGGAACCGGGCCGACTCGACGACGGCACGCTCTATGATCGCCTGATTGCCGAAGTCGAGCGTCCGTTGATCGAAGCGACGCTGCGACGCCATGGCGGCAATCAATTACGCGCCGCGCGCGCGCTGGGCATCAACAGGAACACCCTGAGAAAGCGCCTCGACACGCTCGGCATCGAGCCGCGCTGACGCCTCCACGCGACGGAAAGAGCGCGTCGAGCGCCCGATCGCGTCGATTATGTGTTTTCCATGCAACGTGCCCGTTGTATCGAAGCAACGATGGCTTTCGACGACCAGCCCTTTGCTGACGGTCCGCAGGCAAAGCGGTGGCCAAGATGGCCCGCGATCGTCGAGATCGCGATTATCGCGGCCGCCGTTACGATGGCGGCGCTGACTTACCTCGTTCTGCGCCACAACAGCGACACACAACAGTTGCTCAGCCCCGGCGTCGCGGCCTTGCTGCTGCTCGGCGATCTGGTTCCCGTCGTTGGCATCATCATCATGATCGGCCGTCGCATCGCGCGACGGCGATCGGCACGGCTGAGCGGGATGGGGGGCGGCAAGCTCCACGTCCGATTGGTGGCGATCTTCTCGCTGGTCGCCAGCGTTCCGATCGTGCTGACCGTGATCGCGGCATCGATCATGTTCCAGTCGGTCAATCGGTTCTGGGCATCGAACCGCGCGGCGAATGCGTTCGATGCGACCATTTCGCTGGTCGAGGACGCGCAATATCAGTTCATCCAGCGCTGGACGGATCAGGCCCGCTTGATGGCGAGCGATATCGGCAAGAACCGCGAGCTCTATCCGATCGGCACGAAGGTCGGGCATCAATATTTCCTCAGCGAAATCTATTTCCGAAGCCTCAACCAGGGGGTGCTGTTCACCTATGCCGGGAGCGACGGCATCAACGTCGTCGACGTGTGGAATGCGCCGGGAGACAAGACTTTCTTCGGCCGAGTGACGCTTGAATTGCTCAAGGCGCTGCGCAAGGACGAGAAGCCGTTCATCAACTACACTCCCGACACCGTCTGGGTTGTGACGCGCGTGCCGGAAGTGAAGGACCTCTATCTGTATGTCGGCACGGGCGAGGATGCGAGCTTCCTCAACCGTCAGCATATGGCGGCGAGCGATGTTCTGAGAGATTTCAAGTCGCTCCAAAGCCATTCGCATTCGCTGCAGCTGCGATTCAACGCGGCACTGTTCGGGGTGGCGGCGCTGATCGTCGCCTTGACGACGTGGATCGCGCTGGTCGTCGCCGATCGCGTGGTGCGACCGGTCAATCAGCTCGCCAGCGCGGCGCGGCGCGTTGCAGAGGGCGACCTCGCGGTGCGCGTGCCCGAACCGACCACCGATGACGAAGTTGCGACGCTCGGCACGGCATTCAACACGATGACCGAGCGGCTCGAGGCGCAGACGACCGCGCTTGAAAATCGCCGCGCGCTGATCGAGGCGGTGATGTCGGGCGTCACGGCGGGAGTCATCTCGATCAACACCGATCGCACGATCCAACTCGTCAACAGCTCGGCTGTTGCGCTGCTCAATACCGCGCGAGGAGATCCCGTCGGGCAGCCGCTCAAGAGAGTCGCGCCGGAGCTGGATGCGCTGCTCGATGGCGGCCAGCACGAAGCGATCGTGCAGATCGCCGCCGATGGCGATCCCAAGACGCTCGCGGTCAAGATTACCGAAGATGCGGCGGGTCAGGTGCTCACCTTCGACAACATCACCCAGCAGTTGCTCGATCAGCGCCGCGCCGCCTGGTCGGACGTCGCGCGGCGGATCGCGCACGAGATCAAGAACCCGCTGACCCCGATACAGCTCGCCGCCGAGCGCCTCCAGCGCCGCTATGGCAAGCAGTTCGAGGGGCAGGATGCGACCTTCAACCGACTGACCGACACGATCGTCCGCCAGGTCGGCGACTTGCGGCGGATGGTCGATGAATTCTCTTCCTTCGCGCGAATGCCCAAGCCGGTGTTCCGCGAGGAATCGCTGGTCGATATCGGGCGGCAGGCGCTGTTCCTGCACGAGGTCGCGCATCCCAATGTGACTTTCCGGCTCGATCACGACGAACCCGCGCCGATGCTGGTCTGCGATCGTCGCCAGATCGGCCAAGCGCTGACCAATATCGTCAAGAACGCCGTTGAAGCGATTGAAACCAAAGGTGAAGATGCGCACGGCGAGATTCTGATGACGCTCGTCGAAGATGAGGGAACGACGACGATCACCGTCGAAGACGATGGCGTCGGTCTGCCCAGCGAGCGCAACCGGCTGGTCGAGCCTTACGTGACGACACGCGCGCGCGGCACCGGGCTCGGTCTCGCCATCGTCAAGAAGATCGCCGAGGAGCATTTCGGCGAGATCGGTTTCGCTGACCGCCCCGGCGGCGGCACGATCGTCACGATGCGCTTCGATACGCGCATGCTCGCCGCGCTCGACATCAGCGGCGCAATCCCCGAGGCGGGCGACGACACGCCGCTGCCTGCCCTTACTCGCAACCGGAACAGTTGATCCATGGCCCTCGACATCCTCGTCGTCGATGACGAACTTGATATCCGCGAACTCGTGGCCGGCGTGCTCGAGGACGAAGGCTATGAGACACGCGCTGCTGCCGACAGCGACGCTGCGCTCGAAGCGATCGCCGCGCGGCGGCCCAGCCTGGTGCTGCTCGATGTCTGGCTGCAGGGATCGCGGCTCGATGGGCTCGACCTCTTGGACGAGATCAAGCGGCGCGATCCGTCGATCCCGGTGCTGGTCATTTCGGGACACGGCAATCTCGATACCGCTGTGGCGGCGATCCGGCGGGGCGCTGCGGACTTCATCGAAAAGCCGTTCGAGGCCGAGCGGCTGCTGCTGATGGTCGCGCGCGCGACCGAGACCGAACGATTGAAACGCGAGGTCGAATCGCTTCGCCAGAGCGCGGGGCGCGATACCGACCTCACCGGCTCGTCGGGCGCGATCAATGGTGTGCGCGCGACCCTGAAGCGCGTCGCTTCGACGGGCAGCCGAGTGATGATCGTCGGCCCTGCCGGCGTCGGCAAGGAGGTCGCAGCGCGGCTGCTCCACGGCTGGAGCCAGCGCGCCGATGCGCCCTTCGTCATCGTCAGCGCCGCGCGCATGACCCCCGAGCGAGTCGAGGAGGAATTGTTCGGGGTGGAGGAGGGGGGCGACCTGGTTCGCTCAGGGCTGCTCGAACAGGCGCATGGCGGCACCTTGTTCCTCGACGAGATCGCCGACATGCCGATCGCCACGCAAGCCCGAATCCTGCGGGTGCTGACCGATCAGAGCTTCACTCGCGTCGGCGGGCAGCGGACGGTGAAGGTCGACGTTCGCGTCGTCTCGGCCACCGCGCGCGACCTCACGGCGGAGATCGCCGAAGGGCGCTTCCGCGAGGATCTCTATTACCGGCTCAACGTCGTGCCGGTGGACATTCCGCCGCTGGCGCAGCGTCGCGAGGATATTCCGCCGTTGGTCGAGCATTTCGTCGCGCATTATGCCGCCGAGCGGCGCGTGCCGACGCCCGAGATCGCACCCGACGCGATGGTCGCGCTGCAATCCTATGATTGGCCGGGTAATGTCCGTCAGCTGCGCAACGTCGTCGAGCGGACCGTGATCCTGGCGCCGGGCGACCGCATCGGCCGCATCGACATCGACTTGCTCCCGGCCGAAGTTCTGGGCGAGCAAGGCGAGGGCGGCGCGGGGACCAGCGCGATCATGGGCGCGCCGCTGCGCGAGGCGCGCGAGACCTTCGAACGCGAATATCTGCGCGTCCAGATTCGTCGCTTCTCGGGAAACATCTCGCGCACCGCGACCTTCATCGGCATGGAACGCTCGGCCCTGCATCGCAAATTGAAGCTGCTCGGCATCACCGAAAACAAGGTCGAGGAGTAGGAGAGGCACCCAAACCGTCCGTTCGTGTTGAGCCTGTCGAAGCACGCCGCCCTTCGATAAGCTCAGGGCGAACGGACAAGCGATCGAACGGGATATGGACGCCAGCCCTGCGTGGTCCTAGATTGGCGGCAGAGTGCGCATCCTGCGCGCTCTCCGACGCCGGGAACCGGCGCAATGCGGGTCATGACCCCGCCAAGAACAAAGGACCTTTCGATGGCCGACAAGCAGACCTCGCTGCAGGATTTGTTCCTCAACGCGCTGCGCAAATCCAAGACGCCGGTGACCATGTTCCTCGTCAAGGGCGTCAAGCTCCAGGGAATCGTCACCTGGTTCGACAATTTTTCCGTGCTGCTGCGCCGCGACGGGCAATCGCAGCTGATCTACAAGCACGCGATCTCGACGATCATGCCGTCCAACCCGATCGACGTGCACCAGATCGTCGAGCAGATGGGCGAAACGTCCAAGAAGCAGCCGCTGCTGCAGGAAATTTTCCTCAACGCGGTGCGCAAGTCGGACGACAATGTGACCATGTTCCTGGTCAACGGCGTGATGCTTCAGGGGCAAATCGCCGCATTCGACCTGTTCTGCATGCTGCTCCAGCGCGAAGGGCTGTCGCAGCTCGTCTATAAGCATGCGGTATCGACGATTCAGCCGGCTCATCCGCTCAACCTTGCTGACGAAACAAGCAGTTCGGACGCAGATTGAGCACCGGATTCGAACGTGACCGCGACGATTTCGCGCGCGGTGCGCGTGCGATCGTCGTCTATCCCGATCAGGGCGGATCGAGCCGCGACGCCGAGGCGCGTCTCGAAGAGACTGCCGGCCTTGCCGCCGCGATCGGCGTCGTCGTCGCCGACAAGGTGGCCTTGCGCGTCCGCAGCCCCAAGCCCGCGACGCTGATCGGCTCGGGCCAGGTCGAGGCGCTCGCGGCAACGGTGCGGATGGAGGAGGCCGGGCTGGTCGTGTTCGACGCCGCGCTAAGCCCGGTTCAGCAGCGCAACCTCGAGACCGCGCTCGAAGCCAAGGTGATCGACCGTACCGGGCTGATCCTCGAAATCTTCGGCGAACGTGCCGCGACCGCCGAGGGGCGGTTGCAGGTCGAGCTGGCGCATCTCGATTATCAGGCGGGCCGGCTGGTGCGTAGCTGGACCCATCTCGAGCGCCAGCGCGGCGGCTTCGGCTTCCTCGGCGGCCCCGGCGAGACGCAGATCGAGGCCGACCGCCGGTTGATCCGAGACCGGATGGCGCGGCTCAGGCGCGAACTCGATCAGGTCAAGCGCACTCGCGGCCTGCATCGCGAGCGGCGCCAGCGCGCGCCATGGCCGGTGATCGCGCTGGTCGGCTATACCAACGCTGGAAAATCGACGTTGTTCAACCGCTTGACGGGCGCCGACGTCATGGCGGAAAATTTGCTGTTCGCGACCCTCGATCCGACGCTCAGGCAGATTTCGCTTCCCGGCATCGACAAGGCCATCCTGTCCGACACGGTGGGTTTCGTTTCCGAGTTGCCGACGCAACTCGTCGCCGCCTTCAAGGCGACGCTCGAGGAGGTCGTCTCGGCCGACCTGCTGATCCACGTCCGCGACGTCGCGCATCCCGACAGCGAAGCGCAGCGCGCCGATGTCGAAGCCGTGCTCGGCGACATCGGCGTCGAGGAGGCGACGCCGCGGATCGAAGCATGGAACAAGCTCGACCTGCTCGATGCCGAGAGGCGCGAGACGGTGCTCGCCGAGGCCGAGCGGCGCGACGATGTCGTCGCGGTGTCGGCGCTGACCGGGGAGGGGGTCGATCGCCTGCTCGGCGATGTCGCAGCGAAGCTGACCGCCGGGCATCGCCGCTACCGGATCGCGCTCGATCCTGCCGACGGCGCGGGGGCGGCCTGGCTGCACCAGCACGGCGATGTGCTCGACCAGGCGGTCGAAGGCGACAAGACGATCTATGAGGTGCGCATGGCACCCGCCGATTACGAGCGCTTCGTCACGCGATTCGCCGCCTCCTGAAGCGAGGCCGCGCGCGCTGGTTGTCGACGTGTCAAAGAGCCGTACGGAACATCATCAGAACATTTCCAACATTGCAAGGGCGGGGGGCTCATTCCGCTGCCTTGGCGCCGGCCCACAATGCTTCCTTGGCGTCGAGGTCGAGCGCAGCGAAGGCGTCGCCGGCGGCCGTTTCCATGGCGCGGAAGCGGCGTTCGAACTTGGCATTGGCGGCGCGGAGCGCGGTTTCGGGGTCGATGCCGAGCTTGCGCGCCCAGTTGACCATGGCGAACAACAGGTCGCCGATTTCCTCCTCGCGCTCGGCCGCTGTCGTCGCGGCTTCGACTTCGGCGAGTTCCTCGTCGATCTTGGCGCGGGCGCCGGCGGCATCGGGCCAGTCGAAGCCGGTGCGGGCGGCCCGCGCCTGGAGTTTGTCGGCGCGGAGCAATGCGGGCAGGCCGAGCGCGACGCCGTCGAGGGCGCTTGGCGCGGCGTCCGACTTGCCCTTTGCGGCGCGCTCCTCGGCCTTGATGATCTCCCAGAGGTGATGGCCGCCCTCGGCGCGGTCGCCGAAGATGTGCGGATGGCGACGTTCCATCTTGTCGGCGATCGCGGTGGCGACGTCGTCGAAGGCGAACAGGCCGGCTTCCTCGGCCATTCGAGCGTGGAACACGACCTGGAGCAAGAGGTCGCCGAGCTCGTCTTTGAGGTCGGCCATGTCATTGCGCTGGATCGCGTCGGCGACCTCATAGGCTTCCTCGATCGTATAGGGCGCGATCGTCTCGAAGGTCTGGACGGTATCCCATTCGCAGCCGCGTTCCGGATCGCGGAGGCGGGCCATGACGGCGAGGAGGCGGGCGAAGGGGGAAGGTGGCGAAGGTGCCGCAGAATGCATGTCGATCAAAGTCCGATAATATACATTATGTAAAATTACGATATGGGCTTGCCGGGATCGAGGATCAGCGTGTCCCCCTCCACGCGCCAGCTTTTGAGCCGCGACAGGAAGTTCATGCCGAGCACGTCGGTGTCGCCGAACGCCGGCGAGACGACCACCGGAAGATCGTGCGTGGTGATGCTGCCGACCGCGAGCTCGCCGATCGTCGCGCGCGTCGCAGCCACGTCGCCATTGGCGGTCGACAGGATCGTGCCGAACGGACTTTCGCCGAGATCGAGCCTGGCGGCCCTGGCGGTTGCCGCCGAGATCGCCGTCTCGGTCGCGCCGCTGTCGATCAGCATCGAGCGGCGCACGCCGTTGATATCGGCCGTCGCCCAGAAGTGGCCCTCGGCGGCCTTGGCGATGCGGACGGTGTCGCCTTGCGTGGTCTGGCCGCCGTCAGCGAACGCGCCGGTCAGCGCCGACCAGCCGCGCGCGATGTGATGCCGGCCGGCGACGATCAGCATGGCGATGGCAAAGATCGCCAGCCACGCGAGCGCCATCTTGGCCATCTGCCCCAGCGGCATCCGCCGGATCGTCAGCGACGATGCGACGAGCACGAGCAGCAGCACGAGATAGAGCGCATTGGCGGTGGTGCCGCCCGTCACAGGCTGAACTCCAGCCCGTCATAGCCGGGCTCCACGTTCGACGGCAGCTCGGCGGCAAGCGTGGCATAGTCCATCGAATTGTCCATATGGATCAGCGCCGTATGACCGACGCCGAGTTCTTCGGCCCAGCCGAGCACGTCATCGAGCGTCGCATGGGTCGGATGCGGCCGGCGGCGCAGCGCATCCGCGATCCACAGGTCGCAGCCTTTATACAGAGCCTTCATATCGGCGGCCATGGCGCTGAAATCAGTGGCATAACATATCGATTTTCCATCGGCTTCGAAGCGCAGCCCGGCGCTGGTGATCGACCCATGCGGCTGATCGACCACGCGCACATCGATGTCGCCGATCGTCAGCGCGTCGGGCAGCGGCTCGCCGGCGACGCTCGACGGATAGCCGTCGCGACCGTTGAACACATAACCGAAGCGCCGCTCGAGCGCCGCCAGTGTCTCGGGCCGCGCCAGCCCCCGCACCGGCGCGCCGCGCAAATGGTAGATCTGCCGGAGGTCGTCGATGCCGTGGCAATGATCGGCATGATCGTGGGTCCAGATCACCGCGTCGATATCGGCGACGTTCGCGGCGAGCAACTGCTCGCGCATGTCGGACGTGGTGTCGACCAGAATGCGCGTCGTGTCGGTCTCGACCAGAATCGACACGCGGGTGCGGCGGTTGCGAGGGTTTTGGGGATCGCAGGCGCCCCAATCGTTGCCGATCCGCGGCACCCCCGACGACGTGCCCGAGCCGAGGATGCGGACCTTCACGCCGGCCCTATTCCCGCGAAACGCGTCTTTGCGAAGAGCGTGTGGAAGTTACGTGCGGTAACCTCCTTCAATTCTTCGAGATCGTCGCCACGAAGCTCGGCGAGAAAGGCCGCTGTGTCGGCGACGAAGCTCGGCTCCCCGGTCTTGCCGCGATGCGGCACCGGCGCGAGGAACGGCGCGTCGGTTTCGATCAGCAGGCGCTCGATCGGCAATGTGGCAGCGGTGGCCTGCAAGTCCTTGGCATTCTTGAACGTCACGATGCCCGAGATCGAGATGTAGAAGCCGAGATCGAGTACGATGTCGGCGAATCCCTGGCTTGCAGTGAAACAGTGGATGACGCCGGGATAGGCCCCCTTCCCCATCTCTTCGCCGAGGATCGCGGCGGTATCCTCCTCGGCATCGCGGGTGTGGACGACGATCGGCAGACCGGTCGCGCGCGCGGCGGCGATATGCGCGCGGAAGCTCGCCTGCTGGCGGGCGCGGTCGCTATGGTCGTAATAATAATCGAGGCCGCTTTCGCCGATGCCGACGACGCGCGGATGTTGGCAGCGATCGATCAACTTCGCCGTGTCGACGTGCGGATGCTGGTCGGCCTCGTGCGGGTGGATGCCGACGGTGGCCCAGACGTCGGGCTCTCGTTCGGCGGTGGCGATGACGGCATCCCACTCGCTTTCGCGGGTGGAGATGTTGAGCATCGCCGTCACGCCGCGGGCGCGGGCGCGTTCGAGCACCGCTTGTTGTTCTTCGGCCAAGCCTTTGTAATTCAGGTGGCAATGGCTGTCGGCGAGCATCAGGCGGCGACCTCCTCCGGCAGTTCGAGACGGGGGAACAAGGGCGTCGGCTGGGCAAGCTTGAAATCGCTTTCAGCGAGGGGCGAATACCAATGGCTGACGATGCCGCCGAAAGTGCGCAGTTCGGGCGCGATGTTCATGGCATCGAGCAACTTGTCGGCACTTTCCGGGATGACCGGACGGATTGCGACGCTGAGCATGGCGATGGCGATATAGAGCGTGGCGAGCACGGTCTCCATCCGCTCGGGATCGGTTTTGCGCAGCTTCCACGGCGCCTGCTCGTCGATATAGGCGTTGCAGGCGAACACTGCCTGCACCCAGGCTTCGGTTGCCTGGCTGAGCGCTAGATCGGCATAGGCTTGGGGGATGGTTTCGGTCACAGCCTTGGTGACAACATCGAACAGCGCATTGTCGGCGTCGGTGTGGCCGTGGATTTCGGGCAGGCCGCCGCCGAGGTTCTTGAAGATTTGCGTCAGCGTGCGCTGGGCGAGGTTGCCGAAGCTGTTGGCGAGATCGGAATTGGCCCGTGTCACAATCGCTTCCGCCGAGAAGCTGCCGTCCTGCCCGAAACTGATGTCGCGCAGGAGGAAGTAGCGGAGCGCGTCCACCCCGAAGCGGTCGGCGAGCTCGGCGGGATCGACGATGTTGCCGGTCGATTTCGACATCTTCTCGCCGCGGTTGAGCACGAAACCGTGGCCGAACACCGCCTTGGGCAGCTCGATGTTGGCGGACATGAGGAAGGCTGGCCAATAGACCGTGTGGAAGCGGACGATATCCTTCCCGATCAAATGGAGATTTGCCGGCCAATAGCGTTGGAAGTCGCCGCCAACTTCGGGATAGCCGAGGCCGCTGATGTAATTGGTGAGCGCATCGACCCAGACGTACATGACGTGGCCATCGCTGCCCGGCACCTTGACGCCCCAATCGAAACTGGTGCGTGAGACCGAGAGGTCGGAAAGGCCGCCCTCGACGAAGCGGAGGATTTCGTTGCGGCGGGTTTCGGGCTGGATGAATTCGGGATGCGCGGCGTAATGATCGAGCAGCTTCTGCTGGTATTTGGAGAGGCGGAAGAACCAGGTTTCCTCGGCGGTCCATTCGACCGGCGTGCCGTTGGGCGAGAGCTTGCCCCCTTCCCCGTCGACCAGTTCCTTCTCGTCGTAGAATGCCTCGTCGCGGACCGAATACCAGCCCTCGTAGCGATCGAGATAGAGGTCGCCGGCGGCCTCCATCGCTTTCCACAGCGCCTGGCTGGCGGCGTGATGCTGTGGTTCGACGGTGCGGATGAAGCGATCATACGAGATGTTCAGTTTCGCCGCCATCGCCTGGAAATAGCCGGACATTTCGTCGGCAAGCGCGCGCACCTCGACGCCGCGGGCGCGCGCCGTCTGGACCATCTTGAGGCCGTGCTCGTCGGTGCCGGTCTGGAACCGCACGTCGCGCCCGGCCTGTCGGTGAAAGCGCGCGATCGCGTCGGCGGCGATCGCCTCATAAGCATGGCCGATATGCGGGCGGCCATTGGGATAATTGATCGCGGTGGTGATGTAATAAGGCTCGGCCATGCGCGGCTGTTAGCCGATTGGGGAGCGAGGGCAAAGGGGTGAGCAATGCAGCCGTCGCTATTGAACAAAACCGTCCGTTGGCAATCCGAGACTATCGCGGAGCGCGTCAGTTTCATCGGAAGGACGAGACATGGCGCGCTTATATAGCCGCTGGAGCTTTTGCTTGAATTCCGGCTTCTGCTGCCAAACGTCCGTTTCGGAATATTTGATAAGGGCGGCCAAGATGTCCCCTGGATAGCAATCTCCTTCCGCTAGGGGGTCGACTTCCAACCGCAAGAGAGCAAGTTCGACAATAACTTCGTCGCCGACTCGCTGGCTGAGCGCCAGCCGGACCTCTTCATTTGTTAGGTGGCAAAGTGGCTTACGGCGAAGAGCATGAACAGCCTTGATCAGGTTGGTGTCGTCCGGCGCCGGCTCTCCCCAATCGACGCCATCCAATTGCTCCAATGACAATCCGAGATCGATCATCTCGTCATTACCGGAGTAAGACGCGCCACCAACCCGGCCATCTCATACACGCTCGCGCGCTGGTCGAGCGACAGGCCGCGGGCGCTGGCGGCTAGCGAGCGGGCGGCCTCGTGGGCGTCGAGGGCGGTGCGGAGCGCCTCCCCTGCCCGCGTCGTCGCGGCTTCGGCGATGAAGGCGGGGGCGCGGTCGAGGAAGGCTTCGTAGCGTTGCTGCTGAGCTTTGAGGGCCAGGGATTTGGCTAGCGTTGAGCGTTCGGCGTTGGTGGGGTCGCCGGTGGTGGCGATCGTGTGCAGCGCCTTGTCGAGACCGGCGATGTCGAGGCCGGCGAAATCGAGTGCGCGGCCGAGCGAGCCCTTGGCGCTCGTGGCGATCGCGGCGATCTCCTCGCGCGGGGTATTGGGCAGGCGCCGGGCGAGCTCTTCGGCGAGAACGTCGTCCGCGAGCGGTTCGAAGCGCAAGATTCGGCAGCGCGAGCGGATCGTCGGGAGCAGGCGGCCGGGGGCGTGGCTGATCAGGAGGAAGATGGTGCCGGCGGGGGGCTCCTCGAGGTTCTTGAGCAGCGCGTTGGCGGCGGCGCGTTCGAGGTCGTCGATCGCGTCGATGATGACGACGCGGCGCGGCGACAGCGAGGGGGTGGTGGCGAACAGCGGCTGCAGGCTGCGGACCTGCGCGATCGGGATCGAGCGGGCGAGGTCCTCGCCGGGCTTGTCGGGATCCTTGGGCAGGCGCGTGAGGACGCGGTAATCGGGGTGTGAGCCGGCCTCGATGAGCGAGCGGGTTCGGGAGTTTTCGGGAAGGATTAGGCCCGTTTCTTCGTCACCCCGGACTTGATCCGGGGTCAGGCTGCCTTCTTCTTCCAAAGAAAATGAAGAAGCCTCACCCCGGCTCTGCGGCCGGGGTGACGAGGAGGGGAGGTCGCCGGCGGCTTCCGCCAGCATCCGCATCGCCGCCATGCGCGCGAAGGTGCCCTTCCCCACGCCTTGCGGGCCGGCGAAGAGCCAGGCGTGGTGGAGGGTGCCGCTGTGCATTGCGGCGAGGAAAGTCTGCTGCGCGCGGGCGTTGCCGACGAGTGACGTCATGGCAGCAGGTCGGCCAGGCCCGCCAGCAGCCGGTCGGTCACCGCCTCGGGCGTGCCGGTGGCGTCGATCAGGCGGATGCGATCGGGCTCGGCGGCCGCGAAGCGGCGGAAGGCTTGCGCCACGTCGGCGTGGAAGCTCTCGCCGCGCGCGGCGAAGCGGTCGGCGGCGGCGCCGTCGCGGCCGGTAGCGCGCTGGGCGCCCTCGTCATGGCCCATGTCGAGGACGAAGGTGCGGTCGGGGAGCAGGCCGCGCGAGCCGAAGCCGTGCAGCGCGAGGATCGCGGCGTCGTCGATGCCGCCGGCGAGCCCTTGATAGGCGCGGCTCGAGTCGATGAAGCGATCGCAGATCACCCAGCCGCCCGCGCCGATCGCCGGCCGGATTCGCTTTTCGACATGATCGGCTCGCGCGGCGGCGAATAAAAGCGCTTCGCTATGCGGGCTCCAGCGAGTCACCTCGCCCTGCATCAGGAGGTGCCGAATCGCCTCGGCCCCCTCGCTGCCGCCGGGCTCGCGGGTGACGAGCGCCTCGATCCCCCGCGCCTCCAGCGCGGCGGCGAGACGCGTCGCCTGGGTCGACTTGCCCGCCCCCTCCCCGCCTTCGAGCGAGATGAAGCGGCCCGCAGTCACAGCCCCAACCTCAAATGAGCGTCATCAGGCCGTTCCACGCGCGGCGGAAGAAGCCCGCCTTGCCGACGTCCTTGGCGGCGACCAGCGGCATGGTCTGCGCGCCGGTGTCGGGCGTGGTGACGACGATGTCGGCGATGTGCTGGCCGGCCTTGATCGGCGCCTGGATCGGGCCCTGATAGACCACCTTGATCTGCATGTCGGGGGTCGAGCCCGAGGGGATCGTCACCGCGATGTCCTGCGGCGCGACGAGGCCGACGGTGCTCGCGTCGCCGCCCTGCACCTCGGCCTGCTCGACCAGCTTGCCCTTGGGGGCCAGCGTCTTGTCCTGCCAGGCGCGGAAGCCCCAGTTCATGAAGGCGACCGATTGCTGGATGCGCTGGTTGAAGCTGGTCATCCCGCCCATCATCATCGTGATGCGGCGGCCATTCTGCTCGGCCGAGCCGGTGACGCTGTAGCCGGCTTCCTCGGTATGGCCGGTCTTGAGCCCGTCGGCGCCGGGCACGCGGCCGAGCAGCGGATCGCGGTTCGCCTGGGTGATGGCGTTGCCGCCCATCGTCTGGCCCCAGGTGAAATCGGGCTTGGCGTAGAACTGCTTGTAGAGATTCGGGAAATCGCGGATCGTCGCCTCGGCGAGCTTGACCATGTCGCGCGCGGTGACGTGCGTCACGCCATTGTCGGGCCAGCCGTTGGCGGTGCCGAAATAGCTGCCGGTCAGGCCCAGCTTCTTGGCGTTCTCGTTCATCCGCTGGACGAACGCCGCCTCGGTGCCGGAGAGGCCCTCGGCGATCGCGATGCAGGCGTCGTTGCCCGACAGCGTGATGATGCCGAGCAACAGGTTCGAAACGCTGACCTGCTCGCCGGGCGAGAGGAACATGGTCGAGCCCTGGCTGTGCCACTGCTTCCAGGCATCGGGCTGGAAGGTGATCTTCTGGTCGAGCTTGACGTTGCCGCGCTTGACCATGTCGAACACGGTATAGACCGTCATCATCTTGGCGAGCGAGGCCGGCGGGATCTGCTGATCCGGGTTCTTCGCATAGAGGATCGCGCCGGTGTTCATATCCTGCATGAAGGCGACCGTCGCCGGGGTGTCGAAGGGCGGCGCCTCGGCCAAGGTGGGCGTGGCGATCAGCGCGGCGAACAGGGAGGCGGCGACGATGGTCTTCATGGGAATGCGACTAGGCTCCGTACGCTGGAGGGGTGGACGATCAGTCGGTGATCACACGAGCATCGCCATAGCCGCGCTTGGCGGCGCCGTCACGGGCGCTTTTCGCCGAGCCCGCATCGGCGAACGGGCCGAGCTCGACCAGCCAGTATTTGCCCGAGCGCTCGGTGTGGCCGCCGAGCTTGGCGGCGAGCGACTTGGCGTTGGCCTCGCTGGAGAAGGCGCCGACGCGGACATGATATTTGCCGGCGGCGGCAGGTCTGGGCGCTGGCTTGGCCGGCGCGGCCGGCGCCTTCGGCTTCATCTCCGCGGCCGGTTTCCTGGCGGCGGCCGGCTTTTCCGCCGGCTTTGGCGTGGGCGCGGGCGTTGCCGCAGCCTTGGCGGCGCCGGGCGGCGGCACTTGCGCCATTTGCGCGCGCAGGCCGGTCAGCAGGATCGGCGGCGCGTCGAGCCGGGGCGCGGCGGGACGCCCTTGTTCGAGCGCGACCTGATCGGCGGCGATCGGCTCGACCTGGCGCACGCGAACTTGCGCGACGCTCTTGCCGCCGAGCCCGAGCAGATGCGCGGCGCCGGCCGAAAGGTCGACCAGATAGCCCGAAGCGAGCGCCGGCCGGCCGCTCACCTTTGCGAGGATCGTCTTGCCGGTGGCGAGATCGGTGATTTCGGCGAAACCCGAGGCCGGGAGGCCCGTCCCCCAGGCTTCGATCGAATTGCTGCCGGTCGGGGCGATGGCGGCATAGCCGACCTCGTCGAACCGCACCGGCCCGGCGAGCGTCCGCGACGTACCGCTGGGGCCGGCATTCGTCGGCATGTCGGCAGGCGGCGTCGCGTCGCCGACCGGCGCCACCGCAGGCGCGCCTGTCGAATGCTGCTGCGCGGCGGCCGCGCTTCCCGTCGCCAGCCCGATCGCCGCCACCGCGCCGAGCGCGCCTTTATTGAGATACCGCATCCGCCAACAGCCCCACCGATAGCGCATAGAAATTCGAGCAATTGTAATCGAGGATGACTCGATAATTGCCGGTCAGCAGATAGGCCGTGCGGCCCGGCCCATCGGGCTCGAGCAACGTTGCCAGCATGTTGCTGTCGGCGGGCCAGCTGCGCGTCAGCGGCACGATTCCCAACGCGCGCCACTCGGCCATCGTCTTCCACTGGCTGTGCCGCTGATAGACCTTCTGGCAGCGCGGCGCGACCGTCTTTCCGGCGATCGCGTCGACATCGACGCTCGACGGCACCGAGACGGCGAAGCCCCAAGGCTCGCCCTTGCGCCAGCCGGCATTGACGAAATAATTGCCGATCGAGGCGAGCACATCGGTGTCGGAATGCCAGATGTCGGCGCGGCCATCGCCATCGCCGTCACGCGCGAGGCGAAGATAGACCGAGGGCAGGAATTGCGGGCCGCCCGTGGCGCCTGCCCAGCTGCCTTCGAGCGTATCGCGCGAGACGCCCGTGTCCATGATCTTGAGCGCGTCGATGAACTCGCCCTCGAACAAGCTGCGGCGGCGGCCTTCATAGGCCAGTGTCGCCAGCGAATTGGGCAGATCGAAATTGCCCGTATAGCCGCCGTAATTGGTCTCATGCCCCCAGATCGAGACCATGATCGATTCGGGCACGCCGGTCTCATCCTCGATGCGGGCGAGCTTGCGGCGGTTCTCCTGATACGCCGCCTGGCCGCGCCGGATTCGCGCGGCATCGACGTGCTTGGCTTTGTATGGCGCGAACATCGGAATCGGCGCGTTGGGGCTGCCGCCGGGCTGGGCGCGATCGAGCTCGATCACGCGGCTCGACATCGTCAGCGTCGGGAAGACACTGTCGATCGTCCGCTGCGAAACGCCCGCGGCCGCGGCCTTGGCGCGCAGCGTGAGGAGATAGGCCTGGAACCCGCTTTCGGTCTGCGCGACGGCCGATTCGCCGGTAAGCACGCACGCGGCAATGCCTGCGCCAAGGGTCAGAAATCGCTTCGCTCGTGTCGGTACGCCCCACATGAAACGGACGATGCCACAGCCGGGCGCCGGGATGAACCCCCTGTCGACGCGGGCCTTGCACAAAATGACGCGCGCGGCATAAGCGCAGCCATCGCGGAGAGGTGGCCGAGTGGTTTAAGGCAGCGGTCTTGAAAACCGCCGTGGGTTTACGCTCACCGTGGGTTCGAATCCCACCCTCTCCGCCAGCGTCTGCCGTGGCACTGAGCTCGAAATGAGGTGAGGACATTGATCGCCGCGCGCCGTTCGTCCTTGCCCGAAGTGTCGGCGCTGCTCGGGTTGCTGGCGGTGCTTGTGGTGCTGGCGTTCGCGCGGCCGCTCGATCATGACGAGAGCCAGTATGTCGCCGCCGCGCAATTAGCGCGTCACGGCGTCATTTATCGCGACTTCGCCTATTTGCAGACACCGCTGCAGCCATTGCTGTTCGCCTTCCTGTCGGGAGCGTGGGCGTTTCCGGGGACGCGCTTGCTCAACGCCGTGTTGGGCACGGCGAGTGTCGCGCTGGTCTATGGCGCCAGCCGCGCTGGCGGTACCGAGCGCCGCGCCGCGTTCGTCGCTGCCGGCCTGTTCGCATGCTGCGACATCTTCCTGTTCAGCGCGACGGTGGCGCGCAACGACATGCTGCCCGCTTGCCTGTTCTCCGCCGCCTTGTGCCTGATGGTTCGACAGGTGCGCGGAGAGGGCAGCCGCGCCACAGCATTGGCCATCGGCCTTCTGTTGTCGGCGGCGACGGCGGCGAAATTGTCCTATGCCGTCCCCGCGCTCGCTTATGGCGGGCTGGCGCTGATCGACCGTCGCCATCGGCCGATCTGGCTGGTGATCGGCGCGCTGCCGCCGGCAGGGCTCGTCGCCATGACCTGGCTGGCGGCGCCCGATGCCTTCGCCTTCGACGTGCTGCGCTTTCCGACCGCGGCGCCCGAGCAATTCTATGCCGCCGGCCGCGCCTGGAAACTGGCGCTATGGGCGCGCGCGCTCGACCTCCTCAAATTCCTGGCGCTGGGGCCGGGCTTGCTGGCGGCGGGGCTGGTGTTGAAGGACCGTCGCCGCGAGCGCCTTGCGGTCATGTTGGAGGTGATGATCGTCGCCGGCCTGATCGCCGCGATCCTTCCGGCGCCGACCTGGCGGCAATATCTGCTGGTGATGCTGCCGCCATTGTTCGTGCGCCTGTCGTTGTTTGCGACGATCGTACGACCGCCGCGCGGGCTCGCCGCCGCCGCAACGCTGTTCGTCGTCGCGGGCATCGCCCCGTCGCTGCTGGCGCTGATCGCCGCATCGCGTTCGGGATTGCCCCTGCTCGCTGCGATCGACGACGGCCGCGCGCTCCGCACGGCGATGGATCGATACCATGTCGCCGGCCCGGTCGCGACGCTGTCGCCGCAATTCGTGCCGGCGACGGGGCGGCCGATCGACCCGCGCTTTGCCGCCGGCCCGTTCTTTTTCCGCAGCACGGGCTTGCTGTCGGCTGCCGACGAACGGCGTTTCGCGCTGGTCGGCCGCGCAACCGCCGCGGCGCAGTTCGAGGCGCGTCCGCCCGCGGCGATCGTCACCGGCGGCGAAGGCCCCTGGACCAGCGGCGATGCCGCGCTCGACGGCGCACTTGCCGAAATCGCCCAAGCGCAAGGATGGCGGGCGGTGGCGGTGCCCGGCACGCCCTTCACGCTTCACGTCCGGGGCCGGTGACTCGCTCCGTCGACTGCGGCGCTGCCCGGGCCGTGCCGTCTCAGGGTCTGAAGGACTCAAGAGATGTCGTCGAAAGCGCCGCCCTGCTCGACCAGCTCGCCGCAATTTGCGGTGGTGCCCGATTCCGTCGCTCAAGCCGATGATCTGGATGATGGCCACGTCGTCCGCATTCTGACGATCGTCATCGGGCTCTATTTGCTGGTCAGCATCGTATTGCTGAGGACAGTCTATCGCCTGCGACGATCCAAGCTGCTGCAAAACTCCTCAAGGTAATCTCACGCGCTAGCGACAAAGGCGCGCGCAGCCGATAGACGGGCGGCGTGAAGCCCGAGCGCGACCCTGCCTTGTCCACCCTGTACGGCCACCACCGCGCCGAGCTGTTGCGGTTCCTGACGGCGCGCACCGGCGACGCGGCGGAGGCCGAAGACATCCTGCAGGAGGTGTGGATTCGCGCCAGCGGCCAGCCGCCGGCATCGATCGAGCATTGGCGCGCCTATCTGTTCCGCACCGCCAACAACCTCGTGATCGATCGAGTGCGGGCGCGGCGGCGGCGCGAAGCGCGCGAGCGGCGATGGTCCGAAGAGCAGCACGGCCCGCTCGGCGAAACCGAGGAAGCGGCCGATCCCGCCGACACGGCGGACATCGCCATCGAGGCGCGCGACGAGGCACATCGTCTCGCCGCAGCCATCGCGACGCTGCCCGAAGGGGCGCGGCGGGCCTTCGAGCTCCACAAGATCGACGGGCTGAGCCACGCCGATGTCGCGGCGCGGCTCGGCATCAGCCGGAGCGGCGTCGAAAAACACATGGCGGTGGCGATGAAGCATCTGCGCCGCGCGCTGGCGGACTGAGGCGATGACCGAGCGAGAACGTCATCCGCAAGGGGCAATGGAAAGGCCATGAGCAACAGGGACGAGATCATCGACGAAGCAATTGCCTGGCAGCAGGCGATCGCGCGCGACGATGGCGTAGACTGGGAGGCGTTCACGCATTGGCTCGAAGCCGATGCGAACCGTCGAGCCGTGTTCGATGAGGTCGCGTCGATCGACGCCGCGATCGACGAACATCGTTCGGCGATTCGCCTGCTTCTCGACCCCCAACCGGCTTCCGAGCAATTGGAGGCGGCTAACGACGTGCCGAAAAGTGCGGGACGCCGCTGGTTTATCGGCACCGGCATCGCCGCGGCGCTGGCGCTCGCGGTCGGCTTGCCGCTCATCCAGTCCGACCAGCCCGGGCAGACCGATTATGCCACCGCCCCCGGCAAGACGCGCAGCCTTGCCCTCGCCGACGGCTCGCAACTGGCGCTTTCGGCCGACAGCGCGATCAGCGTCGCCCCACGCCAGCATCGGGTCACGATGGTTCGCGGCGCCGCTTATTTCGACGTGCCGCACGATCCGGCACGGCAACTCGTCGTCACCGCGGGCGGCTATCGCATCGCCGATATCGGCACGCGCTTTTCGGTCGATCTGGCGGGAGACCGAGTTTCGATCGCAGTCGCCGAGGGCAACGTCACCGTCACCCCGCCGATCGGCGATCCGGTGCGGCTCGCCGCCGGAGACGCCTTGAGCGGCGATGCGAGCGCGCCGCCGCGAACGATTCGAGTGGCACCTCAGGCGGTCGCGAGCTGGCGCCGTGGCCGGCTGATCTACGACAATGCGCCACTATCCAGCGTCACGAGCGATATTAGCCGATATACGGGCAAGCGAATCGACCTTGCCGCGGCGCTCGATGGCCGCCGTTTTTCTGGAGTGCTCGTCATTGGCGACGGCTCGCATCTGGTCCCCGATCTCGCCGCCGTCGCGGGCCTTGCTGTGGAGCGCGATGGCGCTCGCACAACTCTGGCTCCCGCCGCCGGCTGACGCACGCCCGATCGCCGCACCCGCGGCGGCGCAGGCCAAGCAGAATTTCGACATTCCGGCCGGCCCGTTGCCGGCGAGCCTCGCAGCCTGGTCCGCCGCAACCGGGCTTTCGGCCGGCATGGCGAGCGCGCTGCCGGTGGTGACGACCCGCGCCGTTCGAGGACGATTTACCCCTGCCGCGGCGCTCGATCGGATGCTCGCCGGAACCGGACTTCGCGCGGTGGCCGTCACGCCGGGTGTATTCCGACTGGAACGCCAGCCGCCGAAGCGCCAGGCCGCGCGCCCGCATATCAGCCGCCGTGCCGCGCGGCGGGCCGAACGCGCGATCGGCGACATCATCGTCACGGCGACCAAGCGGCCTGAAGCGCTGGCGACGCTGCCGGTGGCGGTGTCGGTCGTCGAACCCGACCGGCTCGCCACCGGCATCGCCTCGCCCGACAGCAGCACGGTGGCGAGCGGCATCGACGGATTGTCGTTCACCAATCTCGGCCCCGGCCGCAACCGAGCCTTCATTCGGGGGATTGCCGACAGCCCGTTCAACGGCCCCAGCCAGTCGACCGTCGCGGTGGTGCTCGACAACAGCCGGATCACCTATGACGCGCCGGACCCCGACCTGCTGCTCATCGACGTCGATCGAGTCGAGGTGCTCAAGGGGCCGCAAGGGCCGCTCTACGGCTCGGGCGCGCTCGGCGGCATCTTCCGCATCGTTACCAATCCCCCTGAACTCGATGTCGCGTCGGGAGCCGCCACCCTGATCGGCGAGGCTGGGGCGCATGGGGGCTTCGGCGGCGGCGGGGACGTCATGCTCAACCTGCCGATCGCGACCGGCATGCTGGCGGCGCGCGGGGTGATCTATTCCCGTTCCGCGCCCGGCTGGCTCGATACGATAGGCGGCGCTCGGGATACCAATCGCACCGTTACCAATGGGGGGCGGCTCGCGCTGCGCTGGGTGCCCGACGCCGACTGGAAGATCGACCTCGGTGGTTCTGTGCAGTCGCTGGACGCGCATGACAGCCAATATGTCACCGGTCCGGCGAGCACCCTCCGCCGCATCCACCCGATCGCCGAGCCTGCCGACAACGATTTCGCGCAAGCTCATCTCGACATTCACGGCAGGATCGGCAGCTTGCGGCTGGTTTCGACGAGCAGCTACGTCTCCCAGGCGGTCAACTATCGGCTCGACGCGAGCGCCGCCGCGGCCAATTTCGGCGTCACCGCGCCGGCGCTGTTCACCGACGATCGCCGCTATTCGATCGTCAATCAGGAAGTGCGGCTTTCGCCCGAGGCGTCCGGCAAGCTGAATTGGGTCGCGGGCCTTGCCTATTTTCACGCCTCGAGCAGCCTGGACGGGGCGATCACCGCGCCGGCAACTGCGCCGCTCGCGGTCGAATCAATCGATCAGGACGTTGCCGAATATGCCGCGTTCGGCGACGCGACCTTGCCCGTGGGGCCACTGACGGTGACCGCCGGCGCGCGAATTTCGCTCACCGACGCCAGCGACAAGCGCGCCGAACAGCGAGGACAGACCAAAAAGGGGCAGCACCAGCTCGGTTTCGCGCCCAGCCTGTCGATTGCCTGGCGGCCGGGCGAGGGGCGCTATTTCTTCGTGCGCTACGCTCGCGCATTACGCCCAGGCGGTCTCGCCGCCGGTGCCGGTTTTGCACAGGGCCATTTCGACCCGGACGAGCTCGAGAGCGTCGAGGGCGGCGCCCGGATGAAACTCGACGGCGAAGCATTGGCGCTTGCAGCGAGCGTCTATTACGCCGATTGGCACGATGTGCAGTCGGACTATCTGCTCGATAACGGCCTGATTTCGACGCGAAACGCGGGCCAGGCGCGGATCATCGGCGGCGATGCCAGTATTGACTGGACCATCGGGCGCGGCTGGACGCTGAGCGCGGGCATCAACGCCGAAGAGGCCGAGCTGGTCTCGACGGCAGACGGCATCAAGCTCGAAGACCGCCGCCTGCCGGTCGTGCCGAACGTGACGCTGCGCGGCCTGCTGGGCTATCGGTTCGACCTTGGCGATTGGACGGTTCGTTTGGCCGGCCAGGGCAATTACATCGGCAAGGCGCGGCTGAGCTTCGATCCCGATCTCGACCGGCATATGGGCGAATATGGCGTGTTCGCGCTCAGCGCGAGCGCCGCAAAGGGGCGGTGGAGCGTCGCGGCACGGCTCGACAATCTGTTCGACGCCGCTGGCGACAGTTTCGCGTTCGGCAACCCCTTCTCGATCCGCAACGCGCCGCAATTCACGCCGCTCCGGCCAAGGACGCTCGTGCTGTCGGTCGGGCTGGACTGGTAAATAATCGCGACGGGAAGGACTGCGGCGGTCGCCGTTCGGCGGCGTCATACCCGGGTAACGTACGTAGGTAACTCGGATCGATCATGACCGCGCCGATCGCCGACAAGACTGCATTCGCGCCCTCGCTTTCATTCCATCCTCCCGCCACCGGCCTGATCGCAGGTTCGTTGCCGGCGCTGGGGCGGCGATGGACCGGCATCGCCAGCAGCCTCATCTCGCTCGCCATTCTCGCCGCCGCGCTCGTCCAGTTGCGCGGCACGCCGGTCAGCCACATCCTGTCGCTGGTGCCGCGAAGCCTGTCGTTCTGGCTGGTGTTCGCCATCGCCTATGTCACGACGCCGGCGTCGGAATGGGTGATCTTCCGCCGCCTGTGGCACATTCCCGCGGCCGGATTCGTCGCGCTGCTGCGCAAGCGCGTGGCGAATGAAATCGTGCTCGGCTATCTCGGCGAGGTCTATTTCTACGCCTGGGTGCGGCGCACCGGGCTGATCGGCGAGAATGCCCCGTTCGGCGCGATCAAGGATGTCGCGATCCTCTCGGCGCTGGTCGGCAACGCGGTGACGCTGGCGATGCTGGCGGCAGCCCTGCCGTTCTTCGGGCTGCTCCAGCTCGATGTCGGCGGCAAGGCGGTGCTGGGCTCGCTCGGCGTGCTGGCGGTGACCTCCTTCGCCATGCTGGTCCTGCGCAAGCGGTTGTTCACGCTGCCGCGCGCCGAGCTGTGGCGGATCGCCGCGATCCACCTCGCGCGCATCGCGACGACGATTGGGCTCACCGCGCTGATGTGGCACCTGGTCCTTCCCGGCGTCGGCCTCGTCTGGTGGATGATCCTGGCGACGCTCAGGCAATTGCTCTCGCGGCTGCCCTTGATGCCCAACAAGGACCTTGCGTTCGTCGGGCTGGCGATCTTCGTCGTCGGCCGCGACGGCGATGTCGGCACGATGATCGCGATGATCGGCGGGCTGATCCTGCTCACCCATCTGCTGGTCGGCTCGGCGCTCGGCGCCGCCGGCCTCGTCAAGCGCGAGGCGGCGGCATGAACCTGTTGCTGCTCCCGGCATTGCTGGCGACACAGGCCGCCCTGCCCTCGACGCCCGATCTCGGCAAGGCGGCGGGCCGCTGCCGCACGCCCGAAAACGGCCCGTCCTTCCTCGTCACGGTGGAGGGCCTGAAGGACCGGCGTGGCCTGCTGAAGCTCGAGGTCTATCCCGACAACGACGATGATTTCCTGGCCGACGACAACAAGCTGATCGCTGCCGGCAAGACCTTCCGCCGCGTCGAAGTGCCGACGCCGGCGGCCGGGGCCGTTCATCTGTGCATTCGAGTGCCGGGCCCCGGCCGCTACGCCGTCAGCCTGCTCCATGACCGCGACGGCAACCGCAAGTTCGGCCTCTCGACCGACGGCATCGGTTTCGCCGGCAATCCCAGGCTCGGCTGGTCGAAGCCGCATGCCGCCGCGGCCAGTGCCGCCGCGGGCAGCGGGCCAACGCCGATAACGATCGTCATGAATTATCGCCACGGCTTGTTCTCGTTCGGGCCGAATCGAGAAAGGACGCGCTGATGCGCATCGTCGATGTCTGCGCCTTCTACGCGCCTGCCGGCGGCGGCGTGAAAACCTATGTCGAGCGAAAGCTCCGCGCAGGCCCGGCAGCCGGCCACGAGATCGTCATCCTGGCGCCGGGCGAACGAGACGAGGTGCGCCATTTCGGCCGCGGCGCCCGCGTCGTCACGATCGCAGCCCCCACCTTCCCGCTCGATCGCGCCTATCGCTATTTCGACGACGAGGATGCGTTGCACGCCGCGCTCGACTCGCTCGCGCCCGATATGGTCGAGGTCTCCTCGCCCTGGTCGAGCGCGACGATGGTCGCGCGGTGGCGCGGCGCCGCGCCGCGAGCGCTCGTCATGCACGCCGATCCGCTCGCGGCGTATGCCTATCGCTGGTTCGGGGCGATCGCGCAGCGCGAGACGATCGACCGCGGCTTCGACTGGTTCTGGCGCCACTTGCGAGCGCTCGACGCGCGGTTCGACCTGATCGTCTGTGCCAGCCACGATTTGTCCGATCGGCTGACCGAAGGCGGCCTCCGCCACGTCGTCACCGAGCCGATGGGCGTCGAGCCCGGCATCTTCAGCCCGACGCTCCGCAGCGAAGCCCTGCGCGTCGAACTGCTTCGCCATTGCCAATTGCCGCCGAGTGCGACCCTGCTGGTCGGCATCGGCCGCTTCGCCCCCGAAAAGCGCTGGCCGATGGTCGTCGATGCCGCCACTCGGGCGGGCTACGATCGGTCGGTCGGCCTGATGCTGATCGGCGACGGGCGGGACCGCAGCGCGATCGCGCGCGCCGCTTACGGCAATCCGCACGTTCGCCTGGTCCAGCCGGTGCACGATCGCGCGGCGCTGGCCGCGATCCTCGCATCGGCCGATGCCCTCGTTCATGGTTGCGAAGCGGAGACCTTCTGCATGACGGCGGCTGAAGCGCGGGCCAGCGGCCTGCCGCTGATCGTTCCCGATGCAGGCGGCGCCCGGGATCATTGGGCCGAACGGCAGGGTGGGCTCTATCGCTCGGCGGACGCCGGCGCCTTGTCGGCAACATTGGTCGATTTTCTGGGCGACGATCCGCCGCGCCATCGCCTTCGCGCTGCCGCGACAGCCGCCGGCGTCCGTTCGATGGACGAGCATTTCGCCGACCTGTTCAACCGCTACGCCAGGCTCGTCGAGCGCGTCGCCCATGTCGCCTGACCGCAAGCTCATCGTGTCGATCCACGACGTCGGGCCCAAGTTCGAGCCGCAGGTCGACGCTTTGGTCGACCGACTGACGCGGCGGCTCGGGCACCCGCGCTTTGCCATGCTGGTCGTGCCGAATCATTGGAGCGAAGCGCCGCTGGCGAACAATTCCGCCTATCAGACCAAGCTTCGCCGCTGGGCCGATGCCGGCGTCGAAATGTTCGTCCACGGCTGGTTCCACCGCGACGACAGCCGGCACGTCGGCGCGCTGAACCGGTTCAAGTCACGGCACATGACCGCGGGTGAAGGTGAATTCCTCGGCCTGAGCGAGCGGGAGGCGCTACGCCGGATGCGCGAGGGGCGCCGCCTGATCGAGGACATCATCGGCCGCCCCGTCACCGGCTTCGTCGCCCCCGCCTGGCTCTATGGCAGCGGCGCGCGCGCGGCGCTGGTCCAGGCCGGCTTCGCGCTCGCCGAGGATCATATGCGGGTTTGGCGCCCGGCAACCGGCGAAATCGTCGCCCGCGGACCAGTGATCACCTGGGCCAGTCGATCGGCCATGCGGATCGCCAGCTCGCTCGCCGTCGCCGCGCTCGCCCCTCCCCTGCTGCGAAGCCAGCGCGTCGTTCGCCTCGCCGTGCATCCCGGCGATACCGGCGTCGCGCGATTGCTGGCGAGCATCGACCGAACGGTCGATCGCGTGGGATGCGGTCGCCGTGTGGCGCGCTATGCCGACCTGTTCCAGCAGCGCGTGGCCGAACACGACGCTGGCGCCGGGTCGCTGCAGACGGCAATTCGATGACGGCGCGCCACATCCTGACCTTCGCGCAAACGCTCGACGGCGGCGGGGTCGAGCGCGCGCAGCTGCGGCTGGCCGCTGATTGGCTGGCCGCGGGGCGCGAGGTGACGCTCATGCTCGGCTCGAAGCGCGGGCCGCTCGCCGCGGAGCTCCCCGCCGGGCTGCGCGTGATCGAACATGGCTCGCCGGCCTATGTGTCGATGTTCGGCCTGCCCCGGGATGTCGGCGCGCTGGCGCCCGACCTGCTGTTTTGCCCGGGCAATCATTATACCAGCGTCGCTGCCCTGGCCTGGCTCGAGCTCGGCACGGCGTGCCCGCCGGTCGTCGCCAAGCTGTCCAATGCGCTCGATCGCGCCGATCTGTCGCGACCGATCGCCCTCGGCTATCGCGCCTGGCTGCGGTTCCACCCGCGCTTCGTCGATCATCTCGTGGCGATGTCGCCGGGAATGGCGAACGAAGCCGCGCGCCTGATGGCGTTCCCGCCTGCCCGGATCAGCATCATCGCCAATCCGCCGGCGCGGCACATTGACGACGCCGAGCCGACGCCATTGCCGGACGGCCATTTCCTGCTCGGGATCGGCCGGCTGGAGCCGCAGAAGCGCTGGGATCGACTGATCAGGGCAATGGACGCGCTCGCCGCGCGAGACGCAAGGCTGGTGATCCTTGGCGAAGGCACCGATCGCCCCGCGCTCGAAGCGCTGATCGCGCAGCTCGGGCTCGGCGATCGCGTGTCGCTGCCCGGCCACGCGCACGATCCGCAGCCGGCGATGCGTCGCGCCGCGGCCGTGGTGCTCGTGTCCGATTATGAAGGCGTGCCGGGGGTCCTGCGCGAATCGCTTTCGCTCGGCACCCCGGTCGTGACGACCGAATCGAGCGTGGCGGTGCGCGAAATCGTTCCGGACGGGACCTTGGGCGACGTCGTGCCGCGGGACGATCCGGCGGCGCTGGTCGCCGCGCTCGATCGCTGGCTCGATCCTGCGCAGCCACGGCCGAGGGCGATCCCCGAGCCCGGGCACGATGCCGCCAAACGCTATCTCGACCTGTTCGACCACCTCGTTGCTGCCCGAAGAGCGCCTTGCGCGTCAGCGCGGCGGGCAATCAGTTACGGCGCAGCGTGTGATCCATATCCAGCAGCGCTTCGAATTCATCCACAGTGAGCGATTCGAAGAACTGGCAGCCGGCGACGAAATCCTTCACCCAGACGATCGTCGTCGCGCGAATGCCGAGCGACGGCAAAGTGAGCCACATCGTCGCACCGCGCTTGAGCGGCGAATAGGTCTGCAGCCGCGCGCCATGGGGCGAGAGATCGACGACGCGGCACAGCGCGCGATCGAGCCCGTCGCGCTCCACATCGGTGTCGAGCGCTACCGGCTCGCGCAGGCCGCGCCGTCGCCCGGCGGCGAACGCGGGTTCGATTTCGGCAGCGAGCATCGGTCCGTTCCTCACGCGGCTACGCAAGAAATGGCTAAGCCGATGGTGTTAACGCGCCGTCAATGCCGACGGCGCGCCGAACCGCTTACTTCTTGCCGAGAGTGAGGCCGCCGAAGCGCTTGTTGAAGCGCGCGACCTGCCCGCCCGAATCGACCAGGCGCTGGTTGCCGCCGGTCCAGGCCGGGTGCGAGGTGGGATCGATGTCGAGCGCCAGCGTGTCGCCTTCGCTGCCCCAGGTGGAGCGCGTCTCGAACACGGTGCCGTCGGTCATCTGCACCTTGATCATGTGGTAGTCGGGGTGGATGTTCTTCTTCACGTAAAGTCTCCTGTGCGGCGCTGGTTTCCGACCAGTGCCCGGAAGCGCGTGCCTCTATACGGCGCGAGAGGTTTGAGCAAGCCTGCCCGTTATTCCCGCGAAAGCGGGAACCCATCTCCTGCCGTTTGGTCTGAACGCGACATTGGGAGATGGGCCCCCGCTTTCGCGGGGGTGACGATTAGCAGGCTATGCGCTCGGCGGGTCGGCGATCATCGCGGTGAAATTGGCTTCCGCCGCGACCTGGCCGTCGATCGTCGCGCGGCCGGCGAACTTGCACACGCTCGCGCGCTTCTGCACGAACTCGACCTCGAGCTTGAGCAGCACGCCCGGCTCGACGGGTTTCCTGAACTTGGCCCCGTCGATCGCCATGAAATAGACGAGCTTGCCCGAGCCGGCGAGGCCGAGGCTTTCGACCGCAAGCACGCCGGCGGCCTGCGCCAGCGCCTCGACGATCAGCACGCCGGGCATGATCGGACGGCCGGGAAAATGGCCCTGGAAGAAGCTTTCGTTGATCGTCACCGCCTTCAGAGCGGTGATCGACCGGTCGAGGACGATGTCCTCGACGCCGTCGACCAGCAGCATCGGATAGCGGTGCGGCAGCGCCGCCATCACCCGGCCGACGTCCATCGGCCCGGTGCGGCGGTCCGCCGTCGAATCGTCGCTCACCGGCCCGAAGTGGCGGGCTTGCCGGCGGCCGGCGCAGCGGCCGCGGCGGGAGCGGCCTGCTGCTGCTGGCCCGGCTGCCAATTGGCCGGCGGCGTGACGCTGACCGGCGCCGTGATCAGACGGTCGATCTCGGCGGTGACCGCGCTGGTCACGTCGGCCGACGGATCGGCGACGAAGGTCGCCTCGGGGCGGAGCAGCACGGTGATGTGGCGCTGCTTGACGACGTTCGAGACGGCATCGTCCTCATGGCTCGAAATCTGCTCGATCGCATAGGCCTTGGCGCGATTGAACGGCAGCGAGAGGCGCTGCAATTCGGCCTGCGCCGATTGCTCCTTCGCCTGGAGCGCCTTCACGGCGTTGGGATTGGAGGTCTGCGCAGCCTGAAGCTCGGCCTGCGAGATCTGGCCGTCCTTGTTGGTATCGAGCGGAGTCGCGGCGGTCTTGATCTCGTTGGCGAGCGCGGCCTGACGCGCCTGAACCTGATCGATCTGCGCCTTGTAGGTGGTCTGGATCGTCTGCGCGGCGGTCTTCCACGCATTCGAATTGCCGATCGCCGCATCGGGATCGAGCACCGCGACCGATTGCGCGGCGGCGGGCGCCGCAGCGGCGATCACGCCGGGAACGGCGATCGCCGTCGCCAGGAGAAGTTTGGAGAAATTGGTCATCAGTAAGAAGCCCCTACATTGAAGGTGATGAGTTTCTTGTCGTCGCCCGGCTGCGTCACCAGGGCTTTAGCAAGGTCGATACGAAGCGGCCCGAACGGCGAATTCCAGTTGACGCCGATGCCGACCGAAACCCGCGGCCGGACCGAATCGCCCAGGAACACTTCCTTGAACGGCGGCACCGTCTGGCCGAGCGGCGTATTGGGCGTGACGCCGTTGCAGCTGCCATTGGCATCGGGCACGCCGGCGGCGCAGGTCGTCTGGATGCCGAGGCCGTCGGCGCCGACATATTGGTAGAGCGGATTGCCGCTGGCGTCCTTCTGCGCGATGAACAGCGAATCGACGATCGTGTTGCCGTTCGCATCGACGTGCGTCGGGAAAGTGGCGGTCGGCAGCGGCTTCTTCAATCCGAACAACGCGCCGACATCGACGTAGATCGACGGCCTCAAGCCCAGCTCCTGTGCCCCGGCACCGAGCGGCAATTCGAGCTCGAGATGGCCGAGATAATAAGCCCGGCCGCCCAGCGCGTCGTCGGCCACCGAGTTCTTGGCGGTGTTGAGGATCTGCTTCCCGTCGCTGTCGGTGGTGTAATAATAGCGCTTCACGCGCGGGCCGATGCCGCGGATGTCGAAGCCGCGGAACTGCGGCTCGCCGAGCAGGAAGCGATCCGTCAGCCGCACCGCGTCGACGCCCGGCCGCGAATCCTTCTGGAGCGGCGCGATCCAGCCGCCCTCGGCGCGTGCCGAGAACACGAAGCCGCCGCCGAAGCCCCAGTAATGGGCGTAATCGGCGCGCGTCTTGACGTATTTGACGTCGCCGCCCAGCCCCGCGAAATCCTGGCTGAAGGTCAGCCGCGTGCCCGCGGTCGGGTGCAGGCCGCTGTTGAGGCTCGAATAAATGAGCGAATAGCCGATCGCCGAGGTCCAGCGATTGCCGAGCGATTCGCACAGATATCGTCCGGCCTTGAGCGGATCACACTCGCCGTTGGTGTAATAAGTCGACTTGTCGAGCCCGACCTGGTCATAGGACAGCTGATAGCGACCGCCCAGGCTCCAATATTCGGTCAGCGGCACGCCGGTGTTGATCTGGAAGCCGGTCGAAACGTCGCTATAGGTCGTCTCGCGGCTGTCGCCGATATAGTTGAACGCGTTGTAATCGCGGCGGAAGATATGGCCGCCGAGCGCGACGCTCTTGTCGAACAGATAAGGCTCGGTGAAGCCGAGATCGACCGACTTCGAATAATAGGACCATTGCACGTTGGCGCTGAGCGTCTGGCCCATGCCGCGGAAATTGTTCTGGGTGATGCCGCCCTGGATAATGAAGCCTTCGAGGTCCGAATAGCCCGCCGAAAGCGACAATTCGCCGGTCGATTTTTCCTGCAGGTCGGCCTGCAGCACGACGCGGTCGGGCGCGGAGCCCTGGACCTGCTTGACCTCGAACTTGTCCTGAAAATAGCCGAGGCTGTTGATCCGGTCCGACGAGCGCTTGACCTGGAAGGTGTTGAACGCGTCGCCTTCGGAAAGCCGCATCTCGCGGCGGATCACCTTGTCTTCGGTCTGCGTGTTGCCGGTGATGTCGACGCGCTCGACATAGGTCCGCTTCGCCTCGCCGATATGGAAGTTGATGTCCATCGTGTGCGTTTCGGGATCCGGGGTGAATTCCGGATCGACGTTCGCAAAGGCATAGCCGAACAGGCCGGCGGTATTGGTCAGGCTGTCGACCGCATCCTCGACCTGCTTGGCGTTGTACCAATCGCCCTTGTGGAAGGGCAGTGTCGCGGCGAGGCGCTTGCCGTCGAAATCGCGGATGTCGCTGTCGACGGTGACGTCGCCGAATTTGTAGCGATCGCCTTCCTCGACGACATAGGTGATGATGAAATTCTTCTTGTCGGGCGTCAGTTCGGCGACCGCGGAGGTGACGCGGAAATCGGCATAGCCTTCGGTCAGGTAGAATTGACGCAGCTTCTGCTGGTCATACGCCATGCGATCCTGATCGTAGGTCGTGTTCGACGAGAGCAGGGTCAGCAGCCGCGCTTCCTTGGTCGCCATCTGCTTGCGCAGCTTGCCGTCGGAAAAGACGTGATTGCCGATGATGTTGATCTGGCGGACCTTGGACTTGTCGCCCTCGGTGATGTCGAAGATCACGTCGACGCGGTTCTGGTCGAGCGAGACCATCTCGGGCTGGACGGTGGCAGCAAAGCGGCCCTCGCGGCGATAGAGCTCGAGGATCCGCGACACGTCCTGGCGGACCGCGGTGCGGGTGAAGATCTGCCGCGGCGCGAGCTTGATCTCCTTGGTGATCTTGTCGCTCTTGAGGTGCTTGTTGCCCTCCAGGATCACCCGGTTGATCAGCGGGTTCTCCTTGACGCGGATGACGAGATCGCCGCTCTCGACGCCGGCGATATTGATGTCGGCGAAAAAGCCGCTCGCCAGCAGGTCGCGGATCGCCTGGTCGAGGATCGCGTTGTCGTAAGGCTCGCCGAGCCGCAGCTTGGTGTAGGAGAGCACGGTCGCCGGCTCGATGCGCTCGGAGCCTTCGACGCGCAGCGACTTGATGATGCGCTGCTGCGGCGGCGCTTGCGTGACCGCGGCCGGCGGCGTGGCGATCTGCGTGGCCGACGGCGCCGGCGCGGACGCCGTCTGAGCGGCGGGCGGCGGCGTTTGCGCCGGTGCCGTCTGCGCCAGCGCGATGGTGGGCAGGCCGGACAGGAATGTCCCGGCCATGAGCCAGGTCACTGCCCGTGTTCCGAGCCTCGAAGTGTTGGTTACGATCACAGTCCCACCTTAAACGGAATCGTCTCGCCGGAAACGGCGCGCACTGCCCTGCCCTAACCGCCTCACCCGATCAACCCGGCGAGGTTCTTCCACAGCCCGAAAGCGCCCAAATCGTTGACCGTCACGACCAGAATCAACGCAACCAGCGCGGCGAGGCCGCCCCGGAACGCCCATTCCTGCGCCTCTGCGCGCAACGGGCGCCGGCGCACCGCCTCGATCGCATAGAAGAGAAGATGGCCGCCATCGAGCATGGGGACTGGCAGCAGGTTGATGAACCCCAGATTGATCGATACGACCGCGATCAGCGCGACGAAGGCGTCCACCCCCAAAGTCATCTGCTCGCCGGCGATCCGCGCCGTCCCCACGGGGCCGTTCAAATCCTTGACCGAGCGCCGCCCCGTGACGATCTGGCCGATCCCGTCGATCGTCACTTGAATGAGCTCACGGGCGCGCCGCACGCCGACCACCGGTGCCTCGAAAAGGCCGACCGAGGTCACTACCGGCGCGGTCGCCTCGACGCCGAGCTGGCCGACCATGAAATGGTTGCCGAAGCGATCCGCCTGCTCGATTCTCCCGAGCGTCGCCTGCTCGGCCATCGCGCGGCCGCCACGCACGAAATCGATCTCGACGCGCTCGCCGGGCCGCAGCACGACATAGCGGGCAAGGTCGTCGAACGTGTCGAACGAGCGCCCGCCGACCGAGGTGATCCGATCCCCCGCCTGCAGCCCAGCCGCTTGCGCCGGGCTCCCGGGCACCACCGAGCCGATCACGGTGGGGGTGCGCAGATCGCCATAGGCGAAGGCGAAGGCCGAAAGGATGACGATCGCGACGATGAAGTTGACGACCGGCCCCGCCGCGACGATGATCGCACGCTGCCACAGGGGCTTGGCCTGGAAAGTCCGCGCGCGCTCGGCGGCGGGCAGCGCCAGCCATTCGGCATCGGGCTGGCTCGCCGGATTCATGTCGCCGGCGAAGCGGACATAGCCGCCGAGCGGCAGCCAGCCGAGCTTCCAGCGCGTGCCGCGCTTGTCGGTCCAGCCGGCGATCTCACGGCCGAATCCGATCGAGAAGGCCTCGGCCTTCACCCCGAACCAGCGGCCGGCGAAATAATGGCCGAGCTCATGGACGAAGACGAGCGGCCCGATCACCAGCACGAATGCCAGGATGCTGAAAAGAAAACCGGGATTGTTGGTCAAACGAGGCAATCCTCTACACGCCGACGCGCCACCGCCCTGGCTTCTGCGTCCACCGCCAGCACGGCTTCCAGCGTGTCCGGCGCTTCGGGCTGATAACGCGCTATCGTATCGGCGACGATTGCGGCAATTTCGAGGAAGCCGACGCGTCCGTCAAGGAATGCCGCGACGGCGATTTCGTTGGCGGCGTTGAGGATCGCCGGCGCCGCCCCGCCCGCCGCCAGCGCCTCGCGCGCCAGCCGCAAGGCCGGGAAGCGAACTGGATCAGGCGCCTCGAAATCGAGCCGGCCGATCGCCACCAGATCGAGCGGCTGCATCGGTGTCGCCATGCGATCGGGCCAGGCGAGCGTATGCGCGATCGGCACGCGCATGTCGCTGGGGCCCATCTGCGCAAGCATCGTACCGTCGACATAATCGACGATCGAATGGATGATCGACTGGCGGTGGACGACGATCTCGATTCGCTCGGGCGCGACGGGGAACAGCCGCGCCGCCTCGATCAGTTCGAGCCCCTTGTTCATCAACGTGGCCGAATCGACCGAAATCTTGGCGCCCATCGACCAATTGGGATGCGCGATCGCCTGTGTCGGGGTGACGCGGCGCATCTGATCGATGCTCCAGTCGCGGAATGGGCCTCCGCTCGCGGTCAGGATGATGCGGCGGACGCGCTCGATATGATCGAAATCGAGGCATTGGAAGATCGCATTGTGCTCCGAATCTGCGGGGAGCAATGTGGCGCCGTGCTTCCTTGCTTCGGCAAGCACGAGATCGCCCGCCGAGACCAAGGGCTCCTTGTTGGCGAGCACCACCGTGCCGCCGCCGGCCATCGCCGCCATCACCGGCTCGAGCCCCGCGCAGCCGACGATCGCTGCCATCGTCCAATCGGCCTCCGCCGCGGCCTCGCATACCGCTTGCCGACCCGCCGCGGTGGCGATGCCGGTGCCGGCGAGGCGCTCGCGCAGCGCCGTCAGGCATGACTCATCGGCGACCACCGCGCGTTTGGCGTTGGTGCGGATCGCCGCTGCCGCGAGTTCGTCGACATTGCAATTGGCGGCCAGCGCGAACACCTCGAAGTCCTCCGGCGCGCGCTCGATCAAGTCGAGCGTCGAGCGCCCGACCGATCCCGTCGCGCCGAGAACCGAAACGCGTTTCACCATCCGATCAGCGGATACAGCTTCGGCACGACGACCACCAGTGCCGCCGCGACGGGCGCCACCGGCACCAGCCCGTCGATACGATCGAGCACGCCGCCATGGCCGGGCAGTATGTTGCCCGAATCCTTGACCCCTGCGCGACGCTTGAGCCAGCTTTCATAGAGATCGCCCGCTTGTGCGACCACCGCGAGCAGGGGCGAGGCGAGCGTTAGGCGGATCGGCAGTCCGTAGGCGAAGTGCATGATGATGCCGAACACCGCCGCCGCGACCATCCCGCCGATCAGCCCCGCCCAGGTCTTGTTCGGGCTGATCGCGGGCGCGAGCTTGGCGCCGCCGATCGCGCGGCCGGCGAAATAGGCGCCGATGTCGGTCACCCACACCAAGGCCATTGCCCAGAAGGCATAGAGGATGCCGTTTTCCTGATGGCGGATCAGGATCAACGAAAGCACCGGCAGCCCGGCATAGACCATGCCGAGCGCAAGCGGTGGCCGCTGGCTGACGATGACGATGAAGAACGCCGCACCGGCGAGGATACCGAGCGCAAAGAAGCCCGGCCCGGCGGCGAGTGGGCTCATGATCGCCAGCGGCACGACGAGCGTGAATTGTGCGAGCCGCTTCGTCTTGAGCGGAACAGCGAACAAGTCGCTCCATTCAGCCATCATCAAGAGCGCGACGACACAGGTCAGCGCCCAGAAGACGATCCCGCCGACCATCAGCGCGATCGCCGCGGCCGCAACCAACGCGACGCCGACCAGCGTCCGCAGCGGCAGCTCGGACAACTGCCGTTGTTGGGGAGCGTCGTCGCTCACAAGCCCCCGAAGCGACGCTGCCGACGGCCGTATGATCCGACCGCTTCGGAAAGCGCGGCGGCGTCGAAATCGGGCCATAAAGTGTCGACGAACAGCAATTCGGCATAGGCCGCCTGCCACAGCAGGAAATTCGACAGCCGATGCTCGCCCGAGGTACGGATGAGCAGATCGAGCGGCGGCAGATCGTGCGTGTCGAGCCGCGCCTCGATCGCCGCTTCGTCTATCGTTTCGGGATTAAGCCGGCCCGCAGCAGCGTCCGCTGCGAGCGTCTTGGCCACCGCGACGAGCTCGGCCTGCGCGCCGTAATTGAGCGCGATCGCCAGGATCGGGCCGGTGTTGGCCGCGGTCCGGGCCAAGGCGTCATCGACCATCGCGACAAGGTCGGGCGCGAAGCGGCGATAGTCACCGATCACGCGCAGCCGGACATTCTCGCGCGCCAGTTCGTCGAGGTCGCTGCGGATGAACAGCCGCAGCAGCCCCATCAGGTCGCTGACTTCGCTTTCGGGGCGGCGCCAATTCTCCGACGAGAAGGCATACAGAGTCAGCGCCTCGATCCCCATCGCGCGGGCGGCGCGTGTTACCTTGCGCACCGCCTCGACGCCGGCGCGATGCCCGGCAGCGCGCGGCAGGAAGCGCTTCTTGGCCCAGCGCCCATTGCCGTCCATGATGATCGCGACGTGGCGCGGCACCGCGCCCTCGCCGCTCGCCACCATCG
>JBQCHQ010000013.1:0-230260 GCA_051954515.1 Sphingomonas sp. | reverse complement strand
TGGATGTACGCGCGATAGGCCTTGCGGAAGCCGTCATACTTGGCGCCTTCGAGCAGGTAGTTGTCGCGCGCCATGCCGAGCCCGCCTTGCCCCGCGATCGCGGTGTAGTGCGTCGGATCGGACAGGCTCGGGATGATCCCGACGCCGACCGGGGCGGCATAGCCGGTGGTGGCGAATAGCGTCTGCAGATCGTCGAGGTTCTTCACCGCGTCGATCCTGGCGAGATAGGGCTTGAGCGGTGCGGCGCCCTTGGCCTCGATCCCGGCAGTGTCCATCCAGCTCGCGTAGAAATCGCCGACCTGTTTGCCGGTCGCGCCATATTGCGCGGGGTTGGCGGCCATGTCGTCGAGGATTTTGCGGACGTTGGCCTCGGCCTCGTCGTTGAGCAGATTGCCGTAGCCGATCGAACCCTTGTCGGCCGGAATCGCGGTCTTCGCCGCCCAGGTGCCGTTGGCATAGGTCCAGAAATCGTCGCCCGGCTTGACGGCTTTGTCCTGCGACGTGAGGTCGAGCCCGAACGCGCCGTAGCGGGCATGCGGCGCGGTCTGCGCCGTCGCGGCGCTCGCGACCATCAGCGCCAGGCACGCCGACGACGTGCGCACGAATGTCTTGATCTTCATGAAGATGTCCCCACCCTGATTGTGTATTGCCCCACTATAACGCTGCTTTCGGGTCGAGCAAGTCGGTGTGGCATTGAGCGAGGTTAGCCGACGCGGTTTGCGACGAGGTCGTCGACCACTGCCGGATCGGCCAGCGTGCTGGTGTCGCCGAGGCTCGACACGTCGCCCTCGGCGATCTTGCGCAGGATGCGGCGCATGATCTTGCCCGAGCGCGTCTTGGGCAACCCCGGCGCGAACTGGATCGCATCGGGCGTCGCGATCGGGCCGATCTCGGTTCGCACCCATTGTCTCAGCTCGCCGCGCAGCGCCTCGTCGGCGGTCACGCCGCTGTTGAGCGTGACATAGGCATAGATGCCCTGGCCCTTGATGTCGTGCGGCATGCCGACCACCGCGGCCTCGGCAACCTTGGCGTGGAGCACCAGTGCGCTTTCAACCTCGGCGGTGCCCATCCGGTGGCCCGAGACGTTGATGACGTCATCGACGCGGCCCGTGATCCAGTAATAGCCGTCGGCGTCGCGGCGGCAGCCGTCGCCGGTGAAATATTTGCCCTTGTAGGTCGAGAAATAGGTCTGGAAGAACCGCTCGTGATCGCCCCACACGGTGCGCATCTGGCCGGGCCAGCTCGCCGCGATGCACAGATTGCCTTCTGCGGGGTTGCCGGTCTGCACGGTCCCCTCGGTGTCGACGATCTGCGGATCGACCCCGAAGAACGGCTTGGTCGCGCTGCCGGGCTTCAGCGCGTGCGCGCCGGGCAGGGGGGTGATCATGTGCCCGCCGGTTTCGGTCTGCCACCAGGTGTCGACGATCGGGCAGCGGCCCTCGCCGACGACGTAGTAATACCAGCGCCACGCCTCGGGATTGATCGGCTCGCCGACCGTGCCGAGCAGGCGCAGCGATTTGCGGGAGCTCTTCTGCACGAACCGGTCGCCCTCGCGCATGAGGGCGCGCAGCGCGGTGGGGGCAGTGTAGAGAATGTCGACCTGATGCTTGTCGCACACCTGCCAGATGCGGCTGGCGTCGGGCCAGTTGGGCAGCCCTTCGTACATCAGCGTCGTCGCGCCGTTGGCGAGCGGCCCGTATACGATATAGCTGTGCCCGGTCACCCAGCCGATATCCGCGGCGCACCAATAGACCTCGCCCGCGCGGTAATCGAACGTCACCTTGTGGGTCAGGCTCGTCCATAGCAGATAGCCGGCGGTGGTATGCAGCACGCCCTTGGGCTTGCCCGTCGATCCCGAGGTGTAGAGGATGAACAGCGGGTCCTCCGCCTTCATCGGCTCGGGCGGGCAGTCGGCGGAAACGCCGGGGGCGGCCTCGTGATACCAGACGTCGCGGCCTTCGGTCATCGACACATCGCCGCCGGTTGCCTTGATGACGATCATCTTTTCCAGCGCCGGCGCATGCTTGGCGGCGGCGTCGGCGTTCGCCTTCAACGGGATTCTCTTGCCGCCGCGCAGTCCCTCGTCGGCGGTGATCAGCACGCTCGAATCGCAATCGGTGATACGCCCCGCGAGCGCCTCGGGCGAGAAGCCGCCGAACACCACCGAATGGATCGCCCCGATCCGCGCGCAGGCGAGCAGCGCAAAGGCCGCCTCGGGGATCATCGGCATGTAGATCGTGACGCGATCGCCCTTGGCGACGCCTTGCGCCTTCAAGACATTGGCGAAGCGGCAGACCTCGGCATGGAGTTCGCGATAGGTGAAGCGCCGCGTCTCGGCGTCGGGGCTGTCGGGCTCCCAGATCAGCGCGATCGTTTCGCCGTTCTTCTCGAGATGCCGGTCGAGGCAATTGACCGAGACGTTTAGCACGCCGTCGGCAAACCATTCGATGTGGAAATCCTTCTCGGCGAAAGACCAGTCGCCGGCGATCGTCGGCGGCGTCACCCAATCGAGCCGCTGCGCCTGGTCGAGCCAGAACGCCCCCGGATCGGCCATCGAGCGCGCATACATCTGCTCGTAAGTGTCGGGATCGACGCGCGCGGAGGCGGCCCAGTCGGCGGGGACGGGATACAGGTTGGCGTCTGACATCGGCCTCTCCTTTTCGGCTCGGCTGCTCTTTGCCTAATCGGGCAAACGGTGCCAAGGGGCGGGGTATAGCAAAGAGACTTTCGGAGAGCCCATGTCGTCGACCATGCAGGAACTCGAGAAGCGCCGCGCCGATGCGCGCTTGGGCGGCGGGCAGCGTCGTATCGACGCGCAGCACGCCAAGGGCAAGCTCACCGCGCGCGAGCGGCTCGACATTCTCCTCGATGAAGCCAGCTTCGAGGAATACGACATGTTCGTCGAGCACAATTGCGTCGATTTCGGCATGGAGGAGCAACGCGTCCCCGGCGACGGCGTCGTCACCGGCAGCGGCACGATCAACGGCCGGCTGGTGTTCGTGTTCAGCCAGGACTTCACCGTGTTCGGCGGTAGCTTGAGCGAGCGGCACGCGCAGAAGATCTGCAAGATCATGGACATGGCGATGAAGGTCGGCGCGCCGGTGATCGGCCTCAACGATTCGGGCGGCGCGCGCATCCAGGAAGGCGTCGCCAGCCTCGGGGGCTATGCGGAAGTATTCCAGCGTAACGTGCTGGCATCCGGCGTGGTGCCGCAGATCAGTCTGATCATGGGGCCGTGCGCGGGTGGCGCGGTCTATTCGCCGGCGATGACCGACTTCATCTTCATGGTGAAGGATTCGAGCTACATGTTCGTCACTGGCCCCGATGTGGTCAAGACGGTGACCAACGAGGTCGTGACGCAGGAGGAGCTGGGCGGTGCGGTGACGCACACCACCAAGTCGAGCGTCGCCGACATCGCCTTCGAGAACGACATCGAGGCGCTGTGGGCGGCGCGCGAGATGATCGACTTCCTGCCCACCTCGAACCGCGTCGAGGTCCCCGAGCGCCCGACCGCCGACCCGTGGGACCGCATCGAGCCGAGCCTCGACACGCTGATCCCGCCGAGCGCCAACCAGCCCTACGACATGCACGAGCTGATCCGGAAGGTGGTCGACGAGGGCGATTTCTTCGAGCTCCAGCCCGCGCACGCCGCCAACATCATCATCGGCTTCGGCCGCATCGAAGGCCGCACGGTGGGCGTCGTCGCCAACCAGCCGATGGCGCTCGCCGGCGTCCTCGACATCAACAGCTCGAAAAAAGGGGCGCGCTTCGTCCGCTTCTGCGACGCGTTCGATATCCCGATCGTGACGTTCGTCGACGTGCCGGGCTTCCTCCCCGGCGTCGGCCAGGAGCATAACGGCATCATCAAGCACGGCGCCAAGCTTCTGTTCGCTTATGCCGAAGCGACCGTGCCCAAGATCACCGTCATCACCCGCAAGGCCTATGGCGGCGCCTATGACGTGATGGCCTCGAAGCATTTGCGCGGCGACCTCAACTACGCCTGGCCGACCGCCGAGATCGCGGTGATGGGCGCGAAGGGCGCGGTCGAGATCATCTTCCGCGGGCGCACCCCGGAAGAGATCGCCGAACGCACCGCCGAATACGAAGCCCGCTTCGCCAACCCGTTCGTGGCGGCGAGCAAGGGCTTCATCGACGAGGTGATCCAGCCTCATTCCACGCGGCGGCGGATTGCACTGGGGTTACGCAAGCTTCGCGGCAAGGCGCTGGAGAACCCGTGGAAGAAACATGACAACATTCCGCTCTAACCTCCGTCATTGCGAGCGCAGCGAAGCAATCCAGGGCGTTCGGATGGATTGCTTCGTCGCCTGCGGCTCCTCGCAATGACGGGGCTGAACAGACAACCTGCGGTCTACATCATGGCCAACAAGCGCAATGGCACGCTCTACACCGGCGTCACTTCGTACCTCCCGCAGCGAGCATGGCAACACCGGACGGGCGCGATCGAGGGGTTCACCAAACGCTACGGCTGTAAGATGCTGGTGTGGTACGAAATGGCTCCAACTATGGAATCGGCGATCCTACGCGAAAAGCAGATCAAAGCCGGATCGCGCGCCAAGAAGATCGCTCTGATTGAAGCATTCAACCCATGCTGGGACGACCTGTACGAAAGCATTGCACATGGCTGACGCTCTGCATCTGGATTGCTTCGCTCCGCTCGCAATGACGAAAGAAGCGCAATGAAGCTCGGCCCCCTCAACCATGTCGGTGTTGCGACGCCGTCGATCGACGCGGCGGTGACGCGGTATCGCGAATTGCTCGGCGCGGAGAAGGTCGGCGAGACGTTCGACCTGCCGGCGCAGAAGGTGCGCGTGTGTTTCGTCGATGCGCCTAACAGCCAGATTGAACTGCTCGAACCCTTAGGCGAGGATTCGCCGATCGCGGCGTTCCTCGCCAAGAACCCGGCCGGCGGGCAGCATCATGTCTGCTTCGAGGTGCCCGACATCCACGCCGCCAAGGCCGAGCTCGAGGCGAAGGGCGCCAAGGTGCTCGGCGAGCCGCGGATCGGCGCGCACGGCACCCCGGTGATCTTCGTCCACCCCAAGGACATGGGCGGCGTGCTGACGGAGTTGATGGAAACGCCGCGGGGCGAGGGACACTAAACTCCTCTCCCTTGACGGGAGAGGATACCGAAGCTTGCCAGCTTTGCTGGCTAGCGCAGGTTGGTGAGGGTGGAGCGGCTTGGCCCCACCCTCACCAATTTCGACTAAGCTGCTGTGCAGCCAAGTCTCCGCATCCTCTCCCCTCAAGGGAGAGGAAAAGGGAAGGATCGAATGCCGGATTACGACCACATCCTGAGCGAGCGGCGCGGCGATGTGCTGGCGATCACGCTCAACCGGCCCGATCGGCTCAATGCCGCGCCGCCGGCGATGTTCGACGAGATCGGCGCGGCGCTCGCCAGCCTCGACGGCGCGCGCGCGGTGCTGCTCAGCGGCGCGGGGCGCGGCTTCTGCTCGGGTGCGGATGTCGCGGGGGGTGCGCTCGGCAGCGACAATCCGGGCGAGGCGACGTTCCTTGCGCTCACCGGGCATTACAATCCGCTGATGGAGACGCTTGCCGGCCTCGCTGTGCCGGTCGTCTCCGCCGTGCGGGGGCCGGCGGCGGGGATCGGCTGCAGCCTCGCGCTCGCCGCCGATTTCTGCGTGGCGAGCGACACCGCCTATTTCCTCCAGGCGTTCGTCAATATCGGGCTCGTTCCCGATGGCGGTGCGAGTTGGATGCTGCCGCGCCTGATCGGCCGCGCGCGTGCCGCCGAGATGATGATGCTCGGCGAGCGAGTGCCGGCAGCGAAGGCGTTGGAATGGGGGATGATCCACAAGGTGCTCGCCGACGACGCGCTCGACGCCGAAGCGCTGGCGCTGGCCGAGCGGCTGGCGGCCGGGCCGACGGTGGCGCTCGGGCTGATCCGGCAGGGGCTGCACTACGGCTTCAGCAGCGACTATGCCGCCGCGATGAGCAGCGAGGCCGAGAACCAGCGCCGCGCGCGCGGCACCGCGGATTCGATGGAGGGCGGCATGGCCTTCCTGCAGAAGCGCAAGCCCGAGTTTCGAGGTGAGTAAGGTGCAAAGTGGGAGCACCACCCCGGCGCAGGCCGGGGCCCAGCTACGGGCCGGCTCGTTGGTCGGCGCTGCGCGTTGTTCCTCAAGCTTTCCCAACTGGGCCCCGGCCTTCGCCGGGGTGGTGGTGCAAGTGTAAGATCATGACCGACAAACCGTCCATTACCGACTGGCAATCCCTCGCCGACAAAGAGGTCAAGGGCGCCGACCTCACCTGGCGCACACCCGAGGGGATCGCCGTCAAGCCGCTCTACACGAGCGCCGACGCCCCCGACCCCGGCCTTCCCGGCTTCGCCCCCTTCACCCGCGGCGTGAAGGCGACGATGTACGCGGGCCGCCCGTGGACCATCCGCCAATATGCCGGCTTCTCGACCGCCGAGGAGTCGAACGCCTTCTACCGCCGCAACCTCGCCGCCGGGCAGAAGGGCCTGTCGGTCGCGTTCGATCTCGCCACGCATCGCGGCTACGATTCGGATCATCCTCGTGTCGTCGGCGATGTCGGCAAGGCGGGCGTTGCGATCGACACGTTGGACGACATGAAAATCCTGTTCGACGGCATCCCGCTCGACCGGATGTCGGTCTCGATGACGATGAACGGCGCGGTGCTGCCGTGCCTCGCCTTCTACATCGTCGCGGCCGAGGAACAGGGCGTTTCGCAGGACCAGCTCTCGGGCACGATCCAGAACGACATCCTCAAGGAGTTCATGGTCCGCAACACCTATATCTATCCGCCCGAGCCCTCGATGCGGATCGTCGCGGACATCATCGCCTATACGTCCGAGCACATGCCGCGCTTCAACAGCATCTCGATCAGCGGCTACCACATGCACGAGGCCGGGGCGACCGCGGTGCAGGAGCTCGCCTTCACGCTCGCCGACGGCATGGCCTATGTGCGGGCGGCGCTCGACCGTGGGCTGGAAGTGGACGCCTTCGCCGGCCGGCTCTCGTTCTTCTTCGGCATCGGCATGAATTTCTTCATGGAGGTTGCGAAGCTGCGCGCCGCGCGCACACTGTGGTCGCGGATCATGGCCGGCTTCGGGGCCAGCCCGCGCAGCCAATTGTTGCGCACCCACTGCCAGACCTCGGGTGTCAGCCTCACCGAGCAGGACCCGTACAACAACGTCGTCCGCACCACGATCGAGGCGATGGCGGCGACCTTCGGCGGCACCCAGTCGCTCCACACCAACAGCCTCGACGAGGCGGTGGCGCTGCCCACCGACTTCTCCGCGCGGATCGCCCGCAACACCCAGCTGATCCTCCAGGAAGAGACGGGGATGACGCACGTCGTCGATCCGCTGGGCGGCAGTTATTATGTCGAGGCGCTGACGAAAGAGCTCGCCGACAAGGCCTGGGCGCTGATCGAGGAGGTCGAAGCCGCCGGCGGCATGACCCACGCGGTCGAGAAGGGCATCCCCAAGGAGCATATCGAACGCGCCGCCGCCGCGCGGCAGGCGCGCATCGACCGCGGCGAGGACGTGATCGTCGGCGTCAATAAATACCGCCTCGGGCAAGAGGACGAGATCGACATCCTCGACATCGATAACGCCAAGGTCCGCGCCGACCAGATCCGGCGGATCGAGCGGGTCAAGGCGGAGCGGGACGAGGGCAGGGCGCAAGCGGCGCTGGAGGCGCTGAGGCGGGCGGCGAACGATCCTCCCCTGCACGGGGAGGGGGACCGCGCGGCGCAGCCGCGTGGTGGAGGGGCCTCCGCCACGAGCGGTTCCGCAAGCGGCACTGCCCCTCCACCATCCCCGCTTGCGCGGGGACGGTCCCCCTCCCCCTCCGGGGGAGGATCGAATCTGCTCGCGCTTTGCGTCGAGGCGGCGCGCGCGCGCTGCACGCTTGGCGAGATGTCGGCCGCGCTGGAAGCGGCGTTCGGCCGCCATGCGGTGGGCGTCACGCCGATTACGGGGGTCTATGGCCCGGCGCACAAGGACGACGCTGGCTGGCATCGCGCGGTCGAAGGTATCGCCGCAGTCGGCCAGCGGATGGGGAGGAAACCCCGCATCCTCGTCGCCAAGATGGGGCAGGACGGGCACGACCGCGGCGCCAATGTCGTCGCCAGCGCGTTCGCCGACATGGGCTTCGAGGTCATCTCCGGCCCGCTGTTCCAGACACCGGCCGAGACGCGCGACCTCGCGATAGACAAGCAGGTGGACGTGGTCGGCGCCTCCAGCCTCGCGGCGGGACACAAGACGCTGATCCCCGAGCTGATCGCGCTGTTGAAAGAATCGGACCGCGCCGACATCAAGGTGGTGGCGGGGGGCGTGATCCCGGCGCAGGATTATGAATTTCTACGCGAGGCAGGGGTGCAGGCCATTTTCGGGCCGGGCACCAACCTGGTCGAGGCGGCGGGCGAAGTGCTCAAGCTGCTCGGCCACAACCTGCCTCCGATCGAGGAGGCTGCCGAGTGAGTTTGACCGAAACCCGTCACCCCGGGCTTGTTCCGGGGTCCACCGCGCCACAAACCCGGTTCTCGCGAGCGGATGAGCGGATACCGGAACAAGTCCGGCATGACGGGAGTGGCGCGCGCACCGACTGGACCCGCGACGAGATCGCCGCGCTGTTCGACCTGCCCTTCACCGATCTCCTGTTCCGCGCCGCCACCGTCCACCGCGCGCATCACGCGCCCGATGAGGTGCAGCTCTGCACCTTGCTGTCGATCAAGACCGGCGGCTGCCCCGAGGATTGCGGCTATTGCTCGCAATCCGCCTCCGCCGACAGCGGCGTCAAGGCGACCAGATTGATGGACCCGCGCGCCGTCCTGCAAGCCGCGGCGCAGGCGAAGGACGCCGGCTCGCAGCGTTTCTGCATGGGCGCGGCGTGGCGCAACCCCAAGGACCGCGACATGCCCGCGATCATCGAGATCGTGCGGGGCGTTTCGGCGATGGGCATGGAAACCTGCATGACGCTCGGCATGCTGACGCCCGAGCAGGCGGCGCAGCTCAAGGCGGCGGGGCTCGATTACTACAACCACAATATCGACACCGCGCCGGAGAATTACGAGAACGTCATCACCACGCGCAGCTTCGAGGAACGCCTCGATACGCTGGAGAACGTGCGCGAGGCGGGGATCAACGTCTGCTCGGGCGGGATCGTCGGCATGGGCGAGACGCGCGCGCATCGCGTCGGATTCGTCCATGCGCTGGCGACGCTGCCGCGCCATCCCGAAAGCGTGCCGGTCAACGCCTTGGTGCCGGTCAAGGGGACGCCCTTGGGCGACATGCTCGCCGACACGCCGCTGGCCAAAATCGACGACATCGAGTTCGTCCGCACCGTGGCGGTCGCGCGGATCACCATGCCGCGCTCGATGGTGCGCTTGTCCGCAGGCCGCGAGAGCATGTCCGAGGCGACGCAGGCCTTGTGCTTCATGGCCGGGGCCAACTCGATCTTCACCGGCGACAAGCTCCTCACCGCCGCCAATGCCGGCGACGACAAGGACGCCGCGTTATTCGCCAAGCTCGGCCTGACCCCGATGCAAGGCGAAGAACCGATGCGGGCGTGTGAGGCGGCGGAGTGACACGTTCGCACCCCCGTCACCCCGGCCTTGAGCCGGGGTTGGGCTTCTTCGGCGACTGTGGAGAAGGCAGCCTGATGCCGGGTCAAGCCCGGCATGACGAAGAATATTCAGGCTTGTCTGCTAGTGAATAAGGCGGGTTGCCTCTTCGCCGGCCTGCTTTGGATAGCCGTCTTCGGTTTCTTCTTTGTCGCTCTAACCATGGGCGATTGCCCGGACGCGAAAAGCGTGTGCAACGCTCGTGACAATTTTCGTTGGACCATTTGGTGGATTGCTGCAGGCATCACTTTTGCCGGCATGATCTGGTTCTTTCTGTATCGACCTTCCAAAGGGGGCGACGACCTCTAATGTTCAAGAAAATCCTGGTCGCCAATCGCGGCGAGATCGCCTGCCGCGTGATGCGCACCGCCAAGCGGATGGGGATCGCCACCGTCGCGGTCTATTCCGACGCGGACGCGCGCGCGCCGCATGTGCTGATGGCCGACCAGAGCGTCCGCCTCGGCCCGCCGCCTGCTGCCGAAAGCTACCTCAAGGCCGAGGAAATCCTGCTCGCCGCGAAGGAGACCGGGGCGGATGCGATCCATCCCGGCTACGGCTTCCTGTCCGAACGCGAGAGCTTCGCGCGCGCCTGCGCCGATGCCGGCATCGCCTTCATCGGCCCGCCCCCGAAGGCGATCGCCGCGATGGGGGACAAGATCGAATCCAAGAAGCTCGCCAAGCAGGCCGGCGTCAACGTCGTCCCGGGCTATCTCGGCGACATCGCGACCACGGACGAGGCGGTCGAAATCGCCAAGGACATCGGCTTCCCGGTGATGATGAAGGCCTCGGCCGGCGGCGGCGGCAAGGGGATGCGGCTCGCCTGGTCCGAACAGGACGTGCGCGAGGGGTTCGAGGCCACGAAACGGGAAGGTCTCGCCAGCTTCGGCGACGACCGCGTGTTCATCGAGAAGTTCATCGAAAGCCCGCGGCATATCGAAATCCAGGTGCTGGGGGACCAGCACGGCACTATCGTCTATCTGGGCGAGCGCGAATGTTCGATCCAGCGGCGGCATCAGAAGGTGGTCGAGGAGGCGCCGTCGCCCTTCGTCACACCCGCGATGCGCAAGGCGATGGGCGAGCAGGCGGTCGCGTTGGCCAAGGCGGTCGGCTATTACAGCGCGGGCACGGTCGAGCTGATCGTATCGGGCGCCGATCCGACCGGCGAGAGCTTCTACTTCCTCGAGATGAACACCCGGCTTCAGGTCGAGCATCCGGTGACCGAGGAGATCACCGGACTCGACCTCGTCGAGCAGATGATCCGTGTCGCCGCCGGCGAAAAGCTCGCCTTCACGCAGGACGACGTCAAGCTCAACGGCTGGGCGATCGAGACGCGTGTCTATGCAGAGGACCCCTATCGCGGCTTCCTGCCGAGCATCGGGCGGTTGGTGCGGTATAATCCGCCGCAGCAAACGCACACGTCACCCCAGCGAAGGCTGGGGTCTCGCGCAGCTAGCGGGGCACCAGACAACATGGAGACCCCAGCTTTCGCTGGGGTGACGGATAGTAGCAATGCGATCGTCCGCGTCGACGACGGCGTGGCCGAGGGCGGCGAGGTCAGCATGTTCTACGACCCGATGATCGCCAAGCTGATCACCTGGGCGCCGACCCGCGACGAGGCTGCCGACGCGCAGGTCGCGGCGCTGGACGCGTTCGAGATCGAGGGACCGGGCCACAATATCGACTTCCTCTCGGCATTGGTCCAGCATCCGCGCTTTCGCTCGGGCAATCTCACCACCGGGTTCATCGCCGAGGAATATCCCGAGGGCTTCACCGGCGCCCCCGCCTCGCCCAATCTGATCCGCACGCTCGCCGCGATCGCCGCCTTCGCCGCGACCGCCGAGGCCGATCGCGCGCGCCGCATCGACGGCCAACTCGGCCGCACATTGCCGCCGCCGGGCGAGTGGACGGTGACGATCGACGGCGCCGATCACGCGGTCAGCGTCTCGACCGACGGCATCCTGGTCGACGGCGAGGACCTGCCGCTGGCGATGGAATACACCCCCGGCGATCGCATGATCGAAGCCGAACTCCTCTCCGTTCGCCCTGGTGAGCAGGTCGCCGAGCCCTCGGCTCGGCTGGGAACTGCCGGGGGCAGTTCGCACCTGCTCACTGTCGAAGGGCGAGAGCCGCAGAACGACCCACTTGCGGAGGGCCGGCCTTCGACAGGCTCAGGCCGAACGGCGGTGGAGGACAATTCCGAGCCGGCCGACATCCTCACGGTCCGCATTGCGCGCGTCCGTTCGGGCTTCCGCCTCACGACGCGCGGTGCATCGCATCTCGCGCGCGTCCTCCCTGCCCGCCTCGCGCCTTATGCCGCGCACATGATCGAAAAGGTGCCGCCCGACCTTTCCAAGTTCCTGCTCTGTCCGATGCCGGGCCTGCTCGTCCGGCTCGACGTCGCCGCCGGCGACAAGGTCGAGCCCGGCCAGCCGCTCGCCGTGGTAGAGGCGATGAAGATGGAGAACATCCTGCGCGCCGAGAAGGCCGGCACGGTCAAGTCGGTCAACGCCGCCGCCGGCGACAGCCTTGCGGTCGACGAGGTGATCCTCGAGCTCGAATAGCCCCGTAGTTACAACTTGCGACAATCTTTCGGTGGACGCGCGCGCGGCCGGAGGCCATTGAACGGCACGATGAAAAAGCCGCGCCCCGCCTTGCTCGTCCTGACGGCATTGCCGCTCGCAGGCTGCACCGTCGGCCCGAACTACAAGCCGGCGACGCCGAGTGAACTCGGCGTGCCGGCCGCTTATTCGGTGCCCGCCGACGGCACGACGCGCGGCGATTTCCGCACATGGTGGACTCAATTCAACGATCCGCTGCTGACGCAATTGGTCGAGCAGACACGCGCGCAGAATCTCGACATCGCGCAGGCTGTCGCGCGGCTCCGCCAGGCGCATGAAGCGCTGATTCAGGCGCGCTCGCAGCTCTTCCCCAGCGTCGATGCCTCGGCAGGCTATTCGCGCAACTTCAACCTGCGCGGCGGCACCAGCACGATCACCTTGCCCGACGGCACCGTCACCTCGATCACGCGGAACAGCGGCAACAGCTTCTCGGTTTCGGGCGACGTCTCGTACCAGGCCGGCCTGTTCGGCGAGGTGCGCCGCGGCATCGAGGCGAGCAAGGCGCAGTACGAGGGCGCGGGCTACGATTATGCCTCGGTCCTGACCTCGACCGAGAGCGAGGTCGCGCGCAACTATATCCTCGCGCGGCTCTATCAGGCCGATCTCGCCAACGCCAAGGCGTCGCTGGCGATCCAGGACGACAATCTCGAAATCGCCGGCTTCCGTGTCCAGGCCGGTCTCGTCTCGTCGGTCGACGTGGAGCAGGCCCGCGCCAGCCGCGCGCAGACCGCCGCCTCGATCCCCTCGATCGAGCAATCGTACAACCAGGCGGTATCGCGCCTCGGCGTGCTGACCGGGCAGGCGCCCGGCGCGCTCAAACAAGCGATGGCCACGGCCGCGCCGATCCCCAAGGGCCCCGCCGGAATTGCGGTCGGCATCCCCGCCGATACCTTGCGCCAGCGCCCCGACGTGATGAGCGCCGAGCGCAACCTTGCCGCCGCCACCGCCGAGATCGGCGTCGCCAAGGCGGCGCTCTATCCCGCGCTCAATATTTCGGGCAGCATCAGCGCGTCGTCGAACGTGCTCGGCGACCTGTTCAAGATCATCACCGGCGACGTGTTCGCCGGCCTCAGCCAGGCGATCTTCAATGGCGGGCGCCTGCACGCTCAGGTCCGCTCCAATGAGGCTGCCGCCGAGGGCGCCTTCGCCGCCTACAAGTCGACCGTGCTCACCGCGCTGGAGGATGTCGAGAACGCAATTGTCGCCCTGAACGCGGCGAAGGAGCGCGAGACTCAATATGCGATCGCCTATGACGCGTCGAACAACAGCGCGATTCTGGCGCGCGCGCAATATCGCGCAGGCCTCACCGACTTCACCACGCTCAACACGGCGGAAAGCTCCTTGCTTTCGGCAAGCAACGGCCTGAGCCAGGCCCGCTCCGACGAGGCGACCGCGCTCGTCCAGCTCTATCTCGCTTTGGGCGGCGGCTGGGACAGCTCGACCGTGCCGGTCGCACCCGTCACGCCGCCCGTAACACCGACGTCCGAGGACCGATAGATGGCCGACCCGACGATCACCGATACCGACGAATTCCTCGGCGTGCGCCAGGCGCCGGCGTGGCAGCGCTGGGCGAAATGGGTGGTGATCGGGATCGGCGTCATCCTGCTGCTGCTGCTCGTCCGCCACTTCACGCGCCCCGCCGACGCCGCGGGCTATTCGACCGAGCCCGCGCGGATCGGCTCGCTCACCACCAGCGTTTCGGCGACGGGCAAGCTCGCACCGGTCAACCAGGTGACGGTGGGCTCGCAGCTGTCGGGACTCGTCACGCAAGTGGCGGTCGACGTCAACGACCATGTCACCAAGGGCCAAGCGCTGGCGCTGATCGATCCCGAGCAGATCGACGACCAGATCCGCCAGGCCAGGGCGCAGCTCGCCGCCAACCAGGCCGCGGTCAACGAAGCGCAAGCGACGCTCGAACAGGCGCAGGCGACGCTCGACCGTTACCGCGAGGTCAGCAAGCTGTCGGGCGGCCGCGTGCCGGCCAAGACCGAGATGGAAACGGCGATCGCCGATCGTGATCGCGCCGCCGGCGCGCTCAAGGTGGCGCAGGCCAATGTCCAGGCCTCGCACGCCAGCCTCGCGCAGAACGAGACGCAGCGCTCGCGCGCGATCATCCGATCGCCCGTTACCGGCGTGGTGCTCGCACGCCAGGTCGACCCCGGCCAGACGGTCGCGGCCTCGTTCAACACCCCGACGCTGTTCGTGATCGCCGAAGACCTCACCAAGATGAAGCTCGAAGTGCAGGTCGACGAGGCCGATGTCGGGCAGATCAAACAGGGCCAGAAGGCGACGTTCACCGTCGATGCCTTTCCCGGGCGCACCTTCCCCGCCGCGATCACGCGCGTCGATCTCGGCTCGAACCTGACGGTGCAGGATGCTTCTTCCTCGTCCTCGTCGAGCGGGTCGAGCGCGAGCTCGACCACCGGCCAGGTCGTCTCCTACGCCGCCGATCTCTCGGTCGCCAACCCGACGCTCGAGCTGCGTCCCGGCATGACTGCGACCGCCGACATCGTCACGTCGGAGACCAACCACGTCCTGCTGGTGCCCAACGCGGCGCTGCGTTTCGTCCCCGAAAAGGCCGCGCCCGCCGCGGCCCCCTCGAACGACAGCGGCATCACCGGCGCGCTGGTCCCGCATCGCCGCCGGCGTGGCGGCAGCAGCGGCGGCGACGATACCGTCGCCGCGCTCACCGCGGGCGGCCAGCACAATGTTTACGTGCTCGACGCGAATGGCGATCCCAAGCCGGTCAAGGTCACGATCGGCCAAACCAACGGCACGATGACCGCGATCACCGGCGGCGACCTCAAGCCCGGCATGAAGGTCATCACCGGCCAGCTTTCAGGCAAGAAGGGGGTCTCGGGCGGCAAGGGCAGCGGGCGCAGCGGCGGCGGACGGCGTGGCCAGTAAGCCGCCCGCCGATCCGATCATCCGCCTCAGCGGCGTCACCAAGGTCTATGGCACCGGGGCGACGGCGTTCCAGGCGCTGAAGGGCGTCGACCTAGACATCATGGCCGGCGATTTCGTCGCGGTGATGGGGGCGTCTGGATCGGGCAAGTCGACGACGATGAACATCCTCGGCTGCCTCGACGTGCCGAGCTCGGGCGAATATCTGTTCCGCGGCCACCATATCGAGCTGCTCGACCGCGACCAGCGCGCGCTGCTCCGCCGCAAATATCTCGGCTTCGTGTTCCAGGGCTTCAACCTGCTATCGCGCACCAGCGCGCTCGAGAATGTCGAACTGCCCCTGCTCTACCGCGGCGAGCCGCGCGCCGAGCGCCGCGACCAGGCCATGGCCGCGCTCGACAAGGTGGGCTTGAAGGATTGGTGGGATCACACCCCCGCCGAGCTTTCGGGCGGCCAGCAGCAGCGAGTCGCCATCGCGCGCGCGATCGTGACGCAGCCCGACGTGCTGCTCGCCGACGAGCCGACCGGCAACCTCGATTCGGAACGCTCGGTCGAGATCATGGAATTGCTCACCGAATTGAACCAGGAAAGCGGCATCACCGTGCTGATGGTGACCCACGAGCCGGACATGGCCGCGTTCGCCCACACCATCGTCAACTTCAAGGACGGTTTGGTCGAGAGCATCGATGCCACCCATCGCCAAGGGGAGAGCGTGCGGTGAGGATGTCCCACACCCTTTCCGTCACCCCGGACTTGTTCCGGGGTCCACTGCGCGGCGAGTCCTGCGGCAAGAGGCTCGGAACGCTGCGCTCGCGGCACCGTGGACCCCGGAACAAGTCCGGGGTGACGGCTGTTTCGCTCAGCCCGCGAGGCGCCGCGTAACATGCTCGGCACCACCCTCGTCCTCGCGCTTCGCTCGATCCGGCGGCACTTGCTGCGCTCGTTCCTCACCATCCTCGGCATCGTCATCGGCGTCGCCGCGGTGGTGACGATGGTGACGCTCGGCAACGCGACCACCGCGGCAGTGCAGAAGCAGATCGCCAGCCTGGGGACCAACATCCTGCAGGTCCGCCCCGGCCAGGGCTTCGGCCGCGGCGGCGGCGGCCCGCGTCCGCCGAACTTCAAGCCCGAGGACGTCACGGCGGTGGAGCAGCAGGTCGCCGGCGTCACCGCGGTCGCCCCACAGGCGCAGACCAGCGTGACCGCGATCTACAACGGCAACAACTGGTCGACCACCATCAACGGCACCACCGACGCCTATTTCGAGGTCCAGCCCTGGCCGCTCGACGAAGGCCGCATCTTCACCTCGGCCGAGGAGGATGCCGGCAAGGCGGTGTGCATCATCGGCAGCACGGTCAAGACCAATCTGTTCCCGAACACCGATCCGATCGGCAAGCGCTTCCGCGCCGGCGACGTGTCGTGCGACGTGATCGGCTTGCTGACGACCAAGGGGCAGCAGGGATTCGGCGGCGATCAGGACGACGTCATCATCATGCCGATCAAGACGGTGCAGCGCCGCTTCACCGGCTCGACCGACATCCGCCTGATGCTGGTCGGGATCGACGCAGCCTATGACAGCGATCAGGTCCAGGCCTCGCTGACCAGCCTGCTGCGCGAACGCCGCAAGATCCAGCCGGGCCAGGACGACGATTTCAACATCTTCGACACCAAGCAGATTTCCGACACGCTGACGGGCACGACGACGCTCCTCACCGGCATCGTCACCGCGGTCGCGGCGATCAGCCTGGTGGTTGGCGGCATCGGCATCATGAACATCATGCTCGTCTCGGTGACCGAACGAACACGCGAGATCGGCATCCGCCTCGCCATCGGCGCGGTCGCGCGCGAGGTGCTGCTGCAATTCCTCGTCGAGGCGGTCGCACTTTCCTGTCTCGGCGGCCTTATCGGCCTGGTCATCGCGCAGATCGCTGTCGCCGCCTTGGCGCCGGTGATGAAGGTCGACTGGGTGTTCTATCCCGGCATCAACTTCATCGCCTTTGCCATCTCGGCAGTGATCGGCGTCGTGTTCGGCTTCTTCCCCGCCCGCCGCGCCGCCGCGCTCAACCCGATCGACGCGCTGCGGCACGAATAACCATCGACCCGCCCCTGCAAGGGGAGGGGGACCGCCGCCTAAGGCGGCGGTGGAGGGGTGTCACGTCATCGAGAGGGGGACACCCCTCCGTCAGGCCTTCGGCCTGCCACCTCCCCTTGCAGGGGAGGAGCGTTCTTTTTCACACCAGCGCCCGGAGCCGCTCCAGATCCTCGGGCGTATCGACGTCCATCAGCTCGTTGGGCACCGCGATGACATGGTGCGCCTTCAGGATCATGTCGCGCGCGCCTTTGTCGCCGCTCAGGTTCATCAGCCAGTCGAAGCGGTTGCGCCCGAACAAGGCGGGCGGGCGGGGCTGCTTGCCGTTCGACGAGGCGAGGATGGTGTCGTCTGCATCGGCATAATCGAGCAGCCGATAAACGTGCGAACCGGTCACTCGCGGCATGTCGGCGAGCGCGATCAGCACGGCCTGCGGATCGTTTTTGCGCGCCGCTTCGACGCCGAGCCGGATCGAGCTCGACAGTCCGCGATCAGGCGCGTCATTGTGGATCACGTCATAGCCGCGCGCTCCGAAATCGAGCCGGGTATCGCTGACCACCGCGATCCGCCGCGCGAACGGCACCGATTCGAGCGCGGTGACGACATGGAAGGCGAGCGGCTCGCCGAGATAATCCTGCTCGAGCTTGTCCGCATCACCGAAGCGCGCCGATTTGCCCGCGGCGAGCAGGATCAGCACGGTGTCTTCAGCCTTGATCATCCGGGCTCCTTTAGCATGATCATTCCATCCATGTCATAACCTGTCCGATCCCCGCCGAAGCAAGGAAACGCCCGTGTCTCCGCTGGTTTCCCGTCGCAAATGCGTTGCCGGCGCTTTGCTGCTGGCGTCGGGCTGCGCGGCGCGGCAGAAGAGGGTGATGCAGCCCCGCGCGCCGTCGCTCTCCGCACCAATCGTCATCGCCCATCGCGGCGCCAGCGGGCTGCGCCCCGAACACACCTTGGCGAGCTACGAGCTGGCGATCGAACAAGGCGCCGACTATATCGAGCCCGATCTCGTGCCGACCAGGGACGGCGTGCTCGTCGCACGCCACGAGAACGACATTTCTGACACCACCGACGTCGCGGCGCACAAGGAATTTGCGGGCCGTCGCACGACCAGGACGATCGACGGCAAGAAGATCACCGGCTGGTTCACCGAAGATTTCACGCTCGCCGAACTCAAGACCTTGCGCGCCAGGGAGCGCCTGCCGCTGCTCCGCCCCGCCAACACCGCGTTCGACGGCCGTTTCGAGATCCCGACGCTCGCCGAGATCATCACGCTGGCCAAGCGCGAGAGCATCGCGCGCGGCCGCACGATCGGCATCTATCCCGAAACCAAGCACCCGACCTATTTCGCCGAAATCGGCCTCGGCACCGACGAGCCCTTGGTCGAGGCGCTCCATGGCGCCGGATGGCGCACCGCCTCGGCGCCGGTGATCATCCAGTCGTTCGAGGTCGAGAATTTGCGCAAGCTCCACGCGCTGACCGGGCTGCGGCTGATCCAGTTGATGGACGCCGAGGGCGCACCAGCCGACGGCGCGCGCACCAGCTATGCCGACATGGCGACCCCCGACGGGCTCAAGGCGATCGCGCGCTATGCCTGGGGGATCGGCCCCGCCAAGAGCATGATCGGCGACGACGGTCGCCTCGTCCATGAAGCGCACGATGCAGGGTTGCGCGTCCATCCCTGGACCTTCCGCGCGGAGAATTACTTCCTGCCCTGGCGGTACAAGCAGGGCATCAATCCGCGCGGGCCCGGCGACCTTCCGTCCGAGATCGAGCACTATCTGGCGTGCGGCGTGGACGGATTCTTCACCGATTTCCCGGCAATTGGTGTAGAAGCGGTGCGCGCTTTCGCGGCGCAAGGCGGCGGCCGAACGGAGTAGAGTATATGCGCAACGCCCTGATCCTCGCGGCAGGCCTGCTGCCGCTCGCAGCCGGCGGCTGCCTCGCCAAGACCGCGGTCGACGTCGCGACCCTGCCGGTCAAGGCGGGCAGCAAGGCGGTCGACTGGACGACGACCAGCCAGTCCGAAGCCGATCGCAATTACGGCCGCAAGATGCGCAAGCAAGAGGCCAAGGAAGGCCGCGAGCGCCGCAAATGGGAAAAGAAGTGCCACGACCATCCCGATGCCGATGGCTGCCAGAATTATGCCGGCTATCGCGCGGGGTATGACGACTGAGAGGCAAAACCTGCGGGATTCACACCCCGCTCGCCCTGGGCCTGAAGGGCGATTGGGCGAGGGCGTGCTTCGACAAGCTCGGCACGAACGGATCAGGGGGGTGGACGTCACGTCCGCGCGATCGGCCAGCCGTCGGCGCTCCAGTCGAGTTCGGCGAGGCGCAGCAGCGGGGTTTTCTCGGCAACGCCTTCGACGTGATAGACGATGAGGTCGCGGCCATCGTCGTGCATCAGCCCGCAATGGCCGGGGCCGCGACCGTCGGTCGAGCCCCAGGGGCGCTCGATCAGCACCGTCTCTCCATAGCCGTCCATCATGCCCCGCCCCTTCTTGTCGACATAGGGGCCAGTGACGGCGCGTGAGCGCCCGACGGCAACGTAATAATTGCTCGCCGGGCCGCGGCAGCAATAATCGAGGCTCGCGAAGAGGTAGTAATAATCGCCGTGGCTGAAGATGAAGGCGCCCTCGATCGGGTTTTCGGCGCCTTCGGGCGCGGGGCGGTAGGCGATCGAGTGGATCGTGCGATCGCCCGGGCGCGGCTTGCCGGTCGCTCGATTGAGCGGGATCAGCTTGAGGCCGCTCCAATAGCTACCAAGGGCGAGCCAGTGATTGCCTTGCGCATCGACCACGAAATTGGGGTCGATGGCATTGTAGGTGCCGCCCTCATGCGTTTCGATGACGAGCCCGTGATCGGTCCAGCCGTAATCGGGCGAGGCGCGGTCGAGCGTCTTCGTCGTCGCGAAGCCGATCACCGAGTTCATGCTGCCGCCGGTCGAGACGGCATAATACATGCGATAGAGCCCATCGACGTGAGCGATGTCGGGCGCCCACATGCTGGTCGCCTTGGGAATTCGCTCGAGCGCCCAGGCGGGGATCGCGTCGAACGGCACGCCGTTATCGGTCCAGTGGTGGAGATCGGTCGAGATGCGCCAGCTGACCGATGGCTTGTGGTTCCAGCCGCCCGAACCGAATACGTGGTAGGTATCGCCCTCCCGGATGATGACCGGGTCGTGGAGCTGGGTGAGATAGCCCGTGAGCTGGTCGTTAAGCACGGCCTCGTTCGCCCCCGTCGCGCGGGAGCCGACCGAGGCGAGCGCCCCGAGTGCGAGTCCGCGGCCGAGTAACTGTCGTCGGTCGAGCGTCATGCCGCGCTCCTTTTCTCAAAAGGAACCGCGGGCGCACGGGGGAGGAAAGTGCGCCCGCGGCTTTCGATCAGAACGTGAAGCGCACGCCCATCGAATAGGTGGCATCGTCCTCGCGCACATCATGGGGATGGAGCGGGATGCCGTAATAGCTCTGATATTTCGCGCGCAGCACATTGGTGCCGTCGATGCTCAGCGTCAGATGCTCGTTGAGATCGTAGTTGAGCCCGAAATCGAGCCGCCCGCTGGGCTGCACGCCGTTCAGATAAAGCGTGTCTATCGGCCGGATGCTGAGCGCTCCGGTCAGGTCGCCATCGAAATAATGCGAGCGATGCGTGTACACGACGCGGCCCGAAAAGCCGTATTTCTCATAGAGCAGCCCCGCGGTGTAATTGTATTTCGAGACGCCGAGCAGCTGCGATCCTTCGAGCGGATCGCCCGGCGTCGTCACCTTGCTGTCGGCGATCGTATAGTTGCCGAACACGCCGAGCCCGGAAAGCGCGCCGGGCAGGAAATCGAAGAACAGCTGGCCGCTCGCCTCGATGCCCTTTAGCTTGGCGCTGCCGAGATTGCGCGGCTGGCTGATCTGATAGGTGATGCCGTTGATCACCATCGGCGTGATGCCGCCGGCGATGCGGTTCTTGATGTCCTTCTTATAGACGCCGACCGAAAGGTAATTGGTGCGGCCGAAATAATATTCGAGCGTCGCGTCGTAGCTGTCGGCCTTTTCGGGCTTGAGATCGGGATTGCCGCTCGACCCGCCGTTGGCGATGTTGGGGTTGGTCGAGACGAAATAGTTGAGCCCCGGATTGAGCGACCCGAAATTAGGCCGCGACAGCGCCTTGGCATAGACGAGACGCGCCTGGAGCCCGCCGCCGAACTTGATCCGCGCGCTGGCATTGGGCAGCACATCGGTGTCGCTCGTGTGGCGCGAGACCGGCGTCGGCACCGGCGTCGTGTGATTGGGATCGGTCGGCGTGGGATCGGGCGTGACGACGATGCCGGTGCCGGTGATGTCACGGTCGGTCCGCGTCACGCGGGCGCCGATCAGGCCGTCGATCGAGAAGGCGCCGCCAAGGTCGATCTGATATTTTGCCTGCAGATAGCCGGCATAGGTCTTTTCGCCCGCGACATAAGTGCGCTGGGGATCCCAGGCCGGAAAGCCCGGATCCTTGCCGAAGATCGCCTTGAGCTGATCCTGGACGTCGGGATCGAGCAGCGCTTCGGTCGAAGGGATGATGAAGGATGCGCCGTGGTTCATCCGCGGATCGCCGGGCGCATAGGCGAAGAAATTGCCCGGCAGGTCGTGATCGGCGAGCAGCGGATCGGCAACGTCGCTCGCCGGCGGATTGACAATGCTCTGGCGGAAGGTCACGTCGCGCTTGGCGACGCGGAATCCGGCCTGGAGGTTCTGCAGGATGCCGCCGAAATCGTACTGCACGTCGCCCTTGAGCGCATAGAGCTTGCCGATCGAATCGGAGAAATCCTGATCGAGCCCGTTGGTGAAATAGAAGCCTTCGGGATTGCCGAGCGGATTGCCGGGCGAATCGTAATTGATCCCGCCATTGTCGTTGGTGACGATGTTGAGCTGGGGCAGCTGCTTGCCGATGTCGATGATGAAGGTGCGGTTCGAATAGATCGAATATTCGTACGAGGCGTCGAGATCGGCGTGGAAGCGATCGTTGTCGTATTTCACGCCCGCTGCGGCGAGATAGAAGTTGGTCTTCTGATCGTGCGCCTGGTTGCTGGTGAAGGCGCGCGGATTGTTGGCGGTGTACGAGGTCGTGTTGCACAGGTGCTCGGTCGCGCCGGTGCCCGTCGGGTTCGCTGCCGAGTTGAGATTGTCGTCGTGGAAGCCGTTGCCGCCGGGCACCGCGACGCCGCCCACGATGTGATAGGCGTTGACATTGTAATCGGCGCAATTGTCGTCGGTGACGACGTTCGAGAAGCTGCTCGCCGAAAAGGCGTCATTGAGGATGAACGAGGTCGAGTTGCGGCCGCGATAGCCGACGAACATGCCCTCGCCATAGACTTCGAGGTTGGGGCTCGGCTTCCACTGCAATTGCAGGTTGGCTTGCGGCCGCGAATAATGGCCGAACTGGTTGAGCCCACCCGCGGCCGAGGGCGCGGCGATCCCGGCGGCGCCCGGAGGGCCGTGATTGCCGCTGCGCAGATTGTCGTCGAAGGCGATCGGCCGGTTGAACTGGCTGCGCGAATAGGAAAGGTCGAGGAGCGCGCCGAACTCGCCGATGCCCGAATCCCAATGATCGGAAACGAGCAGGCCGAAGGTCGGATTGATCGTCTTGCCGGCATGTTCGGTATTGAGCGCATAGGTGCCGCGCAGCGTGCCCGCGACGGTCAATCCCTTCTTGAAATCGAACGGCTTGTGGATGTGGAGATCGATGATCCCTGCAACCCCGCCCTCGAGCAGGTTGGCCGAGCTGGTCTTATAGACGTCGGCGCGCGCCAACGCCTCGGCGGGCAAATCCTGGAAGGCGAAGCCGCGGCCGGCGCCGGTGAAGATCTCGCGGCCGTTCAGGGTCGATTCGATATCGGCGAGGCCGCGGATGATCGGGCCGACGATCTCGTTATTGTCGCCGACGGTGACCTGGACCCCCGGCACGCGCTGCAGCGCCGAGGCGGTGGTGGGATCGGGGAACTTGCCGATATCCTCCGCGACGATCGAATCGACGACATTGTCCGAATTGCGCTTGATGTCCTCGGCCTTCGACAAGCTCGATCGGATGCCGCGCACGATGATGTCGTTCGACTGCGCGCCTGACTGATCCTGATCGGGGGCGGCGGTCGCCGGTTGCGGATCGGCATCCTGCGCCGTCTGCGCAAGCGCGGGACAGGCGGCAAGCAAACTCAGCGCCGACGCGGCGCAGTACAAAGGGACCCTTTTCATACTCTACTCCCACACATTCGGCTGCTGCGCGCGGTCCCCCCGGTATCGCCCAGCAACCCTGTTATCGATCGTCGATTATCACATTAAACGGACTTGCAAAAGCTCCTTTTGTCGATGACCCGCATTGCGCCGTCACGCCGCCACATCCGCGCGAAACGCCCTTACGGACGGCGGGTTTCGGCAATCCCCTTGGAACGCGATTGTTTTATCGGATCAGGCGTCGAGGCTTTCGCCCAGCACGTCGGCGATCGCGCGCAGCACCTCTGGCTTGACGTGCACGCCCATATGGCTGCTGGCGATGTGGATCGAACGGCACGTCTCGTCGGCGGGATCGTGACAGATCATGCCGTTGACGAAGCCGTCGCTGCGGCTCCAGATAGCGGTCGCCTTGACCGGCAGCGGGGCGGCGCATTCGGCGAGCAGCGCTTGCGCCTCGGGGCTGTCGATCCGCTCGCCGGTCAGCCATTGATAGGTGCGCCACAAATTGGTCGCCCTGGGCGAGCCGGCGAAGGGCGCGCTCACCGTGATGACCTCGCGGACCAAATCGGTCCAGCGCTGCGCCGCGAACCGCGCCATCACGCCGCCCAGGCTGACCCCGATCAGCGTGACCGGCGCGCCCTCGGCCTCGGCGAGCGCGGCGATCCGCTCGCGCAGCCGCACGCCTTCGGGGCCGATCGTGCGCAGCGAGAAATTGTGCCCCAATCCCCAGCCGTGCGCCCGATAGCCGAGCGAATCGAGATACCGCTTGAGCACGAGATTCGACGCGTCGGAGGTGAACAGCCCCGGCAGCAGCAGCACCGGGCGGCCATCGCCGCGCGGCGCCTCCATCAGCATCGATCGCGCGAAGGCGAGCGTGCCCAGCGTCCAGGCGGCACGCGGCAGCTCGGCCGCCATCGCCAACTTGGAGGGCGCCTTGTGCATTGCCATGTGCCTTGCCGTCGCCATCAGAACCATCCCATCACCGTCACCGGGAACGGCGTCCATCGTCCGACCCGAACGCCCGCCGCGCGCAACGCCGCGCCAGTCCAGGCATTGCAGGTCATCAAAGCGTCATAACGCCCCGAACCTGAATAAAACGCATCATAAACGCCATAGCCGCGAAAGACGGGCGCGCGCTCGCCCCGCCGCGCCGGCGCGAAGCTCGCGCGGATGAACGCCGCCAGCCGGCGATATTCGGCCTCACGCAGCACGATCGGCCGCACCTCGCGCCCGACCGCCGGCGCCGGCACATGCGCGACATGAACCAGCGTGCGGTCGCTGCCGAGCGCGGCGCGCAGCACCGTTCCCGGCCGCACATCGGCCCAGGTCGGCGTCTCGAGATAGAATTGGGCCTGCCCCCAGCCGATCGCGAGGTGATCGTAACCGGCATAGCGTGGATCGACGATGTCCTCGGGCCGCGCCAGATCGCGCCAGTCGATCCCTGCCGCCGCCACCGGCACGACGAGATCGGTATGGACGCCGTTGCTCTCGACATAGATCGTCACGCCCCGCGCCGGCGGCCGCCAGCCGGGATTGGCCGGGATCGCGCCGCCGATCAGACCCGCCGCGCCATAGGCGAGCAGCAGCAAGAGAAGCGCCGTCAGCGCCATGCCGATGCTGCGTCCCGCTTTCGACCAGTCGATTGTCATCGCGGCGATTTCCAGCCTCGAATTCTCTGTGCTATCCTAGCGCCATGACAGAGGGAACGCACGTATTGGACACCCCGCCGCCCGGCGCCGCCGCCGACTGGACGATCCCGCAGGATTGGGCGCATTACACGCCCGAGGAACACGCCACCTGGGATAAATTGTTCGAGCGTCAGGCGAAATTGCTCCCGGGCCGCGCCTCGGAAGCGTATCTGCGCGGCCTCGACGTGCTCAAGCTTTCCAAGCCCGGCATTCCCGATTTCGAGGAATTGTCCGAGCGGCTGATGGTGCTGACCGGCTGGCAGGTCGTCGCCGTTCCCGGCCTCGTCCCCGACGAGGTGTTCTTCGACCACATGGCCAATCGCCGCTTCGTCGCCGGCAATTTCATCCGGCGCCCCGACCAGCTGGATTACCTGCAGGAGCCGGACGTCTTCCACGACGTGTTCGGCCATGTGCCGATGCTCGCCGATCCGGTGTTCGCCGATTATCTCGAAGCCTATGGCCGTGGCGGCCTGCGCGCGATGCAGCATGATGCGCTCAAATATCTCGGCCGGCTCTATTGGTACACGGTCGAGTTCGGGCTGATCGCCGAGCCCGAGGGCCTGCGCATCTACGGTTCGGGGATCGTGTCGAGCTTCGCCGAGAGCCGCTTCGCGCTTGACGATCCCAGCCCCAACCGCATCGGCTTCGACCTGAAGCGCGTGATGCGCACGCAATATCGGATCGACGATTTCCAGCAGAATTACTTCGTCATCCCGAGCTTCGACGAGCTGCTGCGCGTGACCGTCGAGACCGACTTCGCCCCGCTCTACCGCGAGATTTCGGCCAAGCCCGACATCCAGATCGGCCATATCATGCCCGAGGACGAGGTCGTCACCATCGGCACCCAGGAATATGCCCGCAGCCGCCAGGGCGAGAAGCAGGCGGTGCTGGCCTAAGTCCCCACGTCATCCCCGCGAAAGCGGGGACCCATCTCCCAACCGTAGCACCAAGCGCAACCAGCAGGAGAAGGGTTCCCGCTGCCGCGGGAATGACGACAAAGCGTCACATGCGTTTCCTCAGCCGCAGGATCGCCCAGTCGCCCAGATCGAGCCGTTCGGTGAGGCGATAGTCTTGGCGCCGATAGGCCTGCGCCACCGCGCCCGCTTGCGTCGCGAGCAGCCCGGCGAGCACCAGCTGGCTTTTCGGCGCGGCGATCGCGGCGATGTCGGGCGCCAAGTCGATCAACGGCCCGGCCAGGATGTTGGCAATGACGAGGTCGTACGAGGCGCGCCGCTGCACGAGCGGGTCGGCGGTGCCGTCGGCCACGGTCAGTGCCAGCCTGCCCATGCCGAGCCCGAGCCGGACGCCGTTCGTCTCGGCGTTTTCCGCGGTGACCTCGATCGCGATCGGATCGATATCGGTCGCGGTTGCGTAGGCGCGGGGCCAAAGGTGCATCGCGGCGAAGGCGAGCAGACCGGTGCCGGTGCCGAGGTCGATCAGATTGTCGACCCTCAATCCCCGCCGCCGCATCGCATCCAGCATCATCAGGCAGCCGGTGGTGGTCTCGTGATGCCCGGTGCCGAAGGCGCGGCTCGCCTCGACCAGGAAGTTGCGCACGCCCGGTTCGGCGGACGGCGCATGCGCCGCGGTATGAACGAAGAAGCGCCCGGCGCGCACCGGCTCGAGCCCCGCCTGGCTCAGCGTCACCCAATCGGCCTCGGGAACTCGCTCGGGCGCTGTCTTGGCGTTCGCCGCGCTCGGCACCAGCGCACGGATCGCTGCGATCGTCGCGGCGTCGGGCTTGCCCTCGAAATAGGCGTCGAGCCGCCAGTCGGCCGGATCGTCGGGCGTGCCTTCGCTGGTCATCAGCACCGGCGGCGGCTCGAACCGCGCGAGCGCCTCCAGATCGAGCTCGATCGCCTCGGCCTCGGCCCTGGTGCACGGCAGGGTGAGCTTCCAGCTATCGGACATAGCTTGCCCCGTTCACGTCGAGCACCGCGCCGGTCATCGAGGGAGGAGCCTCCAGCGCGAGATAGCGCGCGACGTTCGCCACCTCGTCGGGCGCGGCGACTCGGCCGAGCGGGATGTCGGCGAGCAATTTGTCGCCGCCACGGCTCTGCAGATAATCCTCGGCCATCCCGGTCATGGTGAAGCCGGGGCAGATGGCGAAAGCGAGCACGCCCTCTGCGGCATAGCCGCGCGCGATCGTCTTGGTCATCGCCACCATGCCCGCCTTGGACGCGGCATAATGCCAGTGCGCAGGCGAATCGCCGCGATAGGCGGCGCGGCTGGCGACGTTGACGATCCGGCCGCCGGCGCCGCGTTCCTGCCAGTGCCGCACCGCCAGCCGGCACAATTCGGCCGCAGCGGTGAGGTTGATCCGCATCGTCCGCTCCCAATCAGCGCGCCAGGCGTCATGCTCCTGGTCGAGCGACGAGGCCTCGAACACGCCGGCATTGTTGATGAGCACGTCGATCCGTCCATCGAGCCGGTCGAGCGCCTCGCGCCACAAGGCAGGCGCCGCGCCCGGCTCGGAAAAATCGGCCGGAATGCCGCTCCTGGTGCCGTGACCGATCAAGCGGACCTCGTCGCCTTCGAACGCGGCGGCAATCGCCGCGCCGATGCCGCGGCTCGATCCAGTGAGCAGGATGTGCGTCGTCATGCCCCCTCCTATCCGCGCGCGGGGGGCGAAGTCGAGCCGCTGGCCAGCGCGCGGTGAATGGGGCGCCATGGATGCCGAAACGAGTTCAGCATGACGGTGGGTGGGGCGCTGCCCTCAGTCCATGCCGTCGTTGAGGAACCGCTCGGCCATGGCGCAGTGCATCGCCACGCCGCGCGCCATCATGCTTTCCTCGATCGTCATCTTGGTGTTGTGGAGCGGCGGATTGGTGCGGAAATCGCTGCCTTCGGGCGCGACGCCCAGAAACGCCATCGCGCCGGGCACTTCGCGCAGCACATAGGCGAAGTCCTCGGCGCCCATCATCGGTGCGGGCATCGTCTGCCAGCCCTGTTCGCCGCCCAGGCGCTCGGCACACGCCTTCATCAGATCGCACGCCTGGGCATTGTTCATCGTCACCGGGTAGCCGTGCTCGATCGTCGCCTTGCCGACGAGCCCGTGCGCCGCGGCGATGTTCTCGACGATGCGGACGAAAGCCTGCTGCATCCTGGTTCGGCTTTCCTCGGAAAGCGTGCGCAGCGTGCCGGTCATCTCGACCTTTTCGGGGATGATGTTGTGCGCGCTGCCGGCGTTGATCTGGGCGATCGTCAGCACCGCGGGATCCATCACCGGCACCTGGCGCGCGACATAGGTCTGCAATGCGGTGACGATCTCGCAAGCGACGGGCACGGGATCGAGGCAGTCGTGCGGCATCGCGCCATGGCCGCCGCGCCCGATGATCGTCGCGTGAAGCGTATCGGCCGAGGCGAGCAGCGGACCCGGCCGGCTGACGATCACGCCCGCGGGCACGTTGGGCGAGATGTGCAGCGCGAATGCCGCCTCGGGCCGCGCGATGTCGAGCAGGCCGTCGTCGATCATGTAACGCGCGCCGTGATAGCCTTCTTCGCCGGGCTGGAACATGAAGACCACGGTGCCCGGCAACTCGTCCTTGCGGGCGGCGAGAATCTTCGCCGCGCCGACCAGCATCGCGGTATGCGAATCGTGGCCACAGGCATGCATCGCGCCGGGGACTTTGGACGCGAAGGGCAGCCCCGTCTCCTCCTGCATGGGCAGCGCGTCATGGTCGCCGCGCAGCAGCACGGTGCGGCCGTTGTCGCGCCCGCCGCGCAGGATCGCGACGAAGCCCGTGGTGCTGGTGCCCTCGTGGATTTCGAGCGGCAGCCCGGCGAGCGCGGCCTTGATCTTCTCGGCGGTGCGCGGGCAGTTGAGCCCGATTTCGGGCTCCTGATGGATCGCGCGCCTGAGCGCCACGACCTCGTCGAACCCGGCCTCGCTGGCGGCGGTCCAGTCGGTGAGGGTGTCGAGGGTCAATTGGGTCGCTCCTTGGCTGATCCGCATCAATCTAGGTCGGAACACCGCCGAGCACCAGCCGTTGGCGCGGGTAAAGGAGAGTGGAAATGGACGACAGCGTCACGATCGACCGCGATTCCAGGGCCGCGACCAAGGATCCGACCGCCCTTTATCCCAAGCCGCCGTTCGATCGCCAGAAGCAGCCCTGGCCCGGGCTCGCGCGCGACATGACGCCCAAACCCGATCATGGCGAGACCAGCTATGTCGGCTCGGGGCGGTTGAAGGGCCGCAAAGCGCTGATCACCGGCGGCGATTCGGGGATGGGCCGCGCCGCGGCGATCGCCTTCGCGCGCGAGGGTGCCGATGTCGCGATCAACTATTTCCCGAGCGAGCAGCCCGATGCAGACGAGGTAGTCGAACTGATCGAGGCCGAGGGGCGCACCGCCGCGGCGATTCCCGGCGACCTGCGCGACGAGGAATTCTGCAAGCGCCTCGTCGCCGAAACGGTCGAGAAGCTCGGCGGGCTCGACATTCTCGTCAACAATGCCGGCCGCCAGCAGGAAGCGGCGAGCCTCACCGACATTTCGAGCGAGGATTTCGACGCGACGATCAAGACCAACATCTACGCGCCCTTCTGGATCACGCGCGCGGCGCTCGCGCACCTTGATGCGGGCGACGCGATCATCTTCACGACCTCCGAGCAGGCCTATGATCCGTCGAAGGACCTGGTCGATTACGCGATGACCAAGGCGGCGCTGATGAACATGACCAAGAGCCTGGCGAAGCAGCTCGGCCCCAAGGGCATTCGGGTCAACGGCGTCGCGCCGGGGCCGATCTGGACGCCGCTGCAGATTTCAGGCGGGCAGACGATGGAGAAGGTCGAGAAATTCGGCGGCAACACACCGCTCGGCCGCCCTGGCCAGCCGGCCGAGCTCGCCTCGATCTACGTCCAGCTCGCTGCGCGTGATGCGAGCTATGCCAACGGCCAGGTCTATGGCGCCGCGGGCGGCAGCGGGCAGCCCTGATCCCGGCAAGGGAAGGGAGCCTTATAAAGAAAGCCGCCCGGCGGATGCCGAGCGGCTTTCGCTTTGCCTGTTTGTCGAGCTTACTTGCTCGGCTTGATCTTCACCGCGACGAAGCGGTTCTGGCCCTTGGGCAGGGCGATATAGAGCAGCACCCGATCGCGGCCGGCGCGCTGGGCGGCGGTGACTTGCGCGCCAAGCTGCTGCGGCGTGGCCACCGGCTGACCGTTCGCCGCGACGATGACGAGGCCGCGCTGCAGCTTCTGCCCCGCGTCGCTCGACGGATCCACCGAGGTAATGACGACGCCCTTGGTCGCCGGATCGACACCTACCTGCTGCGCGATCACCGGGGTCAGCGTGATCGTCGAGATGCCGATCGAGTCGCTGGTCGCCTGCGCCTGCTGCTGCTGATCGCCTTCGTCGGGCAGTGCGTCATCATCGTCGTCCTGCCCGGTGAAGCCGGCAAGCTCCTTCTCGGACGGGCGCGTGGCGAGCGTGGCAGTCAACGTCATGGTCTTGCCGTTGCGCAGGATCTCGAATGCCGCGCGCGTGCCGGGTTGCAGGCTGGCGACGAGATAGCTCAGCGACTGGTCGGCGGTGACGTCCTGGCCGTTGACCTTGGTCACCACGTCACCCGCCTTGAACCCGGCCTTGGCCGCCGGGCTGTCGGGGGTGACGTTGGCAATCAGGCCGCCGCGATTCTTGTCGACGCCCAGCGACGAAGCGAGATCGTCGGTGATCGGCTGGATCGCGACGCCGAGATAGCCGCGCTTGACCGACTGGCCCTTCATCAAGATGTCGATCACCGGCTTGGCCTCTTCGGCCGGGATTGCGAAGCCGATGCCGACATTGCCGCCCGAAGGCGACAGGATCTGCGAGTTGATGCCGATCACCTGGCCCTTCATGTCGAACATCGGGCCGCCCGAATTGCCGCGGTTGATCGAGGCGTCGGTCTGGATGAAGCGGTCATAGCCGCCGAGATCGGTGGTGCGGTGCAGCGCCGAGATGATGCCCGCGGTCACCGACGAGCCGATCCCGAACGGATTGCCGATCGCGATCACCCAGTCGCCGACCCGCGCCCCCTTCGAATCGCCGAACTTGACGAAGGGGAACGGCCCGCCCTCGATCTTGAGCACGGCGAGGTCGGCAGTGTCGTCATGGCCGATCAACTTGGCCTTGTATTCCTTGCCGTCGGTCATCGTCACGGTGATCTCGTCGACCGTCGCGCCCTGCGCGCCCGCCGCGATGACGTGGTTGTTGGTGACGACATAGCCGTCGGGCGAGATGATGAAGCCCGAGCCGAGCGATTCGGCCTCGCGCGTCGTCGTGCCGCCCTGGCCCATCTGGCCGAACAGCTCGGCGAACGGCGTGCCGGCGAACGGGTTGTTGGGCACCTTGACGTGCTGCGTGGTCGAGATGTTGACCACCGCCGGCTGCAGCCGCGCGACCATGTCCGCGAAGCTCATCGGCGCGCCCGGCTTCGGCGCGATCGCCTGGATGGCGCCGGGCTCGTTCTGGGCGGTCTGCGCAGCCGCGGGCGGTTGCAGGGTCATCGCGGCGGCGGCGCCGCCAAGCAGCAGCGCACCGGTAATGCCGTAGGCGTATCGCACTGACAAAATTCCTCTTCTCTTGCAGTTCATCGCGGGAATGCGGCGGCTCATGGCCGATCCTTGCTGAACCTCGTTTGAATATGAACGAAACGACAGATTGGACGGGCCTGCCTCACTTGCCCTCGAACTGCTTCAAATACGCATTATCGGGCGAAAGGATCACTTGCGTCGAACCGTGCGGCGTCTGCGTGTCGCCATCGGCGTTGAACGTGTGGTCGTAGGACTGCATCGCGCGATAGAAATCGTAGAATTTGGGATCCTGGTTGAAGGCGTCGGCATAGATCTTCGCCGCCTGCGCCTGGGCATCGGCGCGGATGATCTGCGCTTGCTTGGCGCCCTCTGCGCGGATCGTGATCGCCTGCTGCTTGCGTGCCGAGGCCATCGCCTGCAGCGCCGAGGTGAGCGGACTCCCTTCGGGAAGATCGGCATGCTTGATACGCACATCGACGATTTCGACGCCATATTGGCTGGCGAGCCGCTGCAGCCCGAGCTGGATATTGTCCATCACCTGGTCGCGCTCGGGCGTGAGCAACGTGGCGAACGAATGCTTGCCGAGCTCGTTCCTGATCGCGGTGCCGAGCAGCGGGCGAAGCGCGTCGGTGACCGCCGCCTCGCCGCCGGCGGTGATCACCATCTTCAGGGGATCGACGACGCGAAACCGCGCATAGGCATCGACCTCGAGGCGCAGCTGATCGGACGAGAGCACTTGCTGATTGTCGTAATCGACGTCGAGGATTCGCTTGTCGACCCATACCAGCCGGTCGACGAACGGGATGCGTGCGATCAGCCCGGCGCCGGTGCGGCCGAAAATCTGGTTGGGCTTCCAGGCGTTGACCGTGCGGATCGGCTGTTCGAAGCGCAGCACGACGACCTGCTGCGTCTCGGGCACGATGGTGAAGGTGCTGACGATCAGGATCACCGCCACCAGCGCGAGAATCCCGATCGTGACGGGATTGCGGAGCAAGGCGCGGCTCATTGGCCGTTCCCCGAAGGCGCCGGCGCGGTGGCCTGCACGTCCGATCCGTCGTCAGGCGGCGGCAGCGGCCGCGCGCCCTGCAGCTTGAGATAGGGCATCACGCCCGGCGCATCGACCACCACCTTGTCGGTGCGCCGCAGGATGTTCTCCATCGTCTCGTAATACATGCGCCGCTTGGTCACCTCGGGGGCAAGCTTGTATTGCTGGTAGAGCCGGTCGAACTGCCCCGCCTCGCCCTGCGCCTGGGCGATCGCCTGCTGAGCATAGGCCTGCGCGTTGTTCTTGGCGGCGACGGCGTCGCGCTGCGCCGCGGTCACGTCCTTGAAGGCGTCGTTCACCTGCGCGGGCGGATCGGCCTGCTTGATGGCCACGCCCTGGATCAGCACGCCGGCGCGATAGCCGTCGAGGATCTGCTGCATCCGCTCCTGCACCTTGGCCTCGATCGTGGTGCGCCCGGGGCCCATCGCGTCGTCGAGATCGACATTGGCGATCACCTCGCGCATCGCGCTCTCGGCGGTTGCGCGCACGGTCGAGCGCGGATCGGCGATCTGGAAGGCGAAATCCTGCGCATTGGCAACGTTCCAGCGCACCGAATAGGCAAGGTCGATGATGTTCTGGTCGCCGGTCAGCATCAGATTCTCGCCGCCGCCGTCCGGGAAATCCTCGTTGCGGATATTCTGCACGTCGATCGCGTCGACGCGGTTGATCGGCGCCGGGAAGGTCATGTGGATGCCCGGCCCCAGCGTGCCGGCATAGCGGCCGAAGAAGGTGACGACGCCGCGCTCCTGCGGGCCGATCGGGTGGAAGCTGGTCACCGCGATCCACACCACGACGACGAGGCCGATGCCGATCATCCACAAGGAGCGCCCGCCCGGCCCGCCCGGCAGGCTGAAGTGGCCGCCGCCATTGCCGCCGCCCCCGCCCGAGCGCGCACGGCTGATCCATTCGTCGAGCGCGGTCGGCCGGCCGCGCTTGCCCGACGGCGGCAGCGTCCAGGGGTTGGGCGGCGTTTCGTCCTTGCCCGTATTCTTGTCGTCGCCGTCGCCGCCCCAGGGACGTTTGGACTTGTCGCTCATGAAGGATGCCAGCCCCTGACGCAGCCGTACCGGAATATGCATAGAGGGTCTTTATAGGAGAGCGGGCGCGGAAAAACAGTGGCAAGCTCGCACCGGCGTTCTATGGCGCGGGCATGGACTTGGATATCGCTGCACTCGATCGCGCTCTCGCCGCGGTCGCCGGTTCGCGCGCGACTGCCCGCCGCGAGGGCGCACGCGCGAGCATCATCCTCGACGTGACCGGGCTCGACGCCGCAGAGCGCGACGCGCTCGAAGCGGCGGTGACCGAGGCGGCGCGCGCGGTGCCCGGCATCGCCGAAGTCCGCGTCGCGCAGACCAGCCAGCGCGTGCGGCGGCGGCTGATCGCCGTCGCTTCGGGCAAGGGCGGCGTCGGCAAGTCGACGGTCGCCGCCAACCTCGCCATCGCGCTTGCCCGGGCCGGGCACAAGGTCGGGCTGGTCGATGCCGATATCTACGGCCCGTCGCAGCCCAAGCTGCTCGGCGTCGAGGACGCGCGGCCGCATGCGAAGGACAAGGTGCTGCAGCCGGTGCCGACCCCGTTCGGCGTGCCTTTGCTGTCGATGGGCCAGCTCGTCGCCCCCGGCCAGGCGATCGCGTGGCGCGGCCCGATGGCCTCGGGCGCGCTCGGCCAGCTGGTCGAGGCGAACTGGGGCGCCGCCGATACGCTGGTGCTCGACCTGCCGCCCGGAACCGGCGACGTCCAGCTGACGATGATCCAGAAGCATCGCCCCACCGGCGCGATCATCGTTTCGACCCCGCAGGACCTCGCGCTGATCGACGCGACCCGCGCGATCGACCTGTTCGCCAAGGCCGGCATCCCGGTAATCGGGCTCATCGAGAACATGGCGGGCTATCTCTGCCCACATTGCGGCCAACTCTCCGATCCCTTCGGGCTGGGCGGCGCCGAGGCGGCGGCGAACGATCTCGACGTGCCGTTCCTTGGCCGCATCCCGCTCGATCTCGCGATCCGCACCGGATCGGACGCCGGCGCGCCGCCCGTTGCCGGGAACGGTGCCGAGGCGGCGGCGTTCATCGGCATAGCCGAGCATGTCGGCGCCTGGCTCGACAGGGAGAAAGCCGATGCCCCTCACCAGCGATGATGCGATCAAGGGCCTGCTCGAACGGACCCGCACGATCGCGCTGATCGGCGCCTCGGACCGCCCCGACCGCCCCTCCAATCGAGTGATGGCGATGCTGCAGCGCCACGGTTACCGGGTTCTGCCGGTCAACCCGCAGATCACCGGCGAGCATCTGCACGGCGAATTCGTCTGGCGCGACCTCTCCCAGATCGGCGAGCCGATCGATCTGGTCGACATCTTCCGCCGTCCGCAAGCCGCCGGCGAAGCGGTCGACGAGGCGATTGCCGCGGGAGCCAAGGCGGTGTGGCTGCAACTCGGCGTCATCAATCATGAGGCCGCCGCCCGCGCGGAGGCCGCCGGGTTGGAAGTGGTAATGGACCGCTGCCCAGCGATCGAGATTCCACGGCTGGGCATCGCGCCCATCGCCTGACGCGTCACGCGACCCAATCGCGAAATAACCAGGTCCTGGCCGGCGGGAGGAATCATCTTCAGCCGTTACGGCGCCTTGCCCATTTCTCGACCCGCGCCTCACAGGAAACAATCAAGCGGCCATCTTGACAATTTTCCGATCCGGACGATAATTCTCACATTGGGGATATTACAACATCGGGGGAGGCGTCGTCATCATGCGCAAGCTCGTCCTGTCGGCTACCGGCGCGATGGCGGCGGCTCTTGCCGCATCTGCCGCCAGCGCGCAGACCACCACGCCCGCGCAGGCCCAGCCGGCCCCTAGCGAAGACATCGTGGTGACAGCGCAGAAGCGCCAGGAAATGCTGATCGACGTGCCGCAATCGGTGTCGGTGGTGAGCGGCGACGATCTCGAGCGGCAGCAGGCATTCAACTTCCAGGATTATGCCAAGCTGGTACCGGGCCTGCAGCTCGCGCAGAGCAACCCCGGCGAGGCGCGCATCGTGCTGCGCGGCATCAACACCGGCGGCGTCGCGGCCACCGTCGCCACCTATATCGACGAGACGCCGTTCGGCTCGTCGAGCGGGCAGGTCAACGGCGCGATTCTCGCCGGCGAGTTCGACACGTTCGACGTCGCCCGGGTGGAAGTGCTGCGCGGGCCGCAGGGCACGCTCTACGGCGCGAGCTCGCTCGGCGGCGTCATCAAGTTCGTGACCAACGAGCCGCGCTTCGACCGCGTCGAGGGGGGCGCCCGCGCGAGCCTGGAGACGGTCGACGGCGGCGATCCTTCGTACATGGGCTCGGCGCTCCTCAACGTGCCGCTGGGCAAGGACTTCGCGGTCCGCGCCTCGGGCTTCTACCGCAGCTATGGCGGCTTCATCGATTCGACCGGCATCGCCGGGTCGGACGAGCAGAAGAACATCAACGATTCGAAGAGCTATGGCGGGCGCATCTCCGCACTCTACAAGCCCAGCGACACCTTTTCGCTGCGGCTGTCGGCTATTCTCCAGGACCTCGACACCGATGCCGGCAACGTCGTCGAAAGCGATTTCTTTTCGCTCAAGCCGCTCTACGGCGGCAACGTCCAGTCGCAATATGTGCCCGAATATACCGACATCGCCTATCGGCTCTACAACGGCACTGCGGATATCGACCTCGGCTTTGCGTCACTGACCTCGTCGACCAGCTACAGCTCGCTCAAGGAATCGCTGCGCGACGACGAGACGGTCCTCTACGGCAGCCAGCTCGGCCTCTACAGCGACGCCACCGGGCCGGCGGCCGATATCGGCCTCGTCCAGCATACCGATGTCGATCGCTTCACTCAGGAAGTGCGCCTCGCCTCGCCGTCGAGCGATACGTTCGAATGGCTGGTCGGCGGCTATTACGATCACGAGAAGGGGCAGATCGTCCAGCGGCTCGACGTCTATGACCACGACACCCTCACCATCTTCACCGGCGTACCGCAGCTGTTCGACGGCGCGACGCATTCGACCTATGAGGAGGTCGCGGGCTTCGCCAACGGCACCTTCCATTTCGGCCCGCGCTTCGATCTGTCGTTCGGTGGCCGCTACAGCCATAACGACCAGCATGCCGATCAGGGCGGCACCGGGCTCCTCGCGCCGCCCGCGCTCGAATCCGCGTCGAAGGAAAACGTGTTCACCTGGTCGGTCGCGCCCAAGTTCAAGCTCGGCAAGTCGGCCAATCTCTATGCGCGCGTCGCCAAGGGCTTTCGGCCGGGCGGGCCCAATATCGTGCCGCCGGGCGCGCCGACCGACGTCAAGACCTACCGCTCCGATTCGCTGGTCAGCTACGAAGTCGGCCTGAAGGCGGAGACCGCCGACCGCGCCTTCACGATCGACATCGCCGCCTTCCACATCGATTGGGACGACATCCAGCTGTTCGCACAGATCAACGACTATGGCGTCAACGCGAACGGCGGCAAGGCGAAGAGCGACGGCCTCGAATTCACCGCGACGATGCGCCCGACGCGCGGGTTCGACGTGTCGATCAACGGCGCCTACACCAATGCGCGGCTCAAGGAGGATACCGATCCGCTGATCGGCGGCCGCGACGGCGATCGCCTGCCCTTCACGCCCAAATATGCGGTTTCGGTGAACGGCGATTACGAATGGAGCGTCGGCGCTGCCACCACCGCTTATGTCGGCGGCTCGCTGCGTTTCCTGGGCGAGCAATCGGGGCCGTACAGCCCGACCTACCTCGCCGCCTATGGCCGCCAGTACAAGATACCGTCTTATGCCGTGACCGACCTTCGCGCCGGCCTCGAATTCGAACGCTTCTCGGTCGAGCTCTATGCCAAGAACCTGACCAATGCCGAGGGCCTGACCAACGTCACCGGCGAGGGCAATCATCCGTTCGGCGCGGTCGGCACGGGGGTGATCCGGCCGCGCACATTCGGAATCACGATCGGCGCCGGGTTCTGAGGAGGAAAGGCCATGAGATCCGCGTATCTCGCCCTATCGCTGGCGCTCGTCTCGACGCCCGTGCTCGCTGACCCGCCCAAGGATTTCGACGCCCGCGTCGAAGCGGCGCGCGCGGCGACCGACACGCCGGGCATGGCGATCGCGATCGTCGAGAACGGCAAGGTGGTGCTCGCCAAAGGCTATGGCGTGCGCCGGCTCGGCGCGCCCGACAAGGTCGACGCCGACACGCTGTTCGTGATCGGATCGACCGCCAAGGCGATGACCACCGCGGCGCTGGCGACGCTGGTCGATGCCGGCAAGCTCAGCTGGGACGATCGCGTGGTCGATCGGCTGCCCGGCTTCCAGATGTTCGATCCCTGGGTGACGCGCGAGATGCGGGTCAAGGACCTGCTCGTCCATCGCAGCGGGCTGGGGCTGGGCGCGGGCGACATGCTCTATGTGCCGCGCGGCAGCATTTCGCGCGCCGAGATCGTCCGCCGCCTGCGCAATATCCCGCCGGCGACGAGCTTCCGCAGCGGCTATGCCTATGACAACATCCTCTACATCGTCGCCGGGCAGCTGATCGAAACGGTGAGCGGCGAAAGTTGGGAAGCCTATCTGCGCGAACATCTGTTCAAGCCCGCCGGCATGACCGATGCGCTCGACGATTATGCCGCTTTCCTGAAAGCGCCGAACCGGGCGCCGCCGCATGCGCGCTATGGCGGCGTGGTGCGCGGGCTTGGCGCGCAACGGCAGCTCGCCGACAGCGATCATCTGCCGCAAGCTTCGGCGCCCGCCGGGCTGGTCGCGGCGAGCGCCAACGACATGGCGCGCTGGCTGCAGATCCAGCTCGCCCACGGTGCGATCCCCGGCGGCGGCCGGTTGTTCAGCGCCGAACAGGCGGCCGCGATGTGGGCGCCGGTTACGCCGATCCCGATCACGCCCGCGCCGGCGCCGATCGAGGGCACGACGCCCGCCTTCCAGGCCTATGCCCTGGGTTGGGAGGTGCGCGATTATCACGGCGCCAAGATCGTCTGGCATTCGGGCGGGGTCTATGGCTCGACCTCGGTTGTGGTGCTGATCCCCGAAAAGAATGTCGGTTTCGCGATCGAGCTCAACAGCGAGGAAATGGCGCCGCGCTTCGGCCTGATGTACGAGCTGCTCGATCATTATCTCGGCCTGCCGCAGCAGGATTGGATCGCCCGCTTCAAGGCCTATCGCGAGCAGCGCATCGCCGCGGCCAAGACAACGGTCGAGCAGGCCAGGGCGAAGCCTGCGCCGGTCGGTCCCTCGCTGCCGCTGGCGCGCTATGCCGGCACCTATGTCGATCGCTGGTACGGCCCGATCACGATCGGCAGCGACGCCAAGGGCCTCACCGTGAATTTCGAGCCGACCCCCGGCATGACCGGACGGCTTGACCATTATCAATACGACACATTCGTCACGCGGTTCGACGATCCGGCGATCGAGCCCGCCTATCTCACCTTCGCGCTCGACGCCGACGGCAAGGTCTCGCAGGTCACCGCCAAAGCGGTATCGCCGATCGCCGACTTCAGCTTCGACTATGGCGACTTGCTGTTCAGGCCCGGCGGCAGCGTTCGCGATTAACCATCAGGCCGCGCCCCAATAGCCAGGCGGCATCATGATGCGGCCGTCCTGGTACAGCTCGTCGGCGAGCGGATCGTCGGGCAGGAACCAGGGTCCGTCGAGATCGACCAGATCGCAGAATTGCGCGAACACGAAAGCCGGCGCGGTCGCCAGGCTGCCGCCGGCCATATTGCCGATCATCAGCTTCTTGCCCATCCGGCGGACCATGTCCTTCATGCGCAGCGCCTCGGTGAGGCCGCCGCATTTGTCGAGCTTGACGTTGATGACGTCGTAAAGCGCGTAATGCATTTCGAGTTCGTCGCCGTTGAGGACGCTTTCATCGGCGGCGAGGGGAATGGGGCTGTCAAGACCGTCGAGGATCGCTTCCTCGCCGCGACGATTGGGCTGTTCGAGCAACGAGACCCTGGCGTCGGCGAGCATCGCCACCAGCGGCTCGATCGTCGCCGCGTCATAGCCTTGGTTGGCATCGACCCCGAGCCAGGTATCGGGGTGGATGCTGCGCACGGTGCGGACGCGTTCGGTATCGGCGGCGAGGTCGCCGTCGAGCTTGAGCTTGATCGCGTGGAGCGGCGGGAAATTGGCGAGCTTGGCGCGAATCCGCGCGGGATCGTCGGCCGGCACGGTGAAGGTGGTGACCAGCGGCCGCGGCTGAGGCGCGCCGGCGATCTGCCAGACCGGTCGGCCGGTGAGCCGCGACTCGAGCTCCCACAGCGCGCAATCGAGCGCGTTGCGCGCCCCGCCCGAGGGCAGCAGCGCCTGCAGCTGCGCGCGATCGGCGCCTTGTTCGATCGAATCGCGCACGCGCTCGATTTCGCTCGCCATGTGCGGCACGTCGTCGTGGAGGTAATAAACGCCCGCCGCCTCGGCATTGCCGGTGGCGCCCTCCTCCTCGATCGCGACGACCACCGACGGCATCGATTCGAAGAGGTAGCCGGAGATGCGAAATGGCTCGCGCATGCGATTCTCGATCCGCCGGTGCGACAGCGAGCGAGTCATCGAGCGCCTCCGCCGGCATGAGCAAAGGGTACGCTCGTCAGTCGAGCGATCGGAAGCGCCTGCGAGGCCGGAACGATCTTGTTCATGACACGATCATTCCAGATCGGACAAAAAGTTTCAACTAGGGAAACATCGGAGCAACGGGCTAGGCGTCGTGCCGCGCGGTCTCTGCGAAACGCTGGATGCCTTTGCCCGCACATACCGCAACAACGGTGCACGGCTCGTCGCTGGTGCGGACATAGGCATGCGCCATCCCGCTATCGAAATAGACCGAGTCGCCCGCGCTCAGCGCCAGCGGCGCGTAGAGGCTCGAATGCAGTTCCATCGAGCCTGTGACGATGAACAGGAATTCCTCGCCCTCGTGCTTGACCATGCCGCCGACCTCCTCGACGCTGCGTGCCTGGACGTCGATGATGATCGGCACCATCAGCTTGTTGAGCAGCTCGCCCGCCGGATAATGGTGACTGTAGCGATCGGTGACCGCATCGAGCCACTGCCCCACGCGATTGATGCTGCGCCGGCCGACGATGCTCGACGGCTCCTCGGCAGGACAGTCGCCGGTGACCAGCTCAGCGACGTCGATCTCCAGCCCCAGCGCGAGCCGGTGCAGCTTGTCGTAAGTGATGCCGACCTTCCCGTTCTCGAGCTTCGACAGCGTCGAATAGGCGATCCCCGTCTTCGCCGCGAGATCGCGCAGCGTCATGCCCTTGGCGAGGCGCGCGGCGTGCAGCGCCGCCCCTGGATCGTGTCGTTCCGCTGCCTTGGTCATTGCCCCTCGTCGGTCTTCCTTGCCGCAAACCATAGACTTGGCTGCTCGAAAAAAAAGAGGGTTGCCAAATATGAAACAACAAGCATGATTGGGACAATTAGGGAGGATAGGAAATATGCGGGCGAGGACGGCATTTTTCTGTGGCGCAGCGCTGAGCGTGCTCGCGTCGCCGGCATGGGCACAGCAAGCGCAACCGGCCGATGAAGCGCCGAGCCCGACCGCACCCACGGACGGGCATCGGCAGGACGGCAACTTCAGCCCGCAAGACATCGTCGTCACCGCGCAGAAGCGGTCGCAACTCTTGAGCGAAGTGCCGCAATCGATCTCCGTGGTCGGCGGCGCGCAGCTCGCCCAGCAGCAGGCGGTCAATCTCGCCGATTATGCGCAGCTCGTTCCCAGCCTGACGATCCAGAAAGCCAATCCCGGCGAATCGCGCATCGTGCTGCGCGGCATCAATACCGGCGGATCGAGCCCGACGGTCGCGGTCTATGTCGACGACGTGCCCTATGGCGCCAGCACCGGGCAGAGCAACGGCGCGGGCATCGCGGGCGATTTCGACAGCCTCGATATCGAGCGGATCGAGGTGCTGCGCGGGCCGCAGGGCACGCTCTACGGCGCCAATTCGCTGGGCGGCCTACTCAAGTTCGTCACCACGCCGCCCAAGCTCGGCGTGGTCGAGGGCAAGGCGCGCGCCGGCATCGAAGCGGTCGACTCGGGTGGTACCGGCTGGTCGGCGAACGGCGTGGTCAACGTGCCGCTCGGCTCGATGCTCGCGCTGCGCGCCAGCGGCTATTACCGCAAGACGCCGGGCTTCATCGACGTTATCGGGCTTGCCGCCAAGGACGCCAACGAGGCCAAAAGCTATGGCGGCCGCGCCTCGTTATTGTTCCAGCCGAGCGACGCCTTCTCGATCCGGCTCAACGCGCTGCTCCAGGACATCCGCGGCGATTCGCAGAGCTCCTACGACGCCGATCCTGTCACGCTTCGGCCGATCACGACCAATCCTTATACCGGCGATCCGATCCACGGCCTCAACCGCGCGGCGCGCTTCCCCGAACATGCCGATACCGACTATCGACTCTATAGCGGCGTGCTCAACTGGGATCTAGGCTTCGCCTCGCTGACTTCGGTGACGAGCTACGGCAAGCAGCTCAGCGACGACGTGCAGGACATTTCCGAGCAATTGGGCGGGCTCGGCGACGTCATTTTCGGCAGCGGCGGGGCCGGGCCGGAAAGCGCCGGCATTTATTATCCCAATGACGTCAAGCAGAAGAAATTCACCCAGGAGGTCCGCCTCGCCTCGCCCGATTCGGGCAGCATCGAGTGGCTGATCGGCGGCTATTACACGCATGAAAAGGGCCTGATCTTCCAGCAATACCGGCCCTTTGCGATTCCAGCCGGCACGCCGATCGATCCGGGCATGACGCTGCCGGTCGGGCCCGGCGGTGCGGACGTCACCTTCCCCGATTTCCTGATCGCGCGGCTCGATTCGAGATATAGCGAATATGCGGGCTTCGGCAGCGTGACCTGGCATCTCAGCGACCGTTTCGACATCACCGGCGGCGCGCGCTACAGCCACAACAAGCAAAAGACGCTGCAAGAGCTGTCTGGCTCGCTGCTCGCGCTGAGCGGCGCCGGCCCCGACGCGCAGATCGAAGCCGGCAAATCGGGCGAAGGGGTGTTCACCTGGTCGGTCTCGCCGCGGCTCGAGCTCAGCAAGCACAGCTCGATCTATGCGCGCGTCGCCAAGGGTTATCGGCCCGGCGGACCCAATGTGGTGCCGCCCGGCGCCGGCCCCGATTTCCCCTCGCAATACAACGCCGACACGCTGATCAGCTACGAAGCCGGCCTACGCGCCGAAACCGGCGACGGCAAATTCTCGATCGACGCCTCGGCTTATTATCTCGACTGGCGCGACATCCAGGTGAACATCACCTATCAGGTGCCCGGCATCGGCACGGTCAACGGCGACGGCAACGGCCGCAAGGCGGCGAGCAAGGGCTTCGAAGTCACCGCGACCGCGCGGCCGACCAGCGGCCTCGAGTTCGTCGCCAATGTCGCGTACAACGATGCGCGGCTGAAGGGCGACCTGCCGGGGATCGATATCGGCGAGGTCGACGGCAACGGCAATGTCGTGCTCGTCCCGCCGGGCTTCGACGGCGACCGCTTGCCTTATGCGCCCGAATGGACGGTCAATTTCGCCGGCGATTACCATTGGTCGCTTGCCGGCAGCACCGAGGCGTTCATCGGCGGCGACGTGCATCTGACCAGCGACCAGCAGACCGATTTCGACCCGGCCTATCGCATCGCGATCGGCCGGCGGCAGGTGATCGACGGCTATGCCACGCTCGACCTTCATGCGGGGGTCGATTTCGACCCGCTGCGGGTGACGCTGTTCGCGCACAACCTGACCAATACCAGGGGCATGGTCAATGTCGCCGGGTTCGGCGCGCGGCCGGGCGGCGCGGTGGCGGTGACGCCGATCCGCCCACGCACGATCGGCGCGACGCTCGATTTCGACTTCTGACGCGGGGAGCACGGGCATGACATTGGTTCGACGTTTCGCCGCCGCGCTGGGGATCGTGGCGATGCTGGCCATGCCGGCCGCGGCCAGCACGCCGTCGCCGCTCGGCCCGCAAGTGCCGCCTGCCCCAAACGCTGCGACGACGGCAGCAGCGCCGGCCAGCCCGACCGGCGCGCACGACCTGACCGCGACCGACGTCGATGCCTGGCTTGACGGGCTGCTGCCCTACAGCCTCGAGCGCGGCGCCATTGCCGGCGCGGTGATCGTGGTGGTCAAGGACGGCCGCGTCCTCACCGAGCGCGGCTATGGCTATGCCGACGTCGCCAAGCGCGTCCGCGTCGATCCGGCGCGCACCATGTTCCGCGTCGGCTCGACTTCGAAACTGTTCACCTGGACCGCGGTGATGCAGCTCGTCCAGGCTGGCAAGATCGACCTCGACGCCGACGTCAATCGCTACCTCGATTTCAAAATACCGCCGGCGTTCGGCAAGCCGGTGACGATGCGCGACCTGATGACGCACACCGCGGGGTTAGAGGAGACGCTCAAGAACCTCATCCATTTCGATCCCAAGGGCCTGCGCTCGCTGCACGATACGGTCGCCGACTGGGTGCCGACGCGGCTCTATCCGCCGGGGACGCAACCCGCTTATTCCAACTATGGCGCGGCGCTCGCCGGCTATATCGTCCAGCGAGTCTCCGGCGAGAAATTCGACGATTATATCGCGCGCCATGTGCTCGCACCGGTCGGCATGGCGCATTCGACCTTCGCCCAGCCGCTGCCGGCGCAATTCCGGCCGCAAATGTCGAATGGTTACAGCAGCGCCGACGAGGACCCCCAGCCCTTCGAGCTGGTCGACGCCGCCCCCGCCGGCGCGCTGTCGACGACCGGGGCGGACATGGCGCAGTTCATGATCGCGCATTTGAACCAGGGCGGCCCGCTGCTCCGCCCCGAGACCGCTCGGCTGATGCATAGTCGCGCCGATCAGCCGATCCCCGGCCTGCCCGGCATGGCGCTCGGCTTCTATCAGGAGAGCGGCAATGGCTTGAACATCATCGGCCATGGCGGCGACACTGTCTGGTTCCATTCGGACCTGCATCTCTATCTCGACAAGGGCGTCGGGCTGTTCATGTCGTTCAACAACCGCGGCAAAGACGATGCGGTCTATCCGTTGCGCGCCAAGCTGTTCCAGGAATTCACCGACCGCTATTTTCCCGCGCCGCAGCCCGATCTGCCGACCGCCAAGACCGCGCATGCACACGGCGCGGCGATGGTCGGCCAGTATCTCAGCAGCCGCCGCGCGATGTCGAGCTGGGCGCGGCTCTTCTATCTACCCGGCCAGACGCGCGTGACACTCAATCCCGACGACACGATCACCGTGTCGTCGCTGACCAACGCCGCGGGCAATCCGATCAAGTGGCGCGAGGTAGGGCCGTGGCGCTGGCACGAGGTCGGCGGCAAGGCGTGGCTCGGCGCGCGGGTCGAGAATGGCCGCGTGGTCTCGTTCGCCGACGACGAGATGGCGCCGATCATGACGATGCTGCCCGCGCCGACGGCGATGAACGGCGCGTGGATTTTACCGGCATTGCTCGCGGCGATCCTCGTCATGCTGCTGACGCTGATCGCCTGGCCGGTGACTGCGCTGGTGCGGCGGCATTACGGCCAGCCGGCGCTGCTCGCCGGGCGAGCGCTGACGCTGCACCGCGCGACGCGAGTCACCGCCTTGCTGTTCGTCGTCATCGCCGGCTTGTGGTTCGCCTTCATCTCGCTGCTCGGCATGAGCCTGGTCTATCTCGACGGGCGGCTTGATCCGTGGATGCGGCTCGCGCAGATCCTGTCGATCGGCGCGCTCATCGGCACCGTCCTGTGCTGCTGGTCGGCCTGGCGGGTGGTGACAAGCGAGCGCCGCTGGCCGGCCAAGCTGTGGAGCGTGGCGATCGTGCTAGCAGCCTTGTTCCTCAGCTGGTTCCTGATCGTCATGCACTTGATCCCGTCGAGCCTGAACTACTGATCGTGGCCGAGGCGGCGATCCCGGCGGCGTCCGCGCCTGCCCCGGCAGGCGGCAAGCGCACGCTGTTCGGCCATCCGCCGGGGCTGACGGTGCTGTTCCTCACCCAGATGTGGGCCGAATTCTCCTATTTCGGCCTGCAGGCGATGCTGGTCTATTACATGACCGGCGAGCTCGGCTTCAGCCAGGCCAAGTCGTCGCTGATCTACGGCAGCTACGGCGCCGCCGCGTTCCTCAGCCCGTTCTTCGGCGGGATCGTCGCCGATCGTTGGCTGGGGCGGACGCGCAGCGTCATCCTCGGCGGCGCGTTGATGATGTGCGGCCATTTCGCCATGGCCTTCCCGCCGCTGCTGTTCCCCGCGCTGGCGCTGGTGGCGCTCGGCAACGGTCTGTTCATCCCGCCGCTCGCGGTGCAGGTCGGCAGCCTTTATCGCGACGGCGACCCGCGCCAGGCGCAGGCGTTCAGCGCTTATTACATGGGCATCAACCTGGGTGGGTTCAGCGCACCGCTGGTCTGCGGTTCGTTGGGAGAGTTGCTCGGCTGGCATTGGGGCTTCGGCGCGGCGGGCGTCGGCATGGCGGCGGGCCTCGTCATCTATCTGCGCTGCCTGCACCTGCTGCCGCGCGAACCGGCGCGGCCCAACGTTTCGACGCCGGGCGATCCGGCGGTGCTGGGCGCGCTCGACTGGCGCAATCTGAGGCTGCTCGGCGTGATGATCGTGACGATCATCCTGTTCCGCATCGCCTATGAGCAGAGCGGCAACGTGATCGCCTTGTGGGTCGAGCACCGCACCGATCGCTCGATCGGCCTGTTCGGCAGCCCGATCGAGGTGCCGGCGACCTGGTTCCAGTCGATCAATCCAGCGCTCATCATCCTGCTGACGCCGTTCCTGATGCGTCATTGGCAGCGCCGGCGCAAAGGCGACAGCCTCAAACTTCTATTCGGCCGGATGAGCCTGGGCTGCCTGGTGTCGAGCCTGTCGATGGCGGTGATGATCGGCGCCTCGCTCGCTTATGCCGCTTCGGGACAGCCGGTCGGGATGCTCTGGGTGCTCGGCTATTTCGTGCTGCTCACGATCGGCGAGCTGTTCGTCATCCCGGTCGGCCTGTCGCTGATCGGGCGGCTGTCGCCAGTTCAGATCGCGGCGATGCTGATGGGGGCGTGGTATCTCGCCAAGTTCATCGGCAGCCTGCTCGCGGGCGTGATGGGCGCCTATTGGGGTGCGATCCCCGCCGTCCTGTTCTTCGCGATCGGCATGGCGGCGCTGCTGCTCGCCGCGGCGATCCTGGCGGTGATGAGCCGGCTTAACTGATCGAGCCGCGCTGAATCGATCAAACCCCCGGCTTCCCGTCGTGGAGCGACATCAGCGACTGCATCAGCTCCTCGTCGCTGCTCGACATGATGCCCAGCACCTCGGCCTCGTCGCAGCCCTCGGCGACCAGATAAGCGTGGCCCATCGTCGAATCGATATAGATGAACTCGCCCTCGCCGAGCGTCACCGCGTCGTAGAATTCGGTGTTGACCACGATCCGGCCCTTGAGGACGAAGATGAATTCCTCGCCGGTATGGTGGACGAGATCGCCGAACTGCTTGGGGGTTTTGGCGCGGATCTTGGTGAGCACCGGGATCATGCGCTTGCGGCGCAATTCGGTGCAGAGATAGTAATAATCGTAGTTCGGCGTCTCGACGCGGATCGCCTGATCGATGTCGCCGACGCTGCGCCGCGCGGTGACCGCGGGTGCGGCATCCTCGTCCTCGGCGAACAGCTCGGACATGCGCATGTTGAGGCGGCGGCTCAGCTGCTGCAGGCGGTCGTAGGTCAGCGTGAGGCGATCGTGCTCCACCTTGGACAGGGTCGATACCGGAATGCCGCACTTGTCGCTCATTTCCTTGAGCGTCCATCCCTCGCGCGCGCGCAGGCGGCGCAGCAGGGTTCCGAGTGTCGGCGTTTCGGCGGGCACGAAGGTCCTTTCCTGGCAAGTTTCCGATCGGAACGAATTCATCCCGACAAGAGCGACATATGCCGGCGCGCCGGCGCTTGCCAGAAAATTTCAGTGGGTCATTGGCCCGGCTCGACGCGATGATAGGTTTCGTAAGGCTCCGACGCGAAGGAGAGGCTGGGCGCGTCGGCGGGGCTGTAGAATTCGAGCCTGTCGAACGGACCGCCGTCGCGCGCGCCGGTCAGCTCCTCGAACAGGCGCGGGCCGATCTGCACCCAGGCGGTGGTCTCGCCCTCGCGCGTGACGGCGATCGTGTGCGCGCCGGTCATCACCACCTTGGCGTCCCCCGCCGGATCGGCGGGCTGGGTGTAATCGCGGCGATTGACGCGATAGGTGCCGAGAGGCGGCGGCGGTGAAGGCTCGGTCCAGCGCGGCGCTCGGCGCTGGGGAAAGAGCTTGCCGCGGATCGCATTGCTGAGGTCGGTGCGCCCGCGATAGCTCTTCTCGCCGCCGCTTTCGGAGACGAACCAGCCGAGGCCGTATTCCGGCGCGAGCACCAGATCGGTATGGAAATCGTCGGTATTGCCGGCATGGCCGACGAGCCGCGGGTCCTTCTCGCGATAGACCAGCATGCCGTGCGCCATGCCGGGCAGGCCGGGGGCATCGGCGAGCGAGTCGGTCTCGAGCAGGCGCACCGATTGCGGGCTCAGGATTCGCGCGCCATCGAGCGTGCCGCCGCCGAGCAGCGCCAGCATGAAGCGCGCCATGTCGGGCGCGGTCGCCGCGGCCGAGCCAGCGGGCATGATCGAGCTGATATATTCGTAATGCGTGGCGACGAGCTTGCCGTCCTCGGCGCGATAGCCGCTTGCCATGTTGGCCTTCATCGCCCCGGTCAGCGGCTCGCGGAAGGTCGTCGAAGTCATTTTGAGCGGCTGGAAGATGTGCTTGTCGATATAGTCGGCGAACGGCTCGCCCGAGACTCGCTCGACGATATAGCCCGCGAGTGCGGCGCCGTAGTTCGAATAGGCGACCTCGGTCCCGGGCTTCCAGACGCGCTTGGGAATGTGCTGCTTGATCCACTGCTCGTAGGGCACGAGCTGGTCGGGGCTGTCGACGAAGATGCCGCCGACGTCGCTCATCCCCGGGCTGTGCGACATCAGGTCGCGCACGCGGATCGGGGTGTCGCCGAGCGCAGGGATCTTGAAATCGAGATAGGTGTTGACGTCGGCATCGAGATCGACGCGCCCCGCCTCGACCTGCTGCATCAGCGCGACCCAGGTGAACAGCTTCGAGACCGATCCGGGGCGGAACAAGGTGCGCTGCGGATCAACCGGCACGCCGGCATCGATATCGGCATAGCCATAGCCGCGCGTGAACAGCACCTTGCCGCGATAAACCACGGTCACCACCGCGCCCGCGACCTGCTGGCTGGCGATCTGCTCAGCCATCACGCCGTCGATGAAGGCGGGGAGATCGGCGAGGACGTACGGGTCGATCGCCGGGGCGGCCGCTGTGCTTGGGCGCGCGGCCTCGACGGGCATCGCCGGCAGCATTGCCGCCAATGAGAATACCGCGAAGGCGTGCTGCACCCGGCGCAGGCGCGATGTGGCGGTCGATGGCATAGTCCCTCCCCTGATGGATCAGCTGCCGCTCGCCGGCGTCGCGGCGGGCGCAATGGCCGGCGCGCACAGCCGCGCCAGCCCGATCGTCAGCAGCGGCACGACGTAAACCGCGAGAAGCGCGTAGGCGAGGAAGCGGTAGCCGCTGCCGATCAGCGCGACGAGCCCGAAGCGGTCGGCGATGAAGATGCACCCGATCAGCAGCGCGGCGGCGATGCCGGCCCGCGCGCGGTGCGAGAGGTCGCGGCCGCGGGCATGCCGCCACACGCCGGCGATCCGCTCGTTGATCGCATGGACCGAGCCGGTTCCACTTTCGAGCAGCGCGGCGAAGATCATCAGCTGGAACAGGTAATGGAAAGCGGGTAGCCGCAGCTGCTGCAGCATGACGTCCGACGGCAGGGTTTCCTGCGCGATGCCCGGCAGGAAGGCGCACATGCAGATGAAGAAGAGCAATGCGGGCAGCATCGCCAGCGGCCCCGCGACCAGCCCGGCGATCACCGCGTCGCGGCGGCTGGTGAGGTGGCGCGTGACGGGCAGGATCACTACCGCGCCGACGATGTTGTAGCTGGCATAAGTAAGCCCGCCCAGCGCCCAATTGCCCGGCGGCGCGGCGCTGGCGAAGGCTTGGCCGATGCGATCGCCGAACCGCGCGACCGACAGCAGCACGAACAGAACATAGACGCCGTAGAGCAGCACGGTCACATATTTGAACAGCCGCTCGACCGACGCGTTGCCAAAGGTCACAAACAACCCGATCGCCACCGCGAGCGCGAGCGTGCCGACGATAGCGGGCAACCCCAAAGTCGCCGCACCGATCGCCCCGGCGGCGGCGCCGAATACCGACAGGATCAGGACTACGAACAGGGCATAGGCGATCTCGAAGACGATCCAGAACGGGCCGAGCAGCGCGCGGAAGAAGGTGCGGTAATCATAGCCGCCCACCATGCGCGCGAAAGCGAAGGTAACCGCGCAGACGAGGCTCCAGATCGCCATCGCCAATAACATACCGGCGAGCCCGCCCCAAGGGCCCCCGGGCAGGAAGAATTCGGCGAGCTCACGCCCCGTCGCATAGCCGCCGCCGATCACCACCGCCTTGAAGGCGAAGCCGGGCAGCAGGAAGCGCTGGAACCATGTCGAGGCCGGCGGGTGCGCGGCCTCCGGCATCACGCGCCCCGCAGGCAGTTGTCGACGAGACGGTCGAAGGCGGGCCCGCCGCGCATCGGATCGGCGACGGGCAGGCCGGTGCGCGCGCTTTCGGTCGCCATCACGCGCTCGGCCTCGTCGGCGGACAGCGCGTCGGTATTGAACGACAGGCCGCCGCAGCGGATCGCCGGGTTGGTGCGGCGACCGAGCGTGATTGTCAGTGCGATCATGTCATCGACGCTCGGCACGTCGAAGCCGGTCATGCCGAGCAATTCGGTGCGTCCCGGCTCGTGACACAGCACGAATATGTCGGGCTGGCTGCCGTGGAGCAAGCCGAGAGACACTGCGGCGTAGGCCGGGTGGGAGAGAGAGCCCTGGCCCTCGATCACGTCCCAATGATCGGGCGCGGCGTCGGGCGACAATTGCTCGGCGGCGCCGGCTTCGAAATCGGCGATCACCGCGTCCATCGGCATGCCGGCGCCGGCGATCATGATCCCTGTCTGGCCCGAGGCGCGGAAATCGGCATCGATCCCGCGTTCGGCAAAGGCGCGGGCGAGCGCCAGCGCGGTGTATTTCTTGCCCAGCGCGCAATCGGTGCCGACGGTGAGCAAGCGCTTGCCGCTGCGCTTCGCACCGGTGGCGACGGCGAGCCCCGGCGGCGGCGTGCGCACGTCGATCAGCCGGCGGCCGAGCCGATCGGCGGCCTGAGCGAGCTCGGCGATGTCGCGCAGGCGGGCATGCATGCCGCTGACGATATCGAGCCCCGCCTCGAGCGCTTCGATCAATGTCGCGCGCCAGCTCAAGGGGATGAAGCCGCCCTTGTTGGCGACCGCGATCACCAGTGCGCGCGCGCCGCGCGCGGCGCCTTCGGCCGGCGTCATGCGCGGCAGGCCGGTGGTGACTGCGGCGGGATCGCTCGCGCATTCGCCCACGCATTTGTCGCCCGCCCAATCGCGCAGGCCGAACGCCGTCTTGGCATAGCCGCGCTCGCGCGTGTCGCCGACGAACAGCAGATAGGGTTGCGGCAGCACCAGCACGCCCGCGGTCTCGGCGTGCGCATTCACGCGGCGGAAGCCCGCAGCATCGGCACCGTGCCCACGCTCTTGTCCTGCATCGTCGCCTGTTCCCTTCGCCAACCATAATGCATTTTCTATTTAGAGAATTGTTCTCCAATCAGCAAGCGCCGGCGCAGTTTCAATGAGTCTCGCGCGCCGGATCGAGATGCGCGTCAAGATAGGCGTCAGTCGCCTCGAACAGCGCCAGCCACGAAGAGTAACGCGTCAGGTCGTGAACCTCGTTGGGGATCAGGATCTGATCGAACGGTACGTGATGCGCGCGCAGGTCCTGGATCAGCTGGGTCGATTGCTGCGGCGGCACGTTGCGGTCGTCATCGGCCTGCATGACCAGCACGGGCGAGCGCCATTGATCGATCGTCGCGACCGGCGAGGACTCGGTCGCCAGCTTGCGCGCCGCTTCGTCCTCGATCGGCGCGCCCAATCCGGCGAGCATCGACGCCCAGTCATAGACGCCCGCATAATCGACTCCGACCTTGACCGAGTCGGAGGCGCGCGCCAGCGCCAGCGCGGTCATCAAGCCGCCATAGCTGCCGCCCCAGGCGCCGATCCGCTCGCCGTCGACGTCGCTACGCCCCTTGAGATAGGCGATCGCGCCGAGGATGTCCTTGGTCTCGCTGCCGCCGCCGAGGCCGAAGCCCGGTGCCTCGCGATAATCGAGCCCATAGCCGATGCCGCCGCGATAATTGACCGACAGCACGACATAGCCCTCGGCTGCGAAATATTCGTTGAGCGCGTACATCCACGAATAGGCCGACATGTAATGGAAGCCGACCAGCATCTGCCGCGGCGGCCCGCCGTGGAAGAACAGGATCGCGGCGTGCCTGGCCTTGCCTGTGTCGTCGGGCGGGAGGAACAACTGGCCATGGGTGACGAAGCCGTCAGGCGCCTTGAAGGTCACCGATTGCGGGGTCACCAGCCCGGCTTCAGGGAACGAGGCCGGCACCGCGCCAGGCGCGAGATCGCGCCAGCGATCGCCGCTCGCCACGACGGGCATGAGCTGGCGCGTAGCGGTGCTGCGCAGCGCATAGATCGCGCCTCCGGCGGCGACATCAGGATACGCCTCGACTCCCTGTTCCGGGACCACGACGGGCTGCGGCGCACCGCCCGCGGGATCGACCTTCCACAAATGGAGGCGATCGATGTCGTTCTGGTTCGATGCGTAGATGAGCTCATGGGCGTCCGCCCCCAACGTCATAAACGCGGTTTCGAACTCCCCCGAAGCAAGCGCGCGCGCCGCGCCGCCGTCGGCGCTCACCGCATAAGGCAGCAGCCAGCCGGTCTTTTCCCACGGGAACACGAGCCGATTGCCCGACGTCCACAGCAGGTTGCGCTCCGACAAGGTCGGATAGAACACGCTGCCGTTGCCGGCATCGGCCTGCCACACCTGATGCGCCGCGCCGGTCGCCACGTCGGCGACTCGAATCGACCAGGGCAGGCCGGCGCGGCGGCTCAAGAAGGGCGAAGTCTTTTCGGTCGGGACGTGGATATAGGCGATCTTCGACCCGTCGGGCGAGAAGACCGGCGATTGATCCTGATCGAAGCTCGGCCCCATCCAGGTGATCGTCTTGGCCGACACGTCATAGACGCCGACCAGCGCATGATCGCCGCGGTCGCTGACGAAGGCAAGGCGGCGGCCGTCGGGCGACCAGAGGATATCGGTGACCGCGCCCTGATCGACAATGAGCGGCGCGGCATCGCCGGCGCCGCGCGGATCGACGCCCATGACCTGCTGGCCGTCGAGCCACACCAGCCGGCTGCCGTCGGGCGAGAAGCTCGGCGAATGGCCGGCGCCGAGCTTGCGCGGTGCGCCCCCCGATGCAGAAACCACCCAGATTTCGCGCGGCCTGGGGCCGCCGGGCGCGCTGGCGACATTGGCGGGCTTGGCGTCTTCGAGCGTCTGCCCGCGCACGAACGCGATCGTCTTCGTATCGGGCGACCAGGCGAGCTCGCCGATGTCGAAGCCGTCATCGGCGGTATAGGTCGTGATCGGGCGCGCGGTCCCGGCGCCATCGGCGACCCAGATGTTGCGCACGCCCCTGGCGTTGAACACCCAGGCCGCGCCATTTCCCTTCGGCGCGGCGACGAGGCTTGCCGGATAGGGCGCCTGCATCACGTCGGCGATGCTGAACGGCGCCTTGTCGGCAGCGGCGCCCGGCGGTGCGATCGCGATGGCGGCCGCGAGCAATCCCAGGGCCTTGAAGTCCAGAAGCGCCATGCTCTCCCCCGTCTCGTCGCCGCCTTTTCGGCCGCTTCATCCTGATAAGGCAATTATGACCTGATTGGAAATTCCGTCAAGAACCGCTTGCCGATTTTGCCCGTCTTCGAGCGAGTCGGCGTGGTCTCCGGCGACAAGCGCAACTTGGCACATCATCAAGATCACGCTGATTTCCCGCGTTTTCGGTCCTTGCCGCGACCGCGCTGCCCGCGCTTCAGAAACCCTGTTGCCCAATTGGAAAATTATGGCATGTTAAGGCTTCATACCTTGGGGGAACGGCGATGCGCATCATCGGCAACTTCGGACGGGGATGGATGTTGCGGCGGCATGCGAGCATCGCCGCGCGTGGCAAGCCGGGGAGCCTTCGAACGATCCGGTTGCGCATCGCCGGCGCGGTGGCGATGGCGTCGGCGGCGCTGGTGCCCGCCACCGCGCAAAGCCCCAATCTCGCCCAGCACCAGCCGCTGGTTCCCGAGCAGAGCGCGCCCGTCTCCGCCCCCGGAGAAGCTGCCGCCCCCGCCGCCGGTCAAGGCGCGGCCGCGCTGACCAAGAGCGATGTCGACACCTGGCTCGACGGCTTCATGCCCTATGCGCTGAGCTCGGGCGACATTGCCGGCGCGGTGGTGGTTGTGGTCAAGGACGGCCAGGTGCTGACCCAGCGCGGCTTCGGCTTCGCAGATGTCAAGAAGCGCCAGCCGGTCGATCCCAACGTCACCATGTTCCGCCCCGGATCGATCTCCAAGCTGTTCACCTGGACCGCGGTGATGCAGCAGGTCCAAGCCGGCAAGCTCGATCTCGACGCCGACGTCAACCGCTACCTCGATTTCCGCATTCCCGAGAAATTCGGCAAGCCGATCACGCTGCGCAACCTGATGACGCACACGCCGGGCTTCGAAGAGACGGTCAAATATCTGATCCTCTACGATCCGGCCAAGGCGGCGCCGCTCAAGAAGGTGCTCGATCGCTGGATTCCCGAGCGCATCTACGCCCCCGGCGCGATGCCGGCTTATTCGAACTATGGCGCGGCGCTCGCCGGCTATATCGTCGAGCGCGTCTCGGGCGAGCCGTTCGACGATTACGTCCAGCATCATATCTTCGCGCCGCTCGGCATGACCAGCTCGAGCTTCGCCCAGCCGCTGCCGCCCGCGCTCGCCTCGCACATGTCGAAGGGCTATATGCTCGCCTCGCAGCCGCCGGGCCGGTTCGAGATCGTCAGCGTGGCGCCGGCAGGGTCGCTCTCGACCACTGGCGCCGACATGGCGCGCTTCATGATCGCGCACTTGAACAATGGCGGCGTACTGCTCAACCCGCAGACCGCGCAGCTGATGCACGCTGCCGCCAACCGCCCGATTGCGGGGCTGCCGGCGATGGCGCTGGGCTTCTATCATGAGGATCGCAACGGCCTGAACATCATCGGGCATGGCGGCGATACCGTAATGTTCCATTCCGACCTCCACCTATACCTCGACAAGGGGGTGGGTCTGTTCGTCTCGCTCAACAGCCTCGGCAAGCAAGGCGCGGCGCACCCGCTGCGCGAGCGGCTGTTCGCCGAATTCACCAATCGCTATTTCCCCGCCGCGCCGAGCGCCCCGCTGCCGACCGCGGCAACCGCGCACGCCCATGGCGCGGCGCTGGTCGGCCATTATATCAGCAGCCGGCGCTCCAATAGCGACTTCGTCCGCATCGCCTCGCTCATCGGCCAGACGACGGTCTCGCTCAATCCCGACGACACGATCACCGTCTCCAGCCTGACCGACGCGGCGGGCGCGCCGCGGCGCTGGCGCGAAGTGTCGCCGTGGCACTGGATCGATGCCGGCGGCGAGGACCAGCTGGGCGCGGTGATCCGCGACGGCCGCGTCGCCTATTTCTCGACCGCGCAGCTCACGCCGATCATGGAATTTATCCCCCCGCCCGCCGGGCTCAACGCCGGCTGGGTGATGCCGCTGATGCTGATCGCGCTGTTCGTCATGCTGCTGACCGCGATCGGCTGGCCCGTCGTCGCGCTCGTCCGGCGGCGCTACCACTATACGCTGCCGATCACGGGCCGCGACCTCCAGCTCCATCGCGCGCTGCGCATCACGGCCTGGCTGATGCTGATCGTCGCGATCGGCTGGTTCACGATTGTGGCGATGATGAGCAGCCATCTCGAAATGCTCGACGGGCGGCTCGACGGCTGGATGTGGCTGCTCCAGATCCTCGGCGTGCTCGCCGTGATCGGCGCCTTGTTGTCGGTATGGAACGCTTATGCGGTGTTCGTGAACAAGGCGCGGCGCTGGGTGGCGACCGGCTGGGCGATCGTCGCGGCGCTGGCCGCCTTGTTCCTCGCCTGGCTCGCCTTCGACCTGCGGCTGATCACCTTCAGCATGAACTTCTGATGGGCGGCATGCGCACGATGGTCCCCAAGGCCGCCTCGCTGATCGCGGTCGCGCTGCTGGCGAGCGGCGCCGCACCCGCCTCGCCGGATTATTCGGCGCGGGTCGCCAAGGTGCTCGCCCAGGTGCCGCTGATCGACGGCCATAACGACTGGCCCGAAATCCTCCGCGAGCGCGAAGGCGACAAGCGCTGGACGATGGACCTGACGCGCCTTCCCGGCCCCGATCCGTACAATACCGATATCGCGCGGCTGCATCAGGGGCATGTCGGGGGGCAATTCTGGTCGGTCTGGGTCTCGCCCGATCTGCCGGGGCCGGAAGAGGTCAAGGAAACGCTCGAGCAGATCGATCTCGTCAAGAATTTCGTGCGGCGCTACCCCAAGGACTTCGCGCTAGCGCGCACCGCCGCCGACGTCCGCCGCATCCACGCCGCCGGCAAGATCGCATCGCTGATCGGGGTCGAGGGCGGCAATCAGATCGACGAGAGCCTGTCGGTGCTGCGCGCCTATCACGCCCTCGGCGCGGGCTATCTCACGCTCACTCATTCGCGGACCATTTCCTGGGCCGATTCGGCGACCGACAATCCGCGCCACGACGGCCTCACCCCGTTCGGCGAGAAGGTCGTGCGCGAGCTCAACCGGCTCGGCATGCTGGTCGACTTGAGTCATGTCAGCGCGGCGACGATGCGCGACGCGCTGCGCGTCTCCAAGGCGCCGGTGATCTTCTCGCATTCGGGCGCGCGAGCGCTCGACGATCATCCGCGCGACGTGCCCGACGACGTGCTCAAGCTGGTTGCGCAGAATGGCGGCGTGGTGATGGTCACCTTTGCCGCGCCCTATGTTTCCGACGCGTATCGGCGCTGGGCCGCCGACCGGCTCGCCGAGCAGACGCGGCTCAACTCACCTCCCTTCGACGGCCTCTATATCGGTCAGCCCGACAAGGCCAAGGCGGCGATGGACGCATGGCTGAAGGCGAACCCTGCGCCCAAGGTCACGATCGGTGAGGTCGCCGACCATATCGAGCATATCGTCAAGGTGGCGGGGATCGATCATGTCGGCATCGGCTCGGACTTCGACGGCGTCGACCAGATGCTGCCGCAGGGCCTCGCCGACGTCAGCGCCTATCCCGCCTTGCTCGCCGAGCTGATGCGCCGCGGCTGGAGCGACGCCAATATCGCCAAGCTCGCCGGCAACAACGTCCTGCGCGTCATGGCCGAGGCCGAAAAGGTGGCGGCCTCGATGGCCGACCTGCCGCCCGAAACGGGCAGCGAAGCCGCGATCGACGGCAAGGCGGCGGGCTGACGGCCGCATCGGCTTCCGGCTGGACGCCGGATCCCTTTAGCGGCAAGCTTCCCACGGCACCGACATCCCGCCATAAGCAATAGCGGAGGCGGACGATGGCAAGCGTGGCGGCATTGACGATCCTCGCGCTGGCACAAGCGCAGGTCGCGACGGTCACGCCGCCCCCGCCCCCGGCCGCTCCACCTTCGGATACCGCGACGATGCTGTCGCGTTACCACGATCTCACGACGGTCACTTCAGGCCGTAAGGATTGCGATCGCTCCACCGGCAGCGAGATCGTGGTGTGCGGCGCGCGTTCGTCCGATCAGCGCTTGCCGCTCCCCGACGAGCGGGACCCTACGCCCATGGGCCCCTCTCCCGAACCCGATCGCGCCGAGGCGATGTGCGAAGCGTCGAGCGGCCGCGCCTGCGCCGTCTGCCCGCCGACGGGCTGCACGGGGGTCAACCTGCTCGCCGTTCCCTTCAAGCTCTTCCGCATCGTTCGAGCGATCGTCGATCCCGAACACTGACCTGCCTCCGGACAGGCGATCAGGTGCGCGGTTCGGGAAAATGGTGCTGCCGGTGAGGATTGAACTCACGACCTCAGCCTTACCAAGGATGCGCTCTACCACTGAGCTACGGCAGCATACCCATGTCGGGGAGCGGCGCCTATGGCCGTGCGGGACCCGGATTGTCAAGGCACCCCGATCGGCTTTATCGCCGCGCCATGACCGCCAAGGACGACAAAGCGGCGCGGCTCGCCGAAAAGCTGCGCGAGAACCTGCGCAAGCGCAAGGTGCAGGCGCGCGAACAGGCGGGGTCTGAAACCGCTTCCCGCCCAACGACCGACCAAACCCGTTCGCGCTGAGCCCGTCGAAGCGCGGCTTGCCGCCGACGGCAGCTATCGGATCTCGCCCTTCGACAGGCTCCGGCGAACGGAGGCCGGATCAGGGCGGCTTTTTTACCCGATCGGCGCGCACTTGGCTTCGAGCCAGGCGCGGTCCTCGCCGTCGAGCTCGGGACCGATCTTCTCCAGCACCTTAGCATGATAGACGTTGAGCCAGGCCAGTTCCTCGGGCGTCAGCAGCTCGGGCAAGATCAACGATCGTTCGATTGGCACGAAGGTCAGCGTTTCGAAGCCGAGCATCGGCGTATCGCCGCCCGGCACCGTGCGCTCGACCACCAGCACCAACGTTTCGATGCGGATGCCGTATTCGCCTGCCTTATAATAGCCGGGCTCGTTGGAGAGGATCATACCGGCTTCAAGCGGCACCGCCGGGCCGCCCCCAGGGTAGCTCGGCTTGGCGATCCGCGCCGGTCCCTCGTGGACCGACAGATACGCGCCGACGCCGTGGCCGGTGCCGTGCGCGAAATCGAGCCCTGCTTCCCAGAGCGGCCGCCGCGCGAAGGCGTCGAGCTGGCCGCCGTTGGTGCCTTTGGGAAACAGTGCGGTGTCGAGCGCAAGATTGCCCTTGTGGACGCGGGTGAAGCGGTCCTACATCACGGGGGTCGGCTCGCCCACCGGGATCACACGGGTGACGTCGGTGGTGCCGTCCTCATACTGCCCGCCCGAATCGACGAGGTAGAGCTGGCCCGGCTTGAGCTCGGCGTTCGATTCAGGCGTCGAGTGGTAATGCGGGCTCGCGCCGTGCGCGCCGGTCGCCGAGATGGTGTCGAATGAGGTGTCCTTGAGCTTGCCCGTCGCCTGACGGAACTCGAGCAGCTTGGCGACGCAATCGAGCTCGGTCAGCCCGCCCTTGGGCGCCGTCTCCTCGACCCAGCGCAGGAACCGGCTCAGCGCCGCGCCGTCGCGCACGCTCGCGGCCTTGTGGCCGGCGATTTCGATGTCATTCTTGATCGCCTTGGCGAGCACCACCGGATCGCGTGAGGGCAGCACCGTCGCGCCGCCCGCCTCCAGCGCATCGAAGATCGCAGCGACGGCGTTGTCGGGATCGGCGGCGACTCGCTTGCCCGCGAACCGGCTGAGCGCGGGCCCGAAGTCCCGGCGGTCATGCACGCGCACCGCGTTGCCGAGATGTTGCGCGACGGCGTCGGTCATCTTGTCAGGCGAAACATAGAGATCGGCTGTGCCGTCGGCGGAGACGATCGCGTAGCTCAGCGCGACTGGTGTGTGCGCGACATCGTCTCCGCGCACGTTCAGCGTCCAGGCGATCGAATCGAGCGCGGAAAGCACCACCGCGTCGGCCCTCTTCTCAGTCAGCCAGTCGGCGATCTCCTGGCGCTTGGCCGCCGAGGACTTGCCCGCGGCGGAATCGCGCTGGACCGACAGCTTCGCGTCAGATGGCGCCGGGCGATCGGGCCACACCGCATCGACCGGATTGGTGTCGACCGGCACCAGCTCGGCGCCGACCTCGGCAAGCGCCTTGGCCGCTTCCGTCGCCCAGTGCCGCGTGTGCAGCCACGGATCGTAACCCACGCGCGCGCCGCTACCGGCGTGGTCGGCGATCCAATCGGACACCTTGGTCTCCGGCACGCCGACGAACTGCCACTGCGCGCCATCGACCTGCTCGCGAACCTGCAACGTGTAGCGTCCGTCGGTGAAGATCGCCGCCTCCTCCGGCATCACCACCGCGGTCCCCGCCGAGCCCTGGAACCCGGTCAGCCACGCCAGCCGCTGCGCATACTCACCGACATATTCGCTCATATGCTCATCCGTCAGCGGCACGACGAAGCCATCGAGCCGGTCGCGCTTCAACTGGTCGCGTAGGGCCTGGAGACGGTCGGCGTAGCTGGACATGGGGACTCCTCGAAACTGTTCGGCATTGCTTCTGGCAGATTTGGCACGCCGTGGACAGCGCAGCCCTCCCTCAGCGGCGGCGACGATGCCGTCGGCGGGAAGGCCGCCGTTGGCGCTGTCGCCACACGCGCACGGCGAGCACCGCCGCCGCGCAGACCATCGCGACAATCAGCAGATAAGCGATCATGCGGCGAAGGATCATCGCGCTATCGAGGGGGAGCGGATGCGGCACGCCGCGAAGGCTAGCGCGCGCCCGCGCCCTGCGCGAGGCTGAACGCGGCGGATCAGGCGGCGCTTACGACGAGCGCCGCGCGGTGCCCCGCCGGCGACGCGACGGTGCGCGCCTGCCATCCGTCGCCGCCCGACAGAATCGCCGGGCTCTCGCCGATCGAGACGGTGAAGGCGTCGAGCGGATAGGAGAGGCCACGGCCGAGCGCCTTGACGAAGGCTTCCTTGCGCGACCAGCAGGCGAAGAAAGCGGTGCGCGCCGCTTCGGGCGCAAGCATGGCAAGAGCGGCGTTCTCTGCCTCCGAAAAGAAGTTGCGGGCGAGCGGAGGCCAATCGAGCGCGGGGTCGATCGCCTCGATGTCGCAGCCAAGCGCGGCGTCGCCGATCGCCAGCATCATTGTCTCGCCCGAGTGCGACAGGCTGAAATGGGGGCCGCTTTTCAGTTCGGGTTTGCCGTGCTCGTTGGTGGCGAAATGCAGGCGGCCTGGATGCCCGCCGGCGGCTTCGGCGAGCCATTCGCGTGCTCTGCCGCGGCGGACGGCGAAGCGGCGGCGATCGCGCGCGAAGCGGAACCGCGCGGCGCGAGCGCACTCGTCGGCGGCGAGCAACGCGGCGAGCCGCGCCTCCTCCTCAGGCGCGACGTCAAGGCGACCGAAGCGGACGGCGACGGCCGCCATCGGCTCAGCCCGCCTTGCGCAGCGGCTCGACCCCCATCGCCGCGTCGAGGTGCGGACGCAGCAGCGCCGCAAACGTCTCGACATCGGGCTGTTCGAGCATCGTGCGGTGGCCGCCCGGGACGATGTGCGCGGTGAACTCACCGGTGCACGAGGCGCGCCAGTCCTCGGCGAAATCGAGAACGTCGGGATGGTTCTCGGGCTCCATCAGCACCGTCGCACCGGCATAAGGCGGCGGGGTGTAGCGATAGCCCGCGCGTTCGAGTTGCGCGCGCAGCTTGGGCGCCAGCACCGCCTCGCGCCCGCCGCGCAGGTTCGCCGCGTCGGACAGCGTGCGCAGCCGCTCGAAGAAATAGCGCAGCCGCTCGCCCTTGGGCTGGCGCATCGTGTGCGCGAGGTGGAAGCGCACCTTGCTGAGGAAGGCGCGGACATGCCCGATCTCGCGTGAGCGCACCGGGTGGAAGGCGTGGACCAGCATCAGCAGCGGCACGTCGCAGCCCTGGCGGTGGAACTCGTCGGCGACCGCATAGGCGAGGATGCCCGAGGTGCACCAGCCGCCGAGGAAATAGGGGCCGTGCGGCCGCTCCTGCCGCAGCGTCGCGACCACCAGCCGTGCGGCTTCCTCGAGCTTTTTGGGGCAGCCGCCCGCCTTTTCGAGGATCGCATCGACATGGACGCCGTAGAAGGGCTGGTCGGCGCCGAGCTGTTCGGACAGCGGCATGAAGGTCGAGCCGCCGTCGAGCCACAGGATCGGCGGGCGCGTGCCGTTCGGCTGGATCGGCACGATCGGCGAGGCTTCGGCCGCGCTGCCGCTCGCCAGCAGCTCGGCCATCTCGGCGAGCTTGGGGGCCTGGAACAGCGCGCCCATCGGCAGGCGGATGCCGTAATCGGCCTGGATGCGGCGAATGAGCCGCGCGATCAGCAGCGAATGGCCGCCGAGATCGAAGAAATCGTCGTCGCGCGAGACCGTCTCCACTTTGAGCACCGCGCGCCAGATCTCGGCGAGCTGCTTCTCCTGCGGCGTCCTCGGCGGCTCGCCTGCGCGCCGCGCCTGCGCGCCGGGCTCGGGAAGTTGCTTGCGATCGACCTTGCCGTTGGGGGTGAGCGGCAATTCCTCCATCTGCACGAAGCGCGTCGGGATCATGTAATCGGGCAGCGTCTTGGCCAATTCGTCGCGCCAGCCGGCGGGATCGCCGCCGCCGACGACATAGCCCGCCAGCATGTGCTCGCCGCTGGGGTCAGGCCAGGCGCGCGCTGCCGCACCGGTCGCGCCGGGCAGCTTGGTGAGCGCGCCCTCGACCTCCTCGATGGCGATGCGGAAGCCGCGGATCTTGACCTCGTTGTCGGTGCGACCGAGGCATTCGAGCACGCCGTCGGCGCGCCAGCGGCCGAGATCGCCGGTGCGGTAGAGGCGTGTGCCCTTATGGTCGACGAAGCGTTGTTCGGTGAGATCGGGGCGGCCGCGATAGCCCACCGCAAGCCCCAGCCCGCCGATCATCAGCTCGCCGATCGCGCCGACCGGGCGATCGTTGCGGTCGGCGTCGAGGATGCGGACCTGGGTGTTGGCGATCGGCTTGCCGATGGCGATCGGGCCTTCGGGCTGGACTTGCGAGACGGTCGACCAGATCGTCGTCTCGGTCGGGCCGTACATGTTCCAGAGTTCGCCGACGAGCGGCAGCAATTGATCGGCGAGCGCGCGCGGCAGCGCCTCGCCGCCGCACAGCACACGCATGGAAGGCCGCCCCGCCCAGCCCGTCTCGATCAACCCGCGCCAGGTGGCAGGAGTGGCCTGCATGACGTGCGGCTGCACCTTCTCGATCCGCGCGATCAGCGCGGCCATGTCCATCGCCTCATCGCGCGAGGCGATCGCCACCGTGCCGCCGGCGACCAGCGGTAGCCACAGCTCGAGCTCGGCGATGTCGAACGACAAAGTGGTGATCGCGAGCAGCGTTTCACCCTCGGCGAAACCGGGTGCCTGCTGCATCGCCATCAGCAGGTTGACCAGCGCGGCGTGGGGGATTTCGACGCCCTTGGGCTTGCCGGTCGAGCCCGAGGTGTAGAGAACATAAGCGAGGCTCTCGCCGTCGATCGCGCGCGGCTCGAACGCGGTTTCGGGCCAGTCGCGGGTCAGCGACAGGCTCGGTGCGAGGTCGGCGGGGATCGCATGCTCGGTGCCGGGCTCGACCAGCACCAAAGCGGGCTTGGCGTCCTCGGCGATCAGCGCGAGACGGCTCGCCGGGAAACCGGGATCGAGCGGCAGATACGCCGCGCCTGCCTTGGCGACGCCGAGCATCGCCGCGACCATCCACGGCGATCGCCCGAGCGACAGCCCGACCAGCGCACCGGGCGTCACTCCCTCGGCGACGAGGCGCGCGGCGATCGTGTCCGACCGGCGCGCCAGATCGGCATAGGTCCAGCGGTCGTCGTTATAGGTGAGCGCAACCTGATCGGGACGCTTGGCGACCTGCTCGGCGACCCAATCCACCACATTGCCGTGCGGCAGCGGCTGCGCCGTGTCGTTCCAGCTATCGACCAGCTCGCATTGCTCGTCGGCCAACAGCATTGGCAGCTTACCGAGCGCGCAATCGGGATCGGCGGCGATGCCCTCCAGCATCGTCCGCCAATGCGCGATCATGCGGCGGATCGTGCTCGCATCGAACAATTCGGTCGAATAGAGGAAGCGGCCGTCCATCCCCGAGGGGCGTTCGTCCAATTCGAGGTAGAGGTCGTATTTGGCCGCTCCCACCACGACGTCCATCTGCGTCAGGTTCCAGCCTTCGGGGAAGGGATCGACCGGCGGCTCGATCGAGAAGAGCGTGTTGAACAGCGGGTGCGTGCCCTTGCCGCGCTTGATGCCGAGCGTGCGCATCAGCCGGTCGAACGGGATGTCGCTCGCGCCCAGCGCGCCGATCACGCTTGCCTTCACCTCGGCGAGATAGGCGCGGAACGGCTGGTCGCCAGCGGGGTGGCTGCGCAGCGCCATCGTGTTGAGGAAATAGCCGATCAGCGGCTGCAATTCGGGCCGCCGCCGCGTGTCGGTGACGCCGCCGACGATGATGTCTGTGTCGCCGGTATAGCGGTAGAGCATCGCCTTGTAGGCGGCGAGCAGCACCATGTAGAGCGTCGCGTTCTCGGCGCGCGCCAATGCCTTGAGTTTGGCGACGAGATCGTCCGAAAGTTCGAACACTTCCATCGAACCAGCATGCGTCGGCATGCCCGGACGCGGCCGGTCGCCGGCGATTTCGAGCCGCGGCAGCGGCTGGGCGAGCGCAGTCCGCCAGTGATCGAGCTGGCGCTCGAGCGTCTCGGGATCGGCCTGATCCTGTTGCCACGCGGCATAATCGGCATATTGGATCGCGGGTTCGGCGAGCGGCGAGGGCTGTCCCGCCTCGAACGCCTTCACCAGCGCGGCAAGCTCGGGAACCAACGTGCGGTAGATCGAGACGCCATCGAAGATGATGTGGTGGAGCGTCAGGTAAAGCCGGTGCTCGTTTTCGCTGACCTTGATGACGCGGGCGCGAAACATCGGCGCGCGGGTGAAGTCAATCGGCGCCTTGGCGTCGGCGGTGGCGAGGCGGTGCGCCTCGGCCTCGCGCTCCTCGGCGGGCATGTCGGTGATGTCGAGCAGCGGCAGCTTGACCGCGAACGGCGGCGCGACCCGCTGCGTGACATTGCCATCGTCGTCGTGGAACGAGGTGCGCCAGATTTCATGGCGGCGAACGATCTCGGTCAGCGCCATCTCCAGCGCGCGATGGTCGTACGCGCCGTAGCGGTGGATGGTGATCGATTCGTTGTAGAGCGGCATGTCCGGCGCCATCTGCGCGTGGAGCCACAGCTGGTTCTGCTCGCGGGTCAGCGGCAGCACGCGCGCCGGATCGCGCGGGCGTATCGGATCGGGCTGCGTCTGCGCGGAGGCCGGGGTGACCTCGCCACGCAGCATGCGCTCCATCAACTGGCGGCGCAGGTCGGCGGCGTCGGACATCTCGTTCATGAATCGAACCTCACCGGGAGAGCTTTGAGGCCGCGAAGGCCAAGGTTTTCGCGCCATTCGAGCCTATCGGCGGCGAGCGCGACATTATTCAGCCGCTCGAGCAGCTTGCGGAAGGCGATCCGCCCCTCCATCCGCGCGAGCGGCGCGCCGAAGCAGAAATGCGCCGCCCAGCCGAAGGCGAGGTGGCGGTTGTCGGCGCGTTCGAAGTCGAGCGCGTCGGGATCGGCGAAGCGATCGGGATCGCGATTGCCCGCCGCCATCACCGCCATCACCGCCTCGCCCTGCTTGATGAGCTTGCCACCCATCACGGTGTCCGCGCGGCAGATGCGCCCGGTATGCTGGCTCGGGCTTTCGTAGCGCAGCAATTCCTCGACCCCGGTCTCGATGATCTCGGGCCGATCGCGCAGTTCGGCGAGCTTGTCGGGCTGGCGCATCAGCGTCAGCATGCCCGAGCCGATCAGATTGGTGGTGGTCTCCTGCCCGCCGACCATCGTCACGATCGCGTTGGCGATCACCTCGTCGAGCGACAGGCGCTCGCCGTCGACTTCGGCCTCGACCAGGCTCTTGAGCAACCCATCGGCGAGCGGCCGCTCTTCCTCGGCAATCGCGCGGCGGAAGTAATCGACCATCTCGGCGGTCGAGCGCAGAACCTGGGCAATGCGGTCGATATTGTGCTGGAAGTTGCCGAGCATCTCGGCGAAGTCGGCCGACCAGCGCTTCAACTGCGCATGATCCTCCTCGGGCACGCCGAGCAAGGCGGCAAACACGATCGACGGGAAGGGCGCGGCGAAGTCGCCGATCACGTCCATCCGCCCGCTACTCGCAACGCGGTCGATCAGCCGATCCGCAATCGCCTCGATCCGGCTTTCGAGCACCTCGACGCGGCGCGGGGTGAAGGCAGTCGAGCAGAGCTTGCGCAAGTGTGTATGCTTCGGCGCATCGAGGAACAGCATCTGCCGCATCATCACTTCGGCGATCGGTTCGATCCCGGTAATGCCGAGTGCGCGAAGCTGGTCGGGCGACGGGGTGCGGTCGGCCGAAAACTCCTTCAGCACGGTGTGAACGTCGTCGTAGCGCGTCACCACCCAGCAATGCAGGAACGGGTCCCAATGAACCGGGTCCTCCTCGCGCAGCCGGGCGTAGAGCGGATAGGGATCGGCCAGCACCGCTGGATCGAGCAGGCGGTAGAGGCTCAAGCTGGGATCGGAGGCGGGCTTGGTCGCCATCAGCCGGCCATCCTGCGCAGATCGTCGTCGGACAGGCTGGCGAGTTTTTCCATCACCAGGCCTTCGATCGTCGTGGCGAGCGTGGCGACGGTGCGGCCTTCGAACAGGTGAAACAGCGTCAACTCGACCCCGAAGGCGTCGCGCGCGCGGACCACCACCTGGGTGCCGAGCAGCGAGTGCCCGCCCATCTGGAAGAAATCGTCATCGACGCCGACGTCGTCGCGCCCGATCACCTCGCGGACGATGTCGAGCAGTCGCGCCTCGGTCGGGCTGGCGGGAGCCCGCTGCGTTACGGCATCGTCGTCAAGCGCACAGCCGAGCGGATTGGGCAGCGCCGCGGCGTCGAGCTTGCCGCTGGCGTTGAGCGGCAGCGCCGGCAGCTTGGCGAAGCGCGACGGCACCATGTAGTCGGGCAAGCTCGTCGCGAGCGCGGTGCGGAGGTCGCTTGCGGTCACCGCGCCGGCGGGGACCACATAGGCGACCAACTCGCCGTCGCGCAGGACGACGGCGCTGGTCTCGACCGTGACGAGCTTGTTGAGCTGCGCCGCGATTTCCGCGGGTTCGATGCGATGGCCGCGAACCTTGACCTGTTGGTCGACGCGCCCGCGGAAGGCGATCTCGCCCGAGGGCAGGCGCGCGCCGAGATCGCCGGTGCGATAGAGGCGTCCATATTCGGGATGCGTGACGAAGCGTTCGGCGGTCAGCGCCGCATCGCCGCGATAACCGCGCGCCACCTGCGCCCCGCCGATCCATATTTCACCTTCCTCGCCGTCCGCGACGGGCTGACCAGCGGCATCGAGCAGGTGGATCGCGGTACCGGCGATCGCGCGGCCGATCGGGGGCAGGTCCTCACCTTCGGCCGAGACCACGCCCGAGGTGGCGACGACGGTCGATTCGGTCGGGCCGTAATTGTTGACGAACACGAACGGCTGGCCGGCCTTTGGTCGCACCGTCAGCTTGTCGGCGCCGGTGAGCAGCACGCGCAGGCTGGTATCCGCGCGCCAGTCCATCGCCACCATCGGCTCGGCGAGGGCGGTCGGCGCGAAAGCCACTTCGATGCGGTTGGAGGTCAACCAATCCCTGAGCGCGGCGGCATCGAGCCGCGTCGCGTCGTCGACCAGCGCCAGAGTCCCGCCCGCGGCGAGCGTCGGCCACACCTCCCAGGCCGAGGCATCGAAACCGAGCCCTGCGAGGTGGCTGGTGCGCGTTCCGGCGCGCACGTCGAACGCGTCATTGTGCCAGGCGACCAGTGCGGCGAGGTTGCCGTGGCTGACTTCGACCGCCTTGGGCTTGCCCGTCGAGCCAGAGGTGAAAATGACATAGGCCGTATCGTCGGTGGATGCGCTCGCTGGGGCAAAGCCGGGCACGGACGCACCTTCGGGAGCGACAACGGGAGTCGTCCCGGCAATGCCCTCGCGATCGGTAACCAGCGCCGCCGCGCCGAGCTCGGCGACCAGCGCCGCCAGCCGCGCCTCGGGCCACGCCGGGTCGAGCGGGCAATAGGCCGCGCCCGCGCGCCATGCGGCGAGCAGCGCCGTGATCTGCGCGATACCGCGCGGCAGGCATACCGCGACGACCGAGCCGGGCGTCACACCCGCTGCGGCGAGCCGCCCCGCCAGCGCATCGGCCTCGCCCAGCAGCGTCGCATAATCGCGCGAGTGACCCGCCTGTTCGAGCGCGATCGAGCCGGGCGCCTGTGCGGTGAAGGCGACGATGGCGTCAATCGCCAGCGTCGGGTGCGATGTGGTCATGTATAACTCCCGCTTTCAGAGGCGGGCATGACAAACAAAGGTGAGATAATGCTTAATGCTGCAATGACGGCGAGCGAGGTGAGGCAGTGACGATCTGGGTCGGATTGATCGGCTATGGGTTAGCGGGCAAGGTGTTCCACGCGCCGCTGATCGGCGTGGCGGACGGGCTGACGCTCGCGGCGGTGGCGACGTCGCGCGCTTCCGAGCTGGCGTCGGACTGGCCCGCGGCGCGCGCCATGCCCGACCCGCAGGCGATTATCGCTGATCCCGCGATCGATCTGATCGTCGTCGCCAGCCCCAACGACACCCACGCGCCGCTGGCGCGCGCAGCGCTCGAAACGGGCAAGCACGTCGTAATCGACAAGCCGTTCGCGCGCGACGCCGCCGAGGGGCAGGCGCTCGCCGATCTAGAGCTTGAGCGCGGGCGGATGCTCAGCGTGTTCCACAACCGCCGCTGGGACGGCGATTTCCTGACCGTCAAGCGACTGGTCGAAGCCGGCACGCTCGGCGAACTGCGGCTGGCCGAGCTACGCTGGGACCGCTTCCGGCTCCAGCAACGCGCCGGCTGGAAGGACTCGGCCGATCGTGGCGGCGGCATCCTCGCCGATCTCGGCCCGCACCTGATCGATCAGGCGCTGCTGCTGTTCGGCCTTCCCGATTCGCTTTCCGCCGATCTCGCGACGCAACGCCCCGGCGGCGCGATCGACGATTATGCCGAGCTGACGCTCCACTACGGCGCGATGCGGGTGATCGTCTCGGCGACGATGGCGATCGCCGCCCCGCGCCCGCGCTTCGCCCTGCACGGCATTGCGGGCAGCTTCGTTAAATACGGCGTCGATCCGCAGGAGGATCAGCTACGCGGCGGGATGGCGCCGGGCGCGCCGGGTTATGGCGAAGATATTGCCGGACAGCATGGCACACTCACCGACCCGGCCGGGGCAAGCCGGCGAATCTGCACCGAACGCGGCGATTACCGTTACTTCTACGAAGGCGTGACGGCGGCAATCCGCGACGGCGCGCCGCCGCCGGTCGATCCCGCCGACGCGGTCGCCGGCCTCCAACTGATCGACCTCGCCCGCAAGAGCGCGGCGGAGGGGCGAAGAGTCCTCATTCCTCCCCTGTAAGGGAGGGGGACCGCCGCGAAGCGGTGGTGGAGGGGTGTCCACGCTGATGGTGACACCCCTCCGTCAGCCCTTCGGGCTGCCACCTCCCCTTGCAGGGGAGGAAACCCTCACCCCTCCGGATGCCATCCCGCGGGCAGCGTCCGCGCATCGACATGGACCGTAACCGTCTGGTCGATCACGGTTGCCGAATGCGCCAGCATCACCTTGTAATCGCCGCCTGCAATCTCCCAACGGTGGCTGTCGCCGCTGAACGTCGCAAGCAGCCGCGGATCGATCGACACGCTCGCCGTCTTCGATTCGCCCGGCGCGAGGTCGACCTTGTCCCAGCCGCCGAGCCGCTTGGGCGCTTCCCAGCCGCCGGCGACCGGGCCGACATAGACTTGCGGCACCGCCATGCCCTGCCGCTTGCCGGTGTTGGTGACCGTGAAGCTGGCGGTGATCGATCCGTCCGCCGGCTCGGCCTTCAACCCGCCGAACCCGAAGCTGGTGTAGCTGAGGCCATGCCCGAACGCGAACAGCGGCGTCAGCTTGTTCTTGTCGAACCATTTATAGCCGACCGCGGCGCCCTCGGTGTAATGGACGGTGACCGGGCTGTTCTCCTTCTTGCCGATCGGGTCGATCGGCCCGGGGCGAACGAGTTGATCGATCGAGGCGGGGAAGGTCGCCGGCAGATGCCCCGACGGATTGACTCGCCCGATCAGCACGTCGGCGATCGCCGCGCCGCCCGCGGTGCCCGGATACCAGGCCTCGACGATCCCGGCGACCTTGCCCGCCCACGGCATCAGGATCGGCCCGCCGGTCTCGGCGACGACCACGGTCTTGGCGTTGGCCCCGGCGACCGCCGAAACCAGCGCGTCCTGATTATCGCCGAGCGCGATCGGCACGTCGAACGATTCGCCCGCCCATTGCGTGACGAACACGATCGCCACGTCGGCAGCCTTGGCCGCGGCCGCCGCGGCGGCGGGATCGCTGCCGTCGACATAGGTGATCGTCGCGTTCGGCGCCTGCGCTTTCAGTTCGGCGAGCGGCGAGGAGGGATAATACATCACCGGCCCGGGCCAGGTCTTGGGCTCGCCCTCGGGCACCGCATTGCCGCCGCGCGGATAGACCAGCGACGAGCCGCCCCCGGCGAGCACGCCCTTGTCGGCATGCCCGCCGATCAGCACGATTCGCTTCGCCGAGGAAAGCGGAAGCACATTGCCCTCGTTCTTGAGCAGCACGATGCCCTGATCGGCGTCGGCGCGCGTCACCTCGGCATGCGCGGCATAGTCGATGTCAGCCGGCGCGACTTCGGGGGCATCATACAGCCCGGTCGAGAACATCGCGTGGAGGATGCTCCCCGCCATCCGGTCGAGCGTCGCCTGGCTGACCTGCCCGGCCTGCACCGCGGCCTTGAGCGGCTTGCCGAAATAGGGCTCCTTGTCGAACGGATAGCCCGAATCCTGGTCGAGCCCGGCATTGGCCGCAGCGACGGTCGAGTGCGTGCCGCCCCAATCGGACATGACATAGCCCTTATAACCCCAGTCGGTGCGCAGCACATCGGTCAGCAGATACGGATTCTCGCAGGCGTGCGTGCCGTTGACGAGGTTGTACGAGCACATCACCGAGCCCGGCTTGCCCGTCTCGATCGCAATCTCGAACGCCAGCAAATCGGACATCCGCGCCGAAGGATCGTCGATCACCATGTTGCCGACGTTGCGCCCGGTCTCCTGATCGTTCATCGCATAATGTTTGGTGGTCGAGATGATGTGGTTGGACTGGATGCCCATGATCTCGTGCCCGACGATCGTCCCGGCGAGCAGCGGGTCTTCGCCGGCATATTCGAAATTGCGGCCGTTCCTGGGATCGCGCATCAGGTCGACCCCGCCCGCGAGCATCACGTTGAAGCCCGAATTGCGCGCCTCGTCGCCGATCATCGCGCCGCCCTGGTGCGCGAGCTTCCAGTTCCACGTCGCCGCGGTGGCGATGCCCGAGGGGAGGGCGGTGCGCAGCCGCTTTTCCTTGGCCGAGCCCTGCGTCGCCACGCCCAGCCCTGCATCGGTCTGCCATTGCGGCGGGATACCGAGCCGTTTGATCCCCGGCACATAACCCGCCGAGCCGGCGCGCGCCTCGGGCGGCTGGGTGTAGCCGCCCGTCCAGGTGCTGCCGAAATAGCCGAACACGAGCGTCAGCTTCTCGTCTTCGGTCATTGCGGCGAGCAGCTTCTGGGTGCGCGCATCGGCCGACAATACGGTGTTCATCCACGGCCGCGCGGCGGGCGCAGTCGCTGCCGCCGGCGTCTGCGCGAAGGCGCTCCCCGCACTCCCGGCAAGCAGCAAAGCGGCGAAAGCGATCCCGGTCCTCTTCATAACAATCTCCCCTTGGAGTTTCCGGCTGATGTTCAGCCCTGCATGTCCTCGAGTTCGCGCCCCCGCGTTTCGCTCACCATCGCGCGGACTAAGAAGAACGAGACGAACGCCGCGGCGGCGTAGAGCCCGTAGGTCACCGGCAGCCCCAGCCCCGCGGCCATCGCGGGAAACGACACCGAGATGCCGAAATTCGCCACCCATTGCGCGAAGCCCGAGACGGCGAGCCCCGATCCGCGGATCTGGTTGGGGAACATCTCGCCCAGCATCACCCACATCACCGGGCCCCAGCTCGCATTGAAGAACACGACATAGGCATTAGCGGCGATCAGCGCGATCAGCCCATAGGGGTCGTCGAGATGCAGCGTCCCGCCCGCCAGCGTTCCCGTGGAGAAGCACAAGCCGACGATCGCCAGCGTCACCGTCATCCCCGCCGAGCCGATCAAGAGCAGCGGCTTGCGCCCGATCTTGTCGATCACCGCGATGGTGAACAGGCAGGCGAGGATCGAGAGCGATCCCGACAGGATGTTGATCAGCAATGCGTCGCTCTCGGAGAAGCCGACCGACTGCCACAGCACCGACCCGTAATAGAACACGATGTTGATGCCGACGAGCTGTTGGAAGATGGCGATGCCGATGCCGGCCCAGACGATCCGCCGCACGCGCCCCGTCGCCGGATCGACAAGGTCGCGCAGCGTCGGCTTGTGGTGATCGGCGGCGAGGCTGGCGCGGATCTCGCCGACCTTGCGTGCCCCTGCCGCGATGCCGAGCAGGTTTCCGAGCACGCCCTCGGCCTCGGCGTGACGCCCCTTCATGACGAGGTAGCGCGGACTGTCGGGGATCGTCAGCAGCGTCAGGAAATAGAGTCCCGCCGGGATGACCTGCGCCCAAAACATCCAGCGCCAGGCGGGATAGCCGAGCCAGAAAATCGCGGTCGAATGCCCCGCCGTCGCCGCCAGCCAGTAATTGACCAGGAACGCGCCGGTCAGCCCGGCGATGATCATGATCTGCTGCACGCTCGCCAGCCGCCCGCGCACCGACGCCGGAGTCACCTCGCTGATATAGACCGGCGCGAGCACGCTAGCCGCGCCGACCGCGAGTCCGGCGATGAAGCGCGCGGCGATGAACACCCAGTCGCTCGGAGCCGCGCCCGCGACCAAGGCGCTGGCGATGAACACCAACGCCGCGATCATCATCACCGCGCGCCGCCCGATCGCATCGGCTAGCCGGCCGGCAGCGAACGCGCCTACGGCGCAGCCCGGCAGCAGCGCCGCGACCGATACGCCCAACGACCAGTCGCTCAGCCCGAAAGAGGCGCGAAGCCCGTCCTGGGTGCCATTGATGACACCCGAATCGTATCCGAACATGAACCCGCCGATCGTCGCCACCGCAACGATCAGGCCAACCATACGCTTGTTAATGCGTTCATCTGCCGCCGCGGCGATCGTATCGTCGAACCCGCCGCGAATCCCTGCTTCGCTCATCCCCTGCCCTCTCCCTCATATCGGCGCTTCGGCCGGATGCCGTCATCTTGTTAGCGTTAGCAAAGCCGGTTGCGCGACTCTTTTTTTCGATCGCGGCCAAGATCGTGAAAATCCTATTCTGCCATCGACAATTTGGCGACGTAGTCGCTGGCCGAAACGCGATCGCACGGCCCGAGATATTGGTCGATTTCATGCGCGTCCTCGGTGACGATCATGTTCAATGGCATCCAATCGGCGCCGATCAGCAATCGTTTGCCGCCATCTCCCACGAACAACAGCGCGACCGCCACCTCGCAGGACGCCGACGCCGTTGCCGGCACATGCCCTGGCTGTGCAGCGCCTTGCGCGCTTGGATTGTCGCCAAACGTCGGGCCGGGATCGATACTGTCGATGATGTATTCGGCGCGCCGGAGCACCTCGACGCGCCAGGAGGATAACGGCCAAGACCGAAAATCGGTCGGCGGTTTCACTGGTTCAGGCCGCATCGACGTCAAATGACGCAGGGTTTCGGGGATATCGGCCGGCAGCGTTGGCGGCTTCCATGCCGCGACGCGCGCCTGCACAGCCTCAAAAGTCTCGATGGCGAGGGGAAAGACTTCGAATTTGAACTGAAGATCCCGTTGATCAACGCCGATTGCCCAAATCTGACCGGGAGTACGCACCCAGACCAACGATATCATTTGGCCCCCGCCTACGGTGGCATAGCCGTCGATGCCCTGTTCGAGCGCCAGCAAAGCCGGCCGAGCCGCCTGGAGTTCGACCGCGGGAAAGCGCTGCGGCATGGCCTGCTTCCTTTCCTTGATCGGGACGACTTGCTGCGCGGCCGCTCGCATGTATGCGCTTCCGGCCAGGGTCGCGCCGACGCCAAGGCTTACGAAGTCGCGCCTTCTCATTCGCGTGGCGGCGGCCCGGCCGAATCGCGCTCGATGAACTCGTAATCGAGCAATTGCGGGGGCGATCGGTCGCCCGCGCGGCGACCGCGCAGGCGGATCAGCAGCAGCGCGAGCGCCGCTTCGGCCATCGCCGCGATCGGCTGGCGGATCGTGGTCAGCTCGGGCCACACCGTCGTCGCCAGCGAGGTATCGTCGAAGCCGACGATGCTGATGTCACCGGGCACGTCGAGCCCGCGGCGATGCGCGACGCCGACTGCCGCGGCCGCCATGTCGTCATTGCTGGCGAAGATCGCCGTCGGCCTCGGGTTGCGGTCGAGCAGCCGTTCGGCCGCGACGATGCCCGAACGATAGCTGAAATAGCCCTGCTCGACCGGTGCCTTGGCGGGATCGATCCCCGCCTCGATCAGCGCGTCGACGAAACCGCGATGGCGCTCGGCGCTCGCCATGTGGCGCGGATGGCCGCGGATCAGCGCGATCCGCTTGTGGCCGAGCCCCAGCAGATAACGTGTCATGCGAAAGGCGGCGACATAATCGTCGATCCCGACATTCATCTTGTCGACGGGCCCGTTTTCGCTCGGCGGCCGCGTGCGCGCCACGGTCACCACCGGGATGCCAGCGGCGGCGAGCTCGGCATGGACCGGCTCATATTCCGAAACCGGCGGCGCCAGGATAACGCCTTCGACATTGGTCGAGGCGAAGCGTCGCGTCGCCTCGGCCTGCTCTTCGGCGGTCTCGCCATCGCACATTTCGAGGACGAGGTGGCAGCCCGCCTGGCGCGCGCCGGCGAGCGCGCCGACCAAAAACTGCGTCAGATAAGCGTCCGACGGGTTGGCATAGAACAGCCCGATATGCGTCGCGTGCCCGGCGGCGAGCGAGCGCGCCGCCATGTTGGGCGAATAATTGAGCTGCTCGATCGCCTCGAGCACGCGCGTCCGCGTCGAATCGCGGACATTGGCGGCGCCGTTCATCACCCGCGAGACGGTCATCGTCGATACGCCCGCGGCGTTGGCGACGTCGAGGATGGTCACGGTGCCGCGATTCGTCCGGCGTGCTCTGGCCATCAGCTCCCCTTTCGACGGCGATGTGTAGCGGTAACAGCGCAGCGCTGGCAATCGGCCGCGTCGTGCGGCGCTTGAACCGAGCCTCGACAGCGGCTAACGGCGCCGCTGTGACGGGTTCCCAGCGATGGGATCAAAAGGGAAGTCCGGTGCGCGGCGATGATCCGCAAGCCCGGTGCTGCCCCCGCAACTGTGACCGGATAGCCGGCGCGCCTTGGGTTCCCAGCAAAGTAGTACTTTGCTGGGTGCCCCTCATGCCACTGGGGTTTACCCCCGGGAAGGCGGCGCGTTCGGCGGCGACCCGGGAGCCAGGAGACCTGCCCGCCACGGTCGATCCTTCGCGCGGACGGGCGGTCCGGGCGGGCGAGGATATTCCTCGAGCGAGCGACGCTTGAAGCCGCTCGCATCGTGCGCGCGGCGCATGACGAGGAATACTGGACCATGTTTCGTTTCAGATTGCTGCTGCTCGCCACCGCCGCGCTCGCCGCGCCCGCCGTCGCGCAGGACGCCGACGATATCGTCGTCACCGCCGCCGGCGTGCCGCAGGATGCCGGCCAGGTCGGCCAGGCGGTCACCGTGATCGACCGCGCCACGATCGAGCAGCGTCAGACCGTGGCGATCGCCGACCTGCTCGCCACCACGCCGGGCGTCACCATGTCGCGCAGCGGCGGGCTGGGCACGCTGACCAGCCTAAACATCCGCGGCGCCGAGGCGGCGCAGACACTGGTGCTGATCGACGGCGTGCGGGTCAACGATCCGTCGTCGGCCGCCGGCGCGTTCGATTTCGCCAACCTGCTCGCCGGCTCGGTCGAGCGGGTCGAGGTGCTGCGCGGCCCCAACGCGGTGGCGTGGGGCAGCCAGGCGATCGGCGGCGTCGTCAACGTCGTCACCGAGCAGCCGGTCGCCGGCTTCAAGGCCCACGCTCAAGTCGAGGGCGGCTCGTTCGGCACTGCCTTGGGCAGCGGCGGGATCGCCGGCGGCAGCGATCGCATCAACGGCGCGCTGACCGCGGGCTGGATCAGCACCGACGGAATCTCGGCCTATGACAAGGGCACGGAGCGCGATGGTTACGATCAGGTCGGTGGCACCGGACGACTGAACGTCGCGCTGGCGCCGGGGATCGGGCTCGATCTGCGCGGCTATTATGCGCACAGCCGGGTCGATCTCGACGGCTATCCGCCGCCCGATTACACCTTCGCCGACGATCCCGAATATTCGAAGACGCAGGAACTCTACGGCTATGCCGGCCTGCACGCCGATTTCGCCGAGGGGCGGTTTCGCAACCGCGTCGCCTTCACCCTCGCCGACATCAACCGCGACAATTACGACCCGACTGTTGGCGACGCGCCGATCTATTTCTACCGCGGTCGCTCCGAACGCTACGAATATCAGGGCGATTACACGATCGGCGTGGTCCGCCTCGTCGCCGGCGTCGAGCATGAGGACAGTCGCATGTTCGATGGCGCCAACCATTTCTCGACCGCCGTGACGAGCGAATATGGCGAGGCGATCGTCACTCCGCTGCGCCAGCTGACGCTCTCGGCCGGCCTGCGCAACGACGACCATGACGCTTATGGCAGCCATGTCAGCTTCGGCGCCAATGCCGCGCTGCGGCTCGATACCGGCACCACGATCCGCGCGAGCTATGCCGACGGGTTCAAGGCCCCGACGCTCTACCAGCTCTACGCGCCTTATTACGGCAACGACGCGCTCAAGCCGGAGAAAGCGCACAGCTATGACATCGGCGTCGAGCAGCGGCTGATCGGCGACCAATTGGTGGCGAGCGCGACCTGGTTCCACCGCAACACGCGCAACCTGATCGTCGGCGATCCGCTGACCTTTCAGTATTTCAACTATGATCGCGCCCGCGCCCAAGGCGTCGAGCTGGCGCTAACCCTGCGCCCGACCCAGGCGTTCACCGTCACCGGCAGCTACAGCTATATCGACGCCGAGAACCGGTCGCCGGGCACCGATTTCGGCAACGATCTGGCGCGGCGGCCGCGGCACAGCGCCAGCCTGTCTGCCGATTACCGCTTCCCCTTCGGCCTGTCGGTCGGCGGGACGGTGACGATGGTCGGCGACAGTTTCGACAATCCGGCCAACACCGTGCGGCTGGACGGCTATGCGCTCGCAGGGCTCCGCGCGGAAATGCCGATCACGCACACCGTGTCGATCTACGGCCGCGTCGACAACCTGTTCGACGAGAAATACGAGACGGTCGCGACCTACGGCACCTATGGCCGCGCGGCCTATGGCGGCATAAGGCTGCGCTTCGAGTGATGATGCCGCCCGCCTCCGCCGTCATCCCCGCGAAAGCGGGGACCCAGCTCCTTCGGGATCGTCCAGGCGCAACGCTTAGAAGATGGGTTCCCGCTTTCGCGGGAATGACGCGGGGGAACATGAGTCGCCTTATCATAGCTGGCGTGGGCCTCCTCCTCGCGGCCTGCTCGCGACAGCCGGTGCGCACGGGCGGGATCGTCTCGACCAATCCGTGCGCCGACGCGATGCTGGTCGAGCTCGCGCCGTGGGACCGGATCAACGCGATCAGCCATTATTCGAAGGAGCCCGCGGCAAGCTCGATCGCTCCCGAGGTAGCGAAGCATTTCGACGCGACCTCGGGCACCGCCGAGGAGGTGATCGCGCGCCGCCCTGATCTCGTCGTCACCTCGAGCTTCACGCCTATGGCGACGCGCAAGGCATACGAACGCGCCGGCCTCAAGGTGTTGACGCTCGATTCGCCGACCAGCGTAGCGGCGAGCGAGGCGCAGGTGATGCAGCTCGCCGACGCGCTTCACCTCCACGCGCGCGGCGTCGCGATGGTGCGGCGGATCGAGCTGGCGCTGGCCAGGGCCGCGCCGCCCGATGCCGCCCGGCCCTCGGCCTTGCTCTACATTTCGGGCAACCTCGTCTCCGCCGGCGGAACGTTGCTCGACGAGCTGATGCGCCGCACCGGCTTCCATGATGCCGCCGCCGATTACGGCCTGACGCACAGCGGCACGCTGCCGCTCGAGGCGATCATCGAGCACCCGCCTGAGGCCATCATGATGCCCGACCTCTCCGACCGTCCCGCGACGTTGCGCGCCAACGTGCTGCAATACCGCACCCATCTCGCGCTGTTCCCACGGAACCTCGCCAATTGCGCCGGTCCGGTGATCGGCCGTGCGGCCGAGACGCTCGCCTCGATCCGTCGGCAGGTGACGCCATGAGCCGCGGGGCCAAGCTCGCCGCGCTAGCGCTGCTCGTCGTGATGCTCTTCGGGCTGTCGCTCGTCGCCGGCAAGGTGTGGGTGTCGCCGACCGCGTGGTTGTCGGGCGATCCGTTGGGGCGGATCGTGGTTGAATTGCGGCTGCCGCGCGCGGTGCTGGGGCTGACGATCGGCGCGGTGCTCGGCCTGTCGGGCGCGGTATTGCAGGGCTATTTGCGCAACCCGCTCGCCGATCCCGCGGTGGTGGGCGTGTCGTCCTCGGCGGCGTTGGGCGCGGTCGCGGCGATCGTGTTCGGCGTCGCCGGCGGGGCGGGGCTGTTCGGCTGCGCGATGCTCGGCGCGGGCGCCGCGATGGCGCTGCTCGCCGCGCTGACCTGGCGCAGCGAGAGCGCGATCGCCTTCATCCTCGCCGGCACCGTGCTGGCGAGCCTTGCCGGCGCGGTCACCGCCTTCCTGATCTCGATCGCGCCCAACCCTTACGCGGTCGCCGAGGTGATCGACTGGCTGATGGGCGCGCTGACCGATCGCGGCTGGCGCGACGTGCTGCCCGCTTTGCCCTTCATGGCGGTCGGCAGCGCCTTGCTGTTCCTCACCGGCCCCTCACTCGACGCGCTGACGCTGGGCGAGCCGGCGGCGCGCTCGATGGGGGTGCGGCTCGGCCGATTGCAGGCGCTCGTGGTGACCGGGACCGGCCTCACGATCGGCGCGAGCGTCGCGGTGACCGGCGTGGTCGGCTTCGTCGGGTTGGTCGTCCCGCACCTGCTGCGCCCGGTATTCGGACATCGGCCGGCGGCACTGCTGCTTCCGTGCGCGCTCGGCGGCGCGGCGCTGGTGCTCGCCGCCGATAGCCTCTGCCGCCTTGCCCCCGGCGCGAGCGAGGTGCGTCTCGGCGTGGCGATGGCGCTGATCGGCGCGCCGTTCTTCCTGGCGCTGTTGTTCAAGCAACGGAGGCTGGGATGGATCTAAACCCACCTATCTCCTACCCCGGCGAAGGCCGGGATCCAGCTGCGAGCGGCCCGAAACTGGGCCCCGGCCTTCGCCGGGGAGGCGTCGACGAAAATGGGGCGCTTGTGTTCGACTCGCTTACTATCGCCCTCGCCGGTCGACCAGTGCTGCGTAGCGTCAGCGCCGCCTTTCACCCCGGCCGCGTGACCGCGATCCTCGGCCCCAACGGCGCAGGCAAGTCGAGCCTCGTCAAGGCCGCCGCGGCACTGATCGCTGCCGAAGCGGGCGCGGTTCGGCTCGACGGCCGCGATATCGCCGCCCTGCGCCCGCGCGAGCGCGCCCGGCTGATCGGCTATCTGCCGCAGGACTCGGCGGTGCACTGGAACCTGCCGGCTCGCGAGGTGGTCGCGCTCGGCCGTGCGCCGCACCGTTCCCCCTTCGCCGCGCTTGACGCGAGTGATGAGGCGGCAATCGCGGAGGCCATCGCTGCGGCCGAGATCGCTGCGCTGATCGACCGCCCTGTCGTCGAGCTCTCCGGCGGCGAGCGCGCCCGGGTGCTGCTCGCCCGCGTGCTGGCGGGGACGCCGTCCTGGCTGCTCGCCGACGAGCCGCTGGCGAGCCTCGACCCGGCGCACCAGATCGACATCCTCGACCGCCTCCGCGCCCGCGCCGCGGCGGGCACGGGCGTCGTTATCGTGCTCCACGACCTCATTCAGGCCGGCCGCGCCGCCGACGACGTGCTGCTGCTCAAGGACGGCGAGGTCGCCGCCTTCGGCCCCGCCGCCGACGTGCTGACGCCGGACCGTCTGCGCGATGTGTTCGACGTCGAGGTGCAGATGGCGGAAGGCCCCGACGGGCGGCTATTGCCGATTGCGTTGAACCGCGGCCGAATACCGGGCTCACCCCATGACCGTTCGTGCTGAGCTTGTCGAAGCACGCTTTCCCAACACGCCCTTCGACAGGCTCAGGGCGAACGGAGCGGATTTCGTCCTCCGCTCCTAATCCCCGATCAATGCCCGGCGATGCCGCCGCACGGTCTCGGCCAGCCAGGCGCCGAACACGCGCACGCGCTGGAGCTGGCGAGTGTCCTTGTGCGTCACCATCCAGAAGGTCCGCGTGATCTCGAACCCGTCGAGCAGCGGCACCAGCAGCGGATCGCCGTCGCCCATGAAGCGCGGCAGCACCCCGATCCCGGTGCCCGACTGGATTAGCCGATATTGCGCGTTGATGCTCGAGCTGCGCACGCCCGCCGCCAGCCGCGGGTCGATCTCGTCGAGATACCGCAGCTCGGGCGCGTAGAGCAGGTCGGGAATATAGCCGACCAGCCGATGCCCGGTCGCCAGCGCGGCACGGCTCTCGGGCCGGCCGTGGCGCGTGAGGTATTCGGCGCTGGCATAGAGCCGCAGCCGGTAATCGGAAAGCTTACGCGCCACCACCGGCCCGGCGCGCGGCCGCGCCAGCAGCACCGCGACGTCGGTCTCGCGCTTCGACGGGCTCAGGAATCCGCTGGTGGCGGCGAGATCGACCGTGAGATCAGGATAGCGCGCGACGAAATCGTGGAGGTGGCGCGCGACGAACCAGGTGCCGAACCCTTCCGAGACGCTGATCCGCAGCAGCCCCGAAAGCTGCTGCCCGTTGGGTTGCTCGCTGATCCGCTCGGCGGCGCGCTGCATCGCCTCGACATGCGCGAGCAGGGCCTCGCCCGCCTCGGTCAGCACCTGACCCTCGCGGGTCTGCTCGAACAGCGTCTGGCCGAGCCGCTGCTCGATCCGGCGCAGCCGCCGTCCCATCGTCGTCGCGTCGACCCCGGCTCGCGCGGCGGCGCGCGACAATTGCCCGGCGCGGGCGATCGCCAGGAAATCCTGATAGTCGTTCCACTGGATCGGCTGCATATTTGCAGGTGATGGTTGCAGAAGGCGCGGTTGCCTGCAAGCGTCTGGAGGCGCACTCTGCGGCGGAAGGAGAGACTCATGCGCACCATCGGTCACCATATCGTCGGCCATTCGGGCGGGGGCGCCTCGCGGCAACACGAGGTGTTCGATCCCAATACCGGCGCGGTTCAGGCCAAGGTTTCGCTCGGCGGCAAGACCGAGCTCGACAAGGCGGTGGCGGCGGCGCGGGCGGCGCAGCCGGATTGGGCCGCAGTCAACCCGCAGCGCCGCGCGCGCGTCATGTTCAAGTTCAAGGAACTGGTCGAGGCGAACCTCGAGTCGCTCGCCGAATTGCTCGCCTCCGAACATGGCAAGGTGATCGCCGACGCGCGCGGCGACGTGCTGCGCGGCATCGACGTGATCGAATTCGCCTGCGGCATTCCACATGCGCTGAAGGGCGAATATACCCAAGGCGCAGGCCCCGGCATCGACGTCTATTCGATGCGCCAGCCGCTCGGTCTCGTCGTCGGCATCACGCCGTTCAACTTCCCGGCGATGATCCCGATGTGGATGTTCGGCCCCGCCATCGCCTGCGGCAACGCCTTCATCTTGAAGCCCAGCGAGCGCGATCCTTCGGTGCCGGTGCGGCTCGCCGAGCTGATGCGCGAAGCCGGCCTGCCCGAGGGCATCCTCCAGGTCGTCCACGGCGACAAGGAAATGGTCGACGCGATCCTCGATCATCCGGCGATCAGCGCGGTGAGCTTCGTCGGCTCGTCGGATATCGCGCATTACGTCTATTCGCGCGGCGTCGCCGCCGGCAAGCGCGTCCAGGCGATGGGCGGGGCGAAGAACCACGGCATCGTCATGCCCGACGCCGATCTCGACCAGGTGGTCAACGACCTTGCCGGCGCCGCGTTCGGCTCGGCGGGCGAGCGCTGCATGGCGCTTCCCGTCGTCGTTCCCGTCGGCGACAAGACCGCCGATGCGCTACGCGAGAAGCTGATCCCGGCGATCCAGGCACTCAAGGTCGGCGTCTCGACCGACGCCGAGGCGCAATACGGCCCCGTCGTCACCGCCGAGCACCGCCGGCGGATCGAGAACTGGATCCAGAAGGCGGTCGACGAAGGCTCCGAACTGGTCGTCGACGGCCGCGGGTTCTCGCTCCAGGGGCACGAGAAGGGCTTCTTCATCGGCCCGTCGTTCCTCGACCGCGTCACGACCGACATGACGAGCTATAAGGAGGAAATCTTCGGCCCCGTCCTTCAAATGGTCCGCGTCAAGGATTTCGAGGAGGCGGTGCGGCTTCCTTCGGAGCACCAATACGGCAACGGTGTCGCGATCTTCACGCGTAACGGCCATGCTGCGCGCGAGTTCACCCACCGCGTCAATGTCGGCATGGTCGGGGTCAACGTGCCGATTCCGGTGCCGGTGGCCTATCACACCTTTGGCGGCTGGAAGCGCTCGGGCTTCGGCGATATCGACCAGCACGGCATGGAAGGCGTCCGCTTCTGGACCAAGAACAAGAAGGTCACGCAGCGCTGGCCCGACGGCTCGGCGACCGGCGAGAATGCCTTCGTCATCCCGACGATGGGGTGAGCCGGATGCAGCGGCTGATCGCGCTGGCGTTGGTTGCCGCCGTGGCGGGGTGCCACGGCGGCAACAGCGCCAAACCCACCGAGCAGGATAACGAGGCGGCGGCGGCGATCGGTAACGCGATCGCCGCCAACAGCACCGCCGCCCAGCTCGAAGGGCTGCCGGTGCCGCAGCCGACCGCGCACGCGCTCGCCTATCAGATCCCGACCAGCTTCGTCGGGCGATGGGGAATGACGCCGGCCGATTGCGATCCCGATGGTCCGGCGGTGAAGGGATTGCTGACGATCGCCGACGACAGCCTCAAATTCTGGGAATCGAAGGGCAATGTGCAGCAGATCGTGCGACATTCGCCTTACGACATCACGCTCACACTCGCCATGACGGGTGAGGGCCAGAGTTGGACGAGCACGACGCGGCTGGTGCTCGACGCCGCCGCCACTGAGCTCGTCCGCACCGAAGATTCGCATTCGTATCGCTACAGGCGCTGCTAGAAGGGCTCGCATGACCGACCAGTTCGACCTGACCGAAGACCAGCGCGCGATCCAGGAGATGGCGCGCAAGTTCACCGCCGACCGCATCACCCCCAATGCCGCCGAGTGGGACGAGCACCACATCTTCCCAAAGAACGTCATCAAGGAAGCCGCCGAGCTCGGCTTCGCGGCGATCTATGTCAGCGAGGAGAGCGGCGGCATCGCGCTCGGCCGGCTCGAGGCGGCGCTCATCATGGAGGCGATGGCCTATGGCTGCCCGTCGACCAGCGCGTTCATCTCGATCCACAACATGGCCTCGTGGATGATCGACCGGTTCGGGTCCCAGGCGGTCAAAGACAAGTACCTGCCCAGCCTCGTCACGATGGACCGGATGGCGAGCTATTGCCTGACCGAGCCGTCCTCGGGTTCCGATGCCGCCGCGCTCAAAACGAAGGCGGTGCGCGATGGCGACGATTATGTCGTCACCGGATCGAAGCAATTCATCAGTGGCGGCGGCGAGAACGAAGTCTATGTCGTCATGGTCCGCACCGGCGAGGACGGGCCCAAGGGCATCACCTGCATGGTGATCGAAAAGGACATGCCCGGCGTCAGCTTCGGCGCGCAGGAGCGCAAATTGGGCTGGCACTCGCAGCCGACCGCACAAGTCAATTTCGACAACGTCCGCGTGCCGGCGGAGAACATCGTCGGCGGCGAGGGCGAGGGGTTCCGCATCGCGATGATGGGACTCGACGGCGGCCGGCTCAACATCGGCGCCTGCTCGCTGGGCGGAGCGCAGCGCTGTCTCGACGAGGCGGTGCGCTACACCAAGGAACGCCACCAGTTCGGCCAGGCGATTGCGGACTTCCAGAACACGCAGTTCATGCTCGCCGACATGGAGACCGAGCTGCAGGCGGCGCGGATGCTGCTCTATACTGCTGCGGCGAAGGTGACCGCCAACGCGCCCGACAAGACGCGCTTCGCGGCGATGGCCAAGCGTTTCGCGACCGACACCGGCTCGTCGGTGGTCGATCGCGCGCTGCAATTGCATGGCGGCTATGGCTACCTGATGGACTATCCGGTCGAGCGCTTCTGGCGCGACCTGCGCGTCCACTCGATCCTGGAGGGCACCAACCAGGTGATGCGCATGATCGTCGGCCGGGATTTGCTGCGGCAATGAGGGCGAGCACATCTTCGATCCTCCCCGCTCGCGGGGAGGGGGACCAGCCGAAGGCTGGTGGAGGGGCGGTGCGGCCGGGCGAAGCGCTGGTGGAGAGGCCCCTCCACCACTCGCTTGGCGAGTGGTCCCCCTCCCCATTTCCTGGGGAGGATCATGACTGACGACGTCCTGACGTTCCGCGAAGGTCCGATCGGCCGCATTCGGCTCAACCGGCCGAAGGCGCTCAACGCGCTCAACACCGACATGTGCGTCGCGATGGCGGCGGCGCTCGAAGACTGGCGCGGCGATCCCGCGATCGAAGCGGTGCTGATCGACCATGCCGAAGGCCGCGGCTTTTGCGCCGGCGGCGACATCCGCATGGTCGCCGAAAGCGGCAAGGGCGACGGCGAGGCGGCGCGCCGCTTCTTCTTCGAAGAATATCGCATGAACCATGCGCTGTTCACCTATGCCAAGCCGGTGGTGGCGGTGATGGACGGCATCACGATGGGCGGCGGCGTCGGCATTTCGCTCCCCTGCAAATACCGGATTGCCACCGAAAACACCAAGTTCGCCATGCCCGAGACTGGCATAGGCCTGTTCCCCGATGTCGGCGGCGGCTGGTATCTCTCGCGTCTGCCGGGGCGCGTTGGCCAATATCTGGCGCTTACCGGTTATCGGGTCGGGCCAAGCGACTGCAAGGAGCTCGGTCTGGCCACCCACGGCATCGCGAGCGATAATCTCGACCTCATAAAGGAGCTTATCGTCAAATATCCTCGAGATATTGAAACGACGCTGGACGACAAAAACACGGGGTTCAGCCGGGCGATCCTGATAGAACATTGGGATGAGATCGATCGCCTGTTCGCTTCCGATACGCTTGAGGACATCTACGCCGCGCTCGAGGCCGATGGTGGCCCGTGGGCGACCGAGCAGCTCAATACGCTCAAGACCAAGTCGCCGCAGACGATGAAGGTTTCACTGCGCCTGCTCCATGACGGCGCGCGCATGGCAAGCTTCGCCGACGAGATGCGCCAGGAATATGCCGTTGCGACCCGCGTCGCGCAACGCCACGATTTCCTCGAAGGTGTCCGCGCGGTGATCGTCGACAAGGACAATGCGCCCAAATGGGACCCCGCGAACCCCGAAGGCGTCACCGACCACGTCATCGACCAGATTTTCGCGCCTCTGCCCGAGGACGAGGCATGGACACCCGCCTAACCGTCATGCCAGCGCAGGCTGGCATCTCATGCGGCAGGCGACTCCAGCTTTCGCCGGAGTGACGAAAGGAAGAAAATGCCCGACTACGAAACCCTGCTGGTCGAACAGCGCGGCCGCGTTACGCTGATCACCTTGAACCGGCCCCAGGCGCTGAACGCGCTCAATGGGCAGGTGCTCAGCGAATTGCTCGCGGCAATGGCCGCGTTCGACGCCGATCCCGGCCAGGGCTGCGCCGTCCTCACCGGCAGCGAAAAGGCGTTCGCCGCCGGCGCCGACATCAAGGAAATGCAGGAAATGGGCTTCGCGGCGATGTACGCGACCAACCATTTCTCGGGGTGGGAGCAATTCGCCCGCACGCGCAAGCCGGTGATTGCCGCGGTCGCCGGCTATGCCCTCGGCGGCGGGTGCGAACTCGCGATGATGTGCGACTTCATCCTCGCCGCGGACACCGCCAAATTCGGCCAGCCCGAAATCAAATTGGGCGTTTCGCCGGGCATGGGCGGCTCGCAGCGGCTGACCCGCGCAGTCGGCAAGGCCAAAGCGATGGAGATGGTGCTGACAGGCCGCATGATAGACGCCGAGGAGGCCAAGCGCGCTGGCCTCGTCAGCCGCGTCGTCCCGGCCGCCGATCTGGTCGAGGAAGCGGTCAAGACCGCGGCGACGATCGCCGGCATGGCCCCGCTCGCGGTGCTCGCCAACAAGGAAATGGTCAACGCCGCGTTCGAAACCACACTCGCGCAGGGCGTCCAGTTCGAACGCCGGTTGTTCAACGGCCTGTTCGGCACCGAAGATCAGAAGGAAGGCATGGCCGCCTTCGTCGAGAAGCGGCCGGGCAAGTGGACGGGGAAATGAAATGCGTCATGCCAGCGCAGGCTGGCATCTCTTGCCGTAAGAGACCCCAGCCTTCGCTGGGGTGACGAGGATTTGGAGAGAAGAGCATGGCACGCGTCGGTTTCATCGGTCTCGGCAACATGGGCGGCGGGATGGCCGCGAACCTCGCCAGGAAGGGGCATGACGTGCGTGCCTTCGATCTTTCGGCCGAGGCGCTCGATCGCGCGAAGCAAGCCGGTTGCCTGGTCGTCGGTTCGGCCGCCGAAGCCGCCGACGGCGCCGAGGCGGTGATTACCATGTTGCCCGCGGGCAAGCATGTCGAACAGGTCTATGCCGAAAGCGTGTTCGGCGCCGCCTCCACGGGCTCGATCCTGATCGACTGTTCGACGATCGACGTCGCCACCGCCAAGCACATCGCCGAGGCGGCGGGCGGCGAAGGGCTGACTGCGGTCGATGCTCCCGTTTCGGGCGGAATCGCCGCAGCCAATGGCGGCACGCTCACCTTCATGGTCGGCGGCAGCGAGGAAGCCTTTGCGCGCGCCGAACCGTTTCTGCAGGACATGGGCAAGGCCGTCATCCATGCCGGCGCCAACGGCGCGGGCCAGGCCGCCAAGATCTGCAACAACATGATCCTCGGCGCGACGATGATCGTGACGTGCGAGGCTTTCGCATTGGCCGAGAAGCTCGGGCTCGACGCGCGGGCCTTTTACGACATCGCCTCGGTTTCGTCGGGCCAGAGCTGGTCGATGACGAGCTACTGCCCGGTTCCCGGCGTCGGCCCCGAGAGCCCCGCCGATCGCGACTATCAGGGCGGCTTCGCCACCGCGCTGATGCTCAAGGACCTGCGGTTGGCGATGGAGGCAGCGGAAAGCGTCGGCGCCGAAACCCCGGTCGGCGCCAGGGCGCGGCAGGTTTACGAGGAATTCGCCGCCGCCGGCAATGGCGGGCTCGATTTCTCGGGCGTGATCACCTCGCTCGGCGGCGGCGAGGGCTGATCCTCGGCGCCCTGCACGGCGGCATTGGCCTTGGCGGTTTCTTCGGCGTCGATCGCTGGATCAGGCGGCAGCATCGACGGATCGGTCGCCACGACCGAGGCGTCGGTCACTTCGACGACGGTGCCGATCCGCGTCTGCGCATAGAGCTTCTTTGCGAAGGCCAGCGGCAGATGGACGCAGCCATGCGAGTTACGAAAGCCCGGCGTCGAACCGCCATGGAGCGCGACCCCGTCCCAGGTCAAACGCTCCATGTACGGCATCGGCGCCGAATCGTAGAGCGACGAGGTGTGCTTGACCTGCTTCTGCAGAATCGGGAACACGCCGACCGGGGTTTCCTTGCCGTCGCGCCCCGTCGCCGCGCTCGACACCGCGACCATCGTCTTGCCGCGATAGACATAGGCGCGCTGGTCGGGAAGACTGATGACCACGCTGAGCGGTCCGGCAGCGGCATCGTCGGACCACACCCAATCGTTCGGCTGCAGCATCGACGCCTGCCTGGTGAGCGCTGCCTCGCTCGCGAGGGCCGGCGTAACAAGGCCGGGCGTCGCCGCGGCGGCGAGCAGGAAGGCAGCAAAGGGCACATGGGGTCGCATCGAAAACCTCAAAGGCGTCAATTGGACAACGAGACAGGCCACGCTTTGTGCCGAATTTCGCCGTTCGGAATGCCGCTTAGACGATATCGATAAAATTATAAGTTGCCGTTTTTACGGAACAAGCGGCGGGCGCTTCCCCACCAGCCGATCTCGCGTTAGGCTCCCGCGATCAGGGGAGGAACCATGGCGACCGCGATCGACGAAGCGAGCGTATCCGGCGGGCACGGCATGCGGCTGGTGGTGTCGGCATCGGTGGTCGGCACGATCTTCGAATGGTATGATTTCTTCATCTACGGCACGCTCGCCGCGTCGGGGATCATCGGCCGGACCTTCTTCCCCGCCGACAACGAGACGGTGCAGACCCTGCTCGCCTGGGCAGGCTTCGCCGTCGGCTTCGGCTTCCGGCCGCTGGGCGCGGTGCTGTTCGGCTATCTCGGCGACAAGCTGGGGCGCAAATACACTTTCCTGGTGACGATCACGGTGATGGGTGTCGCCACCGCCGGGGTCGGCTTCGTCCCCGCCGAAAGCGCGATCGGGTTCGCGGCGCCGGCAATCATCCTGCTGCTCCGGATCGCCCAGGGCCTTGCGCTCGGCGGCGAATATGGCGGCGCCGCGGTCTATGTCGCCGAACACTCGCCGCCGGGGCGCGCGGGCTATTATACCGGCTTCATCCAGGCCGGCGTCGCGGGCGGCTTCATCCTGAGCCTCGCGATCGTGCTGGCGATCAAGGCGGGCTGTTCGGATGCGGTGTGGCAGGCCTGGGCGTGGCGGCTGCCGTTCGTGCTCTCGCTGGCGCTGCTCGCAGTGTCGCTGTGGATGCGGCTCAAGCTCTCGGAAAGCCCGGTGTTCGAGGCGATCCGCGCCGCCGGCGAGACCGCGCGCAACCCGTTCGTCGAGAGCTTCCGCTATCCCGGCAACTGGAAGCGGCTGTTCGTGGCGATGGTCGGCATCGCCGCGGGCTTGACCGTGATCTGGTACACCGCGACCTTCAGCGTGCTCGCCTTCACTCAGCAGGCGATGCGGCTCGATCCAACCGTGGCGCAACTCGTCACTGGCGCGGGCGGGCTCGTCAGCCTGTTCTGGTTCGTGTTTTTCGGCCGCCTGTCCGATCGCGTCGGGCGCAAGAAGCCGATCGTGATCGGCTATGTGGCGACGTTGCTGCTGCTATTTCCGCTGTTCTGGGTGATCGGCGACGCCGCCAACCCCTCGCTCGCTGCCGCCGCTCGCCGTGCGCCGGTCGTTGTCTCGGGCCCGGCCTGCCATTACAGCCCGTTCGCCAGGGAGCAGGCCGATGCCTGCGGCCGGATGCTCGATTATTTCTCGAAGAAAGGTATCGCCTACACAACCGTCCGCGCGCCGGTGACGGTGGTGACGGTGGGCGGCGTGACGGTTGACGAGCCGACCCCGGCGCATCTCGACGCGGTGCTCGCCGCGAACGGCTACAAGCTCGACAATGTCGTGCCCAGCACTGCCGGCATCGTCGAGATGCTGCTGGCGATCGTCGCGCTCGGCGCGCTGTCCGGCGCGACCTACGGGCCGGTCGCGGCCTTGCTTGCCGAGATGTTTCCGCCCCGCATCCGCTACAGCTCGATGTCGATCCCCTATCATATCGGCTGCGGATATTTCGGCGGCTTCCTCCCCTTCATCAGCCAATATGTCGTCGCGCGCACCGGCAACCCCTATGCCGGTCTGTGGTACACCTGGGTCGTCGTGGCGATCGCGCTGGTGGTGACGGCGCTGGGCCTCAAGGAAACGGTGCCGATCGGGAAAGCGCGCCGCTGACTGGCCTTTGCCGGGCGGCGCGGCTAACGCAGCGCTGCGATGACGACTGCCCCCCTGCGCCTCCGCCTCGACTCCCAGGCCCTGATCGATAACTGGCGCACGCTCGATGCGCTGAGCGGGCGCGCGGCGTGCGGCGCGGCGGTCAAGGCAGATGGCTACGGACTCGGCGCGCTGGCGGTCGCGGAGCGACTGGCTCGCGCTGGGTGCCGCGATTTCTTCGTCGCGACCTGGGCCGAAGCCGAGGCGCTGAGGCAGCTGGGCCTTTCGGTGTCGGTGCTCCACGGCGTCCGCGCCGAAGACATGGCATCCGCCGCTAAGGGCTTTGCCCGACCGATCCTCAATACCCCCGCCGAGGTCGCCCGCTGGCGCGAAGCTGGCGGCGGTGCTTGCGACGTGATGGTCGATACCGGCATCAACCGGCTCGGCGTCGCGCCGGCGGACGTCGCGGCGGGGCTGCTCGACGGCCTCATGATCGAGACCCTGCTGTCGCACCTCGCCTGCGCCGACGAGGACATCGCGATGAACGCGCGCCAGCGCGATGCCTTCGCCGCGCTCGCGGGCAAGACCGGCGCCAAGCGCATGAGCCTCGCCAATTCGGCGGGAATCGCGCTCGGCGCCGATTATGCGTTCGACCTCACCCGGCCCGGCCTCGCGCTTTATGGCGGCCGCCAGCGCGCCGGGCATGAGGCGATCCGCCAGGTCGTCACCCCCGAAGCGCAAGTGCTGCAACGCCGCACCGTGCCGGCGGGCGGCACGGTCGGCTACAACGCCACCTGGACCGCGCCGATCGACAGCGAGGTCGCGATCCTCAACCTCGGCTATGCCGACGGCTATTTCCGCGGCTTCTCCAATCGCGGCGCAGCCTTTGCCGGCGACGTGCGGCTGCCGGTGATCGGCCGCGTGTCGATGGACCTCGTCGCCGTGCTGGTCGACACCGCGCCCGTGATCGCCGAGGGCGACTGGCTGGCGATCGACTACGACCTCCCCGCCGCCGCAGAGGCGAGCGGCATGTCGCAATATGAGCTGATCACCGGCCTCGGCAGCCGCTTCGATCGGGTGTGGATCGGCTGAGCTTCAGCCCCGCTCGACGCACATGGCGATGCCCATGCCGCCGCCGATGCAGAGCGTCGCCAGCCCTTTCTTCGCGTCGCGCTTCTGCATCTCGTAGAGCAAGGTCGTCAGCACGCGGGCGCCGCTCGCGCCGATCGGGTGGCCGATCGCGATCGCGCCGCCGTTGACGTTGACCTTGGCGGCGTCCCAGCCGAGCTCCTTGCCCACCGACAGCGCCTGCGCGGCGAACGCCTCATTGGCCTCGATCAGGTCGAGATCGGCGACGTTCCACCCGGCCTTCTCGAGTGCGCGCTTGGTCGCGGGCACGGGGCCGATCCCCATGATCGACGGGTCGACGCCTGCCGACGCCCAGCTCTTGATCGTGGCGAGGATCGGCGCGCCGCGCTTCTCGGCCTCTTCGCGCGTCATCACCACCAGCGCGGCGGCGCCGTCGTTGAGGCCGCTCGCATTGGCGGCAGTGACGGTGCCGTCCTTCTTGAACGCCGGCCGCACGCCCGAGACGCTCTCCAGCGTCACGCCGGCGCGGATATATTCGTCGTCCGCGACCACGGTGTCACCCTTGCGGCTCTTGACCGTGACGGGCGCGATCTCGTCCTTGAAGCGGCCCTCGCCGCGTGCCTTCTCGGCCTTGTTCTGCGACTGAACCGAGAATTCGTCCTGCTCGCCGCGGGTCAATTGATATTGCTCGGCGAGATTCTCGGCGGTGATGCCCATGTGATAGCCGTTGAACACGTCGGTCAGGCCGTCCTTGATCATCGTATCGACGAGGCTCAGATCACCCATCTTGGTGCCGCCGCGCAGGTTCTGCGCGTGCATCGAGAGCGACATCGATTCCTGCCCGCCGGCGACGACGATCGTCGCATCGCCCGTCGCCACCGCTTGCGCAGCGAGCGCCACTGCGCGCAGGCCCGAGCCGCACACCTGGTTGACGCCCCAGGCGGGCACTTCCTTGGGTACGCCCGCCGCCATCGAGGCCTGCCGCGCCGGGTTCTGCCCCTGCCCGGCGGTCAAGACTTGACCCATGATGACTTCGGACACTTCCTCGCCCTTGACCCCGGCCTGCACCAGTGCCGCTTCGATCGCCTGGCGGCCGAGTTCATGCGCGGGGACACTCGCAAAAGCGCCGAGAAAGCTGCCGACCGGGGTGCGCTTGGCGGCGGTGATGACGATGTCCTGCATGGGGCGAACCTCCGAAAGGGCGTGAGACGAGTCGACGCCGAGATAGGCGCTCAGCCGCTGAATTGGTAGCGTCAGTTCGCAGGTGCGGGATAAACCACCGTTCCGTCGGCGCGGACGATCGCGCCCGGCGTCAGCCGCGCCGGCTCGACGCGGTCGCTGCCCATCAGGTGGCAGACCGTCTCGCCGCGCGCGAGCAAATGGTCTGCGACGATGCGGCGGTGGCAGCGCCACCACACCGCCTCCGAGCACATCATCGCCACCCGCCGCTCGCGCCCCAGCGCGACGAGTTCGGCGAGACCTTCGGCAAAGGGCGCGCTCAACGCATAATCGGCGTAATTGTGGAAGCTCGCATTGCTCCAGAAGCCGTTGACCTCGGCCGGCTCGGTCTTCGATTTCGCGCGCAACCCGCCCAGCTCGGCAATCAGCGTATAGCCGATGCCGTAATCGGAAAGCGTCCCGGGCAATGTATCGGCGTTATACTGCGGATTGGTGCGCGATCGCGGCACGGTGCGGATATCGGCGACATGCGTCACCTCCCCGGCACGGAGCAACGCGACGAACTCGGGAATGCTCCGCGTCGAATGGCCGATCGTGAAGAAGGGGAGCGGCATCAACCTTTGGGCTTGGGCGTCTTGGTCAACGCGCTACCCTTGTGCGCGGCGATATGGTCGGTCTTGTCGCTCTCGATCTCATATTGCGGGTCTTGCGGAGAGGCGCGATGGGTATGGCCCTTATAATCGAAGTCGCGCGTATGGACCTTGCGGATCGTCCCGCCGACTCGGCCGGCTTCCGAGTTCCAGCTGACGTGATCGCCGACTTTGAAATCCGTAGGCATGATGGTGGAACGGCAGGGCGACGCAGCGGTTCCGGTCAACCAAGGCCAATGAGCCACTGGGCGAGCGGCTCCCACAATTGCACACGCGCCCGCCCGCCGACGATCATTCCGACATGGCCCGCGCCGAGCAGACGGGTATCGGCCAACCGCGCGGCGCTGGCGGCGGGAACGATGCGATCGCTGGTCGAGACGAAGTCCACTGCCGGGCAGGCGAGCGCGGCCGGATCGACCGCTCGACCCGCCACCACCCATTCGCCGCGGCCGGGGGCGTCACGCGCGATAAAATCGAACAACTGCGCCCCCGCCGCATAGGTCAGCGGCGCCCCGGCATTGGCCCAATCCTCGAGCGCGACGAAGCGGCGCGCGGCGGCGCTGTCGGGATCGAGATCGGCGAACGCCTCGTATTTGGCGATCGTGCGCCGCGGATCGAGCCGCCAGAATCCCGCTTGTAGTACCTCCATGGGCAACAGGCCGAGCGCACGACAGCCCGGTTCGGCGGCGGTCCACAGATCGGCGATATCGGCACGCGCCGCGGCGCCGAAGCCCGAAAAATGCCACGGTGCCGCCAGCAGCGCGAGCCCCGCGACGGCGCGCGCGCTCGCCGCCGCCAGCGCCATCGTCCCGCCGAGGCAATAGCCGACCAGAACCGGCCGCATATCGAGCGCGTCGATCAGCGGCAGCAGCAGCGTCTCGACATGGCCGCTGACGTCGAGATCGCGCTCCTCCGGCGATGGCGCGCCCCAATCGACCAGCAGCGGCCGCACGCCCTGCCCGGCCAGCCAGCGCAGCAGCGATCGCTCGGCATCGAGGTCGAGGACGAAGGGCGGGTTGATCAGCGACGGCACGAACACCACCGGCCGCCCGGCGCCGCCATAATCGAGCAGCTGCGCGCGACCGACGCGGTGCAGCGCAGCAGGACGCGGCCATGCTGCGCCGCGATTCGCGTGCTGATAGGCAGTCAATCCAGCCAGCGCCCTGGCTCGCCGTTCGGGCTCTCCCGCGGTTTCGCTGCGCAGCATGTCGAGGAACAAGGGCAGCGGCCGCGGCCCGTGTTGCGGCGCATCATGATTCGATGGTAGAGCAGGGTCGATCACGGTCGGGGGCTCTCCCAATGAAGAAGCAGAATGCGGACGACGGTGCGGTCATCATCAAGAAATACGCCAATCGCCGGCTCTACAATACCGAGACCTCGTCCTACATCACGCTCGATCATCTTGCCGCGATGATTCGCGAGGGGCGCGATTTCAAGGTGGTCGACGCCAAGACCGACGCCGACATCACCCATACCGTCCTCACCCAGATCATCATGGAGGAGGAATCGCGCGGGGCTTCGATGCTGCCGGTCAATTTCCTGCGCCAGCTGATCGCGATGTACGGTGATTCCATGCAGGCGATGGTGCCGGGCTATCTCGACGCGTCAATGGAAAGCTTCCGCCGTAACCAGGCGCAGTTCAAGTCGGCGGTCGAGGGCGCCTTCGCCAATTCCCCCTTCGCCGAGATCGCCAAGCGCAACATGGAAATGTTCGAGCAGGCGACCGCGGCATTCAACGCCGCCAAGCCAGCCCCGGCGCCCGCACCGACGAGCAAGGACGACGAGATCGCCGCGCTCAAGGCCGAAATGGCGCGGATGCAGGAAAAGCTCGAAAAGCTCGCCAAATAGCCCCATGCCGACGATCAATGCCGGCTGGTATGGCGTCGCCTTGTGCCTCGCGGTGGCGGTCTTTGCCGGCATCGCCGACTGGCGCCGGCGCAAGCGGCGCGACCTTGACCGCATGGGCCCGCTGCACTGGCCGACGGTGCAGATGCTCGCCCTGATCGTCGCGGCAGCGATCGCGGCGTTCGTCACGCACCGCTGAAGCCGCGACTTTTAGCTCGCATTACGACAGAGGGAGCGGAACAGCGCTCCGCTCGTTGACGACGCGTAACGGCAAATCAGACAGGAGCGGACCTTGGTCGACCTCAATCTCAGCGGGCGGATCGCGCTCGTCACCGGCGGCGAATCTGGGATCGGCGCGGCGTGCGTCGCTGCGCTGGCGGCGGCGGGCGCCGATGTCGGCCTCATTTATTACAAGGACAAGGCAGCGGGCGAAGCGAGCGCCGCGGTCGCCGCCGCGCTCGGCCGCAAGGCGGTGGCGGTGCAGGCCGATGTCGCCGACGAAGCCAAGGTCGAGGCGGCGTTCGACGCGGTCGAGCAAGCGGTCGGCATTCCCGACATCCTGGTCAATTCGGCGGGCAAGAACATGTCGGGCGTGCGCGTGTCCGACATGTCGGCCGATCAATGGAACGAGCTCATCGCAACCGATCTCACCGGCTGCTTCTTCACCTCGCGGCGCTTCGTGCGCAACCTCAAGAAGGCGGGCAGGCCCGGCGCGATCATCAACATCACCTCGATCCATTCGAGCGTGATGCGAGCCGGCGGCGCCGATTATGACGCGGCGAAGGGGGGCGAGACCAATCTGACCAAGACGCTCGCGCTCGAAGTCGCCGACATGGGGATCACCGTCAACGCGATCGCACCGGGCATGATCCTGACTCCGATGAACGGCAAGGCGCTACGCGACGCTTCCTATCGCGAGGATCTGGAACAGAACATCCCCGTGAAACGCGCCGGCAAGCCGGAGGAGGTGGCCGGTGTCGCGGTGTTTCTCGCGTCACCGGCGGCAAGCTACATGACCGGCTCGACGGTGACGATCGATGGCGGCCTGTCGCTGCAACTTGGTCAGGGGGCTTGAGCGGTTGATCACTCAACCCGTTCGCCCTGAGCCTGTCGAATGGCGGCTATCCCCGAGTGAATCGTGTGTGGAGGGGCGCCCGTCGACCGGCTCAGGGCGAACGGAAACGGATGACGCCTCTACCCCCTCCTAAAGCGCGCCCGCCGCAGCAAGCCGACCGATCCGGTCGGCGGTGCGCAGCGCGATCGCCTGGATGGTCAGCGACGGGTTGACCCCGCCGACGGTCGGGAACACCGATCCGTCGCAGATCCACAAATTGGGGATATCCCAACTGCGGCAATCGGCGTCGACCACGCTGGTGCGCCGATCCGCCCCCATCCGCGCGGTGCCGTTCAAATGGCAGGTGTCGTTGGGCTGGTCGAACATGTCCTTCGCGCCGATCGCTTCGAGCGATGCGCCCATCTGCTCGAGCGAATGCCGGACCAGCGCCTTGTCATTGTCGCCCCAGGAATAAGTGATCTTGGCCACGCGCAGCCCGTATTGGTCGACATCGCCGGCCAGCGTCACGCGATTGGCCTCGTCGGGCAGCGTCTCGCCGACCATTTTGACCCCGATCATATGGTTGTAGTGCCGCATCTCCTCACGCAGCGCCGCGCCCCACACTCCCTTCGTCCCGGTCAGCACCGAGGCCCATTCGATCGGCAGCGGCCCCTGCCCCATCCAGCAATAGCCGCCGTGGAAATCCTTGTTGTCGTCGTAATTCCAATGCTCGGTGATGGCGAGGCTGGGCGGCCCCTTGTACCAGCGCACCGGTTCGTCCATCCGCCCCCATACCGCGGCGTTGGTCTGCGTCATCAGGTTCTTGCCGACGAGGCCCGAGCTGTTGGCGAGCCCGTCAGGATAGCGATCATTGGCCGAATTGAGCAGCAGCCGCGGCGTCTCGATCGCATAGCCGGCGACCACGACATTCTTCGCGCGCTGGAAATGCCAACCGCCGTCGCGATGATAATGCACGCCCGTCGCCATCCCGTCGGCGCCGGTCTCGATCCGCCCGACCATCGCCAGATCGCGTATCTCGGCACCGGCGGCGAGCGCACGCGGGATCCAGACGGTGAGCGCCGAACGCTTGGCATTGGTCGAGCAACCGAACCTGCAGAAGCCGCGATAGACGCACGGCGGGCTCTTGCCCTCGGACCCGGCATGCGGCGCGGAGAGCGTCGCCAGCGGCGTCTCGGTCCAGCCGATGCCGATCGCCTCGCAGCCCTTGGCGAGCAGCTTGCCGGCGGTGTTGAGCTCGTGCGCGCGATAGGGATAGCGCGGCCGTTTCGGCCCCCACGGGTAGGTCACGGGGCCGGCGATGTTCAGTGCCTTCTCGGCGACATCGTAATAATGCCACATCTCGCGCCAATCGATCGGCCAATCGGCGCCATAGCCGAGCAGGCTGCGCGCCTTGAACCATTCGGGGCGGAAGCGCAGGGCGACCATCGCGTAATGGACGGTCGATCCGCCGACCGCCTTGCCCGAATTATTGCCTCCCATCCGAAGCGGGTCGGCGCCGTCGATCACGCGCTTGTCAGTCCAGTAGAGCTGGTTCTGCGCGGTTTCGTCCGAGGCGAAATCCTCGAGCGGTCGGAAGAAGCCCCCCGCATCGAAGGCGACGACCGAAAAGCCCTGCTCGGCGAGCCGCGCGGCCAGCGTGCCGCCGCCGGCGCCGGTCCCGACGATGGCGAAATCGACCGGCTCGCCGTCGCGATACTCGCGCATCGGAACCCAGCCGCCTTCGCGGAAGATGTCGGGGGCGCGGCCGCCGCTCGCGCGAGGCGCGGCGCGCGGATCAGACGACATGGCGGTTCTCGCGTTCGGCTTCGCCATCGTTGCCGGGCGTCGCCTCGGCCGCCTCCCACGGATCGCGCCGATCGCCGTCGAGCCGGACATAGCCGCGTGGGGAAGCCGGGCCGCCGAAGCCGATCTCGTTCCACGCCTTGGGCGTCGCGTAGAACAAGCCCGGCAGGTCGACCAGGATGCGCCGCTCGAAGAAGGTCTGCGGATCGAACGGCCAATGCGGCCCGCCCGCTTCGCCCTTCTGCATCGCGGTCAGCAGGGCATCCTGTTCGGCGTCGAACAAGTCGGGGAAGCCGCGTCCATGTCGCGCGCGCGCTTCGGCATCGATCGCCTTGAGCCCCGCTCGCCACGCCTCGCGCATGTACGGCATGCCGGCCATGCGGAACCCGTCGCCATGATCGGCGAGCAGCTTGGCGTCGAGCAGCGCGACTAGTGAAACGGCATCTCGCTCACCGGTCTGTGGAATGATGCGGCGGCACAATGCGTCGGCGATCGCCCATTCGAACGCGGTCAGGAAGCGCGGCACGCCGGGCGTCGCCAGCCGCCGCTCGATTACCTCGCGGGTGCGGTCGTTCCATGACGGCGTGTCGCGCTTGGCGAGCACGTCATAGCCGGGATAGAGCGGCGTCTCAGTCACGCGCCTGAGCCTTTAGCAGCGCCAGCGCGGCGATCCCCGCCAATGCGAGCCCCGTAAAGGCGGGCGGCGCGGGCAGCGGCGGCCCGGCAAAGGCGTTCTGCCGCCAGTTGCGCCAGCCGCCCATCCCGCGCGATACCCCATAGGTGTGAAGCGCCACCCCGGCGATCCCCATTGCTGCGGTCGCCGCCAGCCACAGGCGCGAGCCCGTGCGCGGCGTGCCGGCATCGCCCGCCGCGGCGGCGATCAGCAGCCCGGCGGCGATCGGCGGCATCGTCACCGGCAGGACCATCGCCGGATTGTGGAAGGCGCCGCGAAAGTGGAGCAGCCCCGCCTCGGCCGAGGTGCCGAGCAGCGACAGCGCGGTGGCCGCCGCGGTCACTCGGCCGGCCGGCAGCCCCGCGACCGTCGCATCCGCCTCGGGCGCGTTGGCGCGCACCCGCTCGGCGAGGAACCCCATCAGCCCGGCGAGCGACATCGCCGCGGGCGCGCCGATCGGCGCCGAATAGAACAGGTTCTGCCAATCGAGCCGGCCGACCTTTTTGGTAATGTTGTAGGCGTGAAACCCGGTGCCGACGATCCCGACCAGCCCGGCAAGGCCATAGACCAGATCGCGCACCGGATGCGCCCCGTGGCGCCGATCCGAAAGGCCATGGACGCTGACTGCGATCGACAAGGACGAGGTGACGAGCGGCGTCCACATCGCGGAATTGTGAAAGTTGCCGCGATAATGCTCCATCGCGCTGTCGATCAGCACCGAGGTGGCGATCGTCCCCGCCGCGCGGTTGAGCCGCCGCGCCGCCGCGACCACCGGGGTCGGCGAATCCGCCACCATCGACACGCGCGCCGCGGCTCGCTCGACCAGGGGCGCCTCGGCGCGCAGCTCGGCTGCCCACCGGTCAGCGACGCGCGGCTTCCGTTTGATGGCAGCCTTAGTCACGATCGGGGAGGATACCCGCCAGGAGCTGCCTGGCGCTCCCCTTGATGACGCTGCCGAGCTCGGGCTCGTCCTTCATCATCGTCATGAAGTTCCTGGCATCCTTCAAGGTGATGTGCGGCGGCAGCGGCGGCACGTTGGGATCGGCCTTCATGTTCATGATGACCGGCACCTCGCTCGCCAGCGCCTCGTCCCAAGCCGCGCCGATCCGTTCGGGATCGTCGCAAAAGATGCCCTTGAAGCCGAGCAGCTCGGCATATTTGTGATAGGGGAAATCGGGGATCGTCTGCGTCAGCGGGGTCTTGCCGTCGCCGAGCTGGATCCGCTCCTCCCACGTCACCTGATTGAGATCCTGGTTGTTGAGCACCATCAGGATGAAGCGCGGATCGGCCCAGCGCCGCCAATATTTGCTCGCGGTGATCATCACGTTGAGGCCGTTCATCTGCATCGCGCCGTCGCCGATGAAGCCGATCACCGGGCGATCGGGATGCGCCATCTTGGCCGCGAGCGCATAAGGGGTCGCCGCGCCCAGCGAGGCGAGCCCGCCCGACAGCGAGCCCATCATCCCGCGCCGCATCTTGATGTCGCGCGCATACCAGTTGGCGACCGAGCCCGAATCGCCGGTCATGATGACGTTGTCGGGCAGCCGCGGCGACAATTCGTGGAAGATGCGCTGGGGATTGACCGGCTCGGCCGGCTCCATCGCGCGGTCCTTGAGGGTCTCCCACCAGTCGGCAACGTTCTTCTCAATCTCCGCACGCCAGCCGGCATTGCCGTTCTGCTCGAGCAGCGGCAGCAGCGCCGCGAGTGTCGCCTTGCTGTCGCCGACGAGATTGTATTCCATCGGATAGCGCAGCGAGACGTTGGCGCCGTCAATATCGATCTGCACCCCGCGTGCGTCGCCCGGCTTGGGCAGGAACTCGCTATACGGGAAGGCCGAGCCAACCATCAGGAAGGTGTCGCACTGCTTCATCAGATCCCAGCTCGGCTTGGTCCCGAGCAGCCCGAGGGAGCCGGTGACGTACGGCAGATCGTCGGGCAAGGCCGCCTTGCCGAGCAGGGCCTTGGCGACCCCGGCATTGAGGCGGTCGGCGACCGCGATCACCTCGTCGGTCGCATGCATCGCCCCGGCGCCGACCAGCATCGCGACCTTCTTGCCGGCGTTGAGGATCTCCGCTGCCTTCTTGAGGTCAGCCAATCCGGGCAGCGTCGCGACGCCGGGATAGCCGGTCCCGGTATGCGTCGCGCCATGAACCATCGGCGCGTCCTTGTAGGGGAGCTCCTGCAGGTCGTTGGGCAGGATCACGCAGGTCACGGTGCGCTTGGCCTGGGCGATCCGCACGGCGCGATCGATGCAGGTGCGCACCTGCTCGGGCACCACCGCTGTCATCACATAGCCGGTCACGTCGGCGAACAGATTTTGCAGGTTCACTTCCTGCTGATAGCTCGCACCGAGCGCCGAGCGCGCCTGTTGCCCGACCAGCGCGACCACCGGCATATGGTCCATCTTGGCGTCGTACAGCCCGTTCAGCAGATGGATCGCGCCGGGACCGGAGGTGGCGTAGCAAAGCCCCGGCTGGCCGGTGAACTTGGCGTGCGCCGAGGCCATGAACGCCGCCATCTCCTCGTGGCGGACCTGGACATAGTCCATGAAGCCCTTGGCCTTTTCGAGCGCCACATCGAGCCCGCCGACGCCATCGCCGGGATAGCCATAGACGCGGCTCAGGCCCCACTCATGGAGGCGGCTCCAGACGAATTCGGCGACGTTCTGCGACATGGGCGATCCTTCGGACGATGCGCCCGCGGCCCCGTTCCCGTGCCTGCAGCGGCATGAACGATCGCGGGCATGTGCGGCGGCTGATGCAGCACCAATGCCTCGCGCGGCGATATGTTTCCGAAAGGATCGAGATCGGCCGACACGACCTTCAATAGCGCCGCCCTTGATCGCGCTTACGCAGGTAGCGCGTCAGGCGGCGCGGCGGCTCTTCTCGCCGATCAGCGCGGCGACCTTGTCGGCATCGACCGGGCGGCTGAACAGATAGCCCTGGATGCTGCCGCAGCCGTGCTGACGCAGGCAGGCGAGTTGATCGTCGTCCTCGACGCCCTCGGCCGTGGTGTCCATCTTGAGCGCGCGCGCGAGATGGACGATCGCATCGACGATCGCGCCGGCGCTTTCGTCCGACGCGACGTTGGTGACGAACGAACGGTCGATCTTGATCTTGTCGAACGGGAAGCTGCGCAGATAGCTCAACGACGAATAGCCCGTGCCGAAATCGTCGAGCGCGATGCGGACGCCCAGCGTGCGCAGGCGGTGAAGCAGCTCGACGGTCGCCTCTGCGCCTTCGAGGAACACCGATTCGGTGATCTCGATCTCGAGCCGGCCCGGCGCGATACCGCTCTGCGACAAGGCCTGGAAGACGATATTGGTGAAGCCCGAATTGCGGAACTGCAGCGGCGAGACGTTGACGGCGATGCGCACGTCGTCGGGCCAGTCCATCGCCTGGCGGCATGCCTCGTGAAGCACCCATTCGCCGATCGCGACGATCAGGCCGGTATCCTCGGCGACCGGGATGAACTCGACCGGCGAGACCACGCCGCGTTCGGGATGATGCCAGCGCAGCAGTGCTTCGAATGTGCCGATGCGGTCGGCGGCGAGGTCGTAGATCGGCTGGAACTTGAGCCGGAACTGGCCGACGCGGAGCGCCTCGCGCAGGTCGAGCTCGAGCTGGCGGCGCTTGCGCGCGGCCTCGTCGAGCGCCGGCTCGAAGAAGCGGAACACGCCGCGCCCGTCCTGCTTGGCGCGATAGAGCGCGAGGTCGGCATTCTTGAGCAGCGTGTCGGCGTCGCCGCCGTCGGTCGGGCCGACGGCGATGCCGATGCTCGCGCCGGTCGCGATCTGATGGCCCGCGGCGACCATCGGCTCGCGCAGGTGATCGAGGATTTCCTGGGCGAGCGCGCGCGGCCGATCGCTGTTGGACGGTTCGGCGAGCACCAGTGCGAATTCGTCGCCGCCCAGCCGCGACACCGTCGCATCGGGCGCGAGGCGCGCGAGCACGGCACCGACGATGCGCAGCAGCGCGTCGCCGACCGGATGGCCGAGCGTATCGTTGACGCCCTTGAAGCCGTCGAGATCGAGGCACAGCACGATGACCTCGCCGCCGCGGCTCGCGGTGCGCGCCAGCGCGCCATCAAGCTGCTCGCGGAAGAAGGCACGATTGGGCAGGTCGGTCAGCGTGTCATGGAAAGCGAGATGCGTGATGCGATGCTCGCGCTCGACGATGCCCGCGGACATCTTGTTGAAGCTTTCGGCGAGGCGCCCGATCTCGTCGGCGCCGGTCACCGCGACTTCGGTGCGCGCGCCTTCCTCAAGCGCTTGCGCGGCGGCGTCGAGCGCGGCGATCGGCCGCGCGATGGTCCGCGCCAGCCGCCGGCTGCCCCACAGGACAAGCGCGAGACCGAGCAGGCCGGCAAGGCCGAGGCCCACCTGAAGCGTGCGATACGAGGCAAGCGCCTGCGCCATCGGATAGCTGAGCAGCAGCGCGGCGCTCGGCTTGCCGTCGGCGCCGGCGAGCATCTTGGCCATGACGAAGGCGGTGCCGCCGGGCAGTCCCAACCGTTCGGCGCGGCCGACATCGCCGCGCCCGGTGGCGGCGAGCAAGCGATCGAGCCGGCTGCTCGCAGGAACCGAGCCGTCGGTCGCCGCCCAATGACCGTTCGCATCGCGAGCGAGCATCGTCGCGGTGAACGGGATCGCCGAAAGCCTCTCGAGCGCGCGCATCTCGGCGGCATCGAGCGGCACCGCGAACACCACCCAGCCGATCTCGGTCGGCGCCAGGATCGGGGAGACGACGAGCCGGTAAGTGCCGCTCTTCGCGGCCATCACTGCGGTGCGGCGACCCGGCGCAAGATCGTAGGGCAGGCCCGCGACCAGCTTGCGCAGGTCGGCGGCGCCGTTGCCGATCACCTCGCCATCTTCATCGACGACGAAGGCGTTGGGAACGCCGACGCGCTGCCTGAGGTTGGCGACCGCCGACGCGATTGTCGGCATGTCGCCGCTCGCCACCGCCATGCGGAAGCCGTAGTCGCGCGCCAGCACGCCCGCCGAATCGCTCAGCGAGCGCGCCTTGAGCGCCCAGATCCGGTCATAGACGCTGCCGCTCGCGGTGAGCTCGGCGCGGACCGATTCACGCGCGTGGCGCTCGATCATCACTTGTGCGGCGACCGCCACGACGAGCAAGGCGACCGCGAACAGCGCGGCGTAGAGCACCGCCAGCCGCGTGCGCAGATGACGGAAGCGGAACGCGCCGCGGTTCGCGCTCATCGTCTCGCCGTCAGCGTGGTGGCGTAAGCGGGCCCGGTGATCGTCACGCGCTGCACTGCCTGGTTGCCGGGCATGCGGAGCGAAGGCGCCCACACCTTGATGGTCGCCGCGCCGGTCGGCACGCCCGCCAGATGGACATGGCCATCGGCATCGGCCTTGGCGACATAGGGGGTGTCGACCACGACGATGAAACCGCTCATCTGGTCATGGATGTTGCAGCCGAGCGCAACGACGCCGGGCTTGTCGAATGTTTCGGTACGAGTCTCGTCGCGGCCGTAGAGGTTGATCGTGAACTTCTTGGGCTTCGACACCGAATAGACGTGATGCCGCACGCGATCGTGATTGGGAAAGGCAACCGTCGCGCCGACCGGCACGATCAGCACATGCGGCACGAAGGCGATGTTCTCCTGCGTCATCACCATCGGCCAGGGAAAGCGGATCGGGCCCGCGGGCCGGTTCGCGCTCTCGATCATGACCACGGCATCGGCAAGCGGGCGGCCGTCGGCGCTGCGCACGGTGATGTCGGAAGTCGCGGCATGCACGGCGAACGGCACCAGAATGGAGAGGAAAAGCCCGGCCCGGATCATGGCAAGCGGCTCTAGCGGCGGGGCATTGAGAAGCCCTGAATCGCGCATTTACCGAACGATAACCATAAGCGCCGATTAACCACGCGATCGGGATGGCCCCGGGGGGATGTCTGATGAAGGCGTGGTGGATCTCGGGCGCGGCGATGCTGGCCGCATGCGGGTCGCCGGCGACGGCGCGCAACGAGTGGCGCTCGGGCGGCAAGCTGCTGCTCACCAACGGCGTCAGCACCGTCGAAGGCGCGGCCGGGGGCGGGCTCGCCAGTTGGGCGGTGATTGCCGGCGAGGAGACCGATGCCGGGATCGGCGGCGCGCTGCACGCCACCTATGTCCCGCTCGACGATTATTCGCTGACCGGCTTCGGCGCGGCGGTCGGCTATCGCGACCGCATCGAATTGAGCTACGCGCACAACAGCTTCGATACGCATGACGTCGGCGCCGCGCTCGGGCTCGGCAAGGGCTTCACCTTCAAGCAGGACGTGATCGGCGCCAAGCTGCGGCTGTTCGGCGATGCCGTGTACGATCAGGACAGCTGGTTGCCGCAAGTCTCGGTCGGCGCGCAATACAAGCATGCCGCGCGCGGGGCCATCATCCGCGCGGTCGGCGGCAGGCACGACAGCGGCACCGATTTCTACGTGGCGGCGACCAAATTGCTGCTTCGCCAGAGCCTGGTACTCGACGGCACGATGCGCCTTACCAAGGCCAACCAGTTCGGCCTGCTCGGCTTCGGCGGCGACAAGAGCGACGCCTATCACCCGCAATTCGAAGGGTCGGCCGGGCTGCTCGTCAGCCGCCACCTCGCGATCGGCGGCGAATATCGCACCAAGCCCGACAATCTCGGCTTCGCCCAAGAGGACGACAGCTATGACCTGTTCGCCGCCTGGGCGCCGGTGCATCACCTGACGGTGACCGCCGCCTATGTCGATCTCGGCGATATCGCCACGGTAAAGGCGCAGCACGGCGCCTTCCTTTCGCTCCAGGCCAGCTTCTGACAGGATAGACCGCGATGATCCCGCTCTTCCTCGCCGCCCTCGCGCTCCAGACCGCCCAGGCCGTGCCGCCCGGCGAAGAGCCCGTCGCGCCCTATACGCAGAGCAACGCCAATGCCGGCGCCACGCCGTTCAAGGGGACGCGCATGTGGAAGGCGTTTCACGGCAAGGCAGGCGTCAACCGCATCGTCGACGAGCTGGTCGATCGCAATATCAGCGACCCGCGGATCGCCGACATCTTCAAGGGGCAGGACGTCGTCCGCATCCGTCGCCTCTTGAAGGAGCAATTCTGCTACATCCTCGGCGGCGGCTGCACTTATACCGGCCGCGCCATGGCCGATGCCCACAAGGACATGGGCCTGCAGCAGGCGGACTTCAATGCGCTGGTCGAGAACCTCCAGGCGGCGATGCGCCACGAGCATGTGCCGTTCTTCGCGCAGAACGCCTTCCTCGCCAAGCTCGCGCCGATGGAACGAACGACGGTCGTGCGCTGAAGGCGCGGGCTCCCCTCGAGGGGGGGGGCTTTCTTGCTCGAAAAATGGTGCGGTCGAGAAGACTCGAACTTCCACGGCCTTTCGGCCACAACGACCTCAACGTTGCGCGTCTACCAGTTCCGCCACGACCGCACGTGTACTGCATCCGGCGGGGCCGGAGGCTGGCAGGCGGTCGCCCCTAGCAAAGCAATTCGGGGCGTGCAACCGGAAGATCGCCGCCGCGCGCGCTTTCCCTTCCGGCCGAGACACGGCGCCACCGAATAGGTCTTTTGACGCGCTGACGCGCGAGTGCCGCAAGCAAACTAAAGCGCCGAGCCGGCGAAGCTCAGACCCAGTTGCTTGGCGTCGCGCGGCACGTCGAGCTGGGCGCTGTTGAAATCGAGCGCGGCGCGCGGGGCGAGCCAGCGCTGCGCCGGCGTGATCGTCCAGCCATAGACGATGCGCTGGTGATCGTCGCGCAGCTCGACCTGGATGTTGGGCACGCGCTGGCGCTGGTCGGTCGGGTTGACCACCTGGCCGCTGACCGCGAACAGCTCGCTTCCCGAGGCGAGCTCACGGCGGTCGATCGGCTTCATCTGGATGCGCAAGGGCGTCGCCGCGGTCGCCGCCGGCGCGAAGCGGCCGATAAAGCCCGGCGTGCCGAAATAGAGGATCGCACCGATCGCCGCGAACATGACGAGCGCGGCGATGCTGGCGAGCAGCGTCCAGGTCCGCGCCGGGTTGCGCCGGGCCCGGAACGGCGGCTCGTGCGCGAAGGCGTCGTAGCTTGCCGCGGGCTCGGGCGGCGCCACGACCCGCGCCACCTCCGGCGCCGGTGCCGGGCGCGCGACCGGCGGCGGTTCGGGCGCGGCGACCGGCTCGGCTGCCGCCTCCGGCTCGGGGTCGGGATCGGCCGGCGGCGCGATCGGCGGCTCGAACCAGCTGTGCTTGCAATTGGCGCAGCGCACGGTGCGTCCCGCGGCGCCGATCGCGGCATCGGGGACGAGATAGCGGCTATGGCATTCGGGGCATTCGAGGATCATGCGGCAACGCTTCTACCTGGGCCGCCCTGCCGGCCCCGCGCCGGCGACCCTAGCGCCCGCGAGTCGCGCGTGGCAAGGGGCGAGCGCGCTTGATGCCGGGGCGCACGCATGCGATGGCTCGCGCGTGGGGCATGAGAGTGAGTGAGCGCTGACGCCGGATGGCGAATATCGTCCAGTTCGAGAATGTCGGCCTGCGCTACGGCACCGGCGACGAAACCTTGTCCGACGTCAGCTTCGCGCTGGCGAGCGGCGCCTTTTATTTCCTCACCGGCGCGAGCGGCGCGGGCAAGACCTCGCTTCTTAAATTACTCTATCTCGCCCAGCGCCCGACGCGCGGGGTGATCCGGCTGTTCGGCGAAGACGCAGTGACGCTGCCGAGGAAGCGGCTGCCCGGCTTCCGCCGCCGGATCGGCGTGGTGTTCCAGGATTTCCGCCTCGTTCCCCACCTGTCCGCCTATGACAATATCGCGCTCCCCTTGCGCATCGCCGGCGTCAGCGAAGCCGATATCGAGCAGCCGGTCCACGAGATGCTGACCTGGGTTGGCTTGTCCGACCGCATTCACGCCAAGCCGCCGACGCTGTCGGGCGGCGAGCAGCAGCGCGTGGCGATCGCCCGCGCGGTGATCGGCCGCCCCGAGATCCTGGTCGCCGACGAGCCGACCGGCAACGTCGATCCGGCAATGGCCGAGCGGCTGATGCACTTGTTCGATTCATTGAATCGCCTCGGCACCACCGTCGTCGTCGCGACCCACGATATCCAGATGATCCAGCGCATCGCCAACGCGCAGATGATGCGGCTCGATCGCGGCCGCCTGCTCGATCCCACCGGCGCGCTGCGCCATCCGCCCGGCGAGCGCGACGGATGAGCGACGAGCGCCGCCCCGAACGCCGCCTGCTCGATGCCGGCGCGCAGACCCGAACGATGCGCTGGGTGATGGCGATCATGCTGTTCCTGACCGTGCTCGCCGCGGCACTCGGCCTCGGCACGCTGGCGGCGTCGCAAAGCCTCGACCGCCAGCTCGCCGGACGGCTGACCGTCGAGCTGGTCGAGGCCAACCCTGCGGCGCGCGACCGCGACGCGGGGCAAGTGCTGGCGATGCTTCGCGGCGACCGCAACGTTGCCGCGGCGAGGGGCGTCGATCCGGCGCGCCTCGCCAAATTGCTCGAGCCGTGGCTCGGCGCGCTCGGCAACGATCCCGATCTGCCGATGCCCGCGCTGATCGACGTCGACCTGCGCGATGCCAGCGAGGCCGCGATCGCGGCGCTGCAAACGCGCGTCCAGCGCATCGCCCCTGCCGCGCGGCTCGATCGCCATGCCGCGTGGATGGCGCCGGTGACGAGCTTCATGAACCTGCTGCTCGCGCTCGCGGCCGGCATCGTGCTGCTGCTCGCCGCCGCGACCGGCACGGTGGTGGTGCTCGCCGCGCGCGCCGGGCTCGAGACGCACCGCGAGACGATCGCGGTGATGCACATGCTCGGCTCGACCGACGTCCAGGTCGCGCGGCTGTTCCAGCGCCGCATCGCGCGCGACACTGCGATCGGCGGCGCGATCGGCGGCATCGCGGCGCTCGCCATGACCGCGCTGGTCGGCTCGCGGCTCGCCGGGCTGGGCTCGGCGCTGGCGAGCGGGGCCGCGCTCACCGCCGGCGCCTGGATCGCGCTCGCGCTGCTGCCGCTCGCCTTCGTCGTGCTGGCGACGCTGGCGGCGCGGATCGCGGTGCTGCGCGCGCTGGGAGCGACCTTGTGATCGCGCGGATCGTCGCCGGCATCGCGCTCGCCTGGGCGCTCGGCTTCGCCTTGTTCATGCTGCTGCTGCCCGATCCGCTTACCGATCATCCGACCGACGCGATCGTCGTGCCGACCGGCGCCGCCGGCCGCATCGATCGCGGCATCACCCTGCTCGAAGCGCATGAGGCCAAGCGCATGCTCATTTCGGGCGTCGCGCCGACCGTCCGCCCGATCGACCTCGCGCTCGAATATCACGCGCCCCCGGCCTTGTTCGCCTGCTGCATCGATCTCGGCCGCCAGGCGGTTGATACGCGCTCGAACGCCGAGGAGACCGCGCGCTGGGTCCGCGCCCACCATTACCGCTCGGTCCGGCTGGTTACCTCGGACTGGCACATGGCGCGCGCGCGGATGGAGCTCGGCAACGCGCTCGATGACGATGTCGTCATCGTCCGCGACGGGGTGAAGGGCGAGCCCGACTTGCGGCTCCTCGTCGCCGAATACAACAAGCTGCTGCTGCGCCGCATCGCCTTGTGGCTGGGGATCGGCGGATGATCGCCTGGGTGCGCACGATCCTGTTCATGGCCGTGTTCTACGGCCTGTCGGCGCTGATCGTGCTGTTGGTGCCGATCCCCGCGCTCGCCGGCCGCCACGCGCTGGCCGGTTATGCGATGGCCTGGGCGCGCTTCCACCGCTGGGCGACGCGCATGCTGCTCGGCATCCGAACGCGGGTCGAGGGTAAACCGTCCGCCACGCCCGCGCTCTACGCCGCCAAGCACCAGGCGATGTTCGAGACGCTCGAGCTCGCGCTGATGCTCGATGCGCCCGCGGTGGTGATGAAGGCCGAGCTAGCTCGAATCCCGATCTGGGGCTGGGCGGCGCGACGTTATGGGGTCATCGTTATCGATCGCGCCGGCTCGGCGGCGACGATGCGGCAGATGATGCGAGAGGCGCGCGCCGCGCTCGACGCCGGCCGCTCGATCGTGCTGTTCCCCGAAGGCACCCGTGTCCGCCCCGGCGAGCAGCCCCCGCTCCGCGCTGGCTTCGCCGGCCTATATCGCGCGCTGGGCGTGCCGGTGGTGCCCGTCGCGCTCGACAGCGGCAAGGTCTGGCCGCGCAAGGGTCCGAAGCGAGCCGGCACCATCACCTTCCGCTTCGGCGCGCCGGTGCCGCCCGGCCTGCCCCGCGCCGAAGCCGAAGCGCGCGTCCACGCGGAGATCAACGCGCTGGAGTCTCATTGACAGTGCTGCCCGTGATCTAAATCGTCATTCCCGCGAAAGCGGGAACCCATCTCCTACCGCTTCCCCAGCTCGACAGTCGCGAGATGGGTCCCCGCTTTCGCGGGGATGACGGAAAGAGCTCACGGCACCTTCGCCCCCTCGGGCAGCGCCTCGACGTCATAGGCGTCTTTCGCCCCCGCCAGCCAATGCTGCGCCGCCGCCTTGACCGCTGCGGCATCGACCTTCTCGATTGCTGCCGGCAGTGCTCGGATCGCCGCCAGCACGCGCGGATCGTCGAGATCGTCGTCGACCCGGCCGAGCCAATAGGCGTTGTTGGTCTGCGCGCGCCGGTAGGCGGCGACCTTGGTCGAAACCGCCCGCTGCAGCTCGTCCGCGGTCGGCCCCTTCGCGGCGAGATCGGCGACGATCGTATCGAGCGTCTTGTAGAAATCGCCGATCCGCTCGAGCCGCAATTGCGCGCCCGCGAGCACGAAGCCGTAATCGGGGAGGTCGGATGATTGCGTCGAATCGGCGAACGGCGTGTAGCTGCCGCCCTGCGTCTCGCGGAATTGGCTGGTCAGCCGGTCCTGGATCACCGAGGCCGCGACATCGAGCGCGACGCTCTCCGGGAAATTCTTGAGGACGCCGGTGGTCGGATAGACGCGGCCGACCGCGGCCTGATCGGGATCGCCCTTGTGGCGCAGCACGATCGGCGCCTTGCCGGTCCATCGCGCGCTCACCGCCAGGCTGGCCGCGCTCGGCTTGGTATCGGGCCGCGGCGGCAGCGCGCCGAACGTCTTCGCCACATCGGCGACCAGCGCGTCGGGATCGAGATCGCCGACCGCAATCACCTTGATCGGCCCCTGCGCGAGCTGCGCTTGCCAGAAGGCGCGGAACTGGTCGAGCGTCAGCCCGGCGACCGCGTCCGGCGACGGCAGCGCCTCGAAGCGCTTGTCGCCGCCGTGGAAATAGGGCGCGCCGAACGCCTGCAGCACGGTCGAGGGCGCCGCGAAATAGGCCTGATAGGTTGCCTTGAACCCGTCCTTCATGCGGTCGAGCGGAGTCTGGGCGTAGCGCATCTGCGTGATCGCGCCGACCATCAGCTTCAGCGCGTCGCCCTCGTCATGGCTGTCGGTGCGGCTGCCCAGCGTCAGCGCGTCGGGCGCTTGCTGCAGGCCGAAGCCGATCTGGCGGCCGGCGGTGAGCCGGGTCAGTTCGTCGGGCGTGAACGGCCCGATCCCCGCCGCGGTCAGCGCGGCCGAGCTCCACAACAGGCCGGGATCGTTCACCGGCCGCCCGTACAGCCCGTGGCCGAGCTCGACCTTGAGACGGATCGCCCCCTTTTCATAGGGCGTCTTCTTGTAAACCAGCTCGACGCCGTTGGCGAAAGTGGCCCGCTCGATGCCGAGATCGGCGATCGTGCTGCGCGAGGCGACCTTGCCCGGCGTCTGGTCGATCTTGAGCTCGTCGAGCGAGACCTTGCGCAGCGCCTCGATCGACGCCGCTTCGGTCTTGCGCGCGGCTTCGAGCGCAGCGACCGCAGCATCGTCGCCGCCCGCGACCGAGGTCGAGCTCAGCAGGATCATCCGCGGCTCGGGCGCGAGCTGGCGATCGACCGCCTTGGCCACCACCTCGGGCGTCAGCCCCGCCTTCGCGGCCTGGAACAGCTTCAGGTAGAAATCGCGCGTCGGCGTCACGTCATGCTGGTCGACGTCGCGGACATAGGTGTTGGCGAGCGACGGCGAATTCTCGGTCTGCCGCGCATCGACTGACTTTCGAAGCGTTTCCTCGACGATCGCCACTTGCTGGTCGATCTCGGCCTGCGCCGGCGGGGTGGCGCGCAGCCGGTTGAGCACGCCGAACGTCTCGTCGAGCGCCGCCTTCCATTCGCCCGGCTTGGGCACGATCGACACGGTCAGCTGATCGGCGACGTGCCGCGCGGTGGGGTAGCTCGCCGCGGCGTTGACGATCGCGCGGCCCTGCTGCGCTTCGGTGGCAAGCCGCTGCGCGATCACGCGCGTGGCGATGATGTCGGCGAACTGCGCCTGCTGCTTGGCGATCGTGAAGGGCGCGTCGTCATGGGGATGCATCCAGGCGAGCTGGATCGCATTGGGCGCTTGCGGATCGACGACGATCGCGGCCGGCTTGGCGGGCTCGACGATCTTGCCGTCGTCGGGCTCGGGCGGCTTCGCGCCGGTCGCCTGCCAATCGCCGAACGCGCGCTTGATCCCCGCGACGAGCATCTGCGGATCGGCATCGCCGACCACCACCACCACCGCGCGATCGGGCCGATACCATCGATGATAGAAGGCCTTGAGCTTGTCCGCGCTCGCCGCCGCGAGGGTCTCGTCGGTGCCGCCGAGCTCGCGCTTCGCCGCGGTGAGCCCGGTCAGGAAGATCGCGTTGCCGGCATCGCGCACCTTGCGCGACAAGGGCGAGAGGCGCTGCTGGCGCTCGGCGATCACGACCTGGCGTTCGGTATCGAGCAATTTGGGGTCGAAGGTCGCCGCGCGCATCATTTGCGACAGCACGTCGAGCGACTGGTTGTACGAGCCCGCATCCGATTTGGGCAGGTCGAGCTGGAAGGTCGTCGCGGTCAGCGTCGTCGAGGCGTTGGTGTCGCTGCCGAAGCTCGCGCCGAGCCGCTGCCAGAGGCGGATCGCGTCGCCGTCGGGATATTTGTCGGTGCCGCGAAACACCATGTGCTCGATGAGATGCGACCAGCCCTGCTCGGCCGGCGTTTCGTCGAGCGCGCCGACATCCATCCGCACCCGGATCGCGATCGTGCCCCCGGGAACCGCATTCTGCCGCACCGCGTAGCGAACGCCGTTGGCGAGCGTGCCCGTCACCCACGCGGGATCGGCGGGAATGTCGCTGCCGTCATGCTCCCACGAGCTTGCCGCGGCGATCGCCGGCGCCGCCTGGGTGCCCGCGGTCGGCGCCGCGGGCGACTGCGTCTGCGCCAGGGATGCGGGCGCGAGCGCCAGCGCCGCGAGCAGGCTCGTGCCGCCCAGCCACCAATGTCTCGTCATTTCGGTATCTCGCTCAAGGAATGGTGAGGAATCAGTCGGCCTGCCTGCCGCAGCGCACCGGGCCGCCGGCAGCGGCGCGGACGGTGCATGAGGGCGATCCGGCCACGGTCACCGGCCCCAGCCCGGTGGTCATGATGTTGGCGGTGTAGCGTGCGGCGAGATCGAGTCGGCCCGGCCCGTCCGACCGCACCGTGAGATCGCCCGCGATGAGGTCGCTCGCCTCGACTGATCCGGCGCCGGTGACGATCACTTGCGCGCGCTGCGCCTTGCCCGCCAGCGTCATCTGCCCTGTGCCGACGATCCGCGCGACGAGCTGGTCGGCAGTGATCGCGCCGACGGTCAGCGATCCCGAGCCGTTGAGCGCGAGATCGACCTTCTGCCCCTTCATCGCGTCGATCGTCAGCATCGCGCCGGCGTTGATCGCCGCCGCGTTGAGCGTCGGCGTGGTCAGCGTCACCGCGGGCGGAGTGATCATCTGGCCCGAATCGCTCGACCAGTCACCGGCGCCCATCGTCACCACCGCGGTATCGCCGTCGACTCGCACGGTCAGCGCATCGAGCGCGTCGCTGCTGCCGGTCGCCTTCGCGCCGGGGCTCTTGCCGGTGACGACGGTGACGGCGAACGGCCCGTCGACGCGGACGCGCGTGAAGCTGCCGACCAGGAAGCTGCGATCGGCGGCATGCGCGATGCCGGGAAGGCCAAGCAAGGCGAGCGCGAGGAGCGGGCGGATCATCCGCCCCTCACTCGCACCGAAGCCGCGCGCGGGTCAATGCCCGCAGGTCACCTCGCCCGAGCCCATCTTGGAGACGTCGCACGTCGCGCCGCCGCCGAGATCGACATCGCCCGAGCCCATCATCGACACCTTGGCATGGCCGTTCACCGTCGCCTTGACGTCGCCCGAGCCCGCGACCGAGACGTCGGCCTGGCTCGCGGTCAGGCCGCCGGCATCGATGCCGCCCGAACCGGCGATCGACAGCGACGCCTGCTTGGCCGCGCCCGACGCGGCGATGTTGCCCGATCCGGCGATCGACAATTTGACCTGATCGACCTGCATCTGCCCGATCGACAGGTCGCCCGAGCCCGCAGTCGAACCGTCGAAGCCGCCGCCCTCGACTCGATCGACCGTCATGTTGCCCGATCCCGCGATGCTCGCCGAACGGATCGCAGGCATCGTCACGAACACCTTGACGTCGCGCCCGCCGCCCCAGCTCATATGGTTCGACTTGCGGCTGATCTTGAGCGTGTCGCCGTCCTTGACGATCTTGAGGTCGTCGAGCCGATCCGACGGCCCCTCGGCGCGCACTGAAAAGGCCTGGCCGACGCGGACATCGGCATCGTCCGACCCCTTGAGCGCGACTCCGGTGAACCCGGCGACCTGATAGGTGCGCGAGGTGCCCTGGCCCGAAGCGGGAACGCCGGGCTGGCTGTCATTGTCACCGCTGTGGAACGAGCAGGCGACCAGGGGAATCGCGGCAAGCAGCATCAGGGAACGCATCGGCAACCTCCATTGTGTGTTGTTACTATAATACACTTGTCACGCTTGCGCAAGGCGGCAGCGTCGCTCGCTCCCGACACTATGAACATGGGCTTGCAAAGGAAAAGGCGGATGTCGGCAGCTGTCCCTTGATCCTCCCCGCTCGCGGGGAGGGGGACCGCCGACCGCAGGTCGGTGGTGGAGGGGCTTCGCCGCCACCAATTCGCTTGCCGCACCTGCCCCTCCACCAAGCCGCTATGCGTCTTGGTCCCCCTCCCCATTCTATGGGGAGGGTCCAAATGTCCCCCAAACGAAAAAGGGCGGCCGCACCGGCGACCGCCCTCATCCCCGCGAAAAGCCGTCAATCAGGCTTCCGCCTTGTCCTTGGCGTGGAGCGGCGCGGCCTTGCGCAGGATGTCGAGGATCTTCTCCTGCGCGGCGCGCTCGTCGGTTTCCTCCATCGCGGCGAGCTCGCGCGCGAGGCGGCTGGTCGCGCCTTCGAAGATCTGGCGCTCCGAATAGCTCTGTTCGGGCTGGTCTTCGGCACGGAACAGGTCGCGGACCACCTCGGCGATCGACACGAGGTCGCCCGAGTTGATCTTCGCCTCATATTCCTGCGCGCGGCGCGACCACATGGTGCGCTTGACCTTGGGCTTGCCCTTCAGCGTATCGAGCGCTTCCTTCAGCGTCTTGTCGCTCGAAAGTTTGCGCATCCCGATCGACTCGGCCTTGTTGGTCGGCACCCGGAGCGTCATCTTCTCCTTCTCGAAGCGCAGCACGTAGAGCTCGAGCTGCATGCCGGCGATTTCCTGCTTCTGCAGTTCGACGACACGGCCGACGCCGTGCTTCGGGTAAACGACATAATCTCCGACATCGAAGGACAACGCCTTGGCGACCATATATGAAAAGCCTTTCCTGGATCGACTCCGCGCGATCGCGCGTCGACGGCGGGGCCGGCGCGGCGCATCGGGGAGGAATAAAAGCGACTCCGTGCGGCACACGGCGGAAAACCGTGTCCGTCGAGTCCCTATGTAACATAGTTGGAATAAAATTACCAGCCTCGCTTCCTTCCGAACAGGGCAAGTCCCCGCAAGCAAAGACGCGCCGGGCGGTCACCCGGCTATTTCGGCGATTACTGGGCTTTCGGGCGTCTCCAGAGGCCGGACCGCGACCAGCCGCACCGCGATCACAAGGGCGGCAAGCGTGAGGCAGCCGCAGAACAAGGCGACGCCCGGCCAGCCGGCATGAGTCCAGGCAAAGCCGCCCGCCGAGCCGAGCACGCTCGACCCGAGATAATAAAAGAACAGATAGAGCGCCGATCCTTGCCCGCGGTTACTGGCCGCGCGCCGGCCGACCCACGCGCTGGCGATCGAATGCGCCCCGAAAAAGCCGATCGTGACGAGGGCGATGCCGGCGATGATCAGCCATAAGGGCACGAGGTCGGTCGCGGCGATGCCGGCGATCAGCACGACGATGGGCACCCAGAACACCCGGCGCCTCCCCCATCGTCCGGCGAGCCCGCCGAACCAGGCCGAGCTGATCGAGCCCAGGATATAGAGCAGGAAGATCGCCCCAACGCCTGCCTGGCCCAGGCCGTAAGGCGGCCCCATCAACCGGAAGGCGGCGTAATTGTAGATAGTGACGAACACCCCCATCAGCAGGAACGCCTCGGCATAGAGCAGCGGCAGCGCGGCGTCGTGGAACAGCCCCGCCGCGCCCCGCGCCAGCTCGGGAATCGAGCCGCGCTGCGCGACGAAGGCGCGGCTCGGCGGCGCCAGCCGGCGGAAGCCCTCCGCCATCGCCATCCCGATCAGCCCGACCGCGCCGAGCGCCCAATGCCAGCCGACCCAATCGGTAACGAGGCTGACGCCGAGCCTTCCGGCCATCCCGCCGATCGCGCTGCCGCCGATATAGAGCCCCATCGCCGAGCCGACCGAGCCGGCATCGACCTCCTCCGCGACATAGGCCATCGCCACCGCGGGCACGCCGGCGAGCGCGAGCCCGGTCAACAGGCGAAGCGCAAGGATCGCGCTCCACCCCGGCGCGATCGCCGTCGCCAGCGTCAACACGCCCGCGCCGTACATTGCCCAGACCATGATCGGCCGCCGCCCGATCCGGTCGGAGATCAGCCCGGCGAACAGGATCGCCACCGCCAGCGGCCCCGTCGCCAGGCTGACCGCCAGGCTCGCCGCCTCGGCAGTGAGGCGAAAATCATGCGCGAACTCAGGGAGCAGCGGCTGAACCGAATAAAGCAGTGAAAAGGTCGAAAACCCGGCGAACAGCATCGCCAGCGTGAGACGCCGATAGGCAGGCGTGCCTTTGGTGTAGCCCGCCTCAGAACCCGGCGAGGAAGCTCGCGACATTGGCGCCGAGCGCGTCGACTGCATAGCCGCCCTCCATCGCGATCAGCACCGGCCAGCCGCATGCCGCAATGTCGCGGGCGAGCGTCGTATAATTCTCGGTGCGCAGCGCAAAACCCGAAATCGGATCGTCGACATAGGTGTCCGCGCCGAAGCTGACGATTGCGAGATCCGGCGCGAAAGCTGCGATCGCCGCAAGCGCCTTAGCCAGCGCCTCGCGGAACGGCGCCAGCGCAGTGCCCTGCGGCAGCGGCAGGTTGAGCGTCGTGCCCTTGCCGGCGCCCTCGCCCACTTCGTCGGCATGCCCCCAATAGAAGGGATAATCGGTCCGCGGATCGGCGTGGACCGACGCGTAGAACACGTCGCCGCGATCCCAGAAGATGTCCTGCGTGCCGTTGCCGTGATGATAATCGATGTCGAGGATCGCGACTCGCTTCATGCCGCCGTCGATCGCCGCCTGCGCGGCAATGGCGGCGGTGTTGAGGTGGCAATAGCCGCCGAGATAGTCGCGGCCTGCGTGGTGCCCCGGCGGCCGGCAAAGCGCGAAGGCAGTGCGCTCGCCATGCCGAATCGCGTCCAGTGCCGAGAGCACGCTCTGCGCACTCCAATAGGCCGCGCCCCAGGTTTCGGCGGTGAGCGGGGTCGAGGCGTCGAGGCTGTATTGCCCCGCGAGCGCATCGATCCGGTCGAGCCCGAGCGGTCGCCTGCCGACGATCGGCCAGATATAGCCGATCACGTCGCCCGGCCGCCCGGCCTCGGCCCAGCGCGCGGGCGCCGTCTTGAGGAAGTCGACATAGCCCGCATCATGCACCGCGAGAATCGGCGCTTCGCCGTGATCGGTCGGCAGTTCGAGCGCGGGCAGCGCCGCGGCGATCATCTCCGCGCGCGAGGGCTTTTCGGCATAAGCGACGAAGCCGCCATTGTGCAGCTCGCTTGCCGGCGCATGCGCCAGCTGGCGGGGATCGAAGAAACCGCGCATCATGCCTCCCTCGGGCCGGCCGTCCTATCGCCTGCTGGCAGCGCGAAGCAAGCGCCGCCGTCAGCCGAACAGGCCGAGCTGCGGATCGACCAACGGCCATCGCCCGAGCACGTCATGCCGCGTCCGCCCGAGATGGCTGTGGATCAGCACCAACTCACGCGCCGTCCACGCCACCGGCGGCGCCGCCGCGGTGAAGGAGCGCCCGTCGCGATAGCCCAGCGTCATATGCGGGTTGAAGACATAACCGGCGCGGCGTTCGATCCCCTCGGCTCGGCTCCGTTCGGCCAACTGCCGCTGCAGGGCGTCGAGCGCGGCGATCCGGCGGCTCGGCCTCAGCGCGATCGACCGCTCGCCGCCGCCGACCCGGTCGAACGCGATTTCGATCGGCGCCGCCGCGATCCCGTCACCGACATGCCGAAGCGCCGCGACCAGCGTGTCCGGCAGGTCGAAACGATCGTCGAGGATGAACATCGTGACGTGCAGCCGCTCGGCCGCGACCGGCGACCCCTCGGTCTCGAACCATGAGGCGGCATTGGCGATCTGCCGCGCCAGCGCGATCGGCGGGCGCACCGCAAAGAACAACCGGTGCGACACTCGAACAGGGCGATGGAACATGAGCTCACCTTACGACTCGGCGACCCCTTGTTCTATACATGTTCTCAGCGATCAGCACCAGATGGACGCGTTCACCGTTCCTCCGTCATGCCGGACTTGTTCCGGCATCCACCGTCCCGCAAGAACCGCCCCGCTTTGGTACGCGGAACAGTGGACCCCGGAACAAGTCCGGGGTGACGACGATATGCTCGGTGCCGTATAGCGTCAGCGCGCCAGCGCCTCGGCGATCAGCTTGCGGGTGTTCTCGACGCCATAAAGCGCGATGAAGCTCCCCATTCGCGGCCCCTGGCTCGATCCGAGCAGCGTCTCGTACAGCGCCTTGAACCAGTCGCGCAGCGACTCGAAACCGCCCGTCTTGCCGATCTCATAAACGATGTTCTGGATATCCTCCGCGCTCGCTCCCGCCGGCAGCGCCGCGAGTTCGGCGTCGAGCCGCTTCAGCCCCTCGACCTCCGCCCCTTGCGGAGCACGGCGCTTGAGCGTCGGCGCGACGAAATCGCGGTTATAGGCGAGCGCATAATCGATCAGCCGGTCGAGCTCGGGATAACTCGCGGGCGAGGCGTCCGCGACGTAATTGCCGAGATAGCCCCACACCTGCTCCTTCGTGGCGTCGCCCCCCATCACGCCGACCAGGTTGAGCAACAACCCGAACGTCACCGGCAGCGGCGCGGCCGGCACCTTGCCGTCATGGATGTGGTGGACGGGATTGCCGAGCTTCTCCTTGATCGCCTGCCCCGGATAATTCCCGCGGAACTGCCAGTAATCGTCGACCGCGCGCGGGATCACGCCCATGTGCAGCGCCTTGGCCTTCTTGGGCTCGCGATAGATGTAGAAGGCGAGGCTCTCGTCGGGCCCATAGGTCAGCCATTCGTCGAGGCTGAGCCCGTTGCCCTTCGACTTGGAAATCTTCTCGCCCTTCTCGTCGAGGAACATCTCGTAGTTGAATCCCTCGGGCGGCCGGCCGCCGAGCACGCGCGCGATCTTCCCCGACTGGACCACCGAATCGATCAGGTCCTTGCCCGCCATCTCGTAATCGACGCCGAGCGCGACCCAGCGCATCGCCCAATCGACCTTCCATTGCAGCTTGCTGAGGCCGCCGAGCGCCGACTGCACGATCCGCTCGCCGTCATCGACGAAGGCGATCGTCCCCGCCTCTGCGTCGACTACCTCGACCGGCACCTGAAGCACCACGCCCGACTTGGGGCTGACCGGCAGCACCGGCGAATAGGTCGCCCGCCGCTCGGCGCGCAGCGTCGGCAGCATCACGTCCATGATCGCGTCGAAATGTCTGAGGACATTGCGCAATGCGTCGTCGAACCGCCCCGAGGCATAATAATCGGTCGAAGAGGCGAACTCGTAGTCGAACCCGAAGCGGTCGAGGAACGCGCGCAGCATCGCATTGTTGTGATGCGCGAAGCTCTCATACTTCCCGAATGGATCGGGAATGCGCGTCAGCGGCTTGCCGAGATGCTCGGCGAGCATCGCCTGGTTGGGCACGTTGTCGGGCACCTTGCGCAGCCCGTCCATGTCGTCCGAAAATGCGATCAGCCGCGTCGGCACATCGGAGAGCGCATGGAAGGCGTTGCGCACCATCGTCGTGCGCAGCACCTCGTTGAACGTCCCGATATGCGGCAGGCCCGAGGGGCCATAACCCGTCTCGAACAGCACCGCCGCGCCGCCGGGCTTGCCCTCAGGATAGCGCTTCAACAGCTTGCGCGCCTCCTCATAAGGCCAGGCCTTGGAAACGAGCGCTTCGGCGCGGAGTTCGGATGCGTCGGTCATGCCGGAGGCTGTGGCGCGTGCGGCGGCGAATCGCAAATGCGAATTGCCCAACGCTCGGTTCAGGCCGACATCATGCCCCGAAACGCTTCGGCAGCGCCCGCGCTGCCCACGCATCCACCGCCAGCGGCCCTGATCCCGCCATCACCAGCGTCGCCAGGCAGGCGAGATAGAGCAGGTCGGTCTCGATTCCCGGCGGCCCGAACTGCGGCCCTTGCGCGGTCATCGCCATCAATTTGATCGAGGTGAAGCCGAACGGCCAATGGACGGTAATCATCGCCACCAGCAGCACGATCGCCATCGGAATGCTGGCGAGCACGACGACCGCGCCGAGCAGCACCGCGATCCCGCCGGTGAGCTCGACCCCGATCGTCAGCCACGCCATCAGATGCGGCATCGGCACGCCGAGCGCCCGCAGAATTGCGACGAACTTGTCCGGCCCCTTCTCGATCTTGGCCAGCCCATGCATGAAGAAGCCGTAGCCGACGATCAGCCGAAGCGGGAGCGGCGCCCAGCGCGCCGCCGCCTCGCGGAGTGGCGTCACTTGTGATCGCCGAACAAATGCGTGGCGTGGGTGACCGCAGCGCCGGCGCGCATCGCCGCTGCGACGATCGCGGCTTCGGTAAGCTCGGCGTCGGTGGCGCCGGCGGCGCGCGCTTCCTTGGTGTGGATCTCGATGCAATAGGGGCATTGCGTGGTCAGCGCGACCGCCACCGCGATCAGCTGCTTCTGGCGGCCGCTCAGCGCGCCGTCGGCGAAGGCTGCCTTGTCGAACGCCCAGAACGCCTTCATCGCCTCGGGCGCATTGGCGTCGAGCGTCTTGAGGCGGGCGAGATTTTTCATGTCGAACATGTGTGTGCTCCTGTGCGGGATGATGACGCGATGATTTCGCAGCGCTCGGCGCGAAGGTTACACGTTCACCAGCGCAGCAGCCGCGGCCCGACCAGCGCGCCCAGCGCCGCGGCAAGCGCGATCCCCAGCGAATACCAGGTCAGCACGAACAGCGCCGACACCTCCGGGCAGTGCAGGCAATAGAGCGTCGCCGACCAGGCGCCCGCGGCGAGCCCCGCCGCCGCCCCCGCGAGCCGCAACCGCGTCGGCGCGAACCGCCGGAACGACCACAGCAAGCCGACGAAGATCGGCGCCGACAGCAGCAGCACCAGCCACGGGCAGGATTGCCAACTCGCGCCCAGCCACATCCGCAGCCAGTCCCCCGGCGGGGTATGCGCCAGCTCGGCGATGCCGATCCCGGCGAGCAGCAGCACCGGGACGGCGAGCGCCCACAGCCAGCGCGGCCGGGCGCCGTCGGGCCGCGCCAGCCGCATCGTCAGCGCCAGCGCACCGATGCCGAGCGAGGCGGTGTAGGCCCATTTCATCCAGAACGAAAAGCCGCGCATTGCCGCGCCCAGATCGGGGCGAAACCCGATCGTCGCGGCGATCAGCAGCATTGTCACCGCACCGCCGGCGATCATGCCGAGCGCGACCCGCCGGCCGAGCGCGCGGCGCGGCACGCGGCGCACGTCGCGGGCGAGCGCGGCGATCAGCACGTCGGTCGTCATCGGTTCCATCCCTTCACGCGCGCCGCCAGCGCCTTGAGCCCGCGATGGACCGAAACCTTGACGTCCGATTCGCCGATTCCCGCCCGCGCCGCCGCCTCGGCGACGCTCAGCCCTTCGATCCTGGTGGCGCGGATCGCCTGCGCCTGCTTGGGCGGCAGCCGGTCGAGCAGCCGGGCGAGATCGGTCCGCGCCAGGCTGGCGTCCTCGAACCCTTCGACCACCAGCATCTCGTCGAGCTCGCCGATCGGCTGCAATCGGCTGCGGCGGCGGAAATGGTCGACCATCTTGTAACGCGCGATCGCGAACAGCCACGGCGCGAACGGACGGTCGCGATCATAGCTCGCGCGGCGATCGTGCACGGCGATCAGCGTTTCCTGCACCAGATCCTCGATATCGTCGGCATCGGCGCGCGCCCGGCGCCGATAGAAGGAGCGCAGCAGCGAGGCGGCGAGATCGAGCAGCGCGGCATGCGCCGCCCCGTCGCCATCGAGGCCGGCGAGCATCAATGCCCGAAGCTGCTCTTCACCGATCCGCACCGTCGTTCCTCTACCCCGTTCGCAGCGGATGCCGAAAAGGTTACGGACGGGCGTGCGACAGCATTGCTCCGGAGCACCTCATTCTGCACGCGATGCTTTGGATTTGATGCCTCGAACAGTTGATCGATTTCCCTTCCAATGTTGGATTTCGTTTCGCATAGACTCGTCGATGCACGAGTCGCCGTCCTTCGAATTCATCCCCAATGACGGGAGCAATGACGACGCCCTCCCGCTCCCCGATTTCACCCCGGTCCCGCTGACGCGCCGCCGCCACGACGGCTGGACGGCGGAGCGGCAGCGCGCCTTCATCGCTGCGCTCGCCGAAACCGGCATGATTGCCGCTGCCGCTCGCGCGGCCGGCATGGGTGTCACCTCGGCCTACAATCTCCGCCGTCGCCCTGGCGCCGAGAGCTTCGCCCGCGCCTGGACGCTGGCCGAGACCGACGCACGCCGCCGCGCTTATGAGCTCATTCTCGAACAGGCGCTGTGCGGCACCACCCGCCCCCGCTTCTACCGCGGCCGCTTCGTCAGCACTGTCCATGCCTTAGACACACGCCTCGCTCTTGCGGCGCTACGCGTCGGCTATCGGCCAAAGTGAAACGAATCTGCGAACATGCCTTCACTTTGCGCGATGCCGCGCCGAATTATCGTTCCCCAATCGTTCCGCGTCGGGTAAGCCGCCAGGATGCTCCCGCATCCCGCCCTCCATGCGAGCCATGCCGGCATCTGGCTCGCGACGCCCGACGGCGAGACTCGGCAATTGGGGCGCGGTGAGGCGATCCGGATCGCGGCGGATACGCCGCTGCTGCTGCTCAATGCGCCGTTGGTGGGCCAGCGTCTCGGCTATGCCGACCTGTCGGGCCTCGACCTGCTCGAATTGTTCGCCTTCCTCCATCCGGCGCGCTTCATGGTGCCGACGCCCAAGGGGCTTGCGCGCGCCGCCGGCCTGCCGCTGCCGAGCGGCGATGCCGAGGTCGCCCCCTTTCTGCGCGAGGCAGCGGCGGCGCTGCTCGCGACCGCCGAGGGCGATTGGCCCGAGCGCGAAGGCGCCTGGACCGCGGCGCAATCGCTCGCCCGGCTGCGCTGGCCTTGGGCGCCCGCGCTCGCCGAGCGGCTCGCCAGGCCTGCGCAGAACGAACGCTGGCTGTTCTCGAAACTCCCCGAATGGTCGGAAGCCGCGCCGCGCCCGGCGCCGCGCACCGTGGCGCTCGACACCGCCGAGACTCAGGACCGCCTCGCCCGCCTCACCGGCTCGGCCGCCGAGCAGCGCCCCGGCCAGCGCGCCTTCGCCGATGCCGCCGCGCAAGCCTTCGCCCCGCGCGCCGTGCGCGACAGCCCCAATCTCGTCCTCGCCGAGGCTGGCACCGGCATCGGCAAGACCTTGGGCTATCTCGCCCCCGCCTCGCTCTGGGCGGAAAAGGCCGGCGGCGCGGTCTGGGTCTCGACCTTCACCAAGGCGCTGCAACGCCAGCTCGGCCACGAATCGGCGCGCCTCTTTCCCGAAGAGACGGTGCGCCGCGCCAAGGTCGTCACCCGCAAGGGGCGCGAGAATTACCTGTGCCTGCTCAACCTCGAGGACGCTTTACAGGGCGGGTTCGCCGGCCGCGCCGCGATCCTCGCGCAGCTCGTCGCACGCTGGGCGGCCTATACCGCGGACGGCGACATGGTCGGCGGCGATTTGCCCGGCTGGCTGACCACTTTGTTCCGCCGCGCCGGCGCCACCGCGCTCACCGATCGCCGCGGCGAATGCGTCTATGCCGGCTGCCCACACTACCGCAAATGCTTCATCGAGCGCGCCGCACGCGCCTCGGCCGAAGCTGATATCGTCATCGCCAACCACGCGCTGGTGATGGTCAACGCCGCGCGCGGGCGAGAGACCGCGACTCGCCCGACGCGCTACGTGTTCGACGAGGGCCATCACTTGTTCGACGCCGCCGATTCGATGTTCGCGGCGGCGCTGACGGGGCAGGAAGCGATCGAGATTCGCCGCTGGGTGGTCGGCCCCGAATCGAAATCGCGCGGCCGCCGCCGCGGGCTGGCGGCGCGCTTGTCGGATGTCGCCAGCTATGACGAGCAAGGCGGCCTCGCCATCCAGGCGGCGGGCGACGCCGCCCGCGCGCTTCCCTCCGACGGCTGGCTCCAGCGGCTGGCCGAGGGCGAGCCGTTCGGCGCGATCGAAGCGCTGCTCGCCGCGGTGCGCGGCCTCGTTTATGCCCGCGACGAGAGCAAGGGCGATGCCGGCTACGGCCTCGAGACCGAGCTCGCCGAGCCCTCGCCCGAGCTGATCGACGCCGCTGCCGGCGCCGCCCATGCGCTCGACGCGCTCTATCGTCCGCTGGTCACGCTCGGCCGGCGGCTGGAGGCGGTGCTCGGCGAAGCGCCCGACTGGATGGACGGCCCGGCGCGCGCACGGATCGAAGGCGCGATCGCCTCGCTCGGCTGGCGCGCCGAGACCGTGGGCGCGTGGCTCGCGCTGCTCGCGCGCGTCGGCGGGCCGGCCGATCCCGATTTCGTCGACTGGCTCGCGGTCGACCGCATCGAGGGCCGCGAATGGGATATCGGGCTCCACCGCCGCTGGCTCGATCCCACCCGCCCCTTCGCCGAAGCAGTGCTCAAGCCCGCGCATGGCGCCCTCGTCACTTCGGCGACGTTGCGCTCCGGCGGAGACTGGCCGGTCGCCGAGGCACGCGCCGGCGCCCCGCACCTCGCCCGGCCGGCGCAGCTTTTCGAAGCCGAGAGCCCCTTCGATTATGCGAGCCAGGCCGAGGTGCTGATCGTCACTGACGTCAAGCGCGGCGATGTCGCGAGCCTCGCCAACGCCTATGCCCGGCTGATCGTCGCCGCGGGTGGCGGCACGCTCGGGCTGTTCACCGCGATCCGCCGGCTGCGCGGCGTCCACGGCCGCATCGCCGACCGGCTGGCGCGCGAAGGCCTGCCGCTCCTCGCCCAGCATGTCGATCCGATCGACACCGGCACCTTGGTCGACATCTTCCGCGACGATCCCCACGCCTCCCTGCTCGGCACCGATGCCTTGCGCGATGGCGTCGACGTGCCTGGCGACTCGCTTCGCCTCGTCGTCATGGAGGGCGTGCCCTGGTCGAAACCGTCGGTGCTTCATGCCGCGCGCCGGCTCGCCGAGGGCGGGGCCGCCTATGAGGACCGCCTCGTCCGTGCGCGCCTCGCCCAGGCGTTCGGCCGCCTGATCCGCCGCGCCGACGATCGCGGCGCTTTCGTCCTGCTCTCCGCCGCCATGCCTTCGCGGCTATTGTCGGCGTTCCCGCCCGGCGTCGGCATTGCCCGCGTCAGCCTCGACGAGGCGATCGCGCGCGTCCGATCGCGCCTTTCCTCAACGGCGTCGATCGGGCAAGAGACGCGCGAAGACGCCTGACGGAGACCCGCCCCATGAAGATCTTGACGCTGCTGAGGCACGCCAAGTCGGGCTGGGACGATCCCGTCATGCGCGATTTCGATCGGCCGCTGAACGCCAAGGGCGCGCGCGCCGCCGATCTGGTCGGCGAGCAGATGCGCGCGCTCGGCCTCGGCTTCGATCACATCGTCGCCTCGCCGGCGATTCGCGTGATGGAGACGGTCGAGCATCTCGGCCACGGCTATGGCCGCCGCATCGAGCCCGAATGGGACCGCCGGCTCTACCTCGCTTCGACCGCGATGCTGCTCGATCTGATCCACACGCTGCCCGCCGATGCCGATCGCGTGCTGATGATCGGCCACAATCCCGGCCTCGAGGAGCTCGTCCTGCTGCTCACCGCCGATGCGCCCGACGCGACGCTGCGCCGCGAAGTCGCAGCCAAATACCCGACGGCGAGCCTCGCCGAACTCCACATCGTCGGCGACTGGGCGACATTGCTTCCCGGCGAAGCGCGCCTGATGCGCTTCATCCGCCCGCGCGACCTCGATCCGTCGCTCGGCCCCGATGACTAGAATCCGCCCCGTTCGCCCTGAGCGTGTCGAAGGGCGAGTCGGCGGGAACGTGCTTCGACAAGCTCAGCACGAACGGCAGAGTGGACGCCGCGGCTCACAGCCAAGCGTCGATCGCCGCCCAGCCCCACCAGCCGGATCGCATCAGCGTCTTGCCGCGTGCCGGCGTCATCCCGCCCAGCGCCACCACGCGTACCGGCAGCGCCGTCGCGATCCGCCGCGCCTCGGCTGGCCCGAGCGCGGCTGCGTCAGGATGCGACCGCGTCGCGAACACCGGCGACACGAACAGCAGGTCGGCCCCGACACGCACCCCGCGCAGTGCCTCGGCACGATCGTGCGCGGGCCAGGTCACGAGCCCGCGACCGCGCCGCCCATGCGTTCCCGCTTCCGGCCCCAGCGGCCCATCGCCGGCGCGGACGAGCACCAATCCGCGCGCGCGCGCGACCGCCGCGACCCTGCGGAACAGCCGCCGACGCTCGGTGGGCGGCGTTGCGTAGTGCCGGAACACTACCCCGCCGCCGCGCGGTAGCCGCTGAAGCGCACGCCATAGGCCGGCGCCCATGCGCTCGTCGGTCATCAGCCAGATTTTCGGCGGTCGGGCGGGGTGGCGGCGGGTCACGCGGCTTCCTATAGCAGCGCGCATGACGTCCGACGACAATTCGACCCGGCTCAGCGCCGTCCAGGAAAGCATCGCCAAATCCGCCCGCCTCGCTGGCCGCGAGCCGGACGAGGTGACGCTGATCGCGGTCTCCAAAACGCACCCGGCCGAAGCGATCCAGCCGCTGATCGCCGCCGGCCAGCGTATCTTCGGCGAGAACCGCGTCCAGGAGGCCGAAGCCAAATGGCCCGCGCTGCGCGACGCGACACCGGGCATCGAGCTCCACCTGATCGGCCAGTTGCAGTCGAACAAAGCCGAAGATGCGGTGGCACTGTTCGACGCGATCCACTCGCTCGACCGCCCCTCACTGGTCATCGCGCTGGCGAAGGCAATGGACAAGGCCGGCCGCCGCCCCGCCTGCTTTGTCCAGGTCAATATCGGCGACGAGCCGCAGAAGGGCGGCGTCGCGATTCACGACCTGCCCGCGCTGCTCACCGACGCGCGCGCCGCCGACTTGCCGATCGCCGGCCTGATGTGCATCCCCCCCGCCGAAGTCGAGCCCGCTCCCTATTTCGCGCTGCTCGCCAAGCTGGCCCGCGAGGAAGGTGTCGCCGGGCTCAGCATGGGCATGTCGAGCGATTATCCGACCGCGGTGACGCTCGGCGCGACCCATGTCCGCGTCGGCACCGCTCTGTTCGGAGCGCGGGCATGATGCCGCCGCTCAAATATGACGCGCTGATCTTCGATTTCGACGGCGTGCTGCTCGAAAGCGAATATGCCGGCAACGCGCAGATCGCGACTTACCTCACCCGGATCGGCCACCCGACGAGTCCCGAGGAATCGATGGCGCGTTTCATGGGGCTCGCCGGCGCAGACTTCATCGCCGCGCTCGAAACCTATATCGGCCGCCCGCTACCGGATGATTTCCACGCCGCACGCGCCGAGGAGGACGCTCGCACGCTTGCCGAGGGGCTCGATCCCGTCGCCGGCGCGATAGCCTTCGTCCGCAGCCTGCCGACCGAGCTGCCGCGCGCGATCGCGTCATCGAGCTCGACGCGGTGGATCAGAACGCATCTCGCGCATCTCGGCATCGCCGATGCGTTCGGCGATATGATCTTTTCCGGCCGCGAGCACGTCACGCGCGGCAAGCCCGCACCGGACATCTACCTCCATGCCGCCGCCGCCTTGGGCGTCCCGATCGAGCGCTGCGCGATCCTCGAGGATTCGCCCGTCGGCGCCACCGCCGCGGTCGCCTCGGGCGCCTATGTCATCGGCCTGTCCGCCGGCCGGCATTGCCCGCCAGCCCACGGCGACACGCTCCGCGCGATCGGCGTGGATGCGGTCGCGCGCACCTTCGCCGAGGTAGCGGAGTTGCTCACCGAAACCAGTGACGCCTGACGAAATAGACCGTGATTCCCGCCGCCAGCACCGCGCACACGGCCATCACCCCGTCGAACGCCCAGGGCTGGTCGGCATAGGGAATGCCCTTGACGTTCATGCCGAGCAGCCCGGTGATGAAGGTCAGCGGCAGGAACACCATCGCCACCACCGCGATCACCAAGGAACGCTGGTCGAGCTGCTCGGCGCGCAGGTCGGTGAGCGCCTCGTGGGTCAGCGCCGAGCGTTCGCGGATCGCCTCCAGCTCCTCGGCCATCCGCGCGGCGCGATCGGCGGCGGCGGCGAGATGGAGGCGATCGTCGTCCTCCAGCCAGTCGCCGGGCAGCGCGGCGAGCTTGTCGAGCGCGGCGCGCTGGGGCGCGAGAAAACGGCGATACTGGATCGCGGCGACGCGAACGCGAGTCACCTTGCGGCGCAGCTGAAATACGCGGTCGGCGTCGAGTTCGGCCTCGCAATCGTCGAGATCGTCGCCAAGATCGGAGACTTCGGGGTCGAGGTCCGCAGTGATCGCCACGGCGAATTCGGTGATGAGGTCGCCGGGATCGTCGACCTTTGCCGATTCGACCGCGGCGATCACCTGATCCATCGCCACCAACTGCTTGCGCGTCACCGAGATGACTCGCCCCGCTTTGGCCCAGATGCGCACCGAGCCGAGCGCGTCGTCGCCCTCGCCGCGCTCGACGATGCGGCCGCGCAAATTGACGTACGCGCCATCGCCGACGGCATCGCAGCGCGGGCGAGTCTCGGTCGCGGTCAGCGCGTCGACGAGGTAATCGCCCAGCCCGGCCTTGTCGGCGAGCCAGGCCTGCGCGTCGGCATCGTTGGTGGCGAGGTGAATCCACACCAGCCCGCTATCGATCGCGAGTGCCTGTTCGGCCGAAATCCGCTCGGCCTTGCCCCCGGCGACATGGTAGGCGAAGTGGCTCATCGAACAGTCTCCAGATCGATCGACAGCCCCGGCCCGGGATCGGCCGGCGGCGCCGGGCAAGCGTGGCGCACAGCGTCGACACGCGCGCGATCGAGGATCGCGGCTGACACGTCGGGCCGGTGGAACACGCGGTCGGCCTGACCGAGCAGGCGCGCTTCGCGCAGGGTAAGGTCGTCAGGGTCGGCCGAACGCAAGCGGATCGTCACCAGTCGCGCCGCCGGCGCGCCGCCCTCCGCGAGCCAGGCGCCCACCGCCTCGGGACCGGCCGCGAGCGGGTCGAGCGCGCCCCCCTCGGCGAGCGCGGCACCCAGTGCACGGCGGCGAGGGTCGCCATCGGGATAACGCGCGCGGATCGCCGGCCGCGCCTCGAACAGCCGCTCGGCAAGCGCGCCGAGGGTCGTCGGCAGCAGCGCTTCGAGCCGCTGGCGCAGCGCCGCGGCGAGCCCGGCCGAGGCGCCGCCGCTGCCGATCGCGACGAGCACCGGCGCTCGATCGACGATCGCCGGCAAAGTGAAATCGCACAATTCGGGCCGGTCGGTGGCGTTGACCAGCACGCCGCTCGCCTTCAGCCGGGCGACCGCCGCCGCTGCTTCGGCGTCGTCTTCGATCGCGACGATCGCCAGCGCCGCTTGCTCTTCCTCGCCGACGATCCGTGCCCCGGCGCGCTCGAGCAGGCGCCGCTTGGCCGCCGCGGCCTCGCCATGCCCGAGCAGGATCACCGGCCGCCCCGCCACCACCATGAATAGCGGCAGGGCAGGCAATTTCACCGCGCCAGCCACTCGGGGACGCGCTCGGCAGCGAGGATCGTCGCCGGCTCGATTCGGTCGGCGACCACGGCATAGCGATCGCCATCGACCAGCACCTCGGGCACGAGGCCGCGGCTGTTGTAAGTCGACGCCATCGTCGCGCCGTAAGCGCCGGCAGTGCGGAAAATGGCGAGATCGCCCGACTGCACCGCGTCGATCGTGCGCCCCATCGCAAACGTGTCGCCGGTCTCGCAGACCGGGCCGGCGATGTTGGCGGTCATCGTCTCGCCGGTCGGGCGCACCGCGGCGAAATCGTGCCACGCATCGTAGAGCGCGGGCCGGGCGAGATCGTTCATCGCCGCATCGACGATGACATAGGGATTCACAACCCCCGGCTTGACCCAGATCACGCGCGTCAGCAGCACGCCCGCATTGCCCGTAATGACGCGGCCGGGCTCGAACATCAGCTCGACGTCCCAGCCGGCGGTCGCACGCACGACCATCGCGCCATATTCGGCCGGGCTCGGCAGCACCTCGCCCTGGCGATAGGGCACGCCAAGCCCGCCGCCGAGATCGACATAAGTGATCGTATGGTCGAGCGCGCGCAGCTCGCGCACGAGGGTGCCGATGCGGCCATAAGCGGCTTCGAGCGGGGCGAGATCGCCGAGTTGGCTGCCGATATGGATCGCCACGCCCCTCAGATCGAGCCCGGGCAACCCAGCCAGCCGATCGAAAATGCCGCGCGCCTCGCTGATCGGCACGCCGAACTTGTTCTCCTTGCGGCCCGTGGAGATCTTGGCGTGGGTGCCGGCATCAACATCCGGATTGACGCGCAGCACCGCGCGCGCCGTCATCCCCTTCGCTGCAGCGATCTCGGCGAGGACGCGGCCCTCCTCCTCGAGTTCGAGATTGACCTGCCCGATCCCGGCATCGAGCGCGGCGGCGAGCTCGTCGCGAGTCTTGCCGACGCCCGAAAAGACGATGTCTTCGGCCGCGATTCCCGCCGCCAGCGCGCGTCGCATTTCGCCGCCCGACACGACGTCGGCGCCATAGCCCTCGTCGGCGAGCACGCGCAGCACCGCAAGGTTGGGATTGGCCTTGATCGCGTAGGCGATGTGCTTGCGCTCGACGCCCGCCAGCCCCTCGCGGAACACGCGCGCGTGGCGGCGCAGGGTCGCGGTCGAATAGACATAAACGGGCGTGCCCACCTCCTCGGCAATGCGCGGGAGCGGCACTTGCTCGGCGTGCATCACGCCGTCGATCAGCTGGAAATGGTCCATGTCAGTTCTGCGGCGGCAGGTCGAAGGGATCGGGCTGGCGCTTGACTGAATCCTTCAGCAATTCGTCGTCGCGGGTCGGCCGTGCCTGGGTCGAGGGCTTCATCAGCTGTTTGGCGGTCGGCGTCGCTTCGGCACCATAAGGCGCGGGCGGCAGCGCCGCTCCCTTGGCCGGCTTGAGGTCAGCGGCCGAGCCGCATGCCGCGAGCAGCGACAGGGTGGCGAGGGGCAGCAGCGCCTTCATCGTGTCTCTCCTTCGCGCGAGCGCCGCGCCGCGGCAATCGCCTCGCGGACGCGGGCCGGCGCAGTGCCGCCGAAGCTGGTCCGGCTCGCTACCGACGCGTCGACCGACAGAACGCCGAAGACGCGATCGTCGATCCGCGGATCGATCGCCTGCAGCGCGTCGAGCGGCAGTGCGTCGAGTCCGACCCCGCGCTCCTCGGCGAGCTTGACCGCGCGGCCGGTGATGTGGTGCGCCTCGCGGAACGGCACGCCCGCTTCGCGCACCAGCCAGTCTGCAAGGTCGGTGGCGGTCGAAAAGCCCGCTTCGGCCGCCGCGCGCATGCGTGTCGTGCGGAAGGTCGCGGTCTCGACCATCCCCGTCATCGCCGCGATCGAGAGGCCGAGCAGGTCGTGCGCCTCGAACACCGGCGGCTTGTCGTCCTGCATGTCCTTGGAATAAGCGAGGGGCAGGCCCTTCATCGTCATCACCAGCGCGGTCATGCAGCCGGCGATCCGCCCGGCATGGCCGCGGACCAGCTCGGCCGCGTCGGGATTGCGCTTCTGCGGCATGATCGACGAGCCGGTCGACCATTGGTCCGACAGCGCGATGAAGCCGAACGGCTGCGACGCCCAGATGATGAATTCCTCGGCAAGCCGCGACAGGTGCAGCGCGCATTGCGTCGCCGCCATCAAATAATCGAGCGCGAAATCGCGGTCGCTGACCGAATCGAGCGAATTGCGCGTCGGTCGATCGAAGCCCAGCGCCGTCGCCGTCGCCTCGCGGTCGATCGCGAAGCCGGTGCCGGCGAGCGCCGCCGCGCCGAGCGGGCATTCGTTGAGCCGCACCCGCGCATCGGCGAAGCGGCTGCGGTCGCGCGCGATCATCTCGTGATACGCCATCAGGTGATGGCCGAGCGTTACCGGCTGCGCGCTCTGCAGGTGGGTGAAGCCGGGCATCACGCTCTCGGCATGTTCCTCGGCACGCGCGATCAGCGCGTCCTGAAGCTGGCCCAGCGCCGTATCGACATGATCGATCGCATCGCGCACCCACAGCCGAAAGTCGGTCGCCACCTGGTCGTTGCGCGAGCGCGCGGTGTGCAGCCGCCCGGCGACCGCGCCGATCTTCTCGGCCAGCCGCGCCTCGGTCTGCATGTGGATGTCTTCGAGCGCGAGGTCTTCGGCCACGCCATCGCGTTCGTAATCGGCGGCGACTGCATCGAGGCCATTGGCGATCGTGGCGGCGTCCTCGGCCGACAGGATGCCCTGCGCCCCCAGCATCGCGACATGCGCCTTGGAGCCGGCGATATCCTGCCGCCACAGCGCCTTGTCGAACGGGATCGAGGCGTTTATCTCGCGCATCACCGCGGCCGGGCCTTCGGCGAAGCGCCCGCCCCACATTGTATTGGAGCCGTTCGTGCGCGCGCTGATCGCCTGTCTCCTTACCGTGCCGCTGCTGATCGGCGGCTGCGATAGGCAATCGCCGCCCGAGGGGCAAGCGGCCAACAACGCCGCCGCGCCGGCACCGGACGAAGCCACCTCGCCCGACGAGGTGACGGGCAACGCCGCGCTTCCCGTCGCCGGCGCGATCGATCGCAGCCACAAGGGCGAGAAGGCGCCCGCGGCCGCCTTCCTCGATCCCGCGGGCAAAAGCGTCAGCTTAGCCGATTTTCGCGGGGCTCCGGTGCTGGTCAACCTCTGGGCGACCTGGTGCGGCCCGTGCGTCAAGGAAATGCCGACGCTCGACGCGCTGGCGAAATCGGGCGCCGTCCGGGTCGTCGCGGTCAGCCAGGATTTGGGCGGCGCGGCCAAGGTGACGCCGTTCTTCAAGGCGCACGGCTTCACCGCGCTGAAGCCCTATCTCGATCCCAAGCTCGGCCTCGGCACCGCGCTCGGCGCCAATCTGCCGACGACGATCCTCTACGACGCGCAAGGCCGCGAGGTGTGGCGCGAAACCGGCGGCTATGACTGGTCGGGGGATTCGGCGAAAAAGCTGATCGCCGACGCAGCCTGATCGCGGCCAAGGCGAAAGAGATTCGCGCAAATCGCGACGCAATACAAGACTTGTATCTGCGATTCGGATGACTCACATTCGAATCGTGGTCGTCGAACGACCACACAGTGCTTCAACTAGCGAAAGGAGGTGATCCGATGTCTCATGGTTCAGCAATGGGGTCGGTTCAGTTCGTTCGGGAGACGCACCGCTGAACTTCCGCCGGCCTGCGCGGGAGGTATCCTCCTCCAATCAACGTGCAGCGTCACAGGAATAGCGGTTCGCATGGTCTCCCGGGCTGGAGCTTCCGGCCGCTGACCATGCGAGAGGCTGTCGGGCCCGATGGGGCTCGGCAGCCTCTTTCATGTCGGGCGTCCCGCGCCTAGGCTCGCCACCGGCGAGGAGGGAGCGGGGATGAGGACGATAGGCATGATGGCGCTGGCGGCGGGGCTGACGATCGCCGCGGCCGCGGGGCAAGCGCAGACTACAGCAAAGGTCGAAGAACAATCGATCGACGCGCTGCGGTCGGCGATGGCGCACGGCAGCACCAGCGAGGCGATCACCCAAGCCTATCTGGCGCGGATCGCGGCGATGGACCGCAAGGGGCCGACCCTGCGCGCGGTGATCGCGATCAATCCCGATGCGATTCCCGAGGCCAGGGCCGCCGACGCGCGGCGCAAGGCGGGCAAGAGCCTCGGCCCGCTCGACGGCATCCCGATCCTCATCAAGGACAATATCGAGACGCTCGACCCGGTTGCGACCACCGCAGGCAGCCTCGCGCTCAAGAACAATGTCACGCACCGCGATGCGCCGGTGGTCGCCGGCTTGCGCGCGGCCGGCGCGGTGATTCTCGGCAAGACCAACCTCTCCGAATGGGCCAATATCCGCTCGAACCGCGCGATGAGCGGGTGGAGCGCAGTCGGCGGGCTGGTGCGCAACCCGTACGCCCTCGATCGCACCGCGTGCGGTTCATCGAGCGGTACCGGCGCAGCGGTCGCAGCGAGCTTCGCTGCCGCCGGCATCGGCACCGAGACCGACGGCTCGGTGGTCTGCCCGTCCTCGATCAATGGGCTGGTCGGGCTGAAGCCGACGATCGGGCTGGTCAGCCGCACGCACATCGTGCCGATCAGCCACAGCCAGGACACGCCAGGGCCGATGGCGCGCAGCGTGCGCGACGTCGCGCTGTTGCTCGACGCGATGACGAAGGCCGATCCCGCCGATCCGGCGACGCTCGAGCGGCCGCAATATTTCGTCGCACCGCCGCCTTATGCCGACGGTCTCGCCAAGGCGTCGCTGAAGGGCGTGCGTATCGCGGTGCTCCGTCCCGACATGACCCCCGATCTCGCCGCGACCTATGACAAGGCGCTCGGCGTGCTGAAGGCGGCGGGCGCGGTGCTGGTCGATGTCGAGGAGCCCAGGCTCGATGGCTTGGGCGAGGCCGAGCAGGCGGTGCTGCGGACCGAGCTCAAGGCGGATTTGAACGCCTATCTCGCCGCCACGCCCGCGAGCGTGAAGACTCGAACGCTCGCCGACGTGATCGCCTTCGACGACGCGCACAAGGCGGCCGAAATGCCTTATTTCGGCCAGGAAACCTTCCTCGCCGCCGAAAAGACCAAGGGCCTCGACGATCCCGCCTACAAGGCGGCGCGCGCCAAGTCGCTCGATCTCGCCGGGCGGCAGGGGATCGAGGCGATGCTCGCCACGGCGAACGCAACGCTGATCGTCGAGCCGACCTACGGCCCCGCCTGGCTCACCGATCCGGTCTATGGCGATCAATATGGCGGCCCGAGTTCGTCGACGCTGCCCGCGGTGGCGGGCGATCCCAACCTCACCGTGCCGATGGGGCTGGTCGACGGCCTGCCTGCCGGCCTGTCGTTCATCGGCCCGGCCTGGAGCGAGCAACGCCTGCTCGATGCCGGCTATGTCTATGAGCAAGCGAGCCACGCGCGCGTGCCGCCGCGCTATCTGCCGACGGTCGATGTCGGCGCGGAGATGAATGGTATGCGGCAGCGTTGATACCACACCGATCAGCATCACCGTTCGTGCTGAGCTCGTCGAAGCACGCCGGGCCGCAAGCGTTACGGCCCCGGGAGAGCCGCCCTTCGACAGGCTCAGGGCGAACGGTTAAAACTAACCGCTGCGCGTTTCTGCGCCCAGCCAATCAGCGAAGGCCCGCATCGCCGCGGTCTCGGGGCGCGAGTTGAGCCGGGTCAGCCAATAACTGCCAGTGTCGATCGTCACCGCGAACGGCTGGACGAGGCGCTCGGCGAACAAAGCGTCCTGGAACATCGCCGGCGGCGCCAGCGCGACGCCGAGCCCGGCTTCGGCCGCGGCGACCATCAGTGTCGAGCTGTCGAACACTGTTCCGCGCAGCTCGGGTGCGGGCACGCCGGCGGCCGCAAACCAGCGCGGCCATTCGTCGGCGCGATACGAGCGCAGCAGCGTCTCGGCGGCCAGTGCGCGGGGCGAGGCCAGCCGCGTCGCCGTCTCGGGGGTGCATAACGGCGCGAGCGGCGCGGGCATGATCGGCTCGGCATGGACACCGTGCCACGCGCCGTCGCCGAAGCGGATCGCGAGATCGAGCCCCTCGCCGGCGAGGTCGACGCGATTGTTGTTGGTCATCAGCCTGAGGTCGATGCCGGCATGCGCCTCGGCGAACCGCGCCGTTCGCCGCAGCAGCCAGCCAGCCGCGAAGGTGCCGACCACGCCGACCGTCAGCACTTCCCGCAGCCGACCGCCGGCATAGCGATCGAGCGTCGCGCCGATCCGCTCGAAAGACTCGGCGACCACCGGCACTAGCGCGTGGCCCTCGTCGGTCAAGGCCAGCCCGCGCGGCAGCCGCCGGAACAAGGCGACGCCGAGCCGCCGTTCGAGCAGCGCGACCTGATGGCTGACGGCGCCCTGGCTGACGCACAGTTCGAGCCCCGCGCGGGTGAAGCTCAGGTGCCGCGCCGCCGCCTCGAAGGCGCGCAGGGCGTTGAGCGGCAATTGGGCGCGATCCATTCGCTATCCATGAATTGAATTGAGGCCTCTGTCGAGAATTGATGCTTTGTCACGGCGTGCCCTCCGACCGCAAAGTCGAAGCGTCACTTAGGGGAGCGCCATGAAAAAGAGCTGCTTCATCGCGGCAAGCGCGCTGCTTGCCATTGCCGCTGCTTGCGATGCCACGCCCGCAACGCCGGTGCCGAACCCGCAACAAAAGCAATGGCAGACCGGTGGCGAGGAAGTGCCGCTATGGCCGGCCGGCTTGGCCATCGCCAGGCCGGACATGGAAAAGGCCGGGGCGCCCGAGACGAGCGGCGATGGCAGCAAGCAGGTCGCGGGGCGGCCATGGACATGGGTCGGCAACGTCCAGCATCCGACGATGACGATCTATCGGCCGAAGGGCACGAACAGTCATGCCGCGCTGATGGTCTTCCCCGGCGGCGGCTACGAAGTCTTGGCGATCGATCTCGAAGGAAGCGAGGTCTGCGAATGGGCGACGCGGATCGGCATGACCTGTGTCGTCCTCAAATATCGCGTGCCGCAGGATTGGCACCCGATGACTTGCCGTCCCTGCGACAATCAACCGACTCCTTTCCTGCCGCTTCAGGATGCCGAGCGCGCCATGGGGCTGCTTCGCCAGCGCGCCGCCATCCTGGGGATCGATCCGCACAAGATCGGCGTGGTCGGCTTTTCCGCCGGCGGCCATCTCGTCACCGCGATCAGCAATGCGACCGGACGGAGCTACACGCCCGTGGACGCCGCCGACCAGCTCAGCGCCCGCCCCGATTTCGCGATGCCGATCTATCCGGGGCATCTGTGGAGCGGCCAAGGCATTGCGCTCCACGATTACGATCCCGTCCGCGCCGATGGCCCGCCCAACTTCATCGTCCAGGCCGAGGACGATCCGGTCGACGACGTGCGCAACTCGATCAGCTATTTCCTCGCCTTGAAGGCCGCCAAAGTCCCCGCCGAGATGCACATCTACGCCCATGGCGGCCACGCTTTCGGCCTGCGCCCGACCAACCAGCCGATCACCCGCTGGCCCGTCCTCGCCGAGGCCTGGCTGCGTAACATCGGCATGCTGCCCAAGGCCGGTTGACTATTTGAGCAGCTCCTCGCGGATGCGGGTGGCACGAACCGACAAGCGCACCTCGAGCGCGAACATGACCAGTCCGGCGATCAGCATCAGCATCGCCAGGATGAAGATCAGCCCGACGATCGTGCCGATCCTGAGCGTCACCAGCTCGCCGACGAACAACAGGGCAACGACCGAGCACGTCGCGATCGCGCTGCCGGTGCAGAGCGACAAGGCGATGTTGATCCCCCGCATCCGCCGATCGAGCAGGCGCAATTCCCAGACGTGGCGATCATGCTCGCGCCCCGTCGAGCGCGGATGAAGCTGCTCGAGCGCGCGGGCGCGGTCGATCACGCGCGACAATCGCCCCGCAAGCAGGTTGAGCACGCCCGCGATGCCCGCGAGCATGAACACCGGGCTCAGCGACAATTGGATCGTCTGCGCGATCGTGGTGACGGCGGGGAACATTTCCATGGGCTCGCGCATGATGCTGGCAAAGCCGCGCGTTGAAAAGAGGAAGCCGATGATCACCTATCTGACCGACCCCACCGACGGCGTTGTCGAGTTCACCGTCGCCGGAAGCATCACGCGCGAGGAGTACGATCGAGTCGTCGCCGAGATGGACGGCGCCATCGCCAAGTTCGGCAAGCTGCGCCTGATCGAGGTGATCGAGGCGGTCGGCGCGATCGACAGCTCGATCTGGTGGCAGGACATCAAATGGGCCTGGCACCATCTGAAGGACGTCGCGCGCTGCGCCGTCGTCACCGACAAGGGCTGGATCGGCCCGGTGACTCGCGCCGCCGCCGCGCTGCTCCCTGCCGAAGTGCGCGTCTTCCGGCTCGCCGAAATCGACGCGGCGCGCGCCTGGGTGCGCGGATAGGGCCTACTTGCCGCCCTCGCGCCTGGTCAGCGCGGCGACGCAGCTGGCGCGGTCGATCGCCGCACCGCTCGGCTGGCGCGCGTCAACATAGGTGACCACGCTCTTGCCGTGCTTGGGATAGAGATAGGCGTCGAGCACGCAGATCGGCCCGGCGAATTGCAGCTTGCGCGCGTCGCCTTCGCGCACATCGGCGTCAGGATCGCCGAACAGCGCGATCAGCGCGGGCGCGGTCTGCCCCATCACGCGCTCCAGCCCGACGCTCGAATAGCTGGGCGGCGCCTGCTCGGGCACCTGGGTCGGGCGAACGGCGGGCGCGGTGACGCAGCCGGCGAGCGGCAGTGCGGCGAGCAGGGCGGGAAGGAGGCGCTTCATCGCCCTTCCTCCTGCCGTGTCGTGCCGCGGCGGGCAAGGGGCGCCGGCGGCGATCGGTTGCAGTCGTGCGCCGCGGGCTATAACGCACATTCCATCCGGCCGTTCGGCCGCGCTTCCCGTTCCCCGCAGGAGACTTGCGTGACCACCCCTCGTTTCGACGTCGTCGCGATCGGCAATGCCATCGTCGACATCCTCGCCAAGACCGACGACGCCTTCATCGCCCAGGAAGGCATGACCAAGGGCTCGATGCAGCTGATGTTCTCTCCGCAAGACGCCGATGCGCTCTACGCCAAGATGGGGCCGGGGCAGGAAGTCTCGGGCGGCTCGGCGGCGAACACGGTCGCCGGGATCGCCGCGCTCGGCGGCGCCTGCGGGTTCATCGGCCAGGTCGCCGACGACGAGCTCGGCGCCATCTTCGCGCATGACATCCGCTCCCTCGGCATCGAGTTCAACACGGCGGTGCGCGCGGGTGAGCCGAGCACCGCGCGATGCCTGATTTTCGTCACTCCCGACGGGCAGCGGACGATGAACACGTTCCTCGGCGCCTCGCAGTTCCTGCCCGAGAGCGCGCTCGACCGCGACCTGATCGCCGCGGGCGCGATCCTCTATCTCGAAGGCTATCTGTGGGATCCCGAGGAGCCCCGCGCGGCGATGCGCGCGGCGATCGAGGTCGCGCGCAAAGCCGGGCGCAAGGTCGCCTTCACGCTGTCCGACATCTTCTGCATCTCGCGCCACGGCGACGATTTCCGCAAGCTGATCGCCGACGGGCTGATCGATATCCTGTTCGCCAATGAGAACGAACTCTGCGCCCTCGCCCAGACAGAAGATTTCGAAGCGGCGGTGGCGGCCATCGCACCGCAAGTGACGACCCTGGTGGCGACGCGCAGCGAGAAGGGCGCGGTCGCCATTTCCGACGGCGAACGTGTCGCCGTGCCCGCCGAGCCGATCGCACGCGTCGTCGACACTACCGGTGCGGGCGACCTGTTCGCGGCGGGCTTCCTCCATGGCCAGGCGCAGGGCAAGGACCTCGCCACTTCACTCAAGCTCGGCGCGATCTGCGCGGGCGAGATCATCAGCCATGTCGGCGCGCGGCCGCAATGCGACATGAAGGCGCTGATCGCCAGGAAGCTGGGCTAACGCTTCCACCTTCGTCATGTTGGAAGGGTCGATAAGGAAAGGGGCCGCGAGCGATGCTCGCGACCCCTTCTTCATACACGCCGAGCGATCAGTTGAGCGGTTCGGCGAGTTCGGGCTGGAGGTTGGGATCGTCGTCGATATCGACGATGCCGCGGCCGACATGGCTGCGGTTGCGGCTGTAGAGGAAGTAGATGACCAGCCCGACCAAGCCCCAGCCCGGCAGCACCAGGATCGCGATCAGCGGCAGCTTGGCGTAGAGAACGACGCAGCCGATGATCGCCAGCGGCGCGACCAGCCAGATCGCGGGCGTGCGGAACGGGCGCTTGCGATCCGGATCCTTCTTGCGCAGCACCAGCACCGACACCGCCACCATGAAGAAGGCGAACAGCGTTCCCGAATTGGAATAGTCGGCGAGCGTGCCGACCGGCAGGAACGCGGCCATCAGCACCACGACAACGCCGGTGAAGGCGGTGACAATGTGCGGCGTGCGCCAGCGCGGATGGACCGTGGCGAGCTTGTCGGGGAGCAGCCCGTCTCGCGCCATGGTGAAGAAGATGCGCGTCTGGCCGTACATCATCATCAGCACCACCGAGGGCAAGGCGACGAACGCGGCGAGGCCGATGAGATCGCCGACCCGCGTGTCGCCGACGGTGCGCAGCACGTAGGCGAGCGGCTCATGGCTGCACGCCAACGGCTGTGTCACGCCCTGGGCGAGGAACGCCGCGCATTGCTGGGCGAGTTCGGGCGTGCCGGGGGCGAGCACCGCACCGCCGATCCCGCGCACCGGCTGCGCGAAGGCGGGATCGTCGACCGCGCCGATCGCGCCGGCCGAGACCAGGATATAGAAGAGGGTGCAGATCAACAGGCTGCCGATCAGGCCGATCGGCACGTTGCGCTGCGGGTTGCGGGTCTCCTCCGCGGCGGTCGACACTGCGTCGAAGCCGACATAGGCGAAGAAGATCGACGAGGCCGCGCCGACCACGCCGATCGTGCCCCAGCCATTGGGGAAGAAGGGATGGAAGTCCGCCCCCTTCACTACCGGCAGCGTCAGCACGCAGAACAAGGTGAGCGCGGCGATCTTGATCGCCACCAGCACGGCGTTGACTCGCGCGCTCTCGGTGGTGCCGATCATCAGCAGGCCGGTGATCACGATCGAGATGCATACCGCGGGCAGGTTGATGAGACCGCCCTGGCTCGCGCTGACCGTCAGCCATAACGGCACGTCGATTCCCCATGAGTGGAGCAGGCCGACGAAATAGCCCGACCAGCCCACCGCGACCGCGCTGGCGCCGACGGCATATTCGAGGATCAATGCCCAGCCGACCATCCAGGCGAGCAGCTCGCCGACCACGGCATAGGTGTAGGTATAAGCCGATCCCGCCACCGGCACCATCGAGGCGAGCTCGGCATAGCAAAGCGCGGCGACGCCGCAGACGAACGCGGCGATGATGAACGAGATCATCATGCCGGGGCCGGCTTTCTGCGCGGCCTCGGCGGTGAGGACGAAGATGCCGGTGCCGATCACCGCGCCGATGCCGAGCATGGTGAGTTGGAACGGCCCCAGCGTTCGATTGAGCGACCGTTTTTCGGCAGTCGCCAGAATAGCGTCGAGAGGCTTTACGCGCCCGAAAATCATAACTCTCCCCCGGTGAGAACGACGCGTTGAGCCGCGCCGCCGGTTGCAATGGCGCGCGAGCCTAGCGGCAAATCGGGCGCGCGCAACTTTTGATTGGAACGCCTGAGCAGCCGGAGGTCGGCGGACCGGCCCTATGGCCCGCAAGCGATTGCGCGAGCCAGGAGAAAGGCGGCCTCGCGGGCGTTGCGCGTGAGCTTCGCGGCCGCCTCGAACTCGGCGCGCGCCTCGGCCAACCGACCGGCACGGAACAGGAAGTCGCCGCGCGCGGCGGGCAAGGGCGCATAATTGTGCAACGCCGCCGCGTCGGCAATCTCGTCCACCAGGCGCAGGCCGGCCTCGGGCCCGAAGGCCATGCTGTGCGCGACCGCGCGATTGAGTTCGACCACCGGCGAGGGCATCACGCCGCGCAACCGGTCGTAGAGGGCCGCGATGCGCCGCCAATCGGTATCCTCAGCTCTTGCCGCCCGCGCATGGCAGGCAGCGAGCGCCGCCTGCAGCACATAGGGGCCGTCGCCGCCGAGCGCCTCGGCACGCGCCAGCGCCTCCAGGCCGCGGCGGATCAGCAGCTGGTCCCAGCGCGCGCGGTTCTGCTTGTCGAGGGGCACGAGCGCGCCGTCCGGCCCAACGCGTGCGCGCAAGCGCGAGGCCTGGATTTCCATGAGCGCCAGCAGGCCGAGCGCTTCGGGCTCCGCAGGCATCAAGCCGGCGAGAATGCGGCCGAGCCGCTGTGCCTCCTGGGCGACGCTCGGTCGGACCAGCGCATCGCCCGCCGTCGCGGCATAGCCTTCGTTGAAGATCAGATAGATGACCTCGAGCACCGAGGCGAGCCGCGCCGTCCGATCGGCGCCGCGCGGAACGGCGAAGGCGAGCCCGGCCTTGGCGATCGTCCGCTTCGCGCGCACGATGCGTTGTGCGATCGTCGCCTCGCTGGTCAGAAAGGCGCGTGCGATCTCGTCGGTGGTCAGCCCGCCGACGACGCGCAGCGTCAGCGCCGCGCGGGCCACGGGCGAAAGCACCGGATGGCAGGCGGTGAAGATCAGGCCCAGCAACTCGTCGCCCGGATCGTCGTCCCTGTCCAGGGTCGCCTGTTCCCAGTGGTCGGCCGCATCGTCGAGGTCGCGCGCGATCTCCTCGTGCTTGCGCGCCCGCATTGTGTCGCGCCGGATGGCGTCGATCGCGCGGCGTTTCGCCGCGGTCATCAGCCAGGCGCCGGGATTGGCGGGAATGCCCGTTCCCGGCCACTCGGCGAGAGCGATGACCAGCGCGTCCTGCGCCAGTTCCTCGGCACGGTCGATGTCGCGCACCAATCGGGCCAGGCCCGCGATGAGCCTGGCCCGTTCGATACGGAAGGTCGCTTCGATCGTCCGGTGCGTCTCGCCTGCGGTCATGCCGGCCTTTTCGGCCAGCACCGCGGGCGAGACAAGCGATCAGGCGACGCCGAGCTTCCCGCGCTCGCCGCCGCGCGGATTGGCGATCTCCTCCGGTGTGGCGAAATCGGCCAGATCGGCCGCCTCGTAGAACGGGCGGATCTCGATCTCGCCCGGCCCCGCCGCGACATTGGGACAACGCTTCGCCCAGGCGATCGCCTCGTCCATGTCCTTGACCTCCCAGATCGAGAAGCCGGCGACCAGCTCGCGCGCCTCGGCGAACGGCCCGTCGATCACCGTGCGGCTGGCGCCGTCGACCTTGATCCGCTTGCCCTCGGCGCTGGGCTTGAGGCCAGCGGCGGCGACGAACACACCCGCCTTGACCAGTTCCTCGGTGAACACGTCCATCGCCTGGAACGCCTCGAGCATCTCGGGCGTCGGTTCCAGACCCTGCTCCGCGGCATCGGTCGATTTCCAGAAGATCATCACACGCATCATTTGTCTCCTTGTTCGAGCCGGCCTCTCTTGGCCTCTCACCGGAACGACGAACGAGCTTGTTGGGAATCGACATCGGCCGGCAAATTTTTTTGCCGCCGCAAAGCCGGGCCGCGGCTCCACTGCCGCCAACGTGGCGCATCAAGTTGCCAGGCCGGCAGTGATCATCGACCGGCGGAACAGCCGGGCCGCTATTTCCCGAAGCTCGCCGGCGCCGCCGACACCACTTCGGTATGGCCGCCGCGAATCTCCTGCACTTCGAGCGCGCGCTGGGCGATCCCGTCGCGGCCGAAGCGGAAGGCGCCGTCGATGCCTGAGAATCCACCCGGATCGCGCAGCGCCGATTCGGGGAAGTCATTACCCGGCCGCCAGTCGCGCGCGATCCTGACGGTCAGCAGCACCGCGTCGTAGCCGAGGCTCGACAGCCGATAGGGCGCCGCGCCGAAGCGGCTGCGATACTTGACCGCATATTGCCGATAGAGCGTGTCGGGCACGCTCGCGAACCACGCGCCGTCGAGCGAGGTCTTCGAGGCAATCGAGCTCTCGCTGTTCCACAATTCGGTGCCGAGCAACCGCGTGTCGGCGCCCGCCGCCTTCTTGACGATCGGCGCGATCCGAGCAGCGGTGGCGCCGCTGTCGGCGATCAGCACCGCGCCGAACGGCGCGTTCTTGGCCATTCGCGCGACCGCGCCGCTGACTGCCGCGGCGCTGCGGTCATAGGTCTGCAGCGAGACGACCTGACCGCCCGCCCCCTCGACCGAGCGCAGGAACGCGGTCGAGGCGCGCTGGCCATAGAGGCCATTGGGCACCAGCCCGCCAAAGGTCGTGACGCCGCGGCTCCGCGCATAGCTCACCACCCGGTCGATCGCCTGCGAGGGCACGTAGCCGAGCAGATAGACGCCATCGCCCGCCACGCTCTCGTCATTGGAGAAGGTGATGATCGGCACATGCGCGTGGGTCGCGATCGGCTCGATCGCCTTGACGTCCTCCGACAGGAGCGGCCCCAGGAACAATTTGTTGCCGTCGGCGAGCGCGCGCTGCGCCGCGGCGGCCGCGCCGCCATTGGTGTCATAGGTGGTGATCCGCACCTTGGCGCTGCCGGTATCGAGCAGCGCCATCTGGGTCGCATTGGCAATCGACTTGCCGACACCGGCATTGGGGCCGGTCAAGGGCACGAGCAGCGCGACGCGATCGCGATCATTGTCGGTGGGAATACCGCCCTGGATCGGGCCCGTCATCGTCGGCCGCTCGACGGGACCAGTCACCGGCGGCGGCGGGCCCTTGGGCACGACGGTCGAGCAGGCCGCGACCAGCATCGTCGCGGCGAGCGTGGCGAGGCGCCTCCATGAAACCATCCGTTGCCGTCCGACCATTGCCTCTGCCATGACTGATCCCCTCATGAACGCATCACTCTCACCCGGTCTCTATATCGTCGCCACCCCGATCGGCAATCTCGGCGACCTGTCGCCGCGTGCCGCCGACATCCTGTCGCGCGCTGATCTCATCGCGGTCGAGGACAGCCGGGTGACCGCCCGGTTGCTCCAGCATATCGGGGTCCGCCGCCCGATGACACCCTATCACGACCATAATGCCGAAAGCGTCCGCCCCGGCCTGATCGCGCGGATGGGAAGCGAGGCGATCGCCTTGGTGTCCGACGCGGGTACACCGCTGATCTCGGACCCCGGCTACAAGCTCGTCCGCGACGCGCGTGCGGCGGGGCATGCTGTGGTGACGATCCCCGGCCCGTGCGCGGCGGTGGCGGCGCTGACGCTCGCCGGGCTGCCGACCGACCGCTTCCTTTTCCTGGGCTTCCTGCCGCCCAAGGCCAAAGCGCGCGCCGACGCGATCGTCGAAGTGGCAGGGGTGCGCGCGACGCTCATTCTCTACGAATCGGGCCCGCGGCTGGCCGCGACGCTGGCGGCACTCGCCGAGGGGTTGGGTGACCGCGAGGCGGCGGTGACGCGCGAGCTCACCAAGAAATTCGAGGAAGCAGTGACGGGGACGCTGGCAACGCTCGCCGCGCGCTATAGCGAGGCGCCGCCCAAGGGCGAGATCGTCGTCGTCGTTGCCCCGCCCGGCGATGCACCGCCGGCCGACGAAGCGGAGGCGGAAACCGCGCTCGCCGAAGCGCTGACCCGCCTCCCCGCGTCGAAGGCGGCCGGCGAGGTGGCGAAACGCTTCGGCCTCGATCGCAAGGCGCTCTATGCCCGGTCGCTGGAGATGAAGGAGTGAGCCGCGCCATCCTGCTTCCCTCCCTGCAAGAGAGGGGCTGGGGGTGGGTGCGAGCGCAGCGAGCTCCATCGGCCGACCCACCCCCGACCCCTCCCTTATCCAGGGAGGGGAGCCCTCATGCGTGACCGCCGCCTCGCCGAAGCCGCGGGCCGACGCGGCGAGCGGATCGCTGCGTGGTGGCTGCGCCTCAAGGGCTGGCGCGTGCTCGACACCCGCGTTCGCACGCCGGCGGGCGAGGTCGATCTCGTCGCGCGGCGCGGCAATCTGGTCGCGTTCGTCGAGGTCAAGACGCGCAAGACCGCGGCCGAGCTCGATTTTGCGATCGACGCGCGCCGCCTCGCCCGCGTCGCCGCGGCGGCCGAGGTGCTGATGCCGCGCTACGCCGGCCCCGGCGACGATATCCGCGTCGATGTCATCCTGCTCGCGCCGGGCACGCGTCCTCGGCACATCGAGAACGCCTGGATCGGGTGACTTCGCCGTGCCGCGGCCCTACATCCCCCACGTCATGCCAGCGAAGGCTGGCATCTCTCGCCGCATGAGACCCCAGCCTCCGCTGGGGTGACGGCTTTGGGGAGACTTGCATGCCGCTTCGCGTCGCCGTCCAGATGGACCCGCTCGACCGCATCAACATCGCCGGCGATTCGAGCTTTGCGCTGATGCTCTCGGCGCAGGCGCGCGGGCACACCGTGTTCCACTATGCGCCGCAGGACCTCAATTACGCCGACGGCCATGTCTGGACGCAAGCGCATCCAGTGACGGTGCAGCGCGTCGCGGGCGATCATTTCACCTTCGGCGAGCCCGTGCGCCTCGATCTTGGCGACGAGACCGACGTGGTGCTGATGCGGCAGGACCCGCCGTTCGACCTCGGCTACATCACCGCGACGCACCTGCTCGAACGGATCGCCGACAAGACGCTGGTGGTCAACGATCCGGCAAGCGTGCGCAACGCGCCCGAAAAGGTGTTCGTGCTCGATTTCCCGCAGTTCATGCCGCCGACCCTGGTGACGCGCAGCCTCGCCGAGACGCGGGCGTTCCTCGAGAAGCATGGCGAGATCGTCGTCAAGCCGATCCACGGCTTCGCCGGCTCGGCGGTGTTTCGCGTCGGCCGTGACGGCGCCAATCTCGGCGCGCTGGTCGAGATGTTCCGCGCGAGCTGGCGCGAGCCGTTCATGGTGCAAGCGTTCCTCCGCGAGGTCTCGGGCGGCGACAAGCGAATCGTGCTGGTCGACGGCGAGGTCGCCGGCGCGATCAACCGCCTGCCCGGCAGCGGCGAATTCCGCTCCAACCTCGCCGCCGGAGGCTCGGCGGCGAGGACCGAGCTGACGGAACGCGAGCAGGAAATCTGCGCCATCCTCGGCCCCGAACTCAAAAAACGCGGCCTGCTGTTCGTCGGCATCGACGTGATCGGCGGCGCCTGGCTGACCGAGATCAACGTCACCTCGCCGACCGGCATCGTCGCGATCGACGCCTTCAACGGCACCGACACCGCCGGGATGATCTGGGACGCGATCGAGCGGCGGGTGGCGGCGCGGCAGGGGTAACGCACCGTCGTCACCCCGGCCTTGTGCCGGGGTCTGCCGTGCCGCAAGCCAACCGGCCGCGGCGCTTGCGGGACGGCGGATGCCGGAACAAGTCCGGCATGACGGTAGTGCGTGACAAACCTTATATTCAAAACCGCCGCATTGACCGCCCCGATCCCCATACTATGCTGTCAAAAAGACGAGCATTAGGAGAATCGGATGCGCTTTGCGGGCAAGCGCGCGGTCGTCACCGGCGGCGCCTCGGGGATTGGGCGCGCGACCGCGCTGCGGCTCGCCGAGGAAGGCGCGGCGGTGATCGTCGGCGATATCGACGAGACGGGCGGCCGATCGCTCGCCGAAACCTCGAACGGCCGTATCGCCTTCCAGCGCACCGATGTCACCCAAGCCGACCAGATCGAGGCGCTGGTTGCCGCCGCCGACAGGGCGGGCGGTCTAGACGTCCTCTTCAACAACGCCGGTGCGGGCGGCGCGCGCGAGCCGATCGATCAAATCTTGCCCGAGGACTGGGACCGCACCCAGGCGCTGCTGCTGCGCTCTGTCGCGCTCGGCATCCGCTATGCGGCACCATTGATGGCGAAAAACGGCGGCGGCGCGATCGTCAACACCTCCAGCGTGTCGGCGCTCGGTTCCGGCTACGCCCCGACCGCTTACTCGACCGCCAAGGCCGGAGTGCTCCACCTCACGAAGATCGCCGCCGCCGATCTCGCGCAGCACAACATCCGCGTCAACGCGGTGGTGCCGGGGTTCATCGCCACCAACATCTTCGCTGCCGGCCTCGGCCTCGAAGGCGCGGCGCGCGATGCTGCCAACGCGGCGATCGCCGGCATGGCCGCGCACGCCCAGCCGGTCGCGCGCACCGGCCGGCCCGAGGACATCGCCGCCGCGGTCGCCTTCCTCGCCAGCGACGACGCCGCGTTCGTCACCGGCACCCACATCCTCGTCGACGGCGGGCTGACGATCGGCACCCGCCAGAGCTGGGACCCCACGCAGCCCGGCCTGTTCGCCGCGCTCGAGCAATTCGCCGCGTGAGCTTCCGCCGCCCGCTGACGCCGCCCGCGCGCCGCGTCTCGACGCCGATCACGATCGCCTACGCCACCGGCGCGGTCGCCTACGGCATCAAGGATTCGGGCTTCGGCACCTTCCTTTTGCTCTATTACAACCAGGTGATCGGCGTCGCGCCGGGGACGGTCGGCCTCGTCATCATGGCGGCGCTCGTGCTCGACGCGTTCATCGACCCCGCGGTCGGCGCGCTGTCCGATCGCACCCGAGGGCGCTGGGGGCGGCGGCATCCGTGGATGTACGCCTCTGCGCTGCCGATCGCGATCGGCTGGCTGCTGCTGTGGCATCCGCCGCACATGTCGACGACGCTCACCGTGGCATGGCTGTTCGTCACCGCGGTGGTCGTGCGCAGCGCGGTCTCCTGCTACGAAGTGCCCTCGCAGGCGCTGACCCCCGAGCTTACCGCCGATTATGACGAGCGCACCCGGATCACCGCCTGGCGCTACCTGCTCGGCTGGGCCGGCGGGCTTCTCATGATGCTGCTCGCCTATCGCGTGTTCCTGTCGCCGCGGCCGGGCTATCCCAACGGCCTGCTGCGCGGCGCAGGCTATGGCGAGATGGCGATCGCCGCCGCGGTGCTGATGGTCGCCGCGATCCTCATTTCCGCGCTCGGCACTCATCGCGAGATCAAGCGCCTGCCGCGCCCTGCCCTCGCCCCGCAGACCGTTCGCGGCCATTTCCGCGAGCTCGGCGAGACGATGAAGAACCGCGCCTTTGTCGTGCTGATGCTCGCCGGGCTCGCCGCCTACACCAACCAGGGCATCGGCTATGCGATGGCCAATTACATGTATTCCTATGTCTGGCAGCTCGGCCCGTCGCTGACCGTGATTCCGTTCGTGCTGATGGCCGGCGTGCTGCTCGCCTTCGCCGCCGCGCCGATCATCGGCCGCCACACCAGCAAGCCGCGCGCCGCCGTCACCGTCACGCTGACCGGCTCGCTCCTCCAGATGGCCCCCTATATCCTGCGCCTGCTCGACGCCTTCCCGGAGCCGGGCAGCCCGACCTTTCTGCCTACCTATTTCGGCTTCATCATCGTCGCCAACGCGCTCAACGTCTCGGGCTTCATCCTCGGCGCGTCGATGATGGCCGACGTCGTCGAGCAATCCGAGGTGGAGACCGGCCGCCGCTCCGAAGGCGTATTCTTCGCCGGTTCGTTCTTCGTCCAGAAATGCACCTCAGGGATAGGCATCTTCGTGGCAGGCGCGATCCTCGGCCTCGCGCATTTCCCGGCGCGGGCGACGCCGGGCGGCGTGCCGGTGACGACGATCGACCGCCTGACGTTGATCTATATCGCGATCTACCTGACGCTCGGCTGCCTCGCCGCGCTGGCCTTTTCACGCTTCCCGTTCGGCCGCGCCGAGCATGAGGCGCGGCTCGCGCGGATGGCTGCGGCGGCCGAGGAGGAAGGCGCGCCGCACATCTTCTGAACGAATCGCTCGTAAGGAAAGCGACCGCAAAAGACCCCCGATTTTAAGGCTTCGGCAACATTCTCGGCCGCGAGAAACCGCGCATTCCCGCGCCGTTCCGCCACTCGTCCCCGCCGCAACACGATTCATCGGAAAAGGTTCCATTCGCTCCGCCGCGGGGGTTTCAACCGCGTCCGCGACCTGCTTAGCCATGCTCACGGCATAAGACTGACCTTTGGGGGGTCGCATGAATTTCCGGGCGTTTGTGGCGCGATGCGCGCTGACAGTTTCCTGCGGCATGATGGCCGTGGCGCCCGCATCGGCGCATTTCTGGCAGTGCGTTACCTTCGCCCGCTCGGTCTCCGGCATCGACATCCACGGCAACGCCAACACCTGGTGGGGCCAGGCCGCCGGCAAATATCAGCGCGGAGACACGCCCAAGGAAGGCGCCGTGCTCGCCTTCGCTGCAACCGGCCGCATGCCGATGGGGCATGTGGCGATGGTCTCCAAGGTGGTCAGCGACCGCGAAGTCCTGTTGACCCACGCCAATTGGTCGCGCCCCGGCCAGGTCGAGACCAACGTCCGCGCGGTCGACGTTTCGCCCGCGGGCGACTGGAGCCAGGTCAAGGTATGGTATGCGCCGACCCACGATCTCGGCACCACGGTCTATGCCGTGAAGGGCTTCATCTACCCCAAGGCGGGCGACAACGACGCCAAGGCCGCGACCCGGCAAGCGGTGATGAGCGCCGACCAGAAGACCAGCCTCGCCAACGTCATCGCGTTGGCGGCGGTGCAGAAGTTCTGATTTCGGGCGACATCCGCCCGTCGCTGCGCCGTTCGTGCTGAGTTCGTCGAAGCACGATTGATCGAGAGGCGCCCTTCGACAAGCTCAGGGCGAACGGATGTGGGCGCTTACGCCGTCGGCCGAAACACCATCGCCAGCCCATCCATACAGTAACGCTTGCCCGTCGGCGGCGGGCCGTCGTCGAAGACATGCCCCAGATGCCCGCCGCAGCGCGCGCAATGCACCTCGGTGCGCGCGATCAGCAACGCGTGATCGGTTCGAGTCCCGATCGCATGCGGCAGCGGCTTCCAGAAGCTCGGCCACCCGGTATGGCTCTCGAACTTGGTCGTCGACGAATAGAGCGGATTGTCGCAGCCCTTGCAGGCGAAGATGCCGGTGCGGTGCTCGTTATTGAGCGGGCTCGAATACGGCCGCTCGGTGCCGCCCTTGCGCAGGATGGCGAACGCCTCGGGCCCGAGCTTCTTGCGCCAGGCGGCCTCGCTCATCTGCACCGGAAAATGCTCCGCCGCCGCGGCGCCGCTGCCGCACGAGCCGAGCAACGCCGCGCCGAGCACGCCCATGCTGGCGAAGGACAGGAACTGGCGGCGATCGGCGGTCATGGTCTGCCTCTGGTTCGCTTGTCCGGGCAATATGGTTACACGGCCAGAGGATTTCATCGCACAGCTGAACTCAATAACGACTGATCTCGACCGGCAGCTTGCGATAGCCGTGGACGAAGCAGGCGGCGACGCGAGTCGGCGCGCCAGTCACGTTGACCCGCATGCGGCGCTTGGCCATTTCCTCGAGCAGCACCGAAATCTGCAATTCGGCGAGCCGCGCGCCGACGCAGCGGTGGATACCGTGGCCGAACGCCAGATGCCGCCGCGCATTGGGGCGATCGACCACGATCCGGTCGGCATCGTCGCCGAACACGTCGCGATCACGATTGGCCGAGATGTACCACAAGGCCAGCTTGTCGCCCTCGCGGATCGTCTGCCCGTCGAGCTCGTAATCCTGCGTCGCGGTCCGCCGCATGTGCGCGAGCGGGGTCTGCCAGCGGACGATCTCCTGCGTCGCGTTGACGATCAGCTCGGGATTAGCCTCCAGCTTGGCGCGTTCGTCGGGAAAGCGGTCGAGCCCATAGGCCATCGCCGACATCGAGTTGCGCGTCGTGTCGTTGCCGCCGACGATCAGCAGGATGAGATTGCCGATGAACTCGTACTGGTCCATATGCGCCATCGCGTCCGAGTGGATCATCATCGAGATGAGGTCCGGCGTCGGCTCCTTGCCGATCTTCTGGTTCCAGAGGTTCTGAAAGTAAGCGCCGCACTCGAACATATATTCGAGCCGCTGCTTCCTCAGTTCCTCGGTCTTGACCAGCTCGATATCGCCTGCCCAGTCCGACCAGAAGGTCAGCTTGCGGCGATCTTCCCAGGGAAAGTCGAACAGGATCGCCAGCATCTGCGTGGTCAGCTCGATCGAGACCTTGTCGACCCAGTCGAATTCCTCGCCCCAGGACAATGTGTCGAGCACTTCGGCGGTGCGGCGGCGGATGTCGCCCGTCATCCGCACCATCTCGCTCGGCGTGAAGGCGGGCGCCACGGTCCGGCGCTGCGCGGTGTGCACGGGGCGATCGCGGGCGATGAACATCGGCATCTTCACGTCCGAATCGGGAATGAAATCGGCGAGCGTGATGCCGCCCACCTCGGACGAGAAGATCTCGGGCAGCGATTCGATATGGACGATCGGCTTGTAGGTCGAGATCGACCAATAGGGGCCGTAATCCGATTGCGGTGTGTAATGGATCGGCGATTCGGCGCGCAGCCGCGCGAACGGCTCCTGCCAGACATCGTCGCGGTAGAGCTCTGGCCGCGACACGTCGAGCGGGTCCACGCCAGCCAGCGGGTCGGTCGCGAGCGTCGCCATCGTGCCTCTCCTTTATGGACGAGGCATCGCGCTTGCTGACATGTATGTCAATAGCAATGCGATCAGGCGTTCGCCAGAGTCTTCTTCTTGCGCGGCCCGCCCGACTTGAGCACCCCGCGGCGGAACCAGCGCGCGCCGATCGTGATCATCACCGCCACCCACAGTGCCTGCCACAGCAAGGCGGCGGCATGCCACCCCAGCCCCGGCGTATTCGCCGCCCGCGCTGCCATCGCGAAGGGCGAGCTCAACGGAAACACCTGCGAGACGATCGCCACCCAGCCGCCGGGATGCGCCGCTCCCGCCGAGGCGAGCGCGAACATGCCGACCTGGGTGAAGGTGATAGGCAGCGACAGCATCTGGATCTCGCGGATCGTCGAGGCCTGCGCGCCGATCGACAGGAACACCGAGCCGAGCAGCAGATAGGCCATCGTGAAATAGCAGCAGAACAACACGATGAACATCGGCCAACCCACCGCCGGCTGCAGCTCGGCGATCGCCTGCGCCGCCTCGGGCGGCAGCACATGGCCGATCTGCGCCGCGATCGTTCCCCAGAACAGGATGAACAACACCGCCGAGCCGAACATGCCGATCAACTTGCCGAAGAACACCGATTCGAGCGGCACAGCGGCGGCGAGCACCTCGATCACCTTGTTCGACCGCTCCTCGGCCATCGTGCCCACTGCCTGCCCCGCGAGCAGCAACGTCAGGAAGAACACCCCGAACACCGCCATGAACCCGGCGGCGTGCCGTCCGGTCAGCGTCGAGCGTTGTCGCGCGACCTCGACCTTGACCGGCACGCTCGCCGGCGTCGTCCCGGCATGGCGCGCGCGCACCGCCGCGTCGGCCAGCGCGGCGAGGTAATCGGCGCTGCGCGGCGCCGACGGCCCATAGAAGATGTGCGGCGCATCGAGCGGCCCGGCCAGGGCGGCGTCGACGTCGTGATCGCGCGCATCCAGCGCAGCGCGCGCCTGCTTGATCGGATCGGCCTCGGGCGTTTCGATAGTCAACGTCGCGGGTGCGCCGTCCTTCGAGAACAACGTGCGCAACCGCTCGTCGGCTTGCTTGAGCAATGTGGCATCAGCGCCGTCGGCAACTACCACCAACCGCTCGCGATCGGCCGCGCCTTGCGCCACCGATGATGCTCCAAGCCCGCCGATCAGACTGAACGACGCCATGATGAGCGGCGCGAGCAGGAAGAACAGGAACATCGGCGTGAACACCGTGGCGATGAAATCGCGCCGCGCGATGGTCAGCGTCTGGCGAATCGCCTTTCTCGAAATGCTCATGCCGGTTCCTCCGCCAGCGCTTCGCGGCCGACGATTCGGACGAACGCCTCGTGCAGGCTGGGCCGCTCGATCGCGAGGCCCGCAATGCCGTAGCCGGCGGCGATCAGCTTGACGAGCAGCGCCTCGATTCCTTCCTCGGGCAAGGTGAAGCGCCAGCCGTCGTCGGCGCGCTCGGCGTCCCTGGGCAGCAGCGCCTTGATCCCGCCATCGTCGTGATGCGGCATGTAATGCGCCTTGAACGGCAGCAGCCCGCGCGCATCGGCGACCGTGCCTTCGAACTTGCGCTTGCCTCCGGCGATGATCGCCAGCCGGTCGCACAGCCGCTCGGCATGCGCCATGACGTGGGTGGAGAAGATGATCGTCGCGCCGCGCTCGCGCTCGGCCCGGATCAGTTTTTCGAGCTTCTCCTGATTGACCGGATCGAGCCCCGAAAAGGGCTCGTCGAGCACCAGCAGATCGGGCTGATGGACGATCGAGCCGAGCAGCTGGACGAGCTGCGCCATGCCTTTCGAAAGCTTCCTGATCTTCTCGTCCGCCGCGTGGCCCAGCCCGACTTCCTCGAGCAGCGCCACCGCTCGCGCGCGGCCGGTCTTGAGATCGAGCCCGCGCAGCGCGCCCATGAAGGCGATCGCGTCCTTGGCCTTCATCGCCGGATAGAGCCCGCGCTCCTCGGGCAGGTAGCCGACCTGGTCGCTGGCGTCGCGCGGCCGCTCGTGCCCGAGCAGCATCCGCTCGCCGTCGTCGGGCTCGATGATCCCGAGCAGCATCCTGAGCGTCGTCGTCTTGCCCGCGCCGTTGGGGCCGAGCACGCCGTAGATCGTGCCCCGGGGCACGACGAGGTCGACTCCGTCGACGACGCGTTTCCCCGAGAAGATCTTGACCAGGCCCGATGCGCTGGCCGCCGGCTCATTAGCCAAGTGAAATTCCCCCGTGCGATCTGTGGCCGTCGTGGTAGCGGGGGACGATGGAGCAAGACAAGCCATTGTCGGACCGGATCAAGGCGAAAGCCGCCGAACTCGGTTTCGCCGCGTGCGGAATCGCGCGCGCCGATGCGGCGCCCGCTGCGGCCGAGCGGCTGCGCCAATGGCTCGCCGAGGGCGCGCACGGTGACATGGCGTGGATGGAGGCGCGCGCCGAGCAGCGCGGCTCGCCCTCCGGCCTGTGGCCGGAGGCGCACTCGGTGATCGCGCTCGGCATGGACTATGCGCCGGGCCGCGATCCGCTCGCGCTCGCCGAGGCGCGCGACCGCGGGCGCATCTCGGTCTATGCTCAGGGCAGCGACTATCACGACCTCGTCAAGCGCCAGTTGAAGGCGCTCGCGCGGTGGCTAGTCGCGGAGGCCGGCGGCGACCTCAAAGTGTTCGTCGACACTGCGCCGGTGATGGAAAAGCCCCTCGCCGCCGCGGCCGGGCTCGGCTGGCAGGGCAAGCACACCAACCTCGTCAGCCGCGAGCATGGCAGCTGGCTGTTCCTCGGCGCGATCTACACCACGCTCGACCTCGCCCCCGATGCGCCGGGCAACGACGCCTGCGGCTCGTGCGACGCCTGCCAGCGCGCTTGCCCGACCGACGCCTTCCCCGCGCCCTACCGCCTCGATGCCCGCCGCTGCATCTCCTATTTGACGATCGAGCATGCCGGCCCGATTCCCCACGAGTTCCGCGAGCCGATCGGCAACCGCATCTACGGCTGCGACGATTGCCTCGCGGTCTGCCCATGGAACAAGTTCGCCGCGGCCGCGCACGCCAACCGCGCCTTCCGCCCTCGCGCCGAGCTTACCGCGCCCGCTCTCGCCGACCTCCTCGCGCTCGACGATGCCACCTTCCGCGAGGTCTTCGCCGGCTCGCCGATCAAGCGAATCAAGCGCGACCGGATGGTAAGGAACGCCGCGATCGCGGCTGGCAATAGCGGCGACCCGGCGCTGGTCGAGCCGCTCGCGGCACTGCTCGACGACGAGGCGCCCGTGGTGCGCGGCGCGGCGGTATGGGCGCTGGCGCGGCTCGACCCCGCAAGGTTCGCTTGCGAACGCGACGAGCGCGCGCCCGCCGAACCGGACGAAGCCGTCCGCTCCGAATGGAGCCATCAGTGACGATTTCCGCCCCCGTCGCTGCATCTGCTATCATCGCCACAGCGATCGAGGAGCACGCGATGTCAGCGGACGGCGGTAATGCGGCACAACCGAACTGGCGGCGGCAGCGCAGCCGCGGCATTATCGCGATCCTCGTCTCCGGGCTGGTGTTCGCCGGCCTGTGGCTGGGCATCAGTTATGGCGCGCCGACCATTCCGGGCATGGACAGCCTCGGCGCCCGAATGCTGTTCGCACTCAAAGCGTGCTGCGTCGCGGTCCTGTTCTGCTTCGCGACCGGGATCGACGCAGTCGCGCACGAGCGGCTGCAATCGCCCGCTTTCGATCCGCTTCAGGGCTACGAGACGCATCGGATGCGGATCAACCTGCGCTACCTGCAGAACACGCTCGAGCAGACGCTGCTGTTTGTCGCCGCGCTGTTCGGGCTTGCGGCGTACAGCCCCGGCGGCGAGGCAATGCGCGCGGTCGAGGCAACCGCCATCGTCTGGGTGCTCGCGCGGCTGGCATTCTGGGTCGGCTATCACAGGAGCGCGGCGATGCGCGGGATCGGCGCGCCAGGCGTCGCGCTGACCCTGATCGTGCTGATCTACGTCGCCGCGCGCGTCGGGTTCGATGTTGCGGGCACTGTCGGGGCGGTCGTCGTCGTCGCTGCCTTCCTGCTGTTCGAAGCGGTGCTGTTCTGGGCGACGCGCGCGCAAGCGGCAGAGCCCGTCTGACAGAGCTCCCCGCGCGGCCGTCATCTCGGCGTTCGACGTAACAAGTCCCGCAATCCGGGCCTTGCCTTCACTCGGTTGGTTTTACCCCGCCCTCGTCCCCGTCATCGGGAAGCTGCCGAACGCGCCGGCGCCGACCGTGCCGGTCAGCGAATCGCCGTCGATCGTCGCTTCGCAGTCGAGCGTCATCGGCATCGGCACGGTCATGTTCATCTTCCAGCGGATCGTGTTGCCGTCGACCGTCCCGTCGGCGATGTCGGCCGAACCGAGACTGCCCGTATTGCTGCCGGTGAAGCTGTTGCCGTCGCTCTTGACGGTGAGCGTCGATTTCTGATCCCCGAGCGGGGACTTGGTGACGCATTCCCAGATGCCATCGACTTCGGCCATCGACTCTCTCCTTACTGCTTGACGTTCACGGAAGGTGTGCTGTTCACCACCTCCACCGGGAGCGCGAGCGAGTCAAGCTGCGGCTTCACCTTGGCGGCATCGCCGATCACCACCCAGGTGAGCTTGGCGGGATCGATCGCCGCCTTGGCCGCGGCGTCGAGCTGGTCCGCCGTCAGCGCGCGATACTTGCTCGCCAGCGTCTCGTAATAATCGTCGGGGCGATCGTAGAGGACATTGGCTTCCATGCCTCCCATCACCGCCGCGGCGGTTTCGAACTCGCCGGGCAGCTCGCGGATCGAGCCGTCGATCGTGCGCGAAAGCTCGGCCGGGGTCACGCCCTTGCCGCCCAGGAAGTCCTGCATGTCGGCGCGCATCGCCGCGATCGACGTGCCTGTCTGGTCGGCCTGGACCGGCGCGTAGATCAGGTAGGGCACGGTATGCCGCACGCGGCTGATGAAGCCCGACACGCCATAGGACCAGTGCTTGGTCTCGCGCAGGTCCATGTTGAGCCGCGACAGGAATGAGCCGCCGAGCACTTCGTTCGCCTGGGTCAGCGCGACGAGATCGTCAGTGCCCTTGACCGGCATCAGCTCCCCGCCGAAGATCAGCGACTGCGGCGTGTTGGGCCGATCGAGCAGCAGAATGCGGCCCTGTTGCGGCGCGGCGGCCACCTTGAAATCCTTGACCGGCTTGGCGCCCGAAGCGCGCCAGTCGCCGAAGCTCTTTTCGAGGAGCGGCATCACCTTGGCGAGCGTGGTATCGCCGACGACGAAGATCGTCGCGTCGTCGGGCCGGAGCCAATCGTCGTGGAACTTGCCGAGGTCGGCCGGGGTCAGCTTGGCCACCGCCGCCGGATCGCCGAGCCCGCTGAACGGCACCCCATAGGGATGATCCTTGCCATAGAGCAGCGGCGGCAGCGTCCTCAGTGCGAGCCCGACCGGCGACTTGGTTTCCTCCGCGATCGAGGCGAGCTGCTGGCCGCGCACGCGATTCACCTCGGCCGGCGCGAATGCCGGGTGGCGCACGATGTCGGCCATCAGGTCGAGCGACGGCGCAAGGTTGGGGGCGAGTGCCGAGAGATAAACGCTCGACCGGTCCATGCTGGGATCGACGGTGATGTCGGCGCCGAGATTCTCCTTGGCCTCTGCGATCTCGATCGAGCCGTAGCGATCGGTGCCCTCGTCGAGCATCGCGAGCATGAACGCCTGGGTGCCGAGCGCGGTCTTCGGATCGGCGGCGTTGCCCGCATCGAAGTCGATCGCGACGCGCACCACGGGCACGCCCGAACGGTGCGCGAACAGCACCGGAATGCCGTTGGCAAGCTTGGCATGCTCGACATTCGGGAAGTCGAGATCGGCGATCTGGCCAACCGGCGGCAGTTGCGAACGATCGACGCCCTTGGTCGTGGTGGCTGCCGCTGCGGCCGCCGTCGGCGCCGCGGTCACCTTGGCGCCCTGTCCTGCGCCGGCGCTGTCGCCGCTCAGGCTCGATTCCTCGTAGGCCCCGCGCTGACCAGGCTCGAGCGTGAAGGCGAAGACGGGGCGCGAGAGCCACTTCTTCGCCACCGCCTGCACCTCGGCCGGCGTCAGCGCGGCCTCGGCGGCGAGCTCCTTTTTGTAGAAGCCGGGATCGTCGGCATAGACCGCACCCTGCGCGAGCGTGACCGCCTTGCCGCTGAACCCGCCGACAGATTCCAGCCCCTTGATCGTCGAGGCGACATCGTCGGTCTTGGCGCGGCGCAGCTCGTCGGCGGTCGGGCCGTTCTTGAGGAAATCAGCGAGGACCTGATCGAGCTGTTTGCCGACCACCGCCGGATCGACCCCGGGCTTGACCGTCGCCTCGATCGAGAACTCGCCGACGCGCTCGAACGGCTGGACATAGGCCGAGACATGGACCGCATCCTTGGTCCCGCGCACCAGCGCGTTGTCGAGCCGCGAGCTCGCGAGTCCGCCGAGCACGCTCGCCGCCATCTGCAGCGCGGGCATGTCCTTGTCGGTCATGCCGGGAACGGCCCACATCCGGGTGACCGTGGTGGTCGCGACCTCGTCGTGGAACACCTTGCTCACCGGCGCCGGCAGCGTCGGCACGGCGGCAGCGGCGGGGAGCGATTGCGGCCCGCGCGGAATGTCGCCGAAATATTTCTCGACCAGCGGCTTCGCCTCGTCGGCGGTGATGTCGCCGGCAAGCACCAGCACCGCATTGTTCGGCCCGTAATGCGAGCGGAACCAGTCCTTCACCACGTCAAGGCTCGCCTTGTCGAGATCGCCCATCGAGCCGATCACGGTGTGGTGATAGGGATTGCCCTCGGGGAACAGCGTCTGCTGGATGGCATATTGCAGCAACCCGCCGGGCTGGTTGTCGTCACCGCGCTTTTCGTTCTGGACGACGCCGCGCTGGATATCGAGCTTCGCCTGAGTCACCGCGGGCAGGAGGTGCCCCATGCGATCGCTTTCGAGGAACAGCGCGCGCTCGAGCGCGGCCTTGGGCACCGTCTCGAAATAATTGGTGCGATCGAAATTGGTCGTGCCGTTCATGTCGGTCGCGCCGATCGCCTGCATCGGCTGGAACCAGCTCGTATCGCTATGCTCAGAGCCGCCGAACATCAGATGCTCGAACAGATGCGCGAAGCCGGTGCGCCCGGCGGGCTCGTCCTTCGAGCCGACATGATACCAGACCGACACCGCCACCACCGGCGCCTTGTGATCGCTATGGACGACGACTTTCAGCCCGTTGGCGAGCGTGAACTGGGTGAAGGGAATGTCGACGTCCTGCACCAGCTGCGCCACCGGCACGCCCTGCGGCAGCGGCGTCTCCGCCGCGAATGCCGGCGTCGAAAGCGTGCAGAGCGCCGCGCCCGAAAGCGCCAAGAGCTTGAGTTTCATGTGAGTCCCTCGCAAACCGTTATACCGCAGCATAACGCCGGCTCGTCGCGCGGCAAGCGCGCTGGGTTGGCGCTACAGGGACCGCCGCAGCCTCTCGATCCTCCCCATGGAATGGGGAGGGGGACCAAGACGCGAAGCGGCTTGGTGGAGGGGCGGCAACCCCAAGCGACGCGCCTGCAACGAAGGCCCCTCCACCCCCGGCTTCGCCGGCGGTCCCCCTCCCCGCAAGCGGGGAGGATCGCCGACGACATTTTTACTTTCCTACACGCCCCTGTTCCGCCTAGCCTGTCCGCAATGGCGCGACGCACCGCCTTTCGCCGACTCGCCCGTTTCCCGATACGCACGATATCGGTCCCTCGGCGAAATCCGCGCGACACTCTCCACTTTCTCCACTTCACCTCAGAAACGCCCACGCCCTTGTGTTGCATAAAAGCAACATTACATCCCCTTCATCACCATAAAGGGCCAGCATGAACCTCGAAAAATTCACCGACCGCGCCAAGGGCTTCCTGCAATCGGCGCAGACCGTTGCGATCCGCCAGAACAACCAGCAGATCACCCCCGAGCATCTCCTCAAGGCACTACTCGAGGACGAGCAGGGCATGGCCGCGGGGCTGATCCAGGCCGCCGGCGGCGATCCGAAGCGCGCCGTCACCGAAACCGACCTCGCGCTGTCGAAGCAGCCGTCGGTCTCGGGCTCGGGCGCGCAGCAGCCGCCGGGGCTCAACAATGATGCGGTGCGCGTGCTCGACCAGGCCGAGCAGGTCGCGCAGAAAGCCGGCGACAGCTATGTCACCGTCGAGCGGCTGCTGCTCGCGCTCGCGCTGTCGCTCAACACCGCGGCGGGCAAGGCGCTCAAGGCGGCAGGCGTCACGCCCGAAGGTCTCAACGCCGCGATCACCCAGCTTCGCGGCGGCCGCACCGCCGACACCGCCAGCGCCGAGGACCGCTACGACGCGCTCAAGAAATTCGCCCGCGACCTCACCGAAGCGGCGCGTGCCGGCAAGCTCGATCCCGTCATCGGCCGCGACGAGGAAATCCGTCGCACCGTCCAGATCCTCGCGCGCCGCACCAAGAACAATCCGGTGCTGATCGGCGATCCCGGCGTCGGCAAGACCGCGATCGCCGAAGGCCTCGCGCTGCGCATCGCCAATGGCGACGTGCCCGACACGCTCAAGGACCGCCAGCTGATGGCGCTCGACATGGGCAGCCTGATCGCGGGCGCCAAATATCGCGGCGAGTTCGAGGAGCGCCTCAAGGGCGTGCTCGACGAGGTCCGGCAAGCCGAGGGCCAGATCATCCTGTTCCTCGACTAGATGCACACGCTGATCGGCGCGGGCAAATCCGAAGGCGCGATGGACGCTGGCAACCTGCTCAAGCCCGCGCTGGCGCGTGGTGAGCTGCACTGCATCGGCGCGACCACGCTCGACGAATATCGCAAATATGTCGAGAAGGACGCCGCCCTCCAGCGTCGCTTCCAGCCGGTGTTCGTCGGCGAGCCGACGGTCGAGGACACCATCTCGATCCTGCGCGGCCTCAAGGAGAAATACGAGCTTCACCACGGTGTGCGGATCACCGACGGCGCGATCGTCACCGCGGCGACGCTCAGCAACCGCTACATCACCGACCGCTTCCTCCCCGACAAGGCGATCGACCTGATGGACGAGGCGGCGAGCCGAATCCGCATGGAGGTCGAATCCAAGCCCGAGGAAATCGAAAACCTCGACCGCCGCATCATCCAGCTCAAGATCGAACGCGAGGCCTTGAAGCGCGAGAGCGATGCCGCGTCGAAGGACCGGCTCGAGCGCCTCGAGGACGAACTCGCCGAACTTGAAGACCAGTCAGCCGCGCTGACCGAGCGCTGGCAGGCCGAGAAGGTCAAGATCCAGTCCGAGGCCAAGCTGAAGGAGCAGCTCGACGCCGCACGGCTCGAACTCGAACAGGCGCAGCGCGCGGGCGATCTCGCGCGCGCCGGCGAGCTCTCCTACGGCACCATCCCCGGCCTCGAAAAGCAACTCGCCGAGGCGCACGGCGCGAGCGAGGGCGCGATGCTGCGCGAGGAAGTCACCGACGACGACATCGCCGCGGTGGTCAGCCGCTGGACCGGCATCCCCGTCGACCGCATGATGGAGGGCGAGCGTGAGAAGCTGCTCCATATGGAAGAGCAACTCGGCAAGCGCGTGATCGGCCAGGCCGATGCGGTGAAGGCGGTTTCGATCGCGGTGCGCCGCGCGCGCGCCGGCTTGCAGGACCCGAACCGCCCGCTCGGCTCGTTCCTGTTCCTCGGCCCGACCGGCGTCGGCAAGACCGAGCTGACCAAGGCGCTCGCCGAATTCCTGTTCGACGATCCGAACGCAATGGTTCGCATCGACATGAGCGAATTCATGGAGAAGCACTCGGTCGCGCGCCTGCTCGGCGCGCCTCCGGGCTATGTCGGTTATGAGGAAGGCGGCGTGTTGACCGAGGCGGTTCGCCGGCGCCCGTACCAGGTCGTCCTCTTCGACGAGGTCGAGAAGGCGCATGGCGACGTGTTCAACGTGCTCCTCCAGGTGCTCGACGACGGCCGCCTCACCGACGGCCAGGGTCGCACGGTCGATTTCACCAACACGCTGATCATCCTGACGTCGAACCTCGGTAGCCAGTATCTCTCGCAGATGACCGACGATCAGCAGGTCGCCGATGTCGAACCGCAGGTGATGGAGATCGTCCGCGCCCATTTCCGCCCGGAGTTCCTGAACCGGCTGGACGAAATCATCCTGTTCCACCGCCTGGGCCAGGATCACATGGGTCCGATCGTCGACATCCAGGTCGCCCGCGTCCAGCGCCTGCTCGCCGATCGCAAGGTAACGCTGGAGCTATCCGATGCCGCTCGCGCATGGCTCGGTCGCGTCGGCTACGATCCGGTCTATGGCGCGCGGCCGCTCAAGCGCGCGGTGCAGAAATACCTGCAGGACCCGCTCGCCGACCTGATCCTCAAAGGCGAGGTCAAGGATGGCGCAACGGTCAAGGTCGACGAAGGCGACGGGAGGCTGGAACTCAGCGTAGCCTGAGGCTCAGCCCCGATGGCGCCTACCGTTACGGCATCGGCGGGAAAGCGGCCAAAAGAATGGGGCGGCCTCGGTGAGGCCGCCCCAATTTTGTTGCATTCCGATCGACGATCAGAAATTGAACCTGGCACCCGCACGGAACGTCCGCCCGATGACGCCGGCATAATGCCAGCTCGGCAGGTAGTTCGTACCCGAATAGGACGCAGGAGCCAGCGGCGCCCGCGCGTTCGTGATGTTGCCCACGTTCATATAGAAGGTGAAATTGTCGTTGACGCGATACGATGCGTTGAGGTCCGTATAGATGAACCGCTTGACATAGCAGGCCTTGTCGCCAGTCCCGTACAGGTTGTTGTCGCAAGACAGGTCGATATGACCATCGGCATCCGGGTCGATCTCGTCCGCCGCCACTTCCTTGATACGCGACACATAATAGGTCGTCGCGGTGAGCGAGAAGTCGCCGATCTCGAGCGTGTTCTGCCAGTTGCCGCGCCATTTCGGCGTGCCGGCGCCCGACGACAGTTCGTACGGGCCAAGCGTGCCGACATATTTGCGGACCACGCCGTCGCCGAAATCAACGTCGAACTTGAGCACGTCGGTCACGTCGACGCGGCTGATGAACCGCACGCCGTCAGTCAGCGGGATATTCGCGTTGGCCGAGAAATCGAGGCCCTGCGTCTTGAAATAACCCGAGTTGACGTAAGGCCCGTTGATAACCAGCACGCGCGGCAATGCGTTGGGATACAGCGGATCGATGGCATCGACCACGCCGACCGAATAGCCGTCCGGAAGCGGCAGGCCGGCATAGTAATTGGCGCGCGCCGTGCCGGCGTTGGGGCCGGCGACGATCACGTTATCCTTCTTCACGTTGTAATAATCGACCGTGAGGCTGAACCAGCGCGTCGGCTCGAGCACGAGCCCGCCCGTGAAGGCGCGCGACGTTTCGGGCTTCAGATTCGGGTTGCCGCTGAAGCCGCCGCCGATCGAATAGGACTGAGCATAAGGATTGATCTGCCCATTGGCCATCGTCGCCGAACAGCTGTCGAGCGTTCCCGTTCCGCCATGGGCAAGCACGAAGCTGCACGGCGGGCTGTAGGTCACGAAGCCCGGGAAGCTCGACCGCGGATTGCTTTCCGCAAAGGTCGGCGCGCGGAAACCCTTCGAGAAGGTGCCGCGGAGCGTCACTTCCTTGATCGGCGTGAACTTGGCGCCGATCTTGGGCGAGAAGTGGCTGAAGCCTTCCGAATAATGGTCGTAGCGTCCCGAAGCGTTGATCTCCAACTCCTTGACGATCGGGGCGTCCAACTCGAAATAGGCCGCGCTCACGGTGTGCTTGCCGAATGCCGCCGCGGTGTTGGCGTAGTTCAGCAGATCCGGGTTGAGGCCCGGATTGTTGAGCGTCTCACGACGAACTTGCCCGCCGATCGCGAGCTGCAGGGTCCCGCCCGGAAGCTCGACCAACCCCTTCGAGATCGAGGCGTCGAGCGACGCCATCGACGTATAGGCATTGTCGGTCACCGGCGGCGCGATCATGTTGCGCACCGCATCGTTGTTGAGCGACGGGTTGACGAAGTTGTACGCGCCAGTGTTCACCGCCTGGCGCAGGCCGGCGATGTTGATGGTGCCGTACGACGTGTATTTCAGGTTGTCGCGGGCGCCCACAGCCTCGACGCGCCAGTTCCAGTCGTCGCCGAAATGGCCGTTGAAACCGATTGCGCCGCGGATCAGCTCATTGCCGCGACGCGAATAGGACGCGATGTCGCCGAAGCGATAGTAAATGCGCGCCGCACCGTTTGCCGGATCGCCCGCGAACGCCGCCGCATAGGGATTGTTCGGATTGAGCATCCGATCGGCCGCGGTGGCGCAATCGACGCCGGCCGAACAGACATAGACCGGCAGCACGATGCCCGGATTGAGCGACGAGGTCGACGGCGACGCGCCATAAGGCTGACGCTGGCGGATCGAGGGCGGCGTGCCGAAGATGTTCACCTGGCTGTGTGAATAAGTACCCAGCGCATAGGCTTCGATATTGTCATTGAGGCGGACGCTGAGGCGACCGGTGAAGGAGAAACGCTCCTGCTCCGGCTGGACCTGACCATATTCGGTCGTCAGGTCGTGCTTGCAGCCCGTGCCTTTTGCCGAGCCCGTCGACACGGTGAAGGTGCCGTTCGAGCAGTTCGCGAGGTTGGTCAACGTCAGATACTGGCCGCCGGCAACCGTCGAGCCGCCCGTGAACGGATCATTCAAGTTGGTCTGCGTCGTACGGCCGACGACGGCATCGGTGGTGCTCGCCGTCATCGAGCTGTCGGCCGAATTTTGATCGAGCAATCCGATCGAGCTCAGGTCGGCCGTGTTGAACGGGAAGCCGACGTCGCGCACCGAAATGGCGTTGTCGTGCTGATATTCCCCGTTCAGGTAGAAGTTCCAGCCCGAGGTCTCATAATCGCCGATGCCGGCCGTGAGGTTGGCGCGATAGCGGCCGCCATAGCCATGCTCGGCAACGCCGCCTTCGACATTGCCGGCGACGCCCGTGAAATGCTTCTTGAGGACGACGTTGACCACGCCGCCGATCGCATCGGCGCCATAGGTCGACGAGGCGCCGTCCTTCAGCACGTCGACGCGGTCGACGATGCTGAACGGAATCGAGTTCAGGTCGACGTACGAATTGTGGCCGTCATCGTTGAGCGGGAAGGCCGCCGAACGCAGGCCATCGACCAGCACCAGCGTCGACGACACGCCGAGACCGCGCAGCGAAACCGCCGCGCCGCCCGCGGAAAAGCCGCCCTGGAAACCCGTCGCGATCGTACCGGCGCCGTCTGCGGAAACAGAGCGGATCGCATCGGTAATGTTGGTCGTCCCGGCACGCGCGAGCGTCTCGGTCGACAGGATCGTCATGGGCGACGGGGTTTCGAGATCCTGCCGGTGGAACAGCGTGCCGGTAACGACGATGTCGGCGGGTTGTTGTGCGGTGGACTCGCTCTGTGCCGCGGTCGCCTGATCGTTGGTCTGCGCCTGGCTGTTGTCCTGCGCAAAAGCCGGCGCGGCGAAGGCCGTGCTCAGCGTCAGCCCGGCGCCCATCAGCGCGAGCGTGCGCAACGCCGAACCTCCACGCAGCCGATTCCGGGTGAAAAGAGTGTTGGTCACGTTCATGGTTCCCTCGCTTTTCCGGCCGCCGCCCCTGTGCAGCGTTACCGGCAGGTGCCTAGTCCCCTAGCCACCATAAAGCGGCCCCCAAGAGACATGGCTGCGATGGATGAAGCGAGTGCACGGTCCTGTAAAGGCGCCGTTCAGGTTTCAGCTGTGACTTTCCTCGCCGCTGTAGCGAAAATGACACAGATTTGACGGAACGAGCCGGCAAACCCTGCGCAGGTTTGCCGGCTCGTCCGCGCTTCGTGCCGAGGTGCCCGATCTAGGTCACCTCGGCGGTATCGGTTAGAAGTTGACCCTTGCACCGACGCGGATGAAGCGCCCGATGAAGCCCTGGCTTTCCCACGCTACGTTGTAGGAAAAGCCGGTGTCATAAGTCTGGCCCGGATTGAAGTCGGGTTTCGCGTCGAACACGTTGAGGACGTTCGCGTACAATGAGAAGCGGTCGTTCACGTTGATCGTGCCCGTCAGGTCGACATCGATGAAACGCTTCGCACGGCACTTGAACGGCGTGCCGTCCGAGTAGGCGTAAACGGACGCGCCGATGCTGTCCTCACAGCTATGCGGGTCGCCGCCGTAATCGACCGACGCCATGCTGTAGCCGCCGGTGTAGTAAGCGGTGGCGCTGAGCGAGCCCTTGCCGTTGAAGTCGAGAGTGTTCTGCCAGCTACCGCGCCACTTCGGCGCGCCCGAACAGGACGTGACGTTGCACGGGCTCAGCGATCCGTCGAACCGCTGCGTGTCGCCCGCCGGCGTCACCTGCTCGAGATCGAGCAGATATGACGCGCCGACCCGGCTGGTGAAGGTGGTACCACCACCAAGACCGAACCGCGCCGTGCCCGAGAAATCGAGACCCGACGTCGTCTCCGAGTTATTGTTGACGTACTTATACTCAACGAAGCCGAGCTGCGGCAGGGCGCCGGGGAAGTTGGGATCGGCAACGCCCGGCTTTACTGTGATGCCCGGAATATTCACCACACCGTTGTTGCCATAGTACGCATCGACAACACCCGAATAATCGGGTGCACCGATCAGGCCCTTGATCTTGATGTGATAGTAATCGGCCGTGAATGAGAAGTGGCTGTTCGGCTCAATGACGATGCCGCCGGTGAAGCTGGTCGAACGTTCCGGCTTCAGGTCCGGATTACCCGTCGATGTCAGGCCATAGCTGTACGGCAACGTCGCGTAGGCATCGTTGCCGTGAGCATCGAGATACGCCTGTCCGCCGGCCGTTTTGTTCGTAACCGTATGGGTGATGTAACCCGTGGTCGGCTGGCCATAAGCTTCGTTGAAGCTCGGGATGCGGAAGCCCTTCGAGAAGGTGCCGCGCAGACGGACCTGCTGTATCGGCTTGAAGATCGCGGTGATCTTCGGCGAGAAATTGGTCTGCCCCGAAGAATAGTCGTCATAGCGACCCGAAGCGTTCAGCGACAGCATATCGACGATCGGCGCATCGATTTCGAAGAACGCGGACCTGACGTTGCGGCTGCCGATCGTGCTGACCGAGTTTACACTGTAATAACGGTCGGCGGGATTGACCTCGTTCGGCGGGTTCGCGCTCGGATTGTAAACCGATTCGTGCCGATAGGCCACGCCGACCGCCGCGGTGAGATCACCGCCCGGCAGCGCGAAGAGCGCCTTGGTCAATGTGGCCTGGACCTGCCACAGCTTCGAGTTCGAATTGGTGACGTTGACCGGTGCGATGTAATCGCGGGTCGCCTGCGTGTTCAACGACGGATCGACAAAATTGAACGAACCGTCATTGATGACGTCCATCAGATGCTGCGCATTGAGGAAGTTCTTGTTCGTGACCTTCAGGTCAACCTGCGAATAGGTGCCGTTGAGGTCATAATTCCAGCCTTCGCCGAACGACCCTGCAATTCCGCCCGAGAAGCGGTAGGTCTTGGCATCGGTAAACGTTTCGCGCGGCCGGTCATAACGGTAGTTCACGCGAGCCTGCTCGCCCAGCGACGCATAGGGATTATTGGGATTGAGCGTCCCGTTCGCCGCGGTGCAGTCCACCGTCGTGCCGCGAGGGCAGACATAAGTCGGCAGGATCACCGGGCTAAGCGTAAACTGGGTGCCGCCCGCCGCTGTCTGACCAGCGAAATTCAGCGGCGAAATGCTGCTGGTGGTCTTCGTTTCGTAGAAATTGCCCATCAAATAGGCCTGCGCATTGCTGCCGACGTTGACCGTCGCACGCGCGGTAGCGCCCCAGCGCGTGATCTGCGGGATTTCCTCCAGATAATCGTGGATATTGTCCTGCGAGCAGACCAGCGATCCCGTCGGCGTACCTGCGTCAGCGGCCTGCGCCTGCTGATCCGGCGTCAGCGTGATTGGCTTCAGGTCGCGGCAGCCCGCCGCCGGGTTCAGCAACTCGAACGGCGTAGTAGCAGAAACCGGAGCGCCGTTCAGATACGCCTGAACGACTGGCACACGCGTCGAGCCGAGACCCCCAAACGTGCCGTCCGCCTGGACGCCGTTGACCGTCTCGTTGGGAAGGCACGAGCCCGCTGCGTTACACACGCGGCTGTAATCGCCGCTGTTCCACGGATATCCGCGATCGTGCGCATAGAGCGCGTCGTTGCGCTGATATTCCGCGCCGACATATACGTTGAAGCCCTGCTCGCTGAGCTTGCCGTAGCCGGCCGTGAAGTCAGCGCGCTGCTCACCAGCATCGCCACGCTGCGAGATGCCAGCCGACACATTGGCGTGGACGCCCGTGATCTCTTTCTTGACGACCACGTTGACCACGCCGGCCACCGCGTCGGCGCCATATGTCGACGAAGCGCCGTCCTGCAGCACATCGACCTTGTCCACGACGCCTTGCGGAATCGTGTTGAGATCGACGAAGCTGCGCTGACCGTCGTCGCCCAGCGGATAAATCGCAGAACGCTGGCCGTCGAACAGCGTCAGCGTGTTACCAGTTGTAAGGCCGCGCAGCGACACGGCGGTCGCGCCGGAGGAGAAGCCGTAGCTGTTCCAGGCGCGGGTGATGGTGCCGGCGCCGTTGGCCGGAATGGTCTGCAGCGCCTCAGCGACCGTGTTCTGGCCGCGCGACTCGAAGTCCGCCGAAGACAGCGTGGTGATCGGCGCAGCGGTAGCCGTCGAGCTATTGCGGATCAGGGTGCCGGTGACGACGATATCAGCCGGCTGTTGTTCACCAGCGGCTTGATCGGCCGGAGTTGCCTGGCCCGCATTTGTCGCCGATTGCGTTTGATCATCAGGGGCGGCAGCGGTCGCGTCCTGCGCGTGTGCGGCGGTACCGGCGAACGCGAGGAGCAGCGCCAACGGCGCAACGCCGGCGCGCAGCCGGCTCTGGGTCAATGTACGAGTCACCTTGGCCTCCAAGAATAGACAAATCACACGCGGTCTCGCGCGCCCCTGTTTGCCCCCTGGGCCGGCCTCCCTCGTCATGAAGACGAGCAGCCCAGAACGACGTGCATCTGAACCTCACCTGTCACCGCGTAAATAGGGGGTGCGCCCGTTTCATCGCTTTGCCGCGGAGTGTCGCTGAAGTGCAACACTTCGCCGAAGGCTCAATCCATCAGCAATCTGCCTATTTTTTGAGCAGCATTGTCCAAATGCCACAAATTTTTGCGGGCGTCCGACATTTGCTTTCGTCAGTGCCTTAACCAGCGCTCATTTCTTTTCTGGCACGCCCCTTGCTGCAGTGCATCATCAACGCAGCAAGGGGACGCGCATGAAACTGATCATCGCCATCATCAAACCCTTCAAGCTCGACGAGGTGCGCGATGCGCTCGGTGAAATCGGCGTCGGCGGCATGACGGTCACCGAGGTCAAGGGCTTCGGGCGTCAGAAGGGGCAGACCGAAATCTATCGCGGCGCCGAATACAGCACGACGATGGTGCCCAAGCTCAAGATCGAGATCGTCTGCGCCGCCGACCTCGCGCCGCGCGCCGTCGAGACGATCCAGGCATCGGCCAATACCGGCGCGATCGGCGACGGCAAGATCTTCGTTCTCGACGTCGCCGAGGCCGTGCGCATCCGCACCGGCGAGACCGACCTCAACGCGCTTTAAGGAAGGGGCAACAGATGAAGCTTGCACGGATATTGGCGGCGCTTTCCGGCCTCGGGATTGGATTGCTCGCAGCGCTCCCCGCCTGGGCGCAGGACGCGGCCGCCGCGGCGGCACCGACCGTCGACAAGGGCGACACCGCCTGGATGATGACCGCGACGATCCTGGTGCTGATGATGATCGTCCCGGGCCTCGCCTTGTTCTACGGCGGCCTGGTCCGCACCAAGAACATGCTGTCGGTGATGACTCAGATCGGCGCGGTCGCCTGCCTCGCCATGCTGATCTGGGTGATGTGGGGCTATACCGAGGCGTTCGGCGACGGGGGCGGGGCGGTCATCGCCGGGTTCGGCAAGGCGTTCCTCGCCGGCGTCACCCCAGCGACCACGGCGGCGACCTTCACCAAGGGCGTCGCGATCCCCGAATATGTCTTCGTCTGCTTCCAGATGACCTTCGCGGCGATCACCGTCGCTTTGGTGCTGGGGTCGGTGGTCGAGCGGATGAAGTTCGCCGCGGTGATGGTATTCGCCGCGATCTGGCTGACGATCGTCTATTTCCCGGTCGCGCACATGGTCTGGGCCTCGAACGGGTTGTTCTTCACCAAAGGCGCGCTCGATTTTGCCGGCGGCACCGTCGTCCACATCAACGCCGGCGTCTCGGCGCTGGTCGCGTCGCTGATCCTCGGCAAGCGGATCGGCTACCCGACCGACTATATGGCGCCGCATTCGCTGACCATGACCGGGATCGGCACCGGGCTGCTCTGGGTCGGCTGGTTCGGCTTCAACGCCGGCTCGGCGCTCGAGGCGAACGGATCGGCGGCGCTGGCGATGATGAACACCTTCGTCGCGACCGCCTCAGCGGCCTTGTTCTGGATGCTCGCAGAGCGGGTCAACGGCCACAAGGGCTCGGCTCTCGGCTTCTGCTCGGGCATCATCGCCGGGTTGGTCGCGGTGACACCGGCGGCGGGCAATTCGGGGCCGTTCGGCGCGATCGTGCTCGGCGCGGTCGCCAGCATCATCTGCTATTACGCCGTGTCGGTGGTGAAGCCGCGGCTCGGCTATGACGACGCGCTCGACGCGTTCGGCGTCCACGGCGTCGGGGGGATGATCGGCGCGCTGGGCACCGGCGTGGTCTATGCGCCGTACCTCGGCGGCCCCGGCGGCGCGGATTGGCAGATGGGCCACCAGCTCTGGGTGCAGCTGCAGACGGTGGTGACGACGATCGTCTGGGCAGCAATCGGCACGACGATCGCGATCTATGCCTCCAAGCTGGTCACTGGCCTGCGCGTCAGCCCCGAAGTCGAGCGCGAAGGCCTCGACCTCGGCGAGCATGGCGAGCGCGCCTACAATTACTGACTCTATTTCCGAGGTTCCTCCTGCGGACCACCTCAGGCCGGCGCGGCGACGTGCCGGTCTTTTTTTGCTTGGAGAACGGCGCCGGCCCGCTCCCCCGCTACATACGAGAACGCAAAAAAGCCGCAGGCGTTTCCGCTTGCGGCTCCAGGTCCCCACTTTCGCGGGGACTGCGTAATTCGCGCGAGCGGCGCGAATTATTTGATCTTGGCTTCCTTGAACTCGACGTGCTTGCGCGCGACCGGATCGTACTTGCGGAAGGTGAACTTCTCGGTCTGGGTGCGGGGATTCTTCTTGGTGACGTAGAAGAACCCGGTATCCGCCGTGCTGACGAGCTTGATCTTGACGGTGGTCGGCTTGGCCATGACCTGAAATCCTGCGTGAGTCTGAAAACAGCAGAAGCGGCGAACAGGCGTCCGCCGCTCCTTCAACGCCGCGCCGATGCGACACCCGGCGGCGAAAGTCAAGGCCGGGCGGCGGCGAATGCGCCCAACAAACGCGATTAGGCAGCCATTAACCATTCGAGCGCACGATCGGCTCCATCATCAGGGGGGAGAGGTCCGATGGGCCCGAATGCCGCACGCAATCCGATGACCGACGGCGCCCGCGCCGATCTTGCCCAGCGTATCGCCGCGCTCGACCTGAGCGCCGGCCACCGCCGCGCCGCCGACCTGGCCGAGGACCTCGACGCGATTCGCCGCATCGCCCAGGCGGCGGGGATGCAGCCAGCGGTCTCGGTCGCGCATGTGCTCGATGCGGCGCTGGCGCGCGGCGAGCGCGGACCGCTGATCCACGGCTGGCTCGAAGTGCTGCGCGATGCGATCGGCTGCGACCGCGCCGACCAGCCGACCTGCGACGCCTATGTCGCCGCCTGCTCGGTGCGGCTGACGAGCTAACCCGGATGGATGCGCTGATGGCCGCCCTGGTCGCGGCGCTCCTCACTCAGGCGACCGATCGCGGCGCGTGGCTCGCCGCGCGGCTCGGCGATCGGTTCGAGCGGCGCTGGACGGCGGTTGTCGGGCTGGTGCTCGCGCTCGCCATCGTCAACGCAATTGCCGCCGCCGGGGCGGTGCTGATCGCGCCGCTCCTCACCCCTAACGCCAAGACGCTGCTGCTTGCGCTCGCGCTGCTTTCCGCCGGCGGCGCCGCACTGCTCAAGCCCAAGCCGCCGGCCGAGCGCTTCCGCGGAGGCGCGTTCGTCGCCAGCCTCGCTGCCCTTCTCGCGCTCGGCATCGGCGACCGAACCCAGTTCATCACCTTCGCGCTCGCGGCGCGGACGCCGATCCCCGCGCTCGCCGCGATCGGCGCGACGATCGGCGGGCTCGCGATCCTGATCCCGGCGATGCTCGTCGGCGAGCGCGCTTATGCCCGGTTGCCGGAGCGCGCCATCCGGCTGCCGATCGCCGCGCTGCTGCTGATCGCCGGCGCCGTCATCGGCCTCGGCGCGCTGCGCTTGCTCTGAATCCCGATCACTCTCATCGAAAACTTGCGGATGCACGCGCCGGACCCAATCTGGCAGTAAGCCGTTTGTCGTTTCGAATCCACAATCACCCGCTCAAGGAGCATGCGATGGCCAATCCCAACGCTTCACTGAAGACGCCCACCGACATCACGTCGAACGCTGCCAAGACCGTCGCCGAGGCGCTGAACGGCATCCTCGCCGACACCTTCGCACTCTACCTCAAGACCAAGAATTTCCACTGGCACGTCTCCGGCCCGCATTTCCACGATTACCATTTGCTGTTCGATGCCCAGGCGGCGCAGATTTTCGCCACCACCGATCAGATCGCCGAGCGCGTCCGCAAAACGGGAAACACGACCCTTCGCTCGATCGGCGACGTCGCGCGGCACCAGTCGATCAAGGACAATGACGCCGCCTTCGTCAACCCCGAGGACATGATCGCAGAGCTGCGCGACGACAATCTCAAGCTGGTCGAGAAGCTGCGCGAGGCCAAGGACATCGTCGACGAGGCCAAGGACAATGCCACCAGCGGCATTCTCGACGACTGGACCGACCAGGCCGAGGAACGTGCCTGGTTCCTGTTCGAAACCAGCCGCAAGAACTGAAGCGGCCTGCGATGCTCAAATGGGCCTTCCTGTTCCTGATCGTCGGTGTGGTGCTCGGCGTGCTCGGGTTCGGCGGTGTCGGCGGCGTGTTCGTCGGCATCGCCAAGGTCCTGTTCTTCATCGCACTGGCGGTGTTCCTGATCCTGCTGGTGCTCGGGCTGCTCGCCGGCAAGGCGGTCGAGGACGTGATCGACTGATTATCCGGGATGCAGTGAATGCGGGCCGCCTTCGCTCCGTTCGCCCTGAGCCTGTCGAAGGGCGATTGCGGCAGGATTCCTCTCCAGAAACGTGCTTCGACAACCCCGGATCAGATCCGGGGACGAACGGTTCCGCATGAGTGAAGGCATAGTCGCGCGGATCGCGCCCGGCGTGGCATCGGTGCCCGCGGACGATTGGGATGCCTGCGCCGGCGACGCCAACCCATTCGTCGGCCACACCTTTCTGTCGATCCTCGAGGAATCGGGCAGCGCCACCGCGCGCGCCGGCTGGCAGCCGATCCCCGTCATCGTTGGCGACGACGGCGCGCCGCAAGCAATCGCGCCCGCTTACGCCAAGAGCCACAGCCAGGGCGAATATGTCTTCGATCATGCCTGGGCCGATGCCTGGGAGCGCGCGGGCGGCAGCTATTACCCCAAGCTGCAGGTCGCGGTGCCCTTCACCCCGGTGCCGGGGCCACGGCTGCTGTTGCGCGATCCCGCCGCCGCGCCGGCCTTGATCGCTGCACTGGAAGCGGTGACCGACCAGCACGGCCTGTCCTCGGCGCACGCGACCTTCGTCGCGTCCAATCAGGTGCCGCTGTTCGAGGCAGCCGGCTGGCTGATCCGGCGCGGCACGCAATTCCACTGGCGCAATCGCGGCTATTCAAACTTCGACGATTTCCTGGGCCAGCTCGCTTCGCGCAAGCGCAAGGCGATCCGGCGCGAGCGCGCTGCCGCACTCGACGGGCTGACGGTGCGGCACGTTACCGGAAGCGCGCTGACCGAAGCCGATTGGGACGCCTTCTGGGTATTCTATCAGGACACCGGGTCGCGCAAATGGGGGCATCCCTATCTGACCCGCGCCTTCTTTTCGCTGCTCGGCGAGCGAATGGCGGACCAGGTGCTGCTGATCGTCGCCGAGCGCGACGGACGGCCGATCGCCGGCGCGCTCAACCTGATCGGCGCGGACACGCTCTACGGCCGCTATTGGGGCTGCACCGAGGAGGTGCCCTTCCTCCATTTCGAGCTGTGCTATTACCAGGCGATCGAGGCGGCGATCGAACGCGGGCTTGCGACCGTCGAAGCGGGCGCGCAGGGCGAGCACAAGCTCGCGCGCGGCTACGAGCCGACACCGACCTGGTCGGCGCATTACATTCCCGACCCCGGCTTCCGCCGCGCTGTTGCCGACTATCTGGCCCGCGAGCGCGAGGCCGTGGCCGCCGACGCAGCGTTCCTCGGCGAGCTCACCCCGTTCAGGAAGGCATGACCGCCGCCTCGCGCTCGGCGAGCGGCGCGCGCGCTTCGGGCACCTTGTAGAGCACCGACGTTCCTGCCCGCCAGACGGATCGGAGATCGGCGGCGAGCCGCGCGTCATAGGGCGGCGGTTTGATCAGCCAGACATAATCGAACGCGCCGCGCGGGAACCAGGCGAGCGACTGGTCGATCGTCATCCAGCGCTGGCGCGGGCATTGGCGCTCGGTGACGATCTCCGACGGATCGTGTTCGAAGACGCCGGCATTCGGATAATCGACGCCGAGCAGTTGCGCGCCGGCCATGTCCCATTGATCGTTCGAGAAGCCTCGCTTGCGCACCATCACCATCGCGGGCAGATGCTCGAGCCGCGACATCGCCCAGCGATCGTAGCAGCTGCCGCCGACCAGCCCGAGCACGCGCGCACCATCGGGCACCCGATCGAGCGCGGCGAGCTCGGTCTTGTAGTCTTGCGCATACATGCCGAAGCTCACCGTCGTCGCCGTCAGCCGGACGAGCGTGAAAGCGAGCCCGATCGCCGCGATCAAATTGGCGTCGCGCATGTGATAGCCCGGCCGCTCGCGGAGCGCGATCACAAGCACCGCCAGCATGAACGGCGCAAGGCGCATATCGGCATAGGCAGAGCCGAACACGATCCGCGGCAGGACCAGATAGACCGCGAGCAGGCACAAGGCGGAAAGCGTCAGGTTGCGCGAATAGGTGATCGTGCGATCGCGCAGGCTCTTGACCAGCAGTAGCGCGATGACACCCAGCGAAACGAGGTCGAAGGTCTTCCAGCGATCGCGCAATATGTCCTTCACCCAGCGCCATTTGAGCCGCCAGTTGAACCAGTCCCCGGTCTCGCCGCCGACATGATGGCCGCCGCGCCAGATCACCATCAGCCCCATCGGCACGCAGAGCGGCAGGCAGTGCGGCACCGCGAGGAACCACGACTTCACCCAGCCATGGCCCTTGTCGTGGAGCCGCACCAGCTCGGCCGAGAAGGCGAGCACGCCGAGCGTCCCCCAGCCATAGGTATGGCATAGCCAGAGCAGGCACGAGATCGGGACGAACAAGGCCGCGCGCAGCTTGAGCCGATCGAGCCGGGCGAGCCGCAGCCAGAGCGCGAAGGCGTTGAGCGCGAGCCCCATCGACAGCGCGAAATTGGCGAAGCCGAAATGGAACGGATAGCTGTAGGCGAGCGGCAGTGCGAACAAGGCAGTCGCCGGAATGCGGCCATGCACCTCGCGCGCGATCCACAGCAGGCCCGAGACGATCAGCAGCGGGATCGTCATGACGATCAGCTTGACCGCGAGCTCGAGCCCGAAGATCGGCGCCAGCGGCACGATCAGGAGGTCGATCCCGAGATTGCCGATCAATTGCCAGTGGAAGTGATACCATTGGCTGAACCAGGGATCGTGGCCGATATCGAGCTGCACGCGATAACGGCCCATATGGCCGGGGAGATCGACCATCGGCGGGATCGCCGGATAGAGGAGCGGGATGATCGAGGCGAGCGCGATGGCCACGACGAACCAGCGTGTCTGCCACCAATGGACCGGTTCGCGGTTCGTATCCCCCATCATCAGGAGGCTTTAGCGGCCCGGGGCGCAGCGAGACAAGCGCAGCGCGATGCGATTCACCGCATCTGATCGACCCGATAGACCGCCGATCGCCCGTTTTGCCATTCGAGCGAGAGATCGGCGGCATGGGCGCGGCCGGGCGGAAAGCCGATCGTCCAGACGCGATCGAAGGTGCCGCGATCGAAGCGGGCGATCGCGCGATCGAAATCGGTGATCTGATAGCCCGCGCCGGCGGGATAGACGATCTGCGAAGGATCGCGGTCATACGGCGCGGCGGCGGGATGAAGCGGGACGATCAGCTGCTGTCCGGCGAGCGCCCATTGCTCGTTGGTGAAGACTCGCCGCCGCTCGATCGCGATCCCAGCGAGATGCGTATCGCGCGGCACGGGCCAATCGGTCTTGGCGGGCTCTGCCTCCAGCACCAGCACCGCCGAGCCGACCGGCAGCGCCTCGAGCGCGGCAAGCTCGCGCGTCTGCACAGTCGCCGCCTGGGCCAACACAATTGTCGTGGTGGCGAGGCGCATCACGAAGAAGCCGACCGCCCCCACGGCCAGCCAGCGAGCCCCGCGCCACTCGGGGTCGACGCGGATCGCCAGCACCGCCAGCACCAGCGTATCGGGCAGGATGCGCATATCGACATAGGCGCCGCCCTCGAACACGCGCGGCAGAAGTAGGAAGACGCCCGCGCCGAAAAGCGCAGGCACGCCGAGCAGCGGATCGAGTCGCAACCGCGGGCTCCGCAGTGCGAGCGCGACCAGCGTCAGCAGGCCAGCCGCACAGGCAAGATCGTAGGGCAGCCAGCGTTCACGCAGCACCGACAACAGCCAGACGAGCTTGAGCGGCCAATCGAACCAGTCGCCCGTATCGCCCATGGCGGGCTGCGCGAGGCCGGTCGCGGTCGCGGTGAGCGGCAGCGCCATCGGCAACACCACCAGCCCGGCAAGGGCCATGGCGCGCGGCCAGCGCTCGCCGGCGCGGCGGCGCAATACCAGTTCGGCGCCGAGCACGAACAGCCCGGTCATCGCCCAGCCGAACGAATGGCAGAGCCAGATCAGGCAGGCGATCGGCGCGAACAGCGCGGCGCGCCACCAGGCCGGCCGGGTCCGCGCCAATTTGAGCCACAGCGCCAGCGCGCCGAGCGCCAGCGCCGCCGACAGGCTGAAATTGACGAAGCCGAACTGGAACGGCAGCGCATAAGCGAGCGGAAAGGCGAACGGCGCGGTCAGCGGCACGCGCCCATGTGCCTCTCGCGCCAGCCACAGCATCGCCCCCACCGTCAGCGCCGGAATCGCCATGACGACCAGCTTGGCGGCGGTTTCGAGGCCCAGCAGCGGCCGCAGCGCCAGAACCAGCGCCTCGACGCCGAGATTGCCGATCAGTTGCCAGTGCACCGCATAATGATGCGCAAGCGGCCCCCTCCCCGCTTCGGCGAGAATGCGATAGCTGCCGAGATGGCCGGGAAAATCGGTGAGCGGCGGCACCGCCGGCCACCACAAGGGGATGGTTGCGGCAACGATCGCGGCGAGCGCCAGCCAACCGCGAATACTCATCTTCATCCCCGGCATAGGGGGCCGTGATCGATCCGATAGATCGACAGATCGCGCGTCGGCAGCGGAAGGCGAGTGAGCCAGGCGGGTGTCCGGCCGGCGATCAATTGCGATGCGAAGCCGTTGGGCGCAGCTTTGCGATAGAGCACCGACTCACCCGAATCGGGCGCCAACAAAACATAGTCGAAGCGGCCCGTGCAGATGATCGAACGCGCCTTCTCGGGTGATCCGATGAAGGCCTGGATGGCATTGTGCAGCGGCTTTTCTATGCGGTGATAGCCGCCGACATACGCATTGTGGCGCGTGGCGGCGATCAGCCGCGGCCCGATATCGACTTCGTTGAACATCGTCCCCATGGGCAGGTGATCGAGCGCCGCAAGGCCGCAATCGACCCCGCACCCCTGCTCGGGCGCCAGCTCCTTGGCGCCGGGATCGGGCGAAATCTCGCCCGCCGCAAATACCGGCATGAGCGGCGACAGCGCGAAGATCATCGTGGCCATCGCAAGGATGCGCAGACCAGACGAAGCAATCGCCTCGACGCGAGGCCGCAACAATTGCACGAGCAGCAGCGCGCCGGGAATCGCGAGAACATGCGACAGCCCCGCAGCGCGCCGGACCATCGCACCGATCAGGAATGTCGCTGCGGCGATCAGCAGGAGGAGCAGCCAGCGCCGGCGGGCTTCGGGGGTTGCAGCGCGGCGCCACCCGGCCATTGCGCCGACCAGGCCGACGATGGGAAATGCCAGCATCGATACCGCACCGACAAAGGTCTGATCGTAGAAGGGCAGTCCTTCCACCACATTTTCGTACCAGAAGCGCTGCACCAGCGGGTCCATCCGGCCGAACGGGCTGCCGAGGCATTCGGGAGCGAGCCACGCGAACGCCACGACGGCGGCTGCCCCTGCCACCCCGAACGCAACGAGGCGCCAAAGGGCGCCGCGCCGCTTGGTGAGCTGCACCGCGAGCGCCGTGGTGGCCGCCGCGACGATCAGCGCCTCGACATGAGCCGGCTTGACGACATCGCACAACGGCGTCGTCCAGCGCAGCGTCGGCGCCGTGGCGACGAAACAGGCCAGTTCGACCGCTGCGAGCGATGTCATGAACGCCGTCAGCCGCGCCGCTGATTCGCGCCCCGCCGTCCAAAGCAGTGCCAGGATTCCCGCGACGGCGACCGCATAAGGCAAGCCTTCGAGCGAGATCGAGAGGAAGATCGCGCCTGCGGCGCCCGCGATAAGTCCGCCGCGGCGCGGTGCGCGATCGAGCAAGCCCGCGAAAGCGACGGTCGCCGCGCAGATTTGCCAGCCATGATGATCGATCCGGGTCGGGAACATCTGGATCAGCACCGCGGGCGCCGTCGCCAGCATGAACGGCGCCAGCAGGACGAGCAGCGGATCGGGGCCGAGCAAGCGGCGAACCGCGGCCATCAACGCGATCATCGTCACACCGAGCGTTGCGAGCGGCACCAGCGCGACCGCGATCTGCTCCGCGCGCGCCTCGCCGATCAGCGGCGCGAGCGGAGCGATCACCGCAAGCAAGGGCAGGTCGACCAGCCGCGACCAGTGCATCGGCAGCCCGAAGGGTGGATCGAGCCGGTGCTGCGTCATGTCGAACCAGCTCTGCCCGTGCAGCAGATCGCGCACCTGCAGCAGCCGCATCAGATCGTCGACGTCGGAAAAATGATCGGTGACGACATCCGGCCAGAACCGGACCAGCAGCAGCGCGGAAAGCACGAGCCAGACGAGGGTCAGCCCGAGCCATGGAAAGGGACGCGCGGGATCATCGTTCGCTTGGGACGCCGCGGGCGGTATCGCCGCTGTCGGCACCGCCGATGCCGCGCTTGCCATCGGATCAGGCCGCGAGCCGCTTGGGCACCAGCCGCTCCGAGCGCAGCGCCTCTTGCGTGCCCTCGTCGCCGGCCTCGTGATATTCGGCGTCCTCGTTGACGCACCAGATGTCGTACACGCGGCTGCCGGCGAGGATGTTCTTGACCGTCAGCATCGCCGTCATCATCGCGTGATCCTGGTTGTTGTAGCGATGCATGCCGTTGCGGCCGACGAGGTGCAATGTCGGATAGTCTTCTTCCAGTTCACGGCGCATCAGGTCGACATTGTCGCGATAGCTGTCGTCATAGACCGGATAGGCCTTTTCCTGCCGCACCACGACCCCGCCTTCGACCTGCGCGGGATCGGCGAGGCCCAGCGTCGCCATTTCGCGCGTCGCGAGCGCGACGAGATCGGCGTCGCTCGAATTCCACAGCCCGTCGCCTTCGAAGCAGAAATATTCGAGGCCGACGCAGGCGAGCTCGGGATCGGGCACCATCTCGGGAGACCAGGAGCGGAAATTCTGGATGCGGCCGACCTTCACCTTCGAATCGTGGATGTAGATCCAGTTGTCCGGGAAGAGGTCGGGTGCGCGGATGATGAGCGCGACCGTCAGGAAGTCGCGATATTTGAGGTCGAGCGCGTTGGCGGTGGTCGCGGGCAGCGGGTGGATGCGCCCGGCAATCTCGCGCATCGGCGCAGAGGAAATGACGTCGGCCGCGCTGATGATGACCGTTTCGCCGTCAGGCCTCCGCGCGGCGACTCGCCATCGGCCGGTCGCCGGATCGTGCCGGAGCTGCTGGAGCGCGTGGCCCATCAGCACCTGATTGCCGCCGGCGAGCACCTTGTCGCGCGCGGCTTCCCACATCATGCCAGGCCCCTGGCGCGGATAGCGGAAGGTTTCGAGCAGGGTCTTGACCGCCATGCCGTCATTGCGGCGCTTGTGGAGGCCGAGCGAGCGCTTCAATCCGTCGAGCACCGCGCCGCCGAGGCTCAGCCCCTTGATCCGCTGCGCCGCCCAATCGGCCGAAATCTCGTCGCACGGCATCCCCCACACCTTCTCGGTATAGGTCTTGAAGAAGATCGAGAAGAGCTTGTGGCCGAATTGATTGACCACCCAATCCTGAAAGCTGGCAGCATCCTTCTTCGGAAACAGTTTCCAGCGCAGATAGGACGCCATGCACAGGCTCGACCGCCAGATGCCGAGGTTGCCGAGCGCTTCGAAAGCGCGCAGCGGGTAGGAATAGAATTTGCCTTCGTAATAGATGCGGCTCATCCGCGGGCGCTGGATGAAGTCGTCGGGCAGAATCTCGTTCCAGAGATCGACCACTTCCTTCGACTTGGAGAAGAAGCGGTGCCCGCCGATGTCGAAGCGAAAACCCGAATGCTCGACGGTGCGGCTGATGCCGCCGACATAGGCTGGATCCTTCTCGATCACGATGACCGACTTGCCTGCCTTGGTCAGCAGATAGGCGGCGGTGAGCCCCGCCGGCCCGGCACCGATGATCGCCACATCGGCGGCGCGCGTCTCGTTCATTCCACCACCCCCAGCTCGAGCGTTGGAAGCGGAGTGAACGAAAGCCTTTAAAGGCTGGTTAACGGAGAGTTAGAGGGCGAAAGCGTGATACCGTCACCCCGGACTTGTTCCGGCATCCGACGTGCCGCAAGAGCAGCGAGGTGTTGGCTTGCGGCTCGTTGGACCCCGGAACAAGTCCGGGGTGACGGAAGGCTCACCGATCCCGGCGGCCGAGCAGCCGCAGGCGTAGCGCATTCAATTTGATGAACCCCGCCGCGTCGCGCTGGTCGTAGGCGCCTTGATCGTCCTCGAAGGTGACGACCTTTTCCGAATAGAGCGAATGGGGCGACTTGCGGCCGATGACGTGGACGCCGCCCTTGTAGAGCTTCAATCGCACCGTGCCGGCGACCTTTTCCTGGCTGTGGTCGATCGCCGCCTGGAGCATCTCGCGCTCGGGGCTGAACCAGAAGCCGTTATAGAGAAGCTCGGCATAACGAACGGCGAGCTCGTCTTTGAGGTGCGCGGCGCCGCGGTCGAGCGTCAGCTGCTCGATGCCGCGGTGCGCGAGGTGGTAGATCGTGCCGCCCGGCGTCTCGTACATGCCGCGCGACTTCATGCCGACGAAGCGGTTCTCGACGAGATCGAGCCGGCCGATGCCGTGGGTGCGGCCGAGGTCGTTGAGCGCCGCTAGCAAGGTGGCGGGGCTCATCGCCTCGCCGTTCAGCGCAACGCCGTCGCCCTTCTCGAAATCGATCGTGATGATCTCAGGCGCGTCGGGCGCATCCTCGGGATTGACGGTGCGCGAATAGACGTAATCGGGCACCTCCTGCCAGGGGTCCTCCAAGACCTTCCCTTCGGAGGAGGTGTGCAGCAGGTTCGCATCGGTGGAAAAGGGCGATTCGCCGCGCTTGTCCTTGGGCACCATGATCTGGTGTTTCTCGGCGAAGTCGATGAGCGCGGTGCGGCTGTTGAGGTCCCATTCACGCCACGGGGCGATCACCTTGATGTCGGGGGCGAGCGCGTAATAGCCGAGCTCGAAGCGGACCTGATCGTTGCCCTTGCCGGTCGCGCCATGAGCCACCGCGTCGGCGTTGACCTGCCGGGCGATCTCGATCTGGCGCCTGGCGATCAGCGGCCGCGCGATCGAGGTGCCGAGCAGGTACAGCCCCTCGTAGAGCGCGTTGGCGCGCATCATCGGGAAGACGTAATCGCGGACGAATTCCTCGCGCAGGTCGTCGATGAAGATGTGTTCGGGCTTGACGCCGGCGTCGAGGGCCTTCTTACGCGCCGGCTCCAGTTCCTCGCCCTGCCCGAGATCGGCGGTGAAGGTGACGACCTCGCAATTGTAGGTCTGCTGGAGCCACTTCAGGATCACGCTGGTGTCGAGGCCGCCCGAATAGGCAAGGACGACACGGTTGATCTTTTCCGACATGAGCGAGCTCCGAGAGGACAGGGAATCGCGCGCGCTCTAGGTCGCGCTCGGCGGCGGCGCAAGATCGACCGAGCGCAACAGCCCCGGCAGGTGCGCGCCGAGCGTCAGCGCGCGATAGATGTAGCTCAATACCAAGGCGAGCCATACGCCGGTCGCGCCAAGCGGGCGGAGCAGCAGATCGGTCGCGATATAGAGCGCGGTGGCGAGGATCGCGGCGTTGCGCAGCGCTTTCCCGCGCGTCGCACCGATGAATACGCCGTCGAGCAGCCAGGCCGGCGCACCGACCGCAGGCGCGATCGCGGCGAACACCAGCAGCCCATAGGCGATCGACCGGACGGCGGCGTTGCTCGTCAGCAGGTCGATCACCGGATGCCCCACGCCCCAGATCAGCAACGCGAAGAGCAGCCCCGAACCGACGCAGAACTCGCCCGTCAGCCGGATCGCCCGCCTCAGCGCCGCCGCCGAGCCGCCGCCGATCGCTTGGCCGATGCGCGATTCGGCGGTGAAGGCGAAGCCGTCGAGCACGAAGGCGGAGACACTGACGAACTGCATCAGCACCTGATTGGCGGCGAGCGTCGTCTCGCCGAGCCGCGCGCCGGCATTGGTGAACCAACCGAACAGGAGGAGCAACGCCAACGTGCGCACCATGATGTCGGCGTTGACCGCGAACAGCCGCTTCAATGCCGGTCCCGCGAACAGCGCGCGCGAGACCAGCCGCCGCAGCACGCCGAGCCCCTCGGTATAGCGCGTGGCGATCCACAGGCCGGCGACGAGCGCGGTCCATTCGGCGCACGCCGTGCCGAGCCCGACGCCCCGCGCGCCCATGCCGAAATGCCAGACGAACAGCACGTCGAGGCCGAGATTGACGACATTCATCACGATTTGCAGCGCCAATGCCGCGCGCGTACGGCCGAGGCCGAGCAGCCACCCGTTGATCGCGAATACACTCAAGGACGCCGGCGCGCCGAGGAAGCGCGCCGAGACATAGCCGTGCGCCGCGGCATCGAGCCCCTTGCCGCCGGCGAGCAGCGCGAAGGCGAGCGGGACCAATGCGACTTGCAGGACGAACAGCGCGAGGCCCAGCCCAAACCCGAGCGCGAGGCCACGTAACAGCATCGCCTCGACCTCTTCGCGGTCGCCGCTTCCCTCGGCCTGCGCGGTCAGCCCGGTCATCCCCATGCGCAGGAAGCCGAAGGTCCAGAACACGAAATTGATGATCGTCGTGCCCAGCGCGACCCCGGCCAGCGCCGCGGCATCGCCGGTGCGGCCGATCACCGCGGTGTCGACCAGGCCGACCAGCGGCACCGTGGTCTGGCCGAGCATGATCGGCCAGGCCTGCGCGAAGATCGATCGGCGGGTGAGCGCGACGGCGGTCATTCCGGCGCGCTAGCGCATTTTTCGCGAGCGCCTAATCCGAAAATGCGCAGCCGATGTGTTCCGGAAGGCGGGAACCCAGCGGCGCGGACGTCGCGCTTCATGACCCCGGGCTCCGGCCTTCGCGGGAGCACCGGCCTTGCGCTCAGGCGGTAGCGATCAGCCGGCTCGGCCAGCCGACGCGGACGAGCAGGTCGTCGGGGCCGTTCAGCGCGAATTCGTACATGCCCCATTCCTTGTGCGTAGGCGCTTTTTCGCGTTCGATGATTTCGCCCCGCATCGCCTCGGCCAGCGCATCGACCCGCGGGGTGCAGAGATAGACGCCGAACGGGTTGCGGCCCGGCACCACCCAGCCCTCGACCGCCTTGTTGAGGTGGATGTCGCAGCCGTCGCCGTCGGAGAGCATGCGATAGTCGTCATAGCCCTGATCGGCCGGGCGCGCGAAGCCGAGCCGGTTCCACCACGCCTCGGCGGCGTCGAGATCGTTGCAGGCGACGATTGCGGTGAGGCCCGGGCGAGTCGCATCGTTGGCGGTCATGGCAAGCGCCTTCGCTGTTGAGTCGGCGCAATCAATACGCTATGCGTATCATTATGTCGAGGGCAATCGATCGCAATTCCGAGGTCGCTGCGGTGGCGCGCGGCGTGCTGCGGCTGGCGCGGCGGCTGCGCGCCGAAGCCACCGACGACGCGCCTTCGCCGGCGGCGCTGGGGCTGCTCGCGACGCTCCATCGGCAGGGGCCGATGCCCGGCGTGTCGCTGGCCGCCGCCGAAGGCCTCAAGCCGCAATCGCTGACCCGGCTGCTGGCACGGCTCGACACCGATCGCCTGATCGAGCGGACGCCCGATCCAGACGATCGCCGCAATCTGGTGATTGCGATTACGCGGGAAGGCCGCCGTGCGCTCCGCCACGCGATGCGCGAGCGCCGCCGCTGGCTCGCCGAAGCGATCGACGATCGCCTCGACGCTGGCGAGCGCGCGACGCTGATCGCGGCGGGCGAGCTGATGCTGCGGCTGGCGCTATAGCGGACAAGGCTTCCCGATCCCGCGATCGCATCCTAGGGTCCGTACTCAATTGGAACCTGCCCCCGGCCGTGGAGTTGGTATTTGGAGGAGAAAGCGATGATCCGTCCCGCCATCGCATTGCTGGCGCTCGCGTCGGCGCTCGCCGCCTGCCATTCGCCGCGCGAGCAAGCCGCGAGCAACAGCGCCGCCGCGGCACCGAGCGGGCAATTCGCCAACCAGCTCGCCGCCTTGCCTGAGGCGCAGCGCAACGGCGCCTTCATGCGCGCGATCACCGATGCCGGCTTCCCGTGCCAGAAGATCGAGCACGCGACCGCGCACGCCCCGATCGGCGGCAAGCCCGCCTGGGCGATCGGCTGCGACCATGGCAACGATTACGTGGCGCTGGTCATTCCCGGCGACGCGCTGCAGATCATTCCCGGCCGTCCGGCGGACGCGAGCTAGGCTTGATCCGCGTGCGCGGAAGCCAGATCTAACGCTCGTCGAACCGATCGAACTCATAGGCGATCGACGATTCGATCAACTGATCCCACAGCCGGGCTATCACGTCTTCGGGGAGGCCCACCGCGCGAGCATTGGCGCGCGCGTTGGCGATCACCTGTGCCTTGCGCGGCTCGTCGCGAACAGCACCGCGCTCGGGCTTGATTCGCGCGGCGGCGTCCATATAGGCGAAGCGGCGGACGAGCAGCTGAATCAACTCACGATCGACCTGATCGACGCCGGCACGAACCTCGGCCATCGTCGAACAATCGGGGCCTTCTAGAATGGTATCTGTCATGCCCGCGGCTGATAGCCGGGCTGTCGGAGAATGCCAATTCGGGCCGCCTCGATGCGCCTCGGCGTTTGACAAGACACCGCCTTCGGGTAAGCGAGCGAATCGAAAAGGAGACGCAATATGAAGGCATTCCCGATCGGCCTAGCGATCGCCGGCGCCCTGCTGGCCGCGCCGAGCTTCGCCAGCCAGAGCAACAATGACGATCAGCCGGCCAAGCCGAAGAAGGTTTGCCGCTCCGAACAACCGACCGGCAGCTTCATCGCCAAGCGGACCTGCCATACGGCCGAGGAATGGAAGGCGATCGACGCCGCCAACGGCCAGAACGCCCATGACGCGCTCGACCATGCGCGGAGCCAGGCCGCCGGCACCGCCATGTAATAAGCTTGACCTCGCGGCCCCTTTCTGCAAGAGGCCGCGCCTTCGCAATCGGCCCCGCACTCCGGTGAAGCGGCGGCCCTGCCCGGAACCCCGGCGCAGGCGAGACCGGAAACAACGTCGTTAGCAATTGAGGAACTGACATGTCGAAGCGCACCAGCGCCAAGTACAAGCTCGACCGCCGGATGGGCGAAAACATCTGGGGTCGCCCGAAGAGCCCGGTCAACAAGCGCGAATACGGCCCCGGCCAGCACGGCCAGCGCCGCAAGGGCAAGATGTCCGATTTCGGCATCCAGTTGCGCGCCAAGCAGAAGCTGAAGGGCTATTACGGCGACGTTACCGAGAAGCAGTTCAAGGCCTGCTATCAGGAAGCGTCGCGGATGAAGGGCGATACCGGCCAGAATCTGATCGGCCTGCTCGAGCAGCGGCTCGACATGATCGTCTATCGCGCCAAGTTCGCGCCGACCATCTTCGCCGCGCGGCAGCTCGTCAGCCACGGCCATGTCCGTGTCAACGGCGTCAAGTGCAACATCGCCTCGCGCCGCTGCTTCGTCGGCGACGAGATCACTTTGGGCTCGAAGGCGCAGGAAATGGCGCTGGTGATGGAAGCCCAGAGCCTCGCCGAGCGCGACATCCCCGATTACGTCGCCCCCGACGGCAATGCCAAGGTGACCTTCACGCGCGTGCCGACGCTCGACGAGGTGCCCTATCCGGTGAAGATGGAACCGAACCTGGTCGTCGAGTTCTACTCGCGCTGATCAGGCGATCATCGAAACAAGCGAAGGGGCTGCCGGCAACGGCGGCCCCTTTCTTTATTCGTCACCCCGGACTTGTTCCGGGGTCCACCGTCCCGCAGAAGGTGTAACGACTTGTTTCGCGGCACAGTGGATGCCGGAACGAGTCCGGCATGACGTTGATCTACCAATGTTGGATTTTTCCTGCCAAACCCTCCTCCATGAGGGGCGCAAGCATCATTCAACCGGCCGGTTTCGCTTCGCGCCCGCGCAGGAGAGGGAAAAGGCGTGCGACGCTCTCCACTTTCTCCACTTCACATCTCCGAAAATCGAAGAGGATGACCATGCGACTCGTCTGTCTCGCGCTTGCCGCGCCCGCCCTGCTCGCCGCAACTACCGCGCCCGACATTTCGGTCGACACGCTCAAGACCGTCACCAAGACGCTGTCGGGTGACGATTATGGCGGCCGCAAGCCCGGCACGCCCGACGAGACCAAGACGATCAACTATATCGTCGATCGCTTCAAGGCGGCCGGGCTCCAACCGGGCAATCACGGCAGCTGGTTCCAGGACGTGCCTTTGGTCCAGCTCACCGCCGAGAACGTGGCGCCGCTGACCTTCACCGGCGGCAAGACCCCGCTCAGCTTCGACTATCGCAAGGACATGGTGATCGCGACTTATCGCGTGACGCCGCACATCGCGGTCAAGGATAGCGACGTGGTGTTCGTCGGCTACGGCATCAACGCCCCCGAGCGCGGCTGGAACGACTATGCCGGGCTCGACGTGAAGGGCAAGACGGTCGTCATCCTGGTCAACGATCCCGACTGGCGGACGCAAGGCACGCAGGGCCTCTTCGAAGGCCGCGCGATGACCTATTACGGGCGCTGGACCTACAAATACGAGGAGGCCGCACGGCAGGGCGCGGCCGCCGCGATCATCGTCCATCAAAGCGAGCCCGCCTCCTATCCCTGGGGCGTCGTGCAATCGTCCTGGACCGGCCCGCAGGAGGAAATCGACGCGCCGGGCGATCACATGGACCAGAGCCTCGCGATCGGCTGGATCCAGCTCGCCGACGCTCAGAAATTGTTCGCCGCGGCGGGCAAGGATTTCGCGGCGCTCGAAAAGGCCGCGGGGCAGAAGGGCTTCAAGGCAGTGCCGCTGGGCATGAAAGCCTCGGTCTCGTTCGACAACGCCATCTCCCGCGAGACCTCGCACAATGTGATCGGCGTGTTACCAGGCACCGCGCGCCCGCAAGAGACCGTGCTCTTCACCGCGCATTGGGACCATCTCGGCCATTGCGATCCGGTCGACGGCGACGGCATCTGCAACGGCGCGCGCGACAATGCCAGCGGGGTCGCCGGACTGGTCGCGCTCGCCGAGGCGCAAGCCAAGCAGGGGCCAGCGAAGCGCTCGATGGCGTTCATGGCGGTGACAGCCGAGGAAGCCGGGCTGCTCGGCTCGGCCTGGTATGCCGCGCACCCGGTGTTCCCGCTCGCCGAAACGGTCGGCGGGGTCAACATGGACGTGCTCAACATCGACGGAAGGGCGAAGGATTTCGTCATCACCGGCGCCGGCAAGTCCGAGCTCGAGGACATGGTCAAACCGCTGGTCGCCGCGCAGGGCCGCGTGATCGAGCCCGAGGCGCATCCCGAGGCGGGCGGTTATTTCCGCTCGGACCATTTCAGCTTCGCCAAATTGGGCGTGCCGATGCTCGACGGCGGCAGCGGCGACGATCTGGTGGTCGGCGGCCGCGCCGCGGGCGAGGCCAAGGCGGCCGATTACCGCGATCACAAATACCACAAGCCGCAGGACGAATATGATCCCAGCTGGGACTGGTCGGGCGCGGTCGAGGATTTGACGCTCTATGCCGAGCTTGGCCGCCAACTCGCCGATGGCAACGCCTGGCCGAACTGGTATCAGGGCACTGAATTCCGCGCGATTCGGGACAAGTCTCGCGCGGGCGTCGCCACCACCAAATAACGAGCTCCCGGTCATGACGAGGGTGATCCAGCCGCCCGAATGGGCACATCACAAGGCGGTGTGGATCGGCTTTCCCAGCCATCCCGAATTATGGGCCGACGACCTGCAGCCGGCGCGCGAGGAAGTCGTCGCCTTCGCCGCCGCGGTGCACGCCGAGGGGAAGGGCGAGCGCGTGCTGCTGGTCGCCGCCGACGTCGAGGCGGGCGACGCCGCGCGCAAGCTCGCCCCCTTCGCCGAAGTGGTGGTGCAGCCGTTCGGCGACATCTGGCTGCGCGATACCGGCGTCATCATGGTCGGCCGCCACCAGGCGCGCGATTTCGGCTTCAACGGCTGGGGCGGCAAATACGACCTGCCCGGCGATGACGATATCGGGGCGCGCCTCGCCGCCGAACGCGGACATATCGAGGTCAAAAGCTGCGATTGGGTGCTCGAAGGGGGCGCGATCGACGGCGACGGCACCGGGCTGGTTGTCACGACGGAGCAATGCTTGCTCAACCGCAACCGCAACCCGTGGCTGAGCCGCGAGGAGATCGAAGCCCGCCTTCACGACGATCTCGGCTTCACCGACGTCCTATGGCTCGGCGACGGGCTGATCAACGATCATACCGACGGGCATGTCGACAATCTCGCGCGGTTCGTGGGCCCGGCGAAGCTGGCGATCCCTGAGGCGGCGGACAACGATCCCAACTGGCTGGTCTATCAGCGCGCCGCCGAGCGCGCGCGCGCCTTCGGGCACGATCTCGAGCTGGTCCGCCTGCCCTCGCCCGGCCGGATCATCCATGACGACGAGATCGTGCCGGCGAGCTACATGAATTTCTACATCGGCAATGCCGCGGTGGTGGTGCCGCAATATGGCGCCCCCAACGACGAGGCCGCGGTGGCGGCGATCGCCGCGCTGTTCCCCGGCCGCCACGCGATCGGCCAGCGCGCCGACCACGTCCTGACCGGCGGCGGCAGCTTCCACTGCATCAGCCAGCAGATTCCTGGGTGATTTCTCTTCCGCTCGCCCTGAGCTTGTCAAAGGGCGATTGTGAGGCACGGCGGGCTTCGACAGGCTCAGCCCGAACGGAATTGGGACGGGGCCGTCATCTCGCGCGGGGTTAACCATATCACAACGCCTCTGCGCCTAACGCTCGATACTTGGTCAATCGTCGAGCGGGGACATGCACGCGCGGATCGCCCTTGGGCTCGCCACCTTGATGGCTGCCACGTCCTGCGTCGGGCAGGCGGTGGAAACCGCCGCGCCCGCGTCGCGGACGGCTGTGGTGCGCCCGGCACCCAAGGCTTCGCCATCGGCGGCCGTGCCTGCGGGCCCGCCGCCGGCGCTGCTCGCCGCCGCCGATGCCGGGCCGACCATCGCGATCGATCTCACCGCTGCGCCGCCCTTCCTCGCCGCCGCCGCGAACCCCGCCGATGCCGAGCGCGCGCTGCAATGCCTGACCGCCGCGATTTATTACGAGGCGCGCTCCGAACCCATTGAGGGGCAGGAAGCAGTCGCCCAGGTGGTGCTCAATCGCGTGCGCAACCCCGCTTTCCCCAACAGCGTCTGCGGCACCGTGTTCGAAGGTTCGTCGCGCGAGACCGGGTGCCAGTTCACCTTCACTTGCGACGGTTCGATGAACGCGCGGCGCCAACCCGAAGCATGGGAACGCGCGCGCCGCGTCGCTGCCGCAGCGCTCGCCGGGTTCGTCTATGAGCCGGTGGGATCGGCGACCTATTACCATACCACCGCGGTCCATCCCTGGTGGGACGCCAAGGTGCAGCAGGTCGCGCATATCGGCGCGCACGTCTTCTTCCAGCTGCCCGGCGCCTGGGGCAGTTCGCTCGCCTTCCGGCAGCGCTATGGCGGCGTCGAGCCCAGCCCGGCAGTGGCGGTGCGAACGCCCGAAAAGGCGACCGCCGAGTTCGTCGAGGCGATCGAATCGGGGGTCCGCATCCATCGCGCCGCCGAGGAGGCGGTTGCCTCGCCCGTCGACGACCCCGCCGCGCCGGCCGCAGCCGCGCCGACGCTCGTGCAGCGCTTCGGCGTCGACGTGCATCGCGGCGGCGGCACCTCGGCGATCGCGCGAGAGAGCGGCGTCCACGTCCATCGCGGCGACGATACGGCCTGATCTGGCAATTGCGGCTGCACCGATTAGATAGCGGCACATGACCGAGATCACCGTCGCCGCGCTGCAGCTCGCCTTTTCGACCGACACGCAAGCCAATATCGCCAAGGTGAGCGAAAGCGTGCGCGAGGCGGCGGCGCGCGGCGCTCAGGTCGTGCTGCCGCCCGAATTGTTCGAGGGCGAGTATTTCTGCCGGGTCGAGGACGAAGGCCTGTTCGCCAATGCCCGGCCGACCGCCGAACACCCTTCGGTCAAGGCGATGCAGCGCCTCGCCGACGAGCTCGGTATCTGGATCCCGACCAGCTTTTTCGAGGCCGACGGGCCGCACCATTACAACAGCCTGGCGATGATCGAGCCCGGCGGGAAAATTGCCGGCGTCTATCGCAAGAGCCACATCCCCGACGGGCCGGGCTATGAAGAGAAATTCTACTTCCGCCCCGGCAACACCGGCTTCAAGGTGTGGGACGGGCCCGAGGCGAAGCTCGGCGTCGGCGTGTGCTGGGACCAATGGTATCCCGAAACCGCGCGCGCGATGATGCTGATGGGGGCCGAGGTGTTGTTCTACCCTACCGCGATCGGCAGCGAGCCGCACGACGAGAGCCTCGACACGGCGCGGCTGTGGCGGCGGGCGATGGTCGGCCATGCGGTGTCGAACGTGGTGCCGGTGGTCGCCGCCAACCGTGTCGGCACCGAGCACGGCCAGACCTTCTACGGAACGAGCTTCATTACCGACGAGCGCGGCGACATCCTCGCCGAACTCGATCGCGAGGAAGAGGGCGTCATCACCGCAACACTCGACCTCGATCGCGTCAAGCGCCACCGCGCCGCCTTCGGCTTCTTCCGCGACCGCCGCCCGGAGCTCTACGGCCGGCTGGTCGAGGATATCTGACCGTCAGCCCTGAACCGTTCGTGCTGAGCTTGTCGAAGCACGTTGTGGGGGTACTCGCCCTTCGACAGGCTCAGGGCGAACGAGGGAGTTACTGCGACTTGCCGCCGACATTGTCGCGCACGACGATCGGCTCGACGCAGCGGCGGGCATCGTAATGCAGGACGGCGATTTCCTGTTTGGCGCCGGGTTCCCGATTGAGCGGGTGCACCGTCACCGCCGTGTCGCGCTTCGCCTCGTGGAGCTTCGCGTCGAGGCATTTGTCGCCGGGTGGATCGGGCACGGGGGCAGCCGCGACGAGCAGCGGCAGCAGGCAGATCAGGATACGCATGACGATCTCCTCAACTGTGCTTGCAGTCTAGCAGATCAGCCGGCTTTCGTCATGGGCGAACGGCCAACGCGCGGGCGAACACCGCTTCGAACATTTCGCGCGTCAACCGCCCGGTGTTCGTATTGTAGCGCGAGCAGTGATAGCTATCGATCAGTACGCGGCCTTCCAGCCGATGCTCGGCGAGGTGCGCGAACGGGGCGGCGGCGGGCCTGCCGCCGAGCGCTCGCACCGTCGATTCATGAGCGATCCGGCCCAGCGCGATCAGCACTCGAACCCGGGGCAGCGCCGCGATCGCCGCCTCGAGATGGGGTCGGCAGGCGTGGATTTCCTCGGGAACGGGCTTGTTCTGCGGCGGCAGGCATTTGACGGCGTTGACAATCACTGCGCCGTCGAGCGTGAGGCCGTCGTCGGGCGATGAGCGAAAAACGCCGCGCGTCAGGCCGAACCTGGCGAGTGTCGCGAACAGCAGGTCGCCCGCTGCGTCGCCGGTGAAGGCACGGCCGGTGCGGTTGGCGCCGTGCTTGCCGGGCGCGAGGCCGACTATCGCGAGCCAGGCGTTCGGATCGCCGAATGCGGGCACCGGAGCGTTCCACCACTCGGGGTGCTGGGCGCGCAGTTCCGCGCGCAAGCCGACGAGGCGCGGGCAGCGCGGGCAATCGTGCGGCGCCTCGGCGGCAGGGATCGGGCTTGGCGCGGGCATGCCGCCCCGATAGGCAAAGCAACGTGGATCGGACAAGCCAGCTCTACGCGATCGCGATCGGCTCGAACCGGCGCGGCCGACATGGAAGCCCACGCGCCGAGGTCGCTGCGGCGATCGCGGCGCTGGGCAATGTGGTCGCGGCATCGCCGATCATCGATACGCCGCCGATCGGCCCTTCGATCCGCCGTTTTGCCAACGCCTGCGCGCTGATCGAAAGCGACGAAAGCCCCGACGCGCTGCTCGCGCGCCTCAAGGCGATCGAACGCGCCTTCGGGCGGCGGCGCGGGCAGCGCTGGGGCGAGCGGGTGATCGATCTCGACATCATCCTGTGGACGGGCGGCTGCTGGTCAAGCCCGGCGCTGACCGTGCCGCATCGGCTGTTCCGTATCCGCAACTTCGTGCTGCGCCCGCTGGCGGCGATCGCGCCCGGTTGGCGTGATCCGGTGACGGGGCGGACGGTGCGCCAACTCGCCCGGGCGGTTGACCCGCGTCGCCGCTGATCCTAGGGCGGCCGGCATCTGGCGGGTCCGTAGCTCAGTCGGTAGAGCAAGCGACTTTTAATCGAGAGGTCCCGGGTTCGAATCCCGGCGGACCCACCAGACGCTTTTCAGCCCACCTTCACCGTCGCCATGACGCTCGGATCGTCGCGCAGCTTGAAATGCAGCACGCCGTCCTTCGGCCGCGGCACCTCGATCGACGCGCCGGTGAAGCCCGGCGGCACGGCAACCGGATCGGCAAAGGCGGCATCGGCGGCGATCGTGTCGATCAGGAAAAGCTGCGACCCCGACAGGGTGCAGCGCGCCGCCTTCTCCGGGCAGCGCACGGCGTCGATCCGCGGCAGCCGCACGAGGGTCGCCAGCTTCGCCCAGTCCGAGGCCTGATCGCCATCGACGACTCGGAAGCGCAGCGGCCCGAATGCGGCGCTGCCGAGCGTCTGGGCGGGATCGAACGAGACCACGGCGACGGTCGCGCTCTGCAGCATGTAGCCCGAGTGCGCGTCGAGCGTTGCCGAGGCGCGGCCGTCGATGGTGGCGATCTCGATCTTTTCGCGGCCGCTCAGCACCATCGCGCCGTCGGTGCGAAACGAGAAGGTTAGCGGCGCGTCGGCGGCAATCGCCGCATCGCCGGCGAGCGTGATCGGCACGCCCTGCCCCGCCGGCGCCGCGCCGTGGGTGACTTGGAGAATGCTCACCTTGGGCCGGGCGGCAGCGACGACGAGGCGCTGCTTGCGGCTGCGGCCGTCGGCGAAGGTGATCGTCGCCACCTCGGTCGAGCCCGCGGTGAGGCTGGCGAGCGGCGCCGGATCGGCGGCGATCAGCTCGAGCCGGTCGCTGTCGCCCTGGCGGGTGAGCGCGCCGGGGCGGAAAGCGATCGTGCCGATCGTCACCGACGACACGGTATCGAGCCGCGTGCCAGTAAGCGTCGTCGCCTGATCGCCGGCGTGGAAGTCGAGGGCGTCGATATGCCCCGCCTGGGCCAGCGCCTGGAGCGGCACGATCGCCGGCGCCTTGCTGCCTTGCTCGGCGATGGCGAGCTTCATCGCGCCCGAATCGAGCTTGGCGAGCGGCAGGGTCGCGCTGATCTTTCCCGCGCCCGCCGGCTGCCACTTGACCGGTAACGGCGCCGCGCCCGGCTGCTCGAGGGTCACCGAAGTGATGCAGCTCGGCGCCACCCCGGCGAGCATGACCTGATTGTCGCGGCCGATGACCAGGCTGGCGTCGGGATCGGCGAGCTTCCAGCTGCCCGGCTTCGACGCCTCGATGCGGAAGGCAGGGCCGTCGAACCCGGCGAAGCCCCATTGCCCATGAAGCCGCGCGGTGACGCTGCCGTCGATTCCCGCGGCGGCGAGCTGCTGCGGCGCGACGACATAGCCGCCACGGCTTGGATCGGCGGTGATCGGCACGTCGACCGTCTTGCCGTCGGGCCGCGGCACGCGAAGCACCATGTCGTGGGCATAATGCGTGGCATAGATCAAAGGCGCGCCCTCGACCGGCAGCACGAGGTCGTCGTCGAGCGCGCAGAAGCCCTTGTCGCCGCCCGAAGGGCGCAAGGGCGGCGGCTGCACCGGCTCGATCGCCGGCATTGCGACGACCATAACCGAGGCGGGCTTGCCGAACGACGGCGCGGCGTTGAGCAGCAGCGTCAGCCGATCGTCGCGCTCGTGGACGATCGCCGGGATATATTGCAGCCGAGTCGTCTGGAAAGCGCCGAAGATCCGCGCGATGTCGCGCACCATGCCGATATAGGGGCTGTAATAGCCATAGCCCGCCTTGGCGGTCGAGCTGATCTGGAAGGCGAGGTCGGTCGGCGCCCCGCCCAGCGTCTCGGCGAGCTCGGAACTGTGGCTGTCTGCGAGCAGCAGCGATTCGCGGCCCTGGGTCAGGCAGGCCGCCTGGCTTTCGAGCGGCTGGTTGAGGCAATCGGCGTTGAGCTTGATCGACAGGCTGCTGGTGAGGATCGGCGAGGTCGTCGCGAGCTGCTCGGGGTGCGTGCTTTCGAGCGCGTGGATGCTGTCGAGGAAGGTATCGAGCCGGGCGCGGTCGAGCGAGGCCTGGTTCAGTTCCTGCGAGGCGCGGACGAACGTGCCTGGCTGCTTGCGCACGTTCGAGACCACCGCGTCGAAATCGCCATTGTCGTCGGGCATCAGGAACAGGACGAGCTGGCGCGCGCCCTCGGGCACCGTCAGCGTCAGGCTGTTGTCCTTCTTTTTCTTCTCCCAGGTTTTCGCGGCAGAGAACCACTTTTTGGGCGGCGGGTTGGTCGCGCCGCGCAGGAAACCGGCGATCAGCACGTAGTGCGCGCCTTGGTCAGCGGGAAAATCGGGCGCCACCGAGATCGTGTCGCCAGCGCTGAGATTGGGCACCTGCGCGATCGGCAAGGTCATGCCGTCATGCGTCACCGAGACGCGAAGCGCCGGCCCGCTGAGATCGAAGGGCGACGAGGCGGCGAACGCCGGCGTGGCGGCGAGCGCGGCGCAGGTGAAGGCCAGGAACAAGCGCTTGGGCATCGTCATCTCGTCTCGTTCAGGGGTTGGGCGCTGGTCTCGTGGCGGCACGAGGTGTCAATTTTGCGGCGAAGGCAGGGCGTCAACGCCCGATCGCGCCGCGGCGTTGCGTTCCATCTTGCAACTGATCGGCGGTCGCGCCATCTTCACGCGGCGCATACCCCATATTCGAAACGCCCGGAGGCGAGGATGAAGAGCTACCTCAAACACTATATCGACGGCGCCTGGATCGACAGCGAGGGCGGCCGGCGGCACGAGGTCATCAATCCCGCCACCGAGGCGCCGTGCACCGAGATCACGCTCGGGTCCGAGGCCGATGTCGACAAGGCGGTCAAGGCGGCGCGGCGTGCTTTCGAGAGCTTTTCGTGCAGTTCGGTCGAGGAGCGTGCCGCGCTGCTCGAGGCGATCATCGCCGAATACAAGAACCGCGCCGAGGATCTGGCGCAGGCGATCGCCACCGAAATGGGCTGCCCGATCGCGATGGCGCGCGCGGCGCAGGTCGGCGCCGGCATCGGCCACCTGATGGCGGCGGTGAAGGCGCTCAAGGAGTTCCGCTTTGAGGAGCAGGTCGGCGCCAGCAAGGTGGTGCACGAGGCCGTAGGAGTGGTTGCTCTCATCACGCCGTGGAACTGGCCGCTCAACCAGATCGCCGCCAAGGTCGCGCCGGCGCTGGCGGCGGGCAACGCGATGATCCTCAAGCCTTCCGAGGAAGCGCCGGGATCGGCCGCGATCTTCGCCGAAATCATGGACAAGGCCGGCGTGCCCGCAGGCGTATTCAACCTCGTCCAGGGCGACGGCCCGGGCGTCGGCACCGCGCTAGCCAAGCATCCCGATATCGACATGGTGAGCTTCACCGGCTCGACCCGCGCCGGGATTCTGGTCGCCAAAGCCGCCGCCGACACGGTCAAGCGCGTGCATCAGGAACTCGGCGGCAAATCGCCCAATATCATCCTCGAAGGCGCCCCGCTCGAGCAAGCGGTGCCCGCCGGGCTGATGGGGGTGTTGATCAACTCGGGGCAGAGCTGCATCGCGCCGACGCGGATGCTGGTCCACAAGAGCCAGCGCGACGAGGCCGTCGCCATCGCCAGGCAAGTGATGCAGGCGGCCCAGGCCGGCGATCCGATGACCGAGGGTCGGCACATCGGCCCGGTCGTCAACAAGGCGCAATGGGACAAGATTCAAGGGCTGATCACCAAGGGCATCGAGGAAGGCGCGACGCTGGAGGCGGGCGGCCCCGACCGGCCCGAGGGACTCGACACCGGCTATTACGTCAAGCCGACGCTGTTTTCGAACGTGACCAACGACATGACGATCGCGCGCGAGGAGATATTCGGGCCCGTCGTGACGATCATCGCCTATGAGAATGACGAGGACGCGATCCGCATCGCCAACGACACCAATTACGGGCTGTCGGCGGTCGTCTCGGGCGATCCCGCCAAGGCCAAAGCGTTCGTGCCGCGGCTGCGCGCCGGCATGGTCTATGTCAACGCCGGCAACCCCGATCCCAACGTGCCGTTCGGCGGCTACAAGCAATCGGGCAACGGCCGCGAATACGGAAAATACGGGCTCGCCGAATTCATGGAGGTGAAATCGGTGATCGGGGCGCTGGAATAAAAAAGCGAGTGTCATCCCCGCGAAGGCGGGGATCCATCTCCCGGACGTGCCGACAACGGCCGTCATGAGGATGGAAAACGCGGGAGATGGGTCCCCGCTTTCGCGGGGATGACGAAGGTGGCTTACCCCCGCTCGTCCCTCAAGGGGCGATTGAGGAGGTCGGCGATCACCGCTTCGACCGGCGCGCCCTCGATCAGCGCGCAGACCGCTTCGCAGACCGGCATGGCGACGCCGGCCTCGGTGGCCGCCTCGCGCAGCACCGGCGCGGTGAAGGCGCCTTCGGCGACGGTGCGGCGATCGGCGAACAGCTCGGCGGCGGGTCTGCCTTGCCCCAGGCCGAGCCCGAACGAGAAGTTGCGCGAGCTGGTCGAGGAGCAGGTCAGCACGAGGTCGCCGAGGCCCGACAGGCCGGCAAGTGTCTCCGCCCGCGCCCCGCGCGCGAGGCCGAAGCGAGTCATCTCGGCGAAGCCGCGCGCGATCAGTGCCGCACGGGCGTTCTGGCCGAGGCCGGCGCCCTCGACCACGCCACAGGCGATCGCCAGCACGTTCTTGACCGCCCCGCCGATCTCCGCGCCGGCGACGTCGTCGCTGGCGTAGAGGCGGAAGGCGGGCCGCGCGAGCCGCGCGATCAGCGAATCACGCACGCCCGAATCGGCGCAGGCGAGCGTCGCCGCGGTCGGCAAGCCAGCGGCGACTTCGTGCGCGAAGGTCGGCCCTGACAGCACCGCGATCGGCGCGTTCGGGTGAAGCTCGGCGGCGATCTCGCCGACCAGCCGCCGCGTGCCCGCCTCGATCCCCTTGGCGCATAGCACCAGCGGATTCGTCCCGACTGGTGTTTCGGAGAGCACCGCCCTAACATGCTGTGCCGGCGCAACGACGAGCAGCGCTTCCGTTGCTTCCAATGCGCCGAGATCGCCCGTCGCAGCAATCGAGGCCGACAGCGCGGCGTCGGGCAGGAACAGCGTGTTGCGATGCTCGCGGTTGATCGATTCGACGACCTCGGGCTCGCGCGCCCACAAGGTCACCGAAGCGCCCTCGGCTGCCGCGACCTGCGCCAGCGCGGTGCCCCAAGCGCCGCCGCCGATGACGCCAATCCTCATGCCTTCACCCCCGCCCCGCGCGCGCGTTCGGCACTGGGATCGAGCGGCCAGCGCGCCCGTGCCGGCGTGTCGAGCGGGTCGGTCAGCCCTGCGGCGAAGCGCTCGACGCCGGCCCAGGCGATCATCGCGGCATTGTCGGTGCACAGCCACAAAGGCGGCGCGACGAAGCGCAGCCCCGAGACGCGCGCCAGTTCGGCAAGCGCACTTCGCACTGCCTGGTTAGCGGCGACGCCGCCGGCGACGACCAATGCCGTAGCACCGTCGGCCATGTCGATTGCGCGCGTGGTGCGGTCGATCAGGCAATCGACCACCGCTTGCTGGAACGAGGCAGCGATGTCCTCCGCCGTCCAGGTGCCGGCGTCGCGCGCGCGCAGCACCGCGCTCTTGAGGCCCGCGAAGGAGAAGTGCGGCTCGGCGCTGCCGACCAGCGGGCGCGGCAGCGGCACCGCGCGGGGATCGCCCGCCGCCGCGGCGCGCTCGACCGCCGGGCCGCCGGGAAAGCCGAGGCCGAGCAGCTTGGCGGTCTTGTCGAATGCCTCGCCCGCGGCATCATCGACCGTCGTCGCGAGGCGGCGATAGCGCCCTACGCCCTCGACGAACAGCAACTGGCAATGCCCGCCCGAGACGAGCAGCAGCAGATAGGGGAAGGCGAGATCGGAATCGGCCAGGCGCGGCGACAACGCATGGCCTTCGAGATGGTTGACCGCGATCAGCGGCTTGCCGCACGCATGCGCCAGCGCCTTGCCGGTGACGAGGCCGACCATCACTCCGCCGATCAGCCCCGGCCCGGCGGTCGCCGCGATCGCGTCGACCTGATCGAGGCCGACGCCTCCTTCCTCCAGCGCGCGCTCGATCAGCGGGCTCAGCATCTCGACATGCGCGCGCGCCGCGATCTCGGGCACGACGCCGCCATAGGGACGATGCGCCGCTTCCTGCCCGGCGAGCGCGTGCGCCATGATCGTGCGATCGTCGCGCACCAGTGCCGCGGCGGTTTCGTCGCAGCTCGATTCGAGGCCGAGGATCAGCGCCATGGCTTTCCTCTAGCCGTCCGCGGCGCTAGCACAAGCCGCGATGGCCATTCGTTTCCGCCTCGGCAGCCGAGGCTCCCCGCTCGCGCTCGTCCAGGCGCGCATGGCGCGCGACGCGCTCGCCGCCGCGCACAGCTGGGCAGCGGACGAGGTCGAAATCGTCGCGATCAAGACCACCGGCGACAAGGTGCAGGACCGCGCGCTCGCCGAAATCGGCGGCAAGGCCTTGTGGACCAAGGAGCTCGACCGCGCGCTGCTCGCAGGCGAGATCGACGCCGCGGTGCATTCGATGAAGGACGTCGAGACGATCCGGCCCGCGGCGATCGCGATCGCCGCGATGCTGCCGCGCGCCGACGTCCGGGACCGGTTGATCGGAGCGCCTTCGATCGCCGATCTGCGCCCGGGCGCGGTGATCGGCACCAGCTCGCCGCGCCGTGCCGCGCAAGTGCGGGCATTGCGGCCCGATCTGCGCACCACCCTGTTTCGCGGTAATATCGATACACGGCTGGCCAAGCTGGCCGCGGGGGAGGTGGACGCGACGATGCTCGCCGCGGCGGGACTCGATCGGCTGGGGAGGCCCGAGATTGGCACGGCCGTCCCAATCGAGGTGATGCTGCCGGCCCCGGCGCAGGGCGCGGTCGGCATCGAATGCCGGGCCGAGGACGTGCGCGCGTGCGCACTGCTCGCCGCGATTGACGATGCCGATACGTCGTGCTGCGTCGGCCACGAGCGCGCATTGCTCGCCGCGCTCGACGCCGATTGCCACTCGCCGGTCGCCGCCCTGGCCGTGATCGAGCGTGCGGAGGTGCGGCTGCGCGCGGCGCTCTACGCCGAGGACGGCAGCGCATCGGTTTTCGGCGAGCGCGTCGGTAGCCGTGACGATGCCGGCCTTGCGCGCGCTCTTGCCACCGAGCTGCTGGCGGCGGCGCCGCCGGCGATCCGGCGCTTGTTCGGGGCATGACGCGCCGCGTCGCGGTGCTGCGGCCGGAGCCGGGCAATCGCGCGACGGTCGCGGCGCTGGCGCGCGCCGGGCTGGAGGCGATCGTGCTGCCGCTGTTCGAAATCGTGCCCGTGGCGTGGGCGCCGCCCGATCCGGCGGCGCATGACGGCTTGCTGCTGACGAGCGCCAATGCGGCGCGCTGCGCGGGCGCTGGGCTTGCGGCATTGGCGGGATTGCCGGTCTTCGCCGTCGGCGAAGCGACCGCACGGGCGGCGCGCGATGCCGGACTCACCGTCGCTGCAACGGGCAACGAGGATATGACGGCGATCGTCGAGATCGCCGCGACGCGCGGCCATCATCGCCTGCTCCACCTCGCCGGACGCGATCGCACGACGGCGCCGGTCGGCGTGACGGCCGTCGTCACCGTGTATGAGGCGCGCGAGATCGAGATTGTCCCGGCCGACCTGCAGCCGGTCGCGGGACAAATCGCCTTGCTTCACTCGCCGCGCGCGGCGCAGCGATTCGCGGCGCTCGCCGAGACGATCGACCGCAGCACCGTACGCCTCGCCACGCTGAGCGCTGCGGTGGCCGACGCGGCCGGCGCTGGTTGGGCCGAGATCGCCGTCGCCGACGCGCGAGACGATACGGCATTGGTCGCGCTGGCGCGTCGGCTCGCCGATTGACCGGGCTTCGCGAGCCGTCGATAAGGGCGGTGATGGCCAGCGACGATCCCTTTTCGCTCCCCCGCCGGCGGCGCTGGCGCGGCGCCGCGATTATCTACATTACGGTGTTCGTCGCGGGCGTGCTGCTCGCCGCGCTGGCGATCCGACAATGGGGCGATCGCGTGCCCTGGCTGGCATCGCCGGCACAGCGCACGGCGCTGGCCAAACCGCAACCCCGGCTCCCAACCACGCCGGTCGACGCGACCGCCAATATCGATACGCTCGCCGCGCGCGAAGCGGCGCTCTCCGCCCGGCTCGCGGATTTGGAGGCACGCAGCGCGACGATCGACACCAAGGCCGATGCGGCATCGGGCAACGCGACCCGGGCCGAAGGGCTGCTAGTGGCCTTTGCCGCGCGCCGCGCGATCGATCGCGGCATCGGGCTCGGCTATATTGAAGGCCAGTTGCGCGAGCGCTTCGGCGCGACGCAGCCACGCGCGGTGGCCACCGTGATTCGGGCTGCGCGCGCGCCGGTGACGATCGAGGACTTGCGGCTCGGGCTCGATTCGATCGCACCCGATCTGGTCAGCGGAGGGCATGAAGCCATCTGGGCGGGGCTGCGCAATACCTTGTCCAACCTGATCGTGCTGCACAAGGAAGGCTCGCCCTCGCCGCGGCCTTCGGCGCGGATGGCGCGCGCGCGGCGCCTGCTCGAGGCCGGCCAGGTCGAGGCGGCGCTCGCCGAGATCGAGCGGCTGCCCGGCGCCAGCGGGGCGCAGCGCTGGCTCGCCGCGGCGCACCGTTATATCGACGCGCGCCGCGCGCTCGATGTGATCGAAACCGCGGCGATCCTCGGCCAGGGCGCGCCGGTCGCGGCAGCCGCCTCGCCGGCGCCGGCGACAACGGTCAGCCAGCCGACGGCGCCCGTCAAACCGGCTCGGTGATTTACCGCAAACGCTCGATCAGCGCTTGCGCCGCGGCCGGGGCACGGACCTTGGCCCCGTTGATCATGAAGACGAACGCGTCGCGCGGCTGGCGCGGCGCCGCATCGGCCGCATAGGGCAGCCCCGCCGGGCTGTCGCCCGCCGCCCAGCCGCGCGCGATCGAAGCCCAGCGATCGAGCTCATCGGCCGAATAGCCGGTCGCCTCCTCCTCGCGTGCAGCTTCGAGCCGGGCATAGACGAAATCGCCGCCGATATCGGCGATCGCCGGATAATCGGTCGAATCGGCATAGACGATCGCCACCCCGGCGGCACGCGCCATCGCCACGAATTCAGGCACCGCGAAGCTTTCGTGGCGGATCTGGACGGCATGGCGCAGCGCGACGCCCTCGTGCGTGGAGGGCAGCAACGCGAGAAACGCGCGAAAATCGTCGGGATCGAACTTCTTGGTCGCCATGAACTGCCACAGGATCGGCCCAAGCTTGTCGCCGAGCTCGACGATTCCCTGGCCGACGAAGCGCGCGATCGACTCGCCCGCCTCGGCGAGCACCTTGCGGTTGGTGCAAAAACGTGAGGCCTTGACGGCGAAGACGAAGCCGTCGGGCGCGGCCGCTGCCCAGGACGCGAAGCTCGCCGGCTTGAAGCTCGAATAATAAGTGCCGTTGATCTCGATCGCGGTCACCGCGCGGCTGGCGAATTCGAGCTCGCGTTTCTGCGCGAGGCCTTGCGGATAGAAGGTCCCGCGCCACGGCTCATAGGTCCAGCCGCCGATGCCGACGCGAATCGCGCCTGTGTTTGTCGTCATCCGCCCGTTTTAGTCAGTTCCTGAAGCCGCGCGAGATGCTTCTGGACGATCGGGATCGCGGTCTTGGCGGCATCCTGGAGCGCCGGGGTGTCGCCGCTTTCGGCATAATTCTGCATCAGCGCCAACGCCTGCTGGTGCGCCGGAAGCTGTTGCTGCAGATAGGTCTTGTCGAATTCATCGCCGCTCAATGGCTTGAGCATGTCGATCATCTGCTGCTGATCGGGGCTGAGCGCCGGCGGCGGCACCGTCAACTTGGCCTTGGCCGCGGCGTCCTTGACGCCCTTCGTGGTCTTGGCGTGATCGGTGATCATCATCTGCGCGAAATCGCGGACGTCCTTGCTCTTCGACTTGTCGAGCGCGAGCTTCGATGATTCGGTCTCGTAGAGATCGCTGGCGGCGGCGGTCTTGATGAAGCTCGCGGCGTCGGTCGGCTGCGGCGCGGCGCTGTTGTCGGCAGCGGCGTTCATCGCCCCGTTGTCGGCCGCCATATTGTTCGCCATCAGCGAATCGTTGGCCATCATGACGTTGGTGTCGGCCGCCTGATCGTTCGAATGCGACGAGCATGCCGCCAGAGCGGCAAGCGAAACGGCGGCGGCAAAAGCGGCAATACGCATCGAATCTCTCCTAAACGGCGTGCGTCGGGAACCCTAAAGCGCCGGACGGGCGATTGTTCCGCACAAATGCGAATCAGCGCCGTGGGGGGGGACGGAGCGGCAACGCGCCGTTCGAGCTCAGTCCGGCGCCTCGTCGAGCAATTTGCGGATCGGCTTCAACACCATGCCGAGCGGGATGACGCGCACCGCGAGATCCCGGGTCATCGCGAACGCCGCGTTGCGCCGGAACATCAATCGGGCGAGCTGGCGCGAACTATCCTGCGCCGCCTCGATGCGCGGGCGCTGGCGGCGCTCGTAATCGCGCAAGGCATCGGCGACCGATTCGCGCGATGCTCCGGCCAGCGTCCGCGCGAGGACGCCCGCCGATTCCATCGCCATTCCCGCGCCGATTCCCGCAGTTGGCAGGAAACCGGCGGCAGCATCGCCGAGTAGCCCCACCCTTCCGATCGCCCAGCTTTCCGCACGGCAATCGGTGAGCTGCCAATAATAAGGGTCGCGATCGATCGCGACGCGCGCCAGGGCGGCGTCGAGCCAGGGATCGAGCCGAGGCAGATCGCGCCGGATCGCCGCGACGAAAGCAGCGGGGCCGGCGCGCATGTCGGCGCGATCGCCGCCGACGAACACGCCGGCGCGTCCCTTGACCGGATAGACGCCGACGAAGAAGCCATTTCCCCAGATTTCGTCGCCGCGATCGATATGCTCGGCATCGCTGTCCATCCACGCCACCCAGCCGGCCCAGCCGGTATCGTAGAGGGCGGTCTGCTCGGGACGAAGCACCAGCGCGCGGCTCGCCGAATGCAGCCCTTCGGCGACGATCACTGCATCGAACGCCGCGTCGATCGCCTTGCCTTCGCTCTCGACCGTCACCTCGGCAGCAGTGTCGTCCTGGCGGATCGCGGTCAGCGCGGTGGCATGGCTGATCGGCGCTCCCTTGCCCGCCAGCACCTCGAGCAGCGAGCCGCGCGCGAGGCCGCGATAGTCGCCCGTCGCCGACAGCAAGGTGTCGATCTCATAGCTGCGGAGCCTTTGGCCGTGGCGGCCGTGGAGCACATAATGGTGAAAGGGCTCGCTCGCGGAGCGGTATGCTTGTGCGACGCCGAGGTCGCGGATCACGCGATCGACCAGCGGCATCAGTGCGAGCATGTATCCTTCGTCCCCCGACCCCGCGCTGCGCTCGATCAGCACCGGATTGAGGCCCTGCGTGCGCAGCAGCTGCGCCAGGGTCAGGCCGGCGGGGCCGGCGCCTGCGACCAGCACGCGCAGGCGATCGTCGCGCTGCCGCGCCAGTTGATCCTCGAACGATGCCGGAATGAACATCAGCGCTTCTCCTTACTGGACCGATCGGTCCAAAGGCCGCCCTAAACCATCTGGACCGATCGGTCCAGTCTGCTAGATCGAAGGCATGAACGATCGCATCGCACCTCCCGAACGCCACCGATCCTTATATGAAACCGCAGCGCGCGAGTTCGCCGCGCACGGATTCGAGAACGCCTCGTTGAACGCGATCATCCGGGCGTGCGGGATCAGCAAGAGCTCGTTCTATCACTTCTTCGCCTCGAAGGAGGTGCTGTTCGACCGGGTCGTGGAAGCGGCGGCGGCGGCGCTCGCTCGCGATCTCGCCGCGCCCGAACCCGAGGCATTTGCAGGTTCGCACTTCTGGGATCGCGTTGGCACGTTCGTGGGCGAAGCGCTGGTGATCGCCTCGCGACAGGCCTGGTATGCCGATTTCGGCAAGATGTTCTACCTCCCCGATCGCGCCGCGAGCCGCAGCGCGGCGCTGACGCGTATCCTCGCCGAGGTCGCCGATTGGGTCGCACGCGTGATAGCCGTCGGCCGGGCGTCGGGCGCCGTCGGCGATGATCTGCCCGCCTCGCTGCAGGCCGAACTGGTATTCTCCGTGCTTCAGGCGATGGACCGCTGGTCGCTGCACCATCTCGATCGGCTCGACGAGACGGCGCAGGCCAGGCTGCTCGCAAGCCAATTCAATGCATTGCGCCGCCTGCTGGAACCAGCGCGAAGGTTGTAGGTCAAGGATAAGCGGACACTCGCGGGTTCCGGCGCGACAAAGTCGCGCCGTCGGTCCTTGCTGGCGCAAGGCCGGCAGAGGTCGCTGCAATTTCGTGATTTAGCGCCGCTAAATCGCGGCAGCGACCTGGAGCGGGCGAAGGGATTCGAACCCTCGACCCCAACCTTGGCAAGGTTGTGCTCTACCCCTGAGCTACGCCCGCTCTTGGCGTTCCGGGCCACGGCGTCGGGGCCCCGGGTAAGGCGCGGCTGTTAGCATCGGCTTTGCAGGCCGGCAAGCCCCTTGTCGGCACGATGCGAAAAGGGTTGGCGGCGGCCCCTTCCGCCCCACATAAGGGGCCTATTCGAACGGACAGGAGCATGATTTGGCTACGCTCGGCATGAACCCGCAGGAAAAGGAAGCGGTCGAGGCGTTCCGCCGCGACGTCGTCGAACCGTCGATGACCAGCCTCGTCATCATCGATTTCTGGGCGGAATGGTGCGGGCCGTGCAAGGCACTCGGCCCGGTGCTCGAAAAGGTCGCGGCCGATTACGCCGACAAGGGCGTGGTGCTGGCCAAGATCGATACCGACAAGAACCAGTTCATCGCCGCGCAATTCCAGGTGCGCTCGATTCCCACCGTCTATGCGATGTTCCAGGGTCAGCTGGTCGCCGATCTTACCAACGCGCGCACCGAATCGCAGCTGAAGGCGACGCTCGATCAATTGCTCCGCCAGTTGCCGGTCGAAAGCGGCGAGAAGGATCTGGAAGCCGAGATCGCGCCGCTGATCGCGATGGGCGAGCAGGTCCTGGGTGAGGGCGATGCGGAACGCGCGCTGTCGATCTTCGATCAACTCGCCGAGATGGCGCCCGACCATCCCGCGGTCGCCTCGGGCCGGATTCGCGCGCTGGTCGCGGCGAATCGCGGCGACGAGGCCGAAGCGGCGATCGCGGCGCTTCCCGAGGAGGTGGCGAAACAGCCCGAGATCGAGCGCGCCAAGGCGGCGCTCGCGCTCAAGCAGGAAGTGCAACCCGTCGGCGATCTCGCCGCGCTCGCTGCCGAGGTCGCGGCGCATCCCGACGATCTCGACGCGCGCTTCCGTCTCGCCGGCGGGCAAATGGCGGCGGGCAACCGCGAGGGCGCGGCCGACAATCTGCTGGCGATCATCGCCGCCGAGCGCGACTGGAACGAAGGCGCGGCGCGCGACCGGCTGCTCAAATTGTTCGAGGTGGTCGGGCTCGAAGACCCCTGGGTCTCGGCGCAGCGCCGCCGGCTGTCGGCGATCCTGTTCGGATGACGACGACTCGCCTCTCGGTGTTTCCGCTGCCCGGTGCGCTGCTGTTTCCCGAGATGCACCTGCCGCTGCATATCTTCGAGCCGCGCTATCGTGCGATGGTCTCGGACGCGATGGCGCGCGATCGGCGGATCGGCATGATCCAGCCGCGGCCCGGCGCGGAGCGCGACGAGGACAGTCCGCCGCTGTTCGAGATCGGCTGCGTCGGGCGGATCGCCGAGGTCGAGGCGCTCGACGACGGGCGCTACAACCTCGTGCTCGAAGGCGTCGCGCTGTTCCGCATCGCGCGCGAGCTCGACGTGACGACGCCGTTCCGCCAGGTCGAGGCCGAATTGCTGCCGATAACCGAGCGCGATCCGGTGCTGGCGATGGGCCGGCGCGCCGCGCTCGAGCTCGAATCGCGCCGTTTTGCCGATGCCCAGGGCTATGCCGTCGACTGGAATGCGGTGAGCCGCCTCGACGATGAGGCACTGGTCAACGGCATCGCCCAGATCGCGCCGTTCGACGTTGCCGCCAAGCAGGCGCTGCTCGAATCGCCGAGCCTCGACGCGCGCGCCGACCTGATCGTCCAGCTCATGCAATTCTTCGGCCGCCACGACGGCGAAGAGCGCGTGACGCTGCAATGAGCGACGCGCTCGATCCCTGGCTGCTGTCGATCCTGGTCTGCCCGGTGACACGCACGCCGCTGCGCTACGATGCTGGGCGCCGCGAGCTCGTCTCGGACGAGGCCGGCCTCGCTTATCCCATCCGCGACGGCGTGCCGGTGCTACTCGTCGAGGAAGCGCGCCGGCTGAACGGCTGATGGGCGACCGGGCTGATCTTGGCGGTCATTGGGACGGCATCTACAATTATCCGCGCACGCTACCGCCGACTGCCTTCACCGCGACGCTTCGCGACCATGGCGGCGCGCTCAGCGGCGAGATCAGCGAGCCCGGCCGCGAGGGCACCTTGTTCGCGCTGATCGACGGCCGCCGCGCCGGAAGCAGCGTGACTTTCGTCAAATTCTATGACGACCATCACGCCAGGCCGATCCACTATGCCGGCACGCTCAACGCCGACGCGACCGAGATCACCGGCACCTGGAACATTCCGGGCGACTGGAGCGGAACCTTCATCATGGTCCGCCAGAAGCGCGAGGTCGAGGAAGCGGAATTAAAGATTGCCGAGGAAGTGGAGCGATAGCTCACCGCCTCAAACCGCTTCCCCCATCAGCAGCCGCGGCAGCTCGCCCGATTCTCCCCGCGCCTCTGCCATGAAGCGCTGCTTGAGCGGACCGATGCGATCGACCGCCGAGATGCCCAAGCGCCGCACCGCGCTCGCCGTCCTGCCGGGCAGCCCGAACAGGCGGTTGAGCCCATCGGTCGCCGCGGCCACCATCAGCGTGTCGAGCCCGCGCCACCTCTGATAGCGCGCGAGCAGTTGCGCGTCGCCGAGATCGAGCCCGAGGCGCTTGCCCTCGACCAGCACTTGAGTCAGTGCCGCGACGTCGCGGAAGCCGAGATTGAGCCCCTGCCCCGCGATCGGATGGATGCCGTGAGCCGCGTCGCCGACCAGCGCCAGCCGCTCGCCAGTGATCGTTGCGGCGTGATGAAAACCGAGCGGGTAACTCGCGCGGGGCGATAGGTTCGAGAGCGTGCCGAGAAAACCGCCCATCCGTTTCTCGGCCTCGGCCATGAAGCCGCGATCGGAGAGCTTCATCATGCCGGGGCCGTCCTTAGCGTGGACGCTCCACACGATCGCCGAGCGATGGCCGCGTTCGTCGTCGTCGAGCGGCAGCAGCGCGAATGGCCCGGCGGGATAGAAAATCTCGTAAGCGACATTGTCGTGCGGCCGCTCGTGATTGAAGGCCGAGATGATCGCGTGGTGATCGTAGGACCAGCGTGCGACCTGGATGCCGGCCGCCTCACGCGTCGGCGAGTTGCGCCCTTCGGCAGCGACGAGCAGCGCCGCGCACACCTCGCTGCCGTCGTCGAGCGTCGCCCGGACGCCCTGCGGCCCGCGCTCGACCGAAACGGCGCGGCGCTGCATGCGAAGATCGACGCGCGGCGCCTCCGATACGGCATCGTGGATCGCGCGGCGCAGCAGGCGATTCTCGTACATCGTGCCGAGCGCGTCGTCCTCGGCATCCGGGATGAAATCGAGCTTGCCGGGCGCGAGGCCGTCGCTCACGCGGATATGGCGAATCTCGCAACCTTGTCCGGCCAGCCGGCCGGCGATCCCGATCGCCTCGAGCATCCGCCCGCTGGCGCTCGCCACCGCCGAGGCGCGGCCGTCGAACCCCTTGGCCAGCATCACCGCCGGATCGGCCGGATCGACCACCACCGAGGAGAGGCCGTGCGCATCGAGCGCCACCGCGAGCGCGCCGCCGACCAGCCCGCCGCCGAGAATGAGGACATCCGTCTGCGTCATGACGACCGCTTTAGAGCGGCGTCCCTCGCACCGCTAGAGCCGCGTCATCGCCAGCATGCGCAGATCGGCATAGCGCGCGCCGGCGGTGGCGCCGCGCGGACTCGCGCGATCGAGCTCGGCGAAATCGTCGGCGGTGAGCGCCACGTCCACCGCAGCCATGCTGTCTTCGAGTGTCGCGCGCCGCTTCGATCCCGGGATCGGCACCACGTCATCGCCCTGCGCGAGCAGCCAGGCGAGCGCGATCTGCGCGGCGCTGACGCGGTGGCGCGCGGCGATCTGCTTTACCACCTCGACCGTCGCCATGTTGCGCGCGAAATTCTCCTCCGAATAACGCGGGTCGTTGCGCCGATAATCGCCTTCGGCAAGCTGATCGCGGCTGGTGATCTGCCCAGTAAGGAAGCCGCGCCCGAGCGGGCTGTAGGGAACGAAGCCGATGCCGAGCTCGCGCGCGGTCGGCAGGATCTCCTCTTCCACGTCGCGTTCCCAAAGCGAATATTCGGATTGCAGCGCCGCGATCGGGTGGACCGCGGCGGCCTTGCGCAAGGTTTCGGCGCCGGCTTCGGACAGGCCGATATGGCGGACCTTGCCCTCCTTGATGAGGTCAGCGACCGCGCCGACCGTCTCCTCGATCGGCGTCGCAGGATCGACGCGGTGCTGGTAGAACAGGTCGATCACGTCGATCCCGAGCCGCCGGAGCGACTCGTCGCACACCTTGCGAATATTGGCCGGCGACGAATCGGTGCCGCGCACGCCCTCGCCGATCCTGAAGCCGAACTTGGTGGCGATCACCAGGCCGTCCCGCTTGCCCTTGATCCCGCGCCCGAGCAGTTCCTCGTTGGTATAGGGCCCATAGATCTCGGCGGTGTCGAAGAAGGTGACGCCGAGATCGATCGCGCGATGGATCGTGGCGATGCTTTCGGCCGCGTCGGCCTCGCCGTACATGCCGGTGGAGACGCCGGCCATCGGCATGCAGCCGAGCCCCAGCGCGGAGACCTTCAGCCCGTCTCCCAACATGCGATATTTCATGGCGCTTCCTCCTTCAGCAAAGCATCGGCCTCGCTGACTTGGGGCTGCGGCCCGCGCCTCGCAACCGTCGCGGTGACGGCGATGTCCATCGCCACATTGCCGACAGTGCGCACCAGATCGGGCAAGGTCTCGACCGCGATCAGCAGCCCCAGCGCCTCGATCGGCGAGCCCATCGCGATCGAGATCGGCGCGATCGAGCTGATATAGCTGACCTGGCCCGGCAACCCGACCGCGCCCATCGTCGTCACCGCAGCGACGGCGATCCCCGCGGCGATCTGCGTCGGCCCAAGCGCGACGCCGTAGAGATGCGCGACATAGATCGCGACGGCGAGGTTCATCGGCGGCCCGGTGAAGCGGAAGATCGCCACCGCCAGCGGCAGCACGATCCCGCTCCGCGCCACCGGCACGCCCAATTCCTCGGTCGCGCGCAGCATCGCCGGCAGCGAAGCGAGCGACGATTGCGTGCTGATCGCCACCGCATGGCTGGGGCCAGTCGAGCGGATGAAGCGCAGCAGTGGAATGCGCCCGCCGATCGCGCCGAACGGAAAGGCGAGCAGCCACACGACGATCCCCACTGCCGAGACGATCGCGACATAATGCACCAGCACGCCGATCGCCGACGTCCCTGCCTTGGCGCCGAACACCAGCGCCAGCGCGAACACGCCGATCGGGCCCAGCCACAGCACCCAGTTGATGACGACGATCATCGCATCGGCAATGATCTGGAAGAAGTCGGTCATCGTCGTGCGCTGCGCATCGGGCAGCCGAGTCAGCGCGAAGGCGAAAACGAGGGCAAAGACGATCAGCGGCAGGAACGCGTCGTTCGCCGCCGCGGTGACGGCGTTGGTCGGCACCAATGTCGTGATGAATTGGGAGAAGGGGGCGATCTCGCCGACCGGCCCGGCATGCGCCAGCGCCTCCCGCAAGCCGCCCGCGGCGCTGGCGGGGATCGGGACGAGGTCGAGGAATAGCGGCGTCAGCAGCGCGGCAAGCGCAGAGGCGCACCACAAGAGTACGATGAAGGTCCCGATCGCGCGCGCCGTCAGCCGCCCGGCGCGCGCCGCCTCGGCGCTCGCCGCGACGCCGGTGACGAGCAGCGCCACGACCAGCGGCACGATCGTCATCTGCAAGCCATTGAGCCACGCCGTGCCGATCGGCTGCGCCACCGCGACCGCGCTCGCTACCCAGCCGGGCGCCAGCGCCGCGAGGCCGATGCCGACGATCAGCCCTGCCGCCAGCGCCAGCAGAATTCTTGTGGTCTGAGACATGCTCGCCCTTTGCGCCGTTCGCCGCTATCTATGCCCCAAAAGGGGCGCATGCGGTCATAACGAAAGGGACGCGCCAGCATGGCAAGAAAATATTTCGGCACCGATGGTATCAGGGGCCGCACCAACCTCGCGCCGATGACGGCGGCGATGGCGATGAAGGTCGGCATGGCGGCGGGCGCGCACTTCGTCCGCGGCGATCACAAGCATCGCGTGGTGATCGGCAAGGACACGCGCTTGTCGGGCTACATGCTCGAAAACGCGATGGTCGCGGGCTTCACCGCGGTCGGCATGGACGTCGTGCTGGTCGGCCCGATGCCGACTCCGGCGGTGGCGATGCTGGTCCAGTCGATGCGCGCCGATCTCGGCGTGATGATCTCGGCCAGCCACAATCCCTTCGCCGATAACGGCATCAAGCTGTTCGGCCCCGACGGCTACAAATTGTCCGACGAGGATGAGGCCCGGATCGAGGCGCTGATCGAAAGCGACATCGCACTCGCCGAACCCGCCAATATCGGCCGCGCCCGCCGAGTCGAGGACGCGCGCGGCCGTTACATCCACGCCGCCAAATCGACCTTCCCCGAAACGCTGCGGCTCGACGGGGTGAAGGTGGTGGTCGATTGCGCCAATGGCGCCGCCTATCAGGTAGCCCCCACCGCCTTGTGGGAATTGGGCGCCGAAGTGATCGCGCTCGGCGTCAATCCCAACGGCAAGAACATCCACGACGGCGTCGGCTCGACCGCGCCGCAGGTGCTGTGCGAAACGGTCGTCGCCAGCGGCGCCCAGCTCGGCATTGCGCTCGACGGCGATGCCGACCGCCTCATCGTCGCCGACGAAAACGGCAGCATCGTCGACGGCGACCAGTTGATGGCGACGATCGCGACCAGCTGGGCGCGGCGCGGCCGGCTTGCCGGCGGCGGGCTGGTGGCGACGGTGATGTCCAATCTCGGGCTCGAACGTCATTTGCAGGCGCAGGAGCTCGGCCTGCTGCGCACTTCGGTCGGCGACCGCTACGTGCTCGAGGCGATGCGCAAGGGCGGCTACAATGTCGGCGGCGAGCAATCGGGCCATATCATCCTCAGCGACTATGCGACCACCGGCGACGGCCTGATCGCCGCGCTCCAGGTGCTTGCCGAGGTGGTCGAGGCCGGCGCGCCGGCGAGCGAGGTGCTCCACCGCTTCGATCCGCTGCCCCAGCGGCTCAAGAGCGTGCGCTATACCGGTACGCCCCTCGAAAGCGACCGAGTCAAAGCGCTGATCGCCGAGGCCGAAGCCGAGCTCGACGGCAAGGGCCGCCTGCTCATTCGCCGCTCGGGCACCGAGCCGCTCATCCGCGTCATGGCCGAGGGCGACGACCCCGCACAGGTTGAGGCGGTGGTGGAGCGGATCTGCGAGGCGGTCGCCGCGGCGTGACGGTCCCGCGCGTCCTCATCATCGCCGGGTCCGATTCGGGCGGCGGCGCCGGTATCCAGGCCGACATCAAGACCGTGACGATGCTCGGCGGCCATGCGATGACCGCAATCACCGCGCTCACCGCGCAGAATACGTTGGGCGTGCAGAAAGTCATGCCGGTGCCGGCCGATATGGTGCTCGCGCAAATCGAGTCGGTGGTAAGCGACATTGGCGTCGATGCGGTCAAGATCGGCATGATCGGCTCGCCCGAGACCGCAAATGCCGTGGCGGATTACCTTTCTTCCCCGTCATTCCCGCGAACGCGGGAGCCTTTCTCCCAACCGGAATCGCACGAGCAAGCGCCGGAGGTGGGGCCCCGCTTTCGCGGGGGGGGCGAAATGCCCATCATCTTCGACCCCGTCATGGTCGCCACCTCGGGCTCGACCCTCGCCGACGCCGCCACGGTCGCCGCGTTCGGCAAGCTGATGGATGTCGCCACCGTCGTCACCCCCAACACGCCCGAGCTCGAAGCGCTCGGCGGGATCGACGCGGTGCTCGCGCACGATTGCCATCTCGTGCTCAAGGACGGCCATGGCAGCGGCCCGCGCGTGATCGACAGCCTGTTGTCGCCCACCGGCCAGCAGCTGCGCATACTGGACGGCAAGCGCTTCGATACCGACGACACCCACGGCACCGGCTGCACCTTTGCCAGCGCGCTCGCCGCCGAACTGGGGCGCGGCAAGCCGATCGACGAGGCGTTCGTCGAGGCGGTCCGGTTCACGCGAATCGCCTTGATCAGCGCCCCCGGCTTCGGCGAAGGTCACGGGCCGATCGGGCACACGCTCGGCCACAATCCCTATGAAGAGCTTGAAGGCTGATGCCGAGCCGCAGACACGAAACGCTCTATCCCGCCCCCGTCGTCGGTGTCGACGAGGCCGGCCGAGGCCCGCTCGCCGGCCCGGTGGTCGCCGCCGCGGTCATCCTGCCCGAGCGCGGCTGCCCGCGCGGCATCGACGATTCGAAGAAGCTCACCCCCGCCGAACGCCGCCGCCTCCACGATCGCCTGATGGCCTGCGCCATCGTCGGCATCGGCGTGGTCGAGCATGACGAGATCGACCGCCTCAACATCTATTGGGCGACGATGAAGGCGATGACGCTCGCGGTCGAGGCATTGGGCTGCGCGCCCGGCCACGTCCTGGTCGACGGCAACCGCCTGCCGCGCTGGACTTACCCCGCCACGCCGATCGTCGGCGGTGACGCGGCAGCGCTGTGCATCGCCGCCGCCTCGATCATCGCCAAGCACACCCGCGACACGATCATGATCGCCCATGCCGAATCGTATCCGCATTACGGCTGGCATACCAACAAGGGCTATTCGGCGCCCGAGCACCTGCGCGCATTGCGCGAACATGGTCCTTGCCCGCTCCACCGCCGCAGCTTCGCACCGGTCGCTCAGGCCGAATTGCCGCTTGTCGCCGAAGTGAGTCTTTCGAGTCACACCACAACAGGTTGAGTCCGCGCCCGCTCACCGGACTCAACATCTGCCCGCGGTCCAAAAATGTTCCGCTGCGTTAACGATTTGGCAACCGCGCCTGTTAACTAAACTGTGCTTGACCCAGGCGCGCCGCTCCGCAGGATCGCGCGTCCAACGCAAGGGGGACAAGATGGCGGTACTCGAAAAGGTTAAGGCCGCGCGCGTTTCGACGCCGCCCGCGCTCCCGCTCGATTCGATCCTGCGCGGCGACTGCATCGCCCAGATGAAGGCGCTGCCGGCCAAGTCGGTCGACATGATCTTCGCCGACCCGCCCTACAACCTCCAGCTCGCCGGCGAGCTGTTCCGCCCCGACGGCAGCCATGTCGACGCGGTCGATGACGCATGGGACAAGTTCGACACCTTCGCCCAATACGACGCCTTCACCCGCGCCTGGCTCAAGGAAGCGCACCGCATCCTCAAGGACGACGGCACGATCTGGGTGATCGGCAGCTATCACAACATCTTCCGCGTCGGCACCGCGGTGCAGGATCTCGGCTATTGGATCCTCAACGACATCGTGTGGCGCAAGGCCAATCCGATGCCCAATTTCCGCGGCACCCGCTTCACCAACGCGCACGAGACGCTGATCTGGGCCTCAAAGGGCGAGAAGGCCAAATACACCTTCAACTATCGCTCAATGAAGACCTTGAACGACGAATTGCAGATGCGCAGCGATTGGGAATTCCCGATTTGCGGCGGGCAGGAGCGCCTCAAGAAGAACGGCCACAAGGTCCACCCGACCCAGAAGCCCGAAGCATTGATCTACCGCATCCTGCTCGCCTGCACCAAGCCGGGCGACGTCGTCCTCGACCCGTTCTTCGGCACCGGCACCACCGGCGCCGTCGCCAAGCGCCTCGGCCGCCGCTGGATCGGCATCGAGCGTGAAGGCGATTACATCGAGGCGGCGCAAGAACGCATCGCCGCCGCGCTGCCCCTCGACGAATCGGCGCTCTCGACGATGCAGAGCCCCAAGCAGCAGCCCAAGGTCGCGTTCGGCGTGCTGGTCGAGAACGGCTATCTCACCCCCGGCGCGACGCTCACCGACGCCAGGCGCCGCTGGAAAGTCACCGTCCGCGCCGACGGCAGCCTCGCGTCGCCCTGCGGCAAGTCAGGCTCCATCCACAAGCTCGGCGCGCTGCTCCAGGAAGCACCGGCGTGCAATGGCTGGACCTTCTGGCATCACGAGGCGGCCGATGGCCTCAAGCCGATCGACACCCTCCGCCAGACCTACCTGCTGGCGACGCAGCCCTAGCCTCCGTTCGCCCTGAGCCTGTCGAAGGGCGACTGGAAATGTGCTTCGACAAGCTCAGCAAGAACGACGTAGGCCCTCAAGGCCGCCCCTTCACCTTCCCCCATTGCCGCATCACGGTATAGCCGAGATAACCGGTCCCGAAGAGCGTGTAGAGCGGCTCGGGGATCGCTTGCAGGTACGCGCCGAGCGCCGCCGTCATCGCCGCCGCAATTGCCGGGTCGATCGCCGCAACCAGGCTCATCGGGATCGCCCACAGGATCATCGCGTACATGACGTAAAGGAAGCTCGGCCGCGCGCGCCGAGTCCAGGGATCGGTATCGAAGCTCGGATCAGGCATGGCCGCCCACCCGGTTGGCGAGCCAGCCATAGACGAACGCCTCGGCGGCCGGCCGCGCTTCGGCGAGTTCGACGTAGCGCGCGCCCTGCAATGCATCCACCGCGCGAATCAACACTTCTTCACTGCCCCGCCGGGCAAGAAAGCCCTCGAGCGCCGCGAGCGTCTTCGGCCCGATCGCGCCGTCGACCTTCACGTCAGGATAATCGCTTCCGCCGCGATTGAGCGCATTGAGCGCGCGCTGGAGAAAGCCGATCGCCACCGCCGGCCCCATATTAACCCCCGTATCGAACATCTCGCCCGCCAGCGCCGGCGCCCGCGCCGCCACCTGGTCGAGCTTGGGCCGCAGCCAGTAGAGGCGCCGGTAGATCGCCGCCGCCTCGTCCTTGGACAGGTCGCACATCGGGCCGGCATAGCCCTGCCGCCGCGCAACGCGCTCGGTGATCCCCCAGCAGGTCGCCCCGCCCCGATCGGCCGGATCGGCGACATAGCCGCCCTCGCGCGCGATGACCGCATCGATCAGCGATTCGATGTTCATGTCTTTCCTTCCGATGAAAAATTCTTCACGAAACCGCACGATGTCCGGCTGCGTTGGGGGCGCAGAAGGAGAGCGGCATGATCGATCGGCGCGGCGTTCTGATATCGGGGGGACGGGAATGACGACACGCACTCTTCGCATCGATTTCAACGTCCAGGCGCTCGAACCCGTGATCCTGCACGGCCCCTCGATTCTCTCCGAGCGCGACCTGATGAGCCCCTATGTCTGGGCCGAGCCGGACGGCCGCTACGGCATCATGGTCCGCGCCGTGCCGCCCGTCGGCGTCGACCGAACCGATACCGGGATCATCTGGGCCGGCTGGGGGCACGATGGCATCGTCTTCGAGATGGACGATGCTCCGGCGATCGTTCCCGGCCCCGCCGCCATCGATTGCGGCGGCGTCGAGGATCCGACGGTGGTCCGAATGAGCGACGGCTATGTCGTCTATTACACTGGCGTCGCTGACGACTTTTCCCACGGCAACATGCTCTACGCGACCGGCCCGAGCCCCGATCGCCTGACCAAACAGGGCATCGCGCTCGCCTCGACCAAGACGATGGGCAACACCAAGGAAGCGACCGTTGGCCGCACCGCCGACGGCGAATGGCGATTATGGTACGAATATGCCGCCGAAAACGCCTCGCGCATCGGCCTGGCCCTCGGCGCGGGTGTCGCCGGCCCGTGGGACGAACAGCCGACGCCGTTCCTCCCGCGCCAGGGATCGTGGGACAATTGGCACCTGTCGACCGGCCCGATGCTGATGACCGACCCCGATTGCCCTGTGATGTTCTACAATGGCGCGACCGAGGATGCGCGCTGGCGGATCGGCTGGATCGCCTTCGACCGCAATTGCCGCCAAGTCGTCGATCGCGGCATCGAGCCGCTCATCACGCCGCCTCCGGTCGACGACCGCACCGCGACCGACATCGCCTTCGCCGCCTCGGTGATCGAGCAGGACGGCGCGATCTGGCTCTATTATTCGCTCGAAGATCGCCGCCTCGCCCGCGCCCGCATCCGGCGGAGTTGAGGCTCAGCCGCCCCGCAACGCCGCGATCATGCGCTCCTCGAACGCGCCGGGATCGCGCCCAGCGGCGGCAAGCTCGGCCGCGTCGATCGCCAGTGCCACCTTGCCGGCGTTCAGCAACAGCCCGCGATCACAGGCGGCGACCAGCGTCGTGAGATCGTGCAGCGCCGTCACCAGCAGCATGCCCTCGTCGACCATCGACCGTAGCGCCATCCGCACGTCATAAGCCGCAACCGGATCGAGCCAGTTGAACGGTTCGTCGAGCACCACCGCCTCCCGCCCGCCGGCAAAGGCGCAAGCGATCGCGATGCGCTGCCGCATCCCCGCCGAGCAGGCGCCGATCATCCGGTCCACCAGGCCGTCGATCGCCAGCGCGTCGCGCAAGGGCCCGAGCCGATCGAGCGCCGCCGCAACGGTTCCGCCCGCCAGCGCCAGCACGTCGCACGCGCGCAACGCGGCAGGCAGCGTTTCGATCGGCGGCGCGAACCCGATCCGCTCCGCCCGCGCCGCGCGATCGGCTGCCATGTCGCGCCGGTCGATCAGCAACTGCCCCGCCGCGATGGGCAGTCGCCCCGCGAGCGCGCGCAACAGGCTGGTCTTGCCCGATCCATTGGCCCCGATCACGCCGAGCCAGCGCCCCGCGTCCACCGAGAGATCGACACCATCGATCACCATCGTTCCGCCGCGTTCGATACGCAGCTGCTCGCCGGTCAGGCTCGTCATGCGATCAACCATGTCGCGGCCTGCGATCGTCGCCACAACCAGATTGTCGCACCCGCCAGCGCGATCGGCGCCAGCACGACCGCCATCGCGCCGATCACCGCGCTTCCCGCAAGCGCCGCCAGCACGATCATTTCGCCGCTCCGCCGGCCAACCCAGCGCCACGCCAGCAAGCGCAGCGCGCCGAACCAGACGACGATCCCCGCCGTCGCGACGCCGATCGCGCCGCCGGCCAAACCCTGTCCTACCGTTGCCGCCAGCACCACCGCGACGCACCATCCGATCATCGGCCGCAGCACGGCAACGGTTTCGCCCGCGCGACGCCCGATGATCGCTTCGAACCGCGCCGCCTCGGCATCGTCGGGCGCCGTGAGCATGGCGACCACCAGCACCGGAACGGCCGCGATCCACGCCGGCGCCGCGGCCCACCAAAGCGGCAGCGTCGCCATCGCGACCACCAGCACCGCGCCGACCCAACCGCGCCGACGCTTCGCAGCGACAGATCGGACGTTTGAACGCAGCCTCGGCACCCCATTGGCGGTCGCCGCGACGAATCCGCCTGCCAGTCCGGCCACGGCAGCGAGCACGGCTCTGGCATCGACAATCACCGCGACACCGACGACCGCCGCCGCCGTCACGACAAGCACCACCAGACGATAGCGCCAGGCACCGGCGCGCGTCAGCACATCCTCTGCGAACACATAGGCGTCGCGATGGCGGCCCAGCCGCTCTTCGACCACATGACCGAGACCGAGGCCGATCCAGCCGCCGATCGCCAGCGCCGCGATCCCGACCGGCAACATCGTCGAGCCCTGGCTCGCGTGCCGCATCGCGGTGACGATCAGCGCGATCCCGATCAGCACCAGCGCCCGGTCGCCCCAACCGGCGAGCGCCGCCGCCGTCTCGCGCCATAGCAGCAGCGCGTCGTGGCGGAGCGGCCGGTTCACCAAAGCGGCCTCAGGCGCCGAACTCCACTTCCTGGAATCGGATCGGCTCGCCGATCGCCGCCTCGGCCAGCGCGCCATCCCACATCACTCGCCGCCCACGAATGATCGTGCCGACCGGCTTGCCGGTCAGTTCCATGCCCGTGAACGGCGACCACCCCGCGCGCGAGGCGACCCAATCCTGCTCGATCGTCCACCGTGCCTTCAGATCGACAATCGAGAAATCCGCGTCATACCCCGCGGCGATCCGCCCCTTGCCGACGATCCCGAAAATCCGCTGCGCGCCCGCGCTGGTCAGCTCGATCAGCCGCTGCAGGCTCATCCGCCCGTGCGCAACATGATCGAGCAACAGCGGCAGCAAAGTCTGCACCCCCGGCATCCCGCTCGGCGTGTCGGGATAGGTCTTGCTCTTCTCTTCGAGCGTGTGCGGCGCATGGTCCGATCCGATCACGTCGGGCACGCCTTGATTGAGCCAGTGCCACAACCCCTCGCGATGCGCCCCCGATCGGATCGGCGGGTTCATCTGCGCCAGCGTGCCGAGCCGCGGATAGGCCTCCTCGCCCGCCAGCGTCAGATGCTGCGGTGTCACCTCGCAGGTCGCGATGTCCTTGTTCTGCGCGAGCAGCTCCAATTCCGCCGGCGTCGTCACATGCAGCACATGGATCCGCCGCTTCGCCGCTCGCGCCAGCGCCAAGATGCGCCGCGTCGCCAGCATCGCGCTCTCGTCGTCGCGCCACACCGGATGCGACGCCGGATCGCCCGTCACACGCTCGCTTTTGCGCGCATTCATTCGATCCTCGTCCTCGGCATGGATCGCGACGCGCCGATGGCCCGAGGCGAGCACCGCGGTCAGGCTGGCGTTCTCGGACACCAGTAAGTCACCGGTCGAGGCGCCCATGAAGATCTTGACCCCGCACGTCCCCGGCAGCCGTTCGAGTTCCGCCAGCGCCGCGGCATTGGCGTTGGTCGCCCCGACGTAAAAGGCGTGGTCGCACCACATCCGCCCCTTGGCGCGCGCCAGCTTATCGCCGATCGCCTCAGCGCTGTCGGTATTGGGCTTGGTGTTGGGCATCTCGAAAACTGCGGTCACCCCGCCGAGCACCGCCGAGCGGCTGCCGCTCTCCAGGTCCTCCTTGTGCATCAGCCCCGGCTCGCGGAAATGCACCTGCGTGTCGATCACCCCCGGCAGCACGTCGAGCCCGGTGCAGTCGATCGTCTCGCCGGCATCGCCGCTCGCGCCGATCGCGACGATCTTGCCCTCGCGCACCCCGATATCGGCGCGCACCGGCCCGCCCGGGGTGTGGACCGTCCCGCCGGTCAGCTTCAGATCATAGGTCGCCATGCGGAACTCTCCGTTCGGGCTGAGCCTGTCGAAGCCCTGTTCTTTCTCCGCCCAAAAAGGAAAGAACAGCCCTTCGACGAGCTCAGGGCGAACGGGTGACAAAGGTCGGCGACCTCCCTACCTCACGGAAATGACCGCGACCACCCTCGCCGACCGCGCCCTGATCCGCCTCTCGGGCGAGGATGTCCGCGGCTTCCTTCAGGGCCTCGTCACCAACGATGTCGCCGCACTGGATACGGGCCCGGTCTGGACCGGCCTTCTCACCCCGCAAGGCAAGGCGCTGTTCGATTTCATCCTATGGCCCGACGGCGACGCGGTGCTGATCGACTGCGAAGCCGCCCAGGCCGACGCGCTGGCCAGGCGCCTCACCCTCTATCGCCTCCGTCGCGCGATCGCGATCGAGCCCGCCGATGGCACCGCCCACTGGTCGCCCGACGGCGCGCAAGGCGCCCCAGACCCCCGCCTTCCCGAACTCGGCCGCCGCTGGCTCGCCCCCGCCGGCGCACCTGCAACCGGCTGGCTCGAACACCGCCTCCGCCTCGGCGTCACCGAAGGCGTCGCCGAACTCGGCTCGGGCGAAACGCTCTGGCTCGAATGCAACGCCGCCGAACTGAACGGCGTCAGCTTCGCCAAGGGCTGCTATGTCGGCCAGGAAAATACCGCGCGCATGCATTATCGCGCCAAGGTCAACCGCCGCCTTGTCGTCGCCCCGCTGGCCGAGCCCGGCGATCGCACCCGCGCGACCTATTCCGATCTCGGCCTGATGGTCGAACACCGCCGCGTCGAAGCGCTCGGCGATGCGCTCGTGCCGGAGTGGCTCGCCGCCGCGCTCGCCTAGCGCGTGGGCCACAGCCCGGGCGTCGCGAATTCGAGCACATGCCCGTCGGGGTCCTCGAAATAGAGGCTGCGGCCGCCGCGCGGCCATTGCATTTCGCCGCGCAGCGTCACGCCAGCCTCGGCCAAATGGGCCTTCCACGGCCCATATTCGGCCTCGGGAATCGCGAAGGCCATGTGCAGCGGTCCGTGCCCGTCATGCCCCGGCACCACCCCGCCTTCCGACGGCATGTCCTCGATCGACTGTCCTCGCGCGAACAGGAGCAGCACGCCTTGCCGCCCCGCATCGAAAGCCGTCAGCCGCTCGCCTTGCAGCATCGGCCGCAACCCGAGCAGGTCGCGGAAGAACGCCACCGATCGCGCCATGTCATCGACATAGAGCGCGGTTTCGAGCAGGCCGTCGATCGCGGGCGGCCGATCGGCCATCCCCGCCTCAGCGCCCGATCGAGCTGTAGATGAAGTCGGTCCGCGCGATCTCGGCCGGCGAATAGATGTTGCGCAGATCAACGAGCACGCGCCCGCGCATACGACCGGCCAGCCGCTCGAGATCGAGCGCGCGGAACGCATTCCATTCGGTCACGATCACCAAGGCGTCGGCGCCTTCCGCGGCCTCATAGGCGTCGCCGCAATAAGCCACGTCGGGCATGATGCCTTTGGCGATTTCCATTCCCTCGGGATCATAGGCACGCACCGTCGCCCCCGCGTCGAGCAGCGTCTGGACGATCGCGATCGACGGCGCGTCGCGCATGTCGTCTGTGTTCGGCTTGAAGGTCAGCCCGAGCAGCGCGACCGTCTTGCCCTTGGCATCGTCGCCGAGCGCCTTGATGACCTTGCGCCCCATTGCGCGCTTGCGGCTGTCGTTGACCTTGACCACCGCCTCGACGATCTGCACCGGGCTTTCGAAATCCTCGGCCGTCTTGAGCAGCGCCAGCGTGTCCTTCGGGAAGCACGACCCGCCATAGCCCGGCCCGGCATGGAGGAACTTCGCGCCGATCCGCTTGTCGAGCCCGATGCCGCGCGCAACGTCCTGAACGTCGGCGCCGACCGCCTCGCACAGATCGGCCATTTCGTTGATGAAGGTGATCTTGGTCGCCAGGAATGCGTTGGCGGCATATTTGGTCAGTTCGGCGGTGCGCCGTCCGGTGAACAGGATCGGGCTTTCGTTGAGGTAGAGCGGCCGATACACGTCGCGCATCACCTGGCGCGCGCGCTCGTCGTCGCTGCCGATGACGATCCGGTCGGGCCGCTTGAAGTCGCCGATCGCGGCGCCCTCGCGCAGGAATTCGGGGTTGGAGACCACGGCGGTCTCGATCTCGGGCCGCGCCTCCTTGAGGATCGCCTCGACCTTGTCGCCGGTGCCGACCGGCACGGTCGACTTGTTGACGACGACGGTCGGCCCGGTGATCGCGCCGGCGATTTCCTTGGCCGCCGCGAAGACGTAGCTCAAGTCGGCGTGGCCGTCGCCGCGCCGTGACGGCGTTCCCACCGCGATGAAGATCGCATCGGCGCCGTCGACTGCCGCGGCAAGGTCGGTGGTGAACGACAGCCGCCCCGCCGCGACGTTGCTCGCGACCAGCTGATCGAGGCCGGGTTCGTAGATCGGCATCTGCCCGGCTTCGAGCGCAGCGATCTTGCCCGCGTCCTTGTCGACGCAGATGACCTGGTGGCCGAAATCGGAAAAACAGGCGCCGGAAACCAGCCCGACATAGCCCGATCCGATCATCGTGATACGCATGAGTACGAAATTCCCGTTGAGCCGACGCCGTGGCGCCTCGACCAGGACCGTCCTCTAGCAGGCTGGGCGCGGAATGCCATCCCGTGCGGCCTTCCTGCACCGCACGACAGGCTCGACGCGCCGACGGCAACCGCGCAGCCTTACCGGCCGTTGCGACCATCGATCCGCCCGCTCGCCGCATGAAAAAAGGGAGGCCGGCAAGCCGACCTCCCTCAATTCGATCATCCGATCGGGTTTTGAGGCTTACTGCCCCGAACCCGGACCGTAGGTGATCTCCACGCGGCGGTTCTGCACCTCGCGGACGCCATCGGCGGTCTGCACGCGCGGGTTGGTTTCGCCGAACGCCTGGGTCGTGATCACACCATCGGGGATCGAGTGATCGACCATATAGGCCTTCACCGAGTCCGCGCGGCGCTGCGACAGCCCGACGTTGTAGCTCGCCGGACCCGAACGGTCCGCATAGCCCGCCAGCATGACCTGCGCGTTGCCGCAGCTCTGATAGGCCGTGATCGCGTTGTCGAGGATCGACGCCGCTTCCGGCGTGATGTTCGACTTGTCCCATTCGAAGAACACGATGAACGGACCCGGCGAGCACGTCACCTCGGGCGGAGGCGGCGGGGGCGGCGGCGGGGGAGGCGGCGGCGGGGGAGGCGGCGGCGGCGGCGGGGGAGGCGGCGGCGCACCGAAATTGTACGTCAGGCCACCGAGGATCGAGTGCGACCGGAAGCGCCCTTCGAACTCGCGGTTGGTCACGTCGTACATCTTGACGTTGTCGGCGTTGAAGAACTTGTACTTCAACGAAACGTCGACATGATCGCTGATCGGCGCCCGGATACCCGCGATGCCCTGCCAGGCGAACACGGTGTCCGAATCGTCGAGGAATGCTCCTTGGGTGTTCAGCGCATAGCCGGACGCCTTGACGCGGGCGACACCGGCGCCACCGCCGACAAAGCCCTGGACGCCATCGTCAGACCCGAAATCGAGCAGCGCATTGACCATGAAGCTCAATGCCGAAGTCGAGCCGGCCGCATCCTTGTAATCACCGGCGGGCGCGCTGGCCAATGCACCAGCAGCGGTATAGGCCGGCGTCGTCGTGGTCGACGAATAGCCGTCGAGGTTCGCGTGCTGATAGCCGACCTCGGCCTCGAGACGGAACGCCCCGAGATCGTAGCCGACCTCGCCGCCGACGGTATAGCCATATTTGCTATCGACCGTGCCGGCATCGCCGGCGCCGGCGATATCGTAATGGATATCCTCGACGATGTTCGGACCGCCTTCCACGCCGACGTACCACGAATGATCGCGGGCGAGAGCGGGCGAAGCGAGAGCGGTGGTGGAAAGTGCCAGTGCGACGGCAAGCTTCCGCATCATAATCCCCTTTCTGAGTTGTCACTACGGACAGCCCAAACTCCCTACAGAACTGAAAGTTTCCGCGCAAGCGAAACAAAATTGAGGCCTGTTGCCCAAACGCAACAATTTGTTGGAACAATCAGGCCTCGATCAGCCCGTGCGACCTGAGCGTGGCCAGGATCGCAGCCACCGCCGCGCGTGCTTCGGTATCGACGGCGACGCCGCCCGTCGGATCGCCGATCGCGGCGCCCCGTGGGCCGACGACCTGCACGCCGTCGATCGAGACCTGATGGCCGCTGAGGATGCCGGCCTGCCATGTTCCACCGGCATAACGCCAAGCGACATTATCGGCCTCGATCCATACGGTCATGCCCTCGACCGGGGCGATGAACCGCCAGCCGTCGGCGGTCCATCCGGCGAGCATGCCGGCACAACCGCTCCACGCCGCTTCCGGTGCATTGCCGACGATCCAGCACTGGCCGGCCGCCGGCGCTCCGGGCGGCATGTCGAGGCCGCCCGCGACGGCGCTCGCCTGCACCGCGAAATCGAGCAACGCCAAACCTTCGTTGACCGTCATTTCCTTCTGCGCCTGCCCGGCCGCCAGCAGGGGCAGCGCGAGCCGCACGCTCTTATCCTCACTCATCGCCTGTTCCTCTTCATGCGGGAATGATCGACACTGCCGCCGGCGATTCGCCATAGAGTCCTGCCTGGCGCACGCTGACCGTCAGCGCTCCCGCGCCTCGATCGGCCGCCGTCACGATCAGCGTCGAGCTGTCGGTTTCGATCGTGCGGCTCGATCCGTCGCTGCCGGTCAGCGTGACGCGATAGGCCTCGCGCTCCTCGGCCAGCGGCGCGTCGGCACCGTCGAGCCATTGCCAGCCGGCGCGGCTCCGCCGCACCCAGCGCAGCGTCACGTTGCCGTCGCCATCGATCGCGGCGCTGAGATGCGCAGGCGAGGGCGGGAGCACCGAAGCGCCGGTCACCGCCACGTCGCACGCCGCAGGCTCGGCGACATCGCCCACCCCGGATGCCAGCACGCGCACGGTCGAGCCGATCGCCGATGCCGGCACCTCGGCGATCGACACGCGATCGGCGGCGATCAGCACGAAGCGATCGCCCGCGGCTTGCGTTCCTATCGCGGCTTCCGTCCCTCGCCGCCCGCGCCACAATCGCGACAAGCGCCAGCGCGTGCCGCCGAGCGGCTCGGCCCGCCCGAACTGCAGCAATTCGTCACCGACCAGCGCCAGATTGGCACCGCCGTCGAGCGCGGCATCATCGGCATCGGCCAGCATCATGCCGTCGTGGATCAGGTCGACCTCGAACACGTTCCGCCGATCGGCGATCCAGCCCGGCGCCGCGCCCGGCACGCTCGCCAGCGTTCCGATCACCGCGGGTGCCGCGGTGGCGCCGATGCCGGTCCAGCTCGCGCCCTCGTCCCGGCTCAGCAACAGCGCCGCCTTGCGCCAGCCAGCCCCCGTGCCGCAGGCAGCGATCAGCAGCTGCGGCGCACTCAGCACCTTGTCGTCGAGCGGCGGCGCCTCGAAGGCGTGGACGATCGTCGTCCCGATCGGCAGATCGGGCGTCTCCAGCACGCGCCCCGAACTTGCGCTCGCCGGCAGCGGCGCCGCCGCCAACCGCACGAGGTCGAGCCCGAGCACCATCTTTTCGAGGTTCCAGCCGGTCACGCGCCAGCGTCCGCTCTCGCCGGCGATCGCGACGACGTCGCCCGGCGCCACCGCCAGACTGGCCCATCCCGCCGCCAGCTTGCGAGTCTCGCGGCCGGTTTCGGCGCGCGCCAGGATCGCTTCGGCCGTCGTCTTGGCCGCGCCCGCCGTCAGCACCGCCGGCATCTCGACCGTCCGTTCGCCGGAGCCTGCGCCGGGGCGCCGCACTCGCTGCAGACCGGTCTGATAATCGCGCGCCGGGTCGTAATAGCCGAGCGCCACCGTTTTCGGCGAGGCCGCCAGCGGCGCAATCGAGCGAGTCCGCGCTGCGCCCGCCTCGTCTGGTCCGGCAGCGGCGCCATCGTCACTCACCGTCGCCACCGGCTCACCGTCGCTGATCATCGCCAGCCCCGCTCCCCGCGGCGCGAACCATGCGCCCGAAGCCGTCGCCAGCGTTTCGAGCACCGCTCGCGCGCTGTCGCCATAGGCCGAAAAGCCGCCGATCGGCAGTGCCGCGCCCGCGCCCGCCACCAGCCCGTCGCTCACCGCAGCGGCAATAGCACCCGCAGTCACTGCGCCGGCATCGGCCTCGATCTCGAAGGTCAGCGAGGGAATCCGGTTGCCGTAATCGGCGAGCTGGAAATTCTCGAACACCGCATAGGCTGCGCCGCGCATCGCCGGCGTCATCGCCGCGCCCTCGGCCGAGGCGATCAGCGGGTCGGCATCCTGATCCTCGTCGCCAAGGTGCACGCGAAACCCGGTCTCGGTCTTGAAGTCGCCCGCGCTCCCGCGCAGCAGGTTGCCGTCGGCCCAGATCCGCTTCACTCCCCGGATCGGCCGCGCCGACAGCAGCACCGCGAACGACACCGAATAACTATAGGTCTTGGTGTCCGGTTGGCCCTTGCCGCCATGCTGAATAGTCCGGCTCTCGATCAGATCGGTCGACCAGATGACCGACCCCGCCACGCGAAGCGTCCCGAACAGCCGCGGAATCGGCCAGCCATAGGTCGATGTCTGCACCGAAAGATCGCTGAGCCGCGGCCCCTGCCGATCCTTGGGCTTGAACAGCACGTCATGATCGACCGCCTGCCCCAGCAGCCCCCCGATCGCGGCCCCGACCGGCCCGCCGATCAACCCGCCGACCGTCGTCAGCACCAACGTCGCCATAAATCCTCCAGACCCCCTCTCCCGTTGCGGAAGAGGGAGAGGCCCATCGCGCAGCGATGGGAGGGTGAGGGGAAAGAGCTCAGAATGCCATGCCCGCAAACCGCCAGCACCCAATCACCGGCCACGGCATGGCGCCCGGCCGCTCGACCACGCGCCGCAGCATCGCATCGGCATGGACGAACCCGCCCGGCGTCAGGATCGCGAGGTGCAGCTGCCCCGGCCCGCTCGCCGCGAGCACCAGATCGCCCGGCCGCGGATCGACGACCGCGACCAGGCCCAGGCCGGCGATCAGCGCCGCCACCGCGTCCCGATCGCCGCCCCGCAACGCATAGCCGCTCGGCACCGCGCCCTCGAACCCGCCTGCTTCGAGCGCCCAGGCCGCCAGCCCGACGCAATCGAGCCCCGTCGCCGGCTCGCGCCCGTGCAGCCGAAACCGCGCGCCGATCGCTGCGCGAGCCCGCGCGACTATGCCCCCGGATAACGCGTCAGCAGGTCCATCCCCGGCAGATACGGCTCGCCGCGAAAGTTCGCCGCATTGCCGAACCGCCCCGCGCAGGTCGCCAGGCTCTTGTCGCATCCCTCGATCAGCTCCACCAGCGCGCCCGCTTGCGCCACGAACATCGGCGGCGCGCGCAGCGTCACCGTCGCGCCGGTCGAGGCGGCGATCGCGCTTTCCAATCCGCCATTCGCCCCCGACAGCCAGCGCAGGAGCCCGCCGCCATAAGCATTCGCGCTCGGTTCGCCGGCATCCACCGTCGCCACGCGATCGTCGATCGACATCAGGCGGGCGAACCGCCGCCGCCCCGCCATCGCCACCCGACATCTCTTGTCGCCGAGCTCGGCCCGGCATTCGGGCGACGTCATTTCGCATACCGGCCGGTCGAGCGCCGCGGTCGGCCCGGCGAGCTCGGCGGTGAAGGCGCCTTGCTTCGTCTCGACCGCACCGATCGTTCCCTCGCCCAGATCGACCCGCCCGCCCGATCCGCTCCAGTCTATCGCGAACAGCATCACCCGAGCGCCGTCCCACCGCCCGGCGAGCAAATCCTCCTCGCCGATCGCCGTGCTGGTCAGCGCCCCGGCAATGTCCATCGTATCGGCATCGAGTCCGTCCGACCGCAGAATCGCCGACGGCGTCATCCCCGGCGCCGCGCGATGCACCAGCCCGTCGACCAGCAGGTCGCGGTCATGATCGGTCAGTCCGATCGTCACCCCGTCGCGCCGCTCGACCCGCCAGCACAGCGCCAGCGTCGTCACCTCATCGTCGAGCCATCCCACCGCCTATCCTCCGTGTCGTCACCCCAGCCACTTACCGTCACCCCAGCCACTTACCGTCACCCCAGCGAAAGCTGGGGTCTCAGGCCGCAAGCGATACTGGCCGAGAAGGCTCAATCCTCGCGCAGCTCGATCAGCGGCACCGACGCCGCCGTGCCGGCCAGGAACGTCGCCCGGCTGACGCCGAGCGAATCCTCGGCGAACCGCACCGGCACGTCGAACGCGAACCCCGCGGTCACCACCGCCCCGCTCCCCGGCGCCGCATCGAGCGCCACCCAGCCGCCGCTCCCGAGCGAGAACGCCGCCGTCTCCACCCCGTCGACCGCAACCCGAACGCTCCCCGCCACCGGCCGCGTGATCCGCCGCGCCTGCGTCCCGTAATGCTTGACCAGCGCGAACCGCGTCGCCGTCCCGTCGCCCACGCCCAATTGCTGATCGACAGGCGTCCCGCCCCCGGAATCGGCATCGAACGGATCGCGCAGCCGAAAGCCGCGCGCCGGTCCCATTCTCGCGCGAAAGAAATCGAGCAAAGCCGCGATATCCGCCTCCGACCGGATGCCCGGCCCGACATCGTAGCGCGCCCGCGCCTCGGCCCAGCTTGCGTTACGCTGCTCGCGCCCGCCCGCGCTGGTGACGATCGCGGTCGAGAAGCCCGGGCTCACCTCGGCGTCCCTGCCGAGCGCGAGCGGAAACAGCACGTCGTCGAACGCCTCCACCGCATCCTCCCTCGTATCGAAATGCACGAAGCCGTCGCGCAGCACCTGCGGCAGCGCCCAGACGAACGCCCGGCCCACGCCCCGCATCCGCGCTGCCTCGGCTGCCGCCTCGATCAGCGGCCACTCGGCCGCCGCCCGTTCCGCTCCCAGCACGAACCCCGCGAAATAATCCTGCTCGTCCGCACCATAGCCGAGCCGCGCGGCCGCCTCCGCCACCCCGCGCGCGGTCTCGGCGCTGTTGCCGGCAGTCACCCAATCATAATCTTCGAGCTGCAAGCGATCGAATGCCGGCTTGGCCCAGCCCAGCGGCAAGTTCGCCCGCCGCACCTCGGGCGCATCGGACGCGAGCACGCTCGGCAGATAGGCGAGCACATGCGTCTCGACCTCGGGCGCCGCCGCCTTCACCGCCGCCATCAGCGCCGCGGTCGAGCTCGCCAGCACCGCCCCCGCCGCATCGAGCAGCGCGGTCTGATCCGTACTCAATGCGCTACGAACATTGGCGATCTCGACCGGCTCGCCTCCGAGCGTCGCCTTCGCCGCGGCGTCGTAAAGGCAAGGCCGCCCGTCCGGCATCACCCACCACCACGGCTCGCCGACCTGGAACTTCGCCGCCAGCCCCGCCGCGCCGGCGATTGCCATGAACGCCGCCGCGACCTGCCGCAGATAGCCCATCGCCGCGTCGTTGGCCGGCGACAGCAGGGTCGAGGGCGGTTCCCATCCGGTCAGCGCCGGCGACCCGTCCCACGCGCGCTGCTTCCAGTCGCCCCAGCAATGCTGGTCGAGCAATTCGTAGGACAGCGACCAGATCACCTCATAGCCAAGCGCCTTCGCCCGCGCCGCGAAGTCGCGGTGCCAAGCGGCGCACGGCGCATTGAGCACCCCGCCCGCCAGGCTGACGTAATATCCCCCGGAATTGGCCTCGAGCCGGAAATAATGGCTCATGCCGACATAATGGTTGATCGCCCCGCGATAGCCGAGCAGCAGCGCGTTCCTTAAGAGCCGCGCCGGCGTCACATTATAGCTGTCGTCATATCCGCTGGCGATCATCACCCCATGCTCGGGCAGCACCGCATCGCCGATCGCCAGCACCGCGCCGGGTCCCTCGCAGGCGATCTCGGAAAGCTCGACCCACCCCTCCTGCGGCGCAGCGAGATCGGCGGCCGTCATCGTATAACCGCTCGGACACAGCGAAACGAACAGCCGGTCGACATCTCCCGCCCAGACCGGATCGGCCTCGCCCGGCAGTTCGAAGCCGCCGACGACACTGGCGAAGTCGATCGCCACCACCGCATCCTCGGGCGACCCGCTCGCGTAATTCCACAGCCGCACATACCAGGTCCGCGCCGCGCCGCTGGCATCGCGCCCCTCGATCGTCAGCGTCGGCCCGTTGACCGCATCAAGCGCGAGCACGCCGCCCGAGCGCCAGCGAAAGCTGAGCCGGCACCCGCGATAATCCCGCGCCGTCTCATATCCCAGCAACGCATGATCGCGCGTATCCGCGCTCTCCCAGATCAGCCCGGCGAGATCGTCCTGCCGGTAGAACACCGCATCGACCCTAAGCGCATCCGCCGCGGTCGACACCACGCTCGCCATCATCGGCCGCGGAAAATTGACGCTCCAGAACCGCGGATCGAACCGCGTCAAAACGCTCTCCGCCTGCACCGTGCGCTGCGAGGCCAACCAGTAAGCCATAACATCTCCTTCCCCTCTCCCCTTGCGGGAGAGGGAGGGGCCCGCTCGCGAAGCGAGTGGGAGGGTGAGGGGTAGCGATTGCACCGCAATCGCGGGCGCGCGGCGCGGGCGCCCCCCCCCACCAACCTGGGCGTGCCCGCGGGGCCGGCCACCTGGGCTTACAGCACACCGACACGGGGTGGAGAATAGGTGGTTTAC
>JBQCHQ010000012.1:0-331752 GCA_051954515.1 Sphingomonas sp. | reverse complement strand
CGAGCGCATGGCGCTGCGCGATGGTGAGGCGCGAGAGCAAGGGCGGATCGGCCTTGATCTGGCGCGGGGTGAGTCCGGTGAACTGCTTGATCTCGCGGATCAGATGCGACTGGTCGTAGAAGCCGCGATCGATCACCTGATCGAGCGATTCCTCGCCAGAGGCGAGCGCGACGGCGGCGCGCAGGGCGCGATATTTGCGCGCGAGCAGTTTCGGCGGGGCGCCGTAGAGCGCGTTGCATTTGCGCTCGACCTGGCGGCGCGAGAGCTTCGTTGCGGCGACGAGCTCATCGAGATCGGGCGAATCGCTGGAGGTCAGCCAGGCATCGACGGCATGCACGAAATCGAGCGCGCCGTAGTCGGTGCGGTCGATCAGTTTGCCGATCAAGTTGCCGGCAATTCCCGCCATCGCGTGAATGTCTGTTTCGGCCGCAAGCTCGGCGATGGTGCCGTCGAACGAATCGCCGAACAGCTCGTCGGCGCTGAACACGCGGTTGACCATCGTCGAAGCGGCGGCGCCGATCAGCGCCTGCCACCCGCACGGCGTGATGCCCGCGCCGAACACGCGCACCGGGCCTTCGGCGCGCACCTTCACCGCGCCGGTGGTGGGGCCCAGCACATGGATGCCGCGGGCATGCTGCACCGATCCGTCGGGGAAATGATATTCGGCATCGCGCGCGTTCAACCGAAAGCGGATCTGCGCCCTGTCTGCCCGTTCGGTGTCTTCGAACATCGGCACGTCGGCTTCGAATAAATAAAACAAGCTGATGTATTCAGCGAGCTCCTTGCTCGGCACCGCATAGTCGAGCCTGACGTCCGGCACAGCTTTGCCCCCGTGTTGACGGACATCGGATGTTACAGGACATCGGGCGCGAATAAAAGCGGCCCGGCCACCTAAGTAGCCGGGCCGTAAGTGTAGGAACCCTCGATTGAATCGAGGAGTCCTCGGGTCGCAACTCCGAACTACGCAAGAATCTCTCCTCTGTATTGGATAGATTCGACGAATCCCGGGGTGGGACAGGCACTTCTTCGGTCAGGGAAAATACGTAGTTTTGACGTCGACCGTCGATGGTGCGAAGGGCGTTCGCGATGAACGACGACCTGCTCCACCGCGCGCTTTTCCGCCTCGATGCCGAGCGGGCGCATGGCCTGACGATCGACATGCTCGCAGCGTGGGGCCGCGCCCGGACGCCGTTCGGGGCAGGGGCGAGCGATCGGATCTTGGCGAGCGAGGTGGCGGGGCTGACCTTCACCAACCCGATCGGGCTGGCGGCGGGCGCGGACAAGGATGCACGCGCGGTGGCGGGATTCCTCGCGCTCGGCTTCGGTGCGGTCGAGGTCGGCACGCTGACGCCGCAGCCGCAGCCGGGCAACCCCAGGCCGCGGCTGTTCCGGCTGATCGAGGACCGCGCGGTGATCAACCGCATGGGGTTCAACAATGGCGGGCTGGAGGCGGCATTGCCGCGGATTACGCGAGCGCGGCGGCGCGGGGTGTTGGGCGTCAATGTCGGCGCGAACAAGGACAGCGCGGATCGCATCGCCGATTACCGGATCGGCGTGACGAAGGCGGCCAAGGTCGCCGATTACGTGACGATCAACATCAGTTCGCCCAACACGCCCGGCTTGCGCGATCTGCAGCATGGCGCTGCGCTCGCCGAATTGCTCGCGGCCTGCGATGCAGCGCGGGCGTCGACGCCGCTGTTCCTCAAGGTTGCGCCCGATCTCGAGCCGGCGGCGATCGACGACATCGCGCGTACGGCGATCGACAATCACGTCGATGCATTGATCGTCGCCAACACGACGATCTCGCGACCCGGCTTGCGTTCGGCCAATGCCGGCGAGGCGGGGGGGCTGTCGGGGGCGCCGCTCAAGACGCTATCGCGGCAACGGCTGGCGGATTTCCGCGCGGCGACGGGTGCGACGCTGCCGCTCGTTTCGGTCGGCGGGATCGGCGACGCCGACGAGGCCTATGCCCGCATCCGCGCGGGCGCGAGCCTGGTCCAGCTCTACACGGCTTTGGTCTATGAAGGCCCCGGCCTCGCCGGGCGGATCGCGACGGGCCTTGCCGAGCGGTTGCGGCGCGACGGTTTCGCGCGGCTGGAAGACGCGATCGGGGCCGGTTGACGTAGCGTCTTGCCAGCAGGGCAATCGTCGTTACGCTCGCGCCAGAACCGGATCATCCGGCGCCCATTCAGGAGAGTCGTTTGCGCAGCCTCGAGCATTTCCCCAATCTCGTGACCATGTTCTTCGCCCGCGCGAGCGAAGGCGGCGACAAGCCGTTCCTGTGGCACAAGCAGGGCAACCGCTGGGTCTCGACGAGTTGGGCACGGGCGGCGCGCGACGTCGCGGCGCTGGCGACCGCGCTCAAGCAGATCGGGCTGAAGCGCGGCGACCGCGTGATGCTGGTCGCCGAGAACCGTCCCGAATGGTGCATCAGCGACCTTGCGATCATGGCCGCGGGCTGCGTGACGGTGCCGACCTACACGACCAATACCGAGCGCGATCACGCGCACATTATCGAGAATTCGGGCGCGCGCGCGGTGATCGTGTCGACCGCAAAGCTCGCCAGGACGCTGATGCCCGCGGTGATGCGCGCCTCGACCGCGCAGATCGTGATCGGCATCGAGGAAATGCGGTTCGCGCAATCGGGCGACGTCGCGTTTCACGACTGGCGGACGCTGATCAATCGCCACCCGTCGGAGCCGGAAGCGGTCGCGCTGGAGGCCGATTTCGGCCGCGACGACCTTGCCTGCATCATCTACACCAGCGGCACCGGCGGCGCGCCGCGCGGGGTGATGCAGCATCACGGCGCGATCCTGCACAATGTCGCCGGGTGCACTGCGGTGATCGCCGAGGATTTCGGATGGGAGGACGAGGTGTTCCTGTCGTTCCTGCCGCTCAGCCACGCTTATGAGCATACCGGCGGGCAGCATTTCCCGATCGGGCTCGGCGCGCAGATCTATTACGCCGAAGGTCTCGAAAAGCTCGCCTCGAACATCGAGGAGACCAAGCCGACGATCATGGTCGTCGTGCCGCGACTGTTCGAGGTGCTCAGAACGCGCATCTCGAAGGCGATCGAGAAGCAAGGCGGGATGGCCGCGTGGCTGCTCGACAAGGCGCAGGAGGTCGGCGCGCGCGATTACGAGGGGCGCAAGAAGCTTACGGATCTTCCGCTGAAGGTGCTGCTCGACCGGACGTTGAAGCCCAAGATCGCGAAACGGTTCGGCGGGCGGATGAAGGCGATGGTGTCGGGCGGGGCGCCGCTCAATCCCGAGATCGGCATCTTCTTCCAATCGCTCGGGCTGACATTCTTGCAGGGGTACGGCCAAACCGAGGCAGCGCCGGTGATCTCGTGCAATCGTCCGTCGGCGGGGTTGCGTATGGATACCGTGGGGCCGCCGCTGCCGAATACCAAGGTGCGGATCGCCGAGGATGGCGAAATCCTCGTTCGCGGCGAACTCGTCATGCACGGTTACTGGCGCAACGAAGCCGAGACCGAGCGGGTTTTGAAGGAGGGCTGGCTGCACACTGGCGACATTGGACTGATCGATGACAAGGGCCGGATCAAGATCACCGATCGCAAGAAGGACATCATCGTCAACGACAAGGGCGACAATGTCGCGCCACAGAAGGTCGAGGGCATGCTGACGCTGCAGCCGCAGATCATGCAGGCGATGATCTGGGGTGATCGCAAGCCGTATATGGTCGCCGCACTCGTGCCCGACCCCGAATGGACGGCGGAATGGTGCGCAAAGAACGGCGATCCGTGCAACTTCGCCTCACTGGCGCAGAACCACGATTATCGCGCAGCGCTCGGCAAGGCGGTCGAGCGGGTCAATGCCGACCTGTCGCAGATCGAGCGCGTGCGGCGGTTCATCATTGCCGACGAGCCGTTCTCGATCGAAAATCAGCAACTCACCCCATCGCTCAAGATCAGGCGGCATGTTCTGCGCGAGGTTTATGGCGATCGGCTGGATGCGCTGTATCGGGGGTGATCAAATCCTACTCTTGATCCCACCCGTTGCTCCCGCCACATGGGGCCCATGCTGATCGAGACCGAACCGACGCCCAATCCGGCGACGCTCAAATTCCTGCCCGGCCGCACGGTAATGGAAGCCGGTACGCGCGACTTCGCGAGCCCCGAAGAGGCTGAAGCCTCGCCGCTGGCGACCGCGATGTTCGCGCTTGGCGACGTGACGGGCGTGTTTTTCGGTCGCGACTTCATCTCGGTGACGGCGGCGCAGGGTGTCGACTGGAATGTGCTCAAGCCCGATGTGCTGACGCTGCTGCTCGATCATTTCTCAGCCAATATGCCGCTGTTCATGCCGGGCACGGCCGCGGGCTTCTCGGTGCCGGTAGAAGAAGAAGCGTTTGCCGACGATCCCGCTGACGAGGACATCATCGTCCAGATCAAGGACCTGATCGATACGCGGGTGCGCCCGGCGGTCGCCAATGACGGCGGCGACATCGTCTATCGCGGGTTCGACAAGGGCAAGGTCTATCTCAAGATGCAGGGCGCGTGCGCGGGCTGCCCGTCGTCGGTCGCGACGCTGAAGAACGGCATCGAGCAATTGCTCAAATATTACGTGCCCGAAGTCACCGAAGTCCGCGCGGTCTGATCGCGCTCCCAAATAGCAAGGGACTTATTTCATGGGCGAAAAGCTCTCCGACGCCGCGCTCGACACGATCTTTCGCACGGCGCGAACCTATAACGGCTATACTGATCAGCCCGTCACCGAAGCCGACGTCCGGGCGATCTACGATCTGCTCAAGATGGGGCCGACATCGGCCAACCAGCAGCCCGCGCGCTTCGTGTGGTGCATGAGCCAGACGGCGAAGGACAAGCTCGCCGATCTCGCCAGCGAGAAGAATGCCGAGAAGATCAGGAAAGCACCCGCCACCGTTATCATCGGCATGGACGAGAATTTCCACGAGCAATTGCCGTGGCTGTTTCCGCACGCCGACGCCAAAAGCTGGTTCGAAGGTGACGAGGCGCTGCGCAAGGCCAACGCGTTCCGCAATTCGTCGCTGCAGGGCGCGTATTTCATCATCGCCGCGCGCGCGATCGGGCTCGATACCGGGCCGATGTCGGGGTTCGACAATGCCAAGGTCGATGCCGCGTTCTTCGGCGATCAGCCGCATGTGAAGTCGAACTTCATCTCGACGCTCGGCCACGGCGATCCGGAAACGATCTTCGGGCGGCTGCCGCGACCCGAGTTCGATCGCTTCAACCAGATCGCCTGACGCGTCGGGGCAGGGGTGCGCACGCTCGTCATCGACACGGCGACCGCCGCCTGCTCGGTCGCGTTGATCGAGGACGGCGCGGTGGTTTCTGCGCGGCACGAGGTAGTCAATCGCGGTCATGCCGAGCGGTTGCTGCCGATGATCGCCTACCTCCCAGAGGGCGGCCGCGCCGAAGCGGTGCTGGTCGATTGCGGGCCGGGGAGTTTCACTGGCGTGCGGGTGGGGATCGCCGCGGCGCTGGCGCTGGGGCTGGCCTGGGGCGTGCCGGTTTCCGGCTACACCTCGACGGCGCTGATCGCCGCCGCGGGTTTTGCCGCGCATCCCGATCTGGAGACGCTTGCCGTCGTCATGGAAGGCGGGCATGGCGAGCTGTTCATGCAGCCCTATGCCGCCTCGCCGCTCGCCGCGCTCGCGCCGCTCGCTTCGTTGCCGCCGGCGACCGCGCTCGCCGCGTTGGACGCCAGGCCTGCATTGGGCAGCGGGGTGCGATGGATGGAAGAGCTTGACGGGCCGTGCAATCTCGGGCCCGCGCTGCCGCGCGCCGCCGACGCCCTGTTGCTCCCGCCGGCGCTGACGCAATTGCCGCCGCGACCGATCTACGGCCGCGCGCCCGACGCCAAGCCGATGGCGGCGCCTGCTTTATGAGTGCGTCGGTCAGCATGACCGTGCTGCGCCCGGGCGGGATAGCCGATCTCGGTGCCGTCGACACGGTGATGCGCGAGGCGTTCGATGCGCGTTTCGGTGAAGCATGGACGCCGAGCCAGGTTACCGGCGTGCTGGCGATGCCGGGCGTGTGGCTGACGATTGCCGAGGCGGACGGCGAGCCGGCAGGCTTCGCGATGACGCGGGCGGTGCTCGACGAAGCCGAACTGCTATTGCTCGCGGTGCGGCCGACGATGCGGCGTCGCGGTGTGGGGCGACAATTGTTGCGCTCGGCGATGGCGGAGGCGCACTTGCGCAAGGTAACGCGGATGCATCTGGAGGTGCGCGCGGGCAATGACGCCATCCAGCTCTATCGCCTTGCTGGATTTGATAAAATCGGCGAGCGTCGTGATTATTACCGGGGGCGTAACGACAAGTTATTCGATGCGCAGACCTTTCAGGCAATTCTTTCCTGATCTTTGACTGGCAAATGCCGGATTAGTTCTTGCGTTTTACAATGGCTGATCCGATAGGTGCGCCCGTGACAGGGGTCGCTCAATAATGTCGCACTGAAAGGATCAAGATGGACAACGCCACCGATATGCAGGAAACGCTGATTACGCTGACTGCGGATATTGTCGCCGCTCATGTCAGCAACAATAGCGTGGCGGTGTCCGATCTGCCGCTTCTCATTCACAACGTCCACGGTGCGCTCGCCGGACTTGGTTCGCCGATCGAAGAACCTGCCGCGCCGCAGGAGCCGGCGGTCTCGATCCGTGCATCGATCAAGCCCGACTACATTGTCTGCCTCGAAGATGGCAAGAAGCTGAAGATGCTCAAGCGCCATTTGATGACGCATTATCAGATGACGCCCGAGGATTACCGCGCGAAATGGAAATTGCCCGCCGATTATCCGATGGTTGCGCCCAACTATGCCGAGCAGCGTCGCAGCCTGGCCAAGAAGATCGGCCTCGGCACGAAGCGCGGCAAGCGCTGATCCAATCCTGATTTCGGGCCGGTGGCGGAACGATCCGCGATCGGCCCGGTTTTCTCTCCCGTCCAGCCGGCGGGAGGTTTCTTGAACGACAGCACCAGCAGCGTGGCCTCGGCCCCTTCTGCCGCGGAACAGCCGGTGCGCGTGATCTTCGCCGCGTTGATGCTGGTGATGCTGCTCGCGTCGCTCGATCAGACGATCGTCTCCACCGCGCTGCCGACGATCGTCGGCGAGCTTGGCGGGCTCGAACATCTGTCGTGGATCGTCACCGCGTACATGCTGGCGACGACGATCGTCACCCCACTTTACGGAAAATTGGGCGACCTGTTCGGGCGCAAGATCGTGCTGCAGAGCGCGATCCTGCTGTTCCTCGCGGGATCGGCGCTGTGCGGGCTCAGCCGATCGATGGGCGAGCTGATCGCCTTCCGCGCGATCCAGGGGCTCGGCGGCGGCGGGCTGATGGTGACGACGATGGCGGCGATCGGCGACATTATCGGGCCGCGCGAACGCGGGCGCTATCAGGGCTATTTCGGTGCGGTGTTCGGGCTGTCGACGGTGCTCGGGCCGCTGATCGGTGGGTTCTTCGTCGAGCATCTGTCGTGGCGCTGGATTTTCTATATCAACCTGCCGCTCGGATTGTTCGCGGTGGCGGTGATCGGCTGGGCGTTCACCTCCCCGGCCGAGCGCGGGCGGCCGACAATCGACGTCGCCGGCGCCGCGCTGATCGCGATCGCGCTGACCGCCATCGTGCTGTTCACCAGCCTCGGCGGACATACGCTGGCATGGGATTCGCCCGCGATCCTCGGCCTGATCGCGCTCTCGATCCTCGCGCTCGCCGGCTTCGTCGCGGTCGAGCGCCGCGCGGCCGAGCCGATGCTGCCCTTGCCGCTGTTCGCCAACCGCACCTTCGTCATCGCCTGCGCGGTCGGGTTCATCGTCGGGCTCGCGATGTTCGGATCGGTGACCTACATGCCGCTCTACCTGCAGGTGGTGAAGGCGGTGAGCCCCTCGACCGCGGGCCTGCAACTCACGCCGATGATGGGCGGCGTGCTCGTCACCTCGATTCTCAGCGGGCAGATCATCAGCCGCACCGGGCGCTACCGCTTCTTCCCGATCGCCGGCACCGCGGTGATGACGCTCGGGCTGTTCCTGCTCTCGACGCTGACCGTGCAGAGCAGCACCTGGTACGCTTCGGGCTATATGCTCGTGCTCGGCCTCGGGCTCGGCATGGTGATGCAGGTGCTGGTGCTCGCGGTGCAGAACAGCGTCGATTACCGCAATCTCGGCGTCGCCACCTCGGGGACGACTTTGTTCCGCTCGACCGGCGGCTCGGTCGGCGTCTCGCTGTTCGGCGCGATCTTCGCCGGCAGCCTCGCCAGCGAACTCGCCGCGCACATGCCCAAGGGCGCGGCGCTCCCCGCGGCGACCGATCCCGCCGCGATCGCCGCGCTGCCGTCGGGGGTGCGCGACGCCTATCTCGAGGCGTTCACCGCCGCGCTCCACCCGGTCTATCTGTCGGCGGCGGTGATCGGCGCGTTCGCCTTCGCCATCGCCTGGCTGCTCGAGGAGGCGCCGCTCAAGAGCGAGCCGCGCGCCGAGACGATCGGCGAGAGCTTCGCCGCCCCGCGCGATCCCAGCTCGCTCGACGAGCTGACCGTGATCGTCGACCGCCTCGCCGATCGCGACAATCGCTGGTCGACCCTCGCCCGCATCGCCGAGCGCGCCGGCGTCGATTTCGCCCCCGACGCGATGTGGCTGCTCGCGCACATCTGCCTGGCCGACGGCCCGCTCGCCGCCGACGCGCTCGCCGGGCGCCACCAGCTCGCCATCGACCGCGTCAACATCATCGCCGAGCATCTCGCGACACAGGGCCTGGCCCTCCGCCTACCCGGCGAAACCCTGATCGCCACCGAAGCCGGCCGCGCGACCTACGAACGCCTCGTCGATCAATACCGCGCCCGCCTCGCCCGCTACGTCGAACGCTGGGCGCCGGAGGAGCGCGCCGAGGTTTCGGAGCGGCTGTCGGTATTGTCGCGGGCGCTGATTGCCGAGCCGCCGGTTGCACCGTAATCTGTTTAATAAACGCTAGGGGGTGAATAATGGACGAAGATCATACCTTCGGACTCAGTTCCGCAAATCGGACCTACATTGTCACGCTTGTTTTCGGCGTCTTGCTCATCTTCGGCCCCGTTGAGCCATACGGCCTCACGATCCGGCTATTATACCTATTTTTAATACCAGCCGGCGTTTGGCTAATCATCGGCCTTTTAGGCACACACTTGGACGTAGATTCTCGCATCAACGATCATATTAGCCGCGCACTCTCGGCTAGCATCGCGGGAATGCTCGTCGTGGCGGCTTATCAGTCATTTACGGCAAAGCAGCACCTTGAGTGCACCCAATACGCGGGAGATGGACAGGGCGGTCGTGAGTGTGTCGGTGACTTCGTGACGACGAGGGGGCCAGATAAGGGCGAAGCTTTCATGCTGATCCTTTTAGCCGGGGTAGCATTTTGGGTCGCCATCGCACCTAGGCGGGGTTAGCGATCAAGCCACGCATTATCTCGCGCACTATCTAAAGTCTTCCGTTCGCTTCCCGCCGCCTATCAGTCGCTGTTAGCAGGTGATTAGCCCCGCCGAAATCGCTTCCGGCGGGGGCCATTGTCATCAGGCGTTCCGATCAGCCGCCAACCCCGGCACTTCCCGCCAGCGCGGCGAGCAGTAGCAATGCGACGATGTTGGTGATCTTGATCATCGGGTTCACGGCAGGCCCGGCGGTGTCCTTGTAAGGGTCGCCCACGGTGTCGCCGGTCACCGCGGCCTTGTGCGCCTCGGAGCCCTTGCCGCCGTGGTTGCCGTCCTCGATGAACTTCTTGGCGTTGTCCCACGCGCCGCCGCCCGAGGTCATCGAGATGGCGACGAAAAGGCCCGAGACGATCACGCCAAGCAGCATCGCGCCGACAGTGGCGAAGCCCTGCGCCTGGCCGGCGACCCAGGTGATGATGAAATAGACCACGATCGGGCTGAGCACCGGCAGGAGCGACGGCACGATCATCTCGCGGATCGCGGCGCGGGTCACGAGGTCGACCGTGCGGCCATAATTGGGCCGGCTGGTGCCCTGCATGATGCCGGGATTGTCACGGAACTGCGCGCGCACCTCCTCGACCACCGATCCCGCCGCGCGGCCGACGGCGGTCATCCCGAACGCGCCGAAGATGAACGGCAGCATCGCGCCGAGCAGCAGCCCGACGATGACATACGGGTTCGACAGCGAGAAATCGACGGTGAGATTGCCGAAATACTCGTGCAGGTCGCTGGTATAGGCGCCGAACAGCACCAGCGCGGCAAGCGCCGCCGAGCCGATCGCATAGCCCTTGGTCACCGCCTTGGTGGTGTTGCCGACCGCGTCGAGCGCGTCGGTGCGGTGGCGCACGTCGTCGGGCAGGCCAGCCATCTCGGCAATGCCGCCGGCATTGTCGGTGACCGGCCCGTAGGCGTCGAGCGCGACCACCATGCCGGCGAGCGCGAGCAGCGAGGTCGCCGCGAAAGCGACGCCGATGATCCCGGCGAGCTGGTACGAGGCAATCACCGCGACGACGATGACGAGCGTCGGCAGCGCGGTCGATTCGAGGCTGATCGCGAGGCCCTGGATGACGTTGGTGCCGTGGCCGGTCACCGACGCCTTGGCGATGCTGCGCACCGGGCGATAGTTGGTGCCGGTATAATATTCGGTGATCCAGACGAGCAGTCCGGTGACGGCGAGCCCGATCATCATGCAGTAGAACAGATCCCAGCCGGTCGCGGCATCGACTGCGGAGGTCGGCAATGCGCCGCCAGCGGCATCGAGGAACGCGGTGCCGCCGATCGCGGCGTTGAGGTCGCCCAATGCCCAGCTGGTGACCAGCCAGATCGCCGGGATCGAAAGGATCGCGGTGGTGAAGAAGCCCTTGTAGAGCGCGCCCATGATCGAGCCACCGCTGCCGAGCCGCACCATATAGGTGCCGATGATCGAGGTGATGATGCACACGCCGCCGACGAGCAGCGGGAGCGACATCAGCGCGAACAGCTTGTCGGCATTGGGCAGCAGCAGCGCGAGCGACACCATCGTCAGGCCGAGGGTGACCACGTAGGTTTCGAACAGGTCGGCGGCCATGCCCGCGCAGTCGCCGACGTTATCGCCCACGTTGTCGGCGATCGTGGCGGGGTTGCGGGGATCGTCCTCGGGGATGCCCGCCTCGACCTTGCCGACGAGATCGGCGCCGACGTCGGCGGCCTTGGTGAAGATGCCGCCGCCGAGACGCGCGAAGATCGAGATCAGCGAAGCGCCGAACGCCAGTGCCGTCAGCGACTGGGTGATGATCCGCTCGCCCGGCGCATGGCCGGCGGGGCCGGTCAAATACCAGAAGAACACCGAGATCGCGAGCAGGCCGAGCCCGGCGACGAGCATCCCGGTGATCGCGCCCGAGCGGAACGCGATGGTCAGCCCGCCCTGCAGCGAGTTCCGCGCGGCCTCCGCGGTGCGGACATTGGCGCGCACCGAGATGTTCATGCCGACGAAGCCCGCCACGCCCGACAGGATCGCGCCGATCGCGAAGCCGATTGCCGAAACCGGGCCAAGGGTGATGAAAATGACGATGGCGACGATCACGCCGACGATCGCGATGGTGGTGTATTGCCGCGCGAGATACGCCTTGGCGCCCTCCTGGATCGCGGCGGCGATGTCCTGCATCTTCGTGTCGCCCGCCGAGGCGCGCAGCACCTGACTACTGGTGAAAAAGCCGTAGAGCACAGCAATCACGCCGCACGCGATGGCGGCATAGACATACGTCATTGGCACCCCTTCCTTGCTCCGTCCGGGAGACTGATGGTGGGAACGCTCCCGTGACTGTGCGGCGGAAGCTATCGGGGCAGGACAGGCAGCGCAAGCGCCTCAATCGCCGTGCGCGAAGCCGAGCCGATCGGGGAGGGGGAGGGGCGTGTCGCCGTCGGTGAGGGTGAGGGGAGACGACCCGTCCACGTCGTCATTTCCGCGAAGGCGGGAACCCATCTCCTGCGGGTGCGGCCGGGAACCACGGTCGGGAGATGGGTCCCCGCTTTCGCGGGGATGACGTGTCGGTAGTTCAGTGAAGGTTCCGACCCGTTTCGCCGCCACCGGCAGCGCGAGATCGGCGGGAGCCGCGAACAGCAACTCGTAATCGTCGCCCGCCGTCGCCGCGGCGAGACGCGCGGCGCGGTCGTCGCCGGCGAAGGCGCGATAGGCGGGGGAGAGCGGCACCTTGGCGAGGTCTATCGTCACGCCCAGCTCGCTCGCCGCGGCCATTCTTGCGGCGTCGATCAGCAGCCCGTCGGACACGTCCATCATCGCATGGACCAATGGCGCGAGCGCGCGCGCCTCGCCGAGCCGCGGCTGCGGCCGGCGATAGGCGGCGACCAATTCGGCCGGCCCGTCCTCGCCGCGCGCGATGCGCAACCCCGCGCCCCCGTCACCGATCGTCCCGGTGACGTAGAGCGCGTCGCCCGCACGCGCCCCGCTCCTGAGCGGCGCGGCGGCCGCGCGCCCGATCGCGGTCAGCGTGATGACGCGCGGCGCGCCGGCGGGCAGCGACACCGTGTCGCCACCGAGCAAGCCGATGTCGAACTCCTCCAATGCCTGCCCGAGACCGTCAAGGAAGGCCTCATCCCATGCTTTCTTCCCCGGCGAAGGCCGGGGCCCAGTTGCGATGACGGCCGTAATGGAGCGCCGCGCGTTATCATTGCCGTTCCGTAACTGGTCCCCGGCCTTCGCCGGGGTGGGAGTTCTCAGCGGATAATTGAGCAGCACCCCCTCGGGCGTTGCCCCCTTGGCGGCGAGGTCGGACAGATTAACCGCGGCCAGCTTCCACGCGACGTCCTCGGGCGGATCGCCGGGCAGATAATGCACCCCCTCGACGATCGTGTCGGTGGTGAGCACATACTCGCCCAGCCGAGCGGTGTCGTCCCCAAGCCCCAGCGCGCCGGGATGGAGCGGGAGCGCGCGCAGCGCGGCGAGGAAATCGGATTCGGTCATGCTCGGCCCTTCGGTTCCTAGACCGACTCGCCACCGGCTGGCTACCGGCCGCGCGGCGGCCTTGCGCAAAAACGAAGCCGCCTCCGCTGCTTGCCGGCCTCGCCGGAAAGGCGCGATCATGCTATGATCCGCACCAATCGAAAAACGCACAGGGTCGCCGTCCCACCGGGAAGGAACTGTCGCATGGATTCGATCGATCAGGAAAAGCTCCACAGCTTCGTCATGAAGATGCTCGGCGACCTCGGCGGCGCGGTGAGCGTGCCGACGGTGCGGCTGGGTATGCGGCTGGGATTGTTCGTCGCGCTCGATTCGGGCCCGGCCACCGCGGCCGAACTCGCCGATCGCGCCGGGGGCTTGCACGAACGCTATGTCCGCGAATGGGCGCTCGCCCAGGCCGCCAACGGCTATGTCGATTTCGACCCCGCAACCGATCGCTTCAGCCTCAATCCCGAGCAACGGATGGTGTTCACCAACCGCGACAGCCCGGTCTATCTTGCCGGCGCGTTCGAGATGGCGGCAGCGATGATCGAGGCCGAAGCCAAGGTCGAGACCTGTTTCCGCAACGGCACCGGGGTGCGCTGGGGCGACCATGCCGGCTGCCTGTTCTGTGCGACCGGCGCGTTCTTCCGGCCGGGCTATGTCAACAACATCGTCCAGGCATGGATTCCGGCGCTGGGCGACGTCGAGGATCGGCTCAAGGCAGGCGCGAAGGTCGCCGATGTCGGCTGCGGCGTCGGTTTCTCGACGTTGCTGATGGCCGAGGCCTATCCGGCGAGCACCTTCGTCGGCTTCGATTTTCACGAGCCGTCGATCGACGAAGCGCGCCGCCACGCCGCCGAACATGGCCTGGGCGATCGCGTGCGCTTCGAGGCAAGGGCCGCAAAGGACATCGACGAAGCCGAGTTCGACCTCATCACGATGTACGATTGCCTCCACGATATGGGCGATCCCCGCGGCTGCGCCGGGCACATGCGCAAAATGCTCGCGCCCGAGGGCAGCTGGATGATCGTCGAGCCGATCGCTGGCGATGCGCCTGCCGACAACATGAACCCGGTCGGCCGGATGTACTACAACGCCTCGACGATGATCTGCGTGCCGACCTCGCTCGATCAGGAAGTCGGCGAAGGCCTCGGCGCGCAAGCCGGCGAGGCGAAGCTGCGCGAGGTGATCCTGTCGGGCGGGTTCGATCGCGTCGATCGCGCCACCGAAGGGCCGTTCAACATGGTGCTCCACGCGCGGTGAGGGCGCCGCGCCTCAGTGCGCGTGCGCCTCCGGCTGGTGGGCGTAGCTGACCACGCGCTTCATCTGCCATCCGGCGTCGGCCTTCTGCCAGATCTCGACATAGCCCGCGATGCTGTTTCGGGATCGGTCGGTGCCGGCGAAGAAGCGCTGCTGGCCGGACAGCATGGCGTAGCCGCCCGCCAGCATGTCGAACCGCTCGGTTCCGGGGACGACTTCGCGCCGCAATCGTTGATCTGGCGGGTTGCTGCAGGGCCCCGTCATCATCGATGCCGTGACGCGTTCGCGCGTCGAGGTCAGGCCGGTCACGTCGTGGTAGAATTCGGCATCCGGGGTGAAATAGCCCGCCATCGCCGCCGCATCGCAGCTGTCGAAGGCCTTCCAGAAGCTCTCCTCGGCATCCAGCACCTGGCGCTTGGCCTGCGCCGCCGTGTCGTCGGGCGCCGCGAAGGCGCAGCTCGAGCCGAACAGAGAGCCGATGGCGAAAATCGCCGCGACGCGCGCCCACCTCATGGCAATCCTCCAAACTGTATTGCAGTAATAATACAGCAAGGCGCGATATATTCAAGCTGTGTCGCTTAACTCAGTCGCCGTCCCGCTTTGCGCCGTCGAGAAGGCGGGTGGCTCGCGCCGCGTCGGTCTTCGCAGCGCTCTTCTCCGCCTTAGTCCGCCCAAACGCGGCGCGATTGGCGGCGGCATTCGCCTCCTTCGCGGCCCGCGCCCTGGCCTTGCGCGCCAGGCGGAGGTTGACGATCTCAGCCACGCACGTCCCTGGCCAGCGCGTCGAGCAGGCCGTTGACGAAGCCCTTCTCGGGCTTGTCGTAAAAGGCGTCGGCGACGTCGAGATATTCGCTGATCACCGTCTTGGTCGGCACGTCGGGGCGGGCCATAAGCTCATAGGCGCCGGCGCGCAGGATCGCCTTCATCGGCTTGTCGAGCCGGGCGAGGTTCCAGCCCTTGGCGAGCTTGCCGCCGATCCGGCGGTCGATCTCTTCCCCGCGCGCCGCGACCCCGCCGACGAGGTCGTCGAAGAACGGCACATCGGCATCGGCGAACTCGGCGTCGTCGATGGTGGCGCCGAGCCGATGCTGGTGGAACTCGTGGAGCAGCGCGGGGATCGCGGTTCCTTCCATCTCATGCTGGTAGAGTGCCTGGACGGCGGCCAGGCGCGCGGCGGCGCGGGCGGTGGATCGGGCTGATGTACGTGACATAAAATTCCGTTCGGGCTGAGCTTGTCGAAGCCCAGCTTTTTCTCGTGGCCACGCGATAGAAGAAAGAACGGCCCTTCGACAAGCTCGGGGCGAACGGAAATGGTCTCTACAGGTTCAATTCCGCTTGGTCTCCAGCCAGGCGGAGCGCGACCGAGCGGGCGTGCGCGGGCAGCCCCTCGGCCTCGGCCAGCGCGATCGCGGCGGGGCCGACTTCGCCCAGCGAAGCGGGGTCGAGCGCGAGGAAGCTGGTGCGCTTCATGAAATCGAGCACCGACAGCCCGCTCGAAAAGCGCGCGCGGCGGCCGGTGGGGAGGACGTGATTGGGCCCGGCGACATAATCGCCGATCGCCTCGGGAGTGTGGCGGCCGAGGAAGACCGAGCCGGCGTGGCGGACCTGATCGAACAGCGGCTGCGGATCATCGACGGCGAGCTCAAGATGCTCGGGCGCGAGACGGTTGACCAAGGGAATCGCCTCGTCGAGCGAGCCGGTGACGACGATCGCGCCGTTGGCGTCCCACGCCGCGCGGGCGACCTTGGCGGTGGCAAGCGTGCCGATCTGCAGCTCGACCGCCTCGCCGACCGCGCGCGCGAAAGCGGCGTCGTCGGTGAACAGGATCGACTGGCTGGTCGGGTCGTGTTCCGATTGCGAGAGGAGATCGGCGGCAATCCATTCGGGATCGTTCTTCGCATCGGCGATCACGACGATCTCGCTCGGGCCCGCAACCATGTCGATGCCGACGACGCCGTAGAGCTGGCGCTTGGCCTCGGCGACCCAGGCGTTGCCGGGTCCGGTGACGACGTCGACCGGCTTGATCCGGTCGGTACCGTAGGCGAGCGCCGCGATCGCCTGCGCGCCGCCGATCCGCCACACTTCGTCGGCCTCGACCAAGGCCGCGGCGGCGAGCACCAGCGGGTTGACCTCGCCCTTGGGGGTAGGGGTCACCATCACCAGCCGCTCGACCCCCGCGACGCGCGCGGGGATCGCATTCATCAGCACCGACGAAGGATAGGCCGCGCGGCCGCCGGGGACGTAGATCCCCGCGGCGTCAACCGCGCGCCAGCGTGCGCCGGTGCGCACGCCCGCGGCGTCGGTGGTGTCGCTGTCGGCGGGGCGCTGGCGCTCGTGATAGGCGGTGATCCGCGCGTGCGCGAGTTCGAGCGCAGCGCGGAGTTCGGGGGCGAGGGCGTCGAGCGCCGCGACGCAGTCGGCGCGCTCGATCCGCCAGCCGGTTTCGGTGAGATCGTGGCCGTCGAATTTCTCGGTGAAGGCGCGCACCGCGGCGTCGCCCTCGTCGCGCACCGAGGCGATGATGGTGCGCACGTCGCGGGCGACGTCGGCGTCGGCCTCGCGGCGGGCGTTGACGAGCGCCGCGAAGTCGCGCTCGAAGCCGGGGTCGGAGGTGGAGAGGGCGATCACGCTAATCTCCCCCTCCCTTTCAAGGGAGGGGGTAGGGGGGTGGGTGGCGAGCGAAGCGAGCCCGCGACGCTAGCCCCAAAAGCCTCGCCGGGGCATCGAGCCCCGCCGCCGCTCACCCACCCTTTGATCCCCTTCCTTGAAAGGGAGGGGAGGGTTTTCGCCTCAAGCCGCATTCTTCGCCTCCACCGCCCGCCGGAACGCATCGACCAGCGACACGATGCGCTCGCGGGTCTTGAAGGCGGCGCGATTGACGATCAGGCGCGAGCTCACCTCGGCGATCGTCTCGACCTCGACAAGGCCGTTTTCCTTAAGCGTCCGTCCCGACGAAACGAGATCGACGATCCGCGGCGCCAACCCGAGCGTCGGCGCCAGCTCCATCGCGCCGTTCAGCTTGACGCATTCGGCCTGCACGCCGCGCGCGGCGAAATGTTTCGCGGTGATGTGCGGATACTTGGTCGCGATACGGACGTGGCTCCAGCCGCGTGGGTCGTCGTGCGCGGCCATGTCGGCGGGCTCCGCCACCGAAATCCGGCAATGGCCGATGCCGAGATCGACGGGCGCGTAGAGCTCCGAATAGTCGAACTCCATCAGCACGTCCGATCCGACGATGCCGAGCTGCGCCGCGCCATGCGCGACAAAGGTGGCGACATCGAAGGCGCGGACGCGGATGAGCTCGATCTGCGCGTCATTGGTGGCGAAGCGCAGCGCGCGGCTGCCCTCGTCGGCAAAGGCGGGTTCGGGCACGATCCCGGCCTGCGCGAGCAGCGGCAGCGCCTCGTCGAGGATGCGTCCCTTGGGGACAGCGATGATGATCGGATCGGCCATGCGCGCGCGGGCTTTACTTGGGGGCGGGCGTGGAGGCAATGCAGGGAAACTTCACTGCCGTTCGTGCTGAACTTGTCGAAGCACGATTGGCCACGCCCTTCGACAGGCTCAGGGCGAACGGAGGCGACTTGTGGCCGAAGAAAACAACCGCGGCGCGTTTCGAATCCAGGAATATTATTGCGCGAAGATGGCCGCGCCGATCTACGCGCGCATCTGCGCCGCGCTGGCGAGCGGCCTGACGCGCGACAGCCGCACCGGCGCGCGGGTGCTCGACTGGCCCGGTGAGCCGACGCGTGACGCGCTGCCGCTCAGGCTGATGGGCGGGTTCCACGCGCTGGTGTTGGCGGGCGCGGACGACGAGCTGGCGGCGATCTTCTCAGGCGCGGTCGACGATCCGGCTGCCGTCGAGGCTGGCTTGCTGGGTGTGCTCCAGCGCCACGACGACGCGCTCCATCCGTGGCTCGACGGCCCCCCGCAGACCAACGAGCCGGGGCGTTCGGGCGCGCTGATCGTCGGGCTGCTCGAAGTCGCCCGCCGCTTCGGTCCAAAAATGGAAATCCTCGAGATCGGTTCGAGCGCCGGGCTCAACCTGCTGATCGACCGCTTCCGCTTCGATCTCGGCGGCGCGATGTTCGGGCCGGAGTCGCCGATCACGATCGCCCCCGAATGGCGTGGCGAGCGACCCGACGTGCCGCCGATCGAGATCGTCTCGACGCGCGGCTGCGACGTCGCGCCGATGGACGCTGCCGATCCCGCGGTCGAGGGGCGGCTTGCCGCCTATGTCTGGGCCGAGAAGCCCGAGCGGCGCGAAAGGCTGGCGCGCGCGATCGGCATGATCCGCGAGCGCCCGGTGCGGCTCGACAAGGGGGACGCCGCCGACTGGCTCGAAGCGCGCCTCGCCGAGCCGCAGCCTGAGGGCGTCACGCGCGTGCTGATGCACTCGGTAGTCTGGCAATATCTGCCCGCTGCGGCCGCCGACCGCGTCCGCGCCGCAATGCGCGCGGCGGGTGCCCGCGCCACGCCCCAGCGCCCGCTCGCCTGGGTCTCAATGGAGCCCGATCGTTCGGCCGCCGAGCAGGTGGTCAGCGTGGCGAGCTGGCCCGGCGACGGCACGCGCGACGTGGTGGCGACCGCGCACGCCCATGCGGCATGGGTCAAGCCCGGACCGCGCGAGGCCGAGGGTGGCATTGCGCTGCCCGATGCGGCGAAGGTGGAGTTGTAGATAAGGCGTCACCCCAGCGAAGGCTGGGGTCTCTTCATGATGAAGCGATGCCAGCCTTCGCTGGCATGACGGTTGTGAGGCCTCAGCCTTTCCGCTCCGCCAGCCACTCCCGCATCGCCGTCGTCACCGCCTCGGGCGCTTCCCACGGGACGAAATGGCCCGCGTCCACCTCCACCACCGTCAGATCGGGCACCAGCGCCTCCAGCCCTTCGAGCTGGACCGGCAGCAGCGCCTTGTCGGCCATGCCCCAGATGACGAGCGTCGGCTGAGTCACCGGCGGAAAAGGCGCGTCGAGCCAGACGGGGCGCTCGGGCTGGTCGTCGGGCGCGGGGACGACGATGCTGCTCGCGCGATACCAGTTGAGCATGGCGGTCATCGCGCCGGGCTGGCCCCATTCGTCGAGATAGGCGGCCTTGTCCTCGCCGGCGATGGTGGCGGTGACATGCTGGACGAAGGTCGAGCCGAAGAAATGTTCGAGGCCCGCGCCGACCAGCCCCTTGTCGATCCCGGTGTCGCGGAAGCGCGTGATATATTGGCTCGCCTTGCGCTGCGCGGGATCGTCGAACAGCGATTTCTGGAAGACCAGCGGATGCGGCGCGTTGGCGATGATCAGCCGACGAACTCGATCGGGCCGCTGCAGCGCCGCCATCCATGCGATCGCGCCGCCCCAGTCATGCCCCACCAGCGTGAAGCGGCCGATATCGAAGCGGTCGGCGAGCGCCATGATGTCGGCGACCAGCTTGTCGGGCGTATAGTTTTCGACCCGCTCGGGCTTGGAAGAGCGGGCATAGCCGCGCTGATCGGGGGCGAGCACGAAATGGTCGGCCGCCAGCGCCGGAATCTGGTGCCGCCATGTGCGGTGCGATTCGGGGAAGCCGTGGAGCAGGATGATCGGCGGATTGGTCGGGTTGCCCGCGACAACCACGTCGAGATCGACGCCGGTGGAAAGGGAGACGCGCTGTTGAGGGAATGTATCGGCCATCGACGCTCCTTTCGTGTGGCCTTACGGATAGCTCACCGTCATCGGCACTTCGGGGATCGGGATCCATTCCTTGTCGTCACCCGGCACCTTGGCGAACTCGCCCGCTTTCCAGGCGCGCTTGGCTTCGTTGATCCGCTCGCGGCTCGATGAGACGAAGTTCCACCAGACATGCCGCGGCGTCGTGAACGCCTCGCCGCCGCACAGCATCACGCGCGCGCCGCTATCGGAACGCAGCGTCGCCGCCACGCCGGGGCGCAGGATGTAGAGCGTCATCGGCGCGAGGTTCAGTCCGTCGAGGCTGGCCTCGCCCTCCGCCACATAGATCGCGCGCTCGTCGGCCTCGGCGTCGATCGGGATCGTCCCGCCGCCCGCCAGCGCGATATCGGCGTAGATCGTCCCGGCATAGGTCGTGGTCGGCGCGCGGCGGCCCCAAAGCTCGCCCATCACCACACGCGCCTTGACGCATGTGTCCTCGACCACCGGCAAATCGGCGCGCGCGACATGCTCAAATGCCGGCGCCATCTCCTCCTTGCCGTCGGGGAGCGCGATCCAGGTCTGGATGCCCGACAATTCGGGGCCGATCGCGCGCTCGGCGCTGGGCGAGCGTTCGGAATGGACGATGCCCGATCCGGCGGTCATCAGATTGACCGCGCCCGGCTCGATCGTCGCGAAGGTGCCGAGCGAATCGCGATGGTCGATCGCGCCGGCGAACAGGTAGGTGACGGTGGCGAGGTTGATGTGCGGATGCGGCCGCACGTCGATGCCCTGGCCGACCGAAAGATGCGCCGGCCCCATCTGGTCGAAGAACAGGAAAGGCCCGACCATCGTCCTGGGCTTGCTCGGCAGCGTGCGGTGGACCTTGAAGCCGCCGAGATCGTGGGTGACGGGCTCGATCGTCTGAAGGATCAGATCGTCGTTGGTCATGCGCCGTCGAGCTCCGGATAGTGGCGGAAGATGCCGTCGGTATTGAACGCGATCCGGCGGTCGCTGTCGAGATAGGCCTTGATGCCGGGCAATTCGCCAACGCGGTCGTGCAGCGCGATCAGGCCGGGCAGTTCCTCTTCCAGCGAGTGCATCCGCCGCGGGAACATCTCGCGCAAACCTTCGACGAGCTGGAACAGCGAGGTATCGGCGGGCGTCCAGCGCTGGCCGATCAGCCAGTCGCCGGGATTGGCCCGGGTTGCCGCCTCGAAATGGCCGAGGAATTCGGGCATTCGCTCCTCGCGGAACTGCTCGGCATAGGCCTTGGCCGGCTCCTTCTGCTCCTCGTAATAGCGGCTCGGCGCGATCGGGTGATGGACGTTGTGCGTCTCGGCGACGAAATCGGCGATCGTCAGCTGTACCTGATGCAGCCAGAATCGGTCGCGCGGCGCCTCGGGGATCAACTCATGCCGCTCGCCGAGATAGAGCAGGATGTTCGCCGTCTGCGCGATCACCATTTCGCCGGTGTCTAGGAAGGGCGGGGCATAGGGCGTGCGGCCCTTCATCTCCTCCATCAGCGCGACCAGCGCGCCGGCGCCTTGCTTGCGCGCGCAATCTTCATAAGCGATGCCGGCCGCCTCCATCGCCAGCCGGACGAACTCGCCGCGCCCCTGAATACCGGGCCAGTACCAGAGCTTGTAGGTCATTCACGCCTCTCCGGGTGCGCGCGCGCGGATCGCGAGCGCGTGGATCCGCGTCTCCAACAAATCAGCCAGCGCCTGGTTCACAAGCCGCTGCCGCGCCACGCGCGAAAGCCCTGTAAAGCGAGGCGATTCGATCGCCACGGTGAAGTGCGATTCGCCCGTCCCGTCGTCGCCCATATGGCCGGCATGATGGTGGCTGTCGTTGATGACGTCGAGCCGGGTGGGGGCGAGCGCGGCGGTCAGGCGGGCGGCGATCTGGTCGGCGACGGGGGCGGTGGAAGCGTCTGTCATCGCGCCTATATAGGCCGGCTATCCTCAGAACTGGAGCGACTTTCCGACGTGCCTGCCCCGCGCAAAGACCGACCCAATGCCCGTTTCCATGGCCGCGTCGCCGGCGCCGGCCGCATTTGCGAGGAGCCGGGCTGCACCGAGCCGGGCGAGTTCCGCGCGCCCCCGCTCGAAGGCGCGACCTCGGGCGACCGGCCGGGGCGCTATCGCTGGTTCTGCCTCGATCACGTCCGCGCGTTCAACGCCGGCTATAATTTCTTCAACGGCATGACCGCCGAGGAAATCCACGACGCGCAGCGCCCCTTCGCCGGCTGGGAACGTGAGACGAGGGCCTTCGCGCATTCGGGCGCCGATGCGCCGCCGCGTTGGGCCGATTTCGCCGATCCGCTCGATGCGATCGGCGCGCGGTACAAGGACAAGGTCGGGGCGGGGCGCAGCGACGGCAAGCCGCTCTCGGACGGCGACCGCCGCGCGCTCAAGGTGCTCGGCCTCGGCGCGGATGCCGACAAGGCGGCGCTGCGCAAGCGCTATGCCGAGCTCCTTCAACGCTACCACCCCGATCGCAACGGCGGCGATCGTAGCCACGAGCGCGTGCTGCAGGCGGTGATCGAGGCCTATCAGCGCCTGCGCAAGGCGCCGGCGTTTGCCGCCTAGGTGCGCGTGATCCGCGCCGCGTAGCAGCCGCGCGTCGCATAATGCGCGTGGAGATAGGCGACGTGCGGGTCGGCAAGGAATCGCTCGATGACCGGCGCAAGCTGTTTGCCGTCGGCAAGCTCGGCATGGAGCATGTCGCCCCCGCCATCAAACGCGCGCAGCGAAATCATGCGCCGCCGCATCACCTCGGGCACTTCATCGATTACATCGAGCGCCTCGGTCGCGCCTTCGCGGACGAAGATCGCGTGGCGCGATCGATAGGGCGTATCGACGGGCAAATGCTCGTAATTGACGAGGATGCAGGTTTCGCCGACGTCGAGATCGCGCATCTCGACTCGATCGGGAAAGCCCGGCGCGGCATCGACCGCGTAGCGCCTGGCGCCGGCAGCGGCCAAGGCCTCGTCGGACAGGCCGTACAGATGGGCGAACTGGGCGGGGTCGAGCCCCTCGACGCGAAACGACACGACAACTCTCCTTGTGCGGTGACGCCGTGCATGTGGCGCACCGCCGGCGTCGCCGCATCCCGTGGCTTGCGGTCAAAATCGAAGGAAGGCGAGGCGGACTATATTCCCGTCACCTCGGGTCACGCCCGGGGTGACGGCTTGTCATACCAGACCTGCGGAAACCAGTCGGTGCCGCGGCCCTCGCGGGTCATGTCGAGCAGGTTCCACAACGGATCGACCAGGTCCGCGGCGCGGTGGTTCTGGCCGGGTTCCTCGGGGACATAGACCATCTCGGTGCCCCAGAAATGGCGCACCGTGTCGCCGTCGTGCGTGAAGACGTTGAACATCGGCTCGTCCCAGTTCTTGGCCGTTTCATCGGTGCGCTTGGCGTCGCTCAGGCCCGCGGTGTTGCCGAAATAGTCGCTGGTGTAGCTGTTGTTCGCCGCCGACAGGAACCTGATGAAGCGCCAGCCGCGTGTCCGGCCCCACGCCTCGAGTCGGGCCAGCGGCGAGCGCGCGACGACATAGAAGGGCACGATTTGGCTCGCGTGCAGCGCCGAGCCGTCGATCGCGTCGAGCAAGTGCGTGCAGCCGTTGCATGGCACGTCGCGCTCGGGGCCGTACATGTAGCTGTAGAGGATGAGGCTGGGGTGCCCCTCGAACAGCTCGGACATGCGGACCTGCTCGGGCCGGCCGTGCGCGCCGGTGCGATCGAAGACGTAATCCTCTCTGATCTCGCCTCCCGGCGGCAGCGCGCGGCGCATCGCCGCCACCGCCTCGATCTGGCGGCGCAGCGCGACCTCGGCCTCGAGCACCTCGATCCGCGCCGCGCGATAGTCGGGCGATTCATTGGGATAAGCGAGATATTCCATCGGGTTCCTCCTCAGTCGCGATCCGGCGCGCCGAGCGGGAAATAATGGCGATACGGCCGCGCGTCCTCGACGCAGCGCACGACCGAGGGCCGCGCCAGCAGCCGCGCGCGATAGGCCTTGAGCGTCGCATGGCCATCGCCGATCGGGTGAACCCAGTCGGCGTAGAACAAGGAAGGCGCCGCCGCACAATCGGCCAGCGTGAAGGCATCTCCCGCCGCCCATGTCCGCCCGGCGAGCTCGCCGTCCAGCCAGGCATAGATCTTGTCGAGCCCCTCGCGGGCGCGATCGACACCCCAGGGATCGCGATTCTCCTCGGGGCGGAGCGCGTTGCCCACCACAACCTGCATCGCGTTCATGACGTAATTGTCGAACACGCGGTCGAGCTGGCGCACCCGAACGGCCTGCCACGGATCGGCGGGGATCATCCGCGCCGCGCCGGGATGGAAGGCATCGAGATACTCGATGATCGCGCTGCTCTCGAACACTTGACGGTCGCCATCGACCAGCAGCGGAAACTTGGCGAGCGGCCAGCGCAGCGCCAGCTCGGCATAATTGTCGGGCTCGCCGGGATCGACGTTGCGGAAGGTGAACGGCGTCGCCTTCTCGTAGAGCGGAATCAGCGCCTTCCAGGTGTAGGAGGAGAAGGGGTGACCGAACAGTTCCAGAGCCATCGACGTCATCCTTCCTGTTTCATGCGTTGCTGCCGCGCCTGCTCGCGCTCGCTCGGCTCGATTTCGGCGAAGCTCCCCGTTTCCACCGCGCCGTGCGGTTCGTAATGCGCGATGACGGTGCCCTTTGGCGAGACGGTGTGCCCGACGAGTTCGAGCGTGCGCGCCGGCGTGCCGGGGCCGAACACGCGCTTGCCGCTGCCGAGCACGAGCGGATAGGTCAGCGTCGTCAGCCGGTCGAGCAGCCCGGCGGCGAGCAGCGCGGGATAGAGCGTGCTGCTGCCCTGAATGACGAGATCGGGGCCGCCTCCGTTCTTGAGCGCGGCGACCGCCTCGATATCGGCGAGGCGATGGCTGTTCTCCCATTCGAGCGGATCATGCCCGCGCGTCAGGACATATTTGTTCGCGGCATTGAAGCCGCGGGCGATCGGATTGCCGGGATCGACATAGGGCCAGTAGGCGGCGAAAATCTCATAGGTCTTGCGGCCGAGCAGCAGGTCGTAGGGGCGATCGAGCAGCTCGCCGATCGCGGCATCGGTCGCCTCGTCGCCGAGCGGCCACAGCCAGCCGCCATGTGCGAAGCCGCCGGTCCAGTCCTCGCTCGGCCCGCCCGGCGCCTGCATCACCCCGTCGAGCGACTGGAAGACGCTGCCGATGATCCTGCGCATTGATTGTTCCTTTCGATTATCGAAGCATCCGCAGACCATTTCCGTCACCCCGGACTTGTTCCGGGGTCCAACCCTCCACGAGCGTTATCGCTTGAGGCACGTTGGATGCCGGAACGAGTCCGGCATGACGGAAGGGACGTACGAGAGTCTCTCGCAAACCATCTACTGGGGACAGGTCAGCCCCTTCGCGCCGCCTCGATCGCGGCGATGTCGATCTTGCGCATCTTCATCATCGCCTCCATCGCGCGCCTGGCGGCGGCTTTGTCGCTATCGGTGGTCGCCGCGAGCAAGGCGCGCGGGGTGATCTGCCAGGAGAAGCCCCAGCGGTCCTTGCACCAGCCGCACATGCTTTCCTGCCCGCCATTGCCGACGATCGCGTTCCAATAGCGATCGGTTTCTTCCTGATCCTCGGTCAGCACCATGAAGCTGACCGCCTCGTTCGGCTTGAACATGGTGCCGCCGTTCAAGCCGATGAATGCCCGTCCCAGCACGGTGAACTCGACCGTGAGTTCGTCGCCTTCCTTGGCCGAGGGATTGTCGTTGGGCGAGGCGTGGCGCGCCCCGACATGGCTGTCGGGAAAGGTCGCCGCGTAGAATTCGGCGGCCTTGCGCGCCTCGCCATGGTCGAACCACAGGCAGGTGGTCATCTTGTTCATTTCATCTCTCCTGCGCTTTGCTCTGTTTTCATCCGTTCGCCCTGAGCCTGTCGAAGGGCGTCGTGCGGCAACCAATTCGGATGACGCCTCTCGCCCTCCGACAAGCTCAGGGCAAACGGGAATGTCTCAGCCGTTGCCGTTGCCGTTGCCGGGGCCGACGACGCCGACGGTGACGCCCTCGGGATCGTTGATGACGATGATGCGATCGCCCCCGGGCACTTCCATCGGCCCGGTGAGCACAGTGCCGCCGCGCTGCTTCACGGTCGCCGCAGCGGCGTCGATGTCGGGGCTGCGGAAATAGAAGCGCCAGTTGGCCGCGGGCGCGTCCTTGGGCCGCTGCATGATCGCGCCGATCCGCGTGCCGGCGACGTCGACGAACACGTAATCGCCCATCTCGCCCATCGGCATCTTGTCGGGATAGGTCCAGCCGAACACTTCCCCATAGAATTTGAGCGCGCCTTGCTGGTCGTCGGTGGTGAGCTCGTTCCAGTTGCACTTGCCCAGCCCCATGCGATCGAACGCCGTGCTGTCCTCGGGGCTCGCGCCGCGCATGACGTAGAAGGGGATGCCCTGCGGATCGCGAACCATCGCGATCCGGCCGATGCCGTCGATCGTCCAGGCGGGAACGATCACGCCGCCGCCCGCGGCTTTCACCTTTTCGACGCTCGCATCGACATCGTCGACGCCGATATAGAAGAACCAGCCGGGCCTGGCGCCGCCCTTCGTCATGTCGTCGGTCAGCCGCATCACGCCGCCGGCATTGTCGCCGCCCGAGGTGCCGATCATGCGGTAATCCATCTCGCCCGAAGGCCGGGCTTCGATCGTCCAGCCGACGACCGCGTCGTAAAAGGTCTTCGCCGCGTCCGGGTCGGCGGTCATCAGCTCGTACCAAATCGGCGTGCCTTGGGGGTTGGCCATCGTTCGTCTCCCTTAAAACTTGGAATCGAGGATCGGGGCGAAGCCGCCGAAGATCGCGGTCGGGCCGTTCCAGGGCGGCGGGTTGTCGCGCATCTCGGCGCTTTCCATCAGCGCGCCCATGCCGGCATCGCGAGTCGCCTTGTCGGGCCATTCGATCCAGCCGAACACCACCGTCTCACTCTCCTGAGCATCGACGGCGCGCTTGAAGTCGGTGGTCTTGCCGTCGGGGACGTCGACGCCCCAGCCGTCGGTCACGCGCTGCGCGCCGTGGGCGAGGAACAGGTCGGCGACCCGCCGCCCGTGCTCGACGAAATCGCTGCGCTTGCCGTCGGGCACGGCCGCGACCATGCCGTCGAGATAGCCGATCGTGCCGCCGTCACCCTTTTCGACCACCGTCTCGAACCCGGCGAAGATCATGCGCATCGGGTCGAACGGCATCTTCTCGGGCATCTTCATCCGCTCGTCGGCCATCATCTTCTTGCCCGCTTCGTCGCAGGTCGCCTTGTCGGGCCAGCGGATCCACGAGAACACCACGGTCTCGTCGCCTTCGGCCTTCACCGCGCGCTTCATGTCGGTGCGCTTGCCGTCCATCACGTCGCTGCCCCAGCATTCGACAACCCGGCTCGCGCCATATTCGGCGAGGAACGGCTCCATCGCCGCCGCCATCTCGTGATACGCCGCCTTATCCGCGGTCTTCGCCGGCACCAGGAAGCCCTGAATATAATCCATCGTTCCTCTCCTTCATTGTCTGTGGTGCGATGCTACGCCCCGTGGATGACGGCGCGAAGGCGCGCGCTGCGCAGGTAGAGCCCGGCCCAGACGAACAGCCCGAGATACACGCCGAACAGCGTGTTGCTGATGAGGGGCATTTCGGCGCGGACGTTCACCGCGATCGCGCCGCCGAGATAGCCGGTCAGCAGCACCGCGCCGACGAACGCGGTGCGCGGCACGGCGTAGAGCGCGGTGCAGGCGGCGAGGATCGCGCCGAGCAGACGGTAGAGGCCGGGATCGGCGGGGAACCCGAGCGGCGGGCTGTGGGCGATCATCGTTGCCGGCGCGACGAGCTTGCCGAGCGCGTCGGCGGCGAGGAACAGGATGACGAGCCCGCTCAAAACGCGCCCGACGACGACCTGGCGGTCAGCACGTCGTGCGGGAGCGGCGTCGAATGTGGTAGCCATGATCGGTCTCCTTCGAACGAGATCAGGCGAGGGTGATTTCGCCGGTCGCCGCCAGATGATCGGCCATCGCCCTTTTGTAGGCGGGCCGCGCCTCGCCGCGCGCGACATAGGCGGCGAGATTGGGGAATTCCTCGAGCAGTCCGCTATTGTGGAGACTGCGTAGAACCGAGATCATCGTCAGGTCGCCGACGGTGAAGGTGTCGCCGTCGAGCCATTCCTTGTCGCCCAGCGCCGCCGACAGATCGGCCAGCCGCCCGCGGATATCCTCGACCACCTTGGGCCGGCGCATTGTCGACCATTCCTTGTCGGCCTCGAACAGGTCGACCACCGCGAGCTGCGCCACCCACGGCTCGATCGAGTTGAGCGCGGCGATCACCCATTGCTCGGCGCGCGCTTGCCCCGCGGGATCGGCGGGCAGCAGGCCGGGCGCCTGGCGGGCGATGTGCATCGACATCGCGCCCGATTCGAAAATCTCGATCTCGCCGTCCGAATAGGTCGGAACCTGGCCGAATGGCTGGAACTGCCGATGGGCCTTGGATTTCACCTGTTCGAAATCGAGCAATTCGACGTTGTAGGGCTGGCCGGTTTCCTCGAACGCCCAGCGCGGGCGCGTGTCGCGGACATAGCCGCGGGCGAATTCGGGTACTGCCTTGAAGCCGGTGATGGTCGGGGTCATCATATCTCTCCCTTGAAATCAGGCGAACGGGGCCGTGCCGGCAAGCGCGGCCTGGCTGAGGATCGCCAGCGTCGTCAGCGCGAACGCGGCGATGCCGATCAACGTGCTGCGGGTGGTGCTCATCGTTGCGGCTCCTCAGGCGACAAGCGGCTGGTGCAGGTCGTCGCTCGCGATGGCGGCGGCGACGTCCATCCACATCGACTCGAAATGGTGGCCGTCGAGATCCTCGAAGCTGCGGCCGTACATGAAGCCCATGTCCTGCTTCGGCCCCGGATCGGCCCTGCCGCCGGCGGCGGTCGCCTTGGCGACGATCGCGTCGACCGCCTCGCGGCTGTCGCACGACAGGCACAGCAGGGTCTCGCTCACCGCATGCGCATCGGCGATCTGCTTCGAGGTAAAGGTCGAATAGAAGGGGCGGGCGAGCAGCATGAAGCTGATCGTGTCGGACCACACCATCATCGACGCCTGCTCGTTGCTGAACTGCGCGTTCTTCGTGAAGCCGATCGCCTCATAAAAGGCGGTCGCCTTGGCGACATCGGCCACGGGCAGGTTGACGAAGATCATCTTGGCCATCGGAATTCTCCTCAATAATCGAGCTTGGGATACCAGTCGGTGCCGCGCCCGCCGGGGGTCCAGTCGAGCACGTTCCACAAGGGCGTCGGATCGGGGGCGAGGTGCGGATCGAAGCCCGGATCGGCGGTTTCCGTGCCGCCCTCGGCCGCCCAGAACAGCCGCACCGCGTCGCCGTCGCGATGCCAGACGAGCACGCTCGCCCATTCGTCACCGTCGACCAGGAAGCGATAGTCCTCGATCATGTCGTCGCCGACGATCTGATAGAAATTGAGGTGATCCCAGCCGCGTTCGCGCGCGAACTCGAGCTGGCGCGCCACCGGCGAGCGGCCGATGATCGCCAGCGCAATGCGCTGTTCGATATCGCGCGCCGGAATGTCGAGCGACCCAACGAACGAGGTGCACATCGGGCACGGCCGCTCGCGCTCGGGGCCGAACATCCAGAAATAGGTGAACAAGGTGTCGTGGCGGCCGAACAGGTCGATCAGCCCCAGCTCATTCCCCTCGGCATCGAGGAAGCGATAGTTTTTCACCTTGGGGTCGGGCGGCAGCGCGCGGCGATGCTCGGCGACTCGCTGGATCTGCCGGCGCAGCTCGATCTCCTCGGCGAGCAGCTCGTTGCGCGCGGCACGATAAGCATCGCTCTCGCCCGGCCAGCGTGTCGGCAGCGCTTCTGCCATCGCACGCGCCGGCTTGAGCTCGGCGTCGGGGGGCAGGGTGGCGGTGTCGCTCATCGTATCTCTCCTGTTCTCGCTCTCTCGCGGCGACTCGGGATTTGACTTTGATGCCTGTTCAAGTTACAAAAAGCAACCATGAAGTTAGAAAAAGTGACTCAAGAAGGAAAAACGGCGGAAAAGCGCTGGTATGACGATGCCTGCGGCACTGCGCTGGCGCTCGAATTTCTCGGTGAGCGCTGGTCGCTGCTGATCATGCGCGAGCTGATGTTCGGCGCGCGGCGCTTCGGCGAGATCAAGGCGAACCTGCCCGGAATCAGCGCCAACGTGCTGACGCAGCGGCTCGAAGGGCTCGAGCGCGCGGGCATCCTCGTCAAGCGCAAGCTGCCTTCGCACGCCTCGGTTCAGGTCTATGAGCTGACGCCCTGGGGCGCGATGACCGAGCCGATCTTCCAGGAAATGGGCCGCTGGGCGACTCGCTCGCGCCGCCACGATCCGACATTGTTCCTGTCGCCCAGCTCGGCGATGCTGTCGCTCAGGACGATGATCGACCCCGAAAAGGCGCGCGGCAAGCGGATGACACTCGCCTTCCGCTTCCCGACCGACGCCTTTGTCGGCAAACTGGCCGACGGCGAGCTGGAAATCCACCGCGGCGAAACCGATGCCGCCGACGTGGCCTTCATCACCGACACGACGACCTTCGTCGCCACGGTTTACGGCAAGCGCCCCTTTGCCGACAGCGAGGCGGCGGGCCTCCTTCGTCTCGAAGGCGACCGCGACCTGGCGGCACGCTTCGTCAGCCTGTTCGCGCTCCCCGACAAGATCGCGGACTGACTGCGGCGCAAAAACGCATCTCGACTTGGCGGCGGGTCCGGGCCTAGGGAGGCGCGACGAAGGACGAGACGATGACCGACATCCCCAACACCCAGCCCGACAGCCGCGAAACCACGATCCTCGACGCGCCCGACAAGATGGTGAGCGTGCGCGATCTGTTCGGCATCGATTCGGACATGGAATGCCCGGCCTTCAGCGAGGCCGACGAACGCGTCCCCGATCTCGATCCCGCTTATGTGTTCGATCCCGACACCACGCTCGCGATCTGCGCCGGCTTCGCGCACAACCGCCGCGTGATGGTGCAGGGCTATCACGGCACCGGCAAGTCGACGCACATCGAGCAGGTCGCCGCACGCCTCAACTGGCCGTGCATCCGCATCAACCTCGACGCGCATATCAGCCGCATCGACCTCGTCGGCCGCGACGCGATCGTGCTCAAGGACGGCCAGCAGGTCACCGAGTTCCGCGAGGGCCTGCTCCCCTGGGCGCTGCAGACCCCGACCGCTCTGGTGTTCGACGAATATGACGCCGGCCGCCCCGACGTGATGTTCGTCATCCAGCGCGTGCTGGAGACCGAGGGCAAGCTGACGCTGCTCGACCAGAATCGCGTGATCCGCCCCAATCCGTATTTCCGCCTGTTCGCCACCGCCAACACGGTCGGCCTCGGCGACACCAGCGGCCTCTATCACGGCACGCAGCAGATCAACCAGGGCCAGATGGACCGCTGGAACATTGTCGTCACGCTCAACTATCTGCCGGCCGTGACCGAGGCGCAGATCGTCCTCGCCAAATCGGGTGAATACGACAAGCCCGAGGGCAAGAAGACCGTCGAGGACATGGTCCGCGTCGCGGACCTGACGCGCAAGGGCTTCATCAACGGCGACATCTCGACGGTGATGAGCCCGCGCACGGTGATCACCTGGGCGCAGAACGCGCTGATCTTCGGCGATATCGGCTTCGCCTTCCGCCTGTCGTTCCTCAACAAGTGCGACGAGGCCGAGCGCCCGCTGGTCGCCGAATATTATCAGCGCGTGTTCGGCAAGGACTTGCCCGAAAGCGTGGTGGGGAAGGCTTGAAGCGGCCGCCGAGGTGGACTAACTTGGCTTAGTCCATCCGGAGGCGCGACATGGCCGAAGCCGATCCGCAAAAGACGTTCAACGTCCACGACGCCAAGACGCATTTGTCGCGTCTGATCGACCGCGCGCATGCCGGCGAAGAGATCATCCTGGCCAAGGCTGGGAAACCCTATGCCAAGCTGGTGCCGATCGGTCCTCGGCCATCCAAGCCGAAGCGCACGCCGGGCGGGCTGAAAGTGACCGGCGAAATACCCGATTCGGTGTGGTTCGATCCGTTGCCCGAGGATGAGCTCGAGCTTTGGGAGGGCAAGCGACTCGAAAAGTACGGGCTTTGACCGCCTATCTGCTCGACACGCATGCCGCGATCTGGTGGTGGACCAGCGATGCGCGGCTCGGTGCGCAGGCGTCGTCGCTGATCGCTTCGAGTGAAGCAGTCATCTATTTCAGCGCGGCGAGCGTTTGGGAAATTGCGATCAAGAGCAATGCCGGAAAGCTCCCGGAGATCGTGGATTTCGAAAGCCAGTATGGACCGCTGATGCAGGCGAACGACTTCCGTTCCCTTGCCGTAACCGACGACCATGTCCTTCGCGGCGGCTTTCTTCCCGGCGCGCACCGCGATCCGTTCGATCGCTTGATCGCAGCGCAAGCTCTGATCGAGGGAATGACTGTCATCACCCGCGACCGCGAGATTGCGGCATTCGGATGCGAAGTGCTTTGGTAGCGGCGCTGCCCCGGCCGAACCGTCAATCCCTGAGCGGCGTGCCCGGCGCCTGGCCGTCGCGGTGCAGCGCGATGCCCATTTGCAGGCTTTCGCTGATCCGATCGGCGCGCATGGTGAAGAAATTCGCCACCTGCTCGGACGGGGCGAGCTCGTTCACCGTCTCGCGCCACAGGCCCAGCCAGTCGGTGAAATGGCCGCGCCGGGCCTCGGGCAAGGCGGCGTGCTTGAGCATCGGATTGCCGCGATAGCGACCCGATTCGATCGCGATCGCGCCCCAGAAATCCTTCATCTTGCCCAGATGCCTGGGCCAATCGGAAACGTGCGCATCGAAGATCGGGCCCAGCCGCGGATGGTTGCGCACACGCTGGTAGAATTGCTCGACCAGGTCGGAAACCAGCGCGTCGTCGATGCCGAGGCGCTCCGCCGTCTCGCGCTTTTCCTGACGCGCCTGCACCGCAAATTCTGTCACGATCAAATCCCGAAATCCTGTGCCGAAATCCCCTTACGTCGCCTGCGTCTCAAAAGCAATATATGAAATGCATGTTTGACGTGCTGCTTTTCTCGCGCCCCTCAACTCGATAGAGCGCGGAGGAAGATGGCGCAGGAAACTCCCCTCGATCGCTTCAAGAACGTGCTCGGCGGCGCGGCGCGCGCGCTGTCCGAGGAGCGCGAGCTGGAGCTCGCCTTCACCGCCGACGCGCCGTCGCAGACGGGCAAGCACGTCAAGGTGCCGATGCCCGCGCGTCAGCTTCCCCCCGATCAGGTCGCCGAGGCGCGCGGTTTTGCCGATCAGTTCGCGCTGCGCATGAAGCTCCACGATTCCGCCCTGCATCAGCGCGGCGCGCCGGGCGAGGCGGTTGCGCGCGCGGTCTATGATTCGGTCGAGAATGCGCGAGTCGAGGCGCTCGGCTCGCGCGGCTATCGCGGCATCGCCGACAATCTCGATACCGCGCTCGATCTCAAGCTGCGCTCGGACCCGATCACGCGGGCGCGCAGCCGTGACGAGGTGCCGCTGTCGACCGCGCTCGGCCTGATGGTCCGCGAGCGGCTCACCGGCCGCGCCCCGCCCGCCGCCGCGGCGATGGGCATGGCGCTGGTCCAGGACTGGCTCGAGGAGAAGGTCGGCGGCGATCTCGACGCGCTCGGCCTCGCGATCGACGATCAGGCTGCATTCGCCGACCTCTCGAAGAAGCTGCTTCGCGATCTCGAACTGACCGAAGGCGAGATGTTGCCCGACGACAGCGACGAGGGCGGCAGCGACGACGAAGGCCAGGACGAGCAGGAATCCGAAGAGGGCAACGACAACGAAGACCCCGGCAGCCAAAGCGAGGGCGAAGTCGAGGCACGCGGCGAGCAGCAGCAGGACGACGGTAGCGAAGGCGAGGGCGAGCTCGAAGACGAGGGGCTCGACGATGCCGAAGGCGAGCCCGGCGACGACGGCGACGAGGGCATGCTCCCGGTCCGTCCCAACCGCCCTTTCTCCGATCTCGGCCCAAGCTTCGACTATAAGGTCTGGACCACCGCATTCGACGAAGTGGTCAGCGCCGGCGACCTGTGCGACGCCGACGAGCTCGTCCGCCTGCGCTCCTATCTCGACCAGCAGCTCGTCCACCTGCAATCGGCGGTGTCGAAGCTTGCCAACCGGCTCCAGCGCCGCCTGATGGCGCAGCAATCGCGCTCCTGGGATTTCGACCAGGAGGAGGGCTTGCTCGATGCCGCGCGCCTCGCCCGCGTCGTGGTCAATCCCACGCACTCGCTCTCCTACAAGATCGAGCGCGACACCGAATTCCGCGATACCGTCGTCACGCTCCTGATCGACAATTCGGGCTCGATGCGCGGCCGCCCGATCTCGATCGCGGCGATTTCGGCCGACATCCTCGCGCGCACCTTGGAGCGCTGCGGCGTCAAGACCGAGATTCTCGGCTTCACCACCCGCGCGTGGAAGGGCGGGCAGAGCCGCGAGGCGTGGCTCGCCCACGGCCGCCCGCCGCATCCCGGCCGCCTCAACGACATCCGCCACATCGTCTACAAGGAAGCCGACGCGCCGTGGCGCCGCGCGCGCACCAGCCTCGGCCTGATGATGCGCGAGGGGCTGCTCAAGGAGAATATCGACGGCGAGGCCTTGCTCTGGGCGCACGCCCGCCTGATCGCGCGGCCTGAGGATCGCAAGATCCTGATGGTCATCTCCGACGGCGCGCCGGTCGATGATTCGACGCTCAGCGTCAATTCGGGCAGCTATCTCGAAAAGCACCTCCGCCAGGTGATCGGCTGGATCGAGGGCCGCTCGCCGGTCGAATTGATCGCGATCGGCATCGGCCACGACGTGACGCGCTATTACAGCCGCGCCGTGACGATCATGGACGCCGAACAGCTCGGCGGCACGATCATCGAACAGCTCGCCGCGTTGTTCGATCGCGAGTGAGAATCTTGCCGGAAAGCGGCGGTCCGTTGAGCTGCGACAAATCCTCGCTCTGCGCGTCACCCCGGACTTGTTCCGGGGTCCACGGCCCCGCACATTCTGAAGCCGTCGATTTTGCGGCACGGTGGATGCCGGAATACGTGGGTTCCCACCAAAGTAATACTTTGGCGGGTGCCCATGTCCGGCATGACGATTGCGGGTCAATGCCGCCTTCTGAACGGCGATCCGCCCAGAGACACGCGTGAGGCGATCGTGACCCCCGAAGACCCGCCGCGCAAACTGGTCGATCGCGCCGCGATCCGCGCGCTGCGCGATTTCATGCGCACCGAATCGGCCGGCGGCATCGTCCTGCTCGCCGCCGCAATGCTCGCGCTGGCGGTGGCCAACTCACCGCTGTCGGCGAGCTATTTCGAGGCGCTCCACGCCAATCTCGGGCCGCTCAGCATCCATCACTGGATCAACGACGGGCTGATGGCGCTGTTCTTCCTGCTGATCGGGCTCGAGGTGAAGCGCGAAGGCATCGACGGCCAGCTGTCGAGCTGGAGCCGCCGCTTGCTGCCCGGCGCCGCCGCGGTCACCGGCATGATCGCGCCCGCTTTGGTGTTCGTCGCGCTCAACCGCCATAGCCCCGAGACCTTGGTCGGCTGGGCGATCCCGGCGGCGACCGACATCGCCTTCGCGCTCGGCATCCTCGCGCTTCTCGGTCCGCGCGTCCCGGCCTCGCTCAAGGTGCTGCTGACGGCGATCGCGGTGATCGACGATTTGCTCGCGATCATCGTCATCGCCTTGTTCTACACCGGCGAGATCGCCTGGCTGCCGCTCGCCGGCGCAATGCTCGGCCTCGTCGTGCTGATCGCGCTCAACCGTCTCGGCGTCCGCGGGATCGTGCCCTATCTGCTGATCGGCATCGGCATCTGGGTCGGCGTGCTTCTCTCGGGCGTCCATGCGACCCTCGCGGGCGTTGCGGTGGCCTTCGCCATCCCGCTCGCCCCGCACCGCCGGCGCCCCGATGACGCGCATCCCCCGCTCGAACGCCTCGAGCACGCGCTCCATCCCTGGGTGACCTTCGCGGTGGTGCCGCTGTTCGGCTTCGCCAATGCCGGCGTCTCCTTCGCCGGGATCACGCTCGATCATCTGCTCTCGCCGCTGCCGCTCGGCATCGCGCTCGGCCTGTTCGTCGGCAAGCAGCTCGGCATTTTCGGCGCGATCTGGGCGATGGTCCGCCTGCGGCTCGCCGACCGGCCCGCGCATGCCGGCTGGCGACAGATTTATGGCATGGCGATCCTGTGCGGGATCGGCTTCACCATGAGCCTGTTCATCGGCGGCCTCGCCTTTGGCGCGGAAAGCATGAGAGGTGACGAGGTCAAGATCGGCGTGTTCGCCGGCTCGCTGCTCGCCGGTATCTTCGCCTGGCTGGTACTTGCCGGCGCGCGACCGGGCCGCACGAAGACGAAGCAATGAGCATCGCCCCGCCGCCCGGCGGATTCCACGGCCCCGTCAAGCGCTCGGTCACGATCGCCGGGCACGAAACCTCGATCAGCCTCGAGCCGATCTTCTGGCGAGTGCTCGAAGCCGAAGCCGCGGCGCGCGGCCTCCCGCTCAACGCGCTGATCGCCGAAATCGACGCTTTGCGCATCCTCGCCGATCCGCCGCCCAACCTCGCTTCGGCATTGCGCAGCTGGCTGCTCACGACAAAAGATGAGAATTATTCGCAATAGCGTTGACAGTGCGAACGACTCTCAATAGCAGCCCCTTCGACACTAGAAGGGGACAATCAACATGCCATCGCTCGCCGCTGCCGCTCGTCCGCGCGCCGCCACGCCCGCCTTCCTGGCGCTCGGCTGCGTCGGCGCGTTCGTCTCGGGCCCGGCGCTCGGCGAGACCGCGACGCCGCCGGCGAGCGACCCCAATGCAACCGATGCAAACCAGGTCCAGTCCCACGACGACATCCTCGTCACGGGCGACCGCGAGCGCCGCGGCGCCAAGGACGTCGCCAAGCCGATCGACACGCCGCGCTCGGTGGTCGTCGTCCCCGATCGGATCATCAAGGAAACCGGCGCCACCACGCTCACCGACGCGCTGCGCACCGTGCCCGGCATCACCTTCGGCGCGGCCGAGGGCGGCAATCCGCTTGGCGACCGCCCCTTCATTCGCGGCTTCGACAGCCAGGGCTCGACCTATGTCGACGGCGTCCGCGACACTGCCGCGCAGAGCCGCGAGGTCTTCGCGGTCGATTCGATCCAGGTGGTGCGCGGCTCGGATTCGACGCTCGGCGGGCGCGGCTCGGCGGGCGGCACGATCAACATCGTCTCCAAATTGCCCGAGGCGGCCGATTTCGCCACGGTCGATCTGAGCTACGGCAATGCCGACTACAAGCGCGCCACGCTCGACATCAACCGCAAGCTCACCGACACGATCGCCGTCCGGCTGGAGGCGATGGGCCACGATCAGGATGTCGCCGGCCGCGACGCGATCTGGCAGCGCCGCTGGGGCGTCGCGCCCTCGCTGACGATCGGGCTCGGCACCCCGACCCGGCTGACGATCGGCTATTACCACCTGACCAGCCACGAGCTGCCCGACAGCGGCATTCCCTATCTCTACACGATCGGCAACGCGCCGGGCACCGGCAACATCCACACGCGTCCTGCGCTCGGCAACGTCACGCTCGCCTCGGGCGCAACCGGGCATGTCGGGCGCGACACCTTTTACGGCCTCAGGGATCGCGACTTCCGCGACACCACCACCGATCAGGGCACGATCCGCGTCGAGCACGATTTCGGGGGGCTGACGCTGCGCAACACCATGCGCTGGACGCACAACGATCAGGCCTACAGCTTCCTCCTGCCCGACGACAGCCAGGGCAATGTCTATAATTCGGGCCAGGTCTGGCGCCGCTCGAACAATCGCTACGGCTATGACGAGAGCCTGGTCGACCAGACCGATCTGTTCGGCAAGGTCGACACCGGCAGCATCCACCACAGCTTCGCGGTCGGCACCGAGATTTCGTGGGAGCAGGCGCGCCGCGGCGCCTTCGTCATGGCGACCGGCTCGACGATCAATCCGCGCTGCAATGCCGAGACGATCGCACGCTATTATTGCACCAGCCTGTTCGATCCCAACCCGCGCGATCCCTGGGTCAATTACGCCAGCGACACCTCGGACACGCTCGCTCCGATCGTCAAGGGCGGCCCGACCACCGAAACCCAGAACGACGCGCACACGCTGTCGGCCTATGGCTTCGATTCGATCACTCTGCTGCCGCAGCTGATCGTCAACTTGGGCGCGCGCTACGACCATTTCGTGTCGAAGCAGACCGCGGGCACGCCGGCCGTGTCGCTGAAGCGCACCGACGATCTGTTCAACTGGCAGGCGGGCCTGATCTTCAAGCCGACCCATGACACCAGCCTCTACGCCTCCTACGCCACTTCGGCGACGCCGCCCAACAGCCTGCTCGGCGAGGGCCGCGAGGATAACGGCCTGACCCCCGGGCGCGGCCAGGCGGCGATCGATGTCGACGCCCTCAAGCCGCAAAAGACCAAATCCTATGAAGTCGGCGCCAAGGCGAACCTCTTCCATGAGCGCCTCGCGCTGTCGGCGGCCGCCTTCCAGACCGAGACCGACAATGCTCGCGTCACCGGCCCCGACAACAATGTCGCCTTCGTCGGCAAGACTCGAATCCGCGGCATCGAGCTGACCGCCAACGGCGAGATCCTGCCCGGCTGGAGCGTGTTCGGCGGCTATACGTATCTCGATCCGGTGATCGTCGACGGCGGCTCGACGATCCTCACCGCCGCGGCGGTGGGTAATCAGGCCGCCCAGCCGGTCGCCGTGCCCTCGGTCACCACCGGCAAGCAGGCGCCCAACACCGCGAAGAACAGCTTCACCTTGTGGACCACGCTGCAGGCGACCCCGCGCCTCCAGATCGGCGGCGGCGCCTTCTACACCAGCAGGCAATATGGCGGCTATGCCGACAATCGCAGCGCCACGCAGGATGCCGCCGGGGTCGTCACCGTCCACCCCGCGACCAGGACGCTGTTCCGCGAAATCCCCGGCTATTGGCGCTTCGACGCGCGCGTCGCCTACCGCCTCACCGACCATATAGGCCTCAGCGTCAACGCGCAGAATTTGACGAACAAGACCTATTTCACCCAGGCCTATGCCTCGCACTACGCCTCGATCGCCCCGGGCCGCACCGTTTTCGGCACGCTGGAGGTGCGGTTTTGAGCGCGGCGTTACAATCCTCCCCGGCACGGGGAGGGGGACCGTCCGAAGGACGGTGGAGGGACAGGGCGGCAAGCGCTTCCCTTGCGGAGACGCCCCACCACCCCTCGCCTTCGGCGAGCAGTCCCCCTCCCCCTGCGGGGGAGGATCTTTTCGCCCTCTCCCTCGAAGAAATCGCCGCCCGCCTCGCCGGTCCACCCGAAACCCGCGCCACCTTCATCCGCGCCGCCGCCGAGGCCGGCCTCGCCGAGGCACAGGCGGTCTATGGCCAGATGCTGCTCGACGGCCACGGCGTCGCGCGCGATGAGGCCGCCGCGCTCGGCTGGTTCACCCGCGCCGCCGCGCAGCATCACGTCATGGCGCTCAACATGGTCGGCCGCTGCTATGATCTCGGCTGGGGCACGCCCGTCATGAAGGACCGCGCCGCCGCCTGCTTCCGCCTCGCCGCCGAACAGGGCCTCGACTGGGCGATGTACAATTACGCGACCCTGCTCGCCCTCGGCCAGGGCGTCCCCGAGGACAAGCCGCAAGCCCTCGACTGGCTGGAAAAGGCCGCCCGCCTCGGCAACGCCAAGGCGATCAACTTCCTCGGCTCCTTCCACGAGGACGGCTGGGTCGTCCCGCGCGACATGGCGCAGGCTGCGCGCCTCTACGCCCGCGCCGCGCGGGGCGGCGACTTTCGCGGCTGCTTCAACCACGCCCGCATGCTGGGCGCCAGGGGCCGCACCGAGGAGGCCCTGATCTGGCTCGCCCGCGCCGGCGAAACCGCGACCAGCGCCTTCATCGACAAGGCCTGCGCCTGGCTCGAGACGAGCGGTGTCCCCGGCTTCGCCACCCGCGGCGTCCAGGCGATGCGTGGCGGCGCCGCGTCATGCTGATCGCCATCCCCGACGTCCTCACGTCCGACGAACTCACGCAGGTCCGCGCGACGATTGACCCCGCCGACTGGATCGACGGCAACGCCACCTCGGGCGCGCAATCCGCGCTCGCCAAGCGCAACCGCCAGCTCGCCGAGGATTCCCCCGCCGCGCGCGAGGCCGGCGCGCTGGTCCTCGACGCGCTCGGCCGCTCGCCGCTGTTCGTCGCCGCCGCGTTGCCGCTCAAGGTGTTCCCGCCCTTGTTCAACCGCTACGAGGGCGGGGAGGCGTTCGGCGCGCATGTCGACACCGCGGTCCGCATCCGCCGCGGCAGCGATTTCCGCGTCCGCGCCGATCTCTCCGCCACCCTCTTCCTCGACGATCCCGCCAGCTACGACGGCGGCGAGCTCGTCGTCGAAGACACGTTCGGCGAGCAGCGCGTCAAGCTCCCCGCCGGCCACCTCGTCCTCTATCCCGCCTCGAGCATCCACCGCGTCGAGCCCGTCACGCGCGGCACGCGCACCGCCGCCTTCTTCTGGGCGCAATCGATGGTCCGCGACGATGCCGAACGCCGCCTGCTGTTCGAGCTCGACACCGCGGTCCAGGACGTTGCGGCCGCCGCGGGGCAGGGCGCGCCCGCCACGATCAAGCTCACCGGCATCTACCACAACCTCCTCCGCCGCTGGGCGGAGTGCTGACGGTTACGTCACCCCAGCGAAGGCTGGGGTCTCTCGCCGCATGCGATGCCAGCCTTCGCTGGCATGACGGAAGGACAGAAATGACCAATCTCCAACTCCGCCGTGCCTGGTTCCAGGTGCACAAATGGATCGGCCTGATCCTCGCGATCCTCATCATCCCGCTGTCGCTGTCGGGCGCGCTGCTCGTCTGGGATCAGCCGCTCGACCGCCTGCTCAACCCCGCGCGCTATGCCGTGAGCGGCACCGCGACGCTGCCGCCGCAAGCCTATGTCGACGCCGCTCGCCGCGTCCTCCCGGCCAACGACCGCATCGCCAGCCTCGCCTTCCCCGAGGGCAAGGGCCCGGTCGTCATCACGGCCAGCGTCGCCGGCGCCAGGCGCCAGCCCGGCCCGCCGCCGCGCGTCTCGATCTGGCTCGATCCGCCGACCGCCCGCGTCCTCGCTGCGGCCGACAGCCGCTCGGGCGCCCTGCGCGTCCTTCACCGCCTCCACGGCAGCCTGCTCGTCCCAGGCATCGGCCGTACCATCGTCGGCTGGATCGGCGTCGCGATGGCGTTCTCCTGCTTCACCGGCCTGTGGCTATGGTGGCCGACCGTCGGCAAATGGACGAGGGGCCTGCGCTGGCGCCGCCACCGCAATCTCGATACCGACCTCCACCATCTGATGGGCTTCTGGATCGCGCTGCCGCTGTTCGTCCTCTCGCTGACCGGCGCGTGGATTTCCTTCCCCGGCCTGTTCGCGGGCGGGCGAGGCGAGGGGCCGCCACGCCCCCGCGGCGCTCAGCCGATCGCGACGCCCGCAACCCCGCTCGCCACCGTCCTCGCCGCCGCCCCGGCGCCAATCCGCACGCTGACGTGGCCGACTGAGGGCAAGCACCCCGCCTGGACGATCGCCACCGATCGCGGCACCCTGACCCTCGACGATCGCACCCATGCACTCACCGCCGCCCCGCCGCGCCCGCATGGCGGCCTCGGCCTCGCCGGCCTCATGCGCCGCGTCCATGACGGCGAGGGCATGGGCCCGGTCTGGCAGGCGATCATCTTCGCCGGCGGCATCCTTCCCGCCGCGCTGGCGGTGACCGGGATCATCATGTGGTGGCGCGCGCGCGGCTGGCGCAAGGCGCTCTCCCGACGCACCCGCCGATCGAGCGCGCGCCGCTATTCGGCCTGATCGCGGAGGTTGCACCAGGCGGCGTCGTCGAGCGCCTCTCTCTCCTCGGCCGCCGCGATTCGGTCGAGTCGCCACATCACCTCGGCCTTGGCTGCCATTTGCTCGGCGTGCTCGGTCTCCAGCACGGCGCGGCTGGCGAAGAAGCCGCCGGCCGCCTCCGCCGCGCGCGCCGCCTCGGCTTCGAGCGCGTCCTGATCGAGCGTCGCCTCGGGGGAGGACGCATCCGCCGCCCCGCCACGGTCGGTCACGCCGCGCTGCAACAACATCCGCAGCAGCGAATCCGAATAGCGCCGCTTGTGGCCGACCAGCTTGCCGCCCTGCACGATCGGCTCCTCCCAGCCGATCACGGCGCGCTCATAGGCGGCCTGCTCGATCGTCGGCATTGCCTTGGCGATCGCGCGATCCCAGGCGCGGCTGAAATCGGCCGACCGCTTCTTCATCCGATAGGCCGAGGTGTTCGAAATCCCCGCCCGCGCGCAAGCGTCGCGCACGCAACCGGTCTCGGAGAGCGCCCGCAGAAACGCCCGCTGCCGCGCCGGCGTCCAGCCGTCGTGCCGCACGCGCAACCCCTCGATCAAGCCACTCGTCTTTTGGTTTGCCATATATCATGCCGCCGCTATTCACTCGACGCCCGGAGATAACCTATTTGGAACATTTTGTCAAATGGAATTCTCCGCCCGCTCGCGGCGAAGCCTGCCGGTCACGGCTCGCGGGCCGATCGCTGGGCGAGCCGCTCCTTGCCGGTGCGAGCGATCTCGGTCGCGCGCGCGATCACTGCCTTCAGCCTGGGAAAGGTCCGCGATTCGAGCGAGCGGAAACGCCGATCCGAGGTAAAGAAGCGGAATCCACCCTTCACCCGAACCGCAATGCCGACCACTCGGTGGTCGGCTTCGACGACGAAACGATCTGACATGGGACACCTTGATTGCCGCACGCACGAGGGGCGCTGCTTCCGAGGAAGCGCGTGCCCGCCGAGCACGTTCGCGGCGATGAAAGGATAGGTCGCGCGCGTCGCACGCGATCGATCTCGCCCTGGCCCGGCGCGCCATTCGGCCGCCGGCCGGGCGCTACAGGCGTGAGGTGCCGCTGCCCCGGTTGGGTGCGATGCCGGCGATGGTGGGTGATGGCCTCATGATTTGAATATGGACGCGCCAGGCGCAAAGTCAAATGCAGCGCCAGCCTGCCCAATTGCGCACACGTTTCAATCGGCGCTTTCGTATCGGCAATTTCCAGCTGCCACTGGGTCTGTGAGGGGGAGTCGTTGAATCATTCCACTACAGCCGTCTGGATCAGCCAAACGCCGCCACAACCGTCTCGATCGGCAAAAACAAGGTCCGGCTATCCGCCGGATATTCCACGAACTCAGCGCACCTCAGGTAAAACTGCTTCGCCGCCTCGTCCTTGGCCTGCACCAACACTGCACCGATCCCAATGCTCTGTGATGCCGCCGCGATCCGGCGCAGCGCGTCGGCCAGCAGGTTGGCGCCGAGCCCGCGGCCGGCATGGCTCTTGCTCACCGCCAGCCGGCCGATTACCGAAACGGGAATGCTCTCGGGCGCATTGCGGCGGACCTTGCCCGGCGCCGCCTGCCGCTCGACTGCGCCCGCCGAGATGCAGAAATAGCCGACGACACGCTCGCCCTCGCACACGACATAGGTGCGCGAGAACCGGCTCTCGTTCTTCAGCGCCCGCTGCTTCAGCCAATCGTTGAGTACCGGTTGCCTGCAATCGAAATCGGCGAGGTCGTGATCGGAAGTGAGTGGGACCGGGGCTAATAGCGTCATCCGCGCGCCTGTCCGGCGCGAATCATGCGTTCCACACCGGCGTCCGCCGCAGCAGCGCGCGCAGCTTGGGGCCCGGCGCCGGCGGATTGTCCAATGCATCGACAAACGCCTGGTAGCGCGCGTCGTCGAGCACGAACAGCCGCTGGTCGAGCAGCACGTCAATCGCCTGCGCCCGCGCGCTGTCGATCATGAACTCGGTGCGCGTCTTGCCCAGCACCGCCGCCGCATCGTCGATCAACTGGCGCGTCGTCGCCTCGATGCGCAGGTTGATGCTGCCCTTCGTCTCGAACTCCGCGCGCCGCTCGGCAACGCGGCCGGCAGAGGGGAGGGGGGCAGCCTTCGTCATGTCGATCACATAGGAGTCTGTATCTACAACGTCAATACGGACTCCGATTTCCCGGACAGCCGAGACATCACCCCAACCGAAGGGCGGCCCAACCCCTTCCCCAACTCCCGCCCCCTTGCTAAGGCGCGCCCGACTCTGGCGCATGCCTGAGACCCCGCCGGCACGTCCGCGCAGCACCCGCTGCCTCCCCGCGCGCGCCGGCCAGGCAGATACGGAAAGGCAGTTCACATGACCGCGATCGGCAACGACACGCTCGGCACCCGCGACACGCTGGAAGCCGGCGGCAAGCGCTATTCCTATTATTCGCTCGCCAAGGCGGCGGCGAAATATGGCGACGTGTCGCGGCTGCCCTTCTCGATGAAGGTGCTGCTCGAGAACATGCTGCGCTTCGAGGACGGCAAGACGGTCACGCCCGATGACGTCCAGGCGATCGTCGATTGGCAAAAGGAGCGTCGCTCGGATCGCGAGATCCAGTATCGCCCCGCGCGCGTCCTCATGCAGGATTTCACCGGCGTGCCGTGCGTCGTCGATCTCGCCGCGATGCGCGACGCGATCACCAGGCTCGGCGGCGATGCCGAGAAGATCAACCCGCAGGTTCCCGTTCACCTCGTCATCGATCACTCGGTGATGGTCGACGAGTTCGGCACGCCCAAGGCATTCGAGGACAATGTCGCCTACGAATATGCCCGCAACATCGAACGGTACGAGTTCCTCAAATGGGGCTCGAAGGCGCTCGACAATTTCCAGGTGGTGCCGCCGGGCACCGGCATCTGCCACCAGGTCAATCTCGAATATATCGGCCAGGCGGTGTGGCATTCGGCCGCGACCGATGGCAGCGAGGTCGCCTATCCCGACACGCTCGTCGGCACCGACAGCCACACGACGATGATCAACGGCCTCGGCGTGCTCGGCTGGGGCGTCGGCGGGATCGAGGCCGAGGCGGCGATGCTCGGCCAGCCGGTCTCGATGCTGATTCCCGAGGTCGTCGGCTTCAAGCTCACCGGCGGCTTGCGCGAGGGCATCACCGCCACCGATCTCGTCCTCACCGTCACGCAGATGCTGCGCCAGAAGGGCGTGGTCGGCCGCTTCGTCGAATTCTACGGCCCGGGCCTCGAAAGCCTGTCGCTCGCCGACCGTGCGACGATCGCCAACATGGCCCCCGAATATGGTGCGACCTGCGGCTTCTTCCCGGTTGACGGCAAGACGATCGAATACATGCGCCTCACCGGCCGCACCGAGGAGCAACTCGCGCTCGTCGAGGCCTATTGCAAGGCGCAGGGCATGTGGCACACCGGCGAGCAGGACCCGGTGTTCACCGACACGCTCGAGCTCGACATGTCCGAGGTCCACGCCTCGCTCGCCGGCCCCAAGCGCCCGCAGGACCGCATCACCCTCAACAAGGTCGACGAGGTGTTCAACGGCGACTTGTCGAAGGTCTATGACAAGCAGCGCCCGGCACGCGTCGCGGTCGAGGGCAAGAGCCACGATATCGGCGACGGCGACGTCGTCATCGCCGCGATCACCAGCTGCACCAACACCTCGAACCCCGCGGTGCTGATCGCCGCCGGCCTCGTCGCCCGCAAGGCGCGCGCGCGGGGCCTCAAGCCCAAGCCCTGGGTCAAGACCAGCCTCGCGCCCGGATCGCAGGTCGTCACCGATTATCTCGATAAGGCCGGCCTCACCGACGATCTCAACGCGATGGGTTTCAACCTCGTCGGCTATGGCTGCACCACTTGCATCGGCAATTCGGGGCCCTTGGCGGCGCCGATCTCCAAGGCGATCAACGATAACAACCTCGTCGCCGCGTCGGTCCTCTCGGGCAACCGCAACTTCGAAGGCCGCGTTTCGCCCGATGTGCGCGCCAACTTCCTCGCCTCGCCACCTTTGGTCGTCGCCTATGCGCTCAAGGGCACCGTCACCGAAGACATGGAAGAAAGCCCGATCGGCCGGGGTTCGGACGGCGCCGACGTGTTCCTGCGCGACATCTGGCCGACCAACCAGGAGGTCCGCGACCTCATCGACGCCAACATCGACGACGAGATGTTCCGCTCGCGCTACGGCAACGTCTATGCCGGCGACGAGCGCTGGCGCGACATCGACGTCACCGGCTCGGAGACCTATCAGTGGCGCGCCGGCTCCACCTACATCGCCAACCCGCCCTATTTCGAGGGCATGCAGATGACCCCGGCGCCGGTCGCCGACATCATCGAAGCGCGTCCGCTCGCCATCCTCGGCGATTCGATCACCACCGACCACATCTCGCCGGCCGGCAGCATCAAGGCGGACTCGCCTGCCGGAATTTTCCTGCAAGAACATCAGGTTAGCCGACAAGACTTCAACTCCTACGGCTCCCGCCGCGGCAACCACGAAGTCATGATGCGCGGCACCTTCGCCAATATCCGCATCAAGAACGAAATGGTCCCCGGCGTCGAAGGCGGCATGACCAGCTATGACGGCCAGGTCATGCCGATCTACGACGCCGCGATGCGCTACAAGGCCGATGGCGTGCCGTTGGTCGTCGTCGCCGGCAAGGAATACGGCACCGGCTCCTCACGCGACTGGGCCGCCAAGGGCACCATCCTGCTAGGGGTGAGGGCCGTCATCGCCGAGTCCTTCGAACGCATCCACCGCTCGAACCTCGTCGGCATGGGCGTCCTCCCGCTCCAGTTCGCGGAAGGCGTGACTCGCCAGACGCTCAAGCTCGACGGTTCGGAGACCTTCACCATCCACAATGTCGCCGATCTCCGCCCGCGCCAGGACGTGACCGTGACGATCGCCCGCGCCGACGGCTCGACCGAGAAGGTCACGACCCGCTGCCGCATCGATACCGTCAACGAACTCGAATATTTCCTGAACGGCGGCATCCTGCAATACGTGCTGAGGAACCTCGCCGCGAGCTGACAGGGCCCAAGGGAACAGAGAAAAGCCCCCGCGTCGCATATCCGGCGCGGGGGCTTTTTTTCGTCAGGCGCTACGGGGATCAGGCGGCGAGCGCCATCTCGCGCTGATCGTCCGGCTGCTCGGCCGCGACCGGCTGCTCGACGGCGGCAGGACGGCGGTTCGGGGCGATCTTGTGCGACAGCCACAGCGCCGCGCCGAGCCCGAAATAGGCGCTGATCACCGCGACCGGATTCCAGATCATCGGCACCGCGAAGGCGATGCGCAGGATATTGGGGTGGAAGCCGAACTCGCGACCGATCCCTTCGCACACGCCGAGCAGCGTGTCGGGGCGATTGAACAGAGCCTGGTTGGCGGAGGTGGACACGGTGGACTTCCCTTTACTCAATGGCGTTTGCAGCGCCGGTTGCGAACGCCGAAATATCAGCAAGCGCCGTGCCAGTCCTATAATCACGCTTTATTTCAAGCCGATGAACATTTGTTCGCAACTGCAAAAAAGTTTTGCGTTGGCGTAATGCGCCATCGCCCGGCGAAATCCGCCAACTCGTCGGTATGGCAGGCGCGTTCGTCCTGGCCGAAGAATGCGGCATCGATGCCTTTTCGCGCCGCCGCGCGCGCCTACATCACCGGCAATGCTTCCCGAGGAGACAGCGATGACCGATCTATCCGCCGCCGGCACTTTCAAGCTCGGCGACCGCAAGGTGAAACGACTCGGCTATGGCGCGATGCAGCTCGCGGGGCCGGGGGTGTTCGGCCCGCCGAAGGATCATGACGCAGCGGTTGCGGTGCTTCGCGCGGCGGTCGAGGCGGGCGTCGACCATATCGACACCAGCGACTTCTACGGCCCGCACGTCGTCAACCGCCTGATCCGCGAGGCGCTGCATCCCTATCCCGACAATCTCGTCATGGTCAGCAAGATCGGCGTTTTTCGTGGCGAGGATGCTTCGTGGAACCCGGCCTATGCCCCCGACGAACTGGAGCGCGCGGTGCACGACAATCTCGCCAATCTCGGCATCGAACAGCTCGACGTCGTCAATCTGCGGATCGTGCCCGCCGATCACGGCGGCCCCTCCGAAGGCTCGATCGCCGCGCGGCTCGGCGTCGTCGCGGATCTACAGCGGCAGGGACTGGTGCGCCATATCGGCGTCAGCAACGTCACCGCGGCGCAGATCGAGGAAGCGCGCGGCATCGCCGAGATCGTCTGCGTCCAGAACCATTACAACCTCGCGCACCGCGAGGACGACGCCCTGATCGACGCGCTCGCCGCCGACGGCATCGCCTATGTGCCGTTCTTCCCGCTGGGCGGCTTCAGCCCGCTGCAATCGGACACGCTGAGCGAGGTCGCCACAGGCCTCGGCGCGACGCCAATGCAGGTCGCGCTCGCTTGGCTGCTGCAGCGCTCGCCCAACATCCTGCTGATTCCCGGCACGTCGTCACTCACGCACCTCGCCGAGAATCTGGCCGTCGCCGAACTCGCGCTGCCTGATGAGGCGGTCGCCCGCCTCGATGCAATCGCCTAACCCGTCATGCCGGACTTGTTCCGGCATCCGCCCTTCCGCAGGCATCGTGGTTGCTTGCTTTGCGGCACCGTGGACCCGGAACAAGTCCCGGGTGACGAGGGTTTTAGGCCGCGTCCTCCGTCGCCCGTCCGGCGCGCGGACGGCCATAGGCGAAATAGGCGACCAGCCCGATCACGTTCCAGCAGAGGAAGAACAACTCGGTCCGCGTCGGCAGGCTGAAAAACAGGTAGATGCACCCCAGGATCGCGATCGTGCCGACCACCGGCGCCAGCGGCGTGCGGAACGTCCGCGGCGCATCCGGCGCGCGCCGGCGCATGACGAGCATGCACACCGAGACCGCGGTGAACGCTGCCAGCGTCCCGGCATTGGCCAGCGCCGCGATCGCGTCGATCGGCGCGAGGCCGGCGATCACCGCGACCAGCACCGCGGTCAGCATCGTGATCCGCACGGGCGATCCGCGCCGCGAGACCGTCGCCAGTTCCTCAGGCAGCAACCCGTCGCGCGCCATGGTGAAGAAGATGCGGCTCTGTCCGAACAGGAAGCCGAGCAGCACGGTGGGCAGCGCGACGACGGCGCTGATCGCCAGGATCGTGGCCACGACCGGCTGGTGGAGCTCGCGCAGGATCAGCGCCAGCGGATCGGCACTGTTGGCAAAGCCGGTAAAGTGCACCGCACCCACCGCCGCGATCCCGATCAGGATGTAGATCGCGACGCACGCCACCATCGAGCCGACAATGCCGATCGCCAGATCGCGCCCCGGATTCTTGGTTTCTTCGGCGGCGGTCGAGATCGCGTCGAAGCCGTAAAAGGCGAAGAAGATGATCGCCGCCGCCGCCATCACCCCGCGCGCCGTCCCCGCCACGTCGTGCTTGGCGAAGCCATAAGGCATGAACGGGTGGAGGTTGTCCGCATTGAAATGCGGCAGCGCGACGCCGACGAACAGCGCCAGTGCGAGCATCTTGATGACCACCAGGATTGCGTTGAGCGTTGCGCTTTCGCGGGTGCCGGCGCTCAGCACCGCGGCAACCACGGCAATGATGACGATCGCGGGCAGGTTGATGATCCCGCCGAGCACGGGCGCCTGTGTCAGCGCATGCGGGAACCCGATCCCCTCCAACAATGGCGCGGCATAGCCCGACCAGCCGACCGCGACGGTCGATACGACAAGCGAATATTCGAGGATCAGGCTCCAGCCGATCACCCAGGCGATGATCTCGCCCAGCACTGCATAGGAATAGGTATAGGCGCTGCCGCTTGCCGGCATCATCGTCGCCATCTCGGCATAAGCGAGCGCCGCGCAGGCGCAGATCGCCCCGGCGATGACGAACGACAGGATGACGGCCGGCCCGGCGCGATCGGCGCCGACACCGATTAGCGTCAGGATGCCGGTGCCGACGATCGCGCCGACGCCTAGCGCCACGAGATGCGGCCAGGAAAGCGTGCGGGCGAGGCGATGCTCGCTCGGCTGCTCGGTGCCGGTGGCGATGATCTTCTTGCGGAATAGAGTCGACACGAATCCCCCTGTCCGTTCGGGCCGAGCTTGTCGAAGCCCCGCTCTTTATGCACAGGCGTTGTAGAGAAGAACGGCCCTTCGACAAGCTCAGGGCGAACGGAAGAGGACTCAACCGATGGACACCAATCTCGATTTCGCGCTCGGCGAAACCGCCGACATGATCCGCGAGACGACTCGCCGCTTCGCCGCCGACCGCATCGCGCCCAGGGCCGCCGAGATCGACGAAAACAACAAGTTCGATCGCACGCTCTGGCCGCAAATGGGCGAGCTCGGCCTGCACGGGATCACGGTCGAGGAGGAATGGGGCGGGCTCGGCCTCGGCTATCTCGAGCATGTCGTCGCGATGGAGGAGGTGAGTCGCGCCTCGGCCTCGATCGGCCTTTCCTACGGCGCGCATTCGAACCTCTGCGTCAATCAGATCCGGCGTTGGGGCAATGACGAGCAGAAAGCGAGATACCTCCCCAAGCTGATCTCGGGCGAGCATGTCGGCAGCCTCGCCATGTCGGAGGCTGGTTCGGGCTCGGACGTCGTTTCGATGAAATTGAAGGCCGAGGCCAGGGGCAACGATCGCTACATCCTCAACGGCACCAAATTCTGGATCACCAACGCGCCCGAGGCCGATACTTTGGTCGTCTATGCCAAGACCGACAGCGCCGCCGGGCCGAAGGGTATCACCGCCTTTCTGATCGAGAAGGGCTTCAAGGGCTTCTCGGTTTCGAAGAAGCTCGACAAGATGGGCATGCGCGGCTCGGACACCGCCGAATTGGTGTTCGAGGATTGCGAAGTCCCCGCCGAGAACGTGATGGGACCGGTCAATGGCGGCGTCGGCGTGCTGATGAGCGGCCTCGATTACGAGCGCGCGGTGCTCTCGGCCGGGCCGCTCGGCATCATGCAGGCCTGCCTCGACGTGGTGCTGCCCTATGTCCGCGACAGGAAGCAGTTCGGCAAGCCGATCGGGTCGTTCCAGCTGATCCAGGCCAAGGTCGCCGACATGTATGTCGCGCTCAATTCGGCGCGCGCTTATGTCTATGCGGTGGCGCGTGCCTGCGACGCCGGCAAGACCACGCGCTTCGACGCGGCCGGCGCGATCCTGCTCGCCAGCGAAAATGCGGTGAAGACCGCGGCCGAGGCGATCCAGGCGCTCGGCGGCGCGGGCTACACCAAGGAATGGCCGGTCGAGCGCTTCTTGCGCGACGCCAAGCTCTACGACATCGGCGCCGGCACCAATGAAATTCGCCGCTATCTGATCGGGCGGGAATTGATCGGGGTCTAACGGCCCCATTCGTCATGCCGGACTTGTCCCGGCATCCACCGGGCGGCAGGCGCCGCGGGCGCGGGTGCTGCGGTACGGTGGACCCCGGAACAAATCTGGGGTGACGAAAGAGGATACCGTCGCTACCATTCGCCACGTCAGGAGGATCGGCCCCGTGAACCAGCAGTCGAAGAACGCAACCATGTCCTCCTTCGATCGCACGGTGCCCCATGCCCGCCTTCCTCACCTTCGATTCACTCGCTGCGGCAACGCCTGACCGCCAGCCGCTCTTCACCAACCTCACCCTGTCGATCGGCGCCGAGCGCGTCGGGCTGGTCGGCCGCAACGGCTCGGGCAAGTCGACCTTGCTCCGTATCGCCGCCGGCCTCGCCGAGCCGGGTGCGGGTTCGGTCATTCGCGGCGGCAGCATCGGGCTGCTGGCGCAGGATTGGCCCGGCGAGCTGACGCTGGCCGAAGTGCTGGGCGTCGCCGATGGTATGGCGTGCCTCGCGCGGATCGTCGCGGGAGAGGGGAGCGAAGCCGATTTCGCCGCCGCCGACTGGACGCTCGAAGCGCGCATCGACGCCGCGCTGGCCGAGGTCGGCCTGCCCGCGCTCACGCTCGATCGTCGCATTGCGACGCTGTCGGGCGGCGAGCGCACGCGCGTCGGCATCGCGCGCCTCCTGATCGAGGCGCCCGATCTGCTGTTGCTCGACGAGCCGACCAACAATCTCGACGCCGCCGGCCGCGCCGCGATCAACGCGCTCGTCGCGGGCTGGCGCGGCGGCCTGCTCGTCGCCAGCCACGACCGTACGCTTCTCGAACAGATGGACCGGATCGTCGAGCTGACTCCGGTCGGCATCCGCATCGTCGGCGGCGGCTGGTCCGCCTTCGCCGCCGCGCGTGAGGCCGAGCGCGCCCAGGCCGCCGCCGAGCGCGACCGCGCCGATGCGGCACTCCGCGACGCTCGCCGCACGGCGCAGCAGCAACGCGAGGCGCGCGAGCGGCGCGACAAGGCCGGCCGCGCCGTCGCCGCGAAAGGCTCGGAACCCAGGATCGTTCTCGGCAACCGTGCGCGGCAGGCGGAGGAAAGCGGCGGCCGCGCGCGCCGCATCGGCGAGCGGCTGATCGACGACGCGGCGGCGCTTGCCGAGGCCGCGCGCGCTCGCGTCGAGATACTGACGCCGCTCGCCATCGCGCTGCCGCCGAGCGGCTTGCCGTCGACCGCGATGGTGCTTTCGATCGAGGTGGCGAGCGTCACATTGGGCGATCGCGCGCTCGGCCCGTGGACACTGGCGTTGAACGGCCCCGAGCGAGTCGCCGTCGCCGGCCCCAACGGCGCCGGCAAGACGAGCCTGCTCAGGCTCGCGGCCGGCGAGATCGAGCCGTGTGCGGGCGAGGTACGGCGCACGCATGGCAGGATCGTGATGTTCGACCAGCACGTCGCGCTGCTCGACCGCGAGCAGAGCATCCTCGCCAATTTCCGCCGCCTCAATCCGGGGCTCGACGAGAATGCTGCGCATGCCGCCTGCGCGCGCTTCGCCTTCCGCAATCGTGACGCGTTGCAGGCGGTCGGGACGCTATCGGGCGGCGAGCGCCTGCGTGCCGGCCTCGCCTGCACGCTCGCCGGCGAATGCCCGCCCTGGCTGCTGATCCTCGACGAGCCGACCAATCATCTCGATCTCGACTCGATCGAAATCCTCGAAGCCGCGCTCCGCGACTATGACGGCGCACTCCTCGTCGTCAGCCACGATCCCGCCTTCCTCGACGCGATCGGCATCGAACGGACGCTCGACCTGAGCCCGTCGTGCTGACCCGAGTTGGCGTCTTTCTCTCTCAAGCATCTAACGCACCTCCCCGGCGAAGGGGCACCCCAGAAAGTACTACTTTCTGGGGACCCCGAAGGCCGGGGTCCAGTTGCGACCGCCCGATGCTGGGCCCCGGCCTTCGCCGGGGAGGCGAAGGGGGACGCATATCCAAAGGAGATAGCCGCCAATCGAGTTCAGCGTGAAGGACGGCTTTACAAGACCTCGAACAGCCCCGCCGCGCCCTGGCCGCCGCCGATGCACATCGTGACGACGACATATTTCGCGCCGCGCCGCTTGCCCTCGATCAGCGCGTGACCGGTCATCCGCGCGCCCGACATGCCATAGGGATGACCGATCGAGATCGCGCCGCCGTTGACGTTGAGCAGTTCGTTGGGAACGCCCAGCTTGTCGCGGCAATAGAGCACTTGCACCGCAAAGGCTTCGTTGAGCTCCCACAACCCGATATCGTCCATCTTGAGGTCGAAGCGCTCGAGCAGCTTCGGAATCGCGAAGACCGGGCCGATGCCCATCTCGTCGGGCTTGGTGCCGGCGACCGCCATGCCGACATAGCGGCCGAGCGGCTGCAGCCCCTTCTTCTCGGCGACCTTCTCCTCCATCAGCACGCTCGCCGAGGAGCCGTCGGAGAGCTGGCTCGCATTGCCCGCCGTGATCGTCATGTCGGGGCCGAGCACCGGCTGCAGCGCGCGCAGGCCCTCGATATTGGTGTCGGGGCGATTGCCCTCGTCCTTCGACAGCGTGACTTCCTTCTGGGTGACCTCCTTGGTCTCCTTGTTGGTCACGTTCATCGTCGCGGTGACGGGGACGATCTCGTCGTCGAACTTGCCGGCGGCCTGAGCGGCGGCGGTGCGCTGCTGCGATTGCAGCGAATATTCGTCCATCGCCTCGCGGCTGATATTGTAGCGCTTGGCGACCACCTCGGCGGTCTGCAGCATCGGCATGTAGATGTCGTTGTGCATCGCGAGCAGCTCGGGATCGGGCGCGACTCGCATCTGTGGGGTCTGGACGAGGCTGATCGATTCCACGCCCCCGCCGATCGCGACATCCATCCGGTCGACCATGATTTCCTTGGCCGCGGTGGCGATCGCCATCAATCCGCTCGCGCACTGGCGATCGACCGACATGCCGGCGACCGAGACGGGCAGCCCCGCGCGGAGCAGCGCCTGGCGCGCGATGTTGGTCGATTGGTGCCCCTGCTGGAGCGCGGCGCCGAACACCACGTCCTGCACCTCCGCGCCGTCGATTCCTGCGCGCTGCACCGCCGCCTCGATCGACTTGGCGGCGAGGGTCTGCGACGGCAGGGCGTTGAATGCGCCGCGATAGGCACGCCCGATCGGCGTGCGGGCGGTGGAGACGATGACGGCGGAACGCATGACGGAAACCTCCTGGTTTTCGTCACCCCAGCGAAGGCTGGGGTCTCAGGCCGCGGGCACCAGGCCCGTGGCAAGAGATCCCAGCCTGCGCTGGGATGACGTCGGTTAAACGAAAATCTGGCTGATCCATTCGGCGATCATCGCGGGCTTGTCCTCGCCCTCGATCTCGACGGTGAATTCGACGGTCTGCTGCCACTGGCCGGGCCGCTTCTCCTCGAACGACAAGAGCTTGAAGCGCCCCCGGACGCGCTTGCCCGATCGCACCGGCTGCAAGAAGCGCACGCGGTTGCCGCCGTAATTGACGCCCATCTTGATACCTTCGACCCGTGGCGCGTCGGGCACCTTGGAGGCAAGCAGCGGCATCAGCGACAACGTCAGGAAACCATGCGCGACCGTGCCGCCGAACGGCGTGAGTTTGGCGCGATCGGGATCGACATGGATGAACTGGTGGTCGCCGGTCGCATCGGCGAATTTGTCGATCATCGCCTGCGTCACCTCGACCCAGTCGGACGCGGTCTCGGTGCCGATGCGTTTTTGCATCTCCTCGGCGGGAATCGACGACACGGCTTTCCTTTCGGGGTCAGTTCGGCGTAGCGCGGGCTGAGACATAGGCCCGGCCTGCCCTTCGGGGCAAGCCTCACCCGACCGGAAGCAGGAAAATGACCGTTGACGCTACGTCCGTCGCGCGTGAAAGCATGGCAAAACTGCACCGCGCGCCCGAACCCGAAGTTCTAAAATCGCTGATTGCCCGCGCCGAAAGCGATTCGGCGACGCGCCACCGGGTGATGGGCCAGGCATCTGGATTGCTCGCTGATCTTCGCGCCGCGCAGAACAAAGGCTGGGTCAACCAGTTCCTCCAGGAATATCAGCTCAATTCGTCCGAGGGCATCGCGCTACTCAGCCTTGCCGAGGCGTTCCTCCGCGTCCCCGACCCCGAGACCGCCGACTTCCTGATCGCCGACAAGCTTGGCGACGCCGATTGGCGCGCGCATGCCGGCAAGTCGAATTCGCGGCTGGTCAATTCGGCGACCTGGGGCCTCGTGGTCGGCCGTGCGCTGGTCGGCGAGGGGCAGGCGGGCCCGCTCAAGCGGCTGATCGCGCGCGCCGGAGAGCCCTTCGTCCGTCAGGCGGTCGGCGCGGCGATGCGTATGATGGGCGAAATCTTCGTCATGGGCCGCACCATCGACGAAGCCTTGAAGCGCATGAAGAAGCCCGAGAACAAGGGCTTTACCGCGAGCTTCGACATGCTCGGCGAGGCGGCGCGGACGCAGGCCGATGCCGAGCGCTATTTCGAGGCCTATACCAGGGCGATCGACGCGGTGGGCCACGACGCCGGCGCCGGCCATTCGATCTCGGTCAAGCTGTCCGCGCTCAACGCCCGCTACGAGGTCGCGCAATACGACCAGTGCGTTCCCGCGCTCACCGAGATGCTCGAAGCGCTCGCCGTGCAGGCGGCGGGCCACGGCATCGCGCTCACCGTCGACGCCGAGGAGCAGGAACGGCTCGACATGAGCCTCGACATCATCGGCGCCGTCGCAAGGCTTCCGGCTCTAAAGGGCTGGGACGGCTACGGCATGGCGGTGCAGGCCTATGGCAAGCGCGCGCGGCCGGTGATCGCCTGGGCCAATGCGCTCGGCCGCGTGATGAACGTCCGCCTCGTCAAGGGCGCCTATTGGGATACCGAGATCAAGAAGACCCAGGTCGAAGGGCTGGACAATTACACGCTCTTCACCCGCAAGGCGGCGACCGACGTTTCGTATCTCACCTGCGCGCGCGACATGCTCGATGCCGCGAACATCCGGCCTGCCTTCGCCAGCCACAACGCGCTGACCGTCGCGACGATCATCGAATGGGCCGGCAACAGCCGCGACTTCGAGTTCCAGCGCCTTCACGGCATGGGCGACGGCCTCTACGAGCGGCTGGTCCGCGAGCACGGCTATCACACCCGCATCTACGCGCCGGTCGGCGGGCACAAGGACCTGCTCGCCTATCTCGTCCGCCGCCTGCTCGAAAACGGCGCCAATTCGAGCTTCGTGCACCAGCTCGCCAATGAAAATCTGTCGGACGAGGAACTGCTCGCCGACCCGGTCGCCAAGGTGAAGGCGGTCGGTGGCACCCGCCACCCCTCGATCCCGCTGCCCAAGGACCTGTTCCAGCCCGAACGTCTCAACAGCGCCGGCATCGACTTGCAGGACCGCGGCGTGCTCGATGCCGCGGCAAAGGCGGTCAACACGCCGCATCCGCTAATGGCCGAAGGCGCGCTCGCGGCGTTCGAAGCCGTCAGCGTCGGCGACGCGATCGACCGTGCGCACGCCGCTTTCCCGGCCTGGACCGCGCGCGACGTCGACGATCGTGCCCGGCTGCTCGAAAAGCTCGGCGACAGTCTCGAGGCGCATCGCGACGAGCTGATGGCGCTCTGCATCCAGGAAGCGCGCAAGACGATCCCCGACGCCCTCGCCGAGGTCCGCGAGGCGGTCGATTTCTGCCGCTATTACGCCGCCCGCGCGCGTGCCGACTTGCAATCGGTCGAGCTTCCCGGCCCGACCGGTGAGCGCAACCTGATGCACCTCGACGGCCGCGGCGTCTGGGCGACGATCGCGCCGTGGAACTTCCCGCTGGCGATTTTCCTGGGGCAGACCGTTGCCGCGCTCGTCACTGGCAACACCGTGATCGCCAAGCCCGCGCCGCAGACCCCGCGGATCGCCGCGCGCGCCGTCGAGCTCGCGCACGAGGCGGGCATCCCGAAAGACGTGCTGATCCTCGTCCCCGGCGGCCCTGAGGTCGGTGCGGCGATCACCGCCGACCTGCGGGTCCAGGGCGTCGCCTTCACCGGCTCGACCGGCACCGCGCGGCGCATCGCGCAGTCGCTGCTCGCCGCCGAGGAGCGCGCGATCGTGCCGCTGATCGCCGAGACCGGCGGGATCAACGCGATGATCGTCGATTCGACCGCACTGCCCGAGCAGGTCGTTACCGACGTCGTCACCTCGTCGTTCCGCTCGGCCGGGCAGCGCTGCTCGGCGCTGCGCCTGCTCTTGCTGCAGGAAGACATCGCCGAGGGCACGATCGAGATGCTCAAGGGCGCGATGGACCTGCTGGTGGTCGGCGATCCCGGCGATCCCGCGACCGATGTCGGCCCGGTGATCGACCAGGCCGCTTACGACAAACTGATGTCGTATCGCGACGCCGCGCACGATCGCTGGGTCAAGACCGTGCCCGCTCCAGACAAGGGCCTGTTCGTGCCGCCGACGCTGATCCGCATCGACGACATCGACGATCTTCGCCAGGAATGGTTCGGACCTATCCTCCACGTCGCGACCTGGCCCGCGGGCAAGCTCGTCGAGACGATCAAGCGGGTCAACGACAAGGGCTTCGGCCTGACGATGGGTCTGCACAGCCGCATCGCCCGCGCCGCCGAGATCACCGAGGCGCACGCCCATGTCGGCAACCTCTACGTCAACCGATCGATGATCGGCGCGGTGGTCGGCAGCCAGCCCTTCGGCGGCGAGAGGCTGTCGGGCACCGGTCCAAAGGCCGGCGGCCCGCATTACCTGTTCCGCTTCGTCGCCGAACGCGCGGTGTCGATCGACACCACCAGCGCCGGCGGCAACGCGACGCTGCTGAGTTTGGACGAGGGGGGAATCTGATCTGGCGGCTAGCTGGTGGCCGGCTTCTCGACGTCGACGTGCTTGACGGGCTGCACCTCGGGATAGGGCATGATGAGCGTGCCGTCGGGCGCCGTGGTGAAGCCCTTCTGTGAGGGATAGGCCGGCGCGATTCCCTCGGCATGGAAGCGCTTCATGATCGCCACCAGCAGCCGGTCCCGCAAGGGGTGCGCGATGTTCCAGTCGCGGCCGGGCACGTCGACCAGCACCGCGAAATTGAGCGCGCTGTCGCCGAACGAGTCGAACCCGGCGCGCGCCGCCGTGCCGCCCTCGGCCTCGATCAGCTCCTTCAGGATGCCGGGAAGCCGCGCCAGCGTCTCGGGCGGCGTTTCGTAGGGCACGCCGATCGTGAAGGGCAGGCGGATATGGTCGCGATCGGTGACGTTCAGGATTTCCTTGTCGAGCAGGTTCTTGTTGGCGATCACTCTGAGCTCGCCGGTATAGGCGCGGATGCGCGTCGATTTCAGGCCGATCGATTCGATCGTGCCCGAGCTGTCGCCGTAGCTGATCTGGTCGCCGCGCGAGAACGGGCGGTCGAAAATGATCGCCAGCGCCGCGAACAGGTCCCCGAAAATGCCCTGCGCGGCAAGGCCGATGGCGATACCGCCGACGCCGAGGCCAGCGATCAGCCCGGTCACGTTGACGTTGAGATTGTCGAGCAGCACGACCAGCGCCACCGCGAACACGGCGACGCTGACCAGGAGGCGGATCAGCCCCATCGCGTTGAGCACCGCCTCGCCCTGATAGCCTTCGGCCGAGGTGCGGTGCTCGATCGCGCCGAGGATCAGCTCGCGCGCCCAGATCGCGCCCTGGAACACCGCGGCGACGACGAACAGGAACCAGATCACGCTATCGAGCGCGGGCGGCGTCTCAGCATAACGGTCAACCAGCCGCACCGCGATCATGACGATGAAGAAGTTGGTCGTCCGGCTCACCGCGCGGCCGATGATCATCCGCCAGTCGGTGCGCGCGCGGTCTGGCCGGCACAGCCGCATGGCAAGCGCCCGCAGGCCGTAAAGGATGGCGGCGATGGCGACCCCGATCGCCGCGGCGATCAGCACTTGCAGCCAGTGCGTCTGCAGCCACGCGCCGGTCGCCCCGACGAGCTCGTGGAACTGCTGCTGAAAGCTTTCCACGCGGTGCGGCAGCACGGGTGTCGTCGCGGGGGCGGCGGCATTGTCGGCGATCATGGCTCTCTCTTCAGGCTGCCTCGCGCTGAGGCGCGGCATCGCTTTCGAGGAAAGCGATCAGGCCGCGCTCGGCGCGCGAAAGATATTTGGTGGTGCGGGGCAGCTTGAGCCCCGCGCGAAACGCCGCCTGGCCGCTCTTGGCAAGATCGACCAGGCGCGGATGGACATAGGATTTGCGCGCGATCGCCGGGGTGTTGCCTAACGCGGCGGTGACCGGTTCGAGCATCGTCTTCAGGCTGATGTCGCGCTTTGCCGTCGCCAGCGCTTCGAACGCGATCACGCTCGCCCCCCAGGTGCGGAAATGCTTCGCGGTGAAGTCGTCGCCCATCGCGTCATGGATATAGGCGTTGACGTCGCTCGATGTCACTGCATGGCTCTCATCATCGGAATCGATCCAGCTGAACAGGTGCTGCCCCGGCAGGTCCTGGCAGTTGCGTACGAAGCGGATCAGCGAGCCGTCAGCGATCGTCAGCGTGCGGATCTTGCCCGATTTGGCCTTGTACTGGAGCTTGAGCACGCGGCCATCGAGATCGGCATGCCGCTTGCGCAAGGTCGTCGCGCCGAAGCTCTTGTTCGATTGAACATAGCATTCGTTGCCGATCCGCACGAAGCCGAGGTCGAGCAGCCGTACGACGGCGGCGACGGCGCGATCCTTGTCCATCTTGCGATGCCTCAGATCGGCTTCGACGCGCTTGCGCAGCTTGGGCAATCTGGCCCCGAACGCGGCGCAGAGTTCGTACTTCTCGGCCTCGCGCGCCTCGCGATAGTCGGCGTGATAGCGATATTGCTTGCGCCCCTTGTCGTCCCAGCCGACCGCCTGGATGTGGCCGTTGGGCTTGGGGCAGAACCAGGCGTCGGTGTAGGCCGGGGGCAGGCCGATCGCGTTCAGTCGGTCGATCTCGCCGCGGTCGGTGATTCGCTTGCCCTCGGCGTCCCAATAGCCCCAGCCGTGGCGCACCTTCTTGCGGGTGATGCCTGGTTCGTTGTCATCCGAATAGACGATCCCGGCCAAGACTTTCCCTTCCGCACGCACCATGTCGATTTCCAATGCGCGGCCTCGCGCTTCGTTCCAGGCCATGCGGTGCGGGTGGCCGTGGCGCGATCGTTGCGCTACCATCCACCTCGGCAACAGGAGGCGCGGATGAACAGGATGGCTTGGATCGGGGCACTCGCCGTGCCGCTCGCCTTGGCGGGCTGCAACGACCAGCACGGCGAAATCGGCCAGCCGCTGGCCCAGCGCGGGCGAACCGCGATCGCGGTGCTCCACAATGCGGCGGGCACCGAGATCGGCCGCGCGACCGCGAGCGAGGTCCAGGGTGGATTGCGCATCACGCTGGAGGCACACGATCTGCCGGCCGGACCGCATGGCGCCCACGTCCACGCCGTCGGCCGCTGCGATCCACCGGGCTTCGAAAGCGCTGGCGGCCACTGGAACCCGCTGGCTGCGCATCATGGCTCGCTCAACCCGGCCGGGCCGCATATGGGCGACCTGCCCAATCTCGACGTCGCCACCAACGGCCGCGCCACGCTCGGCGTAAACATCCCCGGCGCGACGATCGACGGTCTGCTCGATGCCGACGGTTCGGCGATGGTGATCCACGCCGGGCGCGACGACATGATGAGCGACCCCTCCGGCAACAGCGGCAGCCGCATCGCTTGCGGAGTGTTCCAGCCGGGTTAGAGCGGCTCTTTCCGTTCGCCCTGAGCTTGTCGAAGCGCGCTCTGTCACAGGCGTGCTTCGACAGGCTCAGCACGAACGGGTCTGGTTTGCCTGCGCTTTAGGCGGCGGGCTGCGGATGATGGGGCTCAAGCACCAGCTCGCGCCCCTCGACGCGCCACGACTTGAGCATCGACAGGAAGTTCATGCCGAGCACGTCGGTGTCGCCGAACGCCGGCGAGACGACCACCGGCAGGTCGCGCGCGACGATGTCGCCGAGCGTGAGCTTGGGCAGCGTCGCGGTGCGCGCGGTGATCGCGCCGTTGGCGGTGTTGAGCACCACCGGGAACAGCTGGTCGTCGGTCTTGAGCCCCGCCGCAGCCGCGGTGCCGCTCGACAGCGCGGTGAGCGTCGCGCCGCTGTCGATCAGCATCCGCCGCTTGACACCGCCGATCCTGACGCGCGCCCAGAAATGCCCGTCGGGCGCCATGCGGATGCGCACTTCCTTGCCGATCACCTCCTGCCCGCCGAGGTGCAGCGCCGAGACGATCCGCGAAAAATAGGGATCGAATCGCCCGCGCTGGATCACCACGACGATCAGCAATCCGATCAGCCCGGCGGTGACCGCGACGTTGAGGATCGTGCGCAGCAGCCGCACGCGCAGCACGATCGCCACCGCGATCGCGACCAGCGCGATCAGCAAATAGAGGTGGGTATCGGGATTGAGATGCGGGATCGTCATCGGCGGCGCGGCGTCGGCATGGTGCGTGTCTTGCCAAGATAATGCGCCGCGCCGCCTTTACCAATCCCGTCTCGCGCGCGGCTATTGCGCGTCCTTGTCCTGGTTCTTGGTGACGCCCCCGGTGCCGCCGACACCGTCGGGCAGGCCGGGCGCGGTGAAGGTGTCGGGTTCCTCGCCCCCTTCGCCGCGCGCGAGGGCATCGTCGCGCGCTTCGACGACTTGCTCGATGTCGGAACGTTCGTCCTCGCCCTGCCGGGGCGGGCTGTCGGGATGAGGATCGGGCTTGCGGTCGGTCATGATGTGCTCCTGAAGCTTGGATTGGCGGGCGGCGGCGCGGGCGGCGCGCCGGGGTCTGGCACGTCGATATCGGGCGCCGGCGGAATGATCTCGGGCGGCGGCGCCGGCGGGCTGACCGGCGGCGGAGCAGGGGCGGGCGTCGGCGGCGGGGTGGCCATGGGCGATCTCCTCGCCTCTGCCAACGAAGCAGCTGGCTCAGGGTTGCCCCGCCGGTCGCGCGAATCGGGCGCGCGTGCGTGCCGTCTTGCCCCCTGCGCCCGCGCTGCTATAGACGCCGCCGACCTCGCTGTCCCATGCGGGCGTGGCGGAACTGGTAGACGCGCTGGATTTAGGTTCCAGTATCGAAAGATGTGGGGGTTCGAGTCCCTTCGCCCGCACCAGTCGCCAAGACTCGCGGGCGTCCGGGGGACGCCCGCGGCTTGGCGGCTCCCGAGCGCAAGCGAAGGGGTGCCCGAATTTCAAGAGAGACAAAGACGAGACCATGCAGACTGTCGAGACGTTGAACGAAGGCCTGAAGCGCGCCTACACCCTGACCATCACCGCCAAGGACATCGACAAGCGCGTCGATGCCGAAGTGAAGCGCGTCGCGCCGCAGGTGCGCATGCCCGGCTTCCGCCCCGGCAAGGTGCCCGCCAACCTGATCCGCAAGATGCATGGCGAGGCGCTCGCCGCCGACGCGCTCAATTCGTCGATCCAGGAAGGCGTGCAGAAGGTCATCGCCGATCACAAGCTGCGCCCCGCGATGCAGCCCTCGGTCGAGCTCGATGACGGCTACGAGGCGGGCAAGGACGCCGAGGTCAAGGTCGAGCTCGAAGTGCTGCCCGAAGTGCCGACGCCGGCGATCGACAACCTCAAGCTCGAGCGGCTGACCGTGCCGGTCGAAGACTCGACGGTCGACGCGCAGCTCGCGACCTTCGCCGGCCAGATGAAGAACTGGAAGGATGCCGCCAAGAGCCACAAGGCGAAGGAAGGCGACCAGGTGGTGATGGATTTCGTCGGCAAGGTGGACGGCGTCGCCTTCGACGGCGGCACCGGCACCGACATGGCGGTCGAGATCGGCTCGGGCCGGCTGATCCCCGGCTTCGAGGACCAGCTGGTTGGCGTCAAGGCGGGCGACGAGAAGACGATCAACGTCACCTTCCCCGAGGATTACAATGCCGAGAATCTAAAGGGTAAGCCGGCGACCTTCGACCTGACGATCAAGAAGGTCCAGACCTCGGGCGAAAGCAAGATCGATGACGATCTCGCCAAGTCGATGGGGCTGGAGAGCCTCGAACAGCTCAAGGGCCTGCTCAAGGGCCAGGTCGAGCAGGAGCACAATCAGCTCACCCGCACCCATATGAAACGCAAGCTGCTCGACCAGCTCGCCGAGGGGCATGACTTCCCGGTGCCGCCGTCGATGGTCGAGGCCGAGTTCCAGCAGATCTGGGCGCAGCTCCAGCACGAGGCCACCCACGAGGAGGACCCCGAAGCCGCGCTCAAGGAAATGGAAGCCGAGAAGGACGACTACAAGGCGATCGCCGAGCGCCGCGTGCGCCTCGGCCTGCTCTTGTCCGAGATCGGCCAGGCCAATGGCGTCGAGGTCAGCCAGCAGGAAATGAACCGCCTGATCGCGCAGGCCGCGCAGCAATACGGCCCCGAGGATCGTCAGCGCTTCATCCAGTACGTCCAGCAGGAGCCGATGGCGGCAGCCCAGCTCCGCGCGCCGCTCTATGAAGACAAGGTGGTCGACTTCCTGTTCGACAAGGCCGAGGTCAGCGACCGCGAAGTGACTCGCGAGGAGCTCGAAGCCGCGATCGAATCGGAAGACGGTTTCGCCACCGGCACCCACAGCCACGATCACGACAACCACAAGCCCAAGAAGAAGGCCGCCGCCAAGAAGCCGGCCGCCAAGAAGGACGAGGCCAAGAAGGACGAGGCCAAGGCCGAGGAACCGGCGAAGAAGGCCGCGACCAAGGCCGCACCGTCCAAGGCCGACAAGCCCGCCAAGGCGCCCGCCGCCAAGGCCAAGGCCGAAGCGCCGGTGAAGGAAGCCGCGCCGAAGAAGGCGCCAGCCAAGAAGGCCGAGCCCGCCAAGGCCGAAGCGCAGGCTGCCGCGAAGAAGCCGGCCGCGAAAAATTCGCCGGCGAAGAAGTAACTGACCTAAAACACGTCATCCCCGCGAAAGCGGGGACCCATCTCCTGACGAAGCCTTTACCGCCACGCTCGTATTGAGCATGGGAGATGGGTCCCCGCTTTCGCGGGGATGACGGGGATATGGGCATGCCGGATATCAGCGCACCAAGAATCGCAGTCCTGCTGCCCTGCTACAACGAGGAAGCCGCGATCGCGCAGACGGTCGCTGGCTTCCGCGCCGCGCTCCCCGACGCGAAAATCTACGTTTACGACAACAACAGCCGCGACCGCACGCGAGAGGTCGCCGCGGCGGCGGGCGCGATCGTCCGAACCGAGCGGATGCAGGGTAAGGGCAATGTCGTCCGCCGCATGTTCGCCGACGTCGATGCCGACATCTACGTCATGGCCGATGGCGACGCGACCTATGACGCGGCTTCCGCCCCGGCGCTGATCCAGCGCCTCCTCGACGAGCAGCTCGACATGGTGGTCGGCAGTCGGGTCGGCGAGGCGGTCGAGGCGTACCGCCGCGGCCATCGCCTCGGTAACCGGCTGCTCACCGGCATGCTCGCGCGCCTTTTCGGCCGCAGCTTCTCGGACATTCTGTCGGGCTATCGCGTGTTCTCGCGCCGCTTCGTGAAAAGCTTCCCCGTGCTCTCCGCCGGCTTCGAGATCGAGACCGAGATCAGCGTCCACGCACTCGAGCTCAAGATGCCCGTCGCCGAGATCGAGACACCCTATTTCGCCCGCCCCGAAGGTTCGGCTTCGAAGCTTTCGACCTATGGCGACGGCTGGCGCATCCTGCGCACGATCGTCACGCTCTACAGGATCGAGCGTCCGCTGCTGTTCTTCGGCTGGATCGGCGCGCTGTTCGCCGCGCTCGCGGTGATCCTCGCGATTCCGCTGGTCGTCACCTACGCCAACACCCACCTCGTCCCGCGCTTCCCCACCGCGATCCTCGCCACGGGCCTGATGATCCTCGCCTTTTTGAACGGTTTCGCCGGCTTGATCCTCGACACCGTCGTGCGCGGCCGCCGCGAGGTCCGCCGTCTCGCCTATCTCGCCCACAAGGCGCCGGGCGCCTGACGCGCGGCGGGGAAGAGCCACCCCTTCCAAAGTTGGATTTCTTCTGATCTACCCTGGGCGATGGAATTGCTCTCCGCATCACCTGGCCCGTCGCACCTCGCTGCCGTTGGAGCGCGCCGCCCTATCCCCGTTCGTGCTGAGCTTGTCGAAACACGGCTCTTCTATCTTCGGAGGAGGGCAAGAACCGCCCTTCGACAAGCTCAGGGCGAACGGTTGAGATTTAACGCGCGTCACTTCAATCGGCGCGTCATGGGCGCCAATCCGTCGCTTCGCCGGCGCAGGAGCGGCAAAAAGCCTGCGACGCTCTCCCCTTTCTCCACTTCACCCCCGACGCTGCCCGCAAATCGCTGTCCGCGCCGTTAACGATCAACCGGGCTTGAACTCATTCCCGCCAGCGACGATGTTACCAGTCGAACTCAAGAGGACCTGAGACCTTCATGCAAAATCCGTTCGAGACCGGCGATTTCATCCAGCCGCTGACCACGCTGACCAACGGCCTGGTGCCGATCGTCATCGAACAGTCGAATCGCGGCGAGCGCAGCTTCGACATCTTCTCCCGCCTGCTGCGCGAGCGGATCGTGTTCGTGACGGGGCAGGTCGAGGACCAGATGGCCTCGCTGATCACCGCGCAGCTGCTCTTCCTGGAGTCCGAAAACCCCAAGAAGGACATCTACATGTACATCAACTCGCCGGGCGGCGTCGTCACGGCGGGCATGGCGATCCATGACACGATGCAGTATATCCGCCCACGCGTCGGCACCGTCTGTATCGGCCAAGCGGCGTCGATGGGCAGCTTTTTGCTCGCGGCGGGCGAGCCGGGGATGCGCGTGGCGCTCACCAACGCCCGGATCATGATTCACCAGCCCTCGGGCGGCGCGCAGGGCATGGCTTCGGATATCGAGATCCAGGCGCGCGAGATCCTGCGCATCCGCCAGCGGATGAACGAGCTCTACGCCAAATATACCGGCAAGCCGATCGAGGACATCGAGAAGGCGATGGACCGCGACAAGTTCCTTTCTGCCGACGAATCGAAGGAGTTCGGCCTGATCGACGAGGTGTTCGACAAGCGCCCGGCGCCGACCGACGACGCATCGGACGTGGCGAAGCTGCCGAGCGACAAGTCGTAAGGCTGTATTTAGGTGATTGTGGTAAGGAGCGTTGCCGGTTTAGGATGATCGGCACGCTCGAACGCGCCCGGGTATGTGTATTGGCGCAAGGATGGATTGAATGACGAAACTTTCCGGCGGCGACAGCAAGAGCACGCTGTATTGCTCGTTCTGCGGCAAATCGCAGCACGAGGTGCGCAAGCTGATCGCCGGCCCCACGGTGTTCATCTGCGACGAGTGCGTCGAGCTGTGCAACGACATCATCCGCGAAGAGACCAAGTCCGCGCTTGTCTCCAAGAAGGATGGCGGCGTCCCCACGCCGCAGGAAATCTGCGACGTGCTCGACGATTATGTGATCGGGCAGAAGCAGGCCAAGCGCGTGCTCTCGGTCGCGGTGCACAATCACTACAAGCGCCTCGCGCACGGCGCCAAGGGCGCGGACGTCGAACTCGCCAAGTCGAACATCCTGCTGGTCGGGCCCACCGGCTGCGGCAAGACCTTGCTCGCGCAGACGCTGGCGCGAATCCTCGATGTGCCGTTCACGATGGCCGATGCGACGACGCTGACCGAGGCCGGCTATGTCGGCGAGGATGTCGAGAACATCATCCTGAAGCTGCTCCAGGCCAGCGACTATAATGTCGAGCGGGCGCAGCGCGGCATCGTCTATATCGACGAGATCGACAAGATCAGCCGCAAGGCCGAGAACCCCTCGATCACCCGCGACGTATCGGGCGAGGGCGTCCAGCAGGCGCTCTTGAAGATGATGGAGGGCACGGTTGCCAGCGTGCCGCCGCAGGGCGGGCGCAAGCATCCGCAGCAGGAGTTTCTGCAGGTCGATACGACCAACATCCTGTTCATCTGCGGCGGCGCCTTTTCGGGGCTGGAAAAGATCATCGGCGATCGCCTGCAGGGCAAGTCGATCGGGTTCGGCGCCTATGTCGCCGCGCCGGAAGAGAAGCGCACCGGCGAGGTGCTGCGTCAGGTCGAGCCGGAAGATTTGCTCAAGTTCGGCCTCATCCCGGAGTTCGTCGGCCGCCTGCCGGTGATCGCGACGCTCGAGGACCTCGACATCGACGCGCTGGTGAAGATCCTCACCGAGCCGAAGAACGCCTTGGTCAAGCAGTACCAGAAGCTGTTCGATCTCGAATCGGTCGGCCTGGGTTTCACCGACGACGCGATGGTCGCCGTCGCCAAGAAGGCGATCGACCGCAAGACCGGCGCGCGCGGCCTCCGCTCGATCCTCGAGGGCATCCTGCTCGACACGATGTTCGACCTGCCCGGCATGGACGGCGTCGACGAGGTGATGATCGACAAGGACGTGATCGAAGGCCGCAAGGAACCGATCCGCGTCTATGCCAAGAAGGAAAAGGCCGGCGACGCGGCCTGATCCTCCCGCCATCCGCATCGCGGCGCCCGCCGATCGCGTAGGGATAGCCGCGATGCTGGCGCGGGCGTTCGCCGACGATCCGGCGATGCGTTTCATCTTTCCCGATCCCGCCGATCGGGCGAAGCGGCTGCCTCGCCTTTTCGCGCTTCTCTTCGAAAGCGACGGCCCCGTCGGCATGCGGCTGGTGACCGAAGGCGGCGAGGCGGCGACCCTGTGGCGCGCGCCCGGCCGTGCCGAGACGGGCATTTGGGAAATGATCCGCCACGCGCCCGGCATGCTCCACGCGCTCGGCGGCGCGCTCGGCCGGGCACTGGCCGTCGCCAACGCCATCGACGCGCACCATCCCAAGGGCGATTTCTGGTATCTCCACATCGCCGGCTGCGATCCAGCATTCCAGGGCCGCGGCATCGGCGGCGCGATCGTCCGCGACGGCCTCGCGCGCACTGCCGATGCCGCGTTGCCCTGCTACCTCGAAACCCCGCTCGAAAAGAATGTGAGCTTTTACCGGGGCCTCGGCTTCGAGCTCACCGACATGTGGGACGTGCCCAAAGGCGGCCCTCGTTTCTGGTCGATGACGCGGCCGGCGGCGACTTAGGGCAGTCGGTCGTGCGGCTCGCCCCTGCGCTCGTCGTGGCGATGCTCGCCGCTCCCGCTGCCGCCGACCGGCACTGCCAGATCGGCAAACTGCTCGAGCTGCCCGTCACGATGGTCGACCGTCAGCCGACCATCGCCGCCGATCTCGACGGTCACCAGCTGCGTCTGACCGTCGACAGCGGCGCCTTCTTCAGCTCGCTGTCGCCGGCCACTGCCTCGCGATACGGCTTCAGCCGCCACGCCGCGCCGCGCGGCCTTCGAGTCACCGGCATCGGCGGCGATGTCGAAACCGAGGTGACTACGATCAAGGAGCTCAAGCTCGATCGGCTCACGCTGCACAAGGTCGATTTCCTCGTCGGCGGCAGCGATTTCGGCCCCGCCGGCCTGCTCGGGCAGAACATCCTCGGCGCGGCCGACGTCGAATACGATCTTGCCCACAATGTGGTCCGCCTGATGCGGCCGAAGGATTGCGGCAAGCACGCCGACCTTGCCTATTGGGCTGCCGGCGAGCCCGTTTCAGTCGAACGGATCGACCCGATCCGCTCGGCACAGATGCACACGCAAGGCATTGTCGTGCTCGACAGCGTCAAGCTCACCGCGATGTTCGACACCGGCGCCGCGACCACCTTGCTGTCGCGCCGGGCAGCGGCACGACTGGGGGTCAAGCCGGGCGGGCCGGGTGTCGTTTCGGCCGGCTATCTCGGCGGGCTGGGGCGGCGGCGCGTCGAGACCTGGATCGGGCCGTTCGACAGCCTTCAGATCGGCGACAATGAGACGATCAAGAAGATCCGGCTACGCTTCGGCGATCTCGGCGGCGTGGGGGACATTGACATGATGATCGGCGCCGATTTCTTCCTGTCGCACCGCGTCTATGTGTCGAACGCGCTGCATGAGATGTTCTTCACCTATAATGGCGGGCCGGTCTTCGACCTGACCGCGCGGTCACCCTGATTGCAGTGCGGCGGCGATCGGCGCGGCGTCAGCGACGATCAGGTGAACGGCGCCCGCCTCGGGCCGCGCGATCATCCGCACGCCGAGCGCCGACAGCGCCGCTTCGTCGAGCTCAGACGCATTCGCCAGTCGAAGCCAAACCCGGCTCGATGCCGCCCCCGCCTCGACGAGATTGTTCCGGCCACCGAGCGCAGCGAACCAGGGCGCCGAATCGACCTTGGCGACAGCATGCGTTTCGGTCTCCGGCGCGACCGTGACGGCCGACAGCGGCCCGGCGGACGCGCGTATTTCCATCGCCACTGCGTCCGCGATCGGCCCGAGCACCACCTGCAAGCCCTGCGCCGACGGTCGGATCAAGCCCGCCGCGCCAAGCCCCTTCAGCCGCCGCTCGTCGACCTTGGCCTGATCGTGGACCACCAGCCGCAGCCGCGTCGTGCAAGCGTCGATGCTCGCGAGATTGGCCGCGCCGCCCAATGCCGCGACGAATGCGGCGCCGCGTTCGCTGGGGCGATCGGCGACTTCCTCGCCGACCGGCTCGTCCTCGCGGCCCGGCGTCTTGAGATCGAAGCGCAGGATCGCGAAGCGGAATACGCCGTAATAGAGCGCGAAATAAGCAAGCCCCACCGGCAGCAGCAGCAACGGCCGCGTCGCCTTGGGCAGGTTGAGCGCGTAATCGAGGAAGCCCGCCGAAAAGCCGAAGCCGAGCTTGATGCCCAGGATGTTCATCAGCGCCATCGCGAGGCCCGTCAGCACCGCGTGCAGCGCGTAGAGCGCGGGCGCCAAAAACATGAAGCTGAACTCGATCGGCTCGGTGACGCCGGTGAGGAACGCGGTCAGCGCCATCGACAGGAGCATGCCGGCGACGGCCTTGCGCCGATCGGGCAGCGCGGTGTGGTACATGGCGAGGCACGCGGCGGGCAGGCCGAACATCATTACCGGGAAGAAGCCCGACATGAACGCGCCCGCGCTGGGATCGCCGGCGAAGAAGCGATTCAGGTCGCCGGTGGTGCCGTGATAATCGCCGACGATGAACCAGGCGACGTTGTTGAGGATGTGGTGCAGCCCGGTGACGATCAGCAGCCGGTTGAGCACGCCATAGAAGAACAGCCCGATATCGCCCGATCCAATGACGAGGTTCGAGAGGCCGTCCATCCCGCTGTTGATCGGCGCATAGAGCCCGCCGAACACGAGGGCGAGGCCTAGTCCGGCGAAACCCGACAGGATCGGCACGAAGCGCCGCCCGCCAAAGAAGGCGAGGTAGTCGGGCAGCTTGATTGTCGCGTAGCGATTGTAGAAGCCGCCCGCGATGAGCCCAGAGAGGATGCCGATCGGCACCGACAATTTGTCGATCGCCTTGGTGCGCCATGCGGCGTCGGCGATTGCCGCCACCTCCTTCGCCATTCCAGCCACGGCGTCGGGCGGGACGGTGAGCAGCGTTTCGCCGCCGCGTGTCGCGACGAGATAGCAGACCAGCCCGGCGAGCCCCGCCGCGCCGTTATTGTCCTTGGCGAGCCCGACGCCGATGCCGAGCGCGAACAGCAGGCCGAGATTGTCGAAGATCGCCGCGCCCGCCGCCGCGACGAAGGGGATGTCGAGCAGATCGGGCTGGCCGAGCCGGAGCAGCAGCCCGGCGATCGGCAGCACCGCGATCGGCAGCATGAGGGCACGGCCGAGCGGCTGGAGCGATTGCAGCGAAAGCTTCATGCGGCCTGCTCCATAATGGGGGCGACAAGCGCGCGGACCGCAGCCGCGTCGGGCGCCGCGAGCGCTTGCGCCGCGAGCGCGTGACAGCGGGCGTGGTCGAGCGTGCGGACCAATGCCTTGACCTCGGCGACCGCAGCGGTCGGCACCGAAAGCTCGGTGACGCCGAGCCCGATCAGGATCGGCACCGCCTCGGGCACTGCCGCGAGCCCGCCGCACACGCCGGTCCAGCGGCCATGCGCCGCGCCGCCGCGCACCGTCGCGTCGATCAGCCGCAGCACCGCGGAGTGCAGCCCGTCGAGCCCGGCGGCGACCGCGGGATTGGTGCGATCGCGCGCCAGCGCATATTGGCTGAGATCGTTGCTCCCGATCGAGAAGAATGCCGCATCGGCAGCGAGCGTGTCGGCGATCAGCGCCGCGGCCGGCGTTTCGATCATGATGCCGAGCTCGGGCGCAGCCGCGCCGGTCTCGGCGGCGAGGCGGTCGAGCAGCGCACGGGCCTCGCCCAGCTCGCCAACGTCGGCGACCATCGGCAGCATGATGCGGAGCGGCCCCGCGGCGGTGACGCCAAGCAGCGCGCGCAGCTGGGTTTCGAGGAGGTCGCGCCGGGCGAGCTGCAGCCGGATACCGCGCAGGCCGAGCGCCGGGTTTTCTTCCGCCGCCATCGGCAGCCACGGCGCCGGCTTGTCGGCGCCGATGTCGAGCGTGCGGACGATCAGCGGGCGCTCGCCCAGCGCGTCGGCGATTCGCTGATAGGCGGCGCGCTGCTCGGTTTCGTCGGGCGGTGCGGCGCGATCGAGGAACAGGAATTCGGTACGCAGCAATCCGCAGCCTTCAGCACCCTCGGCAATTGCGGCCTCGGCGTCCGCTACCGAACCGAGATTGGCGGCGACCTCGATGCGCGTGCCGTCCGCGGTGATCGCGGGTTCATGCGCGCGAATGCGAGCGGCTTGCCGTCGCGCGGCTCGGGTAGCGACATCGGCGCGGGCGCGGTCGAGCGCCAGCTTGTCAGGCGCAATGCGCAGGCGGCCGTCGGCGAGGATCAGCTGGGTGCCGTCCTCGACCAGCGCCAGCGCCGGCCCCAAGCCCGCGAGCAAGGGGAGGCCCAGGTCCGCGGCGATGATCGCGACATGCGAGGTCGCGCCGCCGTCGGCGGTGGCGATCCCCCCAAGGCCAGCGTCGGCCAGCGCGATCAGCTGCGAGGGATAGAGCGTCTCGGCGAGGAGGATCGCGCCCGCGGGTGGCTCAGGCGGTTCGGCCGCACCGCCGAGCAAGGCGACAAGCACTCGGCGCTCGAGATCGGCTAAGTCGTCGAGGCGCTCGGCAAAGCGCGGATCGCGCGTCTCGCGCAACGGGGCCGCTGCTCGATCGATCGCCTGGCGCCACGCAAAACCGGCGCTCTTGCCGGCGGCAATCGATGCCCCCGCGATCTCGGCGAGCGCCGGGTCGTCGAGCAGCGCGAGATGGGCGGCGGCGATTTCGGCCGGGGCGCCAGTGCCGGCGGCGTCTCTTTCGAGCGTGGTACGAACATGCGCCTTCGCGGTTTCGAGCGCGGCGTGCTCTGCTGCCGGATCGCCGCTACCTTCCGGCACGGCGATGGTTTCGTTCTTGAGGCGAAACGCCGGCCCGATCGCCATGCCAGGCGTTGCGACCACGCCGTCCAGCGCATCGGGCAGCGCGAGCGGCGGCGCGACGGCCTGCGCGGTCGCGGAGACCGGCAACAGTTCTTCCATCCCGCTTTCGATGAGGTCGGCGATTGCGGCGACGGCGTCGTCGCCCTGAGGACCGGTCGCGCGGACGGTGATCGCGGCACCATGGCCGAGCGCCAGGCCGAGCATCGCCACCGCCGAACGCGCCGTGGCGGCGCGGCCGTCCTCCGCGACGATTTCAATCGCAGCGTCATATTCGCCGGCGAGCTTGGCGATCCGTGCGGCGGGGCGGGCGTGGAGCCCGTGCGCGAGCGGGAGGCGCAGCGTGCGCTCAACCGTCGGGCCGGCCGGCGCCGCAGCGGCATGCGCGCTGCCCGCCGCTTCGAGCGTCAGCAGCGGCGTCCCGTTTTGCACGGCTCCCTCGTTTGCGCGTCCGACGATCCGGAAAGCATCGCCGTTGGTGACGATCACCGGCGTTATGAGGCTGCGCGCTGTGCGGGCGAGGGCATCGAGATCGAAGGCGACGAGCACATCGCCCGCCGCGACGCGCTGACTGTCACGCACCTGCGGCGTGAATCCCGCGCCGCCGAGACCCACCGTGTCGAGACCGATATGCATCAGCAGGACCGGCCCGCTGTCGAGCGCGATCGTGACGGCATGGCCGGCGGGATGGGCGGTGACGATCATGCCGTCCCCTGGCGCGACGAGCTTGCCCTCGATCGGGTCGATCGCAATGCCGTCGCCCAGCATCCGCTCGGCGAACACCGGGTCGGGCACCGCGTCGAGCGGCGTCGCCCAGCCGGCAAGGGGGCTCGCTATCTCGATCATCGGTCGAGCGTCAGCCGGTCGAGCACCCAGAAGGGATCGATGCCGTTCTGGGTAAAGGTCACGCACAGGTCATGCGGCCCCTGTTGCGGATCGATCGAACCGGAAACTGTGGCGTCCCCCGACGTGCCGGTAGCGGCGGCGAGCGGCACTGTGGCGATCACCGGACCGTCGCAGCCGTCGCGGCGCACCTTGAGCTCGCCCGCAGGTGTTGCCGGCTTTTCGAAGCTGATCTTCTTGATGTCGTCGCCGATCGCGAAATTGAACGGCTGGCGCCCGACCGTCGCGGTGAGCCGCGTCATGCCGTCGAGCGGGGCGCTGCGCCAGATCCAGCAGGGGCGCATGATGTCGGCGAGATGGATTTTGCGGACGCCATCGGTCGGGCCGTCATCCTCGAGCCGGATCGGAATCGATTGGCTGCACAGCTCCATATCGGCCGCAGCGCGGGTGCGCAGCAATTCGGGTCCGGCCAGCCAGTGTTGTGGTGAGCCCAACGCAGTGTCGCCGAGAAATGTCTGAGCGGTGAGCGTGGTGCCGGGCATGAGCGTCAGCGGCTGGTCATAAGCCGGCGAAAGCGGGGAGGGCGGCGCGTCGTCAGTAGTGTAGCGCAACGTGCCGATGCCGGCGGGTTGGCGCAACGTCGCGGTGAAAGCGGTGTCGCTGCCGGCGAACGCCGCTTCTGGCTCCAGCGGTGTCGCGTCGTAACCGAACCCCATGCGCCGCCAGCGGTGCATTGCAGCGACGAGGCGAGGCGCGAAGCCGGACCAATCCTTGTTCGGATTCGACCAGGCGAGCTCGGCGAGAATCGCTGCGCGTGGCCAGATCATGCGGTCGGCATAGGCCGTAGTGCGAACGTGCTCGGTCCACAGATTGACCTGGAGGCCGAGAAGATGGCGGCGCTCGTCCGCCGAGAGCGCGGGCGGGGCCGGATCGAAGCCGTAGAGCTTCCGCCAATCCATCGTCGTGCCGCGGCCGGGCGGCTCGTCGGGTGAATCGCTCTGGCGGTTGTCGAGATAGAAGATCGGCGCCGGCGCCAGGATCGCGTCATGGCCGCTCTTCGCTGCGGTAACCGCGCCGTCCACGCCGTGCCACGACATCACCGTCGCATCCGCCGGCACCTGGCCTTCGAGGATCTCGTCCCAGCCGATCATGCGTCGGCCATGCTTCGCGAGATAGTCGCCGAGCCGCGCCATGAACCAGCCTTGGAGCGCGTTCTCGTCCTTGAGGCCGAGGCGTTTGATCTGCGCCTGGATCGCCGGATTGGCCTTCCACTGGTCCTTGACCGCTTCGTCCCCGCCCAAATGGATGTAGCGGCCGGGGAAGAGCGCCATCACTTCGTCCAGCACATTCTCGACGAAGGTGAAGGTCGTGTCGGTCGGGTTGAGAAGGTTGGGCAGCACGCCCCATTCGTTGCTCGGGGTCTTGGGCGGGTTGGGAATCGAGGCGAGCTCGGGATAGGCGGCGACGAGCGCGGTCGCGTGGCCGGGCATGTCGATTTCGGGCACGATCGTGACGTGATGCGCCTGGGCATAGGCAACCACGGCGCGGATGTCGGCCTTGCTGTACGAGCCGCAATAATAGGTGGGCTTGCCGGTGGCGGGGTCGAAGCCGGCGGCGCCTGCCTCCTGACGGCACGCGCCGACTTGCGTCAGCCTGGGATAGCGATCGATCTCGATGCGCCAGGCCTGGTCGTCGGCGAGGTGCCAGTGCAGCGTGTTGAGCTTGGCCATCGCCATGCGGTCGATGAGCTGCTCGACATAGGCGACCGGCTGGAAGTGCCGCGCCGAATCGAGCATCACGCCCCGCCAGGCGAGGGCCGGTCTGTCGATGATGGCGACAGCCGGAATACTGCCGTCCCTGTCGGCGGCGATCAGCTGCCACAAGGTTTCCGCCCCGTAATAGAGGCCGGCGTCGGTCGATGCGGCGACGGTCGCGCCCTTGGACGTGACGGTCAGGCGATAGGCCTCTGCGCCGACGACCGCCGGATCATGGCGGAAGCGGATGCTCCCCTTGGCGGACAGCGATAGCGCCGGGCCGCCGGTACGGGCGGTGAGGTCGATCAGACGATGGGCAGCAGCCTTCTCGCCAGCGTCGTTCGCGGCAATCGTCGCGCCAGTGATCGAAAAGCTGCCCGCTTGCTCGCTGACCGACGTGGGCATCGGCAGCAGCGGCAGGTCGGCAGGAGCCGCGGACGCGGCGGCGGGCGCGAGCAGCGACAGCGCGGCGGCCAGCAGGTTACGCATCACGAAGCCCCTCCGGTATCGTCGATATCTGTCATAGCGCGAGACGGGCCGGCAGCGTCAATCGTCACGGCAATGGCGAAACGGCGGCATCGTGACGATCGCACGACGCCGCCGCTCGCGACCCTCAGAAGTTGAGGTCGACGGTCGCCATGAACTTGCGCCCGCTGCGATATACGCCGCGCGCCAGGCGCGGGGTATTGGCGTAGGAATAATATTCGCTGTCGGTCAGGTTCATGCCCTGCAGTGTCAGGCCGAGATACTTGGTGAAGTTATACGTCGCCGACACGTCGAGCTCGTCGCTCGACCGGACGAACATATTGTCGCCGCGATCGACGCCGGTGAAGTATTTCGACCGCCACGTATATGTCCCGCGCAGCGAAACCGGGCCGGACTCGAAGAACGGGCTGGCGCTGATCTGGTGTTTCGAATTGTACGGCAGCGCATTGCCTGCGCTGTCATGGGCGTCGGCATAGGTGTAGTTGGCAAGGATGCCGAAGCCCCAGGGCAAATTCTGCTGATAGGCGACGGCGAAGCCCTTCGAGATGGCCGGCCCGGCATTATAGGGGCGGCTGATCTGATAGGTCGTCACTGTGTGCTGCGACTGGTTGAAATAGTCCTCGGGCGCCGTGCGCTGCACGATGTAGTTGCCGATATCCTTGTAGAACAGTTCGCCCGCGATGATCGAATTGTGCGACAGGTAATATTCAAGCGAGGCGTCATAGTTGGTCGCCTCATAGGGATTGAGCTTGGGATTGCCGCCGCCGCCGGTCAGGATCTGGTCCGAAAGCCAGAAATAGTTGGTCATGTCGGCATAATTGGGCCGGGCGATGACCTCGGACGCGGCGAAGCGGAAGATCAGGTTGCGCTCGAGGTTGATCGCGACGTTCACGCTCGGCAGCACGTTGCGATAATGCTTCTTCGTGCTCTGCCATGTCCAGTCGGCTTCACCGACGCAGGCCGCGCCGGGATTGCAGACATAACCGGCGCTGTCGCTCTTGGTATCGACGAAGCGTGCGCCGACATTGCCGCGTAGTGCGCCCTGCTCGAAATTGACCTGGGCGTAGGCGGCGTTGATGTCTTCCTTGACGTCCCAATTGCCCGCGGTGAACTCGGCCGCGGCGAATTTGGAGGGCTCAGGGAACGAGGCGCCGGCGGGAAGCCACTGGCCGCCCTCGACGTAATCGACCATCGCGCCGCCATCGATCTTGAAGCGGCCGGTCATCTGATCGTTGAGCCCGTCAAAGCCGCGCAAATAGTTGCTGCCCGCGCCCGAAGGATTGAACAAGGAGGTCGGCGCGCTGACGCCGGTCACGGCGATGCCGGCATATTCCTCGCTCGTCTCGTGATGGCGCCACTTGTAGCCGAACTGAATGCTCTTGAGCGTCCCGTCGAACTTCAAGGTCACGTCGCCTTGCGCGTAATTTTCCTTGTCGCGGGTCGGCTTGTTGACGAGATTGCCGCTCCAGCCCGGATCGGTCGCGAAGGCATCGGGATTGCCCATTACGTCGGTCGTGTAACTGATCGTTCCGGGCACCTTGGGCGCGTGACTGATGTCGACGGTGTAGTCGGCCCAGTTGAGGAACTCGAGGAACACCTGGTGCTTGGTGCCGCCATTGGCCTTGGTGGTGCCGGCCTCGACGTTGATGTCGAAGCGCTCGTCGTTCCACTCGGCCTTGCCGTGCCAGGTCTGCGAATGCATCGCGGCGATGCGGTATTGCGCGTCATAGACCGATAGCGCGTGCTTGAAGGTCGCGCTGGTGACGATGCCGTCGGCGACGTTGAGCCCGGTCAGCGCGCCGGCGCTGTTCCAGGTGTTGCCGGGGAAGGCATATTCGGACTGGTTGAAGTTGTTGTAATTGGCGTCGATCCGCAGATAATCCCCGGTCAGCGTCAGCTTGTCGACCGGCTTCCACTGCACGGTGCCCGAATAGGTCTTCCGCTCGCGGGTCTGCTCGAAATAGCTGTCGCCGAATGCGTTGGGGAAGCGCGCGTCGGGATTGGCGAGCAGGGTCGTCGCGCATTCGCCGGTACAATTGCCCGTGGTGATCGAGCTGACGCCGCCGTCGTTATTGCCGTTCCAGAAGCTGGCGGGAATCGTGCCGTAGCTTTCGAGGCCGTCGCGGCGCAGATGATCCTGATAGCGCTGGAACGAGGCAAGCACGCCGATCGTGTCCGACGGGTTGTGCCAGCTGAGCAGCGCCGATCCCTCGATATCGCCCTTTTTGACGCGATCGTTATATTGATAGCCAAGCTGCGCGGCGGCCGTGAACGACTTCATGTCGAGGGGGCGGCGAGTGACGACGTTGACGGTGCCGCCGATCGAGCCCTCGTCGATCCGCGCCTCGGGCGACTTATAGACGTCGACGCGGTCGACCAGTTGCGGCGCGAGCAGCGCGTAGTTGAAGGTGCGGCCAGGCGAATCGAGGATGAACCAGTCGGCCGACGCCACGGTCTGGCCGTCGAGCAGCGTGCGGTTGAGTGCCGGATTGGTACCCAGGATCGACACCTTCTCGCCCTGACCGAACGCACGATCGACGGTGACGCCCGGAACGAGGGTCAGCGCCTCGGCGACGTTGGTGTTGGGGAACTTGCCGACATCCTCGGCCGAGACCGAATCGACGATCGCATTGGCGTTGCGCTTCGTTTCGAGCGCGGCGCGGAGGGAAGCGCGGATTCCGGTGACGACGATGTCCTGCGACTGATCGTCCTGCGAAGCATTGGTTTGCGTCGACGTGTCGTCGGCGGTTTGCTGCGCCATCGCCGGCGTGGCGATTGCCAGCGCCAGCGCGCTGGCGGTGCCGGCAAAGAGCGCCTTGCGAATTTCAAACGGAGCCTGGATCATGACCTCCCCCTTCTCTGGGCCCTGAATGGACAGGACCAAAACATGACCAAATCGCCGGATAACCCACGTCTTTGCGCAGTTGACTCGCCGGTTCGGCCTTCCGAGGCACAAATAATCGTCAATCGTCATCATTTTGCAATACCAAAAATGATGCCAATGTAATTTTTTGTCGTTTTGGTATTGAATAGGCATTGTCAATCGGCTTAAAGATTGTCGCAGCAGGGGGAGCGGATGTTCGTCGAACGCATTGGAAAACTGGACGCCGGCGACAGTTCGCCGCTCTATCTCCAGCTGCAGCGTCGGCTGCGGTCGGCGATCGAGCGCCACGTCCTCGCGCCCGACGAAGCGCTGCCCCCCGAACGCGATCTCGCCGAGGCGTACAACGTGTCGCGCGTCACCGTGCGCAAGGCGCTGGACGGGCTGGTCGATGCGCGCCTGCTCACGCGCCGACAGGGCGCCGGCACCTTCGTCGCCGCGCGCGTCGAGAAGAATTTCGCCACTATTTCATCCTTCTCCGAAGACATGCTCGCACGCGGCCGTCAGCCGCACAGCGAATGGCTGTCGCGCACCGAGGGCACGGTGACGCCCGAAGAGGCGATGGCGCTGGGCCTCGGCCCCGGCAGCCCGGTCTATCGCTTTACCCGCATTCGTTATGCCGACGGCCAGTCGATGGCGCTAGAGCATGCGACCGTACCCGCTTATTCGCTCGACTCGCTCGAGGCGGTGGGCGAATCGCTCTACGATGCGCTGGGCGACGCGCGGCCGATGCGTGTGCTGCAACGGTTGCGCGCGGTGCTGTTCACCGCCGAACAGGCCGAGATGCTCGGCATTCCGGTCAGTTCCGCCGGCCTTGAGATCGAGCGGCGCGGCTTCGCGCGCGACGGCCGCACCGTCGAGTTCACCAAATCCTATTATCGCGGCGACGCCTATGATTTCGTCGCCGAACTGAACGTCGCGCCGCGCTAGGCCGCCAGGGAGAGTGCAGTTGTCCAGCCCCGTTACCGCCGAAACGACGCTGATGTTCCGCGAGGCTGCCGCCGCCGGCGCCGCGGTGCGGCGGCAGCAGGCGCGCAACGGCCGTGCGCTTGCCGCACTCGGGGCGCGGCTGCGCGAGGTGCCGCCGCGTGCGGTGGTGACGCTGGCCCGCGGCAGCTCGGACAACGCCGCGACCTTCGCGCGCTACCTGATCGAGCGCCGCGCGCGCGTGCTGACCAGCTCGATCTCGCCGTCGATCGCCTCGGTCTATGACGCGATGCCCGATCTCGCCGGCACGATAATGCTCGCCATCTCGCAATCGGGCCGCAGCCCCGATCTGCTCGCCGCGGCCGAGGCTGCGAAGGCGCGCGGCGCGCTGCTCGTCGCGCTGGTCAATGACGAGGAATCACCGCTCGCCACCTCGGCCGATTTCTGCCTGCCGCTCTGCGCCGGCGCCGAGCGCAGCGTCGCGGCGACCAAGTCGTTCGTCGCGACGCTCGCCGCGATCGTATCGCTGATCGGCGCCTGGACCGGGGACGACCGCTTCCAAAGCGGTTTCACGAGCCTTCCCGACTTGCTCGATCGCGCCTGGGCGTTCGACTGGTCGGAGGCCATGCCGGCGCTGGCCGAGGCGACCAACCTCTATGTCGTCGGACGCGGGCCGGGCTATGCGATGGCCCAGGAAGCGGCGCTCAAGATCAAGGAAACCTGCGGCTTCCACGCCGAGGCGTTCAGCGCCGCCGAGGTGCGCCACGGCCCGATGGCGCTGGTCGAGGACGGCTTTCCGGTGCTGCTGCTGGGGCAGGCCGATCGCAGCCTCGACAGCATCGTCGCGCTCTCTCGCGAGTTCGGCGGGCGCGGTGCGGCGTTGATCCGCGCGGGCGTTCCCGGCACGGTGGGGGTCGGTTTGCCGACGCTCGACGCCGATCCGCTGGTTCAGCCGATCCTGTTGATCCAGAGTTTTTATCGGCTCGCCAATGCGCTGGCGGTGGCGCGCGGGCGCGATCCCGATCGGCCGCCGCACCTCGCCAAGGTCACCGAGACGGTCTGATGGCAGAGGCTTTGATCAACGCCCGGGTGATGCTTCCCGCTGGCTTGCGCGACGATGTCTGCGTCGTGATCGACGGCGGCCGAATCCGCGCCGTCTCGTCGAGCCCGCCGCCTGACGCGCGGATCGTCGATTGCGGCGGCAAGCTGCTGCTCCCCGGCTTCATCGATACGCAGGTCAATGGCGGCGGCGGCAAGCTGTTCAACGACGCCCCCAGCGTCGAGACGATCGCGACGATCGCCGCCGCGCATCGGCGTTTCGGCACCACCGGCCTGCTGCCGACGCTCATCAGCGACGATCTGTCGGTCGTCGAAGCCGGCATCGCCGCAGTCGATGCCGCGATCGAGACTGGCGTGCCCGGCGTGCTCGGCATTCATATCGAGGGGCCGTTCCTTAGCCCCGCTCGGCACGGCATCCATCTCGAATCCAAGCTGCGGCTGCTCGACGATGCGGCGATCGATCTGCTGACCTCGGCGCGCCGCGGCCGAACGCTGGTGACGCTCGCGCCCGAGCGCGCGACGCCGGCGCAGGTCGCGCGGCTGGTCGAAGCGGGGGTGATCATCGCTGCCGGCCATTCGAATGCCGATTACGAAACCGTGCGCGCCGCGATCGGCGCCGGGCTCACCGGCTTCACCCATTTGTTCAACGCCATGTCGCAGCTCGCCAATCGCGCGCCGGGCATGGTCGGCGCCGCGCTCGAGGACGAATCGACCTATGCCGGGCTGATCGTCGACGGCCATCACGTTCATCAGGCGACCTTGCGAGTCGCGGTGCGCGCCAAGGGGGTCGATCGATTGATGCTGGTCACCGATGCGATGCCGACGGTCGGTGCCGAAAGCGACAGCTTCGTCCTCCAGGGCCGCGCGATCAGGCGCGATGGCGACATGTTGAAAAGCGCCGACGGCGTCCTCGCAGGGTCCACGCTGACGATGGCGCGCGCCGTCGCCAACATGATCGCCGAGGGGCGCGTGACATTGCGCCAGGCCGTAGCAATGGCCTCGGCGACGCCGGCTGCGTTTCTCGGCCTTGCCGACGCGCGTGGCGCGATCGCCGCCGGCTTGGCCGCCGATCTGGTGCTCGTCGAAGACGACTTCACCGTGCTCCGTACCTGGATAGACGGCGTTCCGTCGGACGGCTGAAACGGCCTGTCGCTGCTCTAAATCACCCTGATTGTGCTTGGCCGCGGGAGCGAATCGGCGTTACGGCCGTTATGGCTCCGTTCGCGGAGCTGATCCGGTAGCGACAAAGGGGGGTGCCGTTGCGGCGTGCGGCCGAATTGAGCCTAATTCTGACGGCCGCGTTATGCGCTGCGCAGCCGGCCCACGCGCAGACGGTCCAGGATCTGCAATCGATGTCGATCGATCAGCTCGCCGACATCGACGTTTCGTCGGTGAGCAAGACCGCGCAGCCCTTGTCGCAGGCGCCCGCGGCGATTTCGGTCATTACCCATGACATGATCGTCCGCTCGGGAGCCGCGACGCTGCCCGAGATCCTGCGGCTCGCGCCCAATCTGCAGGTCTATCGCAAGAGCGCGACCGATTATGCGATCACCGCGCGCGGCATGAACGGCAGCGTTCAGGCGCAGAATTTTTCGAACAAGCTGCTGGTGCTGATCGACGGGCGGAGCGTCTATACGCCGCTCTATTCGGGCGTCTATTGGGACATGCAGGACGTACTTCCGGGCGATATCGACCGGATCGAGGTGATATCGGGGCCCGGCGCGACCTTGTGGGGCGCCAATGCGGTCAACGGCGTCATCAACATCATCACGCGCGATGCCGCCCAGACCCAGGGTTTCTCGGCGAGCGGGCAGGCCGGCGCGCGCGAGCGGTCGGCCGGCCTGCGCTACGGCGGCGGGGCGGGCACGACGCTTGCCTATCGCTTTTATCTGCGCGCAAATGACGGCGATTCGAGCGAGATGGTCGACGGCGCTTCGGCCGAGGATGACTGGCATCGGCTGCAAGCCGGCTTCCGCGCCGATTGGACGCCTGATGCCGCCGACAACATTTCGCTGCATGGCGACATCTATCGCGGCCGCCATGGCCAGCTCGGCGCACCCGACGAGACGACGCATGGCGGCAACTTCACCGCGCGCTGGACGCACAAGGCGGCGAACGGCAACCAGCTCCAGGTCCAGGCCTATGTCGATCATGCCGCGCGGCGCACGCTCGACGGCGGCGGGCATTTCTGGATCGATACCTACGATCTCGACGTCCAGCATACGCTGACGCCGGTCGCCGGCGACACGTTGGTGTGGGGCGGCGATCTCCGCGCGAGCCCGTACCGTATCACCGCGGCGGGAGCATTGGGCTTCGTGCCGCCCGCGCGCACTCTATGGCTCGGCAGCGCATTTGCCCAGAATACTCTGGCGCTGACCGATCGGCTCGATCTGATAACTGGCCTCAAGCTCGAGCACGATCCCTATGCGGGGGTCAGCCTGTTGCCCGACGCGCGCCTTGCCTGGCGGGTGAGCGACAAGACGATGGTCTGGGGCGCGGTCTCGCGCGCGGTGCGATCGCCGACGCCGTTCGACACCGACGTCCAGGAATATCTCGCCGGGCTGCTCTATCTGAAGGCCAGCCCCGATTTCCGCACCGAGAAGCTGACTGCGTTCGAGCTCGGCACGCGGCTGCAGCCGAGCTCGCGGCTGTCGCTGTCGATCTCGGGCTATTACAATCTCTACGACGATCTGCGCAGCATCGAGCCTTCGGCGACTTTCCTGCCGCTGGTCTGGGGCAACAAGCTCGCCGGCGACACTTATGGCGTCGAGATTTGGGGCACCTATCAGCCTTTCGACTGGTGGACGCTGTCGGCGAGCCTTGACCTGTTCGGAGACGATTATCACGCCAAGCCGGGCGCGAGCGAGCTGCTCGGGCCGTCGCAGATCGGCAGCGATCCGCGCGAGCAATCGTCGCTCGGATCGTCGATGACGTTCGGCAAGGTCAGCGTCGACGCGCATCTTCGCCACGTCGCGGCGCTACCTTATTCGGACGTGCCGGCCTATACCGAGCTTGACGGGCAACTCGCCTGGGCGATCGGCGCGCATCTGGCGCTCTCGCTCAATGCCGAGAATTTGCTGCATCGTAGCCATGTCGAATATGCCGGCGGCTATCGCGTCGCCCGCCAGCTGCGGATCGGCATCGCATGTCAGTTCTGATGCGGCTCGGCGCGCTGGCGCTGGCGGCGGCTGCATTGCCGCTCGCCGCGGCACATGCCGAGACGCCGGGCGTATCGCTCGAATTCGCGGTGAAGGCGAGCTATCTCACCAAGTTCGGGCCGTTCGTGCAGTGGCCGCCTGGCGCCATGCCGGCGGACGCGCCGGCGCGGATTTGCCTTGTCGGGGCCGATCCGTTCGGCCGGGCCATCGACCAGGCCGTCCAGGGTCAGCAGATTCAAGGCCATCCGCTGGTCGTGGTGCGGCTCGACGCGGTCGATGCGCAGACCGCTTCGACGTGCCAGATCATGTTCGTCGGCAAGGCGACCACGCAGCCGACCGCGGCGTCATTGAGTGCAGCTGCGGGCAAGCCTGTCCTGACCGTCACTGACCGCAGCCGCGGCGTCACCGGGGGCATGATCGAATTTGTTCTCGACCACGGCCGCGTACGCTTCGATGTCGACGATCAAAGCGCGGAGGCATGCGGATTGCAGATCAGCGCCAAGCTGCTCGCGCTCGCGGTCGAGGTGCGGCGCTGATGGCGGGGGCGATCTCGCGCTGGCGTTTCGGCCGCCACCTCGCCGCGCGGCCCGGCGCCGCGATCGTCGTCGCGATCGGGCTGCTCGCCGCCAGCCTGGCGCTCGCCTTCCATACCGAGACGGTGGCGCGGCGCGAACATACCCGCCAACTCGTCGTCCAATCACAGATCCTCGCCGGCAGCGTCGCCGCCGCCCTGGCCTTCGACGACCGCTCGACCGCGCAGGAATATGTCGATGCGCTTCGCGTCAATCCCGAGATCGACGCCGCCGGCGTCTATGCGCTGAGCGGCGGCCGCGTCGCCGGATTTGCGACAGGGCCTGCGGCATTGCCGGCCACGAACAGGCTCGCCGCGCCCCGCGAGGCGGGGGGCGAGATCGAGGTCACCGCGCCGGTCGTCCAGAACGGCATGGCGCTCGGCTCGGTCTATCTTCGTGCGCCAATCGAACCGTGGACGCGGCGGTTGTCGCGCTACATCGGCATCGGCATCATCCTGGTGATGGCGGCTTTGCTCGTCGCCGGCCTGGGCTCGTCATACGCCGCGGCGACCGAGGCGAACCGGCGCCTCAAGGCCGAAATGGAAGCGCGACGCAAAGCCGAGGAGGCGCTGCGCCAATCGCAGAAGATGGAAGCGATGGGCCAGCTGACCGGTGGCGTGGCGCATGATTTCAACAACTTGCTGATGGCTGCTTCGAGCGGACTCGAGCTGCTCGATCGAACGCAGGATGCGGCGCGGCGCACGCGCCTGAAGCAGGGCATCCGCGAAGCGCTCGATCGCGGCGCCAAGCTCACTCAGCAACTGCTGACCTTTGCGCGCCGCTCACCGGTCAAGCCCGAGGTGGTCGATATCGGCCAGCGCGTCGCCTCGTTGCGAAGCCTGCTCGAACGCTCGCTGCGCGAAGACATCACCATCTCGACCGCGCTTCCCGGCGATCTGTGGCCGGTCAAGGTCGATGTGTCGCAGTTCGAGGTCGCGTTGCTCAACATCGCGATCAACGCGCGCGATGCGATGCCGCAGGGCGGCGCGATCGCACTCGACGCGCGCAACGTGCCTGGCGAGGAGGGCGCGGAGGATCGCGTGGAGCTGTCGGTGCGCGACGAAGGCATCGGCATGCCGCCGGAGCTGATCGACAAGGTGTTCGAACCGTTCTTCACCACCAAGGGCGTCGGCCACGGCACCGGCCTCGGCCTGAGCCAGGTCTATGGGTTCGCGCGCGCCGCCGGGGGCACGGTGCAGATCGACAGTGTCGAAGGCGAGGGCACGACGGTCACTCTCGTGCTGCCGCGATCGCTGGAGCCGCTCTCGGCGGTCGAGCAGCCGGCGGGCGAGCCTTGCTCCCCCGACGGACGCCGCTGCCGTGTGCTGCTCGCCGAGGACGACGGCCAGGTCGCCGAGATGGTCGGCCAGATGCTCCAGGACCTTGGCTATGAGATGCGCCGAGTCGCCGATGCCGCCGAGGCGCTCGCGCTGATCGATCGCGGCTTCGAAGCCGATGTCCTTCTTTCCGACATGGTGATGCCCGGCGAGATGGGCGGGCTCGATCTGGCGCGTGCGGCGCGCGCACGGCGACCGGGCCTGCCCGTGCTGCTGATGACCGGATACAGCGCCGCCGCCGCCGACGTCGCCGAGGAAAATATCGCCCTGCTCGCCAAGCCGTTCCGGCTCGACGCTCTCGGCCGCGCGCTGGCACGCTTGCTGGATAGCGAGCAAAACTGAACGGCGAGGCCGGTTGTCGCGGCGGCGGCCGGGGCTTATGGGACGATCATGATCGGCGCTGCTTCGCTCACCTGGCGCGACCGCGCGGCCGCCTCGCTCGCGACGCGCGACGGGCGTTTGACGTACGCGCTGGTGGCGTTCGGCGCGCTCTTATGGGCCTTGTGCGGCCTCAAGCCGTCGCTGGTGCCGTTCTGGCTGCCCTGGGATTTCTCGCCGCTCTGGTATGCCGGGTTCGCCTTCACCGGCTTCAGCTATGTGCGCGGGTGCCGCGTGGCCGCCCCGCCGCGATGGCGGATTACCTTGTTCGCGCTCGGCATGGCGCTGATCTGGATCGTCGTTCAGACGCGCTACGAATATCTCGCGCTGCACCAGTTCTTCTACAACCGCCTCCAGCACATGGTGATGCATCATCTGGGGCCGTTCCTGATTGCGCTCGCCTGGCCGTGGGAGACGATCCTTGCCGGAATGCCAAAGGGCGCGCGGCGGATCGTCGAGCATCGCTGGTCGAAAAGGGCGATCGCGGCGTCGCGCCAGCCCGAGGTCGCCGCTTTCCTGTTCGTCGGGCTGCTCGCCTTGTGGCTGGTGCCCTCGGTGCACCTCACGGCGATGCTGGGCCCGGTCCTCTATCCGGTGATGAACTGGTCGATGGTGCTCGATGGGCTGTTGTTCTGGAGCCTGGTGCTCGATCCGCGCCCGCCTGCTGAGGCCGGCATCAGCTTCGTCGCGCGCGCGATCACGGGCGTGGTGGTGATGTTCCCGCAGATCGCGATGGGCGCCTATCTGTGCTTCGCCGATCACGACCTTTACCCGTTCTACACCTGGTGCGGGCGGCTCTACGAGACGATCGACCCGTTGATGGACCAGCGGATCGGCGGCGCGATCGTCTGGGAATCGCCGGGGATGATGAGCGTCTTCACGCTCATCCTGGTGCTCAACGCCAAGCGCCGCTTCGAGGAGGCCAATGCCCCGGCGAAGAGCGAAGGATCGGTATCGAGCGGCGGCTGGACGGGGCGTTAAGCCAGCGCTGTTTCGACGGCATCGTGGAACAGCCGGATGCCGCTTTCGAGCGTGCCGAGCGTGACTCGATCGACCGCGCCCGAGGCGAGCCCTTCCTGCCCGAGCGCGCAGGCACGGAAATCCTCGGCGCCGAACACGCCGCCGTCGAGCAGCGTCCAGCTCTTCTCCCAATGCGCGAGCGCCTTGTCGGTGGCGGGCGCCTCGGGGATCAGCATGAAATCCTCGACGAGCACGCGGTCGGGCGATTGCGGCATCAATACCATCAGGTTGATGTAATCGGGGCTGACCACCAGCACCGTGCCGGGGAAGAGTTGATAGGTGAAGGTGATTGCGCGCCGCAGCGTCTCCCAATCACCCGCCGCAAGCGCTTCGGCTTCGATCTCGCGGCCGACCGCCGAGCGCTGGTGCGGGCCGATCGCGTCGGCGGTCGAGACGCCGTCCTTGAAGAACGGCCCGATCGTCGCGGCGTGGAGCCGCGCGACGTGATAGCTTTCAAGGAAAGCGTCCATGATCAGCTTCCAGTTCGCCGGCACGTCGTGGACATGGCGGCGGAACATGTATTGTCCGGCGAGATCGAAAGCGGCGAAATCCTCGGCTAATGCCCGTGCTTCGGTGAAGTCGGCGTCCTCGGCGAAGGAAAACCAGATCAGCCCGCCCGCCTCGCACGTCGGCAGGCGCTTCAGGCCGTAGTCGCCTTTGTCGAGTCCGGGAAAAGCATCCGGCCGCGGCACGCCGGCGAGCGCGCCGTCGAGCGTGTAGCTCCAGGCATGATAGGGGCAGACGAGGCGCGGCGCCGAAACCGCGTCGCTGCCCTCGACCAAACGCGTGCCGCGATGCCGGCAGACGTTGAGGAAGACGTGGCATTCGCCCGCTTTGTCGCGGGTGATGAGCAGCGGCTTGCCGAAGCCGTCATGCGGCACGGCCATGTTGCGTTCGGGCAGCAGCGCGGACGGCGCGATCACCAGCGGCAGCCGCGCGAACAGCCGCTCCTGCTCGGCGGCATAGCGAGCAGGAGCGGTATAGACCGCGGCATCGACATAAGTGATGCCGTCAATCGCCTTGCGACGCCCGCCCTCGGCAAGATCGCGCGCCAGGGCGAGTTGTCCGGGCGTCGGGCTAAGCGCGTTCATGGCTTCCCTCTCGTTTTTGCAGGGTGCCGCACCGGCCCGCTCCCCCACCCGACCACCCAATGCGATTATCCTATGGGTGGTCGGGTGGGGGAGCGGGCTGGAGCCGCTTTCCCGCAAGGGCAACAATCTCTACTGTCTGCCCGATCACGCGTGGGAGCAAGGGGAAAGCATGGATCAGGCGGCCGAGGCTGGGCAAGGCGGAAGCTGGTGGGACGGGGTGCGCCCCTATCTCGAGAAAGCGCCGCTCGCCGCGCTGGCGCTCGGCATTTCGTCGGGCTTTCCCTATGCAATGATCGGCGCGACGCTGACCACGCGACTGGCGCAGGCGGGCATCACCAAATCGACCATCACCGCGTTCAGCCTCGCTTTCCTTGTCTATAACCTCAAGCCGCTCTGGGCATGGATTGTCGACGGCGTTCGGCTGCCGGTGATCGGGCGGCTCGGGCAGCGCGTGTCGTGGCTGATCGTTGCCGGATTGCTAGTGATCGCAGCGGTGGCCAACCTCGCCTTGGTCGATCCGAACGCGGACATCGCGCGCGCGGCGCTGGCGGCGATCCTCGTCGGCGTGGCAGGGGCGACCTTCGACATCGTCATCGACGCCTATCGCATCGAGATTCTCGAGCCGCGCCAACTCGGGGTCGGATCGGGGATGAGTCAATATGGCTGGCGGATCGGCTCGGCTGGCGCAGGCGCGCTGGCGCTGGTGATCGCGGCGCGAGGCGGCTGGCAGGCAGCGTACCTCGTCTGCGCGCTGCTCGCGTTGCCGGCGATGCTGACCGGCCTCGTCGTCGGCGAGCCCGAACGCCACCGCGAAATAGGCGAACGGCGCAGCGTGGCGACTGTGCTCAAGGCGATCTGGGGCCCGTTCGTGCAGTTCTTCGAGCGGCAGGGCGCGTGGATCGTGCTTGCCTTCATCCTCATTCACAAGATCGGCGACACGCTCGCCAACCTGACCTTCCGGCTGCTGTTCGACAGCCTCGGCTTCACCAATGACGAAATCGCCTTCTTCGACGTCGGCCTCGGCTTCTGGGCCTATCTGATCGGCATCTTCGTCGGCGGCGTGCTCTACGCCAAGATGGGGATGAAGCGATCGGTGCTGTTCGCGCTGGTGCTGATGATGGTCTCCAACCTGTCGTTCGCTTTGCTCGCGGCGGCGGGGCATTCGGATTGGGGCATGGCCGGGGCGATCGGCTTCGAGAATTTCGCCAGCGGCTTCGGCGGGGTCGCCGTGGTCGCCTATTTCTCGGCGCTGACCGACCTGCGCTTCACCGCCGCTCAATATGCGCTGATTTCGGCGGCGGCGAGCATCGTCGGGCGGCTGGTGACGGGCACGACGGCAGGTGCGCTGATCGACGCGTTCGGCTATGTCGATTTCTACCTGCTGACGACGGTGATCGCGCTGCCCGGCGTGCTGTTGTTCTGGTGGATGGCGCGGAGCGGGCTTGTCGACCGCTCGATCGGCAGCGCCGGCGTCGCCGGCGAGGGCGACGCAAGGGCAGGGGAGGCCGTCTAGCCGATCGGGCATCCCGCATCGGCGAACGCGCCGGCGACCGCCTCCGCGCAGGCGAGGACGGCGCCGACGTCCCGAACGCCGAGCTGGTCGGAAAGCAGCAGCCAGGCGGTGCACGGTGCGCTCACGGCGCGCGCCAGGACCGTAAGCAGCGTTGCCTCCGACGGAGTCACGCGCGGGCAGCAGCAGGGCGCGATGGCGATCGGCTGCGTCGCGGTCGCGGCGAGCTCGTGCATGAAGGCGCGCATCAGCACCAACGGGCGGCGGAAGCCCTCGCCGAAGCGCATCACGAAGGCGTGCGCGACGTGCGCGTCGGAAAGGCCGTGCGCGCCGAGGCGGCGGATCGCGAACAGCGCGAGCCGGGCGTTGGCGTCGTCGGGCAAGGGGTGAGGGAGCGCTTGGGTGAGGGTGATGCTGCCGGGCATGGCGGGACTCCGATCGGGCACGCCGGCATGGTTGCGATTCTGTTATTGCAAGTCAATAGCAATTAGACGCATCAAGCGTCGAATATGAGCCGTTCGCCCTGAGCCTGTCGAAGGGCGATCGATGAAGACGTGCTTCGACAGGTTCAGCAAGAGCGGATTTTGAGGGCGCCCGATGCTCGGGGCGCCTTTAGGCCGGAGCTTCGTCGTTTGCCGCCAGAACCCCGCCCGCAAGGTAGAGCGAGCCGAGGATCAGGACGAGGCGCGGCGCTTGCGCGTCGACAAGGCGGGCGAGCGCTTCGGCAGGATTAGCCGCCGTCGAAACGGCGCCGATGCCGAGCTCGCGCGCGACAATGGCCAATGTTTCCGGCGCGTGATGTTCGTGGTCGGGAACCGGTATCGCCGTGAAGCTCGCCGCGACATCGGCCAGCGGAGCGAGCAAGCCCGCGGCATCCTTGTTCGCGAGCATGCCGCAGACGAGATCGAGCGGGCGGCCGTCGAGCCGCTCGCGGATTGCGGCGCTCACCGCTTCGGCGGCCGCCTGGTTGTGGCCGCCGTCGAGCCAGATGTCGCTGCCGGCGGGAAGCAGGGCGGTCAGCGGGCCGGGGGCAAGGCGCTGCATTCGCGCCGGCCAGCGGGCAGTGGCCGCCGCAGTCGCAAAGGCAGAGTCGGCGATCGCCAGCGCATCCTGATGGCGCAGCATCGCGATCGCCAGCGCGAGGTTGCTCGGCTGGTGCGGGCCGGCGAGGGTGGGGTGCGGGACGGCGAGCGTGCCGCGCGTGTCGCGATAGACGATGCGGTCGTCTTCGAGATCGAAATGCCAGTCGACGCCGAGCGGGACCACCGGCGCGCCGGCCGCGGCAGCCACCTGCGCGATCCGCATGGTGATATTGGGCGGGTAGCGCATCGTCACCAGCGGCACGCCCGCCTTGGCGATGCCGGCCTTCTCACCCGCGATCGCGTCGAGCGTGTCGCCGAGGAATGCCTGATGGTCGATCCCGAGCTGGGCGATGCCGGTGACGAGCGGGCGCACCACGTTGGTCGCATCGAGCCGGCCGCCGAGGCCGACCTCGATCACGCAGGCATCGGCGGGTGTCCGCGCGAACGCGACGAAGGCGGCGGCAGTGGTCACCTCGAAGAAGCTGGCGTTGAGGCCCGCCGCGTGGTCGAGCACTTCACCGAGAAGCGCGGCGAGTTGGTCGTCGTCGATCAGCTGCCCGGCGAGGCGGATGCGCTCGTTGAAGCGGACGAGGTGCGGGCTCGAATAGACGTGGCAGGTGAGGCCTGTCGCCTCGATCGCGGTGCGCAGGAAGGCGCAAGTCGATCCCTTGCCGTTGGTGCCGGCGACGTGCAGCACCGGGGGAAGCACGAGGTGCGGATCGCCGAGACGGGCGAGGAGCTTGGTAATGCGGTCGAGGCCTAGAACGTCGGCGCCGGGGGAGAGTGCCCACAGCCGGTCGAGCTGGCGCTGGACGGCGGGGGAGGCGGAGGTGGCGCGGTCAGACATTAAGCCCTCTCCCCTTCAGGGGAGAGGGTTGGGAGAGGGGAATGTCGAGACGTGTTGTTCATGCCCCTCTCCCCGGCCCTCTCCCCTGAAGGGGAGAGGGAGCGTCACGCCGCCGCCCGCTTGCCGCCGCACAGATAGTCGATCAGCTCACCGAGCGTCTCGCGCAGGGCCTTGCGGTGCTTCACCATGTCGATCATGCCGTGGTCGAGCAGATATTCGGCGCGCTGGAAGCCCTCGGGGAGCTTCTCGCGGATGGTCTGCTCGATCACACGCTGGCCGGCGAAGCCGATCAATGCGCCCGGCTCGGCGATCTGCACGTCGCCGAGCATTGCATAGCTGGCGGTGACGCCGCCGGTGGTGGGATCGGTCAGCACGACGATATAGGGCAGGCCAGCGTCGTGGAGCATCTGGATCGCCACGGTCGCGCGCGGCATCTGCATCAGGCTCAAAATGCCCTCCTGCATCCGCGCGCCGCCCGCCGCGGTGAAGATGATGTAGGGGCATTTGTCGGCGATCGCCGCCTGGACACCGGCGACGAACGCCTCGCCCACCGCCTGACCCATCGAGCCCCCCATGAAGGCGAAATCCTGCACGCCGACCACCGCCTTGCGGCCCTCGATCGTGCCACGCGCGTTGATGAGGGCGTCGGCCTCATGCGTGGAGGCGCGGGCCGCCTTGATGCGGTCGGTATAACGCTTGGTGTCGCGGAACCTGAGCGGGTCTTCGGCGACGGTCGGCGCGGGAAGCTCGGCGCAACTGCCTTCGTCGAACGTGTACTGGAAGCGCAGCTTGGGCCCGATCCGCTCGTGGAAATCGCATTTCGGGCAAACGTAGAGATTCTCCTCCAATTCCTTGGTGAAGACCATCTGTCCGCAGCCCTTGCACTTGTGCCACAGGTTGTCGGGCGTCTCGCGCTTGGCGACGAAGGGGATCGCGTTGCGGACGCGGGTGAGCCAGCTCATGCTTCTTCCTTGGTTGCGCTGCGGACGGCGGCGGCGAGGCTCGCAACATAATCACGAACCGGCCCCGGCGCATCCTTTCCGTGCGCGCCGACCAGCTCGACGATCGCCGAGCCGACCACCACGCCGTCGGCGACGCGCGCGACTTGCGCCGCTTGCTCGGGGGTTCGGATACCGAAGCCGACTGCGACGGGGAGGTCGGTCGCTGCCTTGAGCCGAGCGACCGCGCTTTCGATCGAGGCCTGCGCCGCTTGCTGCTTGCCGGTGATCCCGGCGACCGAGACGTAATAGAGGAAACCGCTCGCGCCCTCCAGTACGGCGGGCAGCCGCGCGGCGTCCGTGGTCGGCGTGGCGAGACGGATCGGCGCGACGCCGGCGGCGCGCAGCGCGGGGCCGAGCTCGGCATCCTCCTCGGCCGGTATATCGACGCAAATGACGCCGTCGACGCCGGCTTCGCGGCATTGGCCGGCAAACCAGTCGGCCCCGCGGATCGTCATCGGATTGGCATAGCCCATCAGCACCAGCGGCGTGTCCGGGTGCCGCTCGCGGAAATCGCGCGCGATGGCGAAGATGTCGGCGGTAGTCGTGCCCGCAGCGAGGCTGCGCAAGTTCGCCGCCTGGATCGCCGGGCCATCGGCCATCGGATCGGTGAACGGCATACCGAGCTCGATCACGTCCGCACCGCCCTCGACGAGCGCGTCGAGGATGGCGGGCGTGGGGCCGTCTCCGGCGGTGATGAAAGTGACGAGCGCCGGGTGTGGCTTGGCGAAGGCGGTGGAGAGCCGGGTCATCAAACCCTCTCCCCTTTAGGGGAGAGGGAAGAGCCGCGTAGCGGCGAAGGGAGAGGGGGAGTATCGATAACGTCCTGCAAATGTTGCACGACCCCCTCCAGATTCGTCATGACGTCTGAATTCGTAAAGCGGATCACGCGATATCCTTCGGACCCCAGGAAAGCAGTGCGGCGGGCATCGTAATCCTGCTGCGACACATGCGTGTCACCGTCAATCTCGATAACGAGCATGGGCACGCGGGAAGAGAAGTCGGCGATGTAATGGCCGATCACCTTCTGGTAACGGAATTTAATCCCATTGAACCGCTTTGCCCGCAGCACGTTCCAGATCCGTAACTCGGCCTCTGTGGGCTCCCGGCGCATTTTCTTTGCTCGGTCGATGAGACGCGGATCACGCATGCCCCTCTCCCAACCCTCTCCCCTGAAGGGGAGAGGGCTTTATGGCGCTCATATCTCCGCCCCCAGCGCGTCGGCGACCGTATAAATGTCCTTGTCGCCGCGGCCCGAGACGTTGACGACGATGATCTGATCCTGCCGCATTTCCCGTGCCTTGGTCTCGAGCGCCGCCAGCGCGTGCGAGCTTTCCAGCGCGGGGATGATGCCTTCCAGCCGGCAGCACAATTGAAACGCCGCCAGCGCCTCGTCGTCGGTGACGGGGACGTAAGCCACGCGCCCGCTTTCGTGGAGCCAACTATGTTCCGGGCCGATGCCGGGATAGTCGAGCCCCGCGCTGATCGAATGCGCCTCGGCGATCTGGCCGTCTTCGTCCTGCAGCAGATAGGTCTTGTTGCCGTGGAGGATGCCGGGGCCGCCGCCGGTCAGGCTCGCGGCGTGCTCGCCCGTCTCAATCCCGCGCCCAGCCGCCTCGACGCCGATCATCGCCACGTCGGCATCGTCGAGGAACGGGTGGAACAGCCCGATCGCATTCGAGCCGCCGCCGACCGCCGCGATGAGGAGGTCGGGGAGGCGGCCCTCGGCTCTCAGGATCTGCGCGCGCGCTTCGGTGCCGATCACCGACTGAAAGTCGCGGACCAGCTCGGGATAGGGGTGCGGGCCGGCGGCGGTGCCGATGATGTAGAAAGTGTCGTGGACGGTCGCGACCCAATCACGCAGCGCCTCGTTCATCGCGTCCTTCAGCGTCTGCGCGCCGCTCGTCACCGGGCGGACCTCCGCGCCGAGCAGCTTCATGCGGAAGACGTTGGGCTGCTGCCGCTCGATATCGCGCGCGCCCATGAAGATGGTGCAGGGCAGGCCGAAACGTGCGCAGACGGTGGCGGTGGCGACGCCATGCTGGCCGGCGCCGGTCTCGGCGATGATCCGCGTCTTGCCCATGCGGCGGGCGAGCAGGATCTGGCCGACGCAATTGTTGATCTTGTGCGCGCCGGTGTGATTGAGCTCCTCGCGCTTGAAATAGATTTTGGCGCCCATGCCCTCGGGCGCGCGCTCGCGATAATGCGCGGTCAGCCGCTCGGCGAAATAGAGCGGGCTGGGGCGGCCGACATAATGCTCCAGCAAATCGTCGAACTCGGCGCGGAAGGCGGGATCGGCCTTCGCCGCGCGGTATTCGCGCTCGAGGTCGAGGATCAGCGGCATCAGCGTCTCGGCGACGTAGCGGCCGCCGAACGCGCCGAAATGGCCGCGCTCGTCTGGCTGGTTGCGATAGGAATTGGCGCTCATCTCGCGCGGCGCTTTAGCACGGCGAGCCGAAAGGGGAAGGCGATTGCGCCGCGGCGCGCACAACGGCATGGTGGCGCGATCCGCCGGAGGGGAAAATTCATGAAGATGGTCCGCGGCTTGATCGCCGCCTCGCTGCTCGTCGGCACTGCCGCGATCGCGCAGAGCGATGCCGCGCAGAACGATCCATATCTGTGGCTCGAACAGAAGGATTCGGCGCGCGCGCTCGCCTGGGTCAAGGCTGAGAACGCCAAGTCGCTGCCGCGCCTGCAGAACGATCCGCGCTACAAGACCTTCTACGAGGAGGCGCTCAAGATCGCCGCGGCCGAGGATCGCATTCCCTATCCCGACCAGACCTACGGCCGCATCCTCAATTTCTGGCGCGACCAGGCGCATCCGCACGGCCTGTGGCGCTGGACGACGCCGGACGACTACGCGACCGCGGACCCGCACTGGACGACGCTGCTCGACATTGACGCGCTCGGCAAGGCCGAGGGCAAGAACTGGGTGTTCAAGGGCGCGCAATGCCTCCATCCGGAGGAGCGCTATTGCCTCGTCAACCTCTCCGACGGCGGCGAGGACGCGGTGAGCGTGCGCGAGTTCGACCTCCAGGCCGGCCAGTTCGTGCCCGGCGGGTTCAGTCTGCCCAAATCGAAGCAGGACGTCACCTGGATCGACCACGACACAATCCTCGTCTCGCGCGACTGGGGGCCGGGGACGATGACGCAATCGGGCTATCCGTTCGTCGTCAAGAAGCTCAAGCGCGGCCAGCCGCTTGCATCTGCGACCGAGGTGTTGCGCGGCGCCGCGACCGACCAGGCATCGAGCGGCGCGACGACGCTGACCGACGCCGAGGGCCATCGTGTGACGCTGCTCAGCCGTGCCGAGACCTTCTTCGGCAGCGACAAATATCTGCTGACGCCCAAGGGCGCGGTGCAGCTGCCGATCCCGAAAAAGGTCAATCTTGCCGGCATGGTCGCCGGCCGCGTGCTGTTCCAGACGAGCGAGGATTGGGCCGCGGGCGGCACCACGATTCCCGCCGGCGCGCTGGTCTCCGTGACGCTCGACGACTTGCGGAACGGCGGCGACCTCAACCCGACGGTGGTCTTCCAGCCTGGCCCGCGCGAGTCGATCGACGGCGCGGCAGTGACCAAAGACAAGCTGATCCTGGTCTATTCGGACAATGTCCGCGGCCGCGCCGCCGTCTATACGCCCGAGGCCGATGGCGGCTGGTCGTCCAAGCCGCTGGCGCTTCCCGACAATGCGACGATCGGCGTGGTGTCGAGCACCGACCGCAATGACACGGCATATCTCTACGTCACCGGCTTCCTCGATCCCGATACCTTGTGGCGGGTGGATGCCGCGACCGGCGAGCTCGCCAAGGTCAAGGCGACGCCGGCGCGGTTCGACGCCTCGAACGACATGGTCGAGCAGTTCGAGGCGACCTCGACCGACGGCACCAAAATCCCCTATTTCGTGGTGCACAAGAAGGGCATCGCGCTCGACGGCAGCACGCCGACGATCATGACCGCGTACGGCGGCTTCGAGATTTCGATGACGCCTTATTATTCAGGCACCACGGGCAAATTGTGGCTCGAACGCGGAGGTAGCTTCGTACTCGCCAATATCCGCGGCGGCGGCGAATTCGGGCCGGCGTGGCACGAGGCGGGGCGCAAGACCAAGCGCCAGATCATCTATGATGATTTCGCCAGCGTTGCGAAGGATCTGTTCGCGCGGAAGCTGACCAGCCCGGCCAAGTTCGGCATCTATGGCGGCTCGAACGGCGGGCTCCTGATGGGGGTCGAGTTCGAGCAACATCCCGAATTGTGGAAGGCGGTGGTGATCCAGGTGCCCTTGCTCGACATGATGCGCTACGAGCAGATCGAGGCGGGTGCCTCGTGGGTGGACGAATACGGCTCGGTCAAGAACCCGGCGGAGCGCGCGTTCCTCGCCAGGATTTCCCCGTATCAGAACCTCAAGAAGAGCGGCGTCGCCTATCCCGAGCCGTTCATCTGGACCACGACCAAGGACGATCGCGTCGGCCCGGAGGCAGCGCGCAAGTTCGCGGCGCGGATGAGCGAGTACAAGCTGCCCTACCTGTTCTACGAGGACACCGCCGGCGGTCATTCGGGCGACGCCGACATCGCCCAGGGCGCACGGCTGCAGGCGCTGCAGATGGTTTATTTCTCGCAGAAGCTGATGGGGGCGGAGAAGTAGGGCCGCTAACCGTCACCCCCGCGAAAGCGGGGCCCCATCTCCTGCTGTTTCAGCAGGAGGAATCTGTGGGAGATGGGTTCCCGCTTTCGCGGGAATGACGCCGTTTTTTTTGCCGTAGGAGCGCTCAACCCGCCCGCCTGATCGATCGCGGCGTCGGCTGACTCAACCGCTCCAGGTTGAAATTCCGCGCGAATTCGATTCCCGCCTTGCCCTCCTTCGCCCAGCGCAATTTGGCCGGGAACATCTCGTCGTCGAGCAGCTCGATCAAGAGGTCGAGCCCAACGGCCTCGCCGTCGATTTCGATCCCGTCGATCATTGCGCCGGTCGACGAGATGTTGCGGATGCGCACCTCGCCCGTCGTGTCGCCGACCTTGATCCGCGCGGTGCGCAGCATCGTCGTGCGCGGGCTGCGGCTGACCTTGTAGCCGCTAGCGGTGGCATGGCCGCCGGCGGCGTGAAGCTGCTTGATGATCTCCTCGGAACGCGCCGCCTTGCCATAGACATAGCCCTGGATGTGGCTGCAGCCCAATTCGCGGATCAGAGCGATCTCGTCCTGCACCTCGACCCCTTCGGCGGTGGTCTCCATGCCGAGCGTATCGGCGAGCGTGACGATCGCCTTGATGATCGCAGCGTTGCGGTTGCCTGGCTGGATCGCGCCGCGGACGAACGACTGGTCGATCTTGATCTTGTCGAACGGCGCCTTCTTCAGATAGCCGAGCGACGAATAGCCGGTGCCGAAATCGTCGAGCGCGAGGCGCACGCCCAGCCCTTTCAGCGCCTTGAACATCGCCTCCGATTGCGCGTCGTCATTGACGAAGACGCTTTCGGTGATCTCGAGCTCCAGCCGGCGCGGCGCGATTCCCGATTTGGCGAGCGCGCTGGTGATGACCGTGGGCAGCGCCGGATTGGCGAACTGGATCGGCGAGACGTTGACCGCGACGCGGACGTTCTCCGGCCAGCGCGCCGCCTCGATGCACGCGGTGCGCAGCACCCATTCGCCGATCGCCTCGACCAGCCCGCATTCCTCGGCGACCGGGATGAAATCGGCCGGCGACACGCTGCCGCGGGTCGGATGATCCCAGCGCAGCAGTGCCTCGTAGCCGACGATTCGCTCATCGCTTGCCGAAACGACAGGCTGGTAGGCGACATAGAATTGATCGCTGGCGAGCGCGTGGCGCAGATCGTCTTCGAGCTGCTTGCGCGTCTGCGCGCCCTTCAGAAGCTCGGGGCGGAAAAAGCGGTGGATGCCGCGCCCGTCGGCCTTGGCGGCATAGAGCGCGAGATCGGCGTTGCGGACCAGCGCCTCGGATGAGGTGCCGTCGTCGGGCGCGCGCGCGACGCCGATCGAGCAGCCGATCGAGATCGAGGCGCCCTCGATGAAATAAGGCTGCGACAGCGAATCGATGATCCGCCGCGCGATGTCGCCGAGCTGTTCGCGGTTCGACTGGTTGGGCAGGACGACCTGGAATTCGTCGCCGCCCAGCCGCCCGACCAGCCCCGTTTCGCCGACCGCGCGCTGCAGCCGCTTGGCGACTTGCTGGAGCAGCAGGTCGCCGGTCTGGTGGCCGAGCGTGTCGTTGACCGCCTTGAAGCGATCGAGATCGAGCAGGAACAAGGCGGTCGGGCTGTAGCGGCTGGCGTTCTGCGCGAGCGCCTGATCGAGCGACTGCTTCATCCGCTGACGATTGGCGAGCCCGGTCAAATCGTCGAACAGCGCGAGCCGGGTTATTTCGGCTTCCGAGCGGCGCTTCTCGGTCAAGTCGCTTCCCGAGCCGATGAAGCCGTGGAAGCTGCCGCGCTCGTCGAATACCGGGCGGCCCGAAATCGACCACCAGCGATCCTCCTCGCCCGCGCCGGTCGCCTGCACCGAATAATCGGAAAAGGCGGTGCGCGAGGTGAGGTGGAAGCCGAGCGTGCGTTCGCTGGCGCCCGCCTGGTCCATGCGGAACAGCCCGGCCAGCGGCTCGCCGAGCGGGCCGCCGGCGGGCGTGACGAGCCGCCGCGCGACCTTGTCCGACAGATAGGTGAGGCGGCCCTGGCGGTCGGTCTGCCAGAACCAGCCCGATCCGTGCGCCTCGAATTCCTCGACGAGGCGCGCGGCGAGGCGGCCGTCATTCTCGGCGATGCGGCGCGTGCGTGCGGCAACGTGATCGAGCAAGGCGAGGCGGTAGGCGACGATCGTCAGCGCCAGCATGAACACCAGCGCAATGCAACTGGCGATGCCCGCGCCCGACAAGGCGACCGTGACCCCGACCATGCCGAGCGCGAAGGTCAGGATCGCGGCGCGGACGGCATAGAGCGCGATCGCGGTGACGCCGATCGAACCGAATGCGGCGACGAAGCAGGCGAAACGCCAGCGCTCGTCGGCGAGCCCGCCCGCGAGGTGGGCGAGCCACAACAGGCTGACGACCAGGCCGGCGCTGGCGACGGCGAGCGCGCGCGTCTGGTGATGCGGCAGCCAGCGACGGCGCGCGCCGATGCGCAACACAGCGAGGATGCCGATGCCGATCAGGGTGGCGATGCCGGCGTCGATCACCACCGGCAGCGCCAGCGTCGCGGGGCCGGCGACTGCCGCGCCGCCGATCACCGCGATCAATGCCACGAGCTGGGCGACGAGCGCGACGCTCCAGCTCGCGGCGAGCTGCTTCAGCGGCCCGCCATCGTCGCCGCCCGCCCCGCGCTCGCCGCTTTCGGAAAGCGCGAACAGCGCGAGCAGCGGCGGCGGCGAATCGGCACGATCATGGGGGCGAACCGGCATGGCGACGGCCTAGCAACCAAGTCCTTTCCAAACCCTTGGCAAAGCGTTTGCGCAATCTACGTATGATCGACGGCCAGGACGGGGGATTTCATGACATTGGTTCGCTGCGCGCTCACCGTTCTGCTGTTCCTGATCGTTGCAATCTGCCTGGCGATCACGATCGTCCCGCGCTTTCTCGACCGCGTCTATTATCGCGGGCCGGTGAGCGGCCATTTCGACGGCGAGCGCTTCTTCAACCCCGGCCATGACGACACCGTCGCGCCGCCGGCCGGCCGCAGCCGCGGCGGCTTCCTGTGGCGCTATCTCACCAATCGCGACAAGCGGCCCGAATGGCCGACGCACATCGCGGTGACGCCGGGCAAGCCGCCGGCGCGCGTCGAGGGCGAGGCGATGGTCGCGACCTGGATCGGCCATGCGAGCGTGCTGGTGCAGACCCAAGGCCTCAACATCCTGATCGATCCGGTATGGAGCGAGCATGCCGGGCCCTTCGGGCTGGGGCCGAAGCGCGTGACCGAGCCGGGCGTGCGGTTCGATGATTTGCCGAAAATCGATGTCGTACTGGTCAGTCACAACCATTACGACCATATGGACCGGACGACGCTCGAGCGGCTGTGGGAGCGCGACAAGTCGCTGATCGTCACCAGCCTGGGAAATGACAATGTGATCGGCCTGCCGGCCAAGGCGCTCGATTGGGGCGGCCGAGTGACGATCAAGCCCGGCGTCGATGTCGTCGTGACTCGCAGCCATCATTGGTCGAGCCGCTGGTTCACCGATCGCAACCGCGCGCTCTGGTCGGGCTTCGCGGTGACGATGCCGGGCGGCAACCTGTTCTATTCGGGCGATACGGGCGCCGGCGACCTCAGCTGGGTCGATGAGGCCCGCGCGCTCGGGCCGATCCGGCTCGCGCTGCTGCCGATCGGCGCGTTCCGCTTCACGCCCGGCCAGATGGCGATCGGCAGCCATATCGGGCCGGTCGACGCGGTGGAGATTTTCCAGCGGCTCGGCGCCGCGCACGCAATTCCCGTACATTGGGGCACGTTCCGCCTGTCCTACGAGGCCTATGACACGCCGCCCAGGCTGCTCGATGCGGCGATGCGCTGTGCGAAGCTCGATCCGGCACGCTTCGCCCCGGTGACGATCGGCGCGCAGGTCGACATCCCCGCTTATGCGCCGCCGCCGGCCGGCGCGGCGATCGACCGCGCGGCCTTGCTGAAGTGCCTCGACACCCCGGCGGTCCGCGCGCTGCCCTAGCGTCGGCCGACATTCGGCGCTGGCGGACTTTGGTCGAGCCACCAGCTGAATGCCGAGTCGTCCTAAGATGGCCCGGAGAAGTGGAAAAAATAGAGAGCGTCGCGCGGTTTTGCCGCCCGTTGCGCCGGCGAAGCGCTTCGCTTGCGCGACACCGAGAGACGATGGCTCAGGGATGCGATGCTGTTCCATCGCTCAGGATAGATCAGAAGAAATCCAACATTGAAAGGGTTTTCGGAATCGGCATTCAGCTCCCCTCCCTGAAAGCGGGAAATCCGAATGCCGATTGGCCCTGAATGCTCAGTGCAGCGTTGGTCCCGCGTCGACGCCTGCGGCATGGGTCGGTGCGCGGCCGGCGAGAATCGCAAACAGCCACAGGATGACGTAGCAGACCAGCGGCACCGCGAGCGCCGTGGCATAATCGCTCATGTCCGAAACCTTGCCGACCAGCAGCGGCACCAGCGCGCCGCCGATGATCGATAAGCACAGGAAGCCCGAGGTCGCCTCGGTGCTTGCGGTCGAGCGCTCGAGCGTCAGCGTGAAGATCACCGGGAACATGATCGAGTTGAACAGCCCGATCGACAGCGCGGCCCAGCCGGCGGGCGCGCCGCGCGTCAGCACGACGAACAGGCAGAGCAAGGCGGCGATCGCGGTGTTGATCGCGAGCAGGCGATAGGCCTTCATCTGGGTGAGCAGCGCCGATCCGACGAACCGCCCGATCATCGCCCCCAGCCAATAGAGGCTGACGTAGAAGCCCGCCTGCTGCAGCGGCATGCCCCAGATCGGGCCGCTGTTGAGGAACAGCGCCATCTGGCTTCCGATCGAGACTTCGGCGCCGACATAGACGAAGATCGCCAGCCCGCCGAGCAGCGCCCAGCGCGAGTCGAACACCTGGCGCAGCGTCTCGCCGAAGCCGTGTGCGACGGCGAGCGGCGGTGCGGCCTCGATGATACGCCGGCGCATCGCCCAGATGAACAATGCGAGCACGCCGAGCAGCACGGCGATGATGAGGAAGCTGGTGTTGATCGAGCCCAGCGCGGCGGTGCGCGCGGCGGGCGACAGCGTCTCGCCGGGCTTCAGATCGAGGCCCTTCAACAGCAGGCTCGCGCCGAGCAGCGGGCCGAGCACCGTGCCGAACGAATTGAACGCCTGGCTGAAGGTCAGGCGGAAATGGCTTCGCTCGGGCGTTCCCAAAGCGGCGGCGAGCGGATTGGCGGCGACCTGCAGGATGGTGATGCCGCTCGCCATGACGAACAGGCCGATCAGCACGCCGATATAAGCGGCGGCGTCGGCGCCGATCAGCATGATGATGCACGCCGCGACCATCATGCCGATCGCCAGGATGATCGAGGGCACCGCACGCAGCCGCGAGACCAGGATCGCGGCGGGGATCGAGACGACGCCGTAAGCGATGAAGAAGGCGAAGGTCGAAACCTGCGCCTCGACGTTCGAGAGGGCGAAGATGCTCTTCACCGCGGCGACCAGCGGGTCGACGATCGAGGTGATGAACCCCCAGGCGAAGAACAGGGTGGTGACGGCGGCAAATGCCCCGGTCGCCGACTTGGTGCGCTCCATGCGGACTCCTCTCCTTGATCGCCCTCGGCATCGCCGATCGGCGGGCGCGGCACAAGCGCGATTGCAGGCCGCGATGACCGGTGATAGCGTTCACACAGGCGAACGGAAAGCTTTTCGTAAATTTGTTTGCGAAATTGCGGCCTTTTCGCAACATTCCGGTCGTCCCACCGAATTGCCTTCCCAGGGGGACGACGAGCCGGGCGCGCTTTCGCGCGCTCGGCGCAGCGCTGGGGCGTGGCGGCACGAGCCGCTGCGCCCCGTTTTTTTGGAGCGTCGAGCGCTTGATCTGACCCGTTCGCCCTGAGCTTGTCGAAGGGCGATTTTGGAGAGAACGTGCTTCGACAAGCTCAGCACGAACGGAAACATCGTTCCGATTTAACGCGACGCGCTCTGGGCCGATTCGCGAATCGAGAAGGTGCGCGACAGGCCGTGGTAGAGCTTTTCCTTGCACACCCACTGGCTCGCCTGGTCGGCGACCAGCGCCGCCGCCATCATCGGCAGCAGCAGCCCGCGGCTGGCGGTCGCTTCGGTGATGATGAACACCGCGGTCAGCGGCGCACGGACGACGCCGGTGAAATAGGCGACCATGCCGAGCAGCACCACCGCGCTCGCCGCGTCGTTGGGAAAAATCCAGCGCAGCATGTTGCCGAACCCGGCGCCCGCGGCGAGGCTGGGCGAGAAGATGCCGCCCGGCATGCCGCCGATCGCCGTCACCGCGGTGGTGGTGAACTTGGCGAAGCCGAACCAGATCGGCGCATGCGCTCCGCTGATGATCGCGCTGGCCGGGATGTAGCCGGGCCCCCAGGTCAACCCGGTCGAGACGCCGATCGCCGCGATGATGCAGCCGCACAGGAAGGCGAACACGATCGGACGGCTGCGAAGCCCCTCCATCCAGCGGAACTCGGCGAGCGCGGCGCCGAGCACCAGCTTCGAAAACAGCCCGCCGGTCACGCCGCCGAGGATGCCCGCGACCGGCGCGACGACGATCGCCTGGCGCACGCCCATCGAGGCGCCGACCGCGCCGAAATAGAGATAGTCGCCGGCCAGGCCCGAAGCGACCGCGCCGGCGATCAGGATGACCATCATCACCAGCAACGCCATCCGCTGCTCATAGGCGGCCGCGAGTTCCTCGATCGCGAAGGCGATTCCGGCAAGAGGCGTGTTGAAAGCCGCCGCGACCCCGCCGGCGCCGCCGGCGATGATCATCGACGCGCGCAGCTCGACGCTCAGCGCCTTGTGCCACACCGCCATCATCGCCGCGGCGAGCTGCACGGTCGGCCCTTCGCGCCCGGTCGAGCCGCCGACCAGCAGACTGCCGAAGGTGACCAGCGCCTTGATGACGGCGGTCCTGACCGAGATCAGACTGCGCGTCGCGCCGTCGGGATCGGCCGTGGCGGCGATCACCTGCGGAATGCCCGAGCCGCGCGCATCGGGCGCGGTGCGGCGTGTGATCCACACCAGCGCCGCAAAGCCGATCGGGGTGAGCACCAGCGGCCAATAGCGATGGCGCGCGTAGAAGTGCAGGAAGGCGCGGTTGGCCTCGTTCGAAAGCCACGCGAACAACAATGCGATCAGCCCGATGCTGATCGCCCCGCCGACCATCGCGACGCGGCGGCGGAAGATCAGCGAGCGCGGGCCGTGGTGACGGATCAGCGCGCGCGCCCGGGTCAGGGTCCAGCGCTTCATCGGGCGGCGATGCGGAATCTCGATGGCAGCATGGCGCGCCTTGTAACGCGTGCCAGCGAGAATGCATTGGCTTTTCCGTTTCCACGCCCCGTGACCATTTTGCGCCGCCGCGCGAAACTGCTATGCGTCTGGACGGGGGAGATAAATGATGAACGAGGGCGAGGGGGATTATCGCACCAGCATCGATCGCGTCGGGCTGGCGCTGGCTTGCGGCGCAGGCCTTGCCGGGCTGGCGGCGTCGATCCTGGTGGCGGTCGGTGGCGATGGCTCGGGCCGGGCTGCCCTGGTGGCGTTGTTGATCGGCGCGATCTTTGCCGCGCTGGCGATCACCGCGATCGCCGGGCCGGTATGGCTGTTGCTGCACTTGAGCGGCCGGCGCGGGCCGGCGGCGGCGGCCTGGTCGGGCGCCGCGATCGGCTTCCTGCTGATGCTCGCCGCTGATTTCGGGCGTGATGGCGACGAGCCGTGGCCGCACATGCTGGGCGGCGCGCTGCTCGCCGCGGCGCTCGCCGGCGGGCTTGCGCTCGCGATGTGGCGCATCGCCTATCGGCGGCGGCCGGGATGAGCCCCCAGCCGCGCTCGATCAGCGCGGTGCCGGCAGCCAGCGCGCATCGGCATCCTTGCCGGCGAACCAAGCGGCGGGAAGCGGATTGGCCTCCGGCCACAACATGTCGAGCGTCGCCGCGTCGTAAAGCGTGCCGCCGCGCATCACCTCCGCGATCGCGCGCGCGTTGTGGATATCGGCGAGCGGATCGCGCGTCAGCACCACGAGGTCGGCGAGCTTGCCCGGCTCAATGCTGCCGAGATCCGATTTGCGGCCGATCGTCTCGGCCGAGCCGATCGTCGCCGCGTGGAGGATCGCCATCGGCGTCATGCCGCCCGTGGCGTGGAGCTCCATCTCGTAATGAAAGCCGATTCCGGGCGTTTCGCCATGGCTGCCGATCCCGACGAGGCCGCCTTCCGCCTGCACCTTGGCGGCGTCGGCGGCGATCGAGGGGAAGCGATATTCGGCCAGCGTTCGCCACGGCCGGCGCAGCATCATCTGGTCGATGAACACGCGCGGCCACCAATGCGCGATCTTCGGATCGGCGTGCGGATCGTCATGGTCGATCGCCCAATCCTCGCCGGGCGGGCCGCCGTTGGTGATGTTGAGCGTAGTCGTATAGCTGGTGCGGGTGAACTCGAGCAGCTTGAGCACGTCCTCCTGCAGCGGTGAGGCGACCAGTGCGTGCTCGTTGCCGGCATAGCCGTCGATGATCTGGGTGAGGTCGAGCTTCATGGAGAGCGCGCCCTCGGTGGTGGGGTTCATGCCGAGGATGCGGCACGCCTCCACCACCCATTCGCGCACGCGCCGGCTGCCCGTGCGGTATTCCTTGATGTTGCGCAGGCGGTAATCGTCGCGATAGCGGCGCATCACCGCCAGCACGTCGTCGAGCGAGGAGAAGCGCTGCATCGAGAACAGCGCCACCCCGGTCTGGCGCAGCCGCGGCCCCGTCATCAGCCCGGCGTCGAGCAGGTCCTGATAGGCGAGCATGTCGATCGTCAGCGTCGAGGGATCGAAGCTGGTGGTGACGCCATGGGCGAGCCGCGCGCGCAGGCCCCAATCCTCCAGCCCCAGCACGTCGCGGCGCACCGTAGCGATATGGTCGTGCGTGTCGATGAAGCCGGGCACGATCGTCCTGCCGGTCTCGTCGCGGATCGCGGTGCCGGGCGGGACGGCGAAGCTGCCTTGCGGGCCGACGCGTGCGAAGCGGCCGTTCTCGATCAGGATATCGGCTTGCGGAATGACCGGGTCGCCAGGCGCCATCGTCAGCAAGCGCGCGCCGCGCAGCAGCAGCCGGCCGGCGGGCATGGCGCGCGGCACGTCCACCTCGGCATGATAATCGCGCTCGCCGCTTGAGGACGGGTCGGCGGTCCAGTCCGGGCGATCGGCGGGATTGAGCGCGATGTCGGCCAGCGGGCGGGTGTGGAAGGTCGAGCCGGTGGACCAGTCGATGCTGCGGCCGTCGGCGGACCATTCGAAATAGTCAGCGCCTGCCGCCGAGACGCGGCGGTGGGGCAAATGCGGGGCCGACAGGTCTATCGTGCCCCCGGCCGCCGGCATCGCGACGACGTGGAGCTGCTGCGAGACCTGCGCGAGCAGCCACTTGCCGTCGGGGCTGATCCGCACGTCGTCGACCGGCACCGCGCCGTTCTGGAAATACCAGCCCGGACCCTCGACGAGCACCGCCGCCTTGCGCGCGCCAGTGGCGAGATCGACGGCATTGAGGCCGTCGTCTGCGAGGATATAGGTCTTGCCCGCCGCGAATTGCGGGCGGCTGCCGATCATGCCGCGCGTGACGACGCGCGCGGGGCCGCCCGAGGCGGGCAGCTCGACCAGTTCCGCCTGCCGCAGCTTGCCATATTCCATATAGGTATCGAGGCGCGCTTGCTGGCCGGATCGCACCGCGAGGATGTGCTGCCCATCGGGCGTGAAGACCGGATAGGTATAGAAAGCGGGAAGGTCGGACAGCTTCACCGACGGCGTCGAGCCATCGACCGGCGCCGACCATATCGCGCCCGCGCCGCGCTCGCTCCAGCTGGTCCAGACGAGGCGCCTGCCGTCGGGGCTCCAACTCGGCTGGAAAGCGGGATCGCCGCCGGGGGCGAAGGGCACGGGCAGCGAATGCCCGTCGAGCGCCATCAGGTAGAGCCGACCGAGCGCCGAGAAGGCGAGCGTGCGCCCGTCGGGCGAGGCGATCGGCGCCATGATGAGCCGCGCGCGCACCGGCCCCGCTTCGGGCTCGCGAATGTCCTGCCTCGTCGAAGGGCCGATCGGCAGGTCGATATGCGCGGTGAACGGGATCGGCGCCACCGCGCCGTCGGCGATCGCGATCCGCTCGATCGCGCCGCGCACGCTGATGAGGATCGCCTTGCCGTCGCGAGTGAAGGTGTAGCGCGGTTCGATATCCTGCCACATCGACGCCTGGAGCTGGTCGTGCTCGATTGGCGCGGCGAGGCGGCGGTCCTCGCCGGTGACGAGATCGCGCAGGCGCAACTCGGTCTCGCCTTCGGTCCGCGCCGCATAGGCGAGCAGCCGGCCGTCGGGCGATACGGCGGGACGGAAGAACGCGCCGGGGTTGAGCGCGGTGCGCGGGGCATCGGGCAGTGTGACGATCGTCTCTTCCTGCCCGCTCGCCAGCGTGCGGCGGACGATCATCCAGTGGTCGACATCCTCATAGGAGAGGCCGCCGATCCGCTGCGCGAAATAGAGAAAACGACCGTCGGGCGACGGTGCCGCGCCTAACGTGCTGCGCCACGCGTCGCCCGGCTGGTCGGGCATATCGCGGATCGGCACCAGCAATGTCCCCGAACCCGACAGGTCGTAGCACCACAGCTCGTAATTGTTGAGATCGGGGCGGTAGCGGCTGACGTAGATCGCCTTGCCGTCCGCCGCCCATGCGGGCGAGGTGAGCACGGTATCGTCGTCGCCGAACGTCACTTGCCGCGCCGCCGATCCGTCGGGATGCGCGACCCACAGATTGTCGGCCCCGGAGCGATCGCTGACATAGGCGATCCAGGCGCCGTCGGGCGAATAGGTCGGCGCGACGTCGAACGGCAGCCCGCCGCTGATCCGTGTCGCTTGGCCGCCGTCCACGGGGATCGAATAGAGGTCGCCGAGCAGGTCGAACACGATACGCCGGCCGTCGGGCGACAGGTCGAGCGACATCCAGGTGCCGTGGCTGACGTCGGCGACGAAGCGCCGCGTCGGTTTCAGCGGGAGCGTCTGCCCCGGCGGTTGCTGAGGCCGGGCGGCATCGCGGATCGCGCCGCTCGGCGCGGCGGGCGGCTCGCCGGCTTCCTGCGCATGGGAAGCGGACGCGGCGAGCAGCAAGGCGAGGGCGAAGAGCCGCATCGTCCTACCGATAGCCCGCCGGCAGCGGATCGCCGGTATGGGCTGGCGAATAACGATCGCGCAACCGCGTCTGACGGGTGACGAGCGACACTCGCTCGCCCGCGACGAACACCGCGATCGGGGCGCTCGCGGGGTCGAGCGGATCGCCGTCCCAGATCACCAGATCGGCGTCGGCGCCGGGGGCCAGCGTGCCGGCCCCGTCGCCGAGGCCCCAGATGCCCGCCGCGCCGGCAGTGATCGCCCGCAGCCCTTCCACGTAAGGCAGTCCGTTCGCGACCGCGAGCCCGGCGCCCTCCCGCAGGTCGAGGCCGGCGCCATAGCTCAGATAGATGCCGTTCCCCGAAACGAAGAAGCCGATCGCGACCCCCGCCTTGGCGAGGATGGCGGCATTGTCGAGCCGCGCGCCGAGCGCGTCGAAGGTCTGCGGCATGTCGGCCTCGGGATCGAGCACGACCGGGATGCGCGCCACTGCCAGAGCATCAGCGGCACGCCACGCCTCGGCGCCGCCGACGATCACCACGCGGACATGCTCGTCGGCGGCGAGGCGGATCGCCGCGCGAATATCAGACTCGCGATCTGCCTCGATCGCCAAAGGCATGGTGCCCGCGATCACCGGCTGAAGCGCGACGATATCGGGCCGGTTGAGCAACTGGTCGCGTGGGCCGCGTGCTGCGAGCCCGGCGAAGCAGCGCGCTTCGTCGAGTGCGTTGCGCAGCAGCACCCATTGAGCGGCGCGCGAGCCGCCCGCCTTGGCGAGCGTAGGCTCGCCGATCGCCGCGAACATCGCGGCATGGGGGCGTTCGAGGATGCCGGCGCCCGGCCGCAAGCGGATCAGCGCGCCCTGGCCCGAGAAAGGCACGGTCGCCGCGCCGCCCGGGAACACCATCGCGCGCGTCAGTCCGTCGGCCCGTGCGATCGGGATCAATGTCGAATTGGGATTGAGCGCGTCCTCGACATCGAATGCGGGGCCGAGCGGGCCGGATGTGGTCGTCTGGTCGTCGGTATCGCTCGCCTCGAGCACTTCGCTCAGCCCCAATTGCGTCGCGCCGTTGATGAGGCCCGGCGTGACGACGTGGCCGCCCGCGTCGATTACCTGCGCTCCCGTTGGCGGCATTCCGTGTGGCGTCACCGAACGGACATGGCCGGCCGCGATCACGATCGTCGCATCGTCGATCGGCTGGGGCGCAGCGATGGTGTACGCCCTGGCGTGGACGATCGCGATCGTCGGCGGGGCAGGGGACGCAAGCAGCGCCAGCAAGGCGGCTGCGGCGATCATTGTCCGGCCTCCGGCATCCGACCAAGCTCGAAATCGGATCGCGGCCGTCGGGCCGGATCGGCGCGATCATAGGCGACGGCGCCGTCGATGAAGACCATATCGGTATGGGTGAAGACGCTGAATGGATCGCCCGACCAGATCACCATATCGGCGTCCTTGCCGGGCTCGAGCGTGCCGATGCGGTTCTCCAGCCCCAGCGCCTTGGCCGGGTTGGCGGTCAGCCAGGCGATGACATGCTCGGGCGGCAGCGTCAGGCCGGCGCGGCGGCCTGCGGCAGCGGCCTTGCCCGCCTCGATATTGAGCCACTGGCCGAGGAACGGCGAATCCGAATGCATCATCGGGCAGCCGCCCGCTGCGTCGATGAAAGCGGCGTTCTCGCGGATACCGTCGAGCGCCTCCATCTTGAAGCCCCACCAATCGGACCAAACCGCCGCGCAGATATGGTTGGCGGCGAGCAGCGGCGCGATCTTGTAGCCCTCGACGGCGTGGTGGAAGGCGGCGATGCGGAAACCGATGGCGTGGCTGAGATCGATCATCACCGCCATCTCGTCGGCGCGGTAGCAGTGCATATGGACGGCGATGTCGCCGTTCAGCACCGCCGCGAGCGTATCGAGCTTGGGATCGTCTTCCGGACGATCATCGTCGTCGCCCGAAAGATATTCGTCCCATTCGTGCATATAATGCCGGGCGGCGGCGAAGGCGGCGCGGATATAGGCGATCTCCCCCTGTCGGCTGGTCGGCCCGCGCTTCAGTTCGACATCGGTGGTCTTGGGGTTTTCGCCGCACGCCATCTTGAGGCCCTGCGGCGCACCGGGCATCGCCATGCCCTGTGCGGTGGTGGCGGGGATCGGATGGACGATCACCGATCGCCCGCCGAACACCGGATCGGAGCCGGGCAGGATCTGCATCGTCGTCACGCCGCCGGCCAACGCCCGCGCGAACGCGGGGTCCTGCGGATTGACCGCGGTTTCGATCCAGGTGCCGGCGGCGTTGGGATCGGAAAGCTCGCTGACGTCGGACGCTTCGGCGTCGAGCGACGTCTGCGGCACGACATAGGTGCCGTCATGGCTATGCGGATCGATGATGCCGGGCGTTACCCAGCGCCCCCTGGCGTCGATTACGCGCGCGCCGTTCGCCGCCAGCCCGTGCCCTACCGCGACGATGCGGCCGTCGCGCATCAGCACCTCGCCATCGTCGATGCGGTGTCCGGCGCCGTCGAGCACGATGGCATGAGTAACGAGCGTGTCGACGCGCGGCAGCGGCCGATAGGTGCTGGGAAAGAGATCGCGGAGATAGGGTGCGGTCACCCCGGCGGGCGGCGCATGCTTGTGGTGCTCGCCATGCGGCCGGTCGGCCAGCACCGGCCCCACGCTCAGGCTCGCCACGACAAGCGCCGCGATCGTCCCGCGGATCATCTCCCCCCTCCGATCAAAGGCCGATCCTCTTCGGTCTTGCCCGTTATGCCGCGGTCCAAGCTAGACCCAAAGCGTCGCGTAGCTCATGCGCGATCGGGTCGCTTTCCGTTGTGGCCGGGCCGCTTCGCGCATGCGGCGGCCTGTCTGGCCCGTTCGAGACGATGATCGACCTATTGCGCCGGACATGCCGCACCCGGTGACGATAGCTTGCGGCGAGGCATCGATTCGGGCGAGGGGAGCTTGATGAGCAAGGCACGCACGCGGCAATTCTGGACCAAGATCCACCGCTATCTGGGGCTGGCGACGCTGGTATTCCTCTTCTTCGCCGCGGTCACCGGCTGCTTTTTGTGCTTCGACAAGGTGATCGACGCCGGGCTCAATCCCGATCTCTTCCGCACCAGTTCGACGGGGCCGACGATCGACCCCGCCGCCGCGGCGACAAGACTCGAAACCGAGCGGCCCCAGCTCGCCGTCCTGTCCTTCCCGCTCCACGTGCCCCCCGGCCGCACGATCGAGGCGACGGTCGGCCCGCGCGATCCGGCGGCGCCGCTGGGCTATGACCAGGTGTTCCTCGATCCGCATGACGGCCATGCCGTCGGCACGCGGCAATCGGGGCCGGGCTGGGATCGCCGCCATATCGTCGAGGGCGTGTTCGAATTTCACTACACGCTGCTCGCCGGCACCTGGGGGCGCTGGCTGATGGGCATTGCCGCGCTCGGCTGGCTGATCGGCAACGGCGTCGGCTTCTACCTGACGCTGCCGCCCGCCGGACCGTTCTGGCGCAAGTGGAAGCCGATGTGGACGATCGACTGGTCGGCGCGGCTGCGCCGGATGATGCTCGACATCCACCGCGCGAGCGGGCTGTGGCTGCTGCTCGGCGCGATGGTGCTCGCTTATACCTCGGTAGCCATGAACTTCTTCGACGAGGCGTTCACGCCGGTCGCGCAGGCGCTCTCGCCGGCGCGCGCCTCGCCGTTCGACCGGCCCGCCACGGGAGCGGCCAAGGGGCCGCCGATCGGTTTTGCAGCGGCGCTCGATCGCGCCGTCGACCACGCCCGGGCCGAGCATCTCGGCTGGCAGCCGGCCAAGGTCAGCCAGCTGCCCGATCGCAACCTCTATGGCGTGATGTTCACCAAATCGGGCGTCGAGCACTATCGCGGCCTGGGGCCGGTGACCTATTATATCGACGGCGCCAGCGGCCGCTTCGTCTATGCCGACGATCCCTATCACGACAGCACCGGCCGCAAGTTCAGCCGCGCGCTCTATCCGCTGCACAGCGGCGAGGTGATCGGGCCGATCGGCATTGCGATCATCTTCATCCTCGGCCTGTCGACCGCCGAAATGTGCGTCACCGGCCTCTATACCTGGTGGAAGAAGCGGCAGTCGCGCCTGGCGGGCGAACGCGCCAAGCGGCTGGCCAAGGCTGCGGCATGAACCGGCGGCGCTTCCTGATCGGCGCCGCGACGGCCGCGCTGGCGACGGGCACGCGCGGCTGGGCGGCGGCGAAGCGCCTTCTTCCGGCGCCACCCGAAACGCCGCGTCACCCGCTGCGAACCGAGCAGTTTGGCCGCGTCCGCATCGACGATTACGCCTGGCTCAAGCCCGCCAACTGGAAAGAAGTGTGGCGCGATTCTGCGGTGCTCGATCCCGCCATCCGCGCCTGGCTCGCCGAAGAGAATCGCTACAGTGATGCCGTGCTCGCGCCGACCGGGCCGCTCCAGGCGAAGATGGTCGCCGAGATGAAGGCGCGCACCGCGCCGAGCCCGGCGCCGCCGCCCGAATATGACGGGTCATGGGCATATCTCACCCGCTTCGCACCCGGCGCGCAGCATCCGCGCTACGTTCGGCAACCCCGCGGGGGCGGTGCGGAAACCGTGCTGCTCGATGCCGAGGCGCGCGCCGCCGGCCACGCTTATTTCGCGGTCAGGAACCCGACGCACAGCCCCGATCAAGCGCTGTTCGCCTGGGCCGAGGATACGACCGGATCGGAAAAGTTCACGATCCGGGTCAAGGACCTTTCGACCGGGGAAATCCTGCCCGACGGCCCTGAAAGCGCGTTCGGCGATTTCGCCTTCTCGCCCGATTCGCAATGGTTGTTCTGGACGTGGCGCGACGCCGCCAGCCGCCCGGCGCGCATCTATCGCCGCCCCGTGCGCGGCGGCCCCGACACGCTCGTCTATGAGGAGAAGGACCCGGCCTTCCTGATCGAGGTGCTGCTCAGCGCCTCGCGCCGCTACCTCTTCATCCGCAGCTGGAACGACGTGACCAGCGAGGTGCGCGTGATCGCCGGCACCGCGCCGGCCGCGCCGCCGCTGCTGATCGCGCCGCGCCGGGCCGGCACGATCTATGAGGTCGAGCATTGGCGGGGCGACTTCGTCATCCGCACCAATGTCGACGGGGCGGAGGACTTCAAGCTGATGCGCGCGCCCGTCGCCGCACCGCACAGCGCGAACTGGCGGCCCTGGATCGCGCACCGGCCGGGCCGCTTCATCGTCGAGATGCATCCGTTCGAGCGGCATTTCGTCTGGATCGAGCGGATCGAGGGCAATCCGCACGTCATGACGGCTGGCGATGACGGCGTGCCGCTCGAGCCGGTCACGTTCGACGAGGCGGCCTATACGCTGAAGGCGCAGCCGTCCGATTATGCCGGCGACACGCTGGTGCTGACCTACCAGTCGCCGCGCACGCCCGAGCAATGGCTCGCCTGCAATCTCGCCACAGGCGAACGGGAGGTACTCGCCGCGCAGCAAATCCCGGCGGGGTTCAAGGCGAGCGATTATGTCGTCAAGCGCCTCCATGCGACCGCCGCCGACGGCGCCAAAGTGCCGGTCACCGTGCTCCACGCCCGCGCGACCCGGCTCGACGGATCGGCGCCTCTGCTGCTGACCGGCTACGGCGCCTATGGTTACAGCTTCGAGACGGGCTTTTCGGTGCCGCTGCTGTCGCTGATCGACCGCGGCTGGATATGGGCGGTGGCGCATGTCCGCGGCGGCTCCGAAAAGGGCTGGCAATGGTTCGAGCAGGCGCGGCGCTTGTCGAAGAAGACGAGCTTCACCGATTTCATCGCTTGCGCCGAAGAGCTGATCGCAGCCCGCCATACCGCGCCGAAGCGCATCGTGCTCCACGGCTATTCGGCCGGCGGGCTGCTGGTCGGCGCAGCGGAGAATATGCGGCCCGATCTGTGGGGCGGGGTGATCGGCCAGGCGCCGTTCGTCGACATGCTCAACACGATGAGCGATGCGACGCATCCGCTGGTGCCGCTGACACGGCCGGTATGGGGCGATCCGCTGCACGATCCCGAGGCGTATGATTACATCGCCAGCTATTCGCCCTACGACAATGTTCGTGCGCAAGCCTATCCGCCGACGCTGGCGACGACGGCGATCAGCGACGATCGCGTCGGCTTCTGGGAACCGGCCAAGTGGATCGCCAAATTGCGCGCGTTTTCGACGAGCGGCCAGCCGATGCTGCTCCACACCGAAATGGCGGGCGGCCATCAGGGCGCCGCGGGCCGTTATGACGAGCTGGGGCAGGCGGCGCGGATGTACGCCTTCGCCGTCTTTGCCCTGGGCCTGCCGCTCGAATAGCGCTTGGCGCGCCCCGCCGGCTTCGGCATGGCCCAGCCGCAATGAAAAACGATCCAAACCCGAGCGAGCTTTGCGCCGCCATCGAGTAAAAAGGATGGCGAAGAAATAGACGCGGACGGCCAACGGCTCTGCACACAGGGGGATGCCATGGGAAATGCCACGACCGGTATGATGCGCGGCTCGATTCGAGCGGCCTTGCTCGCAGGCTCGGTCGCGCTGGCGAGCGGTGCTTGGGGGCAAGCCGCCCCGTCCGCCACGACGCAGGATGATACGAGCCAGGACCAGAGCGGCGTCCATACGACGCGCAATGACCAGGGCGACATCATCGTCCGCGCGACGCGCTACGTTCCCGAGGGCGCCGAAACCGCCAACAAGACCAACATTCCGCTGATCGAAACGCCGCAATCGGTCTCGGTCGTCACCCGCGACCAGATCGATCTTCTGAGCTTCGTCGATACCCAGCAGGCGGTGCGCTACACCGCGGGTGCCTTCGGCGAGAATTACGGCCCCGATCCGCGCTACGATTTCGTCACCGTGCGCGGTTTCACGCCGCGCCAGTATATCGACGGCCTCGCCGTGCCGGCGACGACCACCATTTCCGCAACCGGCGTCGATCTCTACGCCTTCCAGTCGCTCGACATCCTCAAGGGGCCGTCGTCGGCGCTCTACGGCCTTGCGCCTCCCGGCGGCATTCTCAACGAGACCAGCCGCCGCCCGTCGAGCGTCTTCGGCGGCGAGATCGAAGCCAAATACGGCACCCACAATTTCGCCGAGATGGCCGGCACCATGACCGGCCCGGTGAACTCGTGGCTCGATGCCCGCTTCACCACGCTCTATCGCGACGCCGATGGCGAGGTCGATCACACCAACACGAAGCGCTTGCTCGCTGCGCCCAGCGCGACGCTCAAGCTCGGCAGCAGCACCAAGCTGACCGGCCTGCTCTATTACCAATATGACGAGGTGCATGGCGGCGCCGGCGGCTTCCTGCCGATCTACGGCACCTTGCTCCCCAACCCCAACGGCAAGATCAAGCGCTCGACCAATCTCGACGATCCGAGCGACCTGTTCGAGCGGCGGCAATTCGGCGCGGGCTATGATTTCGAACACCGCTTCTCGGACACGGTGACCTTCCACTCAAACACCAAATGGAGCCACTACAAGGAAGCCACGCCGACCGGCATCTATTCGACGCCCGATTATTCGAGCGCCGACGGCTTCATCAAGGTCAACCCCGCCAATCCGGACGATCCCGCCAACTTCCGGATGCTGAATCGCAGCAACTTCACCTATCGCGAACAGGTGGCGAGCTTCGCGACCGACAACCGCCTCGACGCGACGGTCGATACCGGCGCGGTCCGCCACAAGATCCTGCTCGGCGTCGATTATCGCCGCGTCCGCAACGTCGCCGCGTTCGGGTTTACGGGCGTTGGGACGATCGACGTTTACAACCCGGTCTATCCGTCGAGCGCGCTGACCCCGGTCGGCTATCCGTTTGCCTATAACAACCAGACGGTGAAGCAGACGGGCATCTATGGGCAGGATCAGCTCAAGTTCGGGCAGTTCTTTCTCACTGCCGGCGGGCGCTATGACTGGGTCGACGAGCATATTCCGGCTTCGAACCTCAGGCAGAAGCAGCACAAGTTCACCTATCGCCTCGGCGCGAACTTCGTGACCGCTTCGGGCCTCGCGCCCTATGTCAGCTACGCGACCTCGTTCGAGCCGGTGATCGGCACCGATTCGGTGACGCACCAGCCGTTCAAGCCCAGCTCGGTGCGGCAATGGGAGGGCGGCATCAAATACGATGCGCGCGCGCTGCCCTCGGACGTCAAGCTGTTCGCCACCTTGGCCGCGTTCGACATCAAGGAGACCAATTTCGTTTCGCCGCAGATCGGCATCACGCCCGTGTTCGTGACGCAGGGCGGCGAAGTCGAGGTCTATGGCGCCGAGGCCGAACTGGTCGCGCGCATTCACGATCAGCTCGCGATCAACGCTTCGTACAGCTACAATCACAGCGAGGTGAAATCGGCGCCGAGCGAGCCGCTCGACGTCGGCAATCCGCTGCCGACCACGCCCAAGCACAAGCTGTCGCTGTTCGTCGATTACACGTTGCAGAAGGGCGCGCTGGGCGGCTTCGGCGCGGGCGTCGGCATGCGCTACAACAGCAAGAGCAGCGGCGCGCTGCCCGGTCAGTTCGCCACCCCGGTGATCTACACCGGCGAAGCGACCTTGTTCGACGCGATCATCCATTACGACGTGCCCGGCTGGCGCTTCGCGGTGAACGGCTCGAACATCTTCGACAAGGCCTATGTCGCCCGCTGCGCGAGCTACAACGGCTGCGTCTATGGCGCCGGGCGTCAGGTGATGGCGACGGTGACCAAGCGGTTCTGACGGGATCGGGCGGGCTCGCGCGGTGCGGGCCCGCTCAGCCGCCGATCGCCAGGCGCAGACGCGAGCCGATCACCAGCGCGTCGCGCACCGCCGGGTTCCAGCCCGGATTGACGACATATTGGACATCGGGCTGGATCGTCACGCCGTCCGCGATCTGCCGCGCCCAGGTGAGCTCAATCGCCGTTTCGGCGCGCAGGGTGCGCGTCTCCTCGATCAAGCTGCGCCGCGCCGGTCCGCCGAGCATCGCGTGCGCGACGGCAAGGCCGACCCGCGACCGGTCGTCGCCGTGCGTGACGCCGCCGCCGACATAAGCGGCGATCGGATTGGCCCGCGCATCGGCCAGCCCGACGCGGAGCCACGCCGACAACCGATTGGAAAGCGGCCCTTCGACCAGCGCGTAGGCGCCCTGGCTCGCCACGCGCCGCCCGGGAGCATCCTGCGCGGCAAAGCGATCGGTGTAGCGCCACGCGCCGAGCTGCAACTCGGCCTTGCCGAACCGTCGCTCGACCTCGCCGACGATCAGCGCGCCCTTGCTGCCGGGCAGCCTGAACACCGTCCGCCGCGGGTCGGCGACGCTGCCCGCAACCGCATCGAACATGCCGATCCGCGCCTGCCATGCCCCGCCGTCGTAGCGCCCGATCACCGCGGTGGCCGATGCCGGAAAGATCGAGGGGCCGTTGACGCCGCTCTGCGAGAAATCGGGGCCGATGCCATGCGCACTGTTGAGGAACAATGCGCCGACCTGCTGCACGTCGAAATCCACGTTGAGATCGGCGAGCCCCGCCTTGACGCTGAAGCGTCGCGTCACCGACGCTTCGACATACATCTCGAACGGGCGCAGCGGGCTATCGGCCTGCACGTTGCTGACCGTCTGGAAATCGCCGACCTTTTTCCCCGAAAAGTCGCCCGGCTGGGTCGCCAGCACGTCGGCGAAGAAGCGCACACCGTCGAGCCCGATCGCGCTGCCGTCGGCGCTCAGCGTCACGTCGCCGCGGCCCAGCCACGCCGCCCCGCGCTCGCGCCCGCCCCGGACATCGGCGAGCACGTCGGTCACATAGCTCGCGCCGAGCTTGACCGCCGGCTCGTCCGCGGCGGCAGGCGACGCGACGAGCGCGAGCCCCAGCGCGATCGGCCAACGTGTCGCGGTCATTCGCTCCTCCCGTCCTGCTTCAGCCTAGTGCATAACCGCAGCGCGCGGTACGGGCCGTTGTGGCCGGATCGAACGCTTCGCCGATCGGGCCGGCCTCGCGCGGCTGGCCCGTTCGAGACAGGATTGGGTCCGCCGCCACCGCGCGAGGGCGGGCGCGGCTGATAAGCTGCCCGGAAGGTTCAAACGGGGAGAGGGGCGGCGATGGCGCAACACGGACTGTTCGCACGCAAATCGCTCGAGGCGGTGAGGACCGAGGCCGTTGCGACCGGCATGCGGCGCACGCTCGGCCCCATCCAGCTAGTGCTGATCGGCATCGGCTGCATCATCGGCGCCGGAGTCTATGTCATGACCGGCACCGCGGCGGCGAACTATGCCGGCCCGGCGGTGGTGGTGTCGTTCGGCCTCGCCGGCCTCGCCTGCGCCTTCACCGGTTTGTGCTATGCCGAGCTCTCGTCGGTTCTGCCGGTGTCGGGTGCGTCCTATACCTATGCCTATGCGGCCTTGGGCGAGGTGGTCGCCTGGGGGCTGGGCTGGATGCTGATGCTCGAATTCGGGCTGGCCGGCTCGGCGCTGGCGGTGGGCTTCGCGGGCTATCTCGGCAGCCTGCTCGGCGATTTCGGCATTCACCTGCCCGCGGTCGTCAGCTCCTCACTGATCCGCGGCGAGATCACGCCGGCGGGGCTGCACTTCAGCTTTGCGCCGACGATCAACCTCGTCGCGCCCGCGGCGCTGGCGCTGGCGACCGCGGTGCTGATCCGCGGCGTCTCGCATTCGGCGGCGGTCAACACCTTGCTGGTGATCGTCAAGATCGGTGTCCTGCTCGGCTTCGTCGCGGTGGGATCGCGCCATGTCGATGCCGCCAACTGGACGCCGTTCCTGCCCGCCAACGAAGGCGGCTTCCGCTACGGCGTGCCCGGCGTGCTTCGCGCCGCCTCGATCCTGTTCTTCGCCTATCTCGGCTTCGAGGCGGTCGCCACCGCCGCTTCCGAGGCGCGCAAGCCGCAGCGCGACATTCCGATCGGCATCCTTGGCTCGCTGCTCGTCAGTACGATCGTCTATGCCGTGGTGGCGCTGATCCTGACCGGGCTGGTGCCGTACCGCTCGCTCAACGTGCCCGATCCGATCGCCGTCGCGGTCAGCGCGATCGGGCTGCCGGTGGTCGCGGTCGTCATCAAGGTCGGCGCGCTGACCGGCCTCGGCTCGGTGCTGCTCGTCAACACCTACGGCCAGTCGCGCATCCTCTACAGCATGGCGGCGGATGGGCTCCTGCCGCCGGCCTTCGCGCGCATCCACCCGCGCTTCAGCACGCCGGCCAACGGCACGATCCTGGTCGCCGCGATCTCGGCGATCGCCGCGGCGCTGTTGCCGATATCGCTGCTCGCCGATCTCGTCAGCCTGGGGACGGCGGCGGTATTCACCACCGTTGCGATCTGCGTGATGTGGCTCCGCTCGGCACGCCCCGATCTGCCGCGGCCGTTCAGCGTCCCGCTCGGCGGCGTGCGGGTCGGCCGGCTATGGATCGGCGTCGTGCCGGTGCTGGCGATCCTTTTCTGCCTGACGATGATGGGCCCGGTGCTGACCGATATCGTCGGCAAGGCGATCCACGGCGAATGGATCCCGGCGACGATCCTGTTTTCCTACATCCTGGTCGGCGCGCTGCTCTATTGGCGCTACGGCCACCGCCACTCGCGGCTGCGCTTCGCTTCCGCCTAGCGCGCCGCGCGCATCCAGCGCGCCAGCTCATCGTCAGGCAGGCCGGCGACGATCTCCGCGAACGCCTCGTCGCTCTCGTCCTGCCCCAGCTTGAAGCGCGGCCTGCAGCTGGTGATTGTCGCGCGGAACCCGATCACGCGATCGCGCAGCGTCGCGTAGCGCGCGCCCATCGCTTCGACACGCCATGGCTCGGCGCGGTCACGCTCCATGTGCGCGACCAGCCGGCGCAGCGCTTCGTCGGTCAGCGCGGGATCGAACACCACATCGCCTTCGATCACTACTACCGCGAAATTCCAGGTCGGCGCCCAGTCCTTGTTGCTCAGATATTCGGGCGTGATGTAGCCGTGCGGCCCCTGGAACAGGAAAAGGCCGCGCGGTTCTGCCGCGAAAGCCGCCACCAGCGGATGCGCGCGCGGCAAATGGCCGAGCAGCGATCGCGGCGAGCCGTCGGCATCCCGCTCGAGCAGCAGCGGCATCGGCGTCGCCACGCCAGGCGCGCTCGGTGCCACGATCCAGCCCAGCGGATGGCCGTCGATCAGGCGCGCGATCTCGTCGTTCCCGGCGGCGAACGAATGGCTCATGGCAGCAGCCGCTCGCGCAGCCAGCGCGCCGCCTCCTCCAGCGCGCGATCGGCAAGCGCGGAAATCTCGACCGCCTCAAGGAAGCTGTGCGTCGCGCCGGGATAGACGGCCGCGGTCACCTCTACGCCGGCCTCGCGCAAGCGATCGGCCATGGCGTGATTTTCGTCGGCCAGGATGTCGCATTCGGCGATGCACAGGAACGCCGGCGGCAGGTCGTGCAGATCGGCGATCATCGGCCGCGCATGGGGGTGATCGTGCGCCGCGCCGTCGGGGCCCAGGTAATTCTCCCAGAACGCCGCCATCTCCGGAACGGTCAGCATGAACGCCTCGCCGTCGAAGCGCGCATGCGATGCCCGCTCGACGGTGTCGAAGGCGCCGTAATTGAGCAGCAGCGCGGCCGCGTCCTTGCCGGCATCGCGCAGCCGCAGCGCGGTCGACAGCGCAAGGTTGGCCCCGGCCGAATCGCCGCCCAGCGCGAGCCGCCCGATGTCGAGCCCATGAGCCGCGCCATGCTCGCCGAGCCAGGCGCACACCGCCTGCGCCTCGTCGAGCGCGACGGGAAAGCGCACTTCGGGCGACAGGCTGTAATCGATGCCGACCACCGCGCAGCCGCTGCGCGCCGCATATTCGCGCATCAGCCGGTCATGAGTGTCGATGCTGAACAAGGTCCACCCGCCGCCGTGGAGATAGACGAGCACCGGCAGCAGCGCGGCATCGCTCGGGCGATAGATACGGATGCGAGTATCGAACGGGCCGACGTTCAGCGTCTCGGTCGCCGTCATTTGCGGCCCGCCGCTCGTCCAGGGCTCGCGCACGCGCGCGGCAACCGCGCGGCGCCGGACGAGATCGAGCTCCTCGCCCAGCGACAATTGCGCATAATCGGCCGAGGTCCGCGTCAGGAAGGTGCGGATATCGGGATCGACCTCGTCGCTCATCGTGCCGCCCTTCCATCGACGAAGGGCTGAAGATCGGGGTGAATCGCCGCGGCGACCGTCGGCGTTTTGGAAAAATCGGCAATCATCTGCTCGCCATAGAGCAATTGGGCGGCGAGCATTGTCGCCATCGGATTGAAGGCTTGCGCGATCAGGCCGCGCCATTCAATCCGAATCGACGTGCACCACCGCGCGGGGGCGGTGGAGTGCCTTGGCGAGATAGGCGCTCGGCGGCGCGCCGAACGCACGGTGGAACATCGCGGTGAACGCGCTGGCGCTTTCATAGCCGACATCGAACGCCACCGTCGTGATCGGCTGCCCCAGCGCGAGCCGCTGCAGCGCCGCCATCAGCCGGATCTGTTGCCGCCACACCGCGAAGCCGGCGCCGGTCTGGTCCTTGAACAGGCGCGTGAAAGTGCGCCGTCCCATGCCGGCGACATTGGCCCAATCGTCGATGTCGCGCTGATCGGCGGGGTCGTCGATCAGCGCGTGGCAGACGCGCAGCAGCCGCTTGTCGCGGGGCATGACGATCTCGCTCGGCGTGCTCGGCATGCGCTCGATCTCGTCGAGCAGCAGGCGGGCGAGCCGCCCCTCGCGGCCTTCCAGATCATAGCCGACGGGAAAGCTGCCGACCTCGAAGATCAGCGCCTTGACCAGTTCGGAGACCTCGAACACGCGGCATTGCTGCGGCTGCCGATCGAGCGCCGGATCGATGTAAAGGTTGTAGGTGGCGACCGCCGCGCGGCAATGCAGCTCGTGCATCTTGCCCGCGGGGATCCAGATCGCGCGATGCGGCGGCAGCATGAAGCTCGATGTTTCGGTGATGATCGAGATCGTGCCGAACGCCGAATAGGAAAGCTGCGAGCGCTGATGGCTGTGCATCGGATCGACGAACCCGGCCGGATATTCGTCGGCAAAGCCGATGATCGGCCGCGAATGCAACGGATAGTCGACCGAGTGTTTCACCATCGAGCGTCTCGCGGGGTTCTTGCGCCGCCGAACGTATCGGCACTGCCCGCGACATTGCAACCGTGCAGCACTTGCACCTCCGGCCGGAACAACCGTCCGCGTCCGTTGTTCGGCGATGGCAGGAGGATGGGTCATGGCGTTCCCGATTTCGATGACGACGTCTTCTTCGGCTTCGGCCGTGGCTCCGAATCTTCTGCCGCTGGCCGTCGAATGAGTGCTCGCGCCGCGCGGCCCGCCAAGGGCCGCTCGCCCGTTCCAGGCGCGAGCGCCTATGTCATCGCGCTTCGCGAGATGCTGCGGAGCGGCTCGGGCAAGTCGCTCAAGCGCTTCGCGCTCGATCATCTCGAGGTCGAGGTCGTTGCCGGCCCCGACTCGCTCTGGCTGCTGATCCGCCGGCCGGATCGCGGCGGCCTCGCGCTGCGCGCCGCCTTCCTGCCCGCGGGCTATGAGTGCCGCGAGGCGGACGCCCAGGACGGCGAGCTTGCCCGCTTCGTCGCGACGAGCGCGCATGGCGAGCATGTGGTGACGATCAGCGGCGCCAGCGCGGCGCTCGCCCGCTTGCGCCTTACCGTCCACTTCACGCCTGCGGTGGCGACGCTGGTACCCTTTTTGCCGCGCGATCTCTACCCGCTTGGCGATGACGACGATCCGCTCGCTGGCCGCGGCACGGTGGAGGCGGCGCAACGCGGGCTCAATGGCGGACTTCTCTATTTCAGGTTGGCCGAGCCGGATTTCGGCCATGTCCTCTATTTCCAGAACCTGACCGCGATGAACGATTATTATCGCGCGACCAAGACCAAGCCCGACGGCGCGGTCGGCGGCGAATGGCCCGAGCTCGGCTATCTGCCGCCGACGCCGCCGCAGAGCGGTACGCCGCCGACCGACGCGTTGCCCGCTGGCCGCGAAGTCACGCTGTCCGACGCGATCATCGTGGTTCGCGATCGGACGGGGACGGGCGAGCAGGAAAATGCGCGCGAATTCCTGCAGATGCTGGGCGTCGCCTATCAGGAACTCGATCTTCCCACGGTCGATTATCGCGACTGGATCGCGCGTTCCGATCGCACGCTCAAGGACCTCGAAACCGCGCCCGAGGCCAGGGTGCACCATTATGGCAACCTCTACATCCGCCCCTATACCGCCGCCGAATATCCCGATTCGATGGTGCAGATGTCGCTGATCGCGGCCATCCACGATTGGGGCAAGTGGTGCGGGAAGCGGCATCCGCTCGAAGCGCAGCTGATGAAGGGCATGCGGCGCTTCTACGATCCGAAGCTCGAGACGATTCGCCGCTATCTGCCAAATGTCGGCAAGAATGCCGATGCGGTCGACAGCTGGTATCTCTATCACCCCTTGCTCAATCTCGGCCGTCTCGCGCTCGATGGCGACGACGAGGCGAAAAAGCTGCTGCTCGGCTCGATCGATTATGCGATCCGGGCCGCGCGGCATTTCGACTACCGCTGGCCGATCCAGTACGACGTCACCGATTTTTCGATCATCACGCCGACCGCTTATGACGATCTGGGCCAAACCGATGTCGGGGGCCTTTATGCGCAGGTGATGCTCCAGGTTTACGACCTGACCAACGAGGAGCGCTTTCTCGAGGAGGCGCGCCGCGCGATCGACGCTGCCAGGGGGATGAGGTTCGATCTCAACTATCAAGCCAATCTTACCGCCTGGGGCGCCGCTGCCTGCATGCGGTTGTGGCGGATCACCGACGAGCCGATCCATCGCGACCAGAGCTATGTCTATCTCGCCAGCTTCTTCCACAATTGCGAGTTTTGGGAATCGCAGATCGGGCATGCAGCGCATTACAAGAACTTCCTCGGCGCCACTTGCCTGCAGGATGCGCCATATATGGCGATGTACGAATGCTACGATTCGTTCGCGGCGTTCGAAAGCTATCTGGCGCTGAGCGGGCCGGACCTCGAACCCGCGGTGCGCATGCTGGTGTCCGAATATTGCAAATATGCGCTCGATCGCGCCTGGTATTATTATCCCGACGCGCTGCCGCGGGAGATACTGGCGACGGAAATCCGCAACGGCCATATCGACCGCAAGCTCTCCTTCCCGCTCGAGGATCTCTATCCCGACGGGCAGCCGGCGGGGCAGGTGGGCCAGGAAATCTACGGCGCGGGCGCGGCGCTCACCTTCGCGACGCGCTCGTTCCATGAGGTCGAGGGTGCGTCGTTTCGCCTCTTCTGCAACCAGTTCGTCCGTTCCACCGAGCGCACCAGCGATACCGCGCTGGCGCTCCACATCGACGGCGGCGAGACGTGCACGGCGGAGCTGCGCTTCCTCCGGCTCGCGCGGCGCAAGCTGCCCGAGATCGCGGTTGGCACCAGCGATGGCGAAGAGCTGCGTTCGCGCGAGCGGACCGCCGATCACGTCGCTTATACGGTCCCCGCCAATGGCCGGCTGATCGTCCGCTGGGAAACGTTTCGCTAGCGTTTGCGTTGGCTACTGCATGGAAACGTTCCGGCTGCTCATCGGCCCCGACGAGGGCGCAGACACGCTTCAACTCTGTTTTCGCGCCGTTCTGCTCTTCGCCTTCGGCGTATTGTGCATCCGCATAGCCGGCCGCCGCACCTTCGCCCAATATTCGCCGCTCGACATCATCGTCGCGCTGATCGTCGGATCGAGCATCAGCCGCGTGATGACGGGCAAGGCAGCGTTCTTTCCGGCGCTGTCGGCGACGTTGGTGCTGGTCATCATCCATCGGCTCGTCGCCATGGGGTCGCTTCGCTGGGGCTGGTTGTCGTGGCTGGTCAAGGCCAAGCCGATCCGCGTCATCGAGGACGGCCGGATCGACGGCAAGGCGCTGGTGCGCGCCAATTTGAGCGAGGAAGATCTGCACGAGGCGATCCGCCTGGAGCAGGTCGACGATCCCGCCGACGTCAAGGTCGCGACGGCCGAGGGCGGCGGCAAGGTGAGCGTCGTGCGGAAGAAGCCGGCCGGCTGAGGCGGTCATCGGCTCGTGCGCAAAAATTTGACGGCGTGACAATCAGCTGGGTTCTCGCCTAGCGATGGAGGAGTAGCCGCTCCCCGCGCATGAAAGGACCCGCCTGTGACCGACCGCGACACTCGCCTGCCCAACAAGCCCGATCAGCCTGAGAGCCGGGATCGTCGTTTGCTGCTGGGCGGGGTCGCTGCGGCGATAGGGGCGGCCGCGGCGGGCCTGGCGCCGGAGGCGGAGGCGGCGCCGCGCAAGCAAGGCGGCCGGCGATCGGGCGCCAGCGATGCGGCGCTGCGGGCGAACATCGACACAGTCGTGGTGATCTATGCCGAGAACCGCAGCTTCAACAATCTGTTCGCGGACTTTCCGGGGCTCGAACAGCCCTTGTCGGCGGTGCCGCCCGAACGCTTCCGGCAGCGCGACCGCGACGGGCGCGTGCTCGAGAAGCTGCCGCCGATCTGGGAAGGGCTGGTGCCCAACAAGCAGGTCGTCGAGCATCGCGAATATCTGATCGGCCCCGACGATATCGCGCCGCTCGCCAATGCGCCCTTCGCGCTGTCGACGCCGGAGGGCGATCCGTTGCCGCATGGGCTGGTGACGCGCGACCTGATCCACGCTTTCTACAACAACCAGCTACAGATCAACGGCGGGCGCAACGACGGCTTCGTCGCCTGGGGCGACAGCGGCGCTTTGGTCATGGGCCATTATGGCGACAACTCGGCCAATCTCAGGCTGTGGCAGATCGCGCGCGATTTCACGCTTTGCGACAATTTCTTCATGGGCGCGTTCGGTGGCTCGTATCTCAATCACCAATATCTGATCGCCGCGCGGCCGCCTTTCTATCCCAATGCCGACAAGAGCCCGGCCAAGGGACGCATCGCCGTGCTCGAAGGCGACGATCCCAAAGGCATCCGCCCCAAGACCACCCCCAAGTCGCCGGCGAGCGCGATGGACGGGCCGGTGCAGTTCGTGCCCAATTCGATCTCGCCCGATTTCTGGGCGGTCAACACGATGATGCCGCCTTATGTGCCGACCTACGAGCTCGATCCGACGCGGCCCGGCTACGCCAATTGGTTGAGCGCGCACACGTTGGTGCCGCAGACGCACAAGACGATCGGCGACATGCTCAGCGCCAGGGGGGTCGATTGGGCGTGGTATGGCGGCGGCTGGGGGGCGGCGCTCGCGGGCCACCTCACCGATGGCGAATTCCCGACGCGGCCCAATTTCCAGCCGCATCACCAGCCGTTCAATTACTATACCCAATTCGCGCCCGGCACGAAGGCGCGCGCGCAGCATTTGCGCGACGGCGGCGAAGGCGAGACCGCGCGGACCAACAAGTTTCTGGCCGACGTAGCGGCGGGCCGGCTGCCGCCGGTCGCCTTCTACAAGCCGCAGGGCAATCTCAACATGCACGCCGGCTATTCCGACGTGGACGACGGCGACCGCCACATCGCGCGCGTGATCGACGCGCTGCGCAAGAGCCCGCAATGGGAGAAGATGCTGGTCGTCGTCACCTTCGACGAGAATGGCGGCTGGTGGGATCACGTCGCGCCGCCAAAGGGCGACCGCTGGGGCCCGGGCACGCGCATTCCCGCGATCGTCATTTCGCCGCACGCGCGCCATGGCGAGGTCGATCATACGATCTACGACACGGGCTCGATCGCGCGCTTCATCACGCGGCGCTGGGGCCTCGAAAAGCTGCCCGGCCTGATCGAGCGCGAGAAGGCCATGCTCGCCGCGGGCGGCCCGCCGCCGGGCGACCTCACCCAGGCCCTGCGCCTCGGGTAAAGGCCGGTGCGCCGCCAAGTCGACGACGGGGGCGCGCTGGTTACGTAGATAGAGTCTGTGGTCAGGCCTGGATCAGGCCGGTTACCGGCGACGTCTTGGAGGCGCCTTGGAACAAGGTCGTCGCGACTCGTTCGGGGTCGAGGCCCAAGCTTTCGCCGGCAATTCCGGCGATCACGCCGTCGAGCGAGGTCGAGGCCCGGAGGTCGCGCTGCTGGTAGAGCTGGTTCTGGCCCAGCCCCGGCCAGTCGGCGATCACCCGGCCGCCCTTGACCGCGCCGCCCAGCACCAATGCTGCCGAGGCAGTGCCGTGGTCGGTGCCTTTGGTGCCGTTGACCGCGGCGGTGCGGCCGAACTCGGTGGCGATCAGCACCGTCGTCTTGTCCCAGGCCGGGCCCAGCCCGTCGCGCAAAGCGGCAAGCAGCTTGTCGAGCGCCTTAAGCTGGTTGTTGAGCCGCGGCGCCTGCGCGCTGTGCGTGTCCCAACCGGCAGTTTCGAGCATCGCGATGCGCGGGCCTTTCGGCTCGGACAGGAACTTGGCGGCCAGCTTGCCGAGGCTGACCGGATCCTGCCCTTTCTCGGCGCCGGCAAGGTCGTTCGCCTCGATCGCCGAACTCCACAAGGGATGAAGTTGCGGATCGGCGTCGTAGAGCGCAGTGACTCGAGTGATGAGATCGTCCGTCGCCGGCGGCAGACTGGACGGCGCGTAAGAGGCGATCTGCGCCCTGCCGCGCAGCGCCATCGGCACCGTCGGCGCGATCGCGATCGCGGCATCCTTGCTCGCCGGCATCATCGACACCAGCCGGTTGAGCCATCCGTCCTTGACTTGATAAGGTTCGCTGCCGCCGGTCTCAAGCACGTTCTGGCCATCGAAATGCGAGCGATCGCGATAGGGGGAAGCGACGGCGTGGACGAACAGTGCCTGGCCGGCGCGGTACATCGTGCCGACCTCGGCAAGTGCAGGATGCAGCGCGAACATGCCGTCGAGCTTGATCGACTCTTCCTGGTCCGCGGCGAGCGCGCCGCGCAGCCCGGCATAAGCAGGATCGCCATAGGGACGGACGATGTCGAGCCCGTCGGCCGCGCCGCGCTGGATGATGAACACGAAGCGGCGTTCCGTTTCGACCGCGGCGAGCGCCATTTGCGGGCTGACCCACAAGGCGCCGGCGCCGATCGCGGCGAAGGACAGGAATTGGCGGCGGGCGATCATCGCATCACCTCCTCAGGAAATCGGGGGAAACGAGCAGCAGGGCAAGTGCTGTCGCCGGGCTTTCGGCGCGCGCCAGTTGCTCGGCGGTGGCCGGCGAGAGCGCGCCGGGCAGCAGCTTGGGCGCGAGGGTGCGGGCGTCGACGCGATCGCCGATCGCCCCGGTCATCCGCGCCGCGAAATCGACTCGACGATAGAGCGCGTCGGGGCCGGCCCAGCTTGCCGCGATATCATCCCAGCCGGCCGGCGAACCCGGCTTCCACGTCGGCTGGCCGAGCTGGCGCTGGCTGGCATAGACGTTGGTCTTGCCGATTTGGCGCCTGCCGAGCCCCCGCCAGGCCGAGATCGTCCATTCCCACGGAGTCTTGAACTTGAGCGGCTGTGGCGCCCACGGCTCGGGCGAATCGATCAACGTGCGATAGACATCGGGCAGGCTGCCATTGGTGCGCCGGAAGGTTTCGCTCAATCGAGCGACCAGAGCGGGCGGCGGATCGTCGCCGGCAAAGTGCCGTGCGAGCTTGGTGGCGATGTGATCGGCGGTCTTGGGCGAACGCGCGAAGTCGCCGAGCGCCGCGAGCGCCTGCCGTTCGCCTTGCTGATCATAGGTCTTGCCCATGATCGTACGTGAGCCGGGCTCATGGAAGGCGGGCCGGAACAGGAAGCCGCCATTGCCGCGGGGGCCGGCATCGACCGTCCAGCCGGTCAAGGCGCGCGAATATTCGGTGACGTCGGCCTGGGCGTAGCCCGAGCGGACGCCGAGCGTGTGCAACTCCATGGTTTCGCGCCCGAGATTCTCGTTGAGGCCGGCGCGGCGGCTGGCGTCGCGGCGGTCGGCGCGACGGGCGGCAGGACTGTTCGGGCCGATCGAATTGGCCTGATTGAGGTAAAAGAGCATCGCCGGATGCTGTTCGACCGCGACCAGCATATCCTCGAAGCGGCCGAGCACATGGGGACGGATGGCGTCCCGCTCATAGTGCGCCGCATAAGCGGTGACGCGTGCATTGTCGGCGGAGATGCAGAAATGATTGGCCCAGAAATGGACCAGCCGCTCGACGAACGGCGCGTCGGTGACGAGCGCACTCTCGGCGCGCGCGTCCACGCCCGCTTGATAGAGCGATCGCAGATCGCGGCCCGCCTCGTCACGCTGCTGCTTGTCCTTGGCCGCATCGGTTGCGGCAGTGCTTTGTACGCGGCGCAGTTCGCGCCTGTCCTTCTGGTAATCGCGCAGCACGGCCGCGGCATCGGGTAAAGCGGCGAACCCGGCCGGCTTGGGATCGAACCGGTCGAACTGATCGACCAGCCAGCGTTTAGGATCGGCTGGCACGGCCTCGCCGGGCCGCGCGCCAAGACCGAAGCGGTTGAGCGCGATGCTCGTGCTGGACAGGGAAAGGGGCGCTGACATGGAACCGCCTCGTTATCGCTCTTGGAAATAATCTACGGATGCCGATCGGGTTTCCGTCGCTGGTTTCAGGGCTGATTTTTCGTGCGTTGCCGCATCGCTTCGGCGAGCCGCATGCGGTCGGCGGGAGCAAGGCTGGCGATGAAATCGACCGCGCTCGCCTCCAGCCGCGCACGCACCGCAAAATCGGCAGTGCGTGCCCTGGCCAGCGCGACATCGAGCGCGGCGCGATCGAGCACGCGCTGTTCGAGAAGTGTCGAGGCCTGTCGTCGCGCCGCCCGGCTCGCCGCGATTTCGGGCCGGACATCGCGCCGAGCCGCGCGAAGATGACGGCGGAACGCCTGACGGGTATCCCGCGGCAATTCAGCGCCGGCGACACGCAACGAGCCGGGTCCGATCCCCGGTTTTGCCAGCCGACGAACCGAAGCCGCGCCGCCGATCAGTGCGGCGGCGAGGAAGATGTTGAGCAACACCGATGCCGCCAGCGCGATCTTGACCGGGCGTTCCGTCATTTGGCGTCTCCCTCGAGCGCGCCGAAAACGGTGGTGGTCGCTTCCTCGGGATGATGCACGGACGGCGTGATCGCCGCGGTTGCGACCGAACCGGCCAAGGCGCCGGACAAGGCAGCGGCTGCCGCGAGTAACGGCCAGAGCAGGCGGCGGGAGACACGGCGCGGCGCGGCGTCTTCGATCCGAGCGATCAGCGCCGAAGAGGGGGGAGGCATCGTCCAACGATCGAGCGCCGCATCGAGCGCCACCGCTTCGTGCCACACCGCGCGGCAGCCAGGATCGGCGAAGGCGTTGCGCGCACGCGCCGACGCTTCCTCAGGCCAGTCGGGCAGGCGCGTGCCGTGAGCGTCGAGCCAGGCGCGGTATTGGTCGGGGGTAAGGCGGTCAGTCATCGTTTCGTTCCGTCAATGTTCGGCGCAGCGTGCGCCGTGCGCGAGCCAGCAGGCTCTCGACCGCTTCGACGCTGGTTGCCAACGCTGCGGCGACCTCGGGGTTGGAAAGCCCCTGGTAATGCGCCAGCACGATTGCCTCGCGCTGGCGTTCGGGCAGGGCATGGATCGCTGCCGCGACGGCGTGGTCGCGATCGGTATCGATCAGGCGGCGCTCCGCTGTCGGTGCCGGATCGGCACAATCGGGCAATGCCGCCGCCGGCGCGTCGACTCGTTTGCGCAGTCGGTCGCGGCACAGATTGAGCGTCACGGTGTGCAGCCAGGTGTCGAAGCGGGCGCGGCCGGGCTGCCACTGGCCGGCATGCTTCCAGACGCGAACGAATGCTTCCTGCGCGATATCCTCCGCTTCGGCGCGATCGCGGACCAGCCGCGTCGCCAGCCCGAGCACGCGCGGCAGCTTGGCACGGACCATTTGCCGTATCGCCGCGGTCTCGCCTCGGGCGATCCGGGCCAGCAGCGCGTCGTCGCCATCCGGGTCGCTCAAGGCTGCCATCCTGCCACATCGTTTGCCACTCGTTCGCTCGCGCCCTTCCTGCCCGGCGGGCGGTTCGACCGGAGAGATGCCGCGCCGCCGACCGTGTATCTTACGGCAGGTCGTCGGATGATACGGCTGATCGTTCGAAATCCGTCGCTGCGGCTACGCGACAGACACCCGATAACGAAACCAGTCCGGCAACCGAAAGGCCGGCCTGCTTCTCCCAAAGAAAGCCGCGTTTTCAAAGCGCCGCATAACGGTGCCTCGCGGCGACATTAAATTAACAAAAAATATTAAAGTTGCATCTATCAATAGGACAAATATTATAAGTTTGATTCGTATGGCAGGAGGGGAAAAATGACACGATCGATGTTGCTGTTGGGAATGTCCGCGCTGACCTATGCCGGTGCAGCTTCGGCCCAGCAGACGTCGCTTCCCGATGCCGCCGCCGCGCAACCGGCGCCGGCTGACGTCGCGGGCCAGGACATCGTCGTCACCGGCATCCGCGAGAGTCTCGAGCGCGCGGCCGAGATCAAGCAGGATGCGCCGCAGGTGGTCGATTCGATCGTCTCGCAGGACATCGGCAAGTTCCCCGATCCGACCACCGCCGCGGCGCTGCAGCGCGTGCCCGGCGTGCAGGTGTCGGTGTCTCAGTCGAACGAGATCGGCAACGTCAAGATCCGCGGCCTCGGCGACATCATGACCACGCTCGACGGGCGTGAGATCATCACCGGCACGGGCCGGCAATTCTCGCTGGAGGATTTGCCCGCCGATGCGCTCGCGCGGGTCGACGTGGTCAAGACCAACACCGCCGACATGATCGAGGGCGGTGTCGCCGGCACGATCGACCTCGAGCTCAACAAGCCGTTCAATTTCCGCAAAGCCACCATCGTCGCCAGCGCGCGCGGCACCTACGGGCTCAAGGCCGACAAGCTCGATCCGCAGTTCAACCTGCTTGCCACCAAGACCTGGCATAGCGGCATCGGCGACATCGGCGTGCTGCTGAACGGCAGCTGGTCGCAGACGCATTACAACCATCCGCGCACCCGCGAAGGCGTGCGCCGCTCGGGCGAGACCTTCCCGCCGCCCGGTTCGACCGTCAATCCGATGCCCTTCTCGATCCCGGGCGCGCTGATCCCCAACGTGGTCGAGAGCCATTCGAACTATGGCGAATATCGGCGCCCCGAGGTCAACGGCTCGATCCAGTGGCAGGCCAGCGATCACCTGCAAGTCTATGCCGACGGCCTCTACACGGGCTATCGCTCGAAGAGCCAATGGTCGCTCGCCAATGCGCAGCTGTTCATGCCCGGCACCTCGGTTTCGGACGTCGAGCTGAGCGACCAGTGCATCACCGCGCGCTCCAAGCCCAACGGCCAGAGCCCGCTGCCTTCGGTCGATGCCGACGGCAACGCCACGCTGCCGCCCTTCGAGGTGCAGCAATTGTGCGCGCTCAAGTCTGCGACCTTCTCGAACGTCGTCAGCGAGCAGAAGACTTATACTTACGACAATCGCACCGATGGCTGGTTGGGAGCGCTGGGCGCGAAATACGATACCGACACCGCGCATGTGAAGGGCGAGGTGTCGTATCAGCGCTCGATCGCCAAGAACAGCACCTTCCAGGTGGTGCTCGGCCAGCGCATTCCCACCTTCGACTATACCGCGACCGGCCATGGCGCGGTCGTCGACACCCCCGGCGATCCGTACCTGAGCACCGATCGCCTCGTCTTCGCCGAAGGGCTCGACCAGGATTACAACAAGGCCAAGGGCTCGCTGTTCCAGGGGCGCGTCGACAGCAGCTTCGATATCGACAGCAGCGTACTTTCCAAGTTCCAATTCGGCGTGCGGTATTCCGATCACAGAGCGGAATATCAGCAGGCGATCGTCAACACCAAGGCGCCCGGCGGCGTGATCGGCGCGGCCACCGAGGATACGGCGATCCGTGTGGTCGATTCAGGGCTTCCCGACGATTTCCTGTCGACGATGCCCGGGGTTCCCGGTTTCGCCGGCGGCGAAGGCGCGCTGGTGCCCAATCCCAAATATCTGCGCACGCTCGACGGCCGCAACGCGGTGCGCGAATTCTACGGCCTCGCCGACGGCGATCCCGCCTATCAGGCGCAGCGCCGCTTCTACGCCGACGAGAAGACGCTCGCGACCTATGTCCAGCTTGGCTACAAGGTGGAGCTGGGCGGTGACATGGTGCTCGACGGCCTGGTCGGGGTTCGCCCGACCCGCACCCAGCGGACGATGGAGGGCTCCAGCGTCATCACCGTTCCGAAGAATGGCGACACGCCCGCGCATACCGAAATCGTCCCGCTGTCGAGCCACACCACGGAGACGGACATCCTGCCCAACGCCAGCGCGCGCCTGCGGTTTGGCGGCGGTTTGCAGCTGCGCGCGACCTATGCCGAGACGATCCGGCGGCCCGATTTCGGCTCGCTCAATCCGGGTCTGACCTATGCGCTCTCGACCAATCCCAACCTGCTCAATTCGGGCTCGGCCGGCAATCCGGATCTGCGTCCCGAAAAGTCCGAAAGCTACGACGCCTCGCTCGAATATTATTTCAAGCACGGTTTCGCGGCGGTCGCCGTCTATAAGCGCGACATTACCGGGCGCATCGTCTCGGCCTCGGCGGTCGAATCGATCGGCGGGATCGATTATGCGATCAGCCGCCCGCGCAACCTCGGCGCCGCTGAACTGAAGGGCGTCGAGGTCAGCGGCCAGATGTTCTTCGATTTCCTGCCCGGCGTTTTCTCGGGCCTCGGCGTGATGGGGAACTTCACCTATGCGGATTCGAAGGTGGAGGGGAGCACGGACCGGCTGGCGGGCCTGCCGCTGCAGGGCGTCTCCAAATATAACTACACCGCCGGGCTGTTGTTCGAGAAGGCGGGGATTTCCGGCCGTCTGGTCTATACCTATCGCTCGAAATATTATGACGGAGATGCGACCGGAGGCCTCGGCACTCGCGAGTTGGTCGACGTGTCGCGCGCCGACGACGCCAATTACAATCCGCTGCTGCTCAATTACGTGAAGCCTGCCGGGCGGCTCGACTTCGGGCTGAGTTGGGACGTCAGCGACAGCCTGCGGTTCGACGTCGGCGGCACCAACATTCTCGGCAACAAATATCAGGGATATTACAACGATCCCGGCATCACGCAGGAGTATCGCTACGACGATACGACCTATACGTTCGGCGTCCGCGTCCGCCTGTAATCCTCCCCTCGGGCGAGGTGCGCCATCCCTCGCCCGTCTTTTTCATTCCAGGAAGCGTCCATGACCCCGCAACCGTCCCGCCGTCTGTTCCTGAAACGCCTGTCGCTGCTCTCATCGATCGCGGTGAGCGGGCTCAGCGGGTCGGCGCTGGCCCGCGCCGCGACGCTGACCCCGCCGCGGCCCCGCGGGGTTCCCGCGAACGATTCCTCGGTGGCGGGCAAGCGGCCCAACATCCTGGTGATCCTGGGCGACGACATCGGCTATTCGGACATCGGCGCGTTCGGCGGCGAGGTCGAGACGCCCAATATCGACGCGCTGGCCAAGCGCTCGATCCAGTTCTCGAACTTCTACAACATGTCGCGCTGCTGCCCCTCGCGCGCGAGCCTGCTCACCGGCCGCTATCCGCACCGCGTCAACATGGCGGGCAACGGCACCAGCCTGTCGCGCGACGTCCCGACGATCGCCGAGGAACTGCGCAGGGCCGGCTATGCGACGACGATGGTCGGCAAATGGCACCTCACCGCCGCAGTGCCGATGAAGGACGAGGCCGAGCACCTCAAATGGCTCAACCACCAGGCGAATTTCGATCGCGATTTCGGCGACCGGCAGACCTATCCGGCGGCGCGCGGCTTCCAGCGCCATTACGGCATCATCTGGGGCATCGCCGACTATTACGACCCGTTCTCGCTGGTCGAGAATTTCGAGCCGGTGAAGTCGGTGCCCAAGGACTTCTACCTGACCAACGCGCTCAGCGACCGCGCGGTGAGCGAGATCGAACGGCTGGGCAAGGGCAGCGATCCGTTCATGATGTACCTCGCCTATACCGCGGCGCACTGGCCGCTGATGGCGCCCGAGGAGGTCATCCAGAAATATATCTCGCGCTTCGAGAAGGGCTGGGAACAGATGCGCCGCGACCGCTATGCGCGGCAGGTCCGGACGGGGCTGATCGATCCGGCGGTCGCGCGGCTGCCGGCACTCGAAGGGCAATATGCCAATAATTCGGCGATCGCCTGGGCGAAGCTGACGCCCGAGCAGCGCGCGATCGAGGTGCGCAAGATGGCGACCCACGCGGCGATGATCGAGATGATGGATCGCGGCATCGGCCGGGTGATCCAGGCGCTCAAGGACAGCGGCGAATACGACAATACGATCATCATCTTCACCATCGACAACGGCGCCTCGCCCGAGATCATGGTCAAGGCGGGCTATGACCGCTGGAGCGAGACGCGCGACGGCCGCAAGGTCGCCTATGGCGAATATCCCGACGAGAAGATCGGCACCGAGCTGACCATGGCCGGGATCGGCGCCTATTGGGCGAGCGCGGCGAACACGCCGTGGCGCTATTGGAAGGCGGAAAGCTACCAGGGCGGCACGCATGCGCCGTGCCTGATCAGCTGGCCGAGCCAGATGAACGGTCGCGAAGGCACCAAGGTGACCGAGCCCGCGCACATCATCGACATCACCCCGACGCTGCTCGAGATCGCCGGCGTCACCCCGCGCGTCGACAAGGCGCCGATCGACGGCATCTCGCTGGCCGGCGTGTTCGATGGCAAGACCCCGCCGCCGGTGCGCCCGCTGTTCTTCGAACATTACGGCGCGCGCGCGGTGATCGACGGGCGCTGGAAACTGGTCTCGCTCGCGCCCGGCGGCAAGCGGCCCGATCTCGATTGGGCGCTCTACGACCTCGAGACCGACGCGACCGAAACGCAGGACCTCAGGCCAATGCATCCGGAGATCGTCGCGCGGCTCGACAAGCTGTGGATGGACTGGGCGAAGCAGGTCGGCGTTCCTGAGCGCGGCGGCGTGATTGGAACGCCGCTCCCGGCCGCCGAAATAGCCGGCTTCAGCGACTGAGGCCGTTCCGACGCCGACGGCACAATATTGGCTCTCTCCGACTTGAAAAGAGTCGCAAGCGTTATATCTGCTTCGGCGATCATTGCCGGAGCAACCAATGGCCGATTTTTATTCGATCGATACGTTCGCGCCGCGCGTGTCGCTCGGCTATCTGCTGCGCCGGGTCAACAAGCTCAGCATCGTTCGCGTCGAGGCGGCGTTCGACGGCAACGACATCACCTTCACGCAATGGATCGTCCTGGCGCTCGTCTCCTTCGAAATCGCGACGACGTGCACCGAGCTGTCGCGCAACATGGACCACGACAAGGGCGCGCTGACGCGAGTGATCGACCAACTCGAGGAGCGCGGCCTCGTCGAGCGGCGCCGCGATGCCGGCGATCGCCGCGTCAGCCAGCTCACGGCGACTACGGAAGGACGCAAGATCGTCGCTGATCTCGCCCGCCGCGTGGTGAATGTCTGGAACGACATTCTCGAAGGTTTTGATCGAGAAGAGATCGAGCGGCTGATCGGCACGCTCGGCAAGCTGCTCGCGCGGCTCGATCCTTCCGATCCTCAGGCGGAGCAGTGACATGAAGCGATCATTTGCCGGTTTCGCCTCGCTCGCTGCGCTGTTGCTCGCCGGTTGCGCCATTCCGAACGAGCGGGTGGCGGTAAACCCCGTCGCATCCGATGCGGTCGGGCTCGGCGCTTCGCCCGCGCCGGCGATCGCCGACGACTGGTGGACCGCGCTCGGCGATTCGCAGCTTGACCGTATCATGGGCGACGCTTTGGCCGGCAGCCCTAGCCTGGAGGCGGCGATGGCGCGCGTACGGCTGGCGCAGAGCACGCTCGCCGGCAACGAGGCGGCGACGCGCCCGCAGATCACGGGTGACGCAAGCGAGCAATTCCAGCGGCTGAGCAGCGTCTATATCATTCCCCCGCCTTATGGCGGCAGCTTCCGCTGGGTCGGCCAGGCGCAGGCCAATCTGAGCTGGAACCTCGATTCCTGGGGCCAGCAGGCCGACCGGATCGGACAGGCGCGGCACGGCGCCGAAGCTGCGGCGTTCGATTACGACGCCGCGCGGCTCGCGCTCGCCGGCTCGATCGCGCAGACCTATGTCGAGCTGGCGCGCGCCGAACGGCAGATCGCGCTGGCGCAATCGACCGTCGATCAGCGCGACCACGCCGTGGCGCTGGCGCGGGTGCGCAAGCAAAGCCAGCTGTCGAGCGACATCGACCTGCGCGCGGCCGAGACATTACTCGCGCAGGCGCGGCAAGCGCTGGTCGAGGCGCAGGGACAGCGCGAGACGGTGATCCACGCGCTGGCGCTGCTCGCGGGCAGGGGCGCGGATTATTATGGCACGATCCAGCCGACGCGGATCAAGCTCGACGCGGTGCTGCCGCTGCCGACGGCGCTCCCCGCCGACCTGCTCGCCAGGCGACCCGACATCCTGAGCGCCAAGGCGAGCGTGGCTGCCGCCGCCGCGGGCCGGCAGGTAGCGCGCAAGGCCTTTTATCCGAACATCAACCTGCTGGGGCTGGCAGGGTTGCAGGCGCTCGGCATCGGCAACCTGTTTTCCAGCGACGCCTCGACCTATGGCGTCGGCGCGGCGATCCATTTGCCGATCTTCGAAGGCGGCAAGCTCAGGGCCGATTATGCCGGCGCCACCGCTCAGGTCGATGCCGCGATCGCCCGCTACAACCAGGCGGTGCTCGGCGCGGTGCGCGAGACCGCCGATGCGCTGACTCGCGCAAAGACGCTGGGCGACGCCCTCGCCCAGCAGCAGGCGGCCGCCAACGGCCTTGCCGAGGTGCAGCGCCTCAATGCGGTGCGAGTCTCGACCGGCCTCGATTCGCGGCTCGACCTGATCGGTTCCGATGTCGAGCTGCTCGCCGCGCGACAACAGACCGTCAATCTCCAGGCCGACAAGGCCGTCGCCCAAATTCAGTTGCTGATCGCCGTCGGCGGCGGGTTCGATCCCGCCGCTGCGACCGTGGCCGCCGATACGAGGAACGCCCAATGACCGACGCCCGCCAAGACGATGCCCGCGACGCCGCAGCTGTTCCGCAACCTGCCGAACGAGGCAATCCCGGCGCGCGGCGGCGGTGGCTGACGATCCTGGCCGCGATCGTGGTGCTCGCGGTCGCGCTCTACGCCGTGTGGCGCCTGTTCATCGCTACGCCGAGCGAATCGACCGACGACGCTTATGTCGCGGGCGACACCGTGACGATCACCGCGCGCGATCCCGGCACGGTGACCGCGCTCTACGCCGACGATACCGAACGCGTCCGCGCCGGCCAGCCACTGGTCGATCTCGATCCTGCTACCGCCGATGTCGAACTGGAGGCTGCGGCCGCACAGCTCGGGCAAGCGGTGCGCGGGGTGCGCGCGGACTTCTCCGCGGTCAATGCGGCGCAAGCCGAGGTCACCAACGCGCGCGCCGATCTCGCTCGCGCGCGCAATGATCTCGGCCGGCGCCAGCAGGCGGCGCAGCAGGGCGCGGTCTCGGGTGAGGAAGTCTCGCACGCCGCGGATACGGTCAAAACCGCCACCGCCGCGCTCGACCTCGCCCAGAGCAAGCTCGCGCAAGCCCAGACGCAGGTGCAGGGCGCCGACGTACACACCAACCCGGCGGTGCTCGCCGCGATCGCCAATTACCGCCGCGCCGCGATCCGGCGCAGCCACATGCACATCACCGCGCCGGTGGACGGCACGATCGCGCAGCGCACCGTGCAGATCGGGCAGCAGATCGCCGCCGGCACGCCGCTGATGGCGGTGGTGCCGCTGCATCGCGTGTGGGTCGACGCCAATTTCCGCGAAACGCAGCTCGCCGATCTGCGCGTCGGCCAGCCGGCGACGATCACCACCGACACTTACGGCGGCAAGGTGACCTATCATGGCCATGTCGTCGGCCTGGGCGCGGGCAGCGGCAACGCCTTCGCGCTGCTGCCGCCGCAGAACGCCAGCGGCAACTGGATCAAGATCGTCCAGCGCCTGCCGGTGCGAATCGCGCTCGACGGCAAGGAACTCGACGCGCATCCGCTGCGCATCGGCCTGTCGGTCGATATCGAGGTCGACACGTCGAACACTTCGGGCTCGCTGCTCGGCCGCGAGGCGCATCAGGCCTTCGCCACGCAGGCGAGCGACAGCCCGAACGTCGATGCCGATATCGCGCGGATCATCGCCGCCAACGCCGGCCGCGCGCGGTGACGGGTGCCGGCCAGGCGCCGCTCGCAGGCGGGCAGCGCGCGCTGATTGCCTTCGCGCTGGCGCTCGGCACCTTCATGCAGGTGCTCGATTCGACGATCGCCAACGTCTCGCTGCCGACGATCGCCGGCAATCTCGGCGTCAGCGCCGATCAGGGGACGTGGGTGATCACCTCGTTCGCGGTGGCGAACGGCGTCGCCGTGCCGCTGACCGGCTGGCTGATGGGCCGGTTCGGCGTGGTGCGTACCTTCGCGGTGTCGGTCGCCTTGTTCACCGCCGCCTCCTTCCTGTGCGGCATCGCGTGGAGCCTGGGCTCGCTGATCGGCTTTCGAGTGTTGCAGGGCGCGGTGTCGGGACCAATGATTCCCGGCAGCCAGGCGCTGCTGATCGCCATCTTCCCACCCGAGAAGCGCGGCACCGCGCTCGGCGTCTGGTCGATGACGACGCTGATCGGCCCCGTCGCCGGCCCGATCCTCGGCGGCTACATCTCGGACAATTATCACTGGAGCTGGATTTTCCTCATCAATGTGCCGGTCGGCATCTTCTGCGCGCTGGTGTGCTGGCGCGGCCTCAAGTCGCGCGAGACGCCGACGCGCAAGCTGCCGATCGATTCGATCGGCGTCGCGATGCTGGTGATCTGGGTCGGGGCGCTGCAGGTGGTGCTCGACAAGGGCAAGGACGCCGACTGGTTCAATTCGACCTTCATCCTGGTCACCGCGATCGTCGCCGGCATCGTGTTCCTCGCCTGGCTGATCTGGGAAATGACCGATCGCCACCCGGCGGTCGACCTGCAGATGTTCCGCCGCCGCAACTTCACGCTGGGAACGATCGCCTTCTGCCTCGGCTATGCAGTGTTCTTCGCCAACGTGCTGCTGATGCCGTTGTGGATGCAGACCCAGCTCGGCTACACCGCGACCTGGGCCGGTCTCGTCGCGGCGCCGAGCGGCGTTGTGGCGATCGTGCTGACACCCTTCGTCGCGCGGCTGAGCGGCCGGGTCGACGCCAGGATCATGGCGACGATCGCGTTCGTTGCGTTCGCGGTGTCATTCTTCATGCGATCGCATTTCACCACCAACGACGACATCTGGACCTACACGATGCCGCTGCTGGTCCAGGGGGTGGCGATGAGCACCTTCTTCGTCGCCATGCTGACGATCCAGCTCGACGGCATTCCGCCCGAGCGGATTCCCTCGGCGACCGGCATCTCGAACTTCGCGCGGATCACCTCGGGCAGCTTCGCCGCCTCGCTCATCACAACGATGTGGGATCGCCGCGAGGCGCTGCACCAGAGCCGGCTCGCCGATCACTTCACGCTCTTCCAGCCGCGCTATCAGGGCGCGGTCGAGCAATTGCAGGCGCTGGGCGCAAGTGCGCGACAAGCGGCGGGCGCAATCACGCATCAGATGGTCCAGCAGGCCTATCTGCTCGCGGCCGACGACCTGTTCTGGCTTTCGGGCTGGATTTCGCTGGCGATGATCGCGCTGATCTGGTTCGCCCGTCGGCCGGCCGGGAGCGCGGGCCACGTCGCTGCGGATTAGCCGCAGCGATCGAGGCTAAGTCGGCAGGAGCTTTGCGCGAGCAAGGGCAGCCTTACTTTGCAGTACCGAACCCGCACTGCTTCTGCTCCATCGCGATCTGCCGGGTGATGCGGGTGGCGTTTTCGGCATAGGCTTCGGTGACCGAGCCGTGATTGACGGTCTTGCCGCGCAATGGGCTCACCTTTTCGCAGATGTGGAAGACATGCGGCGTCGCGGATTTCTTGGCGCCGTTCTCCGGTGCGATCCAGTACACCACGTCCTGGCCCGCCGGGTGAGCGGCGTCCTTGGTCGCGTCGGCCACCGTCGCTGAATCCTTGGCGATGTCCTGCGCCTGGGCGGCGACTTCGGGCGAGCAGGCGGTGGTCGGCTGGCCGGCCCTGATCTGCGCCGCGCACTGGTTCATATCCTGCGTATATTGCTCGACCGAGGGCGGATGGTAGCTCACTCCGATCAGGGCGGCGACCACCGCCAGAACGACGCCCGCGCCGCCGGCGATCTTCTTGTTCTTCGGGTCCATGTCCTTGTCGAGGAAGATCAAGGCGATCAGCGGCAGGAACGCGATCAACGTGATGATCGCGCCCAACTGGTTCTGGACGAAGAACTTGAACGGCTCGGCCTTGCTCGCCGGATCGTGCTTGTTGGCGGCCTTCCACATCAGGCTGCCGGCGATCGCGAAGATGGCGATCCCGACCAAGAGGCCGATCAACAGCGCGAGGTTTCCATGGTCGAATACGTGCTTGTAGAGAAGAACGATCCCGGCGACCTCGCCGCCGATGGCGATGATCCACGCGATGATGGCGAAGAGGCGGAGGCGCTTGGCGGCGGTTTGCTGCCCCTGCGATGCTCGCCAAGCCTTGGTGACGTCGATTTCTGCGGCGGTCTTGTCGTCGGACATGTCGCAACCCCCTATCGGCACTTCCGCGCGGCGGCTATCGACCCGAAGCCTAACCCGCCTTGCGCAGCGTGATCAAACACCAGAACACGAGCCGCATTGGTAAAGGGTGGGAACGAACGCGTCCATCCCCCATGAAAAGCTGACGCTATTCGATGGTGCGCCGGGCCAGCCCGCCAGCGTCAGGGCGCGATCGGCGCCTCGTCCACAACGGCTTTGGCGCGCCAGAACTCGACGTGAAAGCGGACCGTGCCGAGCGGCTCGACATGGTGGCGGATGGTCGGCTCGATCACACCGGGCGCCTGGCCGGGCGACAGGACGAGGTCGAGCGGCGCGCGGCGAGGATCGGTGACTCGATAGCGCAGCAGCCCCTCGGCGACATGGATCAGCGCCCACGCCCCGTCCTTGGTCGTGTGATCGGCCAAGAGTCCGGCCGGGACGGTGCTCTCCGTGAAATCGGGCGTGCGGCGATAGGATTCGAGCCCGGGCGGCAGCGTGGTCGGCGTCGCCGGATGGCGCGCGGCATTGGTGACGATGTCGTCATGCCCGCTCTTCGAGCTGAAGAAGGCCGCGGCGAACAGCCCAGCGCCAAGCAGCACCGCCAGGAACACCCCGATCGTCGTCGCGACGACGAGGCTCGTCGTGAGCGGTCCGACGCTCGAAAGATAAAGCAGTGCGCCGGCGACCATCGCGACGCCGACCAGCGCAATCCATACCAGCATCCGCCGGAACTCGGCACGCGCCCGGTTCCAGTCGGTGCCGGCGCCGCTGCTCGGCTCGATCGCTGCCAGCCAGTTCATTTCTCACCTAGGCACGAATAATATGTATCTCTTCCGCATGTATCGCGCAATTTGCAAAGATGCAATCAGAATGCATATTAGATGCGACGAACCGTTGAGAGGATTTCGATGCGCCTGACGCGCTACACCGATTACGCGATGCGCGTGCTGCTCTATCTCGGCGCGCGGCCCGATCGGCTGTGCTCGATCGGCGAGATCGCGCGCGCTTATGGCGTTTCGCAGAACCATTTGATGAAGGTGGTCAACGATCTCGTCCGTGAGGGCCATGTCGTCAGCGTGCGCGGCCGGTTCGGCGGCGTGCGGCTCGGGCGCGAACCCGCGGAGATCAATGTCGGCGCGGTGGTCCGCCATACCGAGGAGGGGTTCGACCTCGCCGATTGCACCGGCTGCCGGATCGCCCCGGCCTGCGGCTTGACCGGCGCGCTGCAGCAGGCGCTCGCTGCCTTCATGGCGGTGCTCGACGGCTATACGCTCGAGGACATGCTCGCCAAGCGGCTGGACATGCGCGCGCTGTTCGCCGAACCAGAGGCGGCCTGACCTGCCCATCTTCCGGAGCCACGATGACCGATACGCCCTCCTTCGCGCCTGAGACGATCGCCGCCAATCACGGCGTCGCGCGCGATCCCGCCTTCGGCGCGGTCTCGCCGCCGCTCTATCTGTCGAGCACCTATGCGTTCGAAGGCTATGGCCGCGCCGGCCCCTATGATTACGGCCGCTCCGGAAACCCCAATCGAGACATGCTCGGCGAGGCGCTGGCCGCGCTCGAAGGCGGCGCCGGCGCGGTCGTCACCGCGACGGGCATGGCGGCGATCGATCTGCTGATCGGGCTGTTCGGTCCCGACGACCTGATCGTCGCGCCGCACGATTGCTATGGCGGCACCTATCGATTGCTCGTGGCACGGGCGGAGAAGCGGCAGTTCCGCGTCACTTTCGTCGACCAGTCGGACGAAGCCGCGCTCGCCGCCGCGCTCGACCAGCGGCCGGCATTGGTGCTTGCCGAAACCCCGAGCAACCCGCTGATGCGCATCGTCGATATCCGCAGCCTCGCCGCCAGGGCGCATGCGGCAGGCGCGCGGATCGCGGTCGACAATACCTTCCTCTCGCCCGCGGCGCAGCGCCCGCTCATGCTTGGCGCCGATTTTGTCATCCATTCGACCACGAAGTTCATCAACGGCCATTCGGACGTGATCGGCGGCGCCGTGGTCGCGGCCGACGCAGGGGAAGTCGATCGGCTCAAGCGCTGGGCCAACACAATCGGCGTCACCGGCTCCCCGTTCGACGCCTGGCTTACGCTGCGGGGCCTGCGGACGCTGTTCGCGCGAATGGAGCGGCAGCAGCGCACCGCGCAGATCGTCGCCGAATGGCTGGCGGAGCAGCCGCAAGTCGCCGCGGTCCATTATCCCGGGCTCGCCTCGCATCCCGGCCACGCCATCGCGGCTGCCCAACAGACCGGCTTCGGCGCGATGCTGAGCTTCGAACTGGCGGACGCGAGCAGCGTCGCACCGTTCGTCGAAGCGGTCGGCACCTTCACGCTCGCCGAATCGCTCGGCGGCGTCGAAAGTCTGATCGCTCACCCGGTGACCATGACCCATGCCGACATGGGCGCGGAAGCGCGCGCCGTGGCCGGAATCGGCGATGGGCTGCTGCGCGCGTCGATCGGGCTCGAGCATCCGGACGACCTTCTCCGCGGCCTGCGCCAGGGATTCGCCGCGCTGGCTTGAATCGCGTTCCGGCAACGGATCGCCTTCTCCGCCGTTTGGTCACCGAACGAAAGGACGGTGAACGATGGACGCGATCGGCCGCACGCGCTGGGTCATTCCCGAAGGCTTCATTCCCGAGCGAAGCATGGTCAACGCCAACCGCGCGCTGCTCAGCCACGAAGCGGCGTGCCTGCTCAATACCGGCGATGCCGACGCCCATGTCGAGATCACGCTGTTCTTCACCGATCGCGAACCCGTCGGGCCCTACAAGCTGACGCTCGGCGCCCGCCGCACGCTGCATCTTCGCTTCAACGAACTCGACGATCCCGAGCCGGTGCCGTGCGGCGTCGATTATGCCAGCGTGATCGCCGCCGACGTCCCGATCGTCGTCCAGCATACCCGGCTCGACAGCCGCGCAGCCGACATCGCCTTGCTCTCGACCATCGCTTATCCCGCCTGAGCGCCGTCAGACCTGCGGCATCGGCATGCCGTGCATCCTGCGCATCACCGATCGATCGAGCGCGTCGAGCGAAGGCACGCCGAGCTGGCCGAGTTCATTCATCGCCTGGTCGTGCAGCAACTCGAGCGCGCGGTGCACGCCGGCGGCACCGCCTGCGCACAAGCCGTAGAGCGTCGCCCGCCCGGTCATCACCGAATCGGCGCCGAGTGCGAGCGCCTTGAGCATATCAGTGCCGTGGCGGATTCCTCCCGAAATGTAGAGCAAAAGGCGGTCGCCCGCGATCGCGCGCGCCTCGGGCAGGATGTCGAGCGCCGATACCGCCCAATCCATCTGCCGCCCTCCGTGGCTGCCGAGCATGATGCCATCGACACCGCTATCGATCGCGTGGCGCACGTCATCGAGGTTGAGCACGCCTTTGACGAAGAATGGCTTCGACCAGCGAGCACGAATTTTGGCGATGTCGCGCCACGAAAGCGTGCGCGGCATCTGCTCGCGGATCCAGAAGGCGCTGGCGAAGAAGCCGCGGCGATCCCTGGGCACGAAATCGATCACATTGGCGAATTCGGGCATGCCGTGGACCAGCGTCGAGGCGAGCCAGCGCGGGTGGCGCGCGGCGTCGAGGATCGTCGAGAGCGACGGCCGCGATTGAGTCGCGCGGGTGCGGCTGTCCCATTCGCGGTCGCCGAAAATCTGCGAGTTGGTGGTGACCACCAGCGCCTCGCAGCCGCAGGCATCGGCGCGGCGCAGCAATTCCTGCCAGATTTCCTCGCCGCCGAAGACATAGAGCTGCCACCAGTGCCGCAACCCTTCGACCCTGGCGACATCCTCCATGCGATCGTTGGACATCGTGCTCTGGATGAACGGGACGCCGAACCGCGCGGCGCCTTGCGCGAGCTCGGTATCGGCGTGGCGCATGAACAAGCCATTGAGTCCGGTTGGCGCGATCGCCAGCGGCATCGCCGCCTCGTGGCCGAGCAGCGCGCGCTTCAGGCTGAGGTGCGATTCATCGACCAGCGTATGCGGCAGATAGCGCCATTCGGCGAACGCCTCGCGCTCGCGATAGAGCGTCGCTTCTTCGCCCGCGCCGCCTTCGAGATATTCAAGCGCCACGCGCGGCATCAGCTTGTGTGTTCGCGCGCGCAGGTCGGAAACCGCCTTGGCGCGCTGCAGGTTCGAACCGGTATAGTAACGCCGCGCCGGGGTGTCGCCGAGCTGCGCGATCGATGGTGCGGGGCGAGCGTAACCCTTGGTCATTGCTCGACCAACGCGTCACGTCCCCGAAAGGATCACTGGATTACAGCAATCCCGGCACGAACCGCTTCACGCGCGCGGCATAGGCGTCATAGGCGGGGCCAAAGGCGGCGCGCAGCAGCTTTTCCTCCTCGGCGATACGGAGCCAGGTGCCGAGCGCATAGAGCGGCAGCGTGACGAACAGCCGCCATTCGTTGCCGAGCCCGATCGCCAGCGCGAGCAGCAACAGCCCCATAGCGCTGTAGATCGGGTGGCGGACATGCGCGAACGGCCCGGTCGTCACGAGCTCGTGGTCCGATCGAGTGCGCGCGACGACGCTCCAGTTGCGCCCCATCGTCCGCGACGCCCAGACGAACAGGGCAACCGCTGCCGCCATTAGCAGCGCGATCACCACCGCTTCGCCCAGTGCGAGCGCTGACAGCGGATCGAGCATCGCGCTCCCCGCGCCGAACGCGGTCGCGAAGAAGGCAAGGCTCTGCACCGCGATCCCGGCGATCGACCGCTGTGAGCGGTGTTGCGGCCCCTGATCCGCTGCCCCGCGCCGCGCTCTTGCGGCAAGCACCGCGAGCGCGAACGCGAGGAAGCCGAGCGCAAGCGCCGCCAGCCCCGGCAATCCAATCGCGTAACCCTGCATCGCTCGGCCTCTTTCGAAAATCAGTTGTTCGCCTTCGCCTCCCTCTGCGCCTTCATCCACGCCTGATAGGCGTCGATCGCGGGCTCGTCCTTGAGCACGCGGTCATAGGGATCGACCACGACGTGCATGCCGGCCGGGACGGTCAACGAGCCAGTGCCGTTCGTCATCGGCAATTTGCTGATTGTGTCGCCCATCTCGACCTCGATCGGCATCGGGAAGGGCAGCCCGGCGGGCGCCTGCCAGGTCAGCGTCAGCTTGTCGTCGTCGCGTTGCTCGACCAGTTTGGGCAATGCCGCCTGACGCAGATAGACGTCGAAGAACCAGCGATAATCCTTGCCCGTCACCTTGTTGACGTTGGCGATGAACTCGTCGGTCGAGCCGAAGCGCGGCTGGAAATTGCCCGGTTTGGGATCGGGCCGCCCATAGACCTCGAGCCGTGTCGCCGCGTAGAAATCCTTGTCGCCGATCAGGTTCCTCAGCGTGTGGAGCATCCACGCGCCCTTGTAATAGATGTCCTGGCCCGGGCCGCCCTTGCTCGGCTCATAGACCTCTTCCTCGGTGATGACCTTGCCGCGGACCAGCGGCACCTTGTTCTCGATCTTGCTGCGCTGATCGAGCATCATCGCGTCGTAGCGTGCCTCGCCCTGCAGCCAACGGCCATAGAGCGGTTGCATATATTCCTCGAAGCCTTCGTGCAGCCAGTAATCGTCCCAATTGGCGGCGGTCAGCTGGTTGCCGAACCATTCGTGGCCGAATTCGTGCTGGAACAGCCAGTCGAACCCTTCGGGCGCCTTGGCGTAATGATTGCCATAGGCGTTGATCGTCTGGTGCTCCATGCCCTCATGCGGGGTTTCCACGACGCCCATCTTCTCGTCGCCGAAGGGGTAGGGGCCGATCAGCGTCTCGTAGAAATCGAGCGTCGGCGCGAACTCGGCGAACAGCGCCTTGGCCTGCGCTTCCTCGCCGGGCAAGTACCAGTAGAACATCGGAATGTCGTTGCCATACTGGCTGTGATAGGTGCCCTCGATCACCTCATAAGGCGCGACGTTGAGCGCGATCGCGTAAGTGTTGGGGTGCTTGATCGACCAGTTCCACGTCGTCCGCCCATCGGGCAGCGTCTCGACGCCCTTGAGCACCCCGTTGGACGGCGCCTTCAAGCCCTTCGGAACGGTAATGTGCAGATCGACCCGGCCCGGCTCTCCGGTTGGGAAGTCGAGGCACGGCCAGAAGATGTCGCAGCCATAGCCCTCCGAGGTGGTGGCGAACCAGGTGCGGCCATCGGGCGTCTTGGCCCAGACCATGCCGTCGTCCCACGGCGCCTTCACCGCGACATGCGGTTGGCCGCCATAAGTGATCGTCGCCGAGACCTTGCCGCCGGTCGGGACTTGCTTGGGCAGCGTGATGGTCAGCCGTCCATCGGGATCAGCCCATGCGCTCTTGGGCAGCGCCCTGCCGTCGATCGCGACCGCCTGCGGCCCGAGATTATGGTCGAGATCGATCACCAGCCTGTCGAGCGGCGCCTTGGCAGTGAAGCTGAGCGTGGCGACGCCGTTCAGCGTTTCGGTGTCGGGCAGCACCTCGAACTTCAAGTCGGCGACATCGAACTGCAGCTTGGCCTGATCGGGATCGATCGGCCCGCCCGACCGCTGCGTCTGCGCGGTGATCGGCGGCTCGCCCTTCTTGGGCAGGGCCGTCTGCGCCGCCGCGGCCGCCGTCATGACCAGTGCCGATCCGGCGAGCAGCAAGCGAGACAGCATGTTCTTCATCTCCATCGGGCTAGAATCCGCGCGATTGATGCAAGGCGCGCAGGCACCATATAAGGGCAAAGGGCGTCCTATCCGGACGCGAGCGGAGTGTTCATGACCCAAAGTTACCCAGTTCTTCCCCTGCGCGACATCGTCGTTTTCCCGAACATGATCGTGCCGCTGTTCGTCGGCCGCGACAAGTCGGTCGCCGCCCTCGAAGCGGCAATGGCGGCGGACAAGGAGATTTTCCTGATCGCGCAGCTCGATCCGGCCGAGGACGATCCCGGCCGCGACGACCTTTACGATGTCGGCGTCAGCGCGACCGTGCTGCAGCTCCTGAAGCTGCCCGACGGCACCGTGCGCGTGCTCGTCGAGGGCAAGGAGCGCGCCAGCCTCGACGATCTCGAAGAAACCGGCGATTATCTGACCGGCACCGTCGCCCCGATCGACGAGCTTGCCGCCGAGGGCAGCGAAGTTTCGGCACTGATGCGCTCGGTGGTCGACCAGTTCGAGAATTACGCCAAGCTCAACCGCAAGCTGCCCGCCGAGACCGCGGTGCAGCTCTCCGAGATCGAGGACGCGTCGCGCCTCGCCGATGCGGTCGCCGGCAACATCTCGATCAAGGTTTCCGACAAGCAGGCGCTGCTCGTCGAGCGCGATCCGGCCAAGCGGCTGGAAATGGCGTTCGCCTTCATGGAGGGCGAGCTCGGCGTCCTGCAGGTCGAGAAGAAGATCAAGAGCCGCGTCAAGCGCCAGATGGAGAAGACGCAGCGCGAATATTATCTCAACGAGCAGCTGAAGGCGATCCAGCGCGAGCTCGGCAGCGAGGGCGAGGAAGACGGCGACGAAATCGCCGAGCTGACCCAGAAGATCGCCAAGCTCAAGCTCTCCAAGGAAGCGCGCGCCAAGGCGACGGGCGAATTGAAGAAGCTCAAGACGATGGCGCCGATGTCCGCCGAGGCGACGGTCGTGCGCAATTATCTCGATGTATTGCTCGGCCTGCCTTGGGGCAAGAAATCCAAGCTCAAGAAGGACATCGCCACCGCGCAGGCGGTGCTCGACGAGGACCATTATGCGCTGGAAAAGGTCAAGGACCGAATCGTCGAATATCTCGGCGTCCAGGCTCGCACCAACAAATTGAAGGGCCCGATCCTCTGCCTCGTCGGCCCTCCCGGCGTCGGCAAGACCAGCCTCGGCAAGTCGATCGCCAAGGCGACGGGGCGCGAGTTCGTGCGCCAGTCGCTGGGCGGCGTGCGCGACGAGGCCGAGATTCGCGGCCATAGGCGCACCTATATCGGCTCGCTGCCAGGCAAGATCGTCTCGAACCTGCGCAAGGCGGGGACCAGCAATCCGCTGTTCCTCCTGGACGAGATCGACAAGCTCGGCCAGGATTTCCGCGGCGATCCGGCCAGCGCATTGCTCGAAGTGCTCGATCCCGAGCAGAACAACAAGTTCCAGGATCATTATCTCGAGATCGATATCGACTTGAGCGACGTGATGTTCGTGACGACGGCGAACACGTTGAACCTGCCGCAGCCGTTGCTCGACCGCATGGAGATCATCCGCCTCGAAGGCTATACCGAGGACGAGAAGGTCGAGATCGCCGAGCGCCACCTCATCGCCAAGCAGGTTGACGCGCACGGCCTCAAGGACGGCGAGTTCACGCTGACCAACGCTGGCCTGCGCGATCTCATCCGCTATTACACGCGCGAGGCGGGCGTCCGCACGCTCGAGCGCGAGATCGCCAAGCTGGCGAGGAAGGCGCTGCGCCGCATCCTCGAAGGCAAGGCCGAAAGCGTGACGATCACGCCCGAAAACCTCTCCGAGTTCGCCGGCGTCCGCAAATACCGCTTCGGCCTCAGCGAGGAGGAGCATCAGATAGGCGCCGTCACCGGGCTTGCCTGGACCGAGGTCGGCGGCGAATTGCTGACGATCGAGAGCGTCACCGTGCCGGGCAAGGGCGCGATCAAGACGACCGGCAAGCTGGGCGACGTGATGAAGGAATCGGTCGAGGCTGCGTTCAGCTTCGTCAAGGCGCGCAGCCCAAGCTACGGCATCAAGCCCAGCCTGTTCGCGCGCAAGGACATCCACGTCCACCTCCCCGAAGGCGCGGTGCCCAAGGACGGGCCGTCGGCAGGGATCGGCCTGGTGACGTCACTCGTCTCGACGCTGACGGGAGTCGCGGTGCGCAAGGACATCGCGATGACCGGCGAGGTCACGCTGCGGGGCCGCGTGCTGCCGATCGGCGGGTTGAAGGAAAAGCTGCTCGCAGCATTGCGCGGCGGCATCAAGACCGTGCTGATCCCAGCCGAGAACGAGAAGGACCTCGCCGAAATCCCGGCGAACGTCCGCGAGGGGCTGGAGATCGTGCCTGTCGCGCATGTCGACGAGGTGCTTCGCCTGGCGCTCACCGCGCCGCTCGCGCCGATCGACTGGACCGAGGCCGACGAGCTCGCCGCCCAGCCGCCGGTCGCCGTGCCCGGAATCGGCGGCGAAATGCATCATTGAGGGACGGTTACCCGCGATTCCCGCGCTTTCGGGCGCGGAAATCGCGGTTTTGCTTTGACTCACGCGTAACGACTCGCCTTAACTGCGCGCCCGGCTTCGGTCGCGAATCTTTTCGAGTCACGGTAAATCAGGGGGTTCCCAGGGCATGAACAAGCAAGAACTGATCGGTTCGGTCGCGGATGCGTCGGGCCTCAGCAAGGGCGATGCGAGCAAGGCGGTCGAGTCGGTGTTCGAGGCGATCACCAAGTCGCTCAAGAAGGGTGACGAGGTTCGCCTCGTCGGTTTCGGCACTTTCTCGGTTTCCAAGCGCAAGGCCTCGACCGGCCGCAATCCGCGCACCGGCGAGCCGATGACGATCAAGGCTTCCACCCAGCCCAAGTTCAAGGCGGGCAAGGGCCTCAAGGACGCGGTCAACTGATCGTGCGGGCCGGGGCTGGACAAGCCCCGGCCGCCTGCCTAAGGGCAGCGGCGACGCAGGCGTCGGGCAACCGGCGCCGCGCGTCGTTTCGGGCGCGTAGCTCAGTGGTAGAGCACTGTGTTCACACCGCAGGGGTCGCTGGTTCAATCCCAGCCGCGCCCACCAGTTTCGAGGGCCAGCCGCCGACGGGCGCGCTGGCCCTTTCGTTTTGGAAGGCCAGCACCAAGCCATTCACTGTTCTCCCGCGAAGGGCGGGAGTCCAGGGAGACGAGCTATATCGCCTGCAATTCCGGACTCCTGCTTTCGCCGGCGAACGGATTGCGCCAGACTTGACGCAAGCGGCGGCGCAATAGCCGGAAGGGGGGAATGGGTGATGATCGAGGCTTTTCTGATGTTCGTTTCGGCGCTCGCGGCCCCGCTCATGGCATCCGCGCCATCCGCCGATCATCCCGTGCTGATCGAGCCTGATCGCGTTTTCGATGGCGCCGACAAGGCGATGCATTCGGGTTGGTCGGTGCTGGTCGAGGGGCACAAGATCGTCGCGGTCGGCCCGCACGTCGCCGCGCCGGCGGGCGCCGAGATCGTGCGGCTGCCGGGCACGACGCTGATGCCGGGCATGATCGACGCCCACGTCCACATGTTTCTGCATCCCTATGACGAGACGAGCTGGAACGATCAGGTGTTGAAGGAGCCGCTGGCGCTGCGCGTCGCGCGCGCGGTGGCGGCGTCGAAGGCGACGCTGATGGCAGGCTTCACCACAGTGCGCGATCTCGGCACCGAAGGCGCGGGCGATGCTGACGAAGGTCTCAAGGAAGCGATCGAGCAGGGAATCGTGCCGGGGCCGCGAATCCTGAGCGCCAACCGCGCGATCGTCGCGACGGGGGCCTACGGGCCCAAAGGTTATGCCTTCGCCGTGCCGCAGGGCGGCGAAGAAGCGAGCGGGCCCGACATGGTGCGCGTCGCGCGCCGCCAGATCGGCGAGGGGGCCGATGTCGTGAAGCTCTACGCCGATTATGCGTGGCGCCCTGGCGAGCCAAGTCGGCCCACCTTCTCGGTCGAGGAGATGCATGCGGTGGTCGAGGCCGCGCATTCGGCCGAGCGCAAGGTCGCGGTCCACGCCAACACCGCCGAAGGAATGCGCCGTGCGATCCTCGCCGGGGTCGATACAATCGAGCATGGCGGCGAGGGCACGCCCGAATTGTTCGCGATGATGAAGGAAAAGGGGATCGCCTATGTCCCGACGGTTGCCGCGACCGATGCGATCATGCGCTATCGCGGCTGGAACGGCGAGGCGCCCGAGCCGCAGGCGATCATCGACAAGCGCAAGAGCTTTCAGGCTGCGGTGAAATCGGGCGTGATGATCGGCGTGGGCGGCGACACCGGCGTGTTCGCTCACGGCCGCAACGCGCGCGAGGCCGAGCTGATGGCGGCATGGGGGATGCCGGCGGCTGACGTGCTCGTTGCGCTCACCTCGGGCGATGCCGCGATCCTCGGCCTCGGCGACCGGATCGGCACGATTCGCCCGGGCTACGAGGCCGATCTCGTCGCGATCGAGGGCGATCCCGCCGCCGACATGACCGCGCTCGACCATGTCGTGTTCGTGATGAAGGGCGGTGTCGTGGCGCGAGAACCGCAGCATTGAGCTCCCCGAGCTTCACCCCCAGGGGCGTTCGCGGAACCACTTCGTGATGATGTACTTCGTGCCCTCACGCACCTTCATGCCGTGGTGGAGCGTCGCCGGATTGGGGGAGCCGTCGGGCCGCAGATTGTTCCACGCCAGGAGCTTGCCCGTCTCGGGCTTGACGAGCTTGTCGATCGTCTTGAACCGCGTCGCGCCGCCGGCGCCGGGCTCGTTCAAATAGACCATCACCGTCCAGGTTCGATTGCCGGCGATCGAGCAATATTTCTGGAAGTCCTCGCCCTGCGTGTCGAAATAGTCGGTATGTGCCTTGAATTCCTGGCCGACGGCGTAGCGTTGCCCCTGGATCGGCTCGCCATAAGCGGGGTCGAGGCCGCTGAAGGCGATGATCCGCGCCTCGACTTGGGCGACGACAGGATCGTTCCTGTCGAGGTCGCACGTCTCGCTGGTGCGGAAACTCGCATCGCCATTGTAATCGGAGACGGTCGAGGGGCGGCGGTTGGTGTCGATCCGCTCGATCAGCGCGGCGCACAAATCGGGATCGAGGAAACCGCGTTTGAGGAACAGGGTGAGCTTCGGGCTCGGCACCTTTTGCACGCCGCCCTGCGCCTGGATGAAGTCGATCACCGGTTGGGATGGATAACCCGATCCGAAATTGACGTGCTGTGAGGCAAGACTCGTGCTGCTGACCATGCCGGCTATTTGCCAACACGCGCCGGTGTGCGCCAGAGGCGGGCCGAATTCGCGCTAAAATGTTTCCCAGCGGAAGGTTCAGGCTGTAACATGAGCGCGGCCGGGCGGTGTCCAAGGATTGGTTCGAATGCGATTGGTGTTGAGTGGCCGCGCGCGCGCGATGCTCCGGCGGTTGCCGAGGGCCAACGTCTATTCGATTGCCGAATTGCTGTTGCTGGCGTTGCTCGCGGTGCAATGTGCGCGGCTCGTCTGGGTGATCGTCACGCCGGTGACGCCGCTTGGCGACTGGCGGCCGGCGCAGCCCGGCGGTTCGGCCTCGGCAGACGCGCTGCGCAGCTTCGATCCGTTCTTCCGTCTGTCGACGGGCGAGCAACCGGCCGCGGTGACCTCGCTCCAGCTCACGCTCTACGGCATCCGCGTGAATGAGGCGACCGGCGGCGGCTCGGCGATCATCGCGACGCCCGACGGAAACCAGGCGAGCTACAAGGTCGGCGACGAGATCTTGCCGGGCGCGACGCTCAAGGCGGTGGCGTTCGACCATATCTCGATCGATCATGGCGGCACGGTCGAAGACTTGTATATCGACCAATCAAAGGCCGCGGTCGCCACCGAAGCGCTGCCGCCGGGGGTGAGCGTGACCACGGGCGCGCCGCGCGTCACGCTGCAGGACCTCAATTCGCGCGGCCTGTCGCTCGATCAGATCAAAGCGGGGATCGGTTTCATTCCGCGGATCGACGACGGCAAGGTCACCGGCCTCGTGCTGCGCCCCAACGGCGACGGCCAGGCCTTCGCCAAGGCCGGTCTGCAGCAGGGCGATGTCGTCACCGAGGTGATGGGCAAGCCCGTCACCGGCCCGGACGATATTGCGCGGCTAAAGGGCAAGTTCGACAATGGCGGCATCCTGTCGCTGACGGTCGAACGCGGCGGTCAGAAAATTCCCATCGGTATCAACGTGACAGGTTCATGAAGAAGATAACATTCGTTCCGGCCATCGCCTTGGCGCTCGCGTCGCCGGCGTTCGCGCAATTGTCGCTGAACGTGCGCGATGCCGACATCCGCGCCTTCATCGCCGACGCCGCGCAAGTGACGGGGCGCACCTTCATCGTCGACAGCCGAGTCAACGGCAAGGTGACCGTCGTCACCGATCACCCAGTGTCCAAATCGCAATATTTCGAGATTTTCCTCTCGACGCTGCGCGCCAACGGCCTCGTCGCGGTGCCGACCGCGAACGGCGCGTTCCGAATCCAGCCGGTCGACAATGCCGCGTCGCAACCAACCCCGGTCGGCAGCCGCGCCGCCTCGCGCGACAGTTTCATCACCGATATCGTGCGGCTGCGCTCGATCGATGCGCAGTCGGCGCTCGATACGGTCAAGCCGCTGGTCAGCCCGCAGGGGTCGGTGACCGCCAACAGGGCGGGCAATTCGCTGGTCATCGTCGATTTCGCCGACAATGTGCGCCGCATCCGCCAGGTGATCGCCGGGATCGACACCGATCAGGCGTCGACCCGTGTGATCGCGCTCAAGAATGCCGGCGCGCGAGAAATCGCGACGGCGCTCAAGGGCCTGATCGCTGATGAGGGTGGGCAGAACGGCGGACCCGGCGTGCAGGTCGTCTCGGTCGACAGCTCGAACTCGGTGGTGCTGCGCGGCGATCCCAACACCGTGGCGCGGCTGGCGACGGTGGCCACCGAACTCGACCAGAAAGCGCAGGCCGGCACCGAAATTCGCGTCGTGTTCCTCGAAAACGCCGACGCGGCGCAACTCCTGCCCGTGCTCCAGCAACTGGTCGGCGAACAGCCCAGCGCAATTCCGAACGAAGACCAGTCGATCACCTCCAATTTCCTGTCGCAGTCGGGCAATTCGAACGGGGTCAGCCAGCTTCAGCCGAGCGTCAATCAGATACCGACGCCGTCGCCTGCCGCGGCCGCTGCCGCCGCTGGCCAGGGTGGCGGCGAGAACGGCACCGCCAAGCCGGCAATCGTCGGCGAAGGCGGGCGCACCGCAGCGGTGGTGACTCGCTTCGCAGGCGCCAATGCGATCGTCATCGCCGGCCCGCCCGAGGTGCAGCGCCAGCTTTCCGAAGTGATCCGCCAGCTCGACACGCGCCGCCAGCAAGTGCTGGTCGAGGCGGTCGTGGCCGAAGTATCGGACACCGCGGCGAAGCAACTCGGCGTCCAGTTCCTGCTCGGCAACCTCAAGGGGGGGGCGTTCGCGGCGACCAATTATTCGGCCTCGGCGCCGAGCCTGCTGGCGATCGCCGGCGCGATCGGGGCGCAGAAGCTCGCCACGACGACCACGACGACCAACGGCAACGTCACCGTCACCGGCACGGACACCACGATCAGCGACCAGCTCGCGCAATCGGCGGTGAGCTCGATCCTGGGCACCTCGGGCGGGTTGTTCGGCGGCGGCGGGCGGATCGGCAATACGATCCTCGGCGGCATCATCAATGCGGTGAAGAGCGATACGCAGTCGAACCTGCTGCAATCGCCCTCGGTGGTGATGCTCGACAACACGCCGTCGCATCTGCTGGTCGGGCAGGAGGTGCCGATCACCACCGGCAAGGCGCTCTCCGACAATTTCGACAACGCCTTTCAGACGATCCAGCGCGAGAATGTCGGCATCGAGCTCGACGTCAAGCCGCAGATCAATTCGAGCGGGACGATCAAGCTGTTCCTCCACCAGACCGTCAGCTCGATCGCCGGGCCGGTGTCGAGCGACAATAGCGAGCTCATCATCAACAAGCGCGAGGTGCAGACGACGATGACCGTCGACGACGGCCAGATCGCGGTGATCGGCGGGCTGCTCGACGACAACGAACGGCGGACGCTGGAGAAGATTCCGCTGCTCGGCGACATTCCGGTGCTCGGCAACCTCTTCAAGTCGCATTCCAAGACGCACGCCAAGACCAACCTGATGATCTTCATCCGCCCGACCATCCTGAGGACCGCCGACGACACGCAGCGGGTGACCGAGCAGCGTTACGGCTATCTCCGCGCCGTCCAGGGGCAGATGAACCCCGAGGAAGAGCCGAGCATCGATCAGCTGGTGCGCGATTACATGGGCGCCGCGCCGCCGGTGCCGCCCGCGCCGCTCCCCGGCAACATCCACGATCCGCAGATCATGGTGCCGACCGTACGCAGCTCGACCGAGGTGATCCGCCCGGCCAAGAGGAAACAGTGAAGATCGCGCGCGGCGACGCAGGCGAAGCGCCGCTCGATCTGGCGGCGCCGACGGCCGTCGCGCTGCCGCCGGCGATTCCCTATCCGTTTGCGCGGCGCTTCGGCGTGGTGCTCGACGGCGACGACGCACAGCCGGTGATCGCGATGCGCGAGGGCGGCGATCCGAAGGTGCTGATCGAGCTGCGCCGCCATCTCGGACGGCCGTTCGACGTGACGTTCGTCACCGCCGAGGCATTCGACAAGCTCTTGTCCGATCGATACGCGATGGACGGCCAGGCGGCAGCGATGGCGGCAGGGACGCTCGGGCTCGACGGTGATCTCGATCTGCTCGCGACCGACCTGCCGACCGCCGAGGATTTGCTCGATTCGGCCGACGATGCCCCCGCGATCCGCCTCATCAACGGCATCATCGCCGACGCCGCGAGGAACGGCGTGTCGGACATCCATATCGAGCCCTACGAGACCGGCCTCGTCATCCGCATGCGGATCGACGGCGTGCTGCGCGAGACCTTGCGGATGCCGCCGCACGTCGCGCCGGTGGTGGTCAGCCGCATCAAGGTGATGGCGCGGCTCGACATCGCCGAACGCCGCGTGCCGCAGGACGGGCGCATCGGCCTGACGCTCGGCGGCAAGCTGCTCGACGTGCGCGTCTCGACGCTGCCGAGCCGGGCGGGCGAGCGCGTCGTGCTGCGCATTCTCGACAAGGAGAATGCGGGAATCGAGCTTTCCGAGCTCGGCATGCCAGCGGCGATCGACAAGGTGGTCCGCGGCGCCATCGCCGAGCCGAACGGGATCGTTCTCGTCACGGGGCCGACCGGATCGGGCAAGACGACGACGCTTTACGCCGCGCTGCGCCTGTTGAACGACGGCAGCCGCAATATCCTGACGGTCGAGGACCCGGTCGAATATGCCGTCGAGGGTGTCGGGCAGACGCAGGTCAATCCCAAGGTAGGTCTCACCTTCGCTGCGGGATTGCGCGCGATCCTGCGCCAGGACCCCGACGTGGTGATGGTCGGCGAAATCCGCGACCGCGAGACCGCCGAGATCGCGGTGCAGGCGTCGCTCACCGGCCATCTCGTGCTGTCGACGGTGCATACCAACGATTCGCTCGGCGCGATCACACGGATGCGCGACATGAAGGTCGAGCCCTTCCTGCTCGCCTCGACGCTGCGGGCGGTGATCGCGCAGCGGCTGGTGCGGCGGTTGTGCCCCGAATGCCGCGTGCCCGTCGCCGCGGGGGCATCACTGGCCGCCTTGCTCGGGATTGAAGCGGACGCGATAGTGTACGAGCCCGGCGGCTGCCCCGAGTGCAACCATACCGGCTTCAAGGGCCGGATCGGCGTGTTCGAGGCAGTGCGGATCGACGAGACGATCCGCCGCCTCATCAACGACGGCGCCGACGAGGGCATCATCGCCCGCCACGCCTTCGCGCATGCGGATACGTTGAGCACCGCTGCGCGGCGGTTGGTGCGCGACGGCGTGACGACCCCCGAGGAAGCGGTGCGGGTGAGCCGCGCCGAGATGGCCGATGCGTAAGCTCCCTCCGTCACCCCGGACTTGTTCCGGGGTCCACTGTTCCGCATACCAAGTTGCCCCGGCTCTTGCCGCTCGGTGGATGCCGGAACAAGTCCGGCATGACGGTAATGGCTGACTTCGATTACGTCGCGATCGATGCGCGAGGGCAGGAAAAAGCCGGCCATGTCGCTGCGTCCTCGATCGAGGATGCGCGCGCCAGCCTCGACAGGCGTCGCCTTTACGTCGTCCGCCTCGAACCCGGCGCGCCGCCTCCGCCGCGCGGGCGCGCCTTGTTGTCGTTGCCCAGCCTCGGCCGACGGATGAACGGCAAGGCGCTGACCCTGTTCACCCGCCAGCTCGCCACTTTGAACCGGGTTAGCCCGCTCGAGGAATCGCTGCGCACGATCCAGCGGCAGACCGAGCAGGACCAGGTCCGCGCGATCGTTTCGACCGTCCATGCCGGCGTCGTCGAGGGCCGCCGCCTTTCCGATGCGATGGCGCGCGAGCCCAAGAGCTTTCCGCCGCTCTATCGCGCGATGGTCTCGGCGGGCGAGAGCTCGGGCACCTTGCCGACCATCCTCGACCGCCTCTCCGCGTTGCTCGAGCGGCAGGCGGAGATTCGCGGCAAGCTCATCACCACGATGGCCTATCCGGCGGTGCTCGCCGTGGTGGCGATGGGCGTCGTGGCGGCGCTGATGATCTTCGTCGTGCCGCAGGTCGTGCAGCAATTCGATACCGTCGGGCAGACGCTGCCGCTGCTCACGCGGATCGTGATGGCGATTTCCTATTTCCTCGCGCATTTCTGGTGGCTGCTGCTGCTGATCGTCGCTGCGCTCGCCGCGGCCGTGTGGCGCGCGCTCAAGGCGCCGCAGATCCGACTCGCGTTCGACACCTGGCTACTCCGCCTGCCGCTTGTCGGCCGGCTCCTCCGCGACCTCCACGCGGCCCGTATGGCGCGCACCTTGTCGACGATGGTCGCAAGCCGGCTGCCGCTGCTCGAAGGACTGACGCTCACCGCGGGCACGATCAAGAACACGCGGTTGAAATTGGCCACCGACGAAATCGTCGAGGCGATCCGCGGCGGCGGCAGCCTGTCGGCGGCGATGCGCAGGAGCGAGGTGTTCCCGCCGCTGCTCGTCTATCTGGCCGCCTCGGGCGAGGCCGCCGGACGTCTCGACGAAATGCTCGAACGCGCCGCCGACTATCTCGAGCGCGAGTTCGACCGCTTCACCGCGACCGCATTGTCGCTGCTCGAGCCCGCGATCATCGTGCTGATGGGCGGCATCGTCGCGACAATCGTGCTATCCATTCTTCTTCCCATCCTCCAGCTCGAGACGCTGGCCGGTCAATGAGGTTTGGTATGTTTAAGTTTTACCCTCGTCATCCCCGCGAAAGCGGGGACCCATCTCCTGGCCGCTGCGCCAGGATCGTCCGGCAGGACATGGGCCCCCGCTTTCGCGAGGGTGACGAAAAGGGCTTCACGCTGGTCGAGCTGATGGTGGTGATCGTCATCATCGGCCTGCTCGCGGCGATCGTCACGTTCAACGTGCTGCCGATGGGCGACAAGGCGCGCGTCGAAAAGGCCAGGAGCGACATCTCGACAATCGATCAGGCGCTCGAAATGTACAAGCTCCAGAACCTGCATTACCCGAGCACCTCGGAAGGCTTGCAGGCGCTGGTCAGGCCGTCGGGCTCGGCCGACTCGTCGCGCTATCAAGCCGGCGGCTATCTCAGGAAGCTGCCCGCCGATCCCTGGGGGCGGCCGTACCAATATGCCTCGCCCGGCCAGCATGGCGAAGCCGATGTGTGGAGCTGGGGCGCCGACGGCAAGCAAGGCGGCGAGGGCGTCGATGCCGATATCGGCAGCTGGCAATAGGCGGCCCCGTCCTGGCCAGCGAGGGTTTACGCCCTTGTGGCGTTCCGCCGAACACGGCTTCACGCTTGTCGAGCTGATGGTGGTGATCGCCATCATCGGCCTCGCTTCGGCGGCGGTGGTGCTGGCGATCCCCGACCCGCGTGGACGGCTCTCCGATGAAGCCGATCGCTTCGCGGCGCGGGTGCGTGTGGCGCATGACGCGGCGATCCTCAATGCGCGGACCACCTCGGTGTGGGTGGCGCCGGGCGGTTACGGATTCGACGTGCACAGCGGCGCCGGCTGGCAGCCCATGCCCGATAAGGGCCTGCGCGTCGCGCAATGGGGCAAGGGCGTGCGGCCGATGCTCGCCGGCGACGGACGCGCGCGCGTCGTGTTCGATTCGACCGGTCTCGCCGACCGGCCGCTCGACGTGCGGCTGGAGCGCGATGGACGGATCGCCACCGTCCATATCGGCGCAGCCGGCGAGGTGCGTGTCGATGGCTAGGCAGCGCGGCTTCACGCTCATCGAGATGATGGTCGCGCTGGCGGTGTTCAGCCTGGCGGCGCTGGCGCTGATCCGCTTGGAAGGCGCGACGCTGCGCTCGACCGGTATCCTCGACGAAACGTTGACGGCGCAGATAGTTGCGCGGAACGTCGCGGTCGAGGCATTGACCGATGCCCAGCCGCCGGCAGCCGGCACCACCAATGGCAACGAAGCCAATGGCGGCCGCGACTGGACCTGGACCCGGCAAGTGACGCCGCTCGGCGATGCCGGCGCGCTGCGCATCGACGTGGCCGTCGCCCCGGGCGCGGGGCGGCCCATCGCCCGGCTCATGGTCGTGCGGCCGGGGGCATGACGATGCGGCGAGCATTCCGATCCTGGCTCTGGGCCCCCGCCTGCGCAGGAACGGCCTGTCGTGCGAGAAACGCCCGACAGGCCGGCTTCACGCTGGTAGAGCTGATGGTCTCGCTGCTCATCTTCTCGTTGCTCGCGGCAGCCGGCGTCGGGTTGCTCGCGTTCAGCGTGCGCGCACAGGCGGCGGGCGCCGACAAGCTCGCCGACATAGCGCAATTGAATCAGCTCGGCTCGGCACTGTCGGCCGATCTCGCCCAGGTGCGAGCCCGGCCGACGCGCAACGAGGCAGGCGACCCCGTGCCCTTGTTCTTCGGCGCAAGCGATTCGGGGACAATGCCGATGCTGCGCCTCGTCCGCGCCGGCTGGACCAATGTCGACGCCGCGCCGCGATCGAGCGAGCAGAAGGTTGAATACCGGCTCGACAACGGCGCGCTCACCCGGATCGCCTATCCGATGCTCGACGGTGCCGCGCCGGGGCCGACCGCCGCGATCCTCGGCGACGTTGCCGCGGTCAAGCTGCGCTATCGCTATGCCGGCGCGTGGAGCGATCAATGGAACGGCACTATCGATCGCCCGCTGCCCGACGCGGTCGAGATGACGATCACGCGCACCGGCGGCACGACCTTCCGCGAGCTGTTCCTGGTCGGCACCGGCTATCGGACGCCCGCCGAACGGGGAGGTGCCAATGCGGGTTGAACCCTCCGAGCGCGGCGCGGCGCTGCTGACGGTGCTTCTGCTGGTCGCGGTGATCTCCGTGCTGGCGGCAGGCGCGCTCGAAAAGCTGCGCCTATCGACGCGGCTCGCCGCCAACGGCGCGGCGATCGAGCAGGCGCGCGCTTTCGCCTACGCCGCCGAGACGGTCGCGACGATCCGTATCAACGCGATCCTCGACCAGGATGCCGCACGCACCACGCTCGCCGGCGGCTGGGCGGGGCGGCCCTATTCCTTGCCCGTCCCCGGCGGCATCGCCACGCTGACCGTCACCGATGGCGGCAATTGCTTCAATCTGAACGGCCTCGTTTCCGAGACCGCGCCGGGCCTCTATGTCGCCCGGCCCGATCAGATCGCGCAATTCGTCCGCCTGATGAAGCTGGTCGGCATTCCGGGCCAGACCGCCGAGGGCATTGCCGCCGCGAGCGCCGACTGGATCGACAGCGATGCCAACCCGCTGCCATTGGGCGCAGAAGACAGCGCCTATCGCGGCAAGGCGGTGCCCTATCGCACCGCCAACACGTTGATGACCGACCCCAGCGAGCTACGCGCGGTCGCCGGCGTCACGCCCGATCTCTACGACAAGCTTGCGCGGTGGCTGTGCACGCTGCCGATCGCCAAGCCCTCGCAGATCAACGTCAACACGCTCCAGCCCGAGCAGGCGCCGCTGCTGGCGATGCTGGCGCCCGATACGATGGACCTGGGCAAGGCGCGCGCGCTGCTGCTCCAGCGCCCCGCTGGCGGCTATGACAGCACGCTCGATTTCTGGAACATTCCCGGCCTCGCCTCGCTCAACGTTCCGGCGGAGGTCAAGGCGCAGCAGAGCGGCGTCAGAACCTACTGGTTCGATATGAAGATCGACGTTACCGCTTACGGCGTGCAGCTGACTCAGACCGACCTTCTCGACGCCACCGCCCAGCGCGCGCAGATCGTCTCGCGGCAATGGAGCGATCCGGCATGAGCGAGACGATCGTCCTGTTCCCGCCGGCGGCCGAGGATGAGCCTTATCGCTGGCTCAGGATCGCCGACGATGCGGTGGTTGATCGCGGCGACGGGCTGCCCGCGCCGCCCGATCCTGCCGCCGAGCCGCCGCGGATCGTTTCGGTCGCGCCGGCCGATGCGGTGGCGTTGCACTGGGCCGACCTGCCCGATCGCTCGCTCGCCCAGGCGACCGCCGCCGCGCGCATCGTGGTCAGCGAAGCGAGCGCCGCACCGATCGCCGACCTGCACGTCGCCGTCGGCCGCGAGGATGCCGCGGCGGAGCGCCCGATCGGCGTGGTCGGCGTCGAACGAATGCGCGCCTGGCTGACGATGCTCGGGGCGGAGGGAATCGATCCCGACGCGCTGGTCCCCGCGCCGATGCTGTTGCCGCGCCCCGAAACGGGTTATGTCCGCGCCGATCTCGCCGGCCACGGCGTCGTTCGCGGCACGACCAGCGGGTTCGCCGACGAGGCACGGCTGACCGAGCTCGTCACTGGCGACACGCCACCCGAGACGCTCGACCGCGACGCGATCGAGGCGGCGATCGTCGCCGCGGCGGCCGCGCCCGCGCTCGATCTGCGCCAGGGCCCCTTCGCCAAGCGCCGCCGCCGAGCGATCGACTGGGCCCTGGTCAAGCGGCTCGGCTGGCTCGCGCTGGCGATCGTCGTCGTCAATTTGCTCATTGTCGTTTTCCGCATCATCCGCACCGAGATCGCCGCCGAGGGGATCGAGGCGCGCACCGCGATGGTCGCGCAGCAGGGCCTGCCCGCGGGCGCGACGATCACCGATCCCGAGCGCCAATTGGCGGCGCGGCTCGCCGGGATGCGCGGCGGCGGGCTCGGCTTCAGCCGCACTGCGAGCGCGGTGTTCGGGGCGGTGCAGGCAGTGCCGGGCACCGAGCTCACCGCGCTCAGCTTCAACGATGCCGGCGCGCTCAGGGCGACCGTGACGGCTGAGAACGAGGCGCAGGCCAACGACTTGAGGAACCGCATCCAGGCGCTCGGCTTCACCGTCGAGGCAAGCACCTTCACTGCCAATGCCGGACAGGTCTCGGGCGACCTGACGGTGACGCCATGATCGCCGCGCTCAAGGCCTGGTTTGACGGCCGCAGCTTGCGCGAGCGCCGCATGCTGCTGGCGATGGCGGCGATGATCGTGCTGACGGTAATCTGGTTCGGCATCTTCCTGCCGGTGAGTGACGGCCTGTCCTCGTCGCGGACGCGCTTGAACGATGCCGTGGTCCGCCTGGGCGACGCGCAGGCCGAGCGCGACTCGATCGCCGATCTCGCGCGCAACCGCCCGCAGCCGATCCCGGGCGCGCTCGCCGATTATCTCCGCCAGAGCGCCGGCGACGCCGGCTTTGCCCTTTCCAATGTCGAACCGCAGAGCGACGATCGGGTCCGCATCGCGATCCCCACCGCGCGGCCCGGCGCCTTGTTCGCGTGGCTCGCCGATCTCGAAAAGGCAGGCGTCATCGTCTCGACGATCGACGTCAGCAACAACGGCGACCAGACCGTTTCCGCGCAGATCCTGCTGATCGAGAGGGGCGCATGAGGCGCATCCGGCTCCGCACCGGCCCCGCCGCCCTGTTTGGCGCGATCTTCGTCGCCGCGTTGATCGTGTTCCTGCCGCTGCGGCTGATGCTCGGCTGGATCGGCCTCGGCGAGCTCGGCATCACCGCGCGGCAAGTCGGCGGCAGCGTCTGGTTCGGCGAGCTGACCGAGGCGCATGCCGCGGGCTTCTCGCTGGGCGATCTCGCCGCGCACGTCTCGCCGATCCAGCTGCTGGTCGGGCGCGCGCGCGTCGACGTGGCGGGGAAGGGCGGTGCGCCGCTCCAGGGAGCGGTCAGCCTGTCGCGGCACAGCCTCGGCGTGGATGACGTCAGCGCGAGCATGCCGGGCGGCAGCGCCCTCGCACCGCTCCCCCTCACCTTGCTCGACCTCGATGATGTCAGCGCGCGCTTCAAGGATGGCGCGTGCGACCATGCCGAAGGCCGCATCCGGGCGACGCTCGCCGGCGCGATCGGCGGCGTGCCGCTGCCCCAGGCGATGGCCGGCACCGCGCGCTGTGACGGCAACGCGCTGCTGCTCCCGCTGGTGAGTAGCGCAGGCACCGAAAGCCTCGACGTGCGGCTCCATCCCGATGGCAGCTACGCCGCCGACATGACGATGCGCACCACCGATCCCGCGCTTGGCACCAAGCTCCAGCTCGCCGGCTTCCAGCCCTCGGCCAACGGCTACCTGCTTTCCATCCAGGGGCGATTCTGACAGGCTTGACGCTGCCCGCCCCCGCCCGCTAGGGCGCGCCTTTCACGGCGACCGTAGTTCAATTGGTTAGAGCGCCGGCTTGTGATGCCGGAAGTTGCGGGTTCAAGTCCCGTCGGTCGCCCCATCATCTGCTGACCAATCCCGGGAAAAACAATGATCACCGGCTGGGGCTTCCCCGATTTCGACGCGCATGAGGGCGTCCATCTGTTCACCGATCCCGAGTCGGGGTTGAGCGCGGTGATCGCGGTGCACTCGACCAAGCTCGGGCCGGCGGCGGGCGGGGTTCGCTTCTGGCATTATGCGTCGAGCGATGCCGCGATCACCGATGCGCTGCGCCTGTCGCGCGGCATGAGCTTCAAGAACGCGATGGCCGGGCTCGATCTCGGCGGCGGCAAGGGCGTGGTGCTCGCCGAGAAGCCGGGCGCGACGATCAGCGAGGCGCAGCTCAAGGCGTTCGGCCGCGCGGTCGAATCGCTCGGCGGACGCTACGTAACCGCCGAGGACGTCGGCATGTCCGAGGCGCGGATGAAGGTGATCGCGGGCGAGACCAAATATGTCTCGGGCCTGCCGGTGGCGAGCGGCGCGGCGGGCGGCGATCCCGGGCCTTATACCGCGCTCGGCATCTATCTCGGCGTCAAGGCGGCGGCGAAGCGCGGGCTCGGTGCGGACAGCATGAAGGGCGTCCATGTCGCGATCCAGGGCGTCGGCTCGGTCGGCGGCGGACTGGCGCGGCTGCTCGCCAAGGATGGGGCAAGGCTGACGCTTGCCGACGTTCACGCCGACAAGGCGCAAGCGCTGGCCGACGAACTCGGCGCCGAAACGGCGGCGGCCGACGCGATCCTCGGCATCGAGGCCGATGTGGTCAGTCCCAATGCGCTCGGCGCGATTCTCACCGAACGCTCGATCGACGCGCTCAAGACCAAGGTGATCGCCGGCGGCGCCAACAACCAGCTTGCGACGCACGAGGACGGCGCGCGGCTGCATGCCCGCGGCATCCTCTACGCGCCCGATTACGTGATCAACGCCGGCGGCATCATCAATGTCGGCCTCGAATATCTCGGTCATGGCGACGAAGCCGAGGTCAAGGCACGCATTGCCCGTATCCCAGAGCGCCTTGTCGAGGTGTGGGACGAAAGCGAGCGCACCGGCCGCCCGTCCTCCGAAGTCGCCGATACGATCGCACAACGCCTGATCGGCCGCGGCTGACCGCTGACGAGTGGCATTTGCTCGAACGAGCGATCAGCGCTGTCGTACAAGGTCACTTCGTGCTACGGAACAAACCATGACCATTGGCCTCGCGACAGCACGTCTTTTACCGGCCGTCGGGGCGAACTCGGAGAAACGTGCGACACTCTCCACTTTCTCCACTTCACCTGCCTTCGACATCGGCGCGCGGCATCCTTAGATAGGGTGTGATGAGCGATTCCCTCGATCTCGGCGAACCGCCGCAGCCCGTGAAGGCCGAAGCCTATCGCGTGCTCGCGCGCAAATATCGCCCGCAGACCTTCGCCGAGCTGATCGGCCAGGACGCGATGGTGCAGACGCTCGGCAACGCGATCAATCGCGGTCGGCTGGCGCATGCCTTCCTGCTGACCGGCGTGCGCGGAGTAGGCAAGACGTCGACCGCGCGGCTGATCGCCAAGGCCTTGAACTGCGTCGGCCCGGACGGGCAGGGTGGTCCGACGATCGATCCGTGCGGCCAATGCGAGCCGTGCCGCGCGATCGCGGAAGGGCGGCATATCGACGTGATCGAGATGGACGCCGCGAGCCATACCGGCGTCGACGACGTTCGCGAGATCATTGACGCCTCGCGCTACGCCGCGGTCTCGGCGCGCTACAAGATCTACATCATCGACGAAGTCCACATGCTGTCCAAGAACGCGTTCAATGCGTTGTTGAAGACTCTCGAGGAACCGCCCGAGCATGTGAAGTTCCTGTTCGCCACCACCGAGGTCAACAAGGTGCCGGTGACGGTGCTGTCGCGCTGCCAGCGCTTCGACCTCAGGCGTATCCCTTCGGACAAGCTCGGCGCGCATTTCGCCGCGGTGGCCGCGGCCGAGGGTGTCGAGGCCGAGCCCGAGGCGCTGGCGCTGATCGCGCGCGCGGCCGAGGGTTCGGCGCGCGACGGCCTGTCGATTCTCGACCAGGCGATCGCGCATGCCGGGATGGAGGGCGGTGGCGTGCGCGCCGATCAGGTCCGCGAGATGCTCGGCCTTTCGGACCGCGGCGCGATCCGCGAATTGATGGGGTTGGTGCTCGATGCCGACGCCAGAGGCGCGCTGACGGCGCTTCGGCGGCAGTACGATTACGGGGTCGATCCGCAAAGCGTGCTGCGCGCGCTGCTCGAAACCGCGCATGGCGTGACCTTGGTCAAGCTCGGTTCGCCGCCCGATCCGGCGCAACCCGCCGAGGAGCGGGCGGCTTATGAGGGTTGGGCGGCGAAACTGTCGTTCCAGGCGCTGCACCGGCTGTGGCAATTGCTGCTCAAGGGTCATGACGAGGTGGCGCGCGCCGCGCTCCCTATCGAGGCGGGCGAGATGGCGCTGCTGCGCGTCATCCACGCCTCGTCGCTGCCCGATCCCGGCGAGCTCGCGCGGCAAATCTCCAGCGGCCACGCGCCCGCCGCACCCTCGAACCCGGCGCCGTCGCCCGAACCTGCCGCGCCCGCGATGCCCGACAGCCTCGAGGCGATCATGGCCTTGCTCGAAGCCAATCGCGAGGTCGGGCTCGCTGAAAAGGTCAAGCGCTCGGCGCGCGTGGTGCGTTGTGCGCCGCAGGACCTGGTGCTGAGTTCGGCCAAGCCGCTGCCGGCCGACATGGTGCCCGATCTTGGCGAGGCGCTCAAACGGATCACCGGCAAGCCCTGGCGCGTTACTGTCGAGGACGCGCCGGGTGCCGCTACCCCGCACGAAGCCGAGCAGCAGCGCGAGGAAGACGCCCGGCAGGCGATCCTCGCAACCCCGATCGTCAAGGCCACCTTCGAGGCGTTTCCCGACGCCGAGCTCGAAGACTGGCCCAAACCGCAACGGAGCACATCATGAACAATCTCGAAGACATCATGGCGATGGCGCAGAACGTCCAGAACGAGCTCGCCAAGGCGCAGGAAGGGCTTGACCAGATCGAGGTCGAGGGTGCGGCCGGCGGCGGGCTGGTCAAGGTCCGCGCCTCGGCAAAGGGCAGGATCATCGGCGTCGAGATCGACGAGTCGCTTTTGCAGCCAAGCGAGAAGCAGATGGTCGAGGACTTGGTGGTGGCCGCGCTCAATGACGCGCGGACCAAGGCTGACGCCGCCTCCAATGCCGAGATGGCCAAATTCTCGAGCGGCCTGCCGCTCCCGCCGGGGTTCAAGCTGCCCTTCTAAGGCGCGCGCGGAACAACCGCGACCGGCAAGTCGTTTCAGTCGCTCAACGACGACAGGAGGGACAGTTGGTCGAGGAAGAACGCACCGTCGAAACGTCGGCGGACGGCCGGCCGGTCGAGACCCATACCACAGTAGTCGAGCGCCGCGGCGGCAGCGGCGGCGCGGTGCTGATCGGCATCGCGGTGCTGATCATCGTCATCATCGGCGCCTTCTATTTCTACAACAAGGCGCAGAACGACAACGTCAAGACCGACGCGATCACCACCGCGGCGCAGGGCGTGTCCGACGGCGCGCAAAAGGTCGGCGACGCCGCCCAGAAGGCGGCCGGCGACGTCGGCAACCAGTAAGGTCAGTCTTTCGACGGTATCTTGAGCCCGCGCTGCACCGCAGGGCGGGCCAGGCCGCGATCGAGCCACGCGGCGACGTTGCGGAAATCATCGAAGCTGATCAGTTCGCGCGCCTCGTAGAAGGTGATGAGGTTGCGCACCCAGCCGAGCATCGAGATGTCGGCGATGGTGTAGTCCTCGCCGAGGAACCACTCCTTGCCGTCGAGCGCCGCGTCCATCACCCCGAGCAACCGCTTCGATTCATCGACGTAGCGCTGCAGCGGGCGCTTGTCCTCCCAGTCCTTGCCTGCGAACTTGTTGAAGAAGCCGACCTGCCCGAACATCGGCCCAACGCCGCCCATCTGGAACATCACCCACTGGATCGCATGCCATCGGCCGGCCGGATCGGCGGGAACGAACTTGCCCGTCTTGTCGGCGAGGTAGAGAAGGATCGCCCCGCTCTCGAACAGCGCCAGCGGTGCGCCACCCGGCCCATTGGGATCGATCATGGCCGGTATCTTGCCGTTGGGATTGAGGCTCAGGAATTCGGGCGACTTCTGGTCGTTCTTGGCAAAATCAACGAGGTGAGGCTCATATGGCAGCCCGGTTTCCTCGAGCATGATCGACGCCTTCACGCCATTGGGCGTGTTGAGCGAATAGAGCTGGATGCGGCTCGGATGCTGCGCCGGCCAGCGGCGCGTGATCGGGAAATCGGCAAGGCTCGTCATGCGAAAATCTCCTTCGGACGGAGGAGATAGTCATTCGCGTCAATTCCCGCTATCGGCGCTGGCATGCAGCCCGGCGATCTCCGCGTGGCCCTGTTCAGCGGCAACTATAATTATACCCGCGACGGCGCCAACCAGGCGCTCAACCTGCTCGTCGGGCATTTGCTCGCGGCCGGCGCTCAGGTGCGGATCTATTCGCCGACCTCGAAACATCCCGCATTCGCAGCCACCGGCGACCTCGTCTCGGTGCCGGCGATCCCGTTTCCCGGAGAGCGCGGCGAATACAAGATCGCGCGCGGGCTGCCGCGGCGGCCGCGACGCGATCTGGAGGCGTTCGCGCCGAATATCGTCCACGTTTCAGCGCCCGATTTCCTCGGCGGGGCGGCGGTGCGCTGGGCGAAGAAGCGCGGGGTCGCCACGCTCGCCTCGCTCCACACGCGGTTCGAAACCTATCCGCGCTATTACGGGCTGGCGGCGATCGAACCGGCGATCATCGCGCTGCTCCGGCGCTTCTACGCCCGCGTCGACAAGGTGATGGTGCCCGGCGAGAGCATGGCTGCGCTGCTGCGCGAATGGGGCGTCGCCACGCCGATCGGCATCTGGTCGCGCGGTATGAACCACGATCGCTTCAAGCCAGAGCGACGCGATCTCGCCTGGCGGCGCGCGCTCGGCATCGGCGATGGCGACGTCGCGCTCGGCTTCCTCGGCCGTCTGGTCAAGGAAAAGGGTCTCGACATCTTCGCCGCGGTGTCGCGCGAACTGCAGGCGCGCCGCGTGCCGCACAAGGTGCTGGTGGTGGGGCAGGGCCCCGCGCACGACTGGTTCGCGAGCCAGGTGCCGGAGGCGGTGTTCGCGGGCTTCCAGTCGGGCAATGACCTGGGCCGCGCTGTCGCCTCGATGGATGTGTTCTTCAATCCCAGCGTCACCGAGACCTTCGGTAACGTGACGCTCGAAGCGATGGCGGCGGGCGTGCCCGTGGTCGCCGCACGCGCGACCGGCGCGGTCGATCTCGTCGACGAGGGCGTCACCGGCTATCTGGTGCCGCCGCGCGACGTCTCGGCCTATGCCGACGCGATCCAGCGCATCGTCGCCGAGCCCGCGCTGCGTGATTCGCTCGGTGCCGCCGGCCATGCCAGGGCTGCCGGCTATAGTTGGGAAAAGGCCAATCAGGCGGTGCTCGACGCATATCTGGAATTGTTGGGATAGGCACGCCGCGGGAATGACGAAAGAGCTCAGTCTTCGCGCCTTAGCCACTCGAACGGCAGCGGCGCCTCACGAAACGCGAAGCGATCGAGGTGGCGCGCGACGACGCCTTCCAGCGCCTCGACATGCTCGGGGCTGCTCGCCTCGATCGTCACGGTGAGTGCATCGCTGCCGGCGGCGAGCCTCGCGATCCCGTCGGTTGGCCAGTTCGCGCCGCGAGCATCGCGTGGAAAGGTGATGGTGCCCGCCTCGGGCGTGAATTCTACGGCGAGATTGTGCTGCCAATGCTTGCACAATTGCTGAAGGTATTTGCGGGCATGCGCGGTCGGCACGCGCGCGGTGGATGTCGTCATCGCATATCCCTGATGAGCCGCTGCGGCGGCGAAGCCAAGTCGCCGCCGCAGCAATTCGAGTCTGGTCAATCGCTTACAACCGCTCGATCTTCTGTGCGGTTTCGTCGATCAGGTCGACCAGCTTGCGCAGCGTCTCTTCGTCGACCTCGCCGGCCATGAAGCGGTTGCGCAGCGCCATGCCGAGATTGACCATCGAGCGCTTGATCGCCCCGCCGTCGACCCGCGCGCTCTTCTCGCCGAGCCGCGTCAGCCGCGCGATCAGCGCCTCGACCTCTTCGGCATTGTCTGCGAGATACGCGCGGCCTTCATCGGTCGCGGCGAACAGTTTCTTGGCGCCCTCGGCCTGCTGCTCCTCGATCAGCCCGGTGTCGTCGAGCAAGGTCAGCGTGGGATAGATCATGCCTGGGCTCGGCGAATAGGCGCCCCCGGTCATCGCCTCGATCTCGCGGATCAGGTCGTAACCGTGGCGAGGCTGGTCGGCGATCAGCTTGAGCAGCACCAGCCGAAGCTCGCTGCCGTCGAACATCCGACGCCCACGTCCGCCGTGGCGGCCGCCCATGCCTGGACCGAAGCCTTCCCAGCCCCAGCCGCCGAACCCGCGGCCCGGGCCGGCGTGCCGGCCGCGATGCCAATGGCCGTGGCCGCCGCACTCTCCTCGCATTGCAAACATTATGTATCACTCCTGTATTTCAGATTGAGTCAAGATATATCTTGAGTGCGTTATGACAAGTCGGCGGATGCAATTTTTTTTGCTCACCTTATGTTCCGCACGATGGCCGACCTTTTCGCCGAGTTCGAACCGCCTCGGGCCGATGCGCCGCCCGACACCGCACCGCTTGCCGATCGCTTGCGCCCGCAGCGGCTCGAGGACGTCGTCGGGCAGGAGCATTTGACCGGACCCGAAGGCGCGATCGGGCGGATGGTCGCGGCGGGCAAGCTGTCGTCAATGATCCTGTGGGGGCCGCCGGGCACCGGCAAGACCACCATTGCGCGGCTGCTTGCCGATGCCGTGGGCCTGCGTTTCGTCTCGATCTCGGCCGTGTTCTCGGGCGTGGCGGACCTGAAGAAGGCGTTCGCGGAGGCGCGCGAGCATGCCCGGATCGGCAAGCGCACGCTGCTGTTCGTCGACGAGATTCACCGCTTCAATCGCGCGCAGCAGGATGGCTTCCTTCCCTTTGTCGAGGACGGCACGGTCACGCTGGTGGGTGCGACCACCGAGAATCCGTCGTTCGAGCTGAATGCGGCGCTGCTCAGCCGCGCGCAGGTGCTGATTCTCCATCGTCTCGATCGCGCCGCGCTCGAACAGTTGCTCGATCGCGCCGAGGCGGTCGAGGGCCGGCCGCTGCCGCTCACGCCCGATGCGCGCGATGCGCTGGTCGCCAGCGCCGATGGCGACGGCCGCTTCCTGCTCAACCAAGCCGAGACGTTGTTCTCCGTCGAGTTCGACGCGCCGCTCGATCCCGCAGGCCTCTCGGCTTTCCTGCAGCGCCGCGTCGCGGTCTATGACAAGGACCGCGAAGGGCATTACAACCTCATCTCGGCGCTCCACAAATCGATGCGCGGATCGGACCCGCAGGCCGCGCTCTATTATCTCGCGCGCATGCTCACCGCGGGCGAGGAGCCGCTCTACGTCCTGCGCCGCATCACGCGATTCGCCAGCGAGGATATCGGCCTCGCCGACCCGCAGGCACTGGTCCAGTGCCTCGCCGCCAAGGACGCGTACGAATTTCTCGGCTCCCCCGAAGGCGAGCTGGCGATCGTCCAGGCCTGCCTCTACTGCGCCACCGCGCCCAAATCGAACGCCGCCTACAAGGCTGCCGGTGCCGCGTGGCGCAGCGCCAAGGAAACCGGCTCGCTGATGCCGCCGCAGAATATCCTCAATGCACCGACCAAGCTGATGAAGGAGATCGGCTACGGCAAGGGCTATGCCTATGACCACGATAGTGAACAGGGCTATTCGGGCTCGAACTACTGGCCCGAGGACATGGCGCCGCAGACCTTCTACCAGCCGACCGATCGCGGCTTCGAGAAGCGCATCGCCGAGCACATGGCGTGGTGGCGCGACTTGAAGGAGGGCAGGGGATGACCTTTGACGAGGCGGTCGCTTACGCGCTGACGCTCCCCGACACCGAGCGCTCGACTCATTATGGCGGCCCGGCGGTCAAGATCGTGAGCAACGGCCGCGCCTTCCTTTCGGTCGGGCATGAACCGCACGAGGCGTTCTGCCTGTCGATCGACCGCGATACGATCGAGCTGCTCAAGGAAATCGATCCGGCGAGCTTCTTCCAGACTCCGCATTATGTCGGCTGGGACGCGGTGCTGGTGCGCTACGACAGTCCTGATCCGGCCCGCGTCCGCGAGACGATCGCCCGCGCCCGCGATCAGGCCGCGGCGAAGAAGCCGGCCAAATCGCGCCGCAAGTGAATCACTTCACGCGCTTCGCCGCAATCGACTGGTCGGGCGCCAAAGGGCGCCGGCACAAGGGTATCGCGCTGGCGACATGCTCGGCCGGGACGGCGGCGCCGGCTTTGGTCGAGGCACAAGATGGAATCTGGTCGCGCACGGCGGTCCTCGATTGGCTGCTCGATCATCGTGCCGAGCCGATGCTGGTCGGCTTCGACATGAGCTTCTGCGCGCCGTTTCTCGATCGCGGTGCCTATCTCCCCGGCGAGAGCAAAGCGACCGACGCGCGCGCTTTCTGGGCCTATGTCGACGCGCACAGCGCCGACGAGGATTTGGGCGCCGCGTCCTTTCTCGACAGCCGGCGCGGCAAGCATTTCTATCTCGGCGCCGCCGACGGGGCGAAGGCGCAATTCCTTCACTTCCGGCGCGCGGAAGTCGTCTTCAACGCAGCCGGCGGCGGCAAGGCGACCACGGTGTACGACGCGATCGGCGCCGCGCAGGTCGCCAAGGCGAGTTTCGCGGGCATGCGGCTGCTTCATCATATCGACGGGCGGATTCCGATCTGGCCGTTCGATCCGCTGCCCAGGCGCGGCATGCTGATCGTCGAAATCTATACCGCGATCGCGGCCCGTGCCGCGGGCTTGCGCAAGGGCCGGAGCAAACTTCGCACGGCCGAGGCGCTCGATGGTGCGCTCGCGGCGCTCGCCTCCGAACCGCACGCGCCGCTACGCCACTATAGCGATCACGCCACCGACGCGACCCTCGCCGCGGCGTGGCTTCGCGCCAATGCCGGCCGCGCCGATCTGTGGGCGCCGCCGCTCCTCACGCCGCAAATCGCCGAAACCGAGGGCTGGACCTTCGGCGTCGCGTAAGGGTGGCTCGTTTCGAAGGCTGGGGCGTTGAGCGGGCATGACGATCGATCCCTTCGTCGTGCCGCTGGTGGCGCCGATGGAAGCCAGGACTGCCGACGCGCTGCCCGTCGGCGACGAATGGCAATATGAGCCCAAATGGGACGGCTTCCGCTGCCTCGCTTATGCCGCGCCGGGCCGGGTTTCGCTCTATTCGAAGGCCGGCAAGGGGCTCGAGCGCTTCTTTCCCGAGGTTGCAGCGCTACTTGCCGAGCGCGTCCGGCGGCCATGCGTGCTGGACGGTGAACTCACTGTCGCGATCGACGGGCGGCTATCGTTCGAGGCACTTCAGGCACGCCTCCATCCCGCCGAAAGCCGCATCCGTCGCCTCTCGCGCGAGACGCCCGCGCGGTACGCGCTGTTCGATTGCCTTCAGGCCGGCAAGGCGCCGCTGCTCGACTTGCCACTCGATGTGCGCCGCGCCGCGCTCGCTGATCTCGTTGCCACGTTCGACGCCGAGGCGCTGTTTCTGTCGGAGGCGACGTTCGACCTCGCCGCTGCGGAAAGCTGGCTCGCGGCAAGCGGCGGCGATACCGACGGCGTCGTCGCCAAGCGCCGCGACGATGCCTACCATCCCGGCGAGCGCGCGATGGTCAAGGTCAAGCGGCGGCGTACCGCCGATTGCGTGGTCGGCGGCTTCCGCTATGCGCGCGATGCCAGGGTCGTCGGCTCGCTGCTGCTCGGGCTCTACAATGATGCGGGCGAGCTCGATCATGTCGGCTTCACTTCAGGACTCTCGGCGGCCGAGCGTCGCGCCCTCACGCCGCGGCTCGAAAAGCTGATCGCGCCGCCCGGCTTCACCGGCCGCGCGCCAGGAGGGCCGAGCCGCTGGTCGACCGACCGCTCGGCCGACTGGCAGCCGCTACGCCCCGAGTTTGTGGTCGAAGTGTCGTTCGATCATGTGACCGGCGATCGCTTCCGCCACGGCACCCGCTTCCTGCGCTGGCGTCCCGACAAAGCGCCCGAACAATGCCGCATGGAGCAGCTCGCCTCGTGAGCAGGGGCTGGACGTTCGCTCTCGACTGACGCATGGGGGCGCCGTCTCGAACGACATGCCGGTTTAGCTCAGTTGGTAGAGCAGCGGTTTTGTAAACCGAAGGTCGCGGGTTCGAATCCTGCAACCGGCACCATTCAACCCCGGCCCTTCAACTCAGCACGTAAGGTGTCGCCGGCGCCGGCACTGGGCCAGGCGCTGCGGACGGGGGCAGCGGTTGCGCGCCCGCGAGGCCGGTACCGGAGACATCATAGGTCTGCAGCAACGGCCCGGCCACGCCCTCGACATGGATGCCGCTCAGCCGCACGCGGCGGGCGTGGGCGAGGCGAATGCCGGCGCGCGCGGTGCCGCTGATATTGGCGAGCGTAAGGCCGTCGAGCGGCTTTTCGGGGTTGTTGGCACCGCCCTCAACCAGCACCGGCACGTCGCGGACGCGGACGTTGGTGAAGCTGAAATTGCCGACCGTCGGAATCCCCGCCAGCCCTGGGACGGGGTTCTCGTCATGCTTGCCGCTGTCGGTGAAGTTGAAGCGCAGGAAGCCGTCCTTGGTGCCGGCGACGTCGAGATCGTTCATCACCACATCCTCGATGAAGGCGCCGCGGCCGGGGCGGCTCTTGATATAGACGGCGTGCGTGCCCGCGCCGAGCACCTTGCAGCGATCGACACGGACGCCGCGCACGCCGCCCGAAGTCTCGCTGCCGATCGCGATGCAGCCCCAGCGGTGGTCGAGAAAGGTGCAATCGCTGATCCGCACGTCGAGCGTCGGGCGCGCGATCGTATTGCCTTCCTCGCCGCGGCCGGACTTGATCGCAATGCAATCGTCATGCGTGTCGAAGCTGCAGCGTTCGATCACGACATGCTCGCAAGAATCGACGTCGATCCCATCGGCACCGCCGTTCACCACCATGTCGTGGAAACGGAGGTTGCGGCAAAACAGCGGGTGGATCGACCACATCGCGTTCTGCTGGGTGAAGAGGCCGCCGACATCGACGCCGTCGCACCCGATGAACTCGATCAGCGCCGGGTTGCGCATGCCGGTGTCGCGCTGCACGCGGCCGGGAATGGCAGTGTTGCCGAACAGGCGCCCCTCGCCGACGATGGCGATGTCATTGGCATTTTCGGCGTGGATCAGGCCCATATAGCCCTTGATGAATTTGCCTTCCCAACGCACCTGGCGGACCGGATAATCGGCGAGATTGGGAGAGCCGGTCACCGTTGCGCCCTTCTCGATACGCAAGGTCGTGGCCGGGCCGATCGAAATCGCGCCGATCAGATAATCGCCCGCGGGAACGACGACGTCGCCGCCGCCGAGCATCGCGCAACGATCGAGCGCTTGCTGGAAGGCGAGCGTGTCGAGGGTCTTGCCGTCGGCAACTGCGCCCATTGCGCGTACCGAGATCGTTACCTTGGGACGCGAAGGCGGCGAGGACGGACGGCGGCGGCGTGCCGCGGGAAGCCCGACGGCGCCGGCAGCGGCGCCCAGCGTGCCCGCGCCCGCCAGCATGACGAAATTGCGACGCCCGAGTGTCATGAAGCCCCTCCTTCTCCTATATTCTTCAGCGGTGATAACTGCCACTGTACACCGGTGTCAAACAATCCGCGCGGGGACTTGATACCGGTGTCAGCGGTCGGTATGCCACGACCTGTCGAGACGCGACGACAGGAGTCGCGCGTGCAGGAGGGGCCGATTTGGGCAGCCGCTTAATTGCCTTGCGTCGATGGGCATGCATGCCGGCGCTGATGCTCGCCGCGGCTCCGGCGCATGCGGCGCAGGACGGGCTGCTGTTCTACGCCTCGGCAGACAAGAGCTTCATTGCCGATCATGCCGCCGGCGACCCGGTGCCCAATGCCAGGGCGAACGTCTCGATCGTTCCCGACGGCCGATCGGGCGGCGCGATCAAATGGGACGACGACGGCTATGTCGCCTGGAAAGCGCCGGGCAACATCTATGCCGCGCGCGGCACGCTCTCCTTCTTCTGGCGGCCGCGCTATCCGGTCGGCGTCGCGCCGTTCTCGATTTTCCGCGTCGGCTTCGCCGATCATTCGAGCTGGGACATGGTGTTCCTGCGCATCGATTGGAACGGCCACGGCTTCGACGGTTTCGTCACCGATGCCAATCTTGCGCGGGTCCGCGTGTCCTGGACCATCCCCGCGCCACCCGCCGCCGACGCCTGGCATCACATTGCCTTCAGCTGGGACGAGACCAAGGGCGTCCGGCTCTATTATGACGGTAAGGAGGTGGCGCAGAAGGATGAAGCCGCCGATCTCGATTCGGAGCTCGACCAGTTCGGCCTCGCCGGGCGGATCATCGCCCCGCATCAGGTGCAGAGCTGGTACAATTTCATGCGCGGCAGCGATGCCGACGAAATCCGCATCTATGACCACATGCTGCCGGCCGAAGGCATCGCCGCGCTTGCCGCCGACCGCGCGCCGCCGCCGAGCCCCGGGGCAAGCGAGGCAGAAGAACAGCAGGCTTGGCTGCACCGCTACGGCTGGGATCACGGCTCGCCGCCGGCGCTGACCGCGCCCGTCACCAGCATTCGCAAGGTCGAGTTCGCCGACGCCAAGGATTTGAAAGAATGGATGTGGAAGGGGGTGGACGGCATCGCCGAAACTACCTGGCCGGGCGTCTATAACCGCTCGCGCCTCCTTGGCCGCGACGACTATTTCGAGCTGCCCGACTGGAACGTCTATGTCGAAGGCGGCAAGGATTACGATCTCACCATCCCCGCTGGCGAGACGGTCAACCGCGTCGAAATCCGCGGCGCGGCTTACGGCACCTTGTCCTATGCCTCGGACAGTGGTGGCAACCATGAGCTGGCGACACGACCGAAGGGTCAAGTGCGCAGCGTCACCGACTTCGCTGCCGTCAAAAGCGGCAAGCTGCGCTTCAGCAATGTCGCGCAGGAAACGCCGATCCAGGAAATCTGGGCCTATGACGTCAGCGACGGCAAGGAGCCGGCGGGCACCTTCAAGCTGCAATATACGGTGCATTCGAACGTCGCGCCGGATTTGGTCGCGCTCGACAAGCTCAACGCGTTCATCGCCGGGCGCTTCCCCGCGGACGAGCGCGCCACCGTGGTCGCGCTGCCGGAGCGCCGTCGCTTTGGCAAGCCGGCCGCCGAAGCGCCCGTGGCGCGGCCGACAGGCGAGGCGCCGATCGTCCACGTCCTGATCCCGTCGGGCTTCAACGCCTCGCGTGCCGATACGCCGCTGCGTAACAGCTGGATCGGCGCCGGCGGCGCGACCTGGGTCAACGTGCATGACGGGCTTGACGGCATCGCGCTCGATCTGCCCGCCTTGCATTGCACGCCCAATGCCGACGGCCTCATCCCGCTCGACATCCGCGTCAAGGATCCGATCTGGCCGGGGCGCGACATGATCGACGTCCAGGTCTCGGTGAAGCCCGGCGAGCCGCGCACATTATGGCTCGATCTGCGCGACCGCATCCTGACCGCGGACAGCCTCTATCTGTCGGTCGCCAGCGGCTCCCCGGATTTCGGCGCACAGTCGCTCGACGGGATGAACGTCCGGCTGGTATTCAAGGATCGTGCGCAAGCGCTCAAGGAACATGTCGCCGACCGTTTCAACCAGGTTCGCGACAATTGGGGCTTCCTCGTCGAGGAGCATGCGACATCGCTGCGCCTCGCCTTGGTCCGCCGCCTCTACGGCGACATTTCCGATCTGCTGCGCGTCGATCCCGACAATATCGAGGGCCGCCGCTATTGGGCCGATATCAGCTCGAACCCCCACGCCATGCCTCCGTTCGAGCAGCCCGAGGCGCCCGCCGGCGAGCCCTTATGGGCCTTCCGCCAGCTCGCCGACTTGAAGCTGGCCCAGCGCTTCGCCGATTGGTGGATCGACAACCGCCAGGTGCCCTATGGCGATTTCGGCGGCGGCATTTCCGACGATACCGATCTCGTCCAGCAATGGCTCGGGCTGGCGCTGATGGGCGTCGAGCCCGACAAGCTCAACGCCTCGCTCGAGGCGCTCGACGATGCCTCGTACAAGAACGGCATGCACCTGAACGGCCTCGCCACGCTGACGCTCGACGAGCTTCACGAATATGAGGAAGGCATGGATGCCGATGCCGATCGGCTGTATCTCAACTGGGGCGATCCGGCGACGGTCGAAAAGCTGATGGCGACGACCAGGGCGCTCGCTGACCGCGTCATCCTGCGCAATCCCGCCGGACACATGCATTTCGCGACCAACTGGTATGGCGGCGCCAGGGAATATCGCGAGGAGCCGTGGGAGTGGCAGAAGCCGCGCTCCTACGTCATCACGCATGCGCCGATCCTGATGGGCATCTACAATGCCGATCCCACGGCACGCGGGCTCATCACCGGACTGATGGACGGCTGGCTCACGCACGGCAAGAAGGACGAGAACGGCGTCTGGACCTATCCTGACCAGATCAACTGGCGCAACGATGCCGAGCGGCCCGGTGACGGCGTCGCTGCCGACGTGCCGCTGCAATCGGCCTGGGCGGCGTGGCGCTTTACCGGCGATGCCAAATATCTACGGCCGATCGAGGGACGCGTGGCCCAGCACGGCCCCGGCCTGCTTGCCGAGCTCAACGAGAATGCCGTCGACGTGCTCGGCCGCCGCGAGGATTGGGGCAAGACGTTGCTCGGAGAGGCCGCGACGGGCGACGATTTCGCGCGTTATACCGCATGGGATCAGACCGGCGACCTCGCCTATCTCGACGCGCTCCACGCTGATGCGATCGAGTTCAAGACCCAGCACATGTACATGTACACCGAGGGCCATTGGTGGACCGATCGCGTGGCGCAGCCGAGCGCCGTCCTCCAGCGTGAGCGTCTCGGAGGGGTCGCGCTGTGGCGCAACCAATCCTATCCGGGGCAGACGGTGAGCTGGCGCTTCGCCGATCCCGACGCGGCGACCGAGGTCGCCATCCTGCTGCCGGGTGCGACCAAGGACGCGTTCAAGGTGATTGCCTACAATAGCAGCGATCGGCCGCAGACCGCGACGATGACGACGTGGAACGTCACCGCCGGCCGCTGGCGGATGACGGGGCCGGACGGCAGCCGCGACCTCGATCTCGACCGCAGCGCGTCGACAGAGGTCACCTTCGCACCTCACCAAACCACGGAGATCGACTTCAAGCTCGTCAAGGCAGGAGAGCCGACCGCGACGCGGCCCGACCTCGGCATCGGGAGCGGAGATGTCGTCGTCACTGGCGACACGCTCGCGGTGACGGTGCACAGCCTCGGCGCCAAGCCGATTGACGGCGGAACGGTGACCTTGGCGGCCAAGGACGGCAGCGTGCTCGCCTCGGCGCCGGTGCCGGCGCTCGCCGCCCCGGCCGATCTGCTGCCGAAGACGGCGCGGATCGACCTGGCAATTCCGCACGGGGCATCGCTCTCCGGGGCGACGGTGCACGTTGCGCTGTCGGGGAGTGCGCGCGAAGTGACGATGCTCAACAACACCGTGCCGCTTCGGGCGGGGAGGTGAGGGGATGGCGTCACGACGCGACCTGCTGATCGGCGGCGCGGCGGTTGCCGCGACATGGCCGCTTCCTGCGCTCGCAAGGCCGACCGGCGTCGACACTCGCGTCCGCGCCGCCTTGGACAGCCTCACGGCCCTGCCGACGCCGGAGATGAAGCTGGCGAGGGTCGAGGCGCTTTCGACGCAGGGCCTCTCGCACAGCACGATGCTCGATCTTGAGACCGCGCGCGCCGGGCTTACGATCGACGCCAAACTGGCGAAGCTGTTCCCGGATACGCCGCCGGGCCAGCTGCCGCATCCGGTCGGCCCGAATTGGGGAGCGTGGCGCAAAGGCGATTCGACGGCGATCGACGCGGACACCGCAGCGTTGCGCCGCGCGGAAGAGCGCCGGATCGTGTTGCCGCAACCTTTCCTCGATCGCACCATAACCGCTCTTCAGGCCGCAGCTGCGTCGGCCACGCCTCAGTTGGCGGGCGCGCTGAATCGGCAGGCCGCAGCGCTGGCAACGCTGCGCAGCGCCGCCGGCAGTACGCCCGGCGTGTGGCAGCTCCCGAACGGACCGGCCTTCTACGCGCTGCTGCTCGAACGGCAGCTCGGCGAGGCGATCGAGCCTGCGGCGGCGCATGCGCGGCTGATGGCCAAGTGGACGCAGCTCGCCAATGAGGCCGATCGGCTGCTCGTAGGCCAGGGCTTCGCCAAGGGGACGACCGGCGATCGCTTCCGGGCGTTGTTCCGCGATCCCCGCTGGCATTATCCCGATACTTCGGCCGGCCGCGATCGCGCGGTGGCCGATATGAACGCGGAGCTGGGGCGTGCGCGCGCCCATATTGCGGTAACGATCGGCCAGGTGCCGCCTTATTGCCTCGACGTGAGCGCCAAGCGGATGACCCCCGCCGACGAAGCGGCGGAGAAAGGCGGCTATCGCATCGTCGCAGCGCCGGGCCGGCCGGGCGTATATTTCGTCGATCTCGCCGATATCCGCCGGCGCCCGAGCTGGAGCCTGGCGAGCGTCGTCCATCACGAGCTGCTGCCCGGCCACATGATCCAGATGCCGATCGACGCCGCCGCCGATCCGCACCCCTTGCGCGCCGCCTATACCTCCGCCTTCACCGAGGGCTGGGCGATCTATGCCGAGGCGCTGGCGGCGGGGCAGGGGCTCTTGGCCGACGACGATCGCAAGCGGCTCGGCGCCCTCCACTGGGCGCTGTTCCGGATCGGGCGAGCGATCGCCGACACCGGCATCCACCATGCGCGCTGGTCGATCGAGCAGGCGCTGGACCGCTTGTACGAGGTGCAGGGCGAACCCGCTTATTTTGCGCCGTTCGAAAGCGACGTCGACCGCATCTGCCTCGATCCCGGCATCCGCGCCGCCGAGGCGCTCATTTGGCTGCGGCTCGAGGATTTGCGCCGCCAGGCGGGCGGCGACAAGGCCGGCGCGGCGATGCGGCGCTTCCACCAGATCGTGCTCGCCGACGGGCGCAAGCGGCTGACGACGATCGCCGCCGAGCTCGGGCGCGCACCCGCATGACGATAGTTCAATTCAAGGAGATGAAGAGATGATGCCCGCAGTTCGAATGATGGCCGCAACCTCGCTGTTGGCACTCTCGACGCTCGCCCTAGCGGCTCCGGCGAGCGCCGCCGCGACGCCGTCCAAGGCGCAGATCGAGGCGACGATGAAGCGCGCGACGCGGTTCATGGTCGAACAGGTCAGCACCAAGGGCGGCTATGTCTGGTCGTACCTGCCCGATCTGTCGCGGCGCTGGGGCGAGATGGAGGCGACCCCCGACATGATCTGGGTGCAGCCGCCGGGCACCGCCGACATGGGCAATCTGTTCCTCGACGCCTATCACGCGACGGGCGACGACTATTATTACCAGGCCGCGGAGAAGGCCGCGGACGCCTTGATCGCCGGCGAAATCCCGACCGGCGGCTGGAATTATTTCATCGATTTCGGCGGGCCGGAGGCAACCAGGCAATTCTACGACACGGTCGGCAAGAACGCCTGGCGGCTCGAGGAATTCCAGCATTATTGGGGCAACGCGACCTTCGACGACAACGGCACCGCGGAGAGCCTCAAGTTCATCCTCCGCCTCTATGCCGAGAAGCTCGATCCCAAATACGGCGCTGAAGTGCGCCGCGACGTGAATTTCATCCTCGACAGCCAATACCCGTCGGGCGGCTGGCCGCAGCGCTTCCCTCTGAAGCACGAGTTCGTCCATCACGGCCTCGCCGATTACACCTCCTACATCACCTTCAACGACAATGTGACGGCCGAGAATGTCGACTATTTGATCATGGCCAACCAGGTACTGCAGGATCAGCGCCTGTTGCCGGCGATCCATCGCGGCATGGATATCTATCTGCTCACCCAGCAGGGCCAGCCGCAACCCGGCTGGGCGCTGCAATATACGCCCGACGACCTGAAACCCGCGGCAGCGCGCAGCTACGAACCCAAGGCGCTGGCGACGCACACCACCGCTTCGGCGATCGAGCAGCTGATGCATTTCTATCGGCTGACCGGTGACAGCCGCTACCTCGCGCGGATTCCCGAGGCGCTCGATTGGCTCGAATCGGTCAAGCTGCCGCCCAACCTCGTCAAGAACGGCAAGGAATATCCCACCTTCGTCGAGATCGGCACCGGCAAGATCCTGTGGCTGCACCGCACCGGATCGAACGTGACCAACGGCCATTATTACGCCGATTACAATCCCGATCATCTGATCACGCATTACGGCTCGACCCGCGCGATCGACGTGCCCAAGCTGCGCCGCGAATATGACCAGCTCAAGGCCATGTCTGTTGACCAAGTGACCAAGGGCTCGCCGCTCGAAGCGGGGCCGGCGAAGCATTTGCCGCAATATTACCTGACCGATCTCGATCCCGGCTCGGACCTCAATACCGCCGCGGAAACCCAGAGCGTCGGCGATCTCGTCGCCAGCCTCAACAAGCAGGGCTGGTGGCCGACCATGCTCAAGACGACGAGCAATCCATATACCGGGCCAAGCCCCGAAGCGATCGCGCCGGGCGATTTCGGCTCGACCTATGTCGGCGACCAGACCGATACCTCGCCTTACCCGTCGGCGCATCCGGTGATCGGCATTTCGACCGGCACCTATATGGAAAATATGGAAAAGCTGATCGCGGCGCTGCATCCCGCGGAATGACGCTCAGGGCGGCGCGGGCAAATCGCTCGCGCCGCCTCGACGCGGGCTTAAGCGAACCCCTGCGTTCGCGCCCAATTGAGGAACAGTTCCGGCCAGATCGCCACCGGCTTGCCGATCGCGCGGCGCAGGCCGAAGCCGTGCCCGCCTTCGCCGAACAGGTGCATCTCGACCGGGACCTGCTTCGCCCGCAGTGCCTCGTGGAACTGCACCGTGTTCGCGACCGGCACGGTGTGGTCGTCCTCCGCGGCGCACAGGAAGCAGGGCGGCGTATTGGCGGTGACGTGCAGGAAAGGCGAGTGCAGCTCCTGCAGCGCACGCGACGGAGAATCGCCGAGCAGCAGGTTGCGTGATCCCGCATGCGCCTCGGGCCGGATCATCGAGACGACGGGATAGATAGGCGCGGCGACGAACGGCTTGGCGGTCATCACGTCGGCGGCGTCGACGGGCTCATAAACCTTGGAATTGTGCCGCACCGCGAGCTCGGCGCACATATGGCCGCCGGCGGAAAAGCCCATCGCGCCGACGCGCTCGGGCGCGAGCCCGTAATCCGCGGCGCGCGCGCGGATCAGCCGCATCGCGCGCTGTGCGTCCTGCAAAGGCACCTCGGGCGCATCCTTCCAGCCGTCACCGGGCAGGCGGTAGAACAGCACGAAGCAAGTGATGCCGCGGTCGGACAGATAGCGGGCGAGCTCATAGCCCTCACGGTCGATGACGATGCGGCGATAGCCGCCGCCGGGGATCAGCAACATCGCCGCACCGTTGGGCGTGCGCGGGCGGAATATGACGAGGCGCGGCGTCGCGATGCCTTGCACGGCGCGGTCGTTGATCGAGCGATCGGGGCTTTCCTCGACCACCGTCTCGACCGGCAGTTTTGCAGGCGCCCCCGGCGCGCCGTTCGGCCAGAGATCGATCGTCTCGCTCGGCTGCGGCAGGCCGGCCGGGGGATCGCCCGCCTTCATCGGCGGCGCGGTTTGTGCGGCAGCGCGACCGGCGAGGAGCGCGGCGAGCGGCGTGATCAGCGTGGCGCGGCGATCGATCTCCATCGCTTCACGTCCCCGGCTGGATATAGGGAACGCGCGCGAACAGCTCGCGCTGCCACGCGCGCGGATTGTTCTCGACGTGGCTGTTGATGTCGATGATCATCGTCGCGCGCGTTTCGAGGTCGTATTTGGGCCAGTGCGGCAGCCCCGGATGATCGGGGTTGCCGCGGCTCGCCAGCGCGACGAAGGCGTCCTGCAATGCCTTCGAGGCCGCGCGGGCATCGGCGCCGGTGCCGGTCTGCGACCCCTTCGCGTCGAGCGTGCCGAAGGCGAGCGGGATGTCCATCGTGTGGAAGGCGCCGCGCCGCGGGTCGGTGCGCGAGGTGAAATTGACCTGATAAACCCAGCCGGGCGCGCCGGCCTTGGCGCGTTCCTCGGCCTCGATGACCTGGCCGCGCCAACTTCGGCCGGTGGTGGTGGCGGCGTAGAAGACGTCGGCCGGCGACCAGTCGGGGAAATGCTGGCGATATTGTGCGACGACCCACTCGGGGAGGATGTCGATCCTGAGCTCCGGCGCCATGCGGTCGGGGAGGTTGTCCCAGTTGAGGCCCTGCACCTTGGGACTGTCGGGCGAGATGAAGGCGCGCGTCTCGTCATGGACGTTGCCGAGGATCATCGGGATGCCGAGCGACTGCGGGTTGGCGTCGGGCCAGAACGGGTGGCGCGTCAGCCACTTCATGTCGAGCACCGGCCCCATATAGACGCCGCCGCCGAGGAACGGATCGGTCGCCGAGAGGGCGTCGATCAGCTTTTCCACCGGCATGGCGAGCAGCGGATCGAGGGCCTTCTCGCTGACACCGGCCTTTGCGAGGACGGCGCGGGCGCGGTCGGTGGCGTGGAGCGGGCCCGAGGCGGTGACCTGCTGGCCGCTCATCGTCGCGGCCGAGTGGAACAGGCCTTTTGCCGCGGGCATGCCCATCATCGTCGCGATCTTGGCGCCGCCGCCCGATTGGCCGAAAACGAAGACCCTCGAGGGATCGCCGCCGAAATTGGCGATGTTGTCGCGGACCCACTTCAGGGCGAGGATGAGGTCGAGCTGGCCGTTGTTGCCGCTGTCGGGGAATCGGGGGTCGAAACGGGCGAGGTAGAGATAGCCGAGCGCGTTGAGGCGGTGGTTGACGGTGACCACCACCACGTCGCCGCGCGCGGCGAGATTATGGCCGTTATTCAATGGGTCAGTGACGGTGCCGTTGGAATAGGCGCCGCCGTGGATGTAGAGCATCACCGGCTTCTTGGCGCGCGGATCGGGCTCGGCGGTCCAGATGTTGAGGTAGAGGCAGTCTTCGGACTGCGGCTCGTCATTGTTGCGCGATTGTGGGCAGATCGGGCCGAAGTTGGCGGCGGGGATCACCTTGCCGGGCGCGGCATAGGGTTGGGGTGCCAGAAAACGCTTGGCCGTTCCGTATCTTATACCACGAAAGGCGCGGACGCCACCTTCGGCGGTCCCGACGAACGTGCCAACCGGTGTCACCACACGCGCCGGACCGGCTGCGCGCGCGCGGCTGCCCAGCGTCAGTGCGGCGCCCGCCCCCAGGCCCGCCAGGATCTCGCGTCGCCCGAAATCATCGCCTGACATCCACTCCTCCCGCTACGAAGCTGTCCAGCTCGGCGCGGCCGAAGAGGCTCGCGTCGCCGGGCAGCGAATGTTTGAGCGCGGTTAGCGCCAGGCCGTCGGCCGCGGCCTTGTCGATCCCCTCGCCAAGCCTGAGCGCGTGGAGCACGCCCGCAGCGAAGGCGTCGCCCGCGCCGATACGGTCGACGATGCCCGAGAGCTCGAGCTCTTGCGTTTGCGCATGGCCGTCGCGCGCGTCGATCCGCGCGGAGAGGCGGTGATGGTCGGCATCGACGACGTGGCGCGCGGTCGAGGCGATCAGCTGGAGCTTCGGAAAGGCCTCAAATGCCGCCTCGGCCGAGGCGCGGCGACGGTCCTCGCCGTCGCTGCCGAACTCTCGACCGAGCAGCAGCGCGACGTCGCGATGGTTGCCGAACAGGATGTCGGCGCGGCCGATCAGCCGGGAAAGGATGTCGCGCGGGTTGCTGTCCCACGCCTCCCACAGCCGCGCGCGGTAATTGCCGTCGAACGAGATCGGAATGTTGCGCGCGGCGGCGGCCTCGGCGGCGGCGAGCGCGGCGGCGGCGGGAACGGGGCCGAGCGCCGGGGTGATGCCGGAGAGGTGGAGGCGATCGACGCCGTCGAGCAGCGCGGGCCAGTCCCAGGCATCGGCGGGCGCCTCGGCGAAGGCGGAATGCGCGCGGTCGTAGGTGACGTCGGTGGCGCGCAGGCCCGCGCCGGGAACGACGAAATAGAGGCCCATGCGGCCCGCGCGCCGCTGGATGCGGCGGGTATCGATGCCGTGGCTGCGCAGGCTCCTGAGCGCGGCGTCGCCAAGCGGATTGTCGGGGAGCGCGGTGGCGAAAGCGACGTCATGGCCGAGCAGCGCGAGCGCGGTGGCGACATTGGCCTCGGCGCCGGCGGTCCAGACGTCGAGGCGGGGGGTCTGGAGCAGGAGTTCGCGGTTTGGGGGCGAGAGGCGGAGCATGACTTCGCCGAACGCCAGGAATTGGGTCATTTTGCTGTGCTCCCCACTGTCATCGGCGTGCGCTTACTCAAACCCGGACTCCTGCGAAAGCCGTAGTCACCCCGGACTTGTTCCGGGGTCCACGGTTGTCACAGCCACCGACCTTTGCAACTGCAACCACGGTGGATGCCGGAACAAGTCCGGCATGACGATGAGGGAACGCGATCGGCGACTTCGCAAACGCCCCGCCTTCGCGGGAATACTGAACAGGAAAAGCAGCTCACCGCGCGAGCCAGCCGCCGTCGACCGCCAGGATGTGGCCCTGGACGTAGTCGGCCGCCGAGCTCGCGAGGAACACCGCGGCGCCGCCGAGGTCGGCGGGGGTGCCCCAGCGGCCGGCCGGAATGCGGTCGAGGATCGCCTTGCTGCGCGCTTCGTCGGCGCGGAGCTGGGCGGTGTTGTCGGTGGCGATATAGCCCGGGGCGATCGCGTTGACGTTGACGCCCTTGTCGGCCCATTCGTTGGCGAGCAATTTGGTGATGCCGGCGACGCCCGATTTGGATGCGGTGTAGCTCGGCACGCGGATGCCGCCCTGGAAGCTCAGCATCGAGGCGATGTTGATGATCTTGCCGCTGCCGCGCTCGATCATGTGGCGGCCGGCGGCCTGGCACATGAAGAACACCGTCTTGACGTTGATGTTCATCACGTCGTCCCAGTCCTTTTCGGAGAAGGAAACGGCGTCCTCGCGGCGGATGATGCCGGCGTTGTTGACGAGGATATCGACGCTGCCGAGCTCTGCGACCGCTTCGTCGACCACGCGGCCGACCGGCTCGGTCGAGAGGAGGTCTGCCTCGATGAAATGCGCGCGGCGGCCGAAACCCGCGGCCTTCTCAATGGTCTCGCCCGGCGAAACGTGGCCGACCACGGCGAGGTCGGCGCCCGCCGCCGCGAGCGCGAGCGCGATGCCCTGGCCGATGCCGGTGTTGGCACCGGTGACGAGCGCCACCTTGCCGGTAAGGTCGAAGGGATTCATCATTTACCTCGTCAGACTTAGGCCAGCTGGCAGATGTCCAGCACGTTCATGTCGGTATAGTCCTGGTTCTCGCCGGCCATCGCCCAGATGAAGGCATAGGCCTTGGTGCCGGCGCCCATGTGGATCGACCAGGGCGGGCTGATCACCGATTCCTCGTTGGCGACGGTGATGTGGCGCATCGCCTCGCCCTCGCCCATGAAGTGCATGACGCGGTCGGTTTCGGTGTTGTCGAGCTCGAAGTAGAAATAGATTTCGCTGCGGCGCTCATGGATGTGCGGGGGCATGGTGTTCCACACGCTGCCGGGCTTGAGCACGGTGAGGCCCATGACGAGCTGCGCCGAATCGCACACGCCGGGGATGACGAGCTGGTAGATCGTCCGCTCGTTCGATTCCTCGAGGCTGCCGCGGTCGAGCGCGTTGGCGTCGGCGATGCCGAGCTTGCGTGTCTGGAACGCCTTATGCGCCGGGCATGAGGCGAGATAAAAGCGCGCGCCGTCGCCGGAGAAGGTCACGTCCCTGGCGCCCATCGTGACGTAGAGGCAGTCCTTGTTGCCGAGCTCGAACCGTTCGCCATCCACCGTCACCACGCCATCGGCTTTGCCGACGTTGACGATCGCCAGCTCGCGGCGTTCGAGGAACGGATGGCCCGCGGCCGAGGGCGGTTCGGTCTGGGCGGGGAGCTTGACCTCGCCGCTCTCGACATGAACGCCGCCGATCACGAAGCGGTCGGCATGGGTGTAGTTGAGCACGCACTCATTGGCGCGGAACAGGCCCTGGATCAGATAGCGGTCGCGCAGCTCCTCGTTGGAGACGCACTCCATCATGTCGGGGTGCGTGGCGTAATAGGTGCGGTCGAACATCACATCGTCTCCAGTCGCGGGTATTGCCGGCTATTCAGCGGCTAAATTGCACATGTTGGGATAATCTCCCACATTCGATAGCGGCTCGTCAATGCGATAGGCCTTGCGGACGAGCCGGCTGGTGAGGTCGAGCGCCAGGTCGGCCGCTTCCCAGTCCGCAAGCTGCCCTTCGGCGACGAGCCGGGCGAGGAAGGCGCAATCGGCGCGGCGGGCGACATCGTGGCGCGCGGGGATCGACAGGAAGGCGCGGGTGTCGTCGTTGAAGCCGACGGTGTTGTAGAAACCCGCGGTCTCGGTCGCCCGCTCGCGGAAGCGGCGCATGCCTTCGGGCGAATCGTGGAACCACCAGGGCGGGCCGAGGCGCAGGCAGGGATAATGGCCGGCGAGCGGCGCGAGCTCGCGCGAATAGCTCGTCTCGTCGAGCGTGAAGAGGATGATCGTCAGGTCGGTCACGTTGCCGAAGCGGTCGAGCAGCGGCTTCAGCTGCTCGACATAGCCGGTGGGCGAGGGGATATCGGCGCCCTTGTCGCGGCCGTGGCTGGCGAACAGGCCGGCATTGTGGTTGCGATACGCGCCGGGATGGATCTGCATCACCATGCCGTCCTCGACGCTCATCGCCGCCATCTCGGTCAGCATCTGCGCGCGGAACAGCTCGGCGTCGGCGGGGGTCCAATTGCCCGAGACGATCTGGCGGAACAGCCGCTCGGCCTCGTCGGACGAGAGGTCGGCGGTGAGCGCGGTCGGATGGCCGTGGTCGGTCGCGGTGGCGCCGGCGGCGCGGAAATCGGCGCGGCGCTTGGCGTGCGCGGCGAGATAGCCCGGCCAGCTCCACACGTCCTCGCCGGTCAGATCGGCGAAGACCTGCATCGCCGGCCTGAACGCCTCATGCTCGACGTCGATCACCGCGTCGGGGCGATAGGTGGTGACGACGCGCCCGTTCCAGCCTGAATTGCGGATGCGGTGATGCGCCTCCAGGTCGTCCTGCGGGCCTTCGGTGGTGGCGAGGAAATCGATCTTGAACCGGTCGAACAGCGCACGCGGACGGAAGGCGTCGGTGGCGAGCGCGGCGTTGATCGCGTCGTAATAATGATCGGCGGTGGCGGCTTCGAGCGCGACGTCGAGGCCGAACACCTCGGCGAAAACGTGATCGAGCCAGAGGCGCGAGGGCGTGCCGCGGAAGAGATGATAGTGTCCGGCGAACAGCCGCCAGGCCGCGCGCGGATCGGTCGCCGGCACGCCGTCGCGGCGCGGAATGGCCAGCGCGTCGAGCTCGATGCCCTGGCTGTAGAGCATGCGGTAGATGTAATGATCGGGCGCGAGCAGCAGGCTGGTCGCATCCTGCCATGTCTCGTTGTCGGCGAACCAGCGCGCGTCGGTATGGCCGTGCGGGCTGACGATCGGCAGGTTCGCGACCTCGGCATAGAGCGTCCGCGCGATCGCCCGGGTCGCCGGATCAGCAGGAAACAACCGGTCGGGATCGAGGTTCAGCGGCCGCGCCATGCATCCTTCCTTGTTCGCGCGTGTCGTCGCGCTTCGCAATGGTAAGTCGTATTGGTAACCGGTGTCAGCGGTAAACTCAACCGTCAGTTTTCAGCCGGCCTCGCCACCGAGCCGCGCCGGATCAGCGTCGAGCGGAACATCGAGGGTTCGGCGATCGGCTCGTCCTCGCCGGTGATCAGCTTGAGCGCCGCCGAGCGCGCCATCGACGCGATCGGCCAGCGCACCGTGGTGAGCGGCGGCCAGACATGCGCGGCGATCGGCGTGTCGTCGAAGCCGATGATCGAAAGATCGCGCGGGATATCGAGCCCGCGCGCGCGCGCCGCGTGGATCACGCCCGCGGCCATCTCGTCATTGCACGAGAAGATCGCCGTCGGCCGCGGCATCAGGTCGAGCAAGCGCTCGGCGGCGACGACGCCCGATTCGAAGGTATAATTGCCGTCGGCGACCAGGCTGCGGGGAAAGGCGATCTGCGCCGCCTTCAACGCTTCCTCGAAGCCCAGCCGGCGTTCGCGCGCCGAGCGGAAGCCGTGCGGCCCGGCAATGAGCCCGATCCGCCGATGCCCGCATTCGATCAGATATTCGGTCGCGGCGCGCACCGCCTCGCGGTCGTTCGAGGCGACAGTGCGCTCCTCGCTGTCGAGATCCGCCGATCCCATGCGGACGTAGCGGCAGCCGATCTCGTCGCAGGTCCGGGCGACCTGATCGTTCTCGCTGATCGGCGGCATGAGGAGCACCCCGAACAGCCGCTGCCGCTCGAGGAAATGGCGCAGATCCTCGAGCATCGTCGCCGAGCCGCGATCGACCGGGCGCACCACCATCTCGAACTCGGTGCCGTGCAGCGCCTCGAGCATGCCCTGCTGGACATTCATCACGGTCTGCGCGTTGGGATTGTCGTGGACCAGGCCGATCAGGAAATTGCGGCGGAGCGCCAGCGCGCGCGCCTGCGGATTGGGGATGTAGCCAAGCTCGGCGATCACGTCCTCGACGCGCTTGCGCATGTCGTCGGACAGCAAGGGAGACCGGTTGATGACCCGGCTCACCGTCTTCTTGGAAACCCCCGCGACACGCGCGACGTCGTTGATCGTCGGCTGACCTGTCTTCGTCATGGTGGAGGGCATAGCGGCAAATTGTCCGCCGCGCCATTGCCTTCGCGCTGCGAATGGCTGGCTTGGCAAGAGCGCTGACACCGGTTACTTAAGCGCGGATGCGAGCCTTGCAGATCACCCCCGGAGACAGCGTCGCGACGCTGATCGAGCCCGTCGTTGCCGGCGAGCCTGTCGCGGTCGGCGATCGCACGGTCGTCGCGCTCGGCGACATCCCGCGCGGGCACAAGCTTGCGCTCGCCGCGCTCGCCGCCGGCGCCGACGTCATCAAATATGGGGTCGCGATCGGCCATGCGACGCAGCCGATCGCGGTGGGCGCGCATGTCCATACGCATAATCTGGCGACCAACCTCACCGGCACGCTCGACTATCGCTATCGGCCCTTGCCGGCGGCGCGGGAGGCGCGCGCGAGCGGTCTGCCCACCTTCCAGGGCTATCGCCGCGGCGACGGCCGGGTGGCGACTCGCAACGAAATCTGGGTGCTGCCCACCGTGGGCTGTGTCGGCCGCACCGCGCAGCGCATCGCGGCGATCTCGGGCGAGCGGCACGCCGGTGCGGTCGACGGCGTGCTCGCCTTCGCGCATCCCTTCGGCTGTTCGCAGCTCGGCGACGACCTGTCGGCGACGCGCGCGATCCTCGCCGATCTCGCCAGCCATCCCAATGCCGGCGGCGTGCTGATCGTCGGCCTGGGATGCGAATCGAACCAGCTCGATGCGCTGCTCGCCGAGATACCTGCCGGGCGCCGCGCGGCGGTGCGCACGTTGATCGCGCAATTGAGCGAGGATGAGGTCGATGAAGGCGTTGCACGCGTCGACGAACTCGTCGCCGAAATCGGCGGGGCGGCGCGCGAGCCGGTGCCGTTCGGCGAGCTGGTGCTGGGCGTCAAATGCGGCGGATCGGATGGCTTTTCCGGGCTCACCGCCAACCCGCTGGTCGGGCGAGTCACCGACCGGCTGACCGGCGCCGGCGGGGCGGCGATCCTCACCGAAATCCCCGAAATCTTCGGCGCCGAGCACATGCTGATGGAGCGTGCCGCCGACGAGCAGGTGTTCGACGCGACCGTCGAGCTGGTCAACGATTTCAAGCGCTATTTCCTCGATCATGGCGAGCCGGTTTCGGAAAATCCCTCGCCGGGGAACCTCGCGGGCGGGATCACCACGCTCGAGGAGAAGTCGCTGGGCGCGGTGCAGAAGGGCGGCCGTGCAACGGTCACCGACGTGCGGCGATATGGCGAGCGCGTGCGGCGGCCCGGCCTCACCTTGCTCGAAGCGCCGGGCAACGACGCGGTGTCGTGCACCGCGCTCACCGCGGCGGGCGCGACGCTGATCCTGTTCACGACGGGGCGGGGGACGCCGCTCGGCTTTCCGGCGCCGACGATGAAGATCGCGACCAACCACGCGCTCGCGACGCGCAAGCCGGGCTGGATCGACTTCGATGCGGGCCGCGTGCTCGACGAGGGCTTCGATGCGGCCGAGGCGGCACTGATCGACGCGATCGCCGCCGCCGCATCGGGAACGCCGACCGCGGCCGAGCGCAATGGCGAGCGCGAGATCGCGCTCTGGAAGCGCGGCGTGACGCTGTGAACCGGCTCGACGCGACGACGCTCGCCGCGGCCCATGCCGCCAAGCCCGCCGCGCGGCCGAGCGCGACGGGGATCGTCCATTTCGGCCCCGGCGCCTTTCACCGCGCGCATCAGGCCGACTTCATCGATCGGCTGATCACGCGCGATCCGCGTTGGGGCGTCGCGCTCGTCTCTCTGCGCAGCGGCCGCACCGTGGCCGATCTCGCCGCGCAGGACGGGCTCTACACGCTGGCGATCCGCGATGCCGAGCCCAAGAACCGCATCATCGGCTGCCACACGCATCTGCTCGGTCCCGATGACGCTGCGGAGACGCTGCGCCTGCTCGCGGCGCCCGAAACGGCGCTGGTGACGACCACCATTACCGAGAAGGGCTATTGCCTCGCGCCCGACGGGACGCCCGATCTGGCGCATCCCGATATCACCGCCGACCTCAAGGGCGAGGGCGCGCCGGTGAGCGCGATCGGCTGGATCGTCGCCGGGCTTGCCGCGCGGCGCGCTGCCGGGCTCGATCCCTATGTCGTCATGCCGTGCGACAATATGGCGAGCAACGGCGCCAAGCTGCGCACCGCGCTGATCGCCTTCGCCCGGGCGCGCGATGCCGCGCTGGCCGAGTGGATCGAGGCGCGGCTGCGCGTGCCGGCGACGATGGTCGATTCGATCACGCCGGCATCCGATCCCGAGTTCCTTGCCGCGCTTGCCGAGGAAATCGGGCTGGAAGACCGCGCCGCGGTGCAGCGCGAGGCGTTCGCGCAATGGGTGATCGAGGATGTTGGGCCGATCGGGCCGGACCTTGCCTCGGTCGGCGTCGAGGTGACTCGCGACGTCGCGGGGTTCGAGCGCGCCAAGCTGCGCATCCTCAACGGCGCGCATTCGACGCTCGCCTATCTCGGGCTGCTTCGCGGTCATGCCAGCGTCGCCGAAGCGATGCGCGACGCCGATCTGGCGGCCTATGTCGAGGCGATGATCGTCGAGGAGATCGAGCCGACCTTGCCCGCAGTCGTCGGCCTCGACCTCGGCGCCTATCGCGCCGCGGTGCTGGCGCGGTTCCGCAATCCGATGATCGTCCACGCGTTGGCGCAGATCGCCTGGGATGGATCGCAGAAGCTGCCCTACCGCCTTTACGACACGATCGCCGCCAACCGCGCTGCGGGCCGATTGCCGCGGCGGGCGCTGGGCGCAGTCGCGGCGTGGCTGGCTTTTGCGGCCATGCGCGCGCGTGCCGGGGAAGCGATCGTCGATCCGCTCGGCGAGGCACTCATCGCAATCGGTTCGCGTGGCACCGCCGACGCGATCCTCGCTGGCTTCACCGCCGATTCGCGGCTGTGCCCGCCATGGCTGGCTGCCGACCAGGACGCCCTGGACTCGATCCGCATTGCCCTGGCGGGTTTGCTGGATGTGCCGGGCCATTTGCCCGCCTGATCCTTCTTCGATCGCTTTGGCTCTTGTTCCTGACACCGGTTTCCTATACGCCTTCTCCTCACGATTGAGAGCGATAGCAGGGGAGGGTTCCGGCTTGGCATCGGACGATTATTCCGAGAATGGGGTACGACGCATTGCCGAGGCGTTCGTCGCCGCGCGGCGGGCCGGACGAGCCTTGCCCGATTATCCCGGCAGGCTGCCCGCCGATCTCGATCAGGGCTATGCGGTGCAGGATGCCGCGATCGCGCTGATGGCGCAGCGCGTGGGCGGCTGGAAAGTCGGCCGGATCAACCCGCCGATCGACGGAACCGCGCGGTTAGTAGGGCCGATCTTCGCCGATCGCATCGTCGCGCCCGCCGCCCACGGCATTGAGATGACGATCTTTTCTGACGGATTCGGTGCCGCCGAGGCCGAATTCCTGTTGCGCATCGGCAGCCCGCCGCCGGCGGGAAAAACCAGCTTCACGCGCGACGAGGCGAAGGCGCTGATCGATGCTGTCCATGTCGGAATCGAAGTGGCGAGCTCGCCCTTTCCGGGGATCAACAGCCACGGCGCGCCGGTCACCGTTTCCGATTTCGGCAACAATAACGGCCTGGTGATCGGGGCGGCCATAGCCGATTGGCGCGACGACGGCTTCGAATCCTGGCCGGTCGAGCTGCGCATCAACGGCGAAGTCGCGGGCCGCGGTCAAGCGGTGGACATGCTCGACGGCGCGATCGGCGCGGCGCGCTTCCTGTTCGGCGCGCTCGCCGAACGCGGCATTGCGCTCGAGCCCGGCCAGTGGATTTCGAGCGGCGCCGTCACCGGCGTTCATCCAGTCAAGCCAGGCGATGCGATCGAGGCGCGATTCGACGACCGAATGGCGGTGACCTGCACGATCGCAGCTGCTTAAAGGACGACAATTGACCTGCAGGCCGCGCAGACGGCCGCGAACGGAGAGACGAGGATGGCTGAAGCGGACGCGGTGATCGGGCGGGCGGCGGAGCGCGCGGGGCGCTATCGCTGGGTGATCTGCGGGCTGCTGTTTGCGGCAACCGCGATCAACTATGTCGATCGCCAGATGATCGGCGTCTTGAAGCCGACCATGGCCGCCGAGATGCACTGGTCGGAAACGACCTATGCCAACATCGTCGTCTGGTTCCAGCTCGCTTATGCCATCGGCTATCTCGGCTTCGGCCGGCTGGTCGACCGGATCGGCGCGCGCTGGGGCTATGCGCTGGCCTTTACGATCTGGACGATCGCGCACATGCTCCACGGCGCGGCGCGCAACGCGGCGCAATTCTCGATGGTCCGCTTCCTGCTCGGCATCGGCGAATCGGGCAATTTCCCCGGCGGCCTCAAGGCGGTGACCGAATGGTTCCCGGCGCGCGAGCGGGCGCTCGCCACCGGCATTTTCAACGCCGGCGCCAATATCGGCGCGATCATCACCCCGATCATCGTGCCGATCATCACGCTGGCGATGGGCTGGCGCGCGGCGTTCGTCATCACCGGCCTCGCCAGCTTCGTCTGGCTGGCGGCGTGGATCATCATCTATCGCCGCCCGCGCGAGAAAGCGGGCGTCTCCGCGGCCGAGATCGCCTGGATCGAAAGCGACCCCGCCGACACCGGCGACAGGATTCCGTGGACGCGGCTGCTCGGCTATCGCCAGACCTGGGCGTTCGCGGTCGGCAAGTTCCTCACCGATCCGATCTGGTGGCTGTTCCTGTTCTGGCTGCCCGATTATCTGTCGAAGCGCTATCATCTCGATCTGGTCAGCTTCGGGCCGCCTTTGGTGGCGATCTACGTTCTGTCGGACCTCGGCTCGGTGGCCGGCGGCTTCTCCTCGTCGCGCCTGATGCGCCACGGCTTTTCGGCCAACAAGGCGCGCAAGCTGACCATGCTCGGCTGCGCGCTGCTCGTGCTGCCGATCTTCTTCACGCAATATACCCACAATCTGTGGCTCGCGGTCGGCATCATCGGGCTCGCCACCGCCGCGCATCAAGCCTGGTCGGCCAACCTCTACACGCTGCCGTCGGACATGTTCCCGCGCGCCGCGATCGGATCGGTGATCGGGATCGGCGGCACCGCGGGCGCGATCGGCGGCATGTTGATGGCCAAGTTCACCGGCTACATCCTCGATACGACGCACAGCTACACGCTGATCTTCGCGGTGGCGGGCGTGGTCTATCTGATCGCGCTGGCGATCATTCAGCTGCTCGTGCCGAGGGTCGAGCGGATCGACGTCGCCCAGATCGAGACCGGCGCGGCGTGATCGCCCCGACCCGCCGCGCCGTCGGCCCCCGGATCAAGTCCGGGGTGACGATTCAAATTGATCGCTTTCGAGTCTAACTCTCCTCCTTGAAGGGAGGGGAAGTCCTTTGTTGCTCCGAGGACTCAGGGGACCAGCAGCGGGCGCATTTCGGGGACCTGCTTCGCCAGTTCGTCGGCGACGAGGCCGGCGAACAGGTCTGCGCCTGCGCGGCCGAGATGCGTGTAATCGAACTCCGGCTGCGGCGCGGCGACTGGCGGCGGCGCATCGGCCGCGCGTGCGGGTGGGGCGTGGCGCGGAGTCTTGTCGGCCTCGATCGTCGTGCCGTCGAGCGCCGCCTCGACGATGTTCGCCGGCGGCTCGGCCATCGCGAGGTGCGCGGCCAGCGCCGGCCCCATCGCCTGAACCACCTGCTTGCTGCGCGCATTGAGGTCGATCAGCGGCACGTTCATCTCGGCCGCGACCTTGCGCGTCGCCGCCGCCCAGGGATCGAGCGTATCGCTGACCTTGCCGTCGGTGAACATCCGCCGGGTCAGCGGCGTCACCAGGATCGGCCGCGCTCCCGCCGCGCGCGCTTCCTCGACATAGCGGCGCAGGTTCGCCGGGAATTCGGTCGCGAGGTCGGTCGAGCGCCCCGGCTTGCCCGGCTGGTCGTTGTGCCCGAACTGGATCAGCACCCAGACCGCGTCATAGCCCTTCACCCGCATCTCATCGAGCGCGACGGCCCACGAGCCCTCGGCGCGATAGCTCTTGGTGCTGCGCCCGCCGCGGCCCATGTCGAGGCAGGCGGCGATCGACACCACCTTCTCGGCGCAGAAGCTGCCGCCCCAGCCGCTGTGCTGCTGCATGGTCGAATCGCCGATCAGGATGATCTTCGAGGGGTGGATCGGCGCCGCGGGATCGGCAGCCTGTGCGGCGGCGGGCAGGGCGAGGGCGGCGCTCAGCGCGAGGATCGGTCGCAGCATGGCGGGGCTCCTGTGGTCATTCGGTCGGATAGGGCGAGAAGCGCACGCGTGGGTCGTCGGCGAGGCCGCCGAGCAGCTTGCGATAGTCGGCACGATCGAGCGGCACGCCGACCGGATCGATCGGCGCGAACAGCTCGACGCGGCGCGGGGCGAGCGCGGCGATCACGTCGGGCAGATCGTAGGCGGTGAGCATGCCGGGAACCGCGATCGGCGGCAGCTCGCGCTGCATGAGGCGGTCGACCGCCGCGCGGATCGAGATCTGACTGGCGATTGCGCGCACCGACGTCACCTTGCGATCGAGCAAAGCCGCCTGGAGCGCGACTGGTCCGGCCTCGCCGATGCCCTCGATCGACAGCGGCGCCTTCACATTGGCTTCGAGCCAGCCGAGTGCGCCCAGCGCGTCGTCGATCCTGAGGCCGGTGAGCGTCTTGCCAACCAGCATCGCGCGTAGTGCGAGCAGGTTCTCGTCGCCGACGATCGTCGCCTTGATCTCCTCGGTCCCGTCGGCCCCGCGCGGCGTCAGCACCACCACCGTAGCGCCTTCAGCGGCAAGCGCCTTGGCGCGCATGTCGGCGAGCCTGCCGCTGCCGATCAGCAGCACCGCACGGCTCGGCGCGGCCGCCGGCCGCACCAGCTTGGCTGCGATCGGCCCGATCGGCGCGGCGATGGTGAGCGTGTCACCGGACAGCGCCGCGCTCGGCACGGCTTTCGAGACGCCGGCGAGCCGCCGGATCGCCGCAGTGATCGTAGCGGCATCGGGACGAGCCTTCGGTGCAACGGCGGCGGCGCGCTCGGCAGCGAGGCTCGCCATTGTCTTGCCGGGCGACTGCGAGGTCGCGAGCAGCCCGGTCTCCGTTGCGTTGAGCTGCGCCGGATCGTCGGGGCGTAGCGGCGTGAACGGGCGGGCAGGGGCGTCGGCGTTCAGCGCGTCGCGGAAGAAGCCGATGATCTTGTCCGCCATCGGCGTGATGGCGCCGTGCAAGCCGGGGCCGGTGAACCAGTGGAAGCGATCGCCCGCGCCCTGGATGTCCCAAAAGCGCCGCGCCTCGTTCACGGCCGCCGTCGCGCCGGCGAAGGGGAACATGTCCTCGGTGGTCGAGATCACCGCATAGGGCTTGGGGGCGGCGAGCTCGACCCAGTCGGCGATGTCGAGCCCCGCGGCGATGAAGCCGGGGATGCTCTGCTCGCCGTCCTGTGGGCCGATCGAGCCGAGCAGATGATCGAAATCGGTGACGAAGCAGGCGGTGGCGACCGCCTTCACCCGCGGGTACATTGCGCCGAGATAGGCGGTCGCGGTGCCGCCGCCCGAGCAGCCGAACGCGCCGATCCGCTGCGCATCGACCTCGGGCCGGCTGGCGAGGAAATCGACGCCGCGCATTTCGTCGCGCAGGAAGCGGCTGGCGATCGGTAGCCCCGTCACCAGCGACTGGAACGCGGCGACGCTGTGAGCGCCGGTCGGCCGCTCGGCGCGTGAGGCGCCGATGACGGGATCGAAATATTCGCGCCGCTCGCCCTGATCGACAATGTCCCAGGCGAGCGCGACGAAGCCGTTACGCGCGAAGTTCGCCGCGAAGGCGTAATCGCCCGCCTTGCCGTTGGGGCCGTGGCCCGGCGAGATGATGACCGCGGGATGCTTTCCACCGCCGGTGGGCAGGAACAGGTTGGCGGTGACGTGCTGGCCGGGCTCGCTGTCGTAGATCACCGTTTGGACGTCGAACCCGTCCTGATGGATCGTGTGGGTGACGCGCGCGGCGAGCGGCGGATTGTCCGCCGGCAGGTTGCCGAGCAGGCGCAGGATCGTCTCGCGGACGTGCTTCTGCCGCGCAGCGATATCGGCGGGGGTGCGGATCGCGGCCACCGTCTCGCGGCGCGCTGCTTCATCCTTGGCGGCGATCTCGTTGAGCGCATCGATCAGCGGCGCGCGGGTGACCGGCGGCGTCGTCGCGCCGATCTGCGCCGGGACAGGGGCGGCGACAGCGGCGAGGATCGCGGCGGCGGGGAGGAAGGCGAGCGTCCTCATCTCACAGCGCCTCGAAGCGGAAATCGCGGAACCGTGCGGCCCCCGTGCCCGCCGAATAGAGGCCGGGCCTCAGCATGAGGAACCCGCCGCGCACATTGTGATGATAGCCTGACACTTCCATCCCCCTGTCGAACCGTTGCCATGTCTTGCCGCCGTCGCCGCTGGTGTGGATGGCGACGGTATGCCGCTTGTTGGCGATGCGGATGCGCATGCGCCGGCCGTGCGGATTGGCCGGGCGCCCCCGCTCGCGGCCATATTGGTGCGTGACGAAGCGCTTCGCGTCGAAGCCGAGCCCGCAATAAAGCTGGCCGTCGTAGAACAGCACCAGCCCGGCGGTGCCGCCCGGCGCGATCTCGATGTCGCAGTCGAACTGATAGGCGAGGTCGCCCGCGGTGATGAGCAATGGCGAGGAGTCCGCCGGCGAGGTGCCCGCCGCATCGAGCACCAGCGCGCCGTCCTGCACACGCGCCCGATCGCGTTCGGTGGGGCCGGGGCGGAAGAAGTTCCATTTGCTGCCGAGCTGCAGCGTGCGGAAATCGTCGGAGAGCGCGATGCCCGGCGACACCGCGGTCCCACTGCGCGGCTTGGCGATCGGCTGCGACAGGTCGCCTCCCATCATCCGCGGCCAGCCGTCCGCGGTCCATGTCACCGGGTCGAGCAGCGCCTGACGCCCCAGCGTCCAGAAGCCGTTCTCATAGCCGTGATAGAGCGCCCACCAGTCGCCGTCGGGCGCCTCGACCAGCGAAGCGTGTCCGCGCGACCACCATTTCTCGGCTTCGGAGGTAGTGCGCACCAGCGGGTTGTGCGGGCAATTCTCCCACGGCCCGTGAATCGAGCGCGAGCGCGCGGCGATCACCATATGCCCGGTGGGCGGCCCTGCCGTCCCGCCCACAGCGCTGATCAGGTAGAACCAGCCGCCATGGCGCAGCACCTTGGGGCCCTCGGGCGAGAAGCTCTCGACGTCCCACTCGGGCGGGTAGTGCCAGGGGTCGTAAACGTGCTCGGGCTTGCCGACCACCGACAGGCCGTCATCGGCGAGCCGGACGCGATCGCCGCCTGACAGAAACAGCCAGCGCGAGCCGTCTTCTCCCACCGCATGATCGGGATCGATATGATCGTGGAGCCCAAGGTCGATCGGATCGCTCCACGGGCCGTCGATATGGTCGGCCCAGATGACGAAGATGCTGTTCGGCTCCGCCTTGACCGGAATGTAGAGGAAATAGCGTCCGCCGTGCTTGGCCAGCGAGACCGCCCAGACCGAGCCGATGTTGCGCGTCAGCGCCGCCTTTCGCGGCCGCCAGTTCACCAGGTCGCGCGAATGCCAGATCGTCAGCCCCGGATAGGAATCGAAGCTGGAGAAGGTGGCGTAATAATCGTCGCCGTCGCGCAGGATCGCGGGATCGGGATGATCGCCCGGAAACACCGGATTGAGGAACCGCCCGTCGCCGAGATCGGCGATCCGCTGATTGTCGTGGCCACGGCGCCATTTGGGCGCATCATCGCGCGCCTCGGCCGGAGCAGCGCCGGCGGCAGGCGTAGCGAGCAAGGCCGCGGTGCCGCCGAGCGCCAGGCCGATGCTCTCGCGCCGGTTCATCCCGCCCGGCACGACAACCCTCTCGCGCAGTCAAAAAAAATGGTCAGCCCCGCGAGGAGGGGCTGACCAAAGAACCGTCGGTGACGGCTGGGGAGGAACGTCTGTCCGCTCACAGACTGAAGCGGACACCGGCCTGGATGGTGCGGCCGTAATGATTGTAGGAATCGTTACGCACGGCGTCGAAATCGTCGTACGCGCCCTGATATTCGTCGGTCAGGTTGATGCCGTCGAGCGACAGCTCGATATGATCGGTCAGATGGTAGCGGACCGATGCATCGAGGTTGAGCGTCGACTTGTTGCCGGCGAAGACGTTGCCGTTGCTGCCGCCGCCCGTGACATAGCCCGAGCGATAGGCGAGCGAGGCGCGGGCGCTGAACTTCGCATCCTCGTAATAGAGGGTGGCGTTGTAGGTCCGCTTCGAGAGGCCAAAGAAGGTCTGATTGACCACGATCGAGTCGCCCAGCTTGCCGTTCGCCACCGTCGCGGGCGGGGTGACCCTATAATCGGCATCGGAGCTGATGAAGGTCGCGTTGGCGATGCCGCCGAAATGCGAGAGGAAGCCGGGCAGGAAGCGGAACGGCCCCTGCAACTGAACCTCGATGCCCTTCAGATCGGCGCCGGCGCCATTGGCGGTCGACTTGATCGTCCACGACCGGCCTTCGGGATTTTGCGCGGTCGGCGAGCCTGGCGCGAGCAGCGACAGCGGCAGGCCGGTCGACGCGTAGGTGCCGATCCGCGTTTCCGAAACCGGGAAGCTCGCGACGTTCTTCTGGAACAGGGCGACCGAGAACAAGGATTGCGGCGCGAAATACCATTCGGCCGACACGTCGAAATTGGTCGCGCGATAGGGATCGAGATACGGGTTGCCGAAGCTGACGCCGTAATTGAAGGAGTCGACCGATCCGCCCGGGGTCAGCGTGCTGAGCGTGGGGCGAGTGATGACCTTGGCGATGGCGCCGCGGATGATCAGCTTCTGGGTCGGGTAGAAGGCGATGTTGAACGCCGGCAGCCAATCGTCATAGCTGCGATGCACGGTCACCCAGGTGCCGCTGTTATAGCCGCTCGACGATTGCGCGGTGTGGACGAAACGGGTGCCGGCATTGGCCGCGTAATCGAGGCCGAACAGCGATCCCTTGACGTCGAACTGCAGATAGCCGCCGCTGTCCTTCTCGGTCACCGAATTGGTGGCGCCCTGATCGAGCACCGGCGTGCGGTCATAGAGGTGCGTGAACGCCGCCGCCTTGTTGATGTTCGCGATCAGCCAGTCGTTGCTGTTGCCCGACGGCTGGCCCGCATTGCCGAAGTGGAACAGGTCGGAAATGTCCGACGTGACGGGGAAGCCATAGACGGCGTTGGGGCCGGTCGCGGTCGAGGGCGAGCAGGTGATCGTGCCGAGCACCGCATCGGGGCCGCCGGACTTGTTTGGACAGACCAACGTGTCGCGGCGATAACCCACCGTGCTGAAATCGAACTGGCGATAGACCGCGCCGGCCTCGACCTTGAAGCCCTCGGCGGCATCCCATTCGGTGCGCAACTGCGCGGTCTTGAACTTGTTGAGCACGTCCGACGGGCGGTCGCGCAGCTCGGCGAGCTGGAACGTGCCCGGATTCGTCACGTCGTCGCCGAAGACCAGCTTCGGGTTCCACATGTTCGAATAATCGTAGCTGTAGGTGGCGTCGCGATCGTCGTACATGATCGTCGTCTCGACCGGGATTTTCGCGTCCGATCGCGAAATGCCGCCGAGCACAGTGAACTGGAACGAATCCGACAGCTTCTGCCGCCAATGGCCGTCGACCTGATAGAATTCGGTCTCCGACTTGCGATAATAATGTTCGGTGCGGACATAGGCGTTGTTGACCGTCGCCGAGATCAGGTTGTTGTTGTCGTCGATCGTGTAGTCGCTGATGTCCATGCCGCGCTCATTGCCGCGGAACAGCACCTCGCCCGGGATCTGGTCCCGGATTTCCTTGTAATCCGAATAGAGCCCGTCGATCTCGATTTCGGTCCGGTCGGTCGGCTGCCACTGGACCGCGCCGGTCAGGCCGAGCCGCTTGCGGCTATGGTCGACGCTCATGTAGCGCGGGATGCGCGGATGGAAGGCGAGCGCCACCGCATCGCAATCGGCGCTCGGCACATAGGTGCCGCCCGAATGATTGGCGGTGAAGCACGCCGTGCCGTTGACGGAATTGAAGGCCGATTGCTGCCAGCCGACGGTGTTGTTGCCGAGCTCGAGCGTGTCGGTGTCCGAATAGGCCGCCGACACCGAAGCGCCGAACCGGCCGCTCGGCGATTTCCACGCGAGCAGGCCGGTGAGGCGCGGGCCGACATCCTTGCTCAGCGTATTGTACGAGCCTTGTGCCGAGGCGACTGCGGTCAGCCCATATTTGCCCGCCAGCGGATTGCCGGTGTTGAGATCGACGACCGCACCGAGCGAGCCTTCGTCGAGCCCCGCCTCGGCGGTCTTGTGCACGACGAGCGAGGTGAACAGCTCGGAAGCGAAGACGTTGAAATCGAAGCCGCGCGTGCTGTTATGGCCTTCGCCGACCACTGAGGTCGCCACCGTCTCCAGCCCGTTGAGGCGGACCTGGGTGAATTGCTGGCCGAGGCCGCGCACGGTGATCGCGCGGCCTTCGCCGCCGTCACGCTCGATCGAGATGCCGGGAATGCGCTGCAGCGAATCGGCCAGGTTCTGATCGGGGAATTTGGCGATGTCCTCGGCGACGATCGCGTCGACCGACGATACCGTGTCGCGCTTGATCGAAAGCGCCTTGTTGAGCGACTGGCGGAATCCGGTGACGACGATGTCCTGGGCCTGCTGCTGCTCGGCCGCGGTGTCGTTTGCCTGCGGGGCCGCGGCGGCTGCGTCCTGCTGTGCGGTGATCGTGGCCGCCGGGGCAGCGGCGGTATCGTCGCCCGTCGCAGGCGTCGCCGCATGCGCAACGCCGGCCGTCATAGCGCTCAGCGATACCGCGGCCAGCAAGCCCGCCAAATGTTTCGATCCGCCACAGAAATGCCCAATGGTCATCGTGATCCTCCCCAATTTAGCCGATGCAAGCCGGCTGACACCGGTGTCCTCACCGGCTCCGATTGTCGCGTGTGAGAGCTGCGTGCTCATATGATGAGGTAGCCCCTTCAGTTCCTCTCGAATTCGACGCTTATCCGTGCGCCTCATAGTCTCGCCTGCGCGGCGGGATTCGGCTTTTGTATAACCGGTGTCATCAAAATCTCACCATTTTGCCGGCGATGTCAAGTCCGCTCGCCGCGGCGGGATGCAGCGCACGCGAAATCAGTCGCCTGGCAAGGCGGTTCCGCCTGTCGCGCTTCCTACGGACCCTAGCTCATTTCTTCCTCGCCGATATGCGCTGCGAAGGCGATCCGCAGTGCTTCGGAAAGGCTGCGCACATCGAGCTTGCTCATCACGTTGGCGCGATGCACCTCCACGGTGCGCGGCGAGATGCCGAGGTCGTGGGCGATCGCCTTGTTGGGATGCCCGCGCGCCAGCTCCCGCAGCACGTCGCGCTCACGCGGGCTGAGCGCCGCGATGCGCAACCTGGCCTCGCGTTCGAAAGCCGACACTGCTCCGCGGTGGTCGATCGCATCGGCGGCGCGGCCGATCGCGTCGAGCAGGTTCGTCTTTTCGAACGGCTTTTCGAGAAAATCGGCGGCGCCGTTCTTCATCGCCGTGACCGCCGTGGCAACGTCGCCATGACCGGTGAGCACGATGACCGGCATCGTCACGCCGCGATCGTTGAGCGCGTGCTGCACCTCGAGACCGTCCATGTCGGGCATGCGGATGTCGAGCAGGATGCAGCCGGGATCGAGATGCTTGACCTCCTTGAGCAGCTCGATTCCCGATGCGAAGGGGCGGACGGCGAAGCCCGCCGTCCTGAGCATGAAGCCGGTCGACCGACGCACGGCATCGTCGTCGTCGACGAGATAGATTTTTATCCTGCCTTTCATGGCAGCTTTTTGCCGGCGATCAGCGTGAAGCAGAAGGTGGCGCCGCCGCCGACAGTTGGCTGATGCCAGATGCGGCCGCCATGCGCTTCGACGATCGTGCGGCAGATCGACAGGCCAAGGCCCATGCCGTCCTGCTTGGTCGTGGTGAATGCCTGAAACAAGTGATCGACCACCTCCGGCGCGAGCCCGGGGCCGCTGTCGCTGACCGTGGTGCGGATCATGCCGGCGGGGCCCGGTGCGGTGATGATGCGTATGTCGCGCCGCGGCGCGCTGGCGAGCGCGTGGACGGCGTTGCGCAGCAGATTGACCAGCACTTGCTGGATCTGGATGCGGTCGACCACCACCAGATCGGCGGCGGGATCGAGTTCGAAGAGCGTGCGGATGTTGCTTTCCTTGGCGCCGACCAGCGCCAGTCGCGCCGCTTCCTCGATCAGTTCCGACAGACGCTCGCGCCGCTTGTCGACCTCGCGCCGCGCGACGAATTCGCGCAGCTGCCGCACGATCGCCCCGGCACGCAACGCTTCCTTTGCGGATTCGTCGATCGCTCCGCGGATCAGCGGATCGATCTGTTCGGTCGATTCACCGATCAGGTCGCGCACCGCCTCCAGATAATTGGTGATCGCGGTGAGCGGCTGGTTGATCTCGTGCGCCAGGGTCGAGGCCATCGTGCCCATCGCGCTCAGCCGCGAAACCTGGATCAGTTCGGACTGGAGCTCGCGCACCTCGAGCTCGGCGCGCTGCTGATCGGACAGATCGCGGATGAAGCCGGTGAAGATGCGATGGTCATCGGCGACAGCTTCGCCCACGGCGAGCTCCATCGGGAACTCGCTGCCATCGGCCTTGCGCCCGACCACGATACGGCCGATGCCGATGACCCGCCGCTCGCCGGTCGTGAGATAGCGCTCGAGATAGCCATCGTGCAGATCGGCGTCCTTGCGCGGCATCAACATCTTGACGTTGCGCCCCGCCACCTGCGCAGAGGTGTAGCCGAACAAGCGTTCGGCAGCGGTGCTGAAGGATAGAATGGTGCCGCGCTCGTCGATCACCACCATCGCGTCGGGCACGGTGGCGAGGATCGATTGCAGATGCTGCGCGGAGCGTTTCAGCTCGGTCTCGGCCGCCTTGCGATCGGTGATGTCCTCGACGCGATAGCCGAACCCGTGCGAGCGCCCGGTTTCGTCGATCAGCGCAGCCACGTTGATCGCGGCGAGGAATTCGCTGCCGTCGCGGCGGCAAACCCACGCCTCCTTGCGATAATGCCGCGTCTGGGTTGCCAGCCGGCGGTCCCTGTCAGGCATCCTCTGGGCTTGTTCGTGGGGCATGTACAGCCGATCGACCGTCGCCCCGATCATGACCTCGGACGGCCAGCCGGTGAGCAGCTCGGCGCCTCGATTCCAGCTCGTGATCCGGCCGTCATCCCCCGCCATGATCAGCGCGCGGTCGATCGCGATCTCCGCGAACACGCGATGTTGCTCGAGCAGGCGTCCGTACGCTGCGGTCATGCCGGTTCATCTACGAGCGAGTGCATGGCGCATCCGGCGACAGTCGCACAGCCGGCGATCGAAAGACAGGGCGTCGAAGGGGGAGGCAAGAGCCACGTTCTCCGGGATTGTCCCATTTTCGGCAGGTCGCTCCGGTTGGCCCATCAGGGAAATCCCTTAGGCCGACGGGGGTCCGGCCATGCGGCGGGGTGCAGCGCGCGTTGCGCGCGTTCCTGGTCGAGCGTCTCGGCGAGCGCGATCGCGTCTCGCCGCACCTCCTCGAGCTTCTCGCGCATCAAATGCTGATCGAGACCGTCGACCACCATCTCGAAATGGCGCCGCCGTGCCTCGGGCATCGCGAATATCTCGGTAAGATAATCGTCGAACGACTGCCGCAGCGAGATCCACTCGCTGCGATCGCCCAGCCAGGGCATCGTCGCCGCCGACGAGGAAAATGTCATCAGCCGCGCGCCGGAGAGCAGCGGATGCACGGTCTCCGCTTTCGCCTCGTGCGGGCCGAACCCGGCGCTCAGCACACGATCGACATAGCCTTTGATGATCGCCGGCGGTGATCCGAACCAGATCGGATAGATGAGGACGAGCGCCCGCGCGTCGGCGAGCGCGTCGAGCTCGTCGGCGACGTCGGCAGCGAAGGCGCCGGTCCCGCGACCGAGGCGTTCGTCGGCTTTCAGCAGGGGATCGAAGCCGCTGGCGTAGAGATCGCGCAACAGCGCGACCTGCCCGCACGCGCGGACCGCCTGGCAATAGGTCTCGGCAATCTGATGGTTGAAACTGCCCGCCGCCGGGTGCCCGAGCACGACGACATGACGAATCTGGGCCTTGCTGATCATGCCGCTATCTCGCGCCCCGACGGCCTTGCTCGCCATACGCAGCTATACTTAGCGCGGGGGCCCGGGAGGGCGGGGTGTGCCAATTAGGGAAGAGCCGCGCGGGCATTGCACAAGAGCCGATCGAAGGTCGGCGCAAGCCGCCCCGCACCGCGGTCCATCGCCGCGCGCTCGCCGGCGGTGAAGCGATGCACTGCGGCGAACAATGTGGTCAGCACGACGAGCAGATTGCCCCTTCCGTCACGCAGCGGCGTCGATTGCATGGCGCGAAAGCCGGTGGATCGGGCGATGTCGCGATGCGGCTCGAACAACGGGTCTTCCATCACGTCTTCGATGCGCACGCCGTTGCCCGTCGCGAGACAGCGCCCATAAGACGAGCCGTCCTCGGCGGAAACCGAGCTGAAGCGGTCCAGGAAAGCGAGCGGCAGGTTGCGTTGTGTCATGATGACGAGGGCGCCCGCCACCGCATCGTGAAAGTGCAGGCTGCCAAACTGGGCGTGCTGCACCTTCAGCGCATCATCGAGCGTCATTTCGGCGACCGTCTTCACCACATTGTCGTTCCGGCTGAACCGATGGGTGAAGGCTTCCTCGAGATTGGCCAGCTCCGCCTCGGACTCCGCCAGCAAGTTCAAGAGCGTCTTGCGGGTATCGTCGGCTTGCTCGCGCTCGAGCAGGTTCCGATAGCGTTTGATGTTTTCCCGCAGAACGAACAGGCGCATCATTCAGACCTCGGATCGTCACGCCCCCGAGGGGCGAGAAACTGATCCTTCCCGCGATTCTCCCCTTACGCTTCGGTCTTACTGGCGACCCCGCCAAGTCAGTGCTCGGCAAACAAATCCGGCTTACGAGGTAACCTGAAGCATATACCATATGCATGATGGACGGTGAAGCAGATTGGGTGCTGCCCGACGAGCCGGCAATCTCGTGCGATGCCGTCGGAACGCGCGCCGCAATATATGCGCGGCGCGGCGTCGTGATCGCATTTCGAACAAGCGGATTCGATCTTGTCGGACGAGGCTGACGATCGTTTCCGCGGCGCCCTTTGCCCGTCAAGTCACGCGACTGCCGCCGGCATTACGATGCCTGCGCCCACCGCCAGGGCGATCAGTTGCGCTCGGTTGCGGCAATGCATCTTGCCGCGCAAATGATCGATGTGGCATTCCACGGTTCGCGGCGCGATCCCCAGGGCGATGGCGATTTCCTTCGCCGACATGCCGTCCACCAGGAAAGCGAGAACCTGATGTTCGCGGATGGTCAGGTCGCTGCGTGTACGGGTAAATTGCATGGTCTCCTCCTTTTTGGCAACGTATCGATCTCGCCCTTTTGGCGCGAGTTGGGACGGGCGACGGGCGGCCCGGTTTCGCGATGTGCCGCTACAACTGATCCTGTGCGGCCACCGTCGCCCAGACTGCCGCCTGGGTCCGGTTTTCGAGCGCCAGCTTTCGCAGCACCGATTTGACGTGCACCCTGACGGTGCCGACCGAAATGCCGAGCGTGCGGGCAATGGCGCCGTTGCTCGCGCCCTTGGCGAGCTGCATCAGCACCTCGCGCTCGCGGGGCGTCAATTTGGCGACGATCTCGCGATCGGCGAGCCCCATGACCTGCAGCTGCGCATGGCTACCCACCTTCGCGCCATCGAGTAAGCCGGCATCGGCTTGCGTCAGATAGCGCACGCGCCGACCCTCGACCGCTTGGGTCGCATCGTCGATTTCGACCAATAGCGGGAATTGCGAAGGATCGTTGGGCCGCCGCCAGCCGGGCGCGGAGACGGTGACCTCGGTCGCCCGCTGATCGATTAGCAACCGTGCCAGGCGCGGTCCGACGAAGCCGCCAGCATATCGATTGATATTGCCCATCCAACTTCTCCGAACAATTGCGTCGACGTGGCGCGATCGCGCAGGGCCGTCCCTTCGCAATCCGTGGAACTGCGCGATGCGCACACGGACCCCCTTCGAGCTATCGGAAAGAGCGCAGCGGAATGAGTGACGTCAGCCGTCACCCGATGCGGCGCGGCAGACCGGTCAGATCATCGGTGGCGCGACCAGCCCGGCATGTACGGCGATCGCCGCCATGTGCGTGCGATTGCGGCTTCCCGTCTTGAGCCGCAACTGATCGACGTGGCATTCGACCGTTCGGGGCGCGATGCCCAGGCGCATGGCGATCTCGCGGGCGGGAAGCCCGTCCACGATCAATTCGAGCACCGTTCTCTCACGCGGGGTCAACGCCTTGATCTGACCTGTCTCGGACATGGTTCGCTCCACTTTTGTTGAGATTGACCTCAGGCGGCAATCGTTCGTGAGCGACCCACACGCGACATCGTTGAATTCATGCCGCAATGCAGGTCGATTATCCCATCTGTCCAGTGAATAGAATTAGTGAATCTACGTATAGTGACATTGGGCGAATAAACGGCGGATGATCGCTCGTGGCAACGAGGTGAGCCGGCCGAATTGAGCAATTGAGTCTCAGTATAAATGACGATGGATAAGTAGATATGACGGCTTCACGCTTGTTTTTGGTGTGCTACGAATCTGGTTGCGTGGTGCGAGATCAAGCGAGAGCGGATACTCCATTTGGGATATTCGAAGCCACGCTGCAGAGAAATGTGACAACGGGGTGACGTCGCCGTCCCGCGGGCCTTTGGCGGTGCGCGACGATGCCGGCCACCTCCCGAAATCGCGAGCAGGAGCGGCAGGGGAGCATGAGTGACCACCAGAACAGGATTGCAGCCTTGCCGCCGGTTCGGGAGCGGGCGGCGGAGCGTCCGACGATCCATGAGATCGTTGCGGCGGTGGCGGCGCTGCGACCCGCCTCCATCGCGCTGCGGCAGGGGGCGCGAACCCTTGATTATGGGCAGCTCGATACGCGCGCACGCGGCATGGCCCGCGGCTTGTCGCGACATGGCATCGGTGCCGGATCGGTGGTCGGCGTGTGCCTGGACCGCTCGATCGAGCAGGTCGTCACGCTGCTCGCCGTGCTCAATGCCGGTTGCGCGTTCCTGACGCTCGATCCGGCCGATCCGCCCGCCCGCCGGCAGGCGCTGGTCGCCGATAGCGGGGCCGCTGCGGTGGTGACCACGGCCGATCTCGCCGACGATTTCGCCGGAGTCCTGGTCCTCACCGACACTATGGGATGGGATGGCCGTGCCGATCCGTCGCTGCCCGATCGCCTGCCCCGGCCGTCCGGCGACGATCTTGCCTATATCGTCTATACGTCGGGCTCGACCGGCACGCCCAACGGCGTCGAAATCACCCACGCCAACCTGCTCAATTTCGTCCTGTGGACCAACGAGGCGTTCGACGTCACCGAGGCGGATGTCGCCAGCCACGCGATCGGGCTGACCTTCGACGTCGCGATTTCGGAGATCTGGCCGTTTCTCGCCGCCGGCGCGACGATCACGCTGGTCGACGAGAGCGTTCGCACCTCGCCCGAGCTGATGCGCCAATGGCTGCTCGACGAGCAGGTGACGATCGCCACGATCCCGATGACGATGACCGAGCTGATGCTCAAGATGGCGTGGCCGGACGATAGCTCGGTGCGGCTGATGCTGACCGGCGGCGACGTGCTTCGCGCGTTTCCGCGCCGCGACCTGCCGTTCGAGCTGGTCAACAATTACGGCCCGTCGGAATGCACCATCGTCGCCACCTATGGCGTGGTGCCCAAGCGCGGGCAATCCGACGACGACGGCCGGCTGCCGAGCATCGGGCGCCCGATATCGGGGGCGATCATCCACATCCTCGACGAGGCCTGCCAGCCTGTCGCCCGCGGCGACGAAGGCGAAATCTGGGTCGGCGGCAAGGGCGTCGGGCGCGGTTATCGCGGCAAGCCCGAATTGACCGCGGCACGTTTCAGGGCCGATCCGTTCGTCGAGGATCCGGCAGCGCGGATGTATCGCACCGGCGATCGCGGTCGCTGGCTCCCGTCAGGCGAGCTCGCCTTTTGTGGCCGGATCGATTCGCAGACGAAGATACGCGGCGTCCGGATCGAGCTCGACGAGGTCGCGCTCGCCCTGCAGCGCCACCCTGCGGTCGGCTCGGCGGTCGTCGTTGCGCGCGAGGACCCGGGACATGACCGTTATCTCGCGGCCTATGTTCTGCCGGCGTCGCCGGTCGCGCCGAGCGCCGCCGAATTGCGCGCTTTCCTGGCGCGCATCCTGCCGCGCACCTATCTTCCGGGTGCGTTCGTGATGCTCGATCGCATGCCGCTGACGCGCAACGCCAAGGTCGATTATGCCGCCTTGCCGATGCCCGTCATGGTCGAGGACGGTGACGGCAAGCCCCGGCGGGCGCCGAAGAGCCTGACCGAGCGCCGCCTGGCGACGATCGTGGAAGGCGTGCTGTCGGTGGGCGAAATCGCGGTCGACGACGATTTCTTCCTGCTCGGCGGCCATTCGATCCTCGCCACCCAGGTGGTCATCCAATCGCGCGACGCGTTCGCCGTCGAGCTGACGTTGCGCGACCTTTTCAACGCGCCGACGATCGAAGGCTTCGCCGCGGTGATCGAGGCGAGGATCGCCGAGCAGGTCGCGGCGATGTCGCCCGAGCAGCTCGTCGCGGTGCTCGCCGGCAGCGCGAAATGACTGCGCTCACCGCGGTCAGGGAGCGTTCGCTCAGCCTCGCGCGGCTGCTCGACCCGGCGACTCGCGACGATCCGTTCCCCTTCTATCGCGAGATAGCCGAGGCCGGCGGCGTCGTCTGGGACCCTTATCTGCATACCTGGCTGGCGACCGGCTATGCCGATGTCGTCCGGGTCTTCCAGGAAGGCCTCTCGGCGCGCACGCCGAGCGCGGCGACATTCCGCGACATGGGCCTGCCGATGCTCGCGCCGGCGGCCGAGGTGATGTCGCGGATGATGATGTTCATGGATCCGCCCGCGCACCTCAAGGTGCGCGCGGCCTGCCTCGCCACCTTCACCCCGCGCCGCGTGCAGCAATTGCGTGCGCGCATGGCCGATCTGTGCGCCGACCTGCTCGCGACGATGCCCGACGAAGGCGAGTGGAACGTCCTCGAACGCTTTGCCGAGCCGCTGCCGGCAATGATCACCACCGATCTCATCGGCCTGCCGATCGAGGACTGGCCGCAGCTCAAGCGCTGGTCGGACAAGTTCGCCGACCTGATCGGCAATTTTCACCAGAGCGTCGATGAAGCGCGCGTGATCGCCGAGGCGCTGGAGGAGATCAGTGCGTATCTCGCGCGCGCCTTCGCCGAGCAGCGCCGGCATCCGCGCGACGGGATGATCGGAACCCTGCTCGCGGCAGAGGGCGCGACGCGCCTCGACGATCGGCAGATCATGGCCAACGTCCTCATTAGCCTGGTCGGCGGGCTCGGCAGCACCACCCATCTCATCAACACCGGCCTGGCGACGCTGATCGCGAGTCCCGGCGCCATCGGCGCGATGAAGCGCTCCCCCCAAGCGATGGCGTCGGGCATCGAAGAACTGCTGCGGTACGAAAGTCCCAGCCAGTTCTCGGGTCGCATCGCCCCCTACGATCTGGAGCTGCAAGGCCATCGGATCCGCCGGGGCGATGCGATCATGGCGATGACCGGCGCGGCCAATCGCGATCCGGCCGTCTTCGCCGATCCCGACCGCTTCGATGTCGGCCGATCGCCCAACCGCCATCTCGCCTTCGCCTGGGGGCCGCATTTCTGCTTCGGCGCGACCCTGGCGCGTCTGGCGTGCGGGATCGCCTATGACGCGCTGTTCACGCGCGTGCGTGCGCTGCGCTTTGCCGATCGGCCGCGCGAGTGGCGCGACAATCTGAGCCTCCGAGGGCTGCGCGCCCTGTGGATCATCCCGACACTTTCGACGGAGTTGGCGCATGCAGGCCACCATTGAAGATGCGACGCGGCAGGAGCTGATCCGGCGCCTGGGCGCCGGCGAGAACAAGGTTGTATCGGCGATCGGGCCGCGCGCCGCCGGCATTGCGCCGCCGATGAGCGTCGAGCAGCGGCATGTCTGGCTGCATGCCGGGGCGGCCGCCGACGAGCCGATCTACAACGAGCCGATCACGATCCGCTATCGCGGCCGATTCGATCATCGGGCATTTCTGAACGCCTTCGACGAGCTGTTGCGGCGGCACGAGGCGTTGCGGACCTCCTTCGCGCGGCTCGACGACGATCCCGTTCAAGTCGTCCACGATCGGGTGCACGCCGATTTCCCGCTGACCGATCTCAGCGACCTCGCTTCCGCGGATCGTGAGGCGGAGGCGCGCGCGATGGCCGAAGCCGATGCGCGCCGCCCGTTTGCGCTCGACAAGGCGCCGCTGTTCCGCGGTCGGCTGGTGCGCATCGCCGACGACGACCACCGCCTCTACATCACGCTGCATCACATCATCTTCGACGGCGCGTCGATGTATCATGTGCTGATGCCTGAATTGATCGCGCTCTACGAGGCCTATGCCGCGGGGCGCGAGCCGGCGCTTGGCACCCCGCCGGTGCAATATGGCGATTATGCGATCTGGCAGCGGCAGAATGCCCGCGACGGCGAATTCGACGAGCAGCTCGCTTATTGGCGCAGCACGCTGGCGGAGCTTCCGCCGATGCTCGACCTGCCCGGCGCGCGGGCGGCCCGGCCAGTCGGCGGCGCGCGCGGGTCGCTGGCGGCGTTCCGGCTCGAAGCGGGGTTGGTCGAGCGGCTGACGGCGCTGGGCCGGAGGCGCGGCGCGACGCTCTACATGACGCTGCTGGCGGCGTTCAACGCGCTCCTGCATCGCTATAGCGGGCAGGAGGACATGATCATCGGCGGCATCGCCGATACGCGGCGCCGGCCCGAGCTCGCGCGCATGGCCGGCTATTGCCTCAACCTGGTGCCGCTGCGCAGCCGGCCCGCGCCCGACATGCCGTTCACGGCCTTCCTCGATCAGGTCCGCGACGTCGTCGTCGGCGCGATCGAGAATAGCGATGTCCCGTTCGAGCGTATCGTGCGCAGCCTGCGGCTCGACAATGCCGGCGGCGGGCACCCGTTGTTCCGGACGCTGTTCTCGATCGAGCCGAAGCCGCCGCTGCCGGGAGACTGGAGCATTTCCCAGCAGGAGGTTTCGTCCGGCGCCGCCAAGATGGACCTGTATGTCGAGCTCGATCAGCAGGTCGACGGCAGCATGGCCGGCCGGCTGACCTATGCCGCCGATCGGTTCGACGCCGAGACGATCCGCAGACTGACCGGCCACTGGACGACGCTCCTCGAAAGCATCGTCGCGGCCCCCGAAACTCCTCTCCGGCGGCTTGCCATGCTGGATACCGGGGAGGAGACCAGCTTGATCGAGTGCGCGCGCGGCCCCGAGCGGGCGCTCGACGACGCGACGATCCACGGCCTGGTGCGGGAAGCGGCGGCGCATCATCCCGATGCGCCCGCGATCTGCTTCGGCGGCGAGCACCTGACCTATAGCGAGCTGATCGAGCGGGTCGACACGCTCGCCGCGCAGTTGCGCCTCGCCGGCGTGGAAGCCGGCGCGCTGGTCGGGCTGTGCGTCACGCGCTCGATCGACATGGTGGTCGCCGCGCTGGCGATCATGAGCCGCAGCGCGGCCTATCTGCCGCTCGATCCGACGTTTCCGGCCGCGCGGCTGACCGCGGTCGTCGACGATGCAGAGCCGGCGGCGATCGTGACGCAGGCCGCGCTCGCCTCGCAACTGCCGGGCTGGGGGTTGCCGGTGGTGCTCTCCGATCGAGTTCCCGATCTCACCCATTTGCGGCTGTTGCCCGTCGCCGCCGATCCCGAAGCGCTCGCTTATGTCATGTACACATCGGGATCGACCGGCGTGCCCAAGGGCGTCGAGATCCGCCATCGCTCGGCGGTCAACCTGCTGCGCTCGATGCAGCGCGAGCCGGGCTTCAGCGACGGCGACGGCCTGCTGGCGGTGACCACGCCGACCTTCGACATCTCGGTCCTGGAAATGTTCCTGCCGCTCATCAGCGGCGGAGTGCTGACGATCGCCAGCGCCGAGGAAGTGGTCGATCCCGAAAAGCTGAGCGCGGCGATCGCGCGATCGCGCTGCACGGTGATGCAGGCGACGCCGGCGACGTGGCAGAACCTCTTCGCCACCGGCTGGCCGGGGGTGGCGGGCTTGCGCGTGCTGTGCGGCGGCGACGCGCTGTCGGGCGACCTGGCGCGATCCATCCTCGCGGCAGGCATGGAGCTCTGGAACGTCTATGGCCCGACCGAGACGACGATCTGGTCGAGCGCCGATCGCATCGATGACCCCGATGACGTGACGATCGGACGCCCGATCGACAACACGCTGATGCTGGTGCTCGATGCCGAGGGCGGGCTGCAGCCGTTCAATGTTCCGGGCGAACTGCACATCGGCGGCGCCGGGCTGGCGCGAGGATATCGCGACCCGGCGCTGACGGCGCGCGCCTATATCGAGACCGAACGCTTCGGCCGGCTGTACCGCACCGGCGACATCGCGCGCCTGCGCTGCGACGGCCGGTTCGAATGGCTCGGCCGGCGCGACGGCCAGGTCAAGGTGCGCGGGCTGCGGATCGATGTCGGCGAGATCGAGGCGGCGCTGGCATCCCATCCCGACGTGGCGATGGCGGCGGTGCGCACGTTCGACGATGGGGCGGGCCAACGCAGCCTCGCCGCTTACATCGTCCCGAAAACCGCCGCCGCGCCCTCCGCGACCAGGCTGCGCGATTTCCTGCGCACCTTGCTGCCGCCCTATATGCTGCCGGCGCGCTACGCCACGCTCGCCAGGATGCCGCTCTCGTCGAACGGCAAGATCGACCGCAAGGCGCTGCCCGATCCGATGGCCGGCGATTCGCCGCCGACGCCGAGCGAGCCCCCCTGCGGCATGTGCGAGATCGAGCTCGCCGCATTGTGGATGGACGTGCTGGGTGTCGATTCGGTCGGCGCGCACGACGATTTCCAGGAACTCGGCGGCCACTCGCTGCTCGCGGCGCGGCTGATGGCGCGGATCGAGCGGACCTTCGGCCGCAGGTTGCCGCTATCGACGCTTCTGCGCACGCCGACGTTGCGCGGCATGGCGGCGCAGTTGCAGGATACGGCGACGGCGCCGACCCCCGTATCGGTCGTCACGCTGCAATCGGGATCGCTGCAGCCGTTGTTCTGGATCGACGCGGTGCCGAATTTCCGTCCGGTGCGCTATCGCCCGCTCGCCGCGGCGCTCGACCGCGATCGCCCGCTGCTCGGCCTGCCGGTCGATACCGAGCGGCACGAAGGCCTGAGCCGGACGGCCTCGCTGACCACTCTCGCGGGCGAGCTGGCCGATACCATCCAATCGCAAGGGGCCGGTGAGCCCTATCTGCTCGGCGGCTGGTGCAACGGCGCGATCCTCGCTTATGAGGTCGCCGCCCAGCTCGTCGCCCGCGGCGCCGAGGTCGGGCTGCTCGTTCTGCTCGACGCGGTCAATCCGGCCGCCTTTCGCAAGCGCAGGACGCAGGTGACGGCGCATATCCAGCAATTGTGGCGATTGCCGCGAGGGCAGCGTGTCGATGCCGCGAGGGGAGCGTTGGGCGCCTATTTCTCGGGCCTGCTCCGGCGTTTCCAGCGCGATCGGGCAGATACGGCGGGGCTGGTCGATGCCAATGAGCGATTTGCACGGCTGATCGCCGCCTATCGGCCCGCGCCGCTCGACGTGCCGGTGCTGCTGCTCCAGCCCAGCGACGGCAAGATCGATTATGCGAGCGGCTGGCGGGAGGTGCTGGGCGATGCGATCGAAATGGTCGACATCGCCGGCAGCAACGCGTCGATGCTCGATCCGCCGCACGTTGCCGTGCTGGGCGCCGCGCTCGAACGGCGGATGGCCCTGGTTGCGGAGCCGATGGCGGCCGCTGCGGCAGAATAGATGTGACCGATACCGACGTCGAGATCTATTGCCTCAATGCCGATCTCGCCGGTGACGCGGCCGATCTCGAATCGGCGACGCCGGAGGAGAGGGTGCGCGCCGCGCGATTCCACAACGATGTCGACGCGCGCCACTTCCTCGCGCGCCGCGCCGCCACGCGCCGCTTGCTGGCGCCGCGCCTGGGCGTCGATCCCGATGCCGTCGTCGTCGCGCGCGGGCCGTTCGGCAGGCCCTATCTGCCGGCGTCCAGCATCAGGGTCAGCGTGTCGCATAGCGGCCCGCTGATGCTGATCGCGATCGCCGACGGCCGGCCGCTCGGCTGCGACATCGAACAGGCGATTCCGCGCGCCGATCTGCTCGCCATCGCCGACCATTGTTTCACCCGTGCCGAATTCGCGCGCCTCGAGGCGCTCGCGCCGCACGAGCAGGTCGCGGCATTCTACGACTGCTGGACGCGCAAGGAGGCGTATCTGAAGGCGGTGGGCATCGGCATGTCGCTGCCGATGAACAGCTTCGAATTCGTCGATAGCGGATCGGGCGTTGCGCGGCTGGCGAACGGCGGTGCGGACTGGCTTTCGGTCTCCTGGGCGCCGGCGCCAGGTTATTGCGCCACCGTCGTCGCGGCGGGGGACGAATGGAAGCTCGACCGGCGCGATGCCTGCGTTTTCGATCAGCGCTGAGCGGGCCGCCGGCAATGAGCGAATGCCGCGCGAAAGGCGGCGCCTGCTCGCGGCAGACGGCCGGCGCTGAGCTTGCCGGGGAAGGACGAGTCCGAATCCCAATAGGCGTGATAGACGGTGCGATGGCCGGCGAACCATGAAGCGGCGGCGGAGACGTAAGGGCCGGCGCCATCCGACATGACGCCCCATTCGCTATAGGCGGTCGGCTTGCCGTGGCGCGCGGCGAAGGCCTCCAGCCAGGCCAGGCCATAGCGCCGCCGGACATTGTGCCGCCAGGCAGAGGCGGCATCGGTCGAATCCCATTTGGTGTTGTAATAGGCGTCCATGCCGATCACGTCGACGAAGGCGTCGCCGGGATAGGCCCGCGCCGGATCGGCATAGCCGCCGATATTGGGTGTCCATTCGAAGCGGAATCGCGGCGAGGCGGCGCGAAACGCCGCAACGAAGTGGCGGAATGCGCCGACATAGGCCGCTTCGCGCCCGGCCGATGCCCAAGGCATGTAAACCGTGTTGAATTCCCATCCGGTGCGCATCGGGATCGTCGCGGCGCCGGCGGTCCGCGAGGCGATCGTCGCCGCGGCGGCGCGATAGCGGCGATCGAACCTGCCGCGCGCCGCGTCCTCGAGCGAGGCGCCCTCCGGGATGAGCGGAACCGACCAGAACAGGCGGCGGCCGATGCCGCGCCAGAGATCGAGTTCATAGCCGATCGAGCCGCTCCAATCGGCCCAGTTCGCCTGGCCGCTATGCACCGAGACGCCATCGACCCGGCAGCCGAGCCAGCTTTCGAATCGATGCAGCGCGGCAGGATCGTTGCCGACATGAACGACCAGCGCCGGATGGCCCGCCGTCGCGCCGGCAACCGCAAGCAACGCGGCCGATGCGATGCCCATATCGTCTCTCCCCAACCGGGCGGCGAGCATAGTCTGCGGCACGACTGGGCACATCCGTAATTCCCGCCGGCATGTGCGCATCGAAGCGATGAAATCGAGCCAAGCAGCGGGCTTTAGGTATTTATGACGGCATGCGGCGGCCGGCGGATTGTCGCATGATCCGGGCATTGGTCATCTCTCGAAGGGGCGACGATGCGACCGAGTCGACGGCGAGCGGGGAAGCGGGGCATGCGGGCGGCGATAATGCTCGCGGCGGCCCTGGCGGCGGCTTTCTGGACGCCCATGGCGGCGCTCTCCCGGCAGGTCGAAGTCGCCGAGCCGGCCGCGTTGGCGATCATGCCCGGTTACAGCATGGGGCCAGGCGACAAGCTCAGGATCACCGTCTATGACGAGGAGGGGCTGACCGGCGAATACACCGTCTCTGCGCGCGGCACGATCTCGGTTCCGCTGGTCGGCGAGCTTCCGGCTGCCGGCGAGACGATCTCGCAATTCCAGGCGGCGCTGACGAGCCGGCTGGCCAAGGGCATCATCAACGATCCCCAGGTCGCCGCCGAGATCATCGAATACCGTCCGTTCTTCATTCTCGGCGAGGTCAACAAGCCCGGCCAATATCCTTATTCGGTCGGGCTCACGGTCTATAGCGCGGTGGCGACGGCACAGGGGTTCACCTATCGCGCGAACACCCACAAGGTGCTGATCCGGCATGCCGGTGAGGCGGTCGAACGACGCGTGCGGATCGGCGCCGCGACACCGATCATGCCCGGCGACACGGTGCGTGTGCTCGAACGATTCTTCTGAATAGCCGGCTCGACGATGCGGCATTTGCTTCTCGATTCAAGAAGGGGATTCAGATGGACAAGGTGCTAGTTCCGGTTGCCGCGCCGCCTGTGCGCATGGTCCCGGTCGATCCATCGTCCCGGCTGCTGAGCCGGGCGGCGAAGCGGGCGTTCGACTGGCTCGTCGCCCTGTTGTTGCTGCTCTTGCTGTCGCCGTTTTTCGCGCTGGTCGGCGGTCTCATCATGATCGGCGGGTCGGGCCCGGTATTCTTCGGCCATTCGCGCATCGGGCGCGACGGCGAGGCGTTCCATTGCCTCAAGTTCCGCACGATGTTCTGCGATGCCGAGGCGCGGCTGCTTGCCTTGCTGGCGAGCGATCCGCAGCGCGCCGCCGAATGGGCGACGCATCGCAAGCTCGATCGCGATCCGCGGATCACCCCGATCGGCCGCTTCCTGCGCGCGACGAGCCTCGACGAGCTGCCCCAGCTGATCAACGTGCTGCGCGGCGAGATGAGCATCGTCGGCCCGCGGCCGGTCACCGCCGAGGAACTGCTGCGCTACGGCGTCTGCGCGCGGGCGTACAAGAGCGTCCGACCCGGCATCACCGGCCTGTGGCAGGTCAGCGGCCGCAACAATCTCAGCTATCGCGAGCGCGTGCGCTTCGACAATCTCTATGCGCGCGAATGGAGCGTGCTCACCGATCTGGTCCTCGTGTTGCGTACGCCCTATGCGGTGCTCTCGCAACGCGGTGCCAAATGATCGTCTCGATCGGGCGTTGCGGAACGGCGGTGCTTGCCCTTGCGGTGGCGACGTCCGCTGGAGGGCAGGAGCGCCATTATTATCCGCGCGACCGCTCCGTTGCGGTCAGCGAACGTCCGCACCCCGAGCTCGAGCCGCTCGGACTTCCGCTCGGCAGCTTCACGTTGTTGCCCAGCGTGACAGCCGGGATAATGTACGACGACAACATCTATGCGCTGCCCGACCACGGGCCTAGCGACGAGATCGCGACCCTTGCCGCGGGCTTCGACATCAAGTCGACCTGGTCGCGCAACGCCGCATCGCTGCGTGCCGATCTGACCCGCAACCAATATCTGCGCGCCGGGAATCAGAGCACGACCGATTACGACCTCGGCGCCGACGGACGACTGGACATGGGCGACGGCTATGTCAGCGCCTCGGCGGCGACGGCGCGCCTGACCCAGTCGCGCACCGATGTCGACGCGCCGAGCGCGGCGGCCAGGCCGATCCGATATCAGCGCAGCCTGGCGACGATCGACGCCGAACAGGAATTCGGCCGTGCCCGCCTGCAAGGCGGGGTGGAGTGGCGTCGCTACCGGTTCGACGATGCCTTCACGCTCGCGGGCCAGCGGCTCCCGCAGTCGTTTCGCGACCGCGACGTTTTCGCCGAGCGGCTCCGGGCCGATTACGCGATGAGCCCCAGCTTCGCGATCTATGTCGAAGGCAGCGTCAACCAGCGCTCATATGACATTCGGCCGGTGGGAGCGCCGGCACGCGATTCACACGGCTACACGATCGAGGCGGGCACCGATTTCGACGTTACCAACCTCGTGCGCGGCCATGTCCAGCTGGGCTATCTCTCGCAGGATGCACGATCGGGGCTGTGGAGCGCGCACGGCCTGAGCGGGCGCGGCAAGGTCGAATGGTTCGCGACGCCTCTGGTCACCGTCACGATCGAGGGGGCCCGCACGATCGAGGATTCGGCGGAACTCGACACGCCCGCCTATCGCGCGACGTCGGTCGACCTTCGCGCGGATTACGAGCTGCTGCGCAGCGTCGTCGTCAGCGCGAGCGGCGGGGTCGAATGGGATCGTTTCCAGGCCACGGGGCAACGCGCGCGGCGGACCCGCGCGAGCCTGAGCGCGCGGTATCGCATCGGGCGCAACATCGTGGTCGACGGTGCTTACCAGCATCTCTCGCAAGCCGTGACGGGGGCGCCGGGGCTGGCCCGCTTCGCCGACAATCGCCTGATGCTGACGCTGCGCTTCCAGAAATAGCATCGCCCGCATCCGTATTCCCACCGGCTTGGCGTCGGGAGCGCCCACCGGCATCCTCGACAAAAGAGGTCATAGCGGGGGTCACCATGCCTTGCCGAAAGGTCGAGCAATGAGCGATTCACGCGAGTCCGACCGGCCCGCGATACTCTGTCTGACGCGAGCCTTTCCCTATCGCCCGCTGTTCGGCGGCGCCACCGGCTATTCGCGCGGCGTAATCGAGGCGATCGCGACCGCATGCGACCTGACCGTGCTCGCCGCCACCAACGGCGAGCAGCCGGCGGGCAGCCAGCGGCACAACGGGATCAACTGGATATTGGTGCCGCCGTCCCGCCGCGTGACGGCGCTTTCACTGGCGAGCGGCCTTCCCAACCTCGTCTGGCGTGAGGCGACCCGCGCCTATCACCGGGCGCTCGATATGCTGCTCGATCGCCCATGGGACGGCGTGATCCTCGATCATTTCGCAGCGACGCACGCCTTGGCCAAGGTGGCCGCGTGGCGGCGACGGCATCCCGCCGGCCGGCTGCTCTACATCGCGCACGAGCACGAGCGGACCGCGCGCGGCGAAAAATATGCCGTCTATGGCGGCGATCCTGTTCGGCGGCTGGCGATGAACCTCGATGCCTGGAAGATCGGGCGCTGGGAAAGCCGCGTTCTGCGCGCGGTCGACATCATCAGCCTGATCAACGGCGGCGAGCGCGCCTTGTTCGAGGCGACCGTTCCGAACGGGCGCTACATCACGACGACGCCGGGCTATGACGGCCCGACCGTCGAGAGGCGCACGATCGATGCGAGCGTGCCGCGGCGGATCGCGGTGCTCGGCGGATATGGCTCACTGCACAAGCAGCACATCCTCACTGACTGGCTCGCCATCGCGGCCGCGCGTTTCGCCCGCGTCGGGATCGAGCTCGACGTGATCGGCGACATCGGCGAGCCGCTCCGCCGGACGCTGGCGCGGCTTTATCCCACGGTGCGGTTCTGCGGCTTCGTCGACGATCTGAGCGCGCACCTGCAATCATGCCGGCTGGGCGTGGTGCCCGACACGGTCGGCCGCGGCGTCAAGATCCGGCTGGCCAGCTACATCTTCGCGCGCGTGCCGATGGCGGCGTACAAGGGCGCGATCGACGGTCTGCCGATCGTCGCGCATCGCCATTTCGCCGAAGCGCCCAGCCTGTCGTTGCTTGCGGACCTCTGTGTGCGGATGATCGACGATTTCGAATGGCTCAACCGGCTCCAGCAAAGCGCTTTCGCCGCCTGCGAGCACGAGCTCGACTGGCCGGCGCGGGGGCAGGCCATCGTCGCCGCGCTCGGCGATCCGCCCCTGCGTGAACGCGCCAGACGGCCGGTCTCGACGCCGGCGCTGGCGGTATCGGCGTGATCGTCGTGATACTTTCGGCCGGCGCGGCGATTTGCGCGCTGCTGACGATCTTTCCGTATCTCATCTATCCAGCGACGCTGCGCCTGTTCCGCGAGCGGCCGGTGCGCCTCCGCGCGGAGCAAGTGCCGCCGAGCGCGACTTTGGTGTTCTGCGCCTATAACGAGGCGGCATCGAGCGCGGCGAAAGTCGACAATCTGCGCGCAATTCGCCGCGTCTGCCCGGACATGCGCTTCCGATGTTTCGTCGACAAGAGCAGCGACGACACGCTGGCGCTGTTCCGGGCGCATCCCGACCTGCTGACCGTGGTCGAGGCGCCGGCGCGGATCGGCAAGGCGTCGGGCATGGCGCAGATGATGGTCCGCTGCGATACCGATATCGTGATCTTTACCGACGCCAACGTGCTTCTCGATCCCGCCAGCGTGGCGCCGCTGCTCGCCTATTTTTCCGATCCCCAGATCGGCGGGGTGTGCGGAACACTGCATTACACCAACCCCGGAGACAGCAATGCGGCGACCACCTCCTCGGCCTATTGGCGGCTGGAGGAGAAGATCAAGCGGCTCGAATCGCTGAGCGGCTCGACGATGGGCGCGGACGGGTCGATCTTCGCCACGCGGCGCGCGCTCTATCCGCAAGTGCCCGCGCATCTGCTCGACGACATGCTGGTGTCGATGAACGTCGTCTTCATGGGCTACCGCCTGGTCACGGCGCCCGACGTCCATGCTTACGAATCCGCCGTCACCGGCTCGGCGGCCGAATTCCGGAGGCGGCGGCGCATCGCGTGCCGCGCCTATATGTCGCACGCCTTCGTCCGCGATCATGTCCGCGCGCTCGGCCGGATCGATCGCTACAAATATTTCGGACACAAGGTGCTCCGCTGGTACGGCGTGTGGCTCGGCCTGACGGCGGCCGTGTTCGGCCTCGCCGCGCTCACCCTCGCATTCGGGCCGTCTGCATTGCCGCTGCTGACCGTCGGCCTGCTCGTCGCCTTCGCCGCCGGTGGTCGCCGCACCCTGCTCGCGATCGAGGCCGGCGGCCAGTTCCTGGCCACCGGGCTCGGCATGACCGACGCCTGGCGGGATCGGCGTTACCAGACCTGGAGCACCCCCGGCGAGCGATCGCCCGTCGCGCTTCAGGGCGCGGCATCGGCAGGTGGTTAAGTATATCTGACGGCATGCGCCGATCGCCCGATTACCGCATGATCCGGCCAAGGCCATCTCCTGGCCGGTATCGTCATACGGAAACCGATGCACCAGATAACCGCCTCGTCTCCGGTCAAAATCACCGAAGACGGTGAGTCGCGGCCCCGTTATCGCGCCGATGTCGATGGGCTGCGCGCGGTCGCGATCATCGCGGTGGTGCTGTATCACGCCACCGTCCCGTTCTTCGGCGGCGGTTATGTCGGCGTCGACGTGTTCTTCGTCATCTCCGGCTTCCTGATCGGCGGCATCGTCTTTCGCGACGTGAGCAGCGGCCGCTTCACCTTCGCCACCTTCTATGCGCGCCGCGCCAAGCGCATCGTGCCGGCGCTGCTGGGCATGTCGCTCGTCTTCTCGGGCGTCGCGCTGGCCTTGCTGCCGCCCGATCAGCTGGCGGCCTTCGCCAAATCCAATGCGAGTGCGCTGGTCGGGGCGGCGAATGTCCGCTTTTGGGTGCTCGCCCATTATTTCGGCATGCAATGGGATCAGGACCAGTTGGTGATGACCTGGTCGCTGGGCGTCGAAGAGCAATTCTATCTGTTCCTGCCGCCGTTGATGCTGGCGGTGCACCGCTTTGCGCCGCGCCGGCTGGTGGCCGTCATCGTCATCCTGTCTGCCCTGTCGCTGGCGCTGTCGGTCCGCCTGACGACGGGGCAGCCGACCGCGGCCTTCTACCTGCTGCCGGGGCGGGCCTGGGAGCTCGGCGCGGGCGTGCTGATGGCGCTGTGGCTGGAGCGCGTGCGACGGCGCGTCGCGCGGCGGCCTGCCGAGGTGCTGAGCGTTCTTGCCGCCGTCGCCGTGCTGGCGCCGATCGCGCTCTACAATGAGGAAACGCCGTTTCCCGGGCTCGCCGCGGCGCTGCCCGTGTTCGGCACGGCGGCGCTGATCTTTACCGAGCCGAGCACGATCAACCGCGTCGTGCTCGGCTCGCCGGCGATGCGCTTCATCGGGCTGGTTTCCTATTCCTGGTATCTCTGGCACTGGCCGACCATCGCGTTCGCGCGGATCGCGCTGGGCCGCGAGCTTTCCCCCATCCACATGGCGCTCGCCGTCGCGGTGTCGTTTGCGGCGGCGGTGATTTCGTGGCGCTTCATCGAGACGCCGTTCCGGCGGCCGAGCAGATTGCCCAACCCCCGGCTGCTGCTGCGCTATGCCGCAGCGCTTGGCGCGAGCCTTGGCGTCGCCGGCGCTTGCTACACGGTGGCAGCCTACGCGTAGGGTCGTTTTCAGCTTCGCTGAATCGGCGCCGCAACCGTTTCAGCTTTGCTGAAACAGAGTCCAGCGATCAGCGCCGGGCGCGCATCGCGACGGCATAGAGGGGCGGCCGGAGAAAGTTGCGCCAGGCGAAATACGCCGTCGCATAGGCCTTGGCCAGCCACAGCGGCTGGGACAGCCCGACCGCATTGCGGTAAGCGCCGTAATATTTGTCGAGGAAATAGCTGTTGTAGCGCACCGACCACAGGAACTTGCGCATGCGCCGGACGCGCTGCCCGCCGCTTCTCACTTCGCGCATCGGCAGGTGGAAGCTGTGCACCGCGTTGCTGACGAGCACCGGCAAGCCGTGAACGAAAAGGTTCATCTGGAAATCGCTTTCCTCGCGATAGCCGTTGCCGGTGCTGTAATGCGCGTCGAAACCGTATCGCGCGACGAGATCCTTGCGGGTCAGGATGTTCGAATTGGTCAGCGGCAGGCTCAGAACGCCTTCGAAGCGGGCGCCATTGACGAATTCGCACAGCCGATAATCGAACGGCGCCGCGTGGCGCAGGCCGTTGCCGAACCGCGCCAGCGCCTGCATCCGGGTCTCGCCCGGCAGCATATAGACGCGCCGCCCCGATACCGCGCCGGCCCGGTTCTCGATCAGCAGGCGGCGGCATTCGGCGGCATAGCCGGGCTCGAGATACTCGTCGTCGTCGCAGAACAGCACGAAGGGATGGCGCGCGCGCATCGCACCCTGCTGCCGCCCGCGCGAGGCGCCGCCGCGGCGTTCGTTGCGCCAATAGGTCCGCTCGACTTGCGGGTAGGCGCGGCCGATCTCGGCGAACACCTCGGCGACGTCGTCGGTGCCGGCGTCGTCGATCAGGACGATTTCGCAAACCCCCTCCTGCTCGAAATAGGAGGGCAGCACCTTGCGCAGCGTATAGGCGCGATTGCGGGTCGGCACGACCAGCGAAATGGCGGAATCGGGGGCGTTCATGGGAACCTCGCTGCGGTTCAGGGTGAAACTCTCTTCTCGAAACCGGCCGCCGCCGGGCGCGGCGATCGTGTCGCGCGCGGGCGCCTCTGGCGGGCGGGCCAGCGGCGGTGCGCGGCGCAGCCGCACGAAGAACCACTGGCACACCACCGCATGGATGAAATAGACCGATACGTAGAGCAGCATGAAGACCGGGAACGGAATGGCGCCGATCGCCGTCGCCGCGAGCACCGCGACCATCAGCGCCGCGGCGATCGCCGCGACGATCGCCAGCTCGTCATACTTGGCGACGGCGGTCAGGAAACCCGCCGCGGCGCTGCGCAACAGCAGGGCGACGAGCATCAGGATCATTGCAAGGCGGACCAACGGCGACACCTCGTGTGTGCCGGCGAGCAAGCGCTCGAAGACCGGGCCGCCGAAGACGCCGATCAGCACGCCGCCGACGATCAGCGGCAAGGCGCTCAGCCACCAGGTCCAGCGCTGGTAGCGCATGACTCCGTTGGCATCGCCGGCGTAGAAAGCGCGCGTCTGCGGCGGCGTGAAGACCTCGCCCGGCACGCCGTAGGCGGCGCCGCCGAACCGGGCGACCTTGGTGAACAGGTCGAACGAGACGAGATCCGCCGGGCCGTGGAAGATCACGGGGATTGCGAGATAGGGGAAATTGTCGACGAAGAAATCGAGCGCCGCGACCCGGCCCGACTTGACGACTCCCGAGCGGTTCTCGCGCCAGAACAATGCGATCCGGCGCGGCGAGCCCCATCGCAGGTGAAAGCCGTTGCGGCTGAGGATCCACCACGCCGCGGCTGCTGCCGTCATCCATAAAGCGAGGCAGGCGAGGGCGAATTCGAGCAGGCTGACGCCCATCAGCATCGTCGCCGCCACCAGGCAGAACACCGCCCGGCGGATGCATTCGACCGATTCGATCGCGATATAATGATCGAGCGCGGCCGCGACGCGGCGGATCAGCATCCAGGGCAGCGGCAACACGATGGTGGCGAAATAGGCGGTGAGCGCCGCCGCCATCCCGGCGGGTGCCGCGGCCGGCATCACCACCGCGGCAATCGCCACGACCGCCACGGCGATGCCGAGATAGAGGCTCGCGGCCTGCGAGACGAGATCATCGGCGCCGTCGAGATCGTCGGCGAGGAAATCGCGCCGGACCGCGGCATAGACATAGGCCGAAAAGCCCAGATCGGCGACGAGCACATAATTGCCGATCGACGCCACGAAGACCATCCAGGGATAGAAACCGGGCGGCACCACGCGCACGAGCACGTAGATGATCTCGAACGAATAGATCGTGACCAGCGCGAGATTGGCGAGCTTGAGCGCGAGGAAGCCGATCCTGCCGATGGGGATGCGGGAGCCGCGCAGCATCGGGCGGTCAATCGAGATGATAACCGTGGGCGGTCATCAGATAATAATGCGCGTCGCGATAGCCGCCGGCGGCGCCGGCGCGCGGGCTGACGGCGGTCAGCACGATGCCGATCACGCCCTCGGCGGCGTCGCGCAAGCGCGAAACGGCGATCCGCAGCGCTTCGATCCTGGTCGATCCCCAGCGCACCGCCAGCAGGACGCGATCGGCAAGCCCGGCGAGGATCGCCGCGTCGTCGATCGCCAATACCGGGGGCGCATCGATGATGATGAAGCCATAAGAGGCGCGCAGCCGATCGAGCAGCCGGCGCATCGTGCCGTCGCCGAACACGTCGTGTGGCGTGAAGCGCGGCTTGATCAGCGGCAGCACGTCGAGGCCCGGCGCGGCATCGTGAACGATCGCGTCGACGAGCCTCCTGCTACCGTCGAGCACCTCGCTCAACCCCGCCTCGGGTTGCGTCGTCACCATGCCGGCAAGGCCGTTGCGGCGCAGGTCGCAATCGATCAGCAAGACCTTGTCGCCGGCCAGCGCCATCGTCCGCGCCAGCGACGCCGACAATGTCGACTTGCCCTCGTTGGACACCGCAGAGGTGATGCACACCACCAGCCCGGTGCCGGGCGTCGCCGAAGCGATCAGCCGCAGCCGGATCGCGCGAATCGATTCGGCGAAGGACGACATCGGCCGGGCGAGGACGTAATCCCACGGCCGCATGTCGCGATCGACCTTGCGCAGCGTCCGCCGGGTCAGCAGGCCGACCGAGCTCAAGTGACGAACGCCGGGCAGGGCGGTGATCTCCTCGGCGCGGCGAACGCGCGAGTCCAGCGCTTCGGCGAGCAGCACCGCCAGAATGCCCAGCACCGGCCCGGCGATCACGGCCAGCCCGAACAGCAACATCTTTTTGGGATAGGTCGGCGTCGCTGCCGGTATGCCGGGCACGACGAGCCGTCCCGGCGCGAAGGCGACCTTGCTGACCTGCGATGCCCGCGTCGCGAGCGCTGCGAGGTTGGCATAGGCTTGCCGTTGCGTCTCGACGAACTGCTGGAGATCGTCCGCTTCGCCGGTGGCGCGCATCGCCGTGGCCTGCTGGCCGCGAAGGGCGCCAAGCGTCGCCGCAAGCGTGCCCGCGCGGCTCGACGCCGCACTCGCGGCGCTGTCAAGGCTCGCGGTGACGCGCGACTCCTCCCTGGTGATGCGGCCGTCTATGTCGGCGAGTTGCTCGACCACTCGCTTGGTCTTGGGATGATCCGGACCATAGCGAACCTTGATCTCGGCCGCCTGGCTGGCGAGTTCGGCTTGCTGCCGCTTGAGATCGGTGATCACCGGCGAGCCGATGACCTCGGTGACGGCATCGCCCTGGCCCTGCGCGGCGAGCGACCGGGCCGCCGCAGCGGTCGCGCTTGCCTTGTCCGCCTCGGACTGGGCGGCGGCGAGTTCGCTCGCGGTGGCGGCGGCTTGCTGGTCGATCGCGGTTCCCATCGCCGCCGTTCCGGTCAGGCCGTGCGAGGCGCGGTATTGGGCGAGCTTCGCCGTCGCCGCGGAAAAGGCGTCGGCCGCCTTGTCGAGCTCCTTGTCGAGCACGGTCGTCCGGGCGCCGGCGGCGGTTCGCTGGCTTTGCTGCCCCATCGCCAGATACTGCCGCGCCGTCGCGTTGACGATCGCCGCCGCCAGCTGCGGATCGCGCGAGACGGTGGTGATCACGATCATCGGCGCGACCTCGTCGCGAGTCACCGAAACGCGGTCCATCAGCTCCCGGATGGCGTGGACGCGCGCCGCGGTCGGGTTGACGGTCGCGGGCAGGTTCCATTCGGGGTTCGACGCCAGGTTGAGCTGATCGGCGACCGCCGCGGCGATTGCCGGCGATTTGACGAGGCGCATCTGGGCTTCGACAATGCCCTGTTCCGCGTCATTGCCCGGCGCGGACGGCTTGGGAATGCCGCCATCCGGATCGACCGCGATCTCGCTGGTCGAGGAATAAAGCGGCACGCGCGTGATCGTGTAGGCGACCATCGCGGCGATCACCGCCAGCGAAACGGTGACCAGCAAGCCGAAGCGGCGGACGAACATCCCCAAGACGTCCATCGGTGAACGCAGCCGTGCGAAGTCCATCCGATTTCCCCAATCAGCTGCGCACAAGGGCGCACGCAGAATGGGACGAACGATAGGTGGAAAGGCCGAAGCGACTAAGCCGTCTAAAATACGGAAGGCGCACGATCACCGCCGCGCGCGCCGTCAACGATCCGCATTTTTTTTGCCGGTAGCGGGTTGTCCGCGTCGGTGCGGCCGGCTTGTTGCCGCCGGCCGCACCCTCGCGATCAGGGAACGACGAGCGCCCCGGCAACCGACTGTGTGCCGAAGGCCGATTTATATGCCGCGGCAGCTTGCGGGAACTGGCCGTGGCTCAAATCGCCCCGGAAGTTGGAGTTCGAATTCCAGTAATTCTGGTACAACACATGGTGGTCGTTGAACCATTTGTTGGCCGACGCGATGTACGGGCCGGCGGAATTCGAGTTGACGCCCCATTCGGCATAAGCGGTCGGCTTATGGTGCTGGGCGGCGAAATCCTGGTGCCATTGCAGCCCCCATTTCTGGTTGACCATGTAGGTCCAGGCCTTGTTCGGATCGGTGCCGAGCCATTTGGTGTCATAGTAGAAGTCCATGCCGATCACGTCGACATAGCTGTCGCCCGGATAGGCGGTCGTCGGATCCATTCCGACATTGCCGACATTGGGCGTCCATTCGAACTTGAACCGGCCCGGCGCGACCGCGCGGAACGCGTTGACGAAATGGCGATAGGCGCCGACGAACTGAGTCGCCTTGCCGACGGCCGACCAGGGAAACCAGCCATTGCCGTTGAATTCCCAGCCCACGCGGATGTAGATCTGCTTGTCGTTGGGCCACAGGCTGACGAACTGCTTCGCAAGCGCGGTATATTTGGCGTCGTAAGAGCCGGATGCGGCGGCGCTGAGCGTCGCGCCGCTCGGGATCAGCGGCACGGACCATTCGATGTCGCTCGTCAACCCCTTGAAGCGACTGGCCTGCCAGCTGAGGGACGTCATCCAGTCCGACCAGTTGGCACTGCCGCCATGCAATTCGATCATGTCGGGATGGCGACCGAGCCAATTCTGATACTGGGTGAGATCCGACGGATTGTTGCCGACGAAAATCGACAGCCGCGTCGCGCTGCTGCCGGTGGAGGTCGCGTCCGGCGTGGGCGTGGGCGTTGGAGTCGGCGTTGGCGTTGGCGTTGGCGTGGGTGTCGCCGTCGGTGTCGGCGTTGGTGTCGCCGCCGGCGCCGGTGTCGGCGCGGGCGTGGGTGTCGGGGTGGGCGTCGGTGCCGGAACCACGGAGATCGGCTGGCCGGCAGTCGACGGCGCGCCATCGGACGACCCGCCGCAACCGGACGCGAGCAAGATCATGGCCAGACTAGCTGACCCTTTCAAATGTAATGTTTTCATCGACCCTTACCTTCGACGCCATCTGTCGAGGACGCGCGCCTTCAAAGCGCGGCTAACAGCAGCGTCGATTTGTTGATTTGACTGGGAGGTGTTGCGCCACGGTCGATCGCCGTTTCCGCAATGGCATTGCTCCGAGAAATCGCGGCATCGGGTGCGCCGGCTGTATTCGTCGTGGCCACTTATAGAATGGGCCTGCGCGGTACCGGCAATAATACGGATTGACAATGTAGGATTGCGCTCATTCCGACGAGCGCCGAGTCTTTTGGGACGGATTGAGTGACTCGCGTCGTGTGCAGGCCCGCTGCGGCGGACGAGTCGCCGCTCAAGGCGCGGCCAGCCGTTTTGCGAGATAATCTGCCATGCGGACCGCTAGCGCAACGATGGTCAGCGTGGGATTGGCGGAGCCCGATGTCGGGAAAGTGGCGGCGCCCAGGATGTGCAATCCGGCGACCTCGAAGGCCTCGCCGTTGGCATCGACCACGCCGGCCCGCGGCGAGCGCGCCATCCGCGCCGTCCCGATATGATGGCCGCCGATCCGGGTCAGCGCTGCCGCCGCCGCGTCGGGATCGGGCAGAACGATTCGCGCGACGCCAGCGCCGCGAAACGCGCGGTCGGCCAGTGCCACGCCATGCAGCACACGGCGCCGGTCGGCTTCGCTCACGCGCCAGTCGACGATCAGGCGCCGTTGCCCTTGCGCATCGCGCTGCTCGCCCAGCGATACGCGGCTCTCCGGATCGGGCGCCTGTTCGGCGTTGATCTCGAGGGCATAGCGGCCCGACGGATCGGCCAGGAAGACCGAAGGCAATTTGCGCCGCGCCAGCACGCGGCGGCGCGTCCAGCGCGCTGCAAATCGGGTGAGCGTCGGCGCGCCGCTGACGACATTGTTGATGTGGCGCAGGTGCAGCCCGACACCGCCGCCCAGGCGAGTCGCCTCGGCCTGCTCGGTCGAATTCATGCCGCGCGCATATTCGGGGAGCAGCATGCCCTTGACCAGGAACATCGCCGACAGCACCGCGTGCCCGTGGCGCGGATCGGCGACCTTGGCGTGCGTCGGCCGCATGATGAGCCCGGCGAGGTGATCGCGGCGCTGCGCCTCGGGCGAAAGCTGCATGTAGCGCCGGCAGTAAATGCCTTGCCGATCGCGCGAATAATCCAGCCGAGCGGCGGCGCCGGGCGCCACTGCGAGCTCGCCGACATGACCTTCGAGGTGCGACTGATAGAAGCGCCCGACGAGATCGCGCTCGTTGCCGAGGCCGCAATCCCTCTCGTCGGCCGATGCAAGCAGCAGGCGCGCGGTTTCGAGCGCGCCGCAGGCGACGACCACGATGCTGCCCGATATCGGCAGGTCTTCGCCGTCCGGCTTGCGCACGATCACGCCGCGCACGCGCTGGCCCTGCGACTCGGCGACGATCCGCATCACCGACGCGTTGAGGACGATCGTCGCGAGCCGGCTGCGGCGCAGTCGTTGTCGATAGCATCGCCCGAAGTCGGTGGGTTCGCTGAACCGCTCGACTCGATCGAGGGCAAGGTCGCGATTTGCCACGTCGAACATTGCGCCGCCGCCCTGGTGCGCAAGCGCTTCGTCGGCGAGGAAATGAGGCTGGCCGGCGCGGCACAGCTCCAGCGCGGCCGGATAGAATCGCGCCACCTCGTGATAGGACAAGGGCCAGCTGGCGGCGCCGAGCCATGGCCGATCCTCGAAGTCGATCGACTCGAACGGGATGCAGCGCCCGCCCCAGACCGACGAGGTGCCGCCGAGGACCCGGTGGCGAAAGCGGTGGACCGGGCCGTGATCGGCGGGGCTGATCGATTCCGCCTGAAACGCCTGCTGTCCCGCCGCATCAATTCGCGTGCCGCCGGCTTCCAGCAACAGGCTCGGCAAGCGCCGCCTTTCGAGCTCGAGCGCCAGCGATATCCCCGCCGGCCCGCCGCCGATGATGATGACAGGCGCATCGTGAATCGCGGGCAGCGCCTCGCGTCGGAGATCGAGGATCATCGCCTGGCGGTATGCGCCGTCGGCGCGGGCTCAACAATCGTGAGAAACCCCGATCGCCCGTCATCCAAGCCGTTCCAAACGGTCCGTATTTAAGACGGCTGGACCCTCGCTCCTCAGCCGTGACATCGTTCGCGCTGCCATGGCCCAAGCCATATCCGTGCCCACCGACGACGCGTTCCCGGACCTGCGCCGGCATGGCCTTTCGCCCTTCGGCCTCGGATGCGCGAGGATAGGTTCGCTGTCGAGCGGCGTCACCGCCGAGCAGGCGCGGGCGACCTTCGCCGCCGCTGCCGCTCATGGCATCACGCTGTTCGACACCGCGGGCATCTATGGCGGGGGCGATAGCGAGCGGCTCGTCGGCGAGCATGCCCGAAGCCATCCCGATACATATGTCATGACCAAGATCGGCCGGCACCACGGCCTGCCGGGCCGCATGGCGCATTGGGCGAAGCGCTGGGCGCGGCCATTGCTCGATCGTCGTACGCGGCACCTTGCGGCGGCGGTGCGAGAGCGCGGCGTGCCCTGTGATTTCTCGACCGACGCGTTGGAGGCGGCGACGCGCGCAGCCCTGCGCCGGCTCGGAAGAAGGAACGTCCACGCTTTGCTGCTGCACAGTCCGCCGGCGCAGGTCCTGGCCGATCCGACAGTCGCGGCCGCGCTTGCTGCCTTCAAGCATCGCGGCGCCGCCGAGCAGGTCGGCGTCTCCTGCGACGAGATCGACGCGCTGCGCCTCGCTGCGACGTTCGATACGCTGGATATCGTCCAGCTGCCGATCGGGCTTTACCGGGCGGCGGCGCAAGAGGGGCTGATCGACCGGCTGATCGAGCGCAATACGGCGATCGTCGTGCGCGGCGTGCTGCGCGAACGCAGCGGCATGGCCCCGCGCGACGCGCTGGCCAGGGCGGCAGCGCTGCCGGGCGTCGCCAGCGTCGTGATCGGCGCCAGCAGCCCGGCGCATCTGAACGATATCTTTCTGCCGGCGCCGTGACCGGCATCCGTCAGCCGGCCTCCACCATCACCCGCCTGGCATCTTCCACCGGCGGACCGGAGACGAGCGCGCGAACCCGTTGGGCGAGCTCAATGACGTAGGGCGGATGGAGCACCGACTGGTGGCCGCCGGGAATCTTCACCGCGTCGACCGGGCCGGTCAGCATGTCTTCCAATCGCGCCGATCGAGCGCCGACGCCGCCGGCGGGGCGTACGTCGATCACGCGGCCGTCATAGTGTGGCGGCGGCATCGCTCGAATGATCCGCGCGTAGCGATCGCTCGTGTTGAGCAGCGCGGTGGCCTCGTTTCTGGCGGGAACCACCCGGCGTCGAAGCCGGCTGACATACCCCGCCAGCATTTCGCGGACATAAGTGGGACGCTCGTCGGCCGGGGAGTTGATGAATTGCGCCACTTCGAGCCTGAGCCGCTGGACCTTGCGCCGATAATAAGCCTGGTTCGTCGAATCGAGCATGACGACGGCATCGACCGTCTCACCGCGGGCGCGAAGCCGATTGGCGACGGCGAGCGCGAGCGTTCCGCCATTGCACCAGCCGCCGAGCAGATAGGGGCCCTTGTGGCCGCTTTCGATGACGGCGGCGGTCATCTCCCCGACGATCGCATCGATGCAATCGTCGCCCTCGGTTCGGGCGAACCGCTCCGTGTCGACCGGCAGCCCGATCAGCGCGATGTCGTCGCCGAGCGCGGCGGCGAGATCGCGGAAATAGTTGACGCGGAAATTGGGCGTCGCGTCGATCCAGAACAGCGGCCGCCCGATGGCCTCTCCGATCACCAGCGTGCGCGGCGTGGTGGCGGGCGCGCCGTGGCCGGTGAGTATCGCCGCCATCTGCCGAACGGTCGGCGCTCGCATCATCGTCGCAAACGGCAGCCGCTGGCCGAATTCGCTCGACAGCCGCCCGATCAGCTTGGCCGCCAGCAGCGAATGGCCGCCGAGATCGAAGAAATCGTCGGTTGCGCCGACCGCCTTGATGCCCAGAACCTCGCGCCAGATGGCGGCGATCCGCTCTTCGACGTCGCCGCGAGGCAGTTCCGCGGCTTCCGGCTCGGCCCATGTCACCGTGCCGGGATCGATCGGCGGAAGCGCATTGTGCTGGATTTTGCCGGTGCCGCTGACCGGCAGCGCGGCGAGCACCATGTAACGCGTGGGGATCATATAAGCGGGCAGCCTTTCCGAGAGCCAGCTGCGCAATGCCGTGAAGTCCGGCGCGGCGCGGCCGGGTTGCGCAGTTACATAGGCGGCGAGATCGCCTTGTCCCGTGGCGCCGTCGATCACGGTCACGGCCGCCAGAGCAATGCCGGGGCAGGTGCAGATCGCCGCCTCGACATCGCCCACGTCGATCCGGAATCCGCGAATCTTGATCTGGCCGTCGCTCCGGCCGAGCCATTCGAGCCGGCCGTCTCGGCGGCGAACCGCGAGATCCCCGCTGCAATATGACCGCCTTCCGTCGCGCTCGGTAAACGCGCGTGCGGTCAGCGCCGCATCGCGGTAACGCCGCGCAAGTCCCGCCCCGCCGATATATAAATGGCCGGGGATGTTGCACGGAACGTCGCGGCCGCGATCGTCGACGATCGAGACGTCGACATTGTCGATTGGCCGGCCGATGCCGATCGCCCCTTGCCGCTGCACCTCGTCCATCGTCGTGTAGATGCTCGCCTCGGTCGGCCCATAGCCGTTCCACAGCCTCAGCCCGCGTTCGAGCAGCGCATCGGCCAAGGCGCGCGCGAGCGGCTCGCCGCCCGATATCGCCTTCATCCCCGGTCGGCCCGCCCAACCGTTCGAGACCAGGCTCTGCCAGGTGGTCGGCGTCGCCTCGAGCAACGAGCAGTGCGATTCGTCGATCATCGCCGCAAGCAGCGCCGGATCGACGACCGAACCGCTGGGCGCCATAGCGATCGTGCCGCCGGCGGTCAGCGGCAGGAAGATGTCGGCCACCGACATGTCGAAGGTCAGCCGCGAGAGAGCGAGCATGGTGTCGCCCTGCCGGAAGCCGAGCCGGCGGCACATGCTTTCGATGACGTTGACGATGCTGCGATGCTCGATTTCGACGCCCTTGGGTACGCCGGTCGACCCCGACGTATAGATCACGCAGGCGAGGTCGTCCGGCGATCCGGCCGAAGCCGGCGCCACGCCGGACGGTTCGTCGGCGATTTCCTCCAGCGCCAGGGTGGATACCGCTGTGGCCGCGAACAATGGCCTGGTCGACGCATCACAGAGCAACAGCCGGGGAGCGGCGTCGTCCAACACGGTCGCGAGGCGGGCGGACGGACAGCCGGGGTCGAGCGGAACATAGGCCGCGCCGATCTTCAGGATGCCCAATATCGCCGCGACCGCCGATACCGAACGCTCGACGCACAACGCGACCAGCGCGCCTTCCGTTGCCCCGACGCGCAGCAAGGCTTGGGCAATCGCGTCGGCGCGCGCGCCGAGCGCGGCATAGGTCAGGCTGGTTTCGCCGCAAGTGACTGCGACGGTGTCGGGTTGGCGCTCGATCGTGCGATCGACCAACCCGTGAAGCGTCGCCTCGGGTATCGGTTGCCGGGGCCCGCGACCAAGCGCGGCGAGCCTGGCCGTCTCGTCCGCCGGCAGCATCGCGAGATCGCCGAGCGGCGCGGAAGGATCGGCGACGATGCTGGCCAGCAGCGAAGCCCAGTGCGCCGCCATGCTGCGGATCGTCTCGGCGTCGAACAGCGATCGATCATAGGTGAACCTGGCTTGCAGGCCGTCTGCCCGCTCCTCCAGCTCGAGATGGAGGTCCGCCTTGGTCCGCGGCGGGGTCAATGTCGTAAGCCGCACGGCGGGCGCCGGGTGGGGCAATGCCGGCTGCAGCGAGATCATCACCTGGAAACGGCCGTCCTCCATGCCCGGCACGGCGCCGCCCAGCGTCTGCACCACGCGTTCGAACGGTACCGACGCGTGTTCGTAGGCGCCGAACAGCAGATCGCGAACCTGGTCGAGAAACTCGCCGAACGGCATATCCGGCCTGGGCCGGCTGCGGAGCGCGACCGTATTGAGGCAATAGCCGAGCATCGCGCCGAGCCGCGCCGAGCTGCGCGTATCGACGACGCTGCCCACGACGATGTCGTCGTTGCCATATCGTCGCAGCAGGGTCATCAAGGTCGCGACCAATGCTGCGTAGGTCGAGCTTGCGTGCGAACGCGCGATTGCCTCGAACGCGTGGAACTGGCCGGCGGGAATGTCGATCGATTCGGTCGCCGCCATGCGCTCGGCGGTGCTGCCCCGCGGCCGGTCGACGGGGAGGATGAGCCTGCATGGCTCGCCGGCCAACGTCTCGCGCCAGAAATCGAGTTCGCGATCCCAGTTCCTGTCGCCGGCGACGCGCTGCCATATTGCATAGTCGCCATATTGCGCGACCGGCGGCGGCAAGGGCGCCGCGCGTCCGGCAACCAGCCCGGCATGGATCGTCGCCAGTTCCGGCAGCAGCGCGGCGATCAGCGATCGCCCGTCGAACAGGATATGATGCAGCGTCAGCGCGAGGCGGTGATCGGTATCGCTCAGCCGAATGATGCGGGCGCGCAGCAGCGGCGGTTGCGCGAGATCGAATGGAATTGCGGCATCCTCGGCGGCGATCGTCCGAACCGCTGCTTCCTGCTCGTTCGTCGCCAGTCCCGACAGATCGACGGTCGGCAACAGCACGTCGAGCTTGTCGTGGATGATCTGCACCGGCTCTCCGTCGAGATCGCGAAACGACGTGCGCAGCGCCTCGTGGCGCTGGATCACCACCTCGAGCGACCGTGCGATGATCTCGGGGTTCGAGGGCCCTTCGAAGCGCGCGACCATCGGCTCGTGATAGGCGAGGCCGTCGTTCATCCGAATCAGGTCGAGCCATATGTGCCGCTGCTCGCGCGTGATCGGCACCACTTGATCCGGTGATCGCGATGGAAAGACCGGCTGGTTTCCCGGGCTCAAAGCCGAAGGATGTATTTCTCGAAGATTCGGCTGCCCGCCCGCCGCTTCAATCACGTAAATCTCCCGTTACTTGCCCCGCACTTTTGCGTGGAAAAAATTACCTGCCCGGTGCGACGGGGATCAATTCAGCAATTCCACGGCGTGGTTTTTCACGGGGTGGGTGGAGCTAGGCGGCTTTGCGAAAATGCATCAGCGCGTACCATGCCTGCCATTGCAGCAGGGGAATCCCGAGCAGCAGCTTGTCGAGCGCTGCCGTCACCCCGAAGATCGGCCTGAACAAGGCCGATTTGTAGAACGGCACCGAAGCCAGCGTGACCAGGCCGTAGAAGGACAGGTCGACCTCGTCGAAAACGCTGTCCGCGATCGCGAAATCGCGCCTTAGCAGCGGATGTTCGTCGACCGTCCGCGCTTTCGGCGTCGCGGCGCGATAGGCCCTGATCGCGACATTCTCGCCGAGCGGCTCCTTGAAGATCGCCACCCCGCCCGGCTTGAGCAGGCGGTAGATCTCCTCGAGCGACCGCCGCGTATCGAGGTGGTGAATGATACCGCTGCCGAAGATGACGTCGTAGCTGTCGTCGGGCAGCCCGGTATCCATCGCGTCCGCCACGCTGAACGAGACGTTGTCCGCGCCGCGCGCCCGCGCTTCGCCTTCGGCTTGCGCGATGGCGACATCCGATATGTCGATGCCGTGCACCGATCGCGCGACGGGCGCCAGGGCAAGCGACAGCACCCCCTTCGCGCAGCCATATTCGAGCACGTCGGCGCCGCGCGCGGCGGTTTCGATCGAATGCATCATCCGCGTTTCCAGCCCGTTCAGCGCGAAGTAGAACTTCTGCTGCGCCAACCGGTGCTCGTGCGCGAAACGCTCGTTGTGGAAATCACGCTCCCGGTCCAGCCGGGCGGCGTATTCGGTGTCGACCGCCGACATGGGCCACTCCTCGCCTCGTCCAATTTTTATAATGGACGGAAAGACGCCGGCAATCCGTAGAACTGACGAGTAGGATCGGCCGCGCTCTCCGTGCAAGGTCCTTGGCGTGTGGCCGCGCGGCTCTGCCGCGTCGGGTCGACGTCGCCGGGAGAGCAGACATGACGAGGGGCCGCGTCGCATGAATATGGCGGTTTCGGCATTTCAGCCGCTTGCGGTCGAACCGGTCGCCGGTATCCGGCCACGCTTCAGCCGCGCCCGTAGCGCCGGCGCGACCGCGCGCTTTCCGATTGCCGTCCTGACCATCATGCTCTGGTCGAGCGTCCTCACGCAGAAGGTCGCCTTGCCCGGCAATATCGAGTTGCCGCTGGTGATCATGGTCTGCGGCTTGGGCGTGCTCCTCGCCAGCGGCTGGGCGATGGTGAGCCTGCCTCGCCTGCTGTTCTTCATGGTGCTGGTCGCGGCGATGGTCCTCAGCCAGGCGATCGGCCCGAACGAGCGATCCTTCTCGTTCGAATCGCTGATGCTCGCGCTGCCGCTCTACGCGATGTTCGTCCTTCTCGTCCCGCTCGATCGCGCCGAGATCAATTCGGTCCTTCGTCAATTCCAGATCATCACCCTGTTCGTCGCCGCGATGGTCGCCGTGCAATGGGCCTTGCAATTTGCCGGCCTGCCGATCCTCAACCTGAATGAAAAGATTCCGCCGGATTATCTCTATCAATCATTCAACTACGCACAGCCGCTGACATGGCGGGCACATTACATGAAGCCGAACGCGTTCTTCATGCTGGAGGCGTCGCATACGTCGCAGATATTGGCGATGGGGGCGGTGATCGAGATATGCGTGTTCCGGCGCATTTGGGCGATCGTCGCCCTGATCTGCGCGCAGCTCGCCTCGTTCGGCGGCACCGGGCTGGTGCTGCTGCTGGCGTGCGTGCCGCTATTTCCATTCTATCTGCCGCGCCGGACCATGCTGGTGCTGGTCGGGGCGTCGGTGCTGATCGTCGCCGGCGCGTCGCAGACGGCTGTCTGGCACAATTTCAGCAAGCGCAGCACCGAGCTGAGCAAGCCCAATTCGAGCGGCAATGGCCGTTTCGTCGAGCCTTATCGCTTCATGGTCGAGACGCTGGCGTCGAGTCCCTCCGCGGTCGTTTCGGGCATCGGCCCCGGCAACGGCAAGGAATCGACGGATCGCTCCGAACAATTGGTGATGAACCCGCTCGTCAAGGCGATCGTGGAATATGGGCTGTTCGCCGGCATCGTGTGGATGGTGTTCATCCATGGATGCGTCTTGCGAACCGCGGTGCCGGGAATCGTCGCGGTCGCCGTGCTCATCCAGTACGATTTCCTCAACGGCTCGCTGCTGGTGCCGATCCACCTCGTCTATTGCTACATTCTCGCGGGCGCCTATCCGCGCCTGCCTTCGGGCGAGCACGCTTCCCGCGCGCAATGGCAGTCTGAGCCGGTGTCAGGCGGCGGGCTGGTGGAGCCGGGGGGAATCGAACCCCCGACCTCTGCAGTGCGATTGCAGCGCTCTCCCATCTGAGCTACGGCCCCGCGCCCGCCCCCGGACCGCGCCGGGGAGGCACGCCTGTAGCGGCACTTTTCAGGCGATGCAACACGGCCCGAACCGGCGCGCAAAAAGTTTCGCTGCGGCGGAGCGGGGCGGGGCGGCGGCGTATTTGCGGCGCCTTTGGAACATCGCCGACCTTATCCGGTTGAAAGCAATGCAGGCGCGGCGCGATGCGCGTGCCGTGCCCCTCAACAGTTCGCGTAAGGAGGCGATGCAGATGGGCTATCAACGATGGGTGCGGAGAACCAATCCGCGAGACAGCGAGTTCGGCTATTCGAGCGATTATTACGATCGCGGAACGCCGCTCGATTATGGCGAGGACTTCGGCCCGCGCCTGTACGGCAACCGATCGAGCGCGCGCGATTACGAGGCGGCGGGCGAGATCGGCCGCGACGATTGGCGCGGCGGCAGCCGCTCGACCTATGGCTATGGCGACGACGGCTATGGCTATGACGAGGGCCGCCGTGCCCAACGGCGCGAGCGCCCCTATCGCGGCAGCTATGCCTCGGATGGCCATCGCTTCACCGATTATGGCGGCAACGACCGCGGCGGGCGGCGCGATTACGGCCGGCAGCCTCAGGGGTACGACTATGGCGACCGCGGCTTCATGGCGCGTGCCGGCGACGAGGTCCGCTCGTGGTTCGGCGACGACGATGCCGAGCGTCGCCGCGAGATGGATCAGCGCTACGACGAACGCTGGGGCGGCGCCTATGAACGCGACGACGATTATCACAGCTGGCGTCGCCGGCAGATCGATGCGCTCGATCGCGATTACGCCGAATATCGCAACGAGAACCGGCAGAAGTTCCACAACGAGTTCGGCAATTGGCGCACCGAGCGCCAGGGCCAGCGCACCGCGCTCGGCCGCGTGACCGAACATATGGAAGTGGTCGGCTCCGACGGCGAGCATGTCGGCACCGTCGACAAGGTGCACGGCGATCGCATCATCCTGACCAAGAGCGATCCCGATGCCGGCGGCCATCACCATTCGATCCCGTCGCGCTGGATCCAGTCGGTCGACGACAAGGTGACGATCCGCAAGACTGCCGACGAGGCGCACCGGCATTGGAAGGACGAAGAGCGCAACCAGGCGCTGTTCGGCGACGAGCGCCGCGACGATATCGGCACATCGCACAATCTCAACCGGAGCTTCTCCGGCACCTATTGATCCCTTGCGGGGGTCACGCAGGAAGGCCCGGGCGATGATGCCCGGGCCTTTTGTGTCTATGCGGCGACCAAGCCGTTCGTGCCGAGCTTGTCGAAGCACGCTCTCGCCAACGCCCTTCGACAGGCTCAGGACGAACGGGCAATTCGTCCGCGCCTGCATGAGAAGGTTGCATTCCGAAACGTATCTGTCATGCTCCCAACCTGAAACCTGAGGGAGATCGATCATGGCACGAGCCTGGACGCTGACGTCACGCCCCGCGGGGCTGCCCGGCGACGACAATTTCGCGCTGGTCGATGTCGACCTACCGCCGCTCGGTGACGGCCAAATCCGCGTGCGCAACCGCTGGCTGTCGGTCGATCCGTACATGCGCGGCCGCATGAACGACATGAAGAGTTACGTTCCGCCCTATCAGATCGGTGCGCCGATGGAGGGCGCGGCGGTCGGCGAGGTGGTCGAGAGCCGCGCCGCCGGTTTCGCGCCGGGCGACCGAGTCCTGCACATGCTCGGCTGGCGTGATGAAGCGGTGGTCGATGCGGCGCAGGCGCAGAAGCTGCCCGAACTCGGCGTCGAGGAGCAGGCGTTTCTCGGCCAGCTCGGCATGCCGGGGATGACCGCCTGGTTCGGGCTGCTCGACGTGGCGAGCGCCAAAGCGGGCGATATAGTGTTCGTCTCGGCCGCGGCGGGCGCGGTCGGCTCGACGGTGGTGCAGATCGCCAAGGCCAAGGGCATGACGGTGGTCGGCTCGGCGGGCGGCGCCGACAAATGCGCGTGGGTCAAATCGCTCGGCGCCGATGCGGTGATCGACTACAAGGAAGGCGGCACGCCGCTGGTCAAGAGGCTGATGGACGCCGCGCCCGACGGCATCGACGTCTATTTCGACAATGTCGGCAGCGAGCATCTCGATGCCGCGCTGGCGGTGGCGCGCAACCATGCCCGCTTCGCGATCTGCGGCATGATCGACGTCTATAACAGCATGAAGCCCACCGAATTGCGCTATCTCGCCCGCATCATCCAGGCGCGTATCCGCGTGCAGGGCTTCCTCGTACTCGATTTCTACGATCGGATGGGCGAGTTCTATCAGGACATGGCGGCGATGCTGAAGGCCGGCCAGCTCCAGCGCCAGGAAACCGTCCATGACGGCCTCGAAGCCACGCCCGACGCCTTCCTCGGCCTCTTCTCCGGCGGCAACACCGGCAAGATGCTCGTCCGCCTCTGATCCTCCCCACGAAGTGGGGAGGGGGACCAAGCCGCAAAGCGGCTTGGTGGAGGGGCAGGGCGGCGGGGCGACCCGCCACGCCCTTTTCGTCACCCCGGCCTTGAGCCGGGGTCCTGCTGCGCTGCTTCGGCCGCGGCAAATATCTCTTGACAAAACGAACCAAATAGGATAATACTCGTCGCCGTTCCGTGCATCCGGGCAAGGACCACCCGGGCGGCGGAATGGATGGGCGAAGGCGGATCATCCGCCCGAGCTGTCGACCGGCGCGGAGCCATCCGGGACAAATCGGATGTCCGTAATCGGCGAAGGAGAATTGCGAGCGCGTAGGGTCGTCGCTTCCCTTTGGGCAAGCGGCCAACCTTAAACGCCAGATCAGGCCGGCTCCGGCGCGTATTGCCGGTTCCCCGGTATCGGCGCGCCGTCTCGCTTCGCCACATGAAAGCCTCGACGCTTTCGAATGCTTGAACTGCCAAAGTCGTCGAGCCCCGGGTGCATCGTGGCGAGACGCGCCGGTCGATCTTCCCCTTCTCACCCCAGAGGGCGCTTCCGCGCGCCCGTAATCTGCGGCACCCCCGCGAGTCCCTTTCGTCATCCCCGCGAAAGCGGGGACCCATCTCCCCACCGTCGCCTCATGTCGAACCCGCAGATGATGGGTTCCCGCTTTCGCGGGAATGACGGTTATGGTGACACAGCGACGAACTGGCTGCTCACCCCGCGATGTCGATCGGCCCCGAGAAGGTATCGCACTTGCCGGGATCGGCAGTATCGATTCCGCGCTTGAGCCACGCCATCCGCTCGGCCGAGGTGCCGTGGGTGAAGCTGTCGGGGACGACGCGACCCTGCGCTTCCTTCTGCAGCGTGTCGTCACCGATCGCGTGCGCCGCGGTCAGGCCTTCCTGCAAATCGCCGGGGTCCATGCGGTCGCGATTGAGCCCGGCCCACACTCCGGCATAGCAATCGGCCTGGAGCTCGAGCCGCACCGACAGCGCGTTGGCCTTGGCCGGGCTCGATTGCTGCATTTCCTGTTGCACCTGATCCGAGGTGCCGAGCAGCTGCTGGATATGGTGGCCGAACTCATGGGCGATAACATAATCCTGCGCGAAATCGCCGCTCGCGCCGTATTTCTGCTGGAGCTCGTCGAAGAAGCTGGCGTCGAGATAGATCGTCTGATCGCTCGGGCAGTAGAACGGCCCCATCGCCGATTGCGCCGCGCCGCAGCCCGATTGGCCGTTCTGATCGTAAAACATCAGCGCGGGCTGGCGGAAGGTTTCGCCCGCCTGCTGGAACGCCGCAGCCCAGGTCTTGTCCGCCGAGCTGAAGGCATTGCATGCGGCCCGCTTGTCGGGGCTGGTGCTGCAGATCTGCGTCGCATTGCCGAGCCCCGGCGCCTGCGCGACCTGGCCGCTCGGCGCTTGCCCGCCGCCGCCGATCAGCCCCAGGGGATTGCCGCCCAGGAAAAAGGCGATCGCCAGCAGCACCACCACGCCGCCGCAGCCGAAGCGGCTGAACACGAAGGGCAACAGGCCCATCAGCATGCCGCCGCCACCGCCGCCAAAGCCGCCGAACCCGCCGCCGCGATTGCCCTGGTCTCCGACCTTGATATCGGGATCGAAATCGTCGAGCCGCATGGCTTGCCCCTTTCCAGTTGCGTAACGACAGGAATGCGTGAGGTGCCGCACGGTTGCAAGCGGGCTTGATCGTGCTGCGGTGCAGCGTCATTGAAGCGGCGATGGCGGATGTCGAACCCGAGCGCGAGTCGCGGCCGCAAGGCAAGGCGCGGCGGCAGGCGCGGGCGCTGCCGCTTCCCGATCAAGTCGCGCTGGTGCTGCAGGGCGGCGGCGCGCTCGGCAGCTATCAGGCCGGCGTGATCGACGGCCTTGCCGACAGCAGCATCGAGATCGACTGGATCGCCGGTATCTCGATCGGCGCGGTCAATGCCGCGATCGTCGCCGGCAACCCGCCCCAGGCCCGTGTCGATCGGCTTCGCGCCTTCTGGGACAAGGTGACGAGCGCACTGCCGAGCTTTCCGATCTATCCCGACGATCATATCCGCGAGTGGTTGCACGAATGGTCGGCGGGTTTCGTCGCGGCGACGGGCGTGCCGGGCTTCTTCCGGCCGCGCGCGCTATCGCCAATGCTTGCCGCGCCGGGCACGCCCGAGGCGCTGAGCTTCTACGATTCGGCGCCGCTCGCCGAGACGCTCGACGAACTGATCGATTGGGACTTGCTCAACGACGGGCCGGTGCGGCTGTCGGTCGGCGCGGTCGATGTCGAGAGCGGCAATTTCCGCTATTTCGACACTGCGAGCGAGCGGCTCGACGCGCGCCACATCATGGCATCGGGCGCGCTGCCGCCGGGCCTGCCGCCGGTCGAGATCGACGGGCGGTTCTATTGGGACGGCGGCCTCGTCTCCAACACACCGCTCAGCTATGTGCTCGACAACCAGGCGGGCGAGCTGCTGGTGTTCCAGGTCGATCTGTTCGCCTCGATCAGCGATCGGCCACGCACGATCATGGACGTGGTGGCGCGCGAGAAGGAAATCCGCTTCTCCAGCCGCACGCGCCAGGTGACCGATCAGCTGATGCGGCTTCGCCAGGAGCGCGAAGCGATCCGCAAGGTCCTCGCCAAGCTGCCCGGTGCCTTGAAGGACGATCCCGATGTGGCGGCGCTTGCCGCGCGTGCTGCCGAGCAGCCGGTCAACCTCGTCCACCTGATCTATCGCGCCAACGCGTGGGAGGGCGGCAGCCGCGACTTCGAATTTTCCGCGCGCACGATGCGCGAGCATTGGGCGGCGGGCCGCAAAGCCGTCGGCGAGACGATGGCCAATGCCCGGCTCGTTGCCGAAAACATATTGGACGGCAAGACCGCCGCATTCGATCTCACCAACCACGCCACCCCCCGTTCGCCCTGAGCTTGTCGAAGGGCATTTTGCGGCTTCGACAGGCTCGGCACGAACGGCAGTTTTCAGCAAAGGAGTTGAACATGTTCCTCAAGGACAAGTCCGCAATCATCACCGGTTCGACTTCGGGCATCGGGCTCGCCTACGCGCACGCGCTGACGGCCGAAGGCGCGCAGGTCGTCATCAACGGCTTCGGCGACGCCGGCGAGATCGAGAAGGAGCGCGCCGCGCTGGAGGCGGCGAGCGGCAAGGCGCTCTACGACGCCGCCGACATGACCAAGCCCGAGGAAATCGCGGCAATGGTGCAGCGCTGCCATGACGAGCTTGGCGGTCCCGACATCGTCATCGCCAATGCCGGCATCCAGCATGTGGCGAAGATCGAGGATTTCCCGCCCGAGAAGTTCGAGGCGATCATCCAGATCAATTTGACCTCGGCCTGGTATCTGTTCCGCGCCGCGGTGCCGTTCATGAAGGCGAACAAATGGGGACGGATCATCTCGACCGCCTCGGCGCACAGCCTCGTCGCCAGCCCCAACAAATCTGCCTATGTGATGGCCAAGCACGGCATCGCCGGCCTCACCAAGACGCTGGCGCTGGAGACGGCGACCGACGGCATCACCGTCAATTGCATCTCGCCGGGCTATGTCTGGACGCCGCTGGTCGAGAAGCAGATCCCCGACACGATGGCCTCGCGCGGCCTGACCCGCGAGCAGGTTGTCAACGACGTGCTGCTCGACGCGCAGCCGACCAAGCAGTTCGTGACGCCCGAGCAAGTCGCCAGCCTCGCCGTCTATCTGTGCCGCGACGAGGCCAAGTCGATCACGGGCGCCAACCTCTCGATGGACGGCGGCTGGACCGCGGCGTGAGACAGGGCTAGCCCTGCGTCATGAAGATCGCGCCCATCGTGCTCGCGCTGACGCTTGCCGGCTGTACCGCGGCCAAGGGCCCGCTTGCCACCGCGGCTGAGGGCGATGCGCCCGATTGGCATGCCGTCGCGAGTGACGACGACCAGCAGCGGCTGCGCAGTTGGCGCGACGCCTGGACCAAGGCGAGCGATGCGGTGCGCGCGGCGGGCGAAGGCGGCAAGCTCGATGCCGATCAGCCGCTGTTCGATCCCGACCGCGCGCTCGACACCGCGCCGCCGCCGCCGGGCGACTATCGCTGCCGCTGGATCAAGCTCGGCTCGGCGGCGAAGGCGGTCGCCGCGTTCACCGCTTATCCGGCCCAGCCGTGCCGCGTTTCCGTCGCGGGGAACCTGCTGCGGTTGCGCGTGCTTGGCGGCGCACAGCGGCCGCGCGGGCTGATCTTTCCCGACGAGGCCAATCGCGGCGTGTTCCTCGGCACGCTCGAGCTCGGCGACGAGACTCGGCCGCTCGATTACGGCCGCGACGAGAAGCGCGACATGGCGGGCTATGTCGAGCGGGTCGGCGAGGCGCGCTGGCGACTGATCCTGCCGCAACCGCATTTCGAGTCCTTGTTCGACATCATCGAGCTGACGCCGGCCGCCTGATCGGCACCACCGCGGCATTCTCCGCCTTTTCGGGGCGGATGTAGATCGAGCCGAGCTGCGGCAGTGCCTGGCGCAGCTTGTCCTCGATCTCCTCGATCAGCGTCTCGGCCTCGCCCATTTTTACCTCGTCGCGGAAGTCGACGCTGATCGCGGCGAACACCTCCTTGGGCCCGGTGTGGATCGTGCGGACGTGATTGACTGAGGAGACTGCGGGATGATCGTCGACCACGTCGTGGACCCTGGCGATCACTTCTTCGTCGGCGCGCTCGCCGATCAGCAGGCCCTTCGATTCGCGGGCGAGCAGGATGGCGACCGCGGCCAGGATCAAGGCGATGCCGATCGAGGCGGCGCCGTCGATCCACGGCTTGTCGAAATGATGGCTCGCCCATACGCCGAGCGCGGCGACGGCGAGGCCGGCGAGCGCGGCCGAATCCTCGAACAGAACGATGAAGCTCGGCGGGTCCTTCGAGCGGCGGATCGCCTGCCACCAGCTTTCGCTGCCCTTCGACCTGGCGAACTGCCGCACCGCGAGCGCCCAGGAGGTGCCTTCGAGCGCCGCCGAGACGGCGAGCACGATGTAATTGAGCGTCGGGTTGGTCATCTCCTCGGGCGCGACGATGTGGCGATAGCCCTCGAAAGCCGAGACGCCGGCGCCGACGGCGAAGATCAGGATCGCGACGACGAAGCTCCAGAAATAGAGCTCGCGGCCATAGCCGAAAGGGTGCTGGTGATCGGGTGCGCGCCGGGAGCGGTGCTGGCCGTAGAGCAGCAGCACCTGATTGCCGCTGTCGACCACCGAGTGGAAACCCTCGCTCATCATCGACGACGAGCCCGAGATCGCCGCCGCGATGAACTTGGCGACCGCGATGCCGAGATTGGCCGCGAGCGCCGCGAAGATGACGAGGTTCGATTCCTGCTGCTGCCCCTCGGCCATGCCGTCTTCCTTGTCCGTGGTGGCAGAGCGCGGGAAGGCGGTTGTGGTTCCGGTTGCTCGTTCCGTGCGGCAATGTTATAACAAACGTATGAACAAGCCTTTCTCCCCACCGCATGAGCTGAAGATCATCAAGATCGGCAATTCGCTTGGCGTAATCCTGCCCAAGCAGGTGCTGGCGAAGCTCGGCGTCGCTGCCGGCGACACCGCGATAAGCGTGATCGACACGCCTGACGGGCTCGAATTGCGCGCGAAGGATGATGGCTTCGCGGCGCAGATGGCGGCGGCGCGCGAGGTGATGGAACGGCGGCGCAAGGCATTGCGCGAGCTTGCCAAATAGCGCGTGGCGCAGGACTGGATCTGGGTCGACCTCGCGGTCGCGCTCGCCGCGCATGACGAGCAGCTCGCCGAGCATGGCGGTGCGCGCGGCGTGCGCGATTCCGGCATGCTCGAAAGCGCGATGGCGCGGCCGCTCAACCTTGTCGCTTATGGCGATCCCGACGCGGCCGAATTGGCGGCGAGCTATGCCTTCGGCATCGCGCGCAACCATCCCTTCGTCGACGGCAACAAGCGAGCCGCGGCGGTCATCAGCGAAACCTTCCTGGTGCTCAACGGCTACCGGCTCGGCTGCGACGATGTCGAACTCGTCACCACTTTCCTGTCGCTCGCGGCGGGTGAATTGAGCGTCGAGGCGCTGGCCGACTGGTTTCGATCGCATCTCGTTTCGCCCGATTGACGGGAAACGCCCGCCGGATTGCTCCGACGGGCGCCTTCCTCCCCAGGAAGTGCGGGTGCTCAGCCGAGGCGGCCGAGGCGGTGATAGAGCGACGAGAATTTGCTCGAGCGGGGATCGTCGGCGATCCGCTTGACGTAATCGGCGACGGCTTCCTTCAAGAGCGCGAAATCTTCGGTCGAGAAGACGGCGCGGCTGCGTTGCGGTTCGGTGGGCATCGGACCTTCTCCTTTCAGGCGGCTTCCCTGGCGAACTGTGCGGTCTCGGTGGATTCGCCGAGCGCGGTGGTCGAGCTGGCGCCGCCGGCCACCGCCTGGGCCACCAGATCGAAATAGCCGGTGCCGACCTCGCGCTGGTGGCGGGTCGCGGTGTAGCCGGCGGCTTCGCTGGCGAACTCGGCCTGCTGGAGTTCGGAATAAGCGGCCATGCCGCGGTCCCGATAGCCGCGCGCGAGTTCGAACATGCCGTGATTGAGGCTGTGAAAGCCCGCCAAAGTGACGAACTGGAACTTGTAGCCCATGGCGCCAAGCTCACGCTGGAAGCGGGCGATGTCGTCGCGGTCGAGGTTCGCCTCCCAATTGAAGCTCGGCGAGCAATTATAGGCGAGCATCTTGTCGGGATGCGCTGCCTTGATTGCTTCCGCGAAGCGGCGAGCGTCGGCCATGTTGGGCTTCGAGGTCTCCCACCACAGCAGGTCGGCATGTTCGGCGAAAGCGAGCCCGCGCTTGATGCAATGATCGACGCCGGTGCCTTCCTTGAGGCGGAAGAAGCCCTCGGGCGTGCGCTCGCCGGCAAGAAATTCGTGGTCGCGTTCGTCGACGTCGGAGGTAATGAGCTTCGCCGACTCGGCATCGGTGCGGGCGACGATCACCGTCGGCACGCCCGAGACGTCGGCGGCGAGGCGCGCGGCGTCGAGGTTGCGGACATGGGCCTGGGTCGGGATCAGCACCTTGCCGCCCAAGTGCCCGCACTTCTTTTCGCTGGCGAGCTGGTCCTCGTAATGGACCCCGGCGGCGCCGGCGGCGATGTACGCCTTCATGATCTCGAAGCAGTTGAGTGGGCCGCCGAAGCCGGCTTCGGCATCGGCGACGATCGGCGCGAACCAGTCGCGCTGGGCGCCGCCTTCGGAATGCTCGACCTGATCGGCGCGCTGCAACGCGTTGTTGATGCGGCGGCAGAGATCGGGGCCGGCATTGGCGGGGTAGAGCGACTGATCGGGATACATCGCGCCCGCGGTGTTGGCGTCGGCGGCGACCTGCCAGCCCGATAGGTAGATCGCCTTCAACCCGGCGCGGACCTGCTGCATTGCCTGATTGCCCGACATCGCGCCGAGCGCGTTGATATAGTCCTCCGACCTGAGCAGCTCCCACAGCCGATTGGCGCCGCGGCGGGCGAGCGTGTGCTCGATCGCCACCGAGCCGCGCAACATGGCGACGTCCTCGGCCGAATAGGGGCGCGCGATGCCGTCGAATCGGCCGGGCGGGGCGGGGATCAGGTCGTCGAACGTCATGTCGTTTCCTTTACAAAATCCACGCCTGCAATCGCCGCCGGCGCGCTGAAAGGTCGCAAAGGTCACACAACGCTTCCAGTTTTTTCGGCGACCTCGATGGTCATGGCGTGCTCGCCGAGCACCTCTGGCTTGTCAGATTGTAAATATTGTGACATCCTTTTTATCGAAAACGAATCAGAACATTAGCAGAACATTATCGTGTAGGAAAGGCGCAGGCGTGACGAGGGCGGCGCTGTCGCCCGTGCATTGCGGACCCGGTCATCGCCGGGGCGGCGGAGGGAGAACGGGCATGGCCGATCGCAAGCTATTCGCGGGGCATGCCGTCAGACGGCTCAGGCGACAGGCGGGGCTGACCCAGGCGGCGATGGCCGAGATGCTGGCGGTCAGCCCGAGCTATCTGAACCTCGTCGAGCGCAACCAGCGGCCCTTGTCGGCGACCTTGCTGCTGCGGCTCGCCGAGCGCTTCGATTTCGATCCGCGGCGCTTGTCGGCCGACGAGCCCGGTGGGGGAGCCGAGGCGCTGCGGCGGCGGCTCGCCGACCCGCTGTTCGGCGATCTCGAGATCGACCGCGGCGAGCTGGAGGAATGGCTGGCCGCCGCGCCCGGCGGGGCGGAGGCGTTCGCGCGCGCTTATGACCGGATCGGGCAGGGGGCGGTGCCGACCGGCACGAGCGCCGAACCCGCCGACCTGGTGCGGCGCGAGATCGAGCGGTGGCGCAATCATTTCGCCGATCTCGATGCGGCGGCCGAGGCGCTGGCCGACGAGCTGCGGCTCGGCGCGGGCGACCTCTACGGCGCGATCGCCGAGCGGCTGCGCGTCAAGCACCAGCTCGGCATCCGCATCCTGCCCGCAGACGTGATGCCCGATCTGCTGCGCCGGCTCGATCTGCATGCGCGGCAGCTACAGCTTTCGGAGATGCTCGATCCGGCGTCGCGGACCTTCGCGGTTGCCTATCAGCTCGCGCAGATCGAGGCGCGCGGCGAGATCGATGCGCTGGCCCGCGCCGCCGCCTTCGCCGATCGCGCCGCCGAACGGCTCTATCGCCGGCACCTGGCGAGCTATTTCGCCGCCGCGGTGATGATGCCCTATGCCCGCTTCCTGCGCGCGTGCGAGGCGACCGGTTACGATATCGAGCTGCTGCAGCGGCGCTTCGGCGCGGGGTTCGAGCAAGTCGCGCACCGGCTGACGACGCTGAGCCGCGTCGGCGCGCGGGGGCTGCCCTTCTTCATGATCCGGATCGATCGCGCGGGGCAGGTTTCCAAACGCTATGCCGGCGCGAGCGGCGCGGCATTGATCGAGGCGCCGGGCGCGCGCTGCCCGTTGTGGCGGCTGACCCATGCGTTCGACCGGCCGGGAAGCCTCATGGTGCAGCTGGTCGAGCTGGAGGATCGCACGCGCTGGCTGACGCTGGCGCGGACGGTAACGCCGCAGGGGCGGCGGATCGGCGGGATCGAGGCGATGTTCTCGGTGGGGCTGGGGGTGGCCGCCGAGCTCGCCGCGCCGCTGGCTGTCGCCCGCGGCATCGACCTGGCGGGCGAAGCGACCCCGATCGGCCTCGGCTGCCGCGCCTGCACCCGCGCCGCCTGCCCGCAACGCTCGGCGGCACCGGTGTCGCGCGCGCTGGTGATCAACGACATCGAACGGGGCCTGTCGCCGTTCACGTTTGCGGGCGAGTGAGGAGGGAGGCCGCTGCCCCATTACGGATATTCGCGAGTCCAGTATCCACCCTGAAAGGGAGGGGCGATCGAGAGCGTCACGGCAGCGCAAGAATGCAGCGTCAAATGAAAGCGCAGGGTGTTCGCTCGCGTCCCTCCCGCTTCAGATTTCCAGATTTTCGAGGTCGGCGATCAGGCCGGGGCCGGTGGGTTGCCAGTCCAATTGGCGGCGGGTCTGTTCGCTCGATGCGGGCAGGTCGCGCGAGACGAAGCCGGCGAGCCAGCCGAAATGGGCCTCGGCCTCCTCCGGCGGGATCGATTTGACCGGCAGCGACAGGCGCCGGCCGATGGTCTCGGCGATCTCACGCATCGGCACGCCCTGTTCGGCGACGGCGTTGTATTTTGCATTGGGCGCCGCACGTTCGAGCGCGAGCCGGTAGAGGCGCGCCACGTCGAGGACGTGCGCGGCGGGCCAACGATTGGCGCCGTCGCCGATATAGGCAGACACGCCTTTTTCGCGGGCAATGGCGATCGCGGGCGAGACGAGGCCCTGTCGGCGCGTGTCGTGAACCTGGGGCAGGCGCACCACCGATACGTTGACGTCCTTGTCAGCCGCGGTGGCGCCGGCCTCTTCCGAGGCGGCGCGCGGGATGATCGAGGAGTTGACGGCCGGCCCGTTCTCCGTTGCCGGCTGGCCGGGAACGGTATTGGCTATCGGCGTGCCCGACGTGATGAGCAACGGACGGGTCGAGCCGACAAGCGCCGAAGCGAGCGCGGCGACGACCCGGCGATCATCCTCGCAATTCTGCACATATTTCGAAAAATCGTGATTGAAGGCGAGATGAATCACGCCGTCTGACTTAGCGGCGCCGGCCGTCAGGCTATTCGCGTCCTCGATCGACCCGCGATGCGGCTCGGCGCCGATTTCGGCGAGCGCCGAAGCGCCCTCTTCCGAACGCGTCAGGCCAAGGACTTGATGTCCGGCGGTAAGAAGCTCGCGCGTGACGGCCGAGCCGATGAATCCGGTCGCGCCGGTGACGAATACCCGCATGGTGATCTCCAAGGACTTTTACCGGAGACGAAGCTGGGGTTTTGCCTTATCCTGTTAAAGTAGTGATGTTATCGGGGTATAACGGCTAACAGGATGAGTGAACCGCACGAATTGCTCGGCGCCTATCTGAAGGATCGCCGCGGCCGGCTCGATCCTGCCGCATTCGGGCTTTCGCTCGCGCGTCGGCGCACGCCGGGCCTGCGCCGCGAGGAGGTGGCGCAGCGGGCCAATATCAGCGCGACCTGGTACACCTGGCTGGAGCAAGGCCGCGGCGGGGCGCCCTCGGCGAACGTGCTCGATCGGATCGCCGCCGCGCTGATGCTGACCGATGTCGAGCGCGAGCACCTCTTCCTGCTCGCGCTGGGGCATCCGCCCGAGGGGCGCTACCGCAAGGACGAAGGGGTGTCGCCGCGCCTGCAGCGCGTGCTCGAGGCGCTGGAGCCCAGCCCGGCGCTGATCCGGACGGCGATATGGGACGTCGTCGCCTGGAACCGGGCGGTGCCGGTGATGCTGACCGATTATGCCGCGCTGCCGCCGGGCGAGCGGAACATCCTGCGCTCGGTCTTCCTCGATCCCCGTGCGCGCGACGCGCAATATGATTGGGAGAGCGTCGCGCGGTTCGTGGTGGGTGCCTTTCGCGTCGATGTCGCGCGCGCCGGCGCGGCGGCGGAAGTGAAGGCGATCGTCGACGAATTGTGCCTGTTGAGCCCCGAGTTCGAGGCGATGTGGCGCGAAAATGACGTTCGCGGGCATGGCGAGGGGACCAAGCACATGAGGCATCCGGTGCTGGGGCCGGTGTCGTTCGAATATTCGGCCTTCGCCGTCGACGGCAGGAGCGATCTCAGCATGATCGTCTATAATCCGGTCGATCGCGGTGTTGCGGAACGGATCGAGGCGCTGATCGGTGCCGGAGACGAGGGCTGAGTTGCCTTTGCGGCTTAATCCCCCGTCACTTTGAGCGGGCCGACGTCGCCCATGCCGACGGTGCCGCTCGCCATCGCCAGCATCGCGTCGAGGCTCTTCTTGGCCTTGAGGCGGAGGTCCTCCTCGATTTCGATGCGGGGCTCGAGGTCGCGGAGTGCGATGTGGAGCTTTTCCATCGTATTTAGAGCCATGTAGGGGCAGATGTTGCAATTGCAGTTGCCGTCCGCCCCTGGCGCGCCGATGAAGGTCTTGCCCGGCATCGCCTTTTCCATCTGGTGGATGATGTGCGGCTCCGTGGCGACAATCAGCGTGTCGCCGGGCATGTCGCTGGCGTAGGCGAGAATGCCGCTGGTCGAGCCGACATAATCGGCATGGTCGAGGATCACCGCCGGGCATTCGGGATGCGCGGCGATCGGCGCGCCGGGGTGCTCGGCCTTGAGCTTCAAAAGCTCGGTCTCGCTGAACGCCTCGTGGACGATGCACACGCCCGGCCAGAGGATGAGATCGCGACCCGTCTTGCGGGCGAGATAGCCGCCGAGGTTGCGATCGGGGCCGAAGATCACCTTCTGATCCTTTGGAATCTGGGAGAGAATCTTCTCCGCCGACGAACTGGTGACGATCACGTCGCTGAGCGCCTTCACCGCCGCCGAGCAGTTGATGTAGGTGAGCGCGATCGCGTCGGGGTGCTGGGCGCGGAAGGCGGCGAACTGCTCGGGCGGGCACGAATCCTCGAGGCTGCAGCCGGCGTCCATGTCGGGAAGGACGACGGTCTTTTCGGGCGAGAGGATCTTGGCGGTCTCGGCCATGAAGCGGACGCCGCAAAAGGCGATCACTTCGGCGTCGGTGGCCTGCGCCTTGCGACTCAAGTCGAGGCTGTCGCCGACGAAATCGGCGAGGTCCTGCAGCTCGGGCTTCTGATAATAATGCGCGAGGATGACGGCGTTGCGCTCCTTGCGCAGGCGATCGATCTCGGCGCGAAGATCGAGCCCCGCCAGAGTGCCGCCGATGCCGTTGCGCGCGTCCATGCTCATGCTCCCGTTGCGGAAGCTCACATGGCCCCGCGACAGGCGGCGATCAACCCGCGAGATGCTTGGTCAGCGCGAGCAGCGGCGGCGAGAAGGCGATCGGGCGGATCAGCGCCACCCCGAGCAGGATCGCGCCGAAGCCCCAGAGATAGGCCGGGTGCACCTTGCCGCGAGTGCGCAGGTCATAGGTCGCGGCCGCGGCGACGAAAGGCAGCAGGCCGGCCCAGATTCCCCACAGCATCCAGCCGCCCATCGATGGCAGCGGCATGAGGCGCGCGACGCCGGGCACCATCACCTGGATCGCGCCGCACAGCATCAGCCGGCGGTGCCAGTCGCTGGCGCCGCGCAGGCGGACAGCCGCCCAGGTCAGCCCGGCGAACACGGCGACGATCATCCAATCCATCACCAGGAAGACGTTGACCTCGAAAAACGGCGGCACGCGGTGATAATGGGCGCACAGTGCGTCAACGATCACTCCGACCAGCACCATCCAGCCGACATAGAATGCGGCGATCCGGCCGAGCCGCTGGTGGTCGATCACGTCACCGCGCCACGCCAGCCAGTTCTGCGTGCAATAGAGGCCGAGCCAGCCCATGAAGGTAAGGCCGTGGACGTGGACCCACCACGGCGAGTGGAAGCTCGATCGGCCCGCGGCGAGCTGGAGCACGAAGCCGCTGATCGCGGTCGCGGCGATGACGAGCGCCATGACGAAGAAGAACAGGCGATCGCGGATGATCGGATGCAGGCGCGGCGGTGCGGCGGTTGCCATGGCGCATTCCCCCTGAACGGTGGTTGTTTCCAATGCGCCCGGTTGTTTGGCTTATCCTACCCTATCCGGCCGCTGCGCTCAATTGGCGTTGGCGAGCACGTCGGGGATCGGCCTGGTCATGTCCCAGCGGCGATCGTCGGTGCGCTCGGGCGGGAAGGTGACGATGACGCGTGCGTTGCCGAAGCCGGCGGCGGCGAGCGGCTTGGCCATCAGCGAGGCGATCGCACGGCGGGCATGCTCGCGCGCTTGCGCCATGCGTTCGGGGGATTTGGCCTCGCGGCTGGCGACCGCCTCGGCATGGAGCGAGGCGCGCTGGCTGAGCGCCTCGCCGGCGGCGCGCGTGACGAACAGGCCCGAGGTCTTGACCAGGGTGCGACGGCCTTCGTCGGTGTTAGGCGGGGCGACCGTCACGTCGGGGGCGTCGACCACCAGGGTTCGGGCGTCGGCATCCCAGGTCAGGTCGTCGGCGCCGATCTTCGAGACGTCGACGAAATAGCCCACCGAATAGGGCATCTTGACCACCTGGTCCGAGCGCAGCCAGCCGAAGCCGCGAATGTCCGAAGCGGTCGCCTGGACGATGCCCGAGAGCTGCGCCACCTCGAGCGTGCCGAGCCCGACCAGCCTGGCACTGACGATCTGGCTGACGCCGGGGCCGCCGGCTTCGGACTTCGTCTCGACATAGCGTTCGGTGACACGGCCATAGACGAAAACGCCGGCCGCGACGACGATCGCAGCCGCGGCGAGCGCGACCAGCCAGCGGACCGGATCGCGCCTCAGATGGCGTTCCATGCCTCAGCCTCCTGCCGCGCGCGGCCGCGGCGCTCGAGATCGATGAGGTGCGCGAGCACCGAGCGTTCGGCGGCGCCCTTGAGGCGCGGATCGATGCCGACATACATCTGGTCGACCATCGCCGGAAGCTCGCCGACGCCGCGTTCGAGCAGGCGCAGGATCTGGCCTTCGCGTTGCTTCCTGTGGCCGATCAGGCCGCGGACGAAGCGGCGCGGATTGTCGATCGCCTCGCCATGCGCGGGATAATAGACGCGGTCGTCGCGCAGCATCAGCTTGGCGAGGCTGGCGAGATAATCGGCCATGTCGCCGTCGGGGGGCGAGATCACCGTGGTCGACCAGCCCATGACGTGATCGCCGGAGAACAGCGCGCGGCTCTCTTCGAGCGCGAAGGCGAGGTGGTTCGAGGTGTGGCCGGGGGTGGCGACCGCGGTGAGCGTCCAGCCGGCGCCGGCGATTTGATCGCCATCGGCGAGCACCCGATCGGGGGCATAATCGCGATCGAACGCGGCGTCGGCGCGCGCGCCGGTATCGTCGAGCACGAGCGGCGCGCAGCCGATTACAGGCGCGCCGGTCGCGGCCTTGAGCGCGCGGCTGAGGGGGCTGTGGTCGCGGTGGGTGTGAGTGATGACGATCGCAGTAACAGGACGGCCGGCGATCGCGGCGAGCAGCGCATCGAGGTGCGCGGGATCGTCGGGGCCGGGGTCGATCACGGCGAGATCGCTGGTGCCGACGAGATGCGTCTGGGTGCCGGTAAACGTGTAGGGCGACGGATTGGGCGCCAGCACGCGCGCGACGAGCGGTTCGAGTTGGATCAGCTCGCCGGTGGGAAAATCGCGCATGGCGAGCGAGATGGCGGCTGGGACAGGGAATGGCAAGGCTGGCCAGCCTCCTACTCCCCGTGGTGCCGCCTGGCGGAATAACGGGGCCGGCCACTCGTCACGCGCGGCGGCCGGCCCCGGCTCCCCTCCCAGGAGCGTTCAGTCGTCCTCGCCGGCGTGGGCGAGGTCGTCCTGCATTTCCTTGATCGACTCGTCGATCGAGCTCAGCGCCTCGTCGCGCTCGGCAGCGCTGAGCGTGGAGTTCTTCGCGACACCGTCGCGCGCACTACGCAGTCCGGATAGCGCGGAGCGATAGGCGTTGCGCTGAATCTCGGCGGAATTGGCGGCCATTTGCGCGCCCTGCGCGGCGACCTTGGCGATGCGGTCCTCGCAGATGATGATTCGATTCTTGCCGCCGGCCTGGTCGGTGATGACCATCTGCTTCAGATCGTCGCCGCCGCAATTCCTCGAGCTGACTTCGGGCATGTGCGCCATCGCCGCATCGACCTGCGCCTGGATCGCCTTGCCGTCGACGAGCGGGGCAGGAGGTGCCGGCGGGGCAGGCGGCGCGGGCATCGCCGCGGGCGCGGGATAGGGCGGTGGTGCTGGCGGGGGCGGGGGCGGCGGAAGGTTGGGATCGACCTCGGCGACCGGCGCTACGCTATCCTGCGGCGCTGCGGCCGGCGCGGCGACGGCGAGCACGACTGGTTGGCTGAGATCGACGCCGATCGTCTTGCCAACCCTGGCGCGAAGCCCTTCGGCCGCTTGCGTGCCCGAGGCGGTGAGGCCGAGGCCGGTTAGGACCAGCATGCCGACGGCGGCGGCGCCGCTCACCCTGCGGGCGCGCGACTTGCGGGCGATGGACAGCATCTTCAATCTCCCCTTGAGGGCGTGGATGGTGTGGAGGTGGCATGCCGCGGAGATCGCGCCGCCATGCGCGGACTTGACGATCGCGCAGGCATAAGCGTGGCGGAAGGCGGCGTCGCGGCCCTTGAGGACGCGGGCGTCGTTGGCCATTTCCTGATCGGCGCGGAAGGCGCGGAAGGCGCGCCAGGCGATCGGGTTGAACCAGTGGATCGCCAGCATCGCCAGCGCCGCCCAATTGGCGAGAAGGTCGCCGCGCGCGTGGTGGCCGAGCTCGTGCGCGAGCGCCAGATCGCGCTCGTCGGAATCGTAGCGGTCGGCGAAATCGCGCGGGAAGGCGACATAGCGGCGCACCACGCCGAAGGCGAGCGGACCGGCGGCGGCGTCGCTCTCGATCACGCAGACGCCGGGCGCCGAAGCGGCAGACGGCACCGCGCGGGCGAGCATCCGCCGGCAGAAACGGACGTGCGAGATCCAGTGCCAGAGGAAGAAAACCGCCGCGCCCGCGATCCACAAGGCGGCAAGCGCCAGTCCTAGCGAGGGATGATGGGCAGCGGGCGCGGCGGCGTCACCAAGACCGAGCGGCTTGACCACGAGCACTGTGATCGTGTCGCTGGCCTTGGCGATCGGGGTGAAGCTTTCAGGAAGCGGCGCGGCGGCGGTCTCGCGCCAGCTCGCCGGGAGCGGGGGCAGGATCATGCGGATGAGCGGCAGCAGCCAGAGGAGATAGGCGATGCCGGGGCCGAAGCCACGGCGCACGGGGCCGCGGACGGCGAGCACGACGAGCATGAGGAGCGTCGTCGCGACGAGCGTTTCGATTGCCCAGCCGATCATGACTTGAGTCCCTTCAGAAGCGCCTCGATCTCGGCGATGTCGTCGGGCGACAGCTCGTCCTGCTCGGCGAGGTGCGCGACCAAAGGCGCGAGCCGGCCGCCGAACAGGCGATCCATCAGCCGCCGCGATTCGCCGACGACATAGCCTTCACGCGCGATCGCCGGGCGATAGCGATATCGGCGGCCGTCTTCCTCGGCGGTGATCGCTTCCTTGGCCATGAGGCGGCCGAGCAGTGTCTTGACCGTGTTGGCGCTCCAGTCGCGCTCGGGCGCGATACGCTCGGCGACTTCCTGGGCGGTGAGTGGGTTTTCCTCCCACAACACCTCCATCACGGCATGCTCGGCTTCGCTGATCCGTTCGGCCATGCGACTCGATTCCTCGTCCTGACTACGGATGTGATCGCACCGATTACGGGTGTAGTCAATAGTGTTTTATTGAGCTGGGTCACCTTACCGGGAAGCCCGTTCCTCCATCTCCCGAAATTCGGATTGACTGGCCTGCCGCGAGCGAGCACAGCGCCGTCGACGCGGAATCCCGCGTCGTTTCAGGAAGCGAGGACATGTCTAGCGACAGTTCCAGTAGGACCGCACGTCCCGAGGGCGTCCGCTAGCGCGCGCTGGCCGTCGTCCGCCCGGGTCGTGCGGACGAGAGGTGAATGATGGTGAACGACCTGATCGCCGGCGTCGCCGCCGGCCTGCGTCACCCCCGCCGCGGGGTCTATCTGGCCGATATCGTCGAGATGCTGCAGCGGCTGCCGCCGGCCGAGGCTGCCGAGAAGCTGGCGCGCATGCCCGACGTGCGTGCGGTCGGCGTGCTCGACCGACCCGAGTTCGAGGCCGCGCCGGATGTGCTCGCGCTGCTGCCCGCGCCGCGCGCGATCCAGCTCGTCGCGCAGATGGCGGAGGACCGCGCCGCCGACGTGCTGGCGGCAATGGGCGACGCGGCCGCCCCGATCCTCGATGCGCTGTCGCCTGAGGTCCGCCATTCGCTGACCGCGCTGCTCGCCTGGCCGGCCGACACCGCGGGCGGCATGATGACCACCGAATATGTCTCGATGCCGGTCGCCGCGACGGTGGCGCAGACGCTCGACCATATCCGCACGGTCGAGCGGACGCGCGAGACGGTCTATTCGGTGTTCCTGATCGACGAGACGGGCAGGCTGGCGGCGACCGTCTCGCTGCGCCGGCTGATCGCAGCCGACCCCGCCGCGCCCGCGATCGACCTGGCACGCGACCGCGATCCGGTGGCGGTGTCGCCCGAGACCGACCGCGAGCATGTCGCGGACCTGATCCGCCGCCACGACCTGTTGGCGCTGCCAGTGGTCGACGAGCACCATCGACTGCTCGGCATCGTCACGGTGGACGACGTGCTCGACGCGCTGGTCGCCGAATATACCGAGGACACGCAGAAGTTCGGCGGCGTCGAGGCGCTCGACAAGCCGTATCTGGAGACCGGGTTCGCGGCGATGATCCGCAAACGCGCCGGCTGGCTGTGCGTGCTGTTCCTGTCCGAAATGCTGACAGCCAGCGCGATGCAGCACTTTTCGGATGAACTGGCCAAGGCAGTGGTGCTCACGTTGTTCATCCCGCTCATCATGAGCTCGGGTGGCAACAGCGGCAGCCAGGCGACCTCGCTCATCATCCGCGCGCTCGCGCTCGGCCAGTTGCGGCTCGGCGACTGGTGGCGCGTGGCGCTGCGCGAGCTGCCGGCGGGCATTGTGCTTGGCGCCATTCTCGGCGTGGTGGGCCTGGCGCGGATCACCTTGTGGCAGACGCTCGGCTTCTACGATTATGGCGCGCACTGGCAGCTGGTCGCCGCGACGGTGGCGGTTGGGTTGGTCGGCATCGTCACCTTCGGTTCGATGGCGGGCGCGATGCTGCCTTTCGCGATGAAGCGGCTGGGCTTCGATCCCGCCAGCGCCTCGGCGCCGTTCGTCGCGACGCTGGTGGATGTCACGGGGCTCGTGATCTATTTCTCGATCGCTCTCGTGATGCTGTCGGGAACGCTGCTGTAGTGCACCCTCCGAGCGAGGACATGTCGGAAAAGCTTACAAACGATCCGCGCAGCCGTCGCGGATTAACCATTGTCTGCCTTGCTAAACCGCCGGTCCTTCGATGTGGCATGGGCGCTGCATCGTGTCTGGCATATCCGAGCGTCTTCCGTTCGACGCTTCAGCGCGGCGGGCCTGCTTCGTCTCCCACCACATTCGAAGCAGCCCGCCCGCACCCGGTTCTACCGGACGGCATGCCTCCGGACTCATTCTTTCAGGTCAATCACTCGGCCTTGGCGCCCTGCACCAACTCGGCGAGCTCACCCGATTCGTACATTTCCATCATGATGTCCGAGCCGCCGACGAATTCGCCGCGGACGTAGAGCTGCGGGATGGTCGGCCAGTCCGAATAGGCCTTGATACCCTGGCGGATCGCCTGGTCCTGGAGGACGTCGACGCTCTCGAACTCGGCGCCCAGATGCTGGAGGATCGCCACCGCGCGGCTCGAAAAGCCGCATTGCGGGAACAGCGGGCTGCCCTTCATGAACAGGACGATATCGTTCGATTTGACGATCTGGTCGAGGCGGGCATTAACGTCTTCGGTCACGGACACTCACTCCTGTCATTCGGGCGCGGCGGTGGTCAGCTGGAGCGCGTGGAGCACGCCGCCCATCCGGCCCCCCAATGCGGCATAGACCGCCTGGTGCTGGCGGACGCGGGGCATGCCGCGGAAGCTCTCGCTCACCACCCGCGCGGCATAATGATCGCCGTCACCGGCGAGATCGGTGATCTCCACGCTCGCGCCGGGGATGCCGGTGCGGATCAGCTGTTCGATCTCGGCCGCGTCCATCGCCATCGGCTCAGCTCTCCGACATCAACTGGCGGCGCGCCTCGATCATCTTGGCGTCGAGCGCGGTGCGGATTTCGGCCTCGTCGGTCTCGATCCCCGCCGCGGTCAAATCACCGACCAGCTTGCGCACGACGTCCTCGTCGCCGGCTTCCTCGAACTCGGCATGGACCACCGCGCGGGCATAGGCGTCTGCCTCCTCGGGGGTGAGCTGCATCCGCTCGGCGGCCCACAGGCCGACCAGCTTGTTGCGCCGCGCCGTCACGCGGAAGGCGAGCTCCTCATCGGCGGCGAACTTGGCCTCGAAAGCGCGATCGCGGTCGTCGAACGTCGTCATATGTGTCGGCATCCCTTGTCGGCACGGTTGTTACGCTTCCCGAGATAGGGCGGGCGAGGGCGGGGCGCAACGGGCGTGCGAGGACGGAAGTGTCCGCGAATCTCGAAACGTCATTCCCGCGAAAGCGGGAACCCATCTCCCGACCGTTGTGTCTGGACGAACCCGCAGGAGATGGGTCCCCGCTTTCGCGAGGATGACAGGTGTTAGATCTCCACCACAAGCTTCCCGATCGCGCCGCGCGCCGCCATCTTGGCGATCGCTTTGCCGCCCTCGACGAGGGGGAAGGTTTCGGTGACGCGCGGCGCGATCCTGCCCTCGGCCCAGAGGCGGAAGAGGCGTTCGATATGCGCCTGGTTGGCGGCGGGATCGCGCGCGGCGAAGGCGCCCCAGAACACGCCGCAGACGTCACAGCTCTTGAGGAGGGTGAGGTTGAGCGGCAGTTTTGGGATGCCGGCGGGGAAGCCGACGACGAGATAGCGGCCCTCCCAGGCGATCGCGCGGAGCGCCGGCTCGGCATAGTCGCCGCCGACCGGATCGTAGATCACATCGGCGCCGTTCGGGCCGACGGTAGCCTTGAACTGGTCGGCGAGCGCTTTGGATTGCGCCTTGTCGAAAGGCGCGCGGGGATAGATCAGCGTCTCGTCGGCGCCCGCCTGTTTGGCAGCGGCAGCCTTCTCCTCCGACGACACCGCGGCGATCACGCGCGCGCCGAACGCCTTGCCGAGCTCGACGGCGGCGAGGCCGACCCCGCCTGCGGCGCCGAGCACGAGCAAAGTCTGGCCTTCCTGGAGGCGACCGCGATCGACCAGCGCGTGGATGGTGGTCGCATAGGTGAGGAGCAACGCGGCGCCCTCGGCGAAGCTGCGCTCGTCTGGGAGGGGGTAGAGTCGACCAGCGTCGACCGCGACCTTCTCGGCGAGCCCGCCATGGCCGATCACCGCAATCACGCGGTCGCCCGGCGACCAGCCCGAGATGCCCTCGCCGACGCTTTCGATCACGCCTGCGATCTCGCCTCCGGGAGCGAAGGGGCGTTCGGGCTTGAACTGGTATTTATCCTCGATGATCAGGACGTCGGGATAGTTGATCGCGCAGGCCTTGACCGCGACGACGACCTGGCCCTTGCCAGCCACCGGATCGGCGGCCTCGGCCAGCTCCAGAGTTTCAGGTCCGCCCGGCGCCTTCGACAGCAAAGCCCGCATGTCCGCTCTCCCTCGCAATCCATGGCCGGCTCTCGGCAAGGCCGGATTCGAATTTCGAAATCGCGGTATCCCTTGCCAGCGTCAAGCCGATCTCGTCCAGCCCCTGCATCAGGCACAGGCGGCGGAAGGGATCGAGCGAGAAGGGAAATCGATCCTGGTACGGTGTGGTGACCGTCATCGTCTCGAGGTCGATGGTGATCGGCTGGTCCTGCGCGACCTCGACCAGGCGATCGATCGCTTCCTGCGGCAGGACGACGGGGACGATGCCGTTCTTGAAGGCGTTGCCCGAGAAGATGTCGGAGAAGCTCGGCGCGATCACCGCCTTCACGCCCATGTCGGCGAGCGCCCAGGCGGCGTGCTCGCGGCTCGATCCGCAGCCGAAATTGTCGCCGGCGACGAGGATCGGGGCACCGGCATAGCGCGGATCGTCGAAGATGTTGCCGGGCTGAGCGCGCACCGTCTCGAAAGCGTGCTTGCCGAGGCCCTCGCGGGTGATTGTCTTGAGCCAGTGCGCGGGGATGATAACGTCGGTGTCGACGTTCTTGGCGCCCCACGGATAGGCGGTCCCGGAGACCTGGGTGACGGGTTCCATAATGTCTTCCGTTCGGGTTGAGCTTGTCGAAGCCCGATAGGTTGCAATCCCGCCCTTCGACAAGTTCAGGGCGAACGGGTCAGCGCGTCGTCTGCCCCGCCTCGAAGGACGGGCTGGCGCTCGCGGCATAAGCGGCGACGCCGCTGATGAGCGCGCCGACGATCAGCAGGAACAGGGCTTTCTTCATGGGTGCGACCCCCCTTTCGGTCTTCCTTAACGCATCAGCTCGCGGACGTCCGCCAACTTGCCGGTGACGGCCGCAGCGGCCGCCATCGCGGGCGAAACGAGGTGTGTCCGCGACCCCGGCCCCTGCCGTCCTACGAAATTGCGGTTCGAGGTGGAAGCGCAGCGTTCGCCGGCGGGTACCTTGTCCGGGTTCATCGCCAGGCACATCGAGCAGCCCGGCTCGCGCCATTCGAAGCCCGCCTCGGCGAAGATGCGGTCGAGCCCCTCGGCCTCGGCCTGCCGCTTGACCAGGCCCGAGCCCGGCACGACCAGCGCGCGAACGCCGTCGGCGACGTGGCGGCCGTTCGCCACCGAGGCGGCAGCGCGCAGGTCCTCGATGCGGCTGTTGGTGCAGCTGCCGATGAAGACGTGCTGGACGGGGACGTCCTGCATCCGCGTGCCCGGCGTCAGCCCCATGTAATCGAGCGACTTCTGCGCCGCGACGCGCTTGGAGGGGTCGGCGAAGCTCTCGGGATCGGGCACCGCGCCGGTGATCGCAACAACGTCCTCGGGGCTAGTGCCCCAGGTCAGCGACGGCGCGATGTCGGTGGCGTCGAGCGTGACGGTCTTGTCGTAGCGCGCGCCCCCGTCGGTCGGCAGCGTCTTCCACCACGCGACCGCCTTGTCCCATGCTTCGCCCTTGGGGGCCATCGGGCGACCCTTCAGATACGCGAAGGTGATGTCATCCGGCGCGATCAGGCCGGCGCGGGCGCCGCCCTCGATCGACATGTTGGCGACCGTCAGCCGCCCCTCGATGGAGAGGCTGCGGATCACGCTGCCGGTATATTCGATGACGTGGCCCGTGCCGCCCGCCGCGCCGATCTTGCCGATGATCGCGAGGATGACGTCCTTGGCAGAGACGCCGAAGCCGAGGCTGCCCTCGACGCGGACTTCCATCGTCTTGGAGCGGCTCAAGAGCAGCGTCTGCGTCGCCAGCACATGCTCGACCTCGGAGGTGCCGATGCCGAACGCCAGCGCGCCCAGCGCGCCGTGCGCCGAGGTATGGCTGTCGCCGCAGACCAATGTCGTGCCGGGCAGCGTGAAGCCAAGCTCGGGGCCGATGACGTGGACGATGCCCTGCTCGGGTGCGGTGGCGTCGATATAGTCGATGCCGAACTCGGCGGTGTTGCGCTCCAGCGTGGCGAGCTGCTGCGCGCTTTCGGGATCGGCGATCGGCAGGCGTTTGCCCGCCGCGTCGACTCGCGCGGTGGTCGGCAGATTGTGGTCGGGCACGGCGAGCGTGAGATCGGGGCGGCGGACCTTGCGGCCGGCAACGCGCAGCCCTTCGAAGGCTTGCGGGCTGGTCACCTCGTGGACGAGGTGGCGGTCGATATAGATGAGCGCGGTGCCGTCGTCGCGCGTCTCGACGACGTGCGCATTCCAGATCTTCTCGTAGAGCGTCAGCGATTGGGCCATGATGCGGCTTGCCTTAACCGAAAAGAACGCGCGCGCAAGCGCAAGGAAAACTTTATGTCGCCGCAAGCGACTCCAGCATCGACTTGGTGAGCACCTGCGGCAGCACTTGCGGTTGCGTCGCGCCGGGGGCGTAATAGAGGTAGAGCGGGACGCCCGCGCGATTGTGCGCCTCAATGAAGCGGCCGAGCACGGGATCGCCGTTGGTCCAGTCGCCGACCAGCACCGCGACATTGTGCTTCTGGAACGCCGTCTGCACCGCGTCGGTCTCGATTGCGGCCTTTTCGTTGACCTTGCAGGTCAGGCACCAGTCGGCGGTGAAATAGGCGAATACCGGGCGGTTCTGCTGGCGAAGCTGGGCGAGCGTCGCTTCGCTGAACGGCTGCGCGCTTGCGGTGGCGGCAGCTTCGGCCTTTGGGGCGGGCGCGATCGTGGCAGCGCCGGTCACGACGACGATCAGCATGAGCAGTCCGAGCGGCCAGCCGATCGCGAGCCCGCGCACCTGGCGGCGGCCGGCGAGCCACAGCAGCAGCGCCAGCGCCAGCGCCGCGATCAAGCCCAGAGTCATGCCGTTAATCCCGGCCTGCTGCCCGAGCACCCAGGCGAGGCCGATCGCGGTCAGGAACATCGGCACCGAGAGGATGCGGCGGAAGGTCTCCATCCAGCCGCCGGGCTTGGGCAGCTTGCGGCGCAGCGCAGGCACGAAGCCGATGGCGAGGAAGGGCAGCGCGAGACCCAGGCCGAGCCCGGCAAACACGGCAAGCGCGGCGGGCCACGGCAGCACCAGCGCCGCACCCAGCGCCGCGCCCATGAACGGACCGGTGCAGGGCGTGGCGATGAACGCCGCGAGCGCGCCGGTGGCGAAGGCGCCCGCGGCGCCGCTCGAGTTGCCGACGAAGCGAGGGGTGGGAACCTCGAACAGGCCGGCGAGGTTGAAGGCGATCGCGGTGACGAGCAGGAGGAGGACCAGGATCGCGTGCGGATCCTGAAGCTGGAAGGCCCAGCCGATCGCTGCGCCACCTTCTCTCAGCGCAAGGATCACCGCCCCGAGCGCGACGCACACGACGATCACGCCCAGCGTATAAGCGATCGCCTCGCGCCGCGCCTCGCGCTCGTCGACCTTGGCGTTGGCGAGGCTCAGCGCCTTGAGGCTGAGGATCGGGAACACGCATGGCATGATGTTGAGGATCAGCCCGCCGAGGATCGCGCCGCCCAATGCGGCAAGCGCCAGCGTCCAGTCGTTGCCGAAAGCCTCACCGGGCGCGGATGCGGCAGCGACGGTGCCTGGTTGCGCGGTCACGGCGAGGCCGCGGTCGGGACCGATGCGCAGGATCCCGGCAAGCGCACCGGTGCCGCTGCCGCTCGCCTTGGTCTCGACGATCACGCGGTCGCCGTTGCGCGTGACGGTCTGCGGCGCGGCGTAGTTGATGAAGCCGGTCGAGGCTGGAAAGAAATACGCCTGATCGAGCGGCGCGGCGGCCGGATAAGGAATGGCGATGCGGATGGTGCCGTTCGCCGCCTGCCAGGTCGCCGGCGCGCCGATCGGCTTGGGCTGCGCCTGGCGCCAGGCATCGAACTGGGCTTGGCGTTCGGGCGAGATGCGGCCGTCGCCGATTGTGAGATCGAGCGACAGATCGGCGCTTTCGGGCACGCAGATCGACGCCGAGCAGACCAGATAGCCGGTGTGGAGCTTGATCGGGAGCTTCGTGCCTGTCGCCAGCCCGGCAGGGATGTGGAGCGTCACCAGCGGCGCATACGGCTTTTCATAGACATAGTTCATCAGCCCGGCGATCAGCAGCTGGCCGGGCATCGGATAAGCGGGTGCGCTCGCGGTGGCACCTTTGGGGAGCGTCCAGGTGAGATCGGCGGGATAGCCGGCGTCGCCGGGGTTCGACCAATAACCGTGCCAGCCGGGCTCGGGTCGGGTGTCGAGCGCGACGGTGAGATTGCTGCCGGCCTTGGGCGTGTCGGTTTCGGCGACGAGCCTGATGGCGAGATGCGGTGCGCCGCCCGCCGGCAGGCTGTCGGCATGCGCGAGGCCGGTGAGGCTCAGCAGCGCGATCAGAAACGTCACAAAAGCGAAACCCGTTGCGCGCATGCGCTCGTCCTTGTCACTATCGGTTGCCGCCAGATAGCGACCTCGCGCCGGCTTTGCACCAACAGGTGAGGAGATATCGTGAAAACCCGAGCCATCATCGCGCTTGTCGCCAGCGTCGCGCTTGTCGCCCCGGCCGTTGCGCAGCAGCAGCCCGCGCCGCTCGCGGCGGCGCGATCGTCGATGGAAACGCCGCCCAGGCTGATCGTGGCGATCTCGATCGACCAGTTCTCCGCCGACCTCTTCGCCGAATATCGCAACCATTTCACCGGCGGCTTCGCGCGGCTGCTGCAAGGCGCGGTGTTCCCCTCGGGCTATCAGAGCCACGCCGCGACCGAGACGTGCCCCGGCCACTCGACGCTGCTCACCGGCATGCGCCCCGAGCATACGGGGATCATCGCCAACAACTGGATCGACTTCACCTCGCCCGAGGCGAACAAGAAGATCTATTGCGTCGAGGACGAGACCAGGCCCGGCAGCAATCCCACGCATTACGCCGTCAGCGACTCGCATTTGCTGGTGCCGACGCTGGGTGAGCGGATGAAGGCGGCCAATCCGGCCAGCCGCGTGGTTTCGGTTTCGGGCAAGGACCGTGCCGCGGTGATGATGGGTGGCCACAAGGTCGATCAACTGTGGTGGTGGGATGGCGGCAATGTCCTGATCGATGATCGCCCGCTCTATAATTTTACCACTTATGCGGGGCGCGCGACACCGCCGGTGGTGAAGCGCGCGCAGGATGCGGTGGCGCAGGAGATCGCGACCGAGCAGCCGCCGCTCGAACTGCCCGATTTCTGCCAGGCGCGCGATCGCGCCGTGCAGGCCGGGCCGATCAGCGTCGGCACCGATCGCTTCGCGCGCGGCAAGGGCGACGGCGATGCCTTTCACACCTCGCCCGAGATCGACGGCGCCACGCTGGCGCTCGCTGCGGGGCTGATGCAGGACATGAAGCTGGGGCAGGGATCGGCGCCCGATATCCTGAACATCTCGCTCTCGGCGACCGATTATGTCGGCCATGCCTATGGCACGCAGGGCGCCGAGATGTGCCTGCAACTGGCTTCGCTCGACCGCGACCTCGGCGATTTCTTTGCGACGCTCGATAAAACCGGGGTGGATTACGCCGTCGTGCTGACCGCCGATCATGGCGGCATCGACCTGCCCGAGCGGCTCGACCAGCAGGCGATGCCCATGGCGCGGCGGATCAAACCGTTCGATCCCGACCGGATTTCAGTGGATGTCGCGACCAAGCTCGGCCTCGCCGCCGATGTGCTCCGTTATTCGGAGACCAGTTTCTATGTCGATCCCTCGGTGACGCCGGCCGAGCGCACTGCGGTGATCGCCGAGGCCAAGGCGGAGATATTGGCCAATCCCGATGTCGCCGCGGTATTCACCGCCGACGAAATCGAGGCCTCGCCCGAACCAAGTGGGCCGCCCGAAACCTGGCCGCTCATCATGCGCGCCAAGGCAAGCTTCTATCGCCCGCGCTCGGGCGACCTGGTGGTGGCGTTGAAGCCGCGCGTCTCCTCGATCGACGCTCCCGGCCGAGGCTATGTTTCGACGCATGGCAGCTTCTGGGATTATGACCGCCGCGTGCCGATCCTGTTCTGGCGCAAGGGCATGACGCCGTTCGAGCAGCCGCTGTCGGTCGAAACGGTCGATATCGCACCGACTTTGGCGGGCTTGCTGCATCTGCCGCTGTCGGCGCCCAAGATGGACGGCCGGTGCCTCGATCTCGACGCGGGGGCTGGGTCGACCTGTCCGTGATCGCTCAGGCGAGCCGCGTCAGCCCGTAGAACAGCGCGCCGATCGCCGCGGCGGCGGGCATCGTCACTAGCCAGGCGACGACGATGCTCGAGGCGACGTTCCAGCGCACCGCTGACAGACGCCGCGCCGCGCCGACGCCGATGATCGCGCCGGTGATGGTGTGCGTGGTCGACACCGGAATGCCGAGGAAGGTCGCCATGAACAGGGTGATCGCGCCGCCGGTCTCGGCGCAGACGCCCTGTGGCGGCGTCAAGCGCGTGATCTTCGAGCCCATCGTGTGGACGATCCGCCAGCCGCCGGCGAGCGTGCCGAGCGCCATGGCGCCCTGGCACGACAGGATCACCCACAAGGGCACATGGAAGCCGCCCGACAGCAATCCTTGCGAATAGAGCAAAACGGCGATGATCCCCATCGTCTTCTGCGCGTCGTTGCCGCCATGGCCCAGCGAATAGAGCGCGGCCGAAAAGAGCTGGACCTTGCGAAAGCGGGTATCGACCTGGAGCGGGCTGAGGCGCAGGCTGGTCCACGACACCACCAGCACCATCGCCAGCGACAGGGCCATGCCGATCGCCGGGGAGAGCACGATCCACAGCACGGTCTTGATGACGCCGTACCAGACGATCGGCGCCAGCCCCGCCTTGGCGACGCCGGCACCGACCAGACCGCCGATCAGCGCGTGGCTGCTCGAGGTGGGGAGGCCCAGCACCCAGGTGATGATGTTCCAGCTGATCGCGCCCATCAGGGCCCCGAACACGACCGCGGCGTCGATCGCGTCGGCGCTGATGATTCCCGCGCCCACCGTATTGGCGACGTGGAGACCGAAGACGAGGAAGGCGACGAAGTTGAAGAACGCCGCCCACACGACCGCATAATGGGGCTTGAGCACGCGGGTCGAGACGACGGTAGCGATCGAGTTGGCGGCATCGTGCAGGCCGTTCAAAAAGTCGAACGCGAGCGCGACCGCGACCAGGGCGACGAGCAGCGGGAAGGCGAGGGTCATCGCGGCCCCCGCTCAGGCGTGGTCGATGACGAGGCCCTGGACCTCGTTGGCGATGTCCTCGAACTTGTCGACGATCTTTTCGAGATGCCGATAGACTTCCTGGCCGATGATGAAGTGCATCGCGTCGCCCTTCGGGGTCGCCTTGAACAGCGCCTTGAGGCCCGCGGCGTGGATGTCGTCGGCATGGCCTTCGAGCTGGATGAGGCGCGCCGTGAGCTCGTGCAGGCGCGAGGCATTCTCGTTGAGGTGGCGGAGCAAGGGGATCGCTTCGGCGGTGACTCGCGCGGCCTCGACGATGATGCCGCTCATGTCGCGCATTTGCGGGGCGAAATCGGTGAGCTCGTAGAGCTGGATCGACTTGGCCGTCCCGTTCATCTCGTCGATCGCGTCGTCCATCACCCCGATCAGGTCAGTGATCGCCGAGCGATCGAAGGGCGTCACGAAGATGCGGCGGACGTCGCCCAGCACTTCGCGCGTGATGTCGTCTGCCTGGTGCTCGCGGCGCACGATCTCGGCGATGTTGGCGTCGATCGAGTCGCCCCCCTGGAGCAGCAAGGCGAGCGCGTCGGCGCCGGCGACGAGTGTCGCGGCATGCGCCTCGAACAGGTCGAAGAAGCGCCCCTGTTGCGGCATCAGCGACTGGAACCAGCGCATCATCGGCAGTCTCTCCCGGTTGGTTCGCTGCGTGGTCGGCAGCACGCGCTCGACGACGCCGGGCTGCGCCGGCGGCACGCGAAAATTGGCAATGAGGGTCTTGAGTTCGGGCTCGTCGACCGCCGCCGCGGCCTCGGCAAGGCCGAACCAGCGAGTCTCGCGCTCGTCCTGCTCGGGCCATTCGGCGGCCTGCTGCCGGAAGGCGAGCGGGAACACCGCGACCGTCACGTTGCGAGTCGTGCCGTCGCGGCGGCGCTTCAGATAGCGGTATTCGCCGATCGCGGTGGGGCAGGGGATGCCGGTGACGCCGGCTTCCTCGAACGCTTCGTGCGCCGCGGCCTCGTGGAGGTTGAGGCTGGCGATCGTATTGCCCTTGGGCACCACCCATCGGCGCTGCTCGCGCGAGGTGATGAGCATCACCTCGGCGCGGCCGTCAGCCTCGATGCGGTAGGGAAGGGCGGCGACCTGGCGAATGACGGCGATTCCTGTCGTGGAGCTGCTCAACCGGCCGTTCGCACAGCCGGACGCGATTTGGAACAGTCAATCGCGTTCGGATCGGCTATGGCGCGGGCGATGACTCGCAGCCTGACCGCGTATCGCATCCTGTTCGCCCTTGCCGTGGCGATCGCCGTGATCATGGCGCTGCTGCCACATCCGCCGCATCTGCCGATCGATACCCTGGGCGACAAGTTCGAGCATTCGCTTGCTTTCGTGGCGCTCGCGCTGCTCGCGGTGGGGAGCTTTCCGGGGATGCCGCTGACGCGGCTCGGCGAGCGCCTGTCGTTCCTCGGCGCGTTGATCGAGGTGTTTCAGTCGATCCCCGCGCTGCACCGCGATTGCGACGTGCTCGATTGGGCGACCGACACGATCGCGATCACGGTGACGCTGCTGCTGGTCGCTGCCTGGCGTCGCTCAGCGGCGGTTCGCAAGCAGCGCGCAATCGGGTAACGGCGGCATCATGTTGGACGCGATTCAATTCGATCTCCCGGCGTTCGTCGCCGCGACGCTCGCCGAGGATCTGGGCGATGTGGGCGATATCACCTCGGCGGCGGTGATTCCGGCGGGCGCGCGCTTTGCCGGGGTGATGGCGAGCCGCGACGCGATCGCCGTCGCCGGGCTGCCGATTGCCGAGGCATTCTTCCGCGCACTCGACGCCGAAGTGCGGATCGAACGGCTGGTCGAGGACGGCGCGCAGGTGACGGCGGGGACCGCGCTGATGCGGATTTCGGGGCTGGCGCGGGCGATGCTGACTGCCGAGCGGTCGGCGCTCAACACGATCCAGCATCTCTCGGGGATCGCGACGCTGACGCGGGCCTATGTCGATCGCATATCAGGCACGGGCGCGACCTTGCTCGACACGCGCAAGACGATTCCGGGGCTGCGCGTGCTGGAGAAATACGCGACACGGATGGGCGGCGCGACCAATCACCGCATGGGGCTGTGGGACGCGGCGATGATCAAGGACAATCATGTCGCGGTTGCCGGGTCGGTCGGCGAGGCTGTGCGCCGCGCGAAGGCGGCAGGGATCGCGTCGATCATCGTCGAGGTCGACACGATCGACCAGATCGAACCGGCATTGGCGGCGGGTGCGACGCACCTGCTGCTCGACAACATGGCGCCCGAGGTGCTGCGCGGCGCGGTGACCTTGGTCGGCGGGCGGGTGCCGACCGAGGCTTCTGGCGGCGTCACGCTGGAGACGATCCGCGCGATCGCCGAGACTGGGGTCACCTATGTCAGCGTCGGGAGGCTGACGCAGTCGGCGCCGGCGGCGGATATCGGGCTGGATTTTCAAGTGGAAAGCTGATCCAAATGCCGCGTCGAGCAAAGGGGGAGGCGATGATGCGGCATTGGGTGATCGGGGTGGTGGCGGCGCTGGCGCTGCCGGGGGTGGCGCATGCGCAGGCCTATCAGTGCGCGATTCCGCGAACGATCCCCACCCCACGCGCCGAGTTGCCGAGCAGGAGCGATCCCAGGCGCGTGCTGCCGATCGGCGGCTACACGCTCGCGGTGCGCTGGGCTGCGCAATATTGTCATGCCAACGGCCGTTCGCCCGACGCCAAATTCGAATGCGCAAGCGGCAATCGCTTCGGCTTCACGCTGCATGGGCTATGGCCCGACGGCGTCGGCAAAGCGTGGCCGCAATATTGCCGCGCGACGGCGATCCTGCCGCGGCAAGTGATCGCGCAGCACCTCTGCGCCAATCCCTCGGCGCAGCTGACCCAGCACGAATGGGCCAAGCACGGCACTTGCACGAGCGATTCGCCCGCGGCCTATCTGGCGCGCTCGCGGCGGCTCTATGCGCGGCTGCGCTATCCCGACATGAACGCGCTGTCGCGGCGCAAGGCGTTGACCGCGGGGCAGTTCGCCGCAGCGCTGGCGCACGCAAATCCGGGGATGCAGGCAGACATGATGCGGGTGACCGCCAATCGGCAGGGCTGGCTGGAGGAAGTGTGGGTGTGCCTCGACAAGAGCTATCGCTACCGCCGCTGCCCGAGCTTCCAGGGCGGGCTCAAGCCGAACGCGCGGCTGAAAATCTGGCGCGGGGTGCGATAGCTTTCTCTACGGAAAGTTTGCGTGTTCGCGCCGGTATTACCCCTCGATCACCGCGGTTCCCGGATGGTGCTTGTCGAGGTGGCGCTTGATCATGCGCAAATTGCGCGTGTTCGAGCGGAAGAAGAAATCGGGGATCGCGCCGACCCAGGGGATCAGCCCCAACAGCCAGTCGATCCCGACATTGCCCATCATCCGCGTCATCTGCCATTTCGACATGCCGACGTTGCGCGCTTCCCAGACCAGCCAGAGGCCGAGCGCGGCAGCAACCGTATCGCCGGCGATCGGCACGAAATCGAGGATCACGTCGAGCCCGATCTTGCGATTGGTGCCCGGCACGCGGACGAGCCCCTCGAGGACGTGTTCGAGGCCTTCGAGCCGTTGGCGAACGGCAGCCGGATCGCGGCCGAGCGCGGTGAAATGCCGGGACCCGAACGAAGTGTCTTGCTTGACCATCACGCCTATTTGGTGGGGCTGCGCAGTTCGTTCAATGGATGCCAGGCGCGCGGGTTGGCCTGCCATTCGTCGAGGCCCGGCGCGACGAGCGACCAGCGCAGCGGCGTCGCCAGCGGAATGAAGGCGATATCGGCGGTGAGCGCGGCATCGGCCTTGGCGATCGCCGCGGCGCGATCGCGCGATGTGGCGGCGATACGCGCGGCCTCGATCGCGGCATGGGCATCGTCGCCGCACGGCGCGCAGGCGGTCACCAGATACCAGCGCGCGGTGTCGAACGGCGAGACCCGGTCGATCAGGCGAAGATCGGCATCGGCATCGAGCGCCACGCGCTGCGGCTCGATGCCGATCGAGCGCAATGCCGACCCGATCCAGCCATAGAGCAAGGTGCCGCCGGGGCCGCCGGGAAGCGCGATGCGCAGGGTCAGCGGATCGGGATGGGTGGCGCGCCACGACGCGGTGACTATCCGCGCCGCCGCGCGCCGCTGGTCGAGGGGCCCCTGCGTCCAGCCCGGCGCGGCGGGCGCGGTGGCCGAATCGAGTTCTTCGGGCAACAGCGTCTCCGCGGGCGCCCAGTCGGGCGCGAGCGCCGCGGTCATGCCGGTGCGGTCGATCGCCGCGGCGACGGCCGCGCGCGCGGTCGCATCGGCGAGGAAGCCCGAGCGGTCGACGACAGCGAGGCCGAACAGGCCCTCGGCGGGATCGCGATGGATACTGCTCGCAGGGATATCGATCCCGGCGACCAGCGGCCAATCGGCGACGGTGCCGCCGATGACCAGGTCCGAATGGTGGCGCGCGAAGCGGACGATCGCCAGCGACGCGCGCTCGCCGATCAATTCGACGTCGTTGCGCGGATCGGGCTTGGGGGCGTCCTCGTCGGGATCGCCGTCATCGTCGGGGATCGGGCGCAGGACGACGACATTGCCGCGGCGGTTGGTCAGCCGCAGCGGCCCGCCGCCGCCCGGCGGATTCATGCGGAACAGCGCCAGCTCGGGCTGGGCGAGGCGGCGCAGCAGATCGGGGCGCGCGCGGGAGAGGTGGATCTCGATCACCTCGGGAGTCATCGCGACGATCTCGTCGATCGCCGAGAGCCAGGGGGCGAGCGGGTTGTCGGTGCGATCCTTGAGCGCGCGGCGCAGGATCGTGACGATTTGCTCGCTGGTCACCGGCTGGCCGTCGCTCCAGCGTGCGTCCTGCAGGCGGAAGATATAGCTCAGGCCATTGTCGATCACCGTCCAGCGTTCGGCAAGGCCGGGCTCGATCTGCCCCGCAGCGTCGAGCCGGACGAGCCCTTGCGCGGTTGCCGACATCAGCAAGCGCGAAGGCAGATCCTCGGTCAGCTTGGCCGGTGCGATGATCTTCGGCGAGCCGCCGATCGCGCTCACCACGACGGGGCCGTCGCCGGCGCGGCGGTCGCAGCCGGCAAGCGCCACGGCGGCGAGAAGAAGAAGGATCGAGCGGCGCATGGTTGCCGGGTTGTGCCATTGTCGGGGCGAATGCGCCACCGTCAGCGTGGCTTGATACGGTCGCGCAGAACCAGGCCGGCGCCGACCAGGCTGAGCAGCGCGAGCCCGAACCAGATCAGCGCATATTGCAGGTGCGCGTTGCGGAAATGGATCACGGTGAGCCCGCCGACCGGCGCATCGGCGGGCAGTGCAGCGCGATCGGCATCGACGAAATAGGGCGCAACCGTGCCGAGGCCCCGCGCCCTGGCGATCGCCGCGACGTCGCGCGAATACCAGCGGTCGTGCGCCGGATCGTTATGGCGCAGGAAGGCGCCGCCGGGTTCGGTGACGCGGAGGAGGCCGGAGACGGTCGTGACGCCGGCGATCTGGCCGCGCGCACGAGTGGCGGGATCGCGGTGGTCGAGCGGCACGAAACCGCGATTGACGAGCAGGGTGAAGCCGCGCGTCGTATCGAAGGGCGTCAGCACCCAGAAACCGGGACCGAGCTCGGTATTGGCCTGGATCAGCGTCTCGCGGGCGTTCTCGTAGCGGCCGGTGACGGTGACATGGGTGTAGGCGGTGTCCGCGGTGATCGCCGGCCACGCGGTGGGACCAGGCGCGGGTATCGGGGCGGCGTGGACGCGAGCGTTGACGCGGTCGATCAGCGCGAGCTTCCACGCACGGCGATGGACCTGCCAAACGCCCAGCGAAACGAAGCCCGCGAAGAAAACGACGCACAACCCCAGCAGCAGCGCGAACTTCGCCCCCGAGCGGCCGGGCGAGCCGCGGCCGGCGTCGTCGAACGGCGCCGGCTGGTGCCGGGCGCCGGGATCGATCACGGCGCGTTCATCGCCATCGACGGGGTCATCGGCATCATGTTGACCCGGAGATGGTACATTACCCAGATCGAGCCGGCGAGCGTGATGATGACCATCACCAGCGTGAAGATCAGCGCCATCATCGACCAGCCGCCTTCCGAGCGCGTGTTCATGTGCAGGAAGTAGATCATGTGGACGAAGATCTGGACCGCGGCGAGCAGCAGGATCGTCGCCACCGTCCAGCCGGGGCTGGCGAAGACATGATCCATCACCAGCCAGAACGGCACCGCCGTCAGGATCACCGACAGGACGAAGCCGGTGACATAGCCCTTGAACGTGCCATGCGCCTCGGTGTGGTCGTGGCCGGTCGGCGTGGCGGCGTGGGGCGCGGGGGCGTCGACGCTCATCAGAGCACTCCCATCAGATAGACGAAGGTGAAGACGCCGATCCACACGACGTCGAGGAAATGCCAGAACATGCTGAGGCACATCAGCCTGCGCTTGTTGGCGGGGATCAGGCCCTTCTGCACGGTCTGTACCATCAGCACGATCATCCAGATCAGGCCGGTGGTGACGTGCAGCCCGTGGGTACCGACCAGGCTGAAGAAGGCGCTGAGGAAGCCGCTGCGCCAGGGGCCGTGGCCCTCGGCGATCAGGCCGGCGAATTCGTGCAGCTCGATGCCAATGAACGCCGCGCCGAACAGCCATGTCACCGCCAGCCAGAACAGCGTCTGGCCGCGATTGTCGCGCTGCATCGCCAACATTGCGAAGCCGTAGGTGATCGACGAGAACAACAGCATCGCGGTGTTGACCGCGACCAGCGGCAGCTCGAACACGTCACGCCCCGATGGCCCGCCGGCATAGGAATGGCCGAGCACGCCATAGGTCGCGAACAATGCCGCGAACAGCAGGCAGTCGCTCATCAGGTAAATCCAGAAGCCCAGCATGGTGCTGCCGCCTTCGGGATGATGCTCCTCCTCGGTGACGTAGAAGGAAAGCTGGCCGTCGCCGGCGGGGATCGCGTGCGTCGTCATGGCTGCTTACCCTTGCGTCGCGAGGTTGGCGCCGCGCGCTTGTTCGATCTGCGCGACCTCCTCGGCCGGGATGTAATAATCGCGGTCGTAGTTGAAGGTATGGAAGATGGCATAGGCGATCGTCGCGACGAAGGAGAGCGCCGCCAGCCACCACATGTACCAGATCATCGCAAAGCCGAACGCCGTCATCAGCGCGCCGAGCACCACACCGGTCGCGGTGTTCTTCGGCATGTGGATGGGATGATAGCCGCTGGTCGGATGCTCGGCGCCCCGGCTCTTCATGTCCCACCAGGCGTCTAGATCGTGGACGACGGGCGTGAAGGCGAAATTGTATTTCGGCGGCGGCGAGCTGGTCGCCCATTCGAGGCTGCGCGCGTTCCACGGATCGCCGGTCGTGTCCTTCAGCTTCTCGCGGTCGCGGATCGAGACGTAGAACTGGATCAGCATGGCGGCGATACCGCCGGCGATCAGCAGCGCGCCGAACGCGGCGACGATGAAGAAGGGCTGGAAGGTCGGATCGTCGAAATGGCGAAGGCGGCGAGTCACGCCCATCAGGCCGAGCACGTAGAGCGGCGCGAACGCGACCCAGAACCCGATCACCCACAGCCAGAACGACCAGACGCCCCAATAGCGGTCGAGCTTGAAGCCGAACACCTTGGGGAACCAGAAGTTGATGCCGGCGAACATGCCGAACACCACGCCGCCAATGATCACGTTGTGGAAGTGCGCGATCAGGAACAGCGAATTGTGCAGCACGAAGTCGGCGGGCGGCACCGCGAGCATCACGCCGGTCATGCCGCCGATCACGAAGGTCAGCATGAAGGCGACCGTCCACATCATCGGAAGCTCGTAACGGATGCGGCCGCGATACATGGTGAACAGCCAGTTGAAGATCTTGGCCCCGGTCGGGATCGAGATGATCATCGTCGTGATGCCGAAAAAGGCGTTGACGCTGGCGCCCGAGCCCATCGTGAAGAAGTGGTGGAGCCACACGAGGTACGACAGGATCGCAATGACGATCGTGGCATAGACCATCGAGGTATAGCCGAACAGCCGCTTGCCGGTGAAGGTCGGCACGATTTCGGAATAGACGCCGAACGCCGGCAGGATCAGGACGTACACCTCGGGGTGGCCCCAAATCCAGATCAGGTTGATGTACATCATGGGATCGCCGCCCATGGTGTTGGTGAAGAAGTGGAAACCGAGGTAGCGATCGAGCGTCAGCAGCGCGATCGTCGCGGCGAGCACCGGGAAGATCAGCACGATCAGCACGTTGGTGACGAGCGCGGTCCAGGTGAACACAGGCAGCTTCATCATCGTCATGCCCGGCGCGCGCATCTTGATGATGGTTGTGACGAAGTTGACGCCGGACAAAAGCGTGCCGATGCCCGCTATCTGCAGCCCCCACATCCAGTAATCGACGCCGACGTCAGGGCTGTAGGCGAGGTTCGACAGCGGCGGATAGGCGAGCCAGCCGGTGCGCGCATATTCGCCGACGAACAGCGAGATCATCGTCAGGATGACGCCCGAGACCGTCATCCAGAAGCTGAAATTGTTGAGGAACGGGAAGGCGACGTCACGCGCGCCGATCTGCAGCGGCACGACGAAGTTCATCAGCCCGACAACCAGCGGCATCGCCACGAAGAAGATCATGATGACGCCGTGCGCGGTGAAGACCTGGTCGTAATGGTGCGCGGGCAGATAGCCCTGATCGGCACCGAACGAGATCGCCTGCTGCGTGCGCATCATCAGCGCGTCGGAAAAGCCGCGCAGCAGCATGATGATCGCCAGGATGATATACATGACGCCGATCCGCTTGTGATCGACGCTGGTCAGCCACTCCTTCCAGAGATAGCCCCACCATTTGAAATAAGTGATCGCACCGAGCAGGGCGATGCCGCCGACCGCCACGCCGGCGAAGGTCGCGACCAGGATCGGCTCGTGATAGGGGATCGCATCCAGGGTCAAGCGACCGAAGATGATCTTGGCGAGGTCTGACGAGTTGGTCATCGGCTGGGTCTATCGGCTCGGTTCGGTCACGGGGCGGCGGGGCGAGGCGAGCTTCACGACATGCCCCGATTCTTCTTGTCTCCGCCCTTGGCGCTGCCGGGCGTGGCGGGGCCCGGCGGTTCGGCCTGGCTGGGGCTCGTGCCCTGCTGCTGTGGTGATTCGAAGACGGCGCCCTTCGTATCGCGCGCGTTGCCGGGGGCCGTGTCGTTGACCGGGTGCGTGGTCTGGCCGTGCGCCATTTCCTTCATCATGTCGGCCTGCATGGTCTGCGCCATGCAAGTATCGCCGGGATGCGTGCACAGGTTGAGGATGCGATCGTAGAGGCCGGGCGCATAGCTGGAAAAGCCGATCGCGGGCACGTTCTCGCTCGGTTTTTCGAGTTTGAGATAGGTGGCGTCGCTGAGCTGGATCTTGCTGGCGCGGACCTTGGCGATCCAGCGATCGAAGCCCGCGGCGTCCATGCCCAGCGTCTCGAAATGCATGCCGGCGAAACCTGCGCCGCTATAATTGGCGGAGAAACCGTCGAACTTGCCGGGCTTGTTGAGCACCGCGTGGAGCTGAGTCTGCATCCCCGGCATCGCGTAGATCTGGCCGGCCAGTGCAGGGATGTAGAAACTGTTCATCACCGAAGTTGCGGTGATCTTGAACTCCACCGGCCGCTCGGTCGGCAGCGCCAGCTGGTTGACCGTCGCCACGCCATATTCGGGATAGAAGAACAGCCACTTCCAGTCCATCGCGACGACGTCGACCTCGAGCGGCTTGACGTCGGCGGCGATCGGCTGTCCCCGCTCGATCCGCGCCACGGGACGATAGGGATCGAGCGTGTGCGTGCTGAGCCACGTCATCGCGCCGAGGCAGATGATGATGAGCAGCGGCACCGACCAGATGATCAGCTCGAGCCCGGTCGAATGGTCCCAATCAGGCAGGTAGGTCGCTTCCTTGTTCGACTCGCGATAGCGCCAGGCGACGACCACGGTCAGCGCCATCACCGGCACGATGATCAGCAGCATCAGCAGGGTCGATGCGACGAGGAGGTCGCGTTGCTGCGATGCAACATCGCCCGAAGGCTGCAAGACGACGGCGTGACACGCGCCGAGCAAGCCGAGCGCAGCAATCGAAACGCCAACACGAATCACGCGTTTCCGCGGGAAATGGGCAAATCGGGACGGGATCATGCGGCCCCCATAGGCGCTATTTTTCAAAATTCCCATAGCATCGTTTGTCTATTTCTATCGCATGTGCGAAGGGGCCATCATCGGGTGATGGCTTATACCGGTGCGCAGGCTTATCATGCGTGCACTATGGAGTTGCGCGGCAAAATGCAATATTTCATATGCATGTTTGGCGCGGCAAGCGCTCCCGGCCGGCTCGAGCCTGATACCGGAAACCGTCGCCGAGGGCGAGACGAGGAGTCGAATCAGTCATGAACGTTACGACCGCAGCGGGATCGGGCGAAGCCGAACGCGATGCGCGGGTGATCAACACGCGCGACACGCACGTCGCACCCGGCGAAATCGCGATCGGCGTGATCATCGGCCGCACGTCGGAATTCTTCGACTTCTTCGTCTATGCGATCGCCTCGGTGCTGGTGTTTCCGGCTTATTGCTTTCCTTATGTCGATCGCCTGACGGGAACGCTCTATGCGTTCGGGCTGTTCGCGCTGGCCTTCATTGCGCGGCCGTTCGGCTCGCTGATCTTCATGGCGGTCGACCGCAATTACGGCCGCGGCACGAAGCTGACGATCGCGCTCTTCCTGCTCGGCCTGTCGACCGTGTCGGTGGCGTTCCTGCCGAGCTATGACAGCGTCGGGAGCGCGTCGTGGATTCTCCTTGCCATCTTCCGCATCCTGCAAGGGCTTGCGTTGGGCGGGGCGTGGGATGGACTCGCTTCGCTGCTGGCGATGAACGCACCGGCCAACCGCCGCGGCTGGTATGCGATGATCCCGCAATTGGGCGCGCCGCTGGGCCTCATCGTGGCGAGCGGGCTCTTCGCCTATTTCGTGCTCGAATTGTCGGGGGAGGACTTTCTCGATTGGGGCTGGCGCTTCCCGTTCTTCTGCGCGTTCGCGATCAACGTCGTCGCGCTGTTTGCCCGCTTGCGGCTCGTTTCGACGCCCGATTTCACGCATCTGTTCGAAAGCAAGGACCTGCAGCCGTCGCGGGTGCTGCCGACGATCGAGAAGGAAGGGCGCAACATCATCATCGGCGCCTTCGCACCGCTCGCCAGCTTCGCGCTGTTCCACATGGTGACGGTGTTCCCGCTGTCATGGATCACGGTGTTCACGCAGCAGCCGGTGTCGCACTTCCTGATCATCGAGGCGGTTGCGGCGCTGTTCGGGATCGGCGGGATCGTCGCCTCGGGCTATCTTGCCGACCATGTCGGGCGGCGCTCGCTGCTCGGCGTCGGCGCGGCGGTGATCGCGGTGTTCAGCGGCTTCGCGCCGCAATTGCTCGACGCCGGCGATCTCGGTGAGATCGTCTATATGGTGGTGGGCTTCACCATCCTCGGCTTCTCGTTCGGGCAATCGTCTGGCGTGGTCGCGTCGAACTTCCCCAGCCTGTCGCGCTACACCGGCGCGGCGCTGACCTCGGACATTGCGTGGCTGTTCGGTGCCGGATTCGCGCCGCTCGCCGCCTTGTGGCTGGCCGGCACCTTCGGGCTGCTAGCGGCGGGTGCCTATCTGCTGTCGGGTGCGGCGGCGACGCTGATCGCGTTGTGGATCAACAAGGCGCTCGGAACCGATCGGCAGGAGCCGGCGCCGGCGGAATGAAGGCCGGCGACCTCGCCAGGCTCGAAGGAAGCGCGCCCTCTGGCCAAAGCGGGCAAGCCGTAATAGGCTCCGCGGTCATGCGACCACGACACGAGCGAGCCGCCTGATGCCATTCCTGAAGGGCCTGTTCTGGTTCCTGCTCGCGGTGCTGCTGGTGGTGTTCGCCTTCGCCAACTGGACGACGGTGCCGATCAAGCTGTGGGGCGGGCTGATCGCCGACGTCAACCTGCCGCTGCTCATGCTGGTGATGTTCCTGCTCGGGCTGGTGCCGACCTGGCTCTATCATCATGCGGTGCGCTGGCGCTTGCGCAACCGGCTGGTCGTTTCGGAGCGCACCATTACAGAGCTGCGCGCGGCGGCGATGGCACCTTCGGTGCCGCCGGTCGGCGAGGCCGCGGTGACGCCGCCGGAGGCGGTATGACGACGCGGGTTTTCGTCGCGCTCGACACGCCCTCGCTCGAAACCGCGAAGGCGCTGGCGACGCGGGTGCGCCACCATGTCGGCGGGATCAAGCTCGGCCTCGAATTCTTCATGGGCAACGGTCGTCACGGGGTGATGGAGATGGCCGCGCTGGGGCTGCCGATCTTCCTCGACCTCAAGCTTCACGACATCCCCAACACCGTCGCCAAGGCGATCCAGGCCTTGTGCCCGATCGAGCCGGCGATCCTGACCGTCCACGCCGCGGGCGGCCGCGCGATGCTGGAAGACGCCAAGGCCGCGGCGCCGGCCGGCACCAAAATCGTCGCGGTGACGACGCTGACCAGCCTCGACCATCGCGATCTGCAATCGATCGGCGTCGAGCGCTCGCCGCACGACCAGGTGCTGCATTTGACCGAGCTGGCGATGGCCTCGGGCATCGACGGCATCGTCTGCTCGGGCGCCGAGGTGCGGGCGGCGCACGCGCTGTGGCCCAAGGGCTTTTTCGTGGTGCCCGGCGTGCGCCCGGCGAACGGCGCGCTCGGCGACCAGAAGCGAGTCGTCACGCCGCGCGAGGCGATCGATTCGGGCGCGTCGATCATCGTCGTCGGTCGCCCGATCACCCAGGCCGACAATCCCGACGCCGCGGCGCGCGCGATCGAAGCGACGCTTTAGGCGCCGGGCGATGTTCCTCGCGCTCAAGGCGCTCATCTCCGGCGTCCTGATCGCCATCGCCTCGACGCTGGCCAAGCGTTATCCCGGGTTCGGCGCCTTGATCGCGTCGCTGCCGCTCGTCTCGGTGCTGGGCATGATATGGCTGTGGACGGAAAAGCCCGATGCCGAGAATATGGCGGCGCACGCGTCGGCGACCTTCTGGTACGTGCTGCCGTCGCTGCCGATGTTCCTGCTGATCCCGGCGCTGCTGCGCCATGGCGCGCCGTTCTGGCTGAGCCTGCTGACCGGCTGTGTGCTGACGATCATCCTCTACACGGCGATGACGCTGATCGCGCCACGTTTCGGGCTGCGGCTGTAACATGATCGAACCGCGCCGATGAAGCTCGCCCGCCGCGCCAAGCGGCCGCCTGTCCGCCGATCGTTGCCTGCGCGCCTGATCCGGCTCGCGGCGAAGATCGTGCTGTGGTTCGTCCTGATCTCGGTCGCCTGGGTGGCGATCTATCGTTTCGTGCCGCCGCCGGTGACCTTCACCATGCTCGGCAACGCGCTCGACGGGCGCGGCATCCACAAGGACTGGATGCCGCTTTCGCGGATCGACCCGGACATGGCGCGCGCGGCGATCGCCGGCGAGGACGCGCGCTTCTGCTCGCACCACGGCTTCGATTTCGGAGCGATCGCCAAGGCCGCCGCGCATAACGAGCGCGGCGGGCGAATCCGCGGCGGCTCGACGATCAGCCAGCAGACGGCGAAGAATGTCTTTCTGATCCAGAACGGCGGCTATGTCCGCAAGGCGTTCGAGGCATGGTTCACCGTGCTGATCGAAGCGATCTGGGGCAAGAAGCGGATCATGGAGGTCTATCTCAACGTCGCCGAGACGGGGATCGGAACGTACGGCGTCAACGCCGGCGCGCAGCGTTATTTCGGGCACGATGCGTCGCATCTATCGGTCAGCGAAGCGTCGCGGATCGCGGCGGTGCTGCCGCTGCCCAAGAAACGCGGCGCAATCGATCCGCACGGCTTCACGCGGCGCTATGGTAATGCGATTGCGGCGCGCGCCGGGGTAGTTCGCAACGACAGGCTCGACGCATGCCTGCGGTGAGGCGCCGCAAATTTCTTGTTCCCTTCATGTTCCAGCGCTAAGCTCAGTCATGGCCAAGCTCCAGAAGCGTTATGTCTGCCAATCGTGCGGGTCGGTGAGCCACCGCTGGGCCGGGCAATGCGCCGATTGCAACGAATGGAACACGCTCGTCGAGGAAGCCGGCGCGGTGGTGACGCCGTTTGCCGCCAAGCACAATTTGCAGGGGGGCGGTCGCGCACTGGCGATGGTCGGGCTCGATGCCGAAGTGGCGCTGCCCGCACGGCTGGCGACCGGGATTGCCGAGCTCGATCGTGCGCTGGGCGGCGGATTGGTCGAGGGATCGGCGACACTGATCGGCGGCGATCCGGGGATCGGCAAGTCGACCCTGCTGTTGCAGGCGGCGGCGCGGCTGGCGCTCGGCGGGCGGAGCGTCGCCTATGTCTCGGGCGAGGAAGCGGCCGATCAGGTGCGGCTGCGTGCGCGGCGGCTGGGGCTGGGCAATGCCCCGGTGCAGCTCGCGGCGGCGACCTCGGTGCGCGATATCCTGACCACGCTGGGGCAGGGGACGCCGCCCGCGCTGCTGGTGATCGATTCGATCCAGACGATGCATTCGGACCTGATCGAGGGCGCGCCGGGGACGGTGAGCCAGGTGCGGGCCAGCGCGCAGGAGCTTATCCGCTTCGCCAAGGAGCGCGGTACGGCGCTGGTGCTGGTGGGCCATGTGACCAAGGACGGTGCGATTGCGGGGCCGCGCGTGCTCGAGCACATGGTCGATACCGTGCTGTCGTTCGAGGGCGAGCGGAGTCATCAATATCGTATCCTGCGCGCGATCAAAAACCGCTTCGGCGGCACCGACGAGATCGGCGTGTTCTCGATGGAGACGGGCGGCTTGAGTGAGGTGGCGAACCCCTCGGCGCTCTTTCTCACCCACCGTGACGAAGGTGTGACGGGGACGACGGTGTTCCCGGCGCTGGAGGGGACGCGGCCGGTGCTGGTCGAGATCCAGGCGCTGGTGGTGCGGCTGGCGAGCGGGGCGACGCCGCGGCGCGCGGTGGTCGGCTGGGATTCGGGCCGGCTGGCGATGATCCTCGCAGTGCTGGAGGCGCGCTGCGGGCTGAGCTTCTCCTCCGCCGAGGTCTATCTCAACATCGCCGGCGGCTATCGCGTGCAGGACCCCGCCGCCGATCTCGCGGCGGCGGCGGCTTTGATCTCGGCGCTGAGCGAGCGGCCGGTGCCCGCCGACGCGGTGGCGTTCGGCGAGGTCGCGCTGTCGGGAGAGGTGCGCCCTGTCGCGCATGGTGCATTGCGGCTCAAGGAGGCAGGCAAATTGGGCTTCGAGCGTGCGCTGGTGCCGGCCGCGATGATTCGCGACGAGGGCGGGCTGCGGCTCTCCGGGTTCAAGACGCTCGGCGCGCTGGTTGATCATATGCTCGGGCGCGGCTAGCGGGCGCGCATGGGCCTCAACGCGTTCGACATCCTCGTCCTGCTGTTCGTCGGCGGCAGCGCCGTGCTCGGCTGGATGCGCGGGTTTGTCACCGAAGTGCTGTCGGTGTTCGCGCTGTTCCTCGTCGTGTTCGCGCTGAAGATGTTCCACACGCCGCTGTCGCATATCTTGGCCGGGCATGTCGGCACCGTATCGGGCGCGGCGGTGCTCGCCTTCGCGATCATCGCCGGTGTGACGTATCTCGGCGGGCGGTTGGTCGCCAATGCAATCGGGCGGCGGACGCGGACCTCGGTGCTGGGGCCGGTCGATCGTGGGCTCGGCTTCGGGTTCGGCGCGTTGAAGGGATTGATCGTTGCGAGCCTCGCTTTTCTGCTGATCGTGCTGGTGCTCGACACGCTCCACGGCGGCCCGCGCGAGCGCCCGCTATGGCTCGCACAGGCGCGCGTCTATCCGCTGCTCAATGTGACGAGTGCCAGCGTCGCTGACTTCGTCGATCGCCGGCGGCACGGGCAACCGGTGTTCGGGCATCGCTACGAGCAGCCGCCGGTGCCGGGGAACGGCGGCTGACATGGTAAAGACGCCGGACGAGCTGGCGCTGATGCGCGTGTCGGGCAAGCTCCTGGCATCGGTATTCGAAATGCTCGACGGCCAGAATCTCGCCGGCATGTCGACGCTGCAAGTCAACGATCTCGTCGAGAAGTTCATCACGGTCGATCTCGCCGCGCGGCCGGCGAGCAAGGGGCAATATGGCTTCGCCTATGTCCTCAATTGCTCGATCAACCATGTCGTCTGCCATGGCGTTCCCGACGCCGCCGAGATCATCCGCGACGGCGACATCATCAACCTCGACATCACGCTCGAAAAGAACGGCTTCATCGCCGATTCGAGCAAGACCTACCTGGTCGGCAACGCGCCCCCCGCGGCGAGGCGACTGGTGCGCGTCGCCCAGGAGGCGATGTGGAAGGGGATCGCGCAAGTGCGGCCGGGCGCCTGTCTCGGCGACATCGGCTTCGCCATCGAGCGACATGCCAAGCGTCACGGTTATTCGGTCGTGCGCGATTATTGCGGGCACGGCATCGGGCGGGAGATGCACGAGGAGCCGCAAGTGCTCAATTTCGGCAAGCCGGGAACTGGCATGGAGCTGCGCGAAGGCATGGTGTTCACGATCGAGCCGATGGTCAACCAGGGTACGCGCAAGGTGACGACCGCGAGCGACGGCTGGACGGTGGTGACAAACGATCGCAAGCTTTCCGCGCAATTCGAGCACACCGTCGCGGTGACGCGGAGCGGGGTTGATGTGCTGACGCTTCGCCGTGACGAAAGGGCGATACTGGCGGGCGGGGCATAGCCGCGCTTTTTGCTGGCCATGTCGTGCGGCGTCGGGGGTGGGCGTTTGGCGCCGGGTGTCCTACATGCGGCTGATGGATGCGCCGCTCTACAATAACGAGATTCTCCGGCTTGCCGCCTCGATCCCTTATCATGAGCGGCTGGCGGCGCCGATGGGCACTTCCGAAAAGCGGTCGCCGGTGTGCGGAAGCCGAGTGACGGTCGACGTCGATCTCGATGAGCAGGGTCGCGTGGCCGGGCTCGGCCTGTTGGTTCGGGCGTGCGCCCTGGGGCAGGCATCGTCGGCACTGATGGCGCGCCATGCGATCGGCAAGTCGCCGGAGGAGTTGGCCGATGCGCGCGACGCGCTGGCGGCGTGGCTCGCCGGCGAGCGTGACGCGGCGCCCGATTGGCCCGGCATCGACGTGCTGACGCCCGCGCTCGGCGTTACGGCGCGGCATCCGTCGATCCGGCTCGCGTTCGAAGCCGTCGCCGACGCCGCTGTTGAGGCGCGGGGCTGATGGAGCAGGGCACCTCGCTGCTGCGCGACGGCTTCCTGCTGCTCGGCTTCGCGCTCGGCTTCGTGCTCTTGTTCCGCAAGCTCGGGCTCGGCGCGACTTTGGGCTTTCTCGTCGCGGGGGCAGTGGTCGGGCCGCAAGTGCTCGGGCTGGTCGGCGATGCCGAGAGCAAGATGGGCGTGGCCGAGCTCGGCATCACGTTGCTGCTGTTCATCGTCGGGCTCGAACTGTCGCCGAGCCGGCTGTGGAAGATGCGGCGCGAGATTTTCGGCTTCGGCGCACTGCAGGTCGTGCTGTGCGGAGTCGTCGTGGCGGCGATCGTCTGGGTGTTTACCGGCTTCACCATGGCGGCGGCGATCGCGCTGGGCCTGCCGCTCGCTCTGTCATCGACCGCACAGGTGCTGCCGATGCTGCAATCGGCGGGGCGGCTGCGCACGCCGTTCGGTGAGCGCGCTTTCTCGATCCTGTTGTTCCAGGATCTGTCGATCGTGCCGCTCATCACGATCGTCGCCGCTCTGTCGCGCAATCCGGCCGACCAGATGGGACCGCCGGGCTGGCTGCTCGCGCTCTATACCGTGCTGGCGGTGACCGGGCTGGTGCTCGCCGGGCGCTTCGCGCTCCGGCCGCTGTTCACGCTGATCGGCAATCTCGGCGAGCGCGAGATGTTCGTGTTCGCCGGCCTCTTCACCGTGCTCGCCAGTGCTGCGGTGATGGAGGCGCTCGGCCTGTCGACCGCCTTGGGCGCGTTCGTCGCCGGCGTCATGCTCGCCGACAGCCCGTACCGGCATGAGCTCGAGGCGGACGTCGAGCCGTTCCGATCGATCCTGCTCGGACTGTTCTTCCTGTCGATCGGCATGGTGCTCAACCTCCACGCGATCGCCGAGCGACCGCTGTTCGTCGTCGCGATGGCGGCCATGCTGATCGTCGCCAAGGCGGTAATCATCGGCGGGCTGGCGCTGGCGGCGAGGATGAAATGGCGGCAGGCGCTCGCGCTCGGCCTGCTGCTGAGCCAGGGCGGCGAGTTCGGCTTCGTGCTTTTCGCCCAGGCGCAGCACGCCTATCTGATCGCCCCGGAGGCGGCGAGCCTGTTCGGCGCGGTGGTCACGCTGTCGATGGCGACGACGCCGTTCCTGATGATGGTCACACAGCGCATCCGCACCGAGCCAGTGGTGAAGGGCGAGCGCGACGCGCCCGAATCGGACGGCGCCAATGCGCTGATCATCGGCTATGGCCGTTTCGGACAGACCGTCGGGCAAATCCTGATCGCGCAAGGCATTCCGGTCACGCTGATCGATACCGATATCGAGATGATCGATGTCGCGGCGAAGTTCGGGGCGAAGGTCTATTATGGCGACGGCACCCGGATGGACTTGCTGCGTCAGGCGGGCGCGGCGGAGGCCGAGTTGATCATGTTCTGCCTCGACGATGACCAGCTCGACGCCGAATTGATCGAGAACGTGCACAAGGCGTTTCCGAACGCGAAGATCTTCGCTCGCGCCTACGATCGCCGCGCCTTGGTGAAGCTCCGGGATGCGCCGATCGACGGTATCTTCCGCGAGGTGCTCGAATCGGCGGTGGCAATGGCGCGGGCGGCGCTGGAAAGCCTCGACGTCGCGGCCGAGGAGATCGATCGCGCCGAGAATTACTATCGGTCACGCGACCGGGAGCGGCTGACGGCGCAAAAGGAAGCGGGCGAGGTGCGGGCGGGAACCGATCAGGTCATTACCCAGAATCCGCGCGACATCGGCCGAGACGGCCTCACCGGAACGGATTGCGGATGAACTGGATCGTGGCTCTGGCGGGCCTCTCGGGCGCGATCGCGGTGGGAGCGGGAGCGTTCGGCGCGCACGGCGCGAGCGGCGAAGCGGCCGAGTGGCTCAAGACCGGCGGGCATTACCAGCTGATCCATGCGGTCGCGGCGCTGCTCGCGCTCCAGCTCGGCGCGCGCGGGCCGGCATGGCTGTTCCTTGCGGGCGGCGCGGTGTTCGCCGGCACGCTCTATCTGATGGCGATCGGCGCCCCGCGCTGGCTCGGCGCGGTGACGCCGATCGGCGGCGCTGCGCTGATCGCTGGCTGGCTATGGCTCGCGTGGAGCGGGCTGCGCCACTGACGCCAGTCACAGAGTCTTCCGCTTCGTCAGCGGCCGCGGATGAAGTGCACGATGATCACGATCACCGCGATCACGAGCAGGATGTGGATGAGCCCACCTGCGACGTGGAAGGCCGCGAAGCCGAGCAGCCACAGGATGACGAGGATGGCGGCGATCGTCAGAAGCATCGGGTGTCCCCTATTCGGTTGGATGCCCTGAACGTTTCGGTGACGGTGTGAGTTCCGCAGCCCCGTCAGGCCGTGACGCGCGCGGAATCGAGGAAGGTGGCGACGCTCGCCAGATCCACTTCGCGATCGAGATAAGTGCGGCCGATGCCGCGGGCGAGGAGGAAAGGCAGCGTGCCGGCCTCCATCTTCTTGTCGTGCAGCATGTGCGCGGTAAGTGTTTCTCCCGACGCCGAAATGCCGGCCGATATCGTGTCGGTCGGCAGGCCGCTGGCGGCAAGGTGGCGAGCGACGCGTGCTGCATCTTCGGGTGCAGCAAGACCTTGCTCCGCCGAATAGGCGAAGGCGAGCGCCATGCCCGCGGCGACTGCTTCGCCGTGGAGCAGCCTGTCCGAGAAACCCGCTTCGGCCTCCAGCGCGTGGCCGAACGTGTGGCCGAGGTTGAGCAGGGCGCGCTTGCCCGAAGTTTCGCGCTCATCCTCGGCGACGATGCGCGCCTTGGCCGCCACCGAATGCGCAATGGCGTAAGCGCGCGCCTGGCTGTCACCGGTCAGCAGCTTTGCGCCGTTCGCCTCGCACCAGGCGAAGAAGTCCGGATCGTCGATCAGGCCGTATTTGACCACCTCGGCATAGCCGGCGCGGACCTGGCGCGCGGGCAGCGTGTCGAGCGTGTCGGGATCGATCAGCACGAGGCTCGGTTGATGGAAGGCGCCGATCAAATTCTTCCCGGCGCGGCTGTTGATCGCTGTCTTGCCGCCGACCGACGAATCGACCTGGGCGAGCAACGTCGTCGGAACCTGGACAAAGCGGCAGCCGCGCTTGAGGATCGCGCAGGCGAAGCCGACGAGATCGCCGATTACCCCGCCGCCCAGCGCGATGACGTGGTCGTTGCGTTCGACGCCGAGGTCGAGCAGCTTATCGGTTAGCGCTTCGAGCTGCGCCCAGCTCTTGGTGCTTTCGCCGGCCGGCAGCACGATCGCCTCGCTGGCGATGCCGGCCGCATCGAGCGCCCCTTGCAACGTGGCGAGGTGGGCGCAGACATTTTCGTCGGTGACGATCGTCAGACGCCGGCCGCGTGCGAGCGGCGCGAGATGTTCGGCGGCGCGCGGCAGCAGGCCGGCCTCGATCACCACGTCGTAGCTGCGGTCGCCCAGCGAGACGGGAATGCGAGTCATGCGTCGAGCGCCTCCAGGATCGCCTTGACCGTAACCTCGTGCGGCGTGTGATCGCTCGGCACCCGGATCGGCGCTTGCGCGTAGATCGGATTGCGGATGCTGGCGAGCTCGGCAAGCACTTCGCCCGGATCGCGGTTCCGCAGCAGCGGCCGCGTATCGCGGCGCTGGACTCGCTCGACGAGCACCTCGGCGGGCGCGTCCAGCCACACCGCGAGCGCGGTTTCGAGAATCAGCGCGCGGGTATCGTCGTTGATGAAGGCGCCGCCCCCGGTGGCGATCACCTTGGGCGTGCCATCGAGCAGGCGCGCGATCACGCGGCGTTCGCCGTCGCGGAAATAGGCCTCGCCGAAGGTATCGAAAATGTCGGCGATCGCCATGCCCGCGGCGGCCTCGATCTCGGTGTCGGCATCGACGAAGGGCAGGCTCAGTCGCTGCGCCAGTCGCCGTCCGACGGTCGACTTGCCGACGCCCATCAGCCCGACCAGCACGATCGGCTTGCCGCTCCAGCGGGACTTGGTGAGACGGCTTTGCAACATCGTGGCGGGGGCTATACAGCGGGGGCAGCCTTCGGGCAAAAGGCCGCGTGCTTGGCCGATCACAAGATTCTTTTATGGGTAGTCGCTGATGTCTCGTTCGCTGCTTGTGTTGATCCTCGTCATCGTCGTGGTGGTCGGTGGGCTGTTCTGGCTCGCCGGACGCGACGCGCAGCAGCCGACCCATCAGATCGAGAAGACCGTGCCGCTGGCGAACCTGCAGAATGCGGCTGCCCCGCAATAAGGTCGCGCTCGGCGCGATCGCGATTGCCCTGGTCGGCGTCGGCATTCCGGCGCTCGGCCAGCAGCAGAGCGCACCCGAATCGCTGCTCCCGCCGGGGTTCGGCCAGGCGGCGCCGACGCCCACGCCGAGCGCCGCACCGCCAGCCGCGCGGCCGTCGCCGACACCGAGCCCGAGCGGCCAAGCACCGGCGGCGGCGAGCAACCCGTTGGGGCTGTCGATCCTGCCCGGCGATCAGGCGAGCCCGACGCCGACTCCGACACCCACGGGCACGCCGACGCCGACCTATGCGGCGATGCCGGCGCAATATGAACTGCCGGCGTTTGCGCGGCACCCCCTCGATCGCGTGGGCGTGGGCAACGGGCGCGGCACCTTGCCCGCCGATGCGTTCGGGGATGCCGATGGGCGGTTCGTCGAGGGGCTGATGCGGCGGCTGTCGACGCCGATCGCGTCGCGCTGGATGCACATCTTCCTGCGCCGCGCGCTCGCCTCGCCGGTGGCGCCGCCGACGCATGTCGGGGGCGCGGACTTCGCCGCCGAGCGCGCCTGGCTGCTGCTCCGCATGGGCGAATCGGTGGTCGCGCGGGGGCTGGTCCAACAGGTCGATCGGCAGGATTATACCGCCAAGCTGCTCCAGGTCGCGATGCAGACGGCGCTCGCCAATGGCGATCCCGGCCAATGGTGCACGCTGACCGGGCTCAGCGACCGACTGGCGCCGGGCGAAGCGGCGTGGGTGATGGCCAAGCCGATCTGCGCGGGGCTCGCAGGCTATCCGCAACAGGCTGACGCGCTGATGAAGGATGCGCGGCGGCACCGCGTCGCCACCGGCATCGACCTCCATCTCGCCGAGAAGGTGATGGGCGCCGGCATGCGCGGCGATCAGGCGGTGACGATCGAATGGACCGGGGTCAACCAGCTCAACGCCTGGCGCTACGGGCTGGCGGCGGCAACCGGGGTACAAATTCCCGACGAGCTGATGAAGACGGTCGGGCCGCAGGTCGGCTTGTGGCGCGCCTTGTCGCCGGGGCTCGACGCGCGGGCGCGCGCAGCGTTTGCGGCGCGAGCGGCGGCGCGCGGCGTGCTGTCGTCGTCGGCGCTGATCGACCTTTATGGCGAGATCGACGCGGGCGACAATGCCGGCACCGCCGAGGAGGGCGTCGCGCGCGACCTGCGATCGGCCTATGACGATGCCGATCAATCGGGCCGGCTCGACGCGCTGAACAAGCTGTGGACCGCGCCCGACGACGAGCCCGACCGCTATGCCCGCGAGGTGCTGACCGCGGTTGCCGCTGCGCGGATCACGCCCGCGGACAAGGTCGACCACGCCGATCGTCTGATCGCCTCGATGCTGTCGGCGGGGTTCGATCGAGCGGCGATGCGCTGGCAGGATCATGTGCCGGCGGGCTCACTTGCCTCGGCGCTGCTTGCGCTCGCCGATCCGGCGGCGGCGGGGCCGGTTTCCTATGGCCTGTTCGATCGTTTCAGCGACGATGACGACAGCCCCAACAAGCGCCGCTCGCAGATGCTGGCGGCGGGGCTCGCCGGGCTGGGCCGCCTGTCGCCGAGCGACAGCGAACGCGCGGCCAAGGCGGCGGGCGTGCCGATCGGCGCCGAGAACAGCTGGACCCGCGCGATGACTCGCGCGGTGCGGGCGCGCCAGCCGGGGACGGTGGTGCTGCTCGCCGCGGTCGGCATGCAGACGCCGAGTTGGGACGGGGTGCCGCCGGCGGCGCTTTATCGGATCGTCGCGGCGTTGAACGCGGTGGGGCTGAACGGCGAGGCGCGGATGCTCGCCGCCGAGGCGGTGGCGCGGGCTTGAGTGCCGGCGATGCCGCGCTGATCGACCGCTTCCTTGAGATGATGGCGGCCGAGAGCGGTGCGGCGGCGAACACCATCGCCGCTTATGGCAGCGACTTGCGGCTCGCCTCGACCTTCCTTGACGGCGGGCTGGTAGGTGCCGATGCCGGTGCGCTGGCGCGGCTCGGCGGCGAATGGGCGAGCCTGTCGCGGGCCAGCGTCGCGCGCAAATCGGCGGCGCTTCGGCGGTTCTTCGCGTTTCTGGCCGACGAGAAGCTCCGCGACGACGATCCCAGCGCCGCCCTGCCGCGGCCGGGCACGGCGCGCGCGCTGCCCAAGACGTTGAGCCGCGCCGACGTCGACCGATTGTTCGCCGCGATTGCCGAGCGGATTGCGCGGGTGCCGGCGGACCCCAACGACCTCCGCCTCGCAGCGCTGGTTGAGCTGCTCTACGGATCGGGGCTGCGTGCGAGTGAGCTCGTTTCGCTGCCGAGGAACGCCGTCGCGCCTGACCGGCCGTTCGTCATCCTGAAGGGCAAGGGCGGGCGCGAGCGGCTGGTGCCGATCTCCGATCGCGCGCGCGCCGCGGTCGCCGAGTGGCGCCAGCATGTCGCCGCCGACCGGGCGTGGCTGTTCCCCTCCGGCAAGAAGCATTTGTCGCGCATCCGGCTCTATCAGCTCATCAAGACATTGGCGGCGGAGGCGGGGATTCCGCCCGATCGTGTCAGCCCGCACGTCCTGCGCCACGCCTTCGCCACACACCTGCTCGAGGGCGGCGCCGACCTGCGCGCGCTGCAGTCGATGCTCGGCCATGCCGATATCGCGACGACCGAAATCTATACCCATGTCGAAAGCAGCCGGCTGGTCGAGCTGGTCAACCAGCGCCACCCGCTCGTTGACCTGAAGAACCGCTCCGCCTAGTCCCGCCGTTCGCCCTGAGCTTGTCGAAGGGCGTTCTTGCGATCGATAGAACGGGCTTCGACAGGTGCAGCCCGAACGGAAAAAGGTTGGCCCCGGCGCTAATGGCAAGCTTTCTCGATTTCGAAAAACCCGTCGCCGAGCTGCAGAGCCGGATCGACGAGCTGCGCGACACCGCCGCGGACGGCACGGTCGATATCGACGCCGAGATCGCGCGGCTGCAGGCCAAGTCCGACAAGCTGGTGCGCGACACCTATGCCAGATTGACGCCGTGGCAGAAGACGCAGGTCGCGCGCCACCCCGAGCGGCCGCATTTCAAGGATTATGTCGCCGCGCTGTTCGACGATTTCATGCCGCTGGCCGGCGATCGGGCGTTCGCCGACGACCAAGCGATTCTCGGCGGCCTCGCGCGATTCCGCGGGCGCAAGGTGATGGTGATCGGCCACGAAAAAGGCGACGACACCGCGAGCCGGCTCAAGCACAATTTCGGCATGGGCAAGCCCGAAGGCTATCGCAAGGCGATCCGGCTGATGGAGCTCGCCGACCGTTTCGGGCTGCCGGTGCTGACTTTGGTCGACACGTCGGGCGCGTTTCCCGGCGTGCAAGCCGAGGAGCGCGGTCAGGCAGAGGCGATCGCTCGATCAACCGAAACGTGCCTCGCCTTGGGCGTGCCACTGGTCGCGGCGATCGTCGGCGAGGGCGGCTCGGGCGGGGCGATCGCACTCGCCACGGGCAATCGCGTGCTGATGTTCGAGCATGCCGTCTATTCGGTGATTTCGCCCGAAGGCTGCGCGTCAATCCTGTGGCGCACCGCCGACAAGGCGGCGGATGCTGCGGAGGCAATGAAGGTCACCGCGCAGGACTTGAAGCAATTGGGCGTGATCGACGCGATCGTGCCCGAGCCGCTGGGCGGCGCGCATCGCGATCCGGCTGCGGCAGCCGCGGCGCTGGGTGACGCCATGGAGGGCGCGCTAGGCGAACTTGCCGGGCTCGGCCGTGACGCGCTGCTGCGCGATCGGCGGGAAAAGTTCCTCGCCATCGGCCGACTTTAGAGGGCAAAGAAAAAGGCGACGGAACCGAAGTTCCGCCGCCCCTTCCTGCGGTTTCGCCAGGCTCAGCCGGCGGCGCTGCCCATCGTGCCCGAGACGTTGTTGAACGTCGTCTTGAGCGAATTGCCAAGGCCCTTCATGGCGGCAATCGCGGCGACGGCGATCAGCGCGGCGATCAGGCCGTATTCGATCGCGGTCGCGGCCTTGTTGTTGCGAATGAAATGACGAATCTTCTGCATTTCCGGTCTCCCAATAAGTCCAAGCTTCAGTCACCCGGCCGAACCGGGATGGAGCCCGGGCCAGCGTCGACTCGTTTAGGAGGGAGAAGTTGACAAAGCTTAAATGGACCGGATCGATCAGTTCGATGCCTGCACCTGGGTCGAGACATTGTTCCACATGCCGGTGGTGACGTTTGCGAGGCCTTTCAGCGAAGCGATCATCGCAATGACGATCAAGGCGGCGATCAGACCATATTCGATCGCGGTGCCCCCGCGCCGGTTTCCGCCGAGCCTTCGCACCATGCCGAGAACGACGCGCGCCATCCAACTTTCTCCCACCAATCGCTGCCCATAGCGAAAGGGGGTTAACGAAATTGCCAATGATGCCGCGGCGTCTCAATCACCGATCGTCTTGAGCGCAGCTGCAAGCGACGCGCTGCCGCTGCCGCGGCGCGCGGGCTTGGGTTGCGAGGGATCGGGCGCCCAGCCGGTGAGGAAGATCAGGTCGAAGCGTTCGGTGAGACGGCCGTCGGGCCCAGTGCGGTCATCGAACAGGGCGGCAGCCTTGGACAGCGACTCGCGCGACAGGAACGGCCGCTCGGCGAGCAGGCTGGTCGCGGCCATGCCGCGCAAGTCCGCGAGCAATCGGCCCAGGCTCGAATAGCGCACGTCGAGCGTTTCGAGATCGGCGACGGGCAGCGCGAAGCCGGCGCGGACCAGCAGATCACCTGCCGAACGCACATCGATCCGCGGATGCGCGCGTGCAGCGGGCCGATCGGCTTCTGCGGCGAGCAAGAGGCCGCGCAGCGTCCCGAGGCTGTCGCCACCGACGAAGGCGGAGAGGAACAGGCCGTCGGGACGCAGCATACGGCGCGCGAGCGCCAGCGCGCCGGGCAGATCGTTGACGCTGTCGAGCACGCCCGCCGAGACGATGAGGTCGAAGGAGCCATCGGCGAAAGGCGGGCGATCCTCGTCGGCCTGGACGCCGCCCGAGGCGCGCGCGAAGGCGTGGCCGGCATCGAGCCGCGCGAGACGCGATCCCGGCCGAGGCGCGAACGCGCCGTCGAAGCTGCCGAGATCGAGCACGTCGGCGAAGCTGCGGCTGACCGTCGCGAGGCGGTCTGCGATGCCGTCGAGCATCGCCGCGCGCAGGAAATCGTGCGCGGCATAAGCCGGTGCGGCGCGGTCGCGGCGGCGGCGGCGCAAGGCGCGGTCGAACAAGTCAGGCGTGGTCACGCGCGATCTTGTGGCGATTGCGGCAACGCGCGACAAGGGGCGGGGGGACGCGATGAAACAGCTCAAGCGGGCAATGGCGATGGCGGTCGATCTCGCGCTGCCGCCGCGCTGCCCGGGGTGCGGCGCGGTGACGAGAGAAGCGCATCGCTTCTGCGCGGCGTGCTGGGGCGGGCTGCGCTTCCTCGGACCGCCCTGGTGTGCGACGTGCCACGCGCCATTTGCCTATGACCGCGGTGAGGGTTCGCAGTGCGGCGATTGCCTGGCGCGACCGCCGCGCCACGCGGGCATTCGCGCTGCGGTCGCCTATGGCGATGTCGCGCGGCGGGTGGCGCTCCGGCTCAAATATGGCGGGCGGACTGCACTGGCCGAGACGGTCGCCCGGCCGATGGCGCGGCTGCTGCCCGGCGACGCCGACCTGCTCGTGCCGGTGCCGCTCCACCGCTGGCGGCTGTGGTCGCGCGGCTTCAACCAAGCGGCGCTGATTGCCCGCGCGCTCAGCCGGGCGAACGGGATGCCGGTCGAGCTGTTCGCGCTCGAGCGGCGGCGCGCGACTCCGGTGCTGCGCGGGCTCGGTGCACGACAACGGGCCGCGGCGGTCAAGGGCGCCTTCGTGGTCGATGCCAAAAACAAGCCGAGGCTGCGGGGCAAACGCGTAGTGCTGGTCGACGACGTACACACCAGCGGAGCAACCGCCGATGCCTGCACTGCCGCCTTGCTCGGCGCAGGAGCTGCCAGCGTCACCATCCTGTGCTGGGCGCGCGTGCTCGATGGCGACGGCGATTGACAAGCGCGGTCTGCCGACACACCTCACCGGCATGGCCAATGTCGAAATCTATTCCAAAGCCTTCTGCCCCTATTGCATCCGCGCCAAGGCGCTCCTCAGGCACAAGGGCACGTCGTTCGAGGAGCATGACATCACGCTGGGCGGCCCGCGCCGCGCCGAGATGATCCAGCGCGCCGATGGCCGGACGACGGTGCCGCAGATCTTCATTAACGGCACGCATGTCGGCGGCTCGGACGATCTCGCCGCGCTCGACCGCGCCGGCAAACTGGATGCGCTGCTGAACGCATGAAGATCGCACTCGCCCAATTGACCAGCGGGATCGACCCCGCCGCCAACGCGCGCGCGCTGGCCGGTGCCGCAGCGCACGCTGCTGAGGGCGGTGCGGCGATGCTGTTCACGCCGGAGATGACCGGGCTGCTCGACCGCGAGCGCGCACGGGCGGCGGCGAACATCGAGGCGGAGGAGGACGACGTCACGCTCGCCGCGGCGCGCGAGGCGGCGGCGCGGCACGGGTTGTGGATCCATCTCGGCTCGCTGGCGCTCAGGCGTCCGGACGGACGGCTCGCCAATCGCGGCTTCGTGATCGATGACAAAGGCGCGATCCGCGCGCGCTACGACAAGCTCCATCTGTTCGATGTCGACTTGCCGACCGGCGAGAGCTGGCGCGAATCGGCGGCCTATGCGGCGGGCGAGGGCGCGGTGGCGGTCGATACGCCGATCGGGGCGCTCGGCCTTTCGATCTGCTACGATCTGCGCTTCCCCGATCTCTACCGGGCGTTGAGCGATGCCGGGGCGACCGTGCTGGCGATCCCCGCGGCGTTCACGCGGCCGACCGGCGCGGCGCACTGGCATGTGCTGATGCGCGCGCGAGCGATCGAATCGGCGGCGTTCGTGGTCGCCGCGGCGCAAACCGGCGTGCATGAGGACGGCCGCGCGACCTATGGCCATTCGCAGGTGGTCGATCCTTGGGGCGAGGTGCTGCTCGACATGGGCGAAGCGTCCGGCATCGGCTTCACCGAGATCGCTCAGGCGCGCGTCGCCGAAGTGAGGGCGCGCATCCCGGTGCTCGATCACCGCCGTCCGATCCCCCCGGTGGAGCGGCGGCGATGATCGTGTTCGACCTCAAATGCGGCGTCGGCCATGTGTTCGAAGCGTGGTTCGGATCGAGCGGCGATTATGAGGACCAGCGCGCCCGCGGCCTGCTGTCCTGCCCGCTGTGCGGCGACGGCGCGGTCGGCAAGGCGGTGATGGCGCCCAACGTTCCCGCCAAGGGCAAAACGGGCGATTCGCCGCCGGACCCGGCGATGGTCAAAGGCGCGCTCGCCGCGCTGGCGGCGGCGCAGCGCAAGGCACTCGACGGCTCGACCTGGGTCGGGAGGTCGTTTGCCAATCAGGCGCGTGCCATGCACGATGGCGAGATCGCCCACGCGCCGATCCACGGCCAGGCGAGCGCCGACGAGGCGCGGGCGCTGGTCGAGGACGGCGTGCCCGTCGCGCCGTTGCCCTTTCCGGTGGTGCCGCCCGAAAGCTGCAATTGACCGTCTCCGCCGCTGGCTTTACCACGCGCGGCGCGTGCCCCCGTAGCTCAGCCGGATAGAGCGACGGTTTCCTAAACCGCAGGTCGGAGGTTCGAGTCCTCTCGGGGGCACCAGCATCGTTGCGGGGTTCAGGATGACCACTTTCAGGATTATCGAGCGAGACAGCCGGGACAGTTTGGGCGAGGGGCCGATCTGGGTGGCGCGGCTCGATCGGCTGTTCTGGGTTGACATCCTCGCGCCGCGCCTGTGGTCGCTGAGCCTTGCCGACGAGAGCGTGCAGTCATGGGACATGCCCGAACCGATCGGCTGGATCGTCGAGCGCGCCGGGCGCGACGATTTCCTGATCGGGCTGGCGAGCGGTGTGGCGCGGCTCGACCTCGATTCCTTCACGATCACGCCGCTCGTCGACCCCGAACCCGATCAGCCGGAGAATCGCCTCAACGATGCGAAGGTCGATCCGTACGGTCGCCTGTGGTTCGGTACGATGCGCCACGGCAATCCCGACTTGAAGGGCGCGCTCTATCGGCTCGATCCCGATCTCGCCGTGTCTCGGCACGACGATGGCTATGGCGTCACCAACGGGCCGACATTCAGCACCGACGGGCGCTGGCTCTATCACACCGACAGCGACGCGCGCACGGTCTATCGTTTCGCTCTCGGCGAGGACGGCTCGCTGGGCGAGCGCGAGGACTTCATCCATTTCGATCCCGACTGGGGCTATCCCGACGGCATGACCACAGACAGCGCAGGCGGGCTGTGGATCGCGCATTGGGCCGGCGGGCGCATCAGCCGCTTCACGCCGGACGGCGCGCTCGATCGTTCGATCGCCTTGCCCGCGCAGAACATCACCAGTGCGTGCTTTGCCGGCCCCGATCTCGATCGCCTGTTCGTCACCTCGGCGTCGGTCGACAGCACGGGAGAGGCCGAGGCGGGCTGCCTGTTCGAAGTCGAAACGGGCATGAGCGGGCGTCCTGCCACCGCCTTTGCAGGGTGATCGCTGGCAAGGGGATTTGATCTCTCTGTCGCGGCGCGACACAATGCCCTTCAACGGGAGGGCGTGATGAGCCGAGCTGGATGGAAATACCGGATGCTGGGCGGTGCCCTCGGCTTGGCCTGCGCGCTCGTGTCGGCGGCGCCGAGCAGCGCGCGCGGCGCTCCGTCGGACTCGCAGCGCTGGGCGGCGGAGGCGTCGCGGGTGTCGATCGTCCGCGACAATTGGGGCATCGCGCATATCCACGGCAAGAGCGACGCCGACGCCGTGTTCGGCATGATCTACGCTCAGGCCGAGGACGATTATAACCGTATCGAGGCCAACTACCTGACCGCGCTGGGCCGCACCGCCGAGTGGAAGGGCGAGGATGCGATCTGGCAGGATCTGCGCCAGCGGCTGTTCCTCGATCCCGCCGATTTGCAGCGCGATTACGCCCGCAGCCCCGCCTGGCTCCGCGCGCTGATGGACGGCTGGGCGGATGGTCTCAATTATTATCTGGCGACGCATCCGGGCGTGAAGCCGCACGTCATCACCCATTACGAGCCGTGGATGGCGCTCGCCTTTTCGGAAGGCAGCATCGGCGGCGATATCGAGCGCGGCGTGTCGCTGACCAGGCTGCGCGCCTTCTATGGCAAGGCCGGGCCGCAAGTGGCGATGCGCGACGCGCCTTTCTATGCCGAGCCGACCGGATCGAACGGCATCGCAATCGCGCCGTCACGCTCGGCGGACGGGCATGCGCTGCTGTGGATCAACCCGCATACCTCTTTCTATTTCCGCTCCGAATTGCAGATGACGAGCGACGCGGGGCTCGATGCCTATGGCGCGGTGACCTGGGGGCAGTTCTTCGTCTATCAGGGCTTCAACCGCCATGTCGGCTGGATGCACACGTCGAGCGGGGTCGACAATATCGATACCTTCGCGGAGACGATCGTGCGCCGCGATGGCCGGCTGTTCTATCGCTACGGCAAGGCCCTGCGCCCGGTCGCGAGCAAGACGATCGTGCTCAATTATCGGCGCGCCGACGGTACTATGGGCGCTCGGCGCTTCACGACCTTCGCGACGCATCATGGGCCGGTGATCGGCGCCGACAACGGCAAATGGCTGACGCTGGCGCTGATGAACCGGCCGCTCGCCGCGCTCGAGCAATCCTATCTCAGGACCAAGGCCAAGGACTATGCCGATTACGTTCGCATTGCCGAGGCCAAGGCCAATTCGTCGAACAACACGATCTTCGCCGACGATAAGGGCGAGATCGCCTATCTTCACCCGCAATTCGTGCCGATCCGCGACGACCGGTTCGATTATACCCGGACCGTGGACGGCAGCGACCCGGCAACCGACTGGCGCGGGCTCACGCCGCTGGCGAAGCTGCCGCACGTCCTTTCGCCGAGCAACGGCTGGGTGATGAACACCAACAACTGGCCGTGGGTGGCGGCGGGCAAGCAAAGCCCCAAGGCGACCGACTTCCCGCGCTACATGGACCAGTTCGGCGAGAACCCGCGCGGCACCCATCTGCTGATGCTGCTGCCCGAGGCGAAGCAGGTGACGCCGAAGTCACTCGCGGCGCTGGCGTTCGATTCGTACCTGCCGTTCTTCGAGCCGCAGATTCCGGCGCTCGACGCGGCGTTCCGGCGTCTGCCGGCCAGCGATCCACTGCGCGCCAGGCTCGCCGGGCCGGTCGCGATGGTCGTCGGGTGGGATCGGCGTTGGGGGCTCGACTCCGAAGCGACCTCGCTCGCGGTGTTCTGGGGCGAGGCGATGTGGGCGGCGGTCGCGCCGGAAGCCGAAGCGGCGCACATCTCGCCCTATGACCTGGCCCACCGCATCACCGATCGCGAGCGGCTCGACGCGTTGGCCGCGGCGGTCAATCGGCTGGAGCGCGATTTCGGCGGCTGGCACGTCGCCTGGGGGCGGATCAACCGCTATCAGCGAACCGACGATGCGATCGACGCGACCTTCAACGACGCGGCGCCGAGCCTGCCGATCGGTTTCACCTCGAGCCGCTGGGGATCGCTCGCCTCGTTCGGCGTCGAGAAGGACACGCACACGCGCTGCCATTATGGCGTCAGCGGCAACAGCTTCGTCGCATTGGTCGATTTTGGTCCGAAGGTGAGCGCCTGGGCGGTATCGGTCGGCGGCGAGAGCGGCGATCCACGCTCGCCGCACTTCGACGATCAGGTGAAGCGCTACGCGACCGGTGATCTGCGGCGGGTTTACTTCTACCCCGAGGATCTCGCCGGCCATGTCGAGGCCCGCTATCGCCCGGGCACGCCGCGTCCGCCGCTCGCCGCTCGCGGCTCGCCGCCGCCCTGGACGGGGCATTGCGGCGAGCTCTGACCTCGGTCAGACGGCGTTGGCGGCGCTGAGCACGGCGCGCACCGAGGCGGTGGCGATGTCGGTGTCGGTGCCGACCCCGAACACCGTGCGGCCGTCGCCGGTGCGGCATTCGAGATAGGCGGCCGCCGCCACGTCCGAACCATGGCCGATCGCATGTTCGTTGTAGTCGACCACGTCGAGATCGATCCCGCAGGCCTCGCGCAAGGCGGCAATCACGCCTGAAATGAGCCCGTTACCGCGGCCGCTGACGGAGCGCTCCTCACCCTGAATGGCGATGCGGCCGGTGAAGACGCGCTGGCCCGCCACGCCCGTCTCCTCGTAATCGACCAAGGCGAAGCGATCGTCGGGCGAGGGCAGGTAGGTCGCCTCGAACAGACCCCAGATGTCCTCGGCATTGAGCTCGCGGCTGGTTTGGTCGGCGAGTTGCTGGACGTGGCGGCTGAACGCAGCTTGCAGCCGTTTGGGGAGCTTGAGGCCCTTGTCCTGCTCGATCACCCAGGCGACGCCACCCTTGCCGCTTTGCGAGTTGACGCGGATCACCGCTTCATAATCGCGGCCCAGGTCCTTGGGATCGATCGGCAGGTATGGCACCTCCCAGAATTCGTCGTTACGCGCTTCCTGCGCGGCGAAGCCCTTCTTGATCGCGTCCTGATGGCTGCCTGAGAAGGCAGTGAAAACGAGGTCGCCAGCATAGGGCGTGCGCGGGTGGACCGGCAGGTTGGTGCAGTAATTGACCGTGTTCACCACCTCGTCGATGTCCGAGAAGTCGAGCCCCGGATTCACCCCTTGCGTGTACATGTTGAGCGCGACCGTCACGAGATCGCAATTGCCCGTGCGCTCGCCATTGCCGAGCAGGCAGCCTTCGACTCGATCGGCGCCTGCCATCAGGCCGAGCTCGGCCGCGGCGACGCCGGTGCCGCGATCGTTGTGCGGGTGGAGCGAGATGACGACACTCTCGCGGTTCGGCACGTTGCGGCAGAACCATTCGATCTGGTCGGCATAGATGTTGGGCGTTGCTGCCTCGACCGTCGCCGGCAGGTTGAGAATCAGCGGCCGCTCGGGAGTCGGGCGGAGCACTTCCATCACCGCCGCGCAGACCTCGACCGAGAAATCGAGCTCGGCGGTCGAGAAGGTCTCGGGGCTATATTCGAAATGCCAGTCGGTACCGGGCTGCTTCGCCGCCTCGTCGCGCAGCACCTTGACGCCTTCGACGGCGATCGCCTTCACCTCGTCGCGGCTCATGCCGAACACGATCTTGCGCCATGCCGGGGACACCGCGTTGTAGAGATGGACGATCGCCCGCTTCGCGCCGGTGAGGCTCTGGAACGTCGTTTCGATCAGGTCGCGGCGCGATTGCGTCAGCACCTGCACCGTCACGTCGTCGGGGATGCGGCCGGAGCGCACCAGGCCGGAGATGAAATCGAATTCGGTGGCGCCCGCCGCAGGGAAGCCGATCTCGATCTCCTTGAGGCCGACCTTGACCAGCAGGTCGAAGAAGCGCTGCTTGCGCTCGGCGTCCATCGGATCGATCAGCGCCTGGTTGCCGTCGCGCATGTCGGTCGACAGCCAGCGCGGCGGGCGCGTGATCGTTCGGCTCGGCCATTGCCGGTCGGGCAGGTCGATCTGGGAGAAGGGGCGGTATTTTACGGAAGGATCAGGCAGCATCGTTCGGTCTCGCGGCTCGCTTGGCGATCGGGTCGGTCGTCAGGCCCTTAGGCGGGTCGCGGCGCGAAGGACGCGCCCGGAGGTCGCGCCTAAGGGCGCGTAAGTCGAAGCAGCGAAAGGCGGAGCGCCTGCGTCATGCGACGGGCCTTAGCGTGCACGGCGTCGACATGTCCAGCACGATTGTTGCCGGGTGGGCCTCGGCGCTGCAATTCCCATGCGTTCAGCCGTCGAACAGCGCGTCGATCGGGCTTTTGGGCAGGAACCAGAGCAACGCGACCAAGCCTGCGCAGGCAATGCCGAGCCAGGGAGAGACGAAGGTGAGCGGCAGGCCGGCGAGATAGATCATCGTCGCGACAATACCCTTGCGGACGGTCCGGCGATGGTAGCGATCGGCGCGTTCGCCCTGCGCGCCGCTTGCCGCAATGATCTTCTGAAACGGCACATAAGCGAGCGCCGGGAGCAGCATCGAGACGAGATAGACGAGCGTCGCGTCGCGGCTGAAATGCTGGCCGCCGAGATAGGCGGTGGTGAAGGGGATCAGCGACAGTGCGAACAGCAGGATCAGGTTGAACCAGACGAGGCCGTTGGTCACGCGCCGCGCGTGGCTCACCAGTCGGTGGTGATTGACCCAGTAGATGCCGACATAGGCGAAGCTCAGCACATAAGCGAGGAATGTGGGCCACAGCCGCCACAGATGCGCGAGGCCCGGCTCCTCGGGTGCCTTCAACTCGAGCACCATGATGGTGATGATGATCGCGATGACGCCGTCCGAAAAGGCCTCGACGCGGCCGATACCGGGGCCGTTTTCGCTATCCTCAGCGCTCACTTCTGCGCGAACGCGGCGTTGATCGTCAGCAGCACGTCGTCCGAAACGAGCGGGACGCCATAGCCCAGGCCGAAATCGCTGCGCTTGATCGTCGTCGTCGCCGCGAAGCCGATATTGGGCTTGGGCGGCCCCATGACCATCTTGCCCGCGCCGACGAAGCGCGTGTCGAGGCTGATCGGCCGGGTAACGCCGTGGAGGGTGAGATTGCCGTCGATCGTCGCGGCTCCGTCGCCGGTTTTGGTCACTTTGGTCGAGACGAAGTGCGCGGTCGGATATTTGGCGGCATCGAAGAAGTCGGGCGTCTGCAGGTGCTCGTCGAGCGCCGCGACGGTGGTGCGGACCTTGGCGATCGGAAAGGTGACGTCGACCTTGTCGTTCGCGGCGTTGGCGGGATCGAGAACCAAAGTGCCGCTCGGTTCGACGAACATGCCCGTATATTCGCTGAAGCCGAGATGGCCGATCGTGAACAGCACCTGGGTATGCCCGGGATCGACCTGATAGGTGCCGGCGACGGCGCGCGACGGATCGGGCGCGCCGGGCGCTTCCTTGGGCATGTCCTGCGCGAGGACAGGGGCTGCGGCGAGAGCGAGCAGGGTGATGAAGACGAGACGCATGGAAAAAGCTCCTCGAACGAAACGGGCCGCGCCAGTCTGACGCGACCCGTAACGATTGCAAGCGGGTAACTGCCGTCATCCCAGCGAAAGCTGGGATCTCAAGCCGCAAGCACGCGCTTTGCCGCGAGCGATGCCAGCCTGCGCTGGCATGACGGCCTTGGATCAGTTCTTCTCCTTGTCCACCAGCTTGTTGGCGCCGATCCACGGCATCATCGCGCGCAGCTCCGATCCGATCTTCTCGATCGGGTGCGCCGCGGCGGCCTTGCGCGCGGCCTTCAGCTCGGGCTGGCCGGCGCGGTTGTCCAGCACGAACTTCGAGACGAAGCGGCCGCCCTGGATGTCGGCGAGGACTCGCTTCATCTCCTTCTTGGTCTCCTCGGTGATGATCCGCGGGCCGGTGGTGATGTCGCCATATTCAGCCGTGTTCGAGATCGAATAGCGCATGTTGGCGATGCCGCCTTCGTACATCAGGTCGACGATCAGCTTCACCTCGTGGAGGCACTCGAAATAGGCCATTTCGGGCGCATAGCCGGCCTCGACCAGGGTCTCGAACCCGGCAGTGATGAGGTGGCTGAGGCCGCCGCACAGCACCGCCTGCTCGCCGAACAGGTCGGTCTCGCATTCCTCGCGGAAGTTGGTCTCGATGATCCCCGAGCGGCCGCCGCCGACGCCCGAAGCGTAAGCCAGCGCGATGTCATGGGCGTTGCCGCTGGCGTCCTGGTCGATCGCGATCAGACACGGCACGCCGCCGCCGCGGACATATTCGCTACGCACGGTGTGGCCGGGGCCCTTGGGGGCGATCATGATGACGTCGATATCCTTGGGCGGTTCGATCAGCCCGAAATGGACATTGAGGCCGTGGGCGAAGGCGATCGCCGCGCCGGGGCGCACGTTGCCCTTGATGTCCGCGTCCCAGATCGCCGCCTGGTGCTCGTCGGGGGCGAGGAACATGATGATGTCGGCCCATTTGGCGGCTTCGGCATTGGTCATCACCGTGAAGCCGGCGGCTTCGGCCTTCTTCGCGGTCGCGGAGCCTTCGCGCAACGCGATCGCCACATCCGTGACCCCCGAATCGCGGAGGTTCTGCGCGTGGGCGTGGCCCTGGCTGCCATAGCCGATGATCGCGATTTTCTTGGTGGTGATGAGGTTCAGGTCGGCGTCGCGATCGTAATAGACACGCATGGTAGGGTCCCTTCGATTTGCGTGTCCCCGCGAAGGCGGGGACCCAGAGTCTTTGCGGAGCTGGGCTCCCGCCTTCGCGGGAGCACCATGGTTGTCGGATGAGTGTTTACGCCCCCTTCGGCCCGCGGGCGATGGCGACGATGCCGGTGCGCGCGACTTCGACCAGGCCGACCTCGCGCATCAGGTTGACGAAGGTGTCGATCTTGTCGCTGCCGCCGGTGACCTCGAACACGAAGCTCCCGATCGTGGCGTCGATCACGCGGGCGCGATAGACGTCGGCGAGGCGGAGCGCCTCGATGCGATGATCGCCCGTGCCGGCGACCTTGACCAGCGCAAGTTCGCGCTCGACGTGCGGGCCGAGCACGGTGAGGTCCGACACCTTGTGGACGGGCACGAGGCGTTCGAGCTGGGCGATGATCTGCTCCATCACATGCGCCGAGGCGGAGGTGACGATGGTGATCCGGCTGACGAGATCGTCCTCCGAGATGTCAGTCACCGTCAGGCTCTCGATATTGTAGCCGCGGGCGGTGAACAGGCCGGCGATCCGGGCGAGGATGCCCGGCTCGTTGTCGACGATGATCGACAGCGTGTGCCGTTCGATGGTTTCTTCCTTAATGTGCATTCGACACCGGTAAATTGACTTTGACAGCGTGCGTTGGGATCGGCGTGGCTAAAATAATCGCGGCGCTGACGAACCCTGCGAGAGCCCACCACCAGCGCCGATGGCGCACGTCCAGGATCGCACGCGCGATACAGTAAATCGCGGCGCACAGCAGCGGTGCGATTGCCCAAAACCAGGTCACACCAGCGCCTTCGCTTCGTCGTCCATCGTGCCCGACACCTCGTTGGCCTGGAGGATCATGTCGGTATGCGCCGCGCCGGACGGGATCATCGGGAAACAATTGGCGAGCTGCGACACCGCGCAGTCGACCAGCACCGGGCCGTCATGCGCCAGCATTTCGGCGATGCCGTCGTCGAGCTGGTCGCGCGTCTCGATGCGGATGCCCTTCCAGCCATAGGCCTCGGCCAGCTTCACGAAGTCCGGCAGGGACTCGCTGTAACTCTGTGAATAGCGGCTGGAATAGGTCAGCTCCTGCCACTGGCGGACCATGCCCATATATTGGTTGTTGAGGATGAACACCTTGACCGGCAGGCGGTATTGGGCCGCGGTCGCGAGTTCCTGGATGTTCATCTGGATCGAGGCCTCGCCGGCGATGTCGATCACCAGTGCATCCGGATTGCCGAGCTGCGCGCCGATCGCGGCGGGCAGGCCATAGCCCATCGTGCCGAGCCCGCCCGAGGTCAGCCATTTGTTGGGCGCCTCGAAGCCGAAATGCTGCGCGGCCCACATCTGGTGCTGGCCGACCTCGGTGCTGATGATCGGCGCGCGATCCTTCGTCGCCTCGTAAAGCGCGCGGATCGCACGTTGCGGCATGATCGCTTGTGGGTCGGCCTCGGGGAAATCGAGGCTCTTGGTCGCGCGCCAGCCCTCGATCCGCCGCCACCATTCGCCGAGATCGGGCTTGGGCGTCGCGCGCTGCTTCCATAAGGCGATCATCGCTTCGATCGCGGGCCCGACATCGGCGATGATCGGCAGATCGACGCGGACGTTCTTGTTGACCGACGAACGATCGATATCGACGTGGATCTTTTTCGAATTGGGTGCGAAGGCGTCGAGCCGGCCGGTGACTCGGTCGTCGAACCGCGCACCCAAAGCGACGATCAGATCGGCCTTGTTCATCGCCAGATTGGCTTCATAGGTGCCGTGCATGCCGAGCATGCCGAGCCACTGGTCGGACGAGGCGGGGAGGGCGCCTAGGCCCATCAGCGTCGAGGTGACGGGCGCGCCGGTCAGCGCGGCGAGCTCGCGTAGCAGTTCGGACGCGCGCGGCCCCGAATTGATGATGCCGCCGCCGGTGTAGAAGATCGGCCGCTCGGCCGCGGCGAGCAGGTCGACCGCCGTTTCGATCAGCTTCGGATCGGCTTCGGCCGGCGGGCGATAGGTCTTGTGCTGGATCGGACCGGGCTGCTGATACCGCGCGGTGGCGACCTGGACGTCTTTGGGGATGTCGATTACCACCGGGCCGGGGCGGCCCGAGGTGGCGATATGGAACGCCTCATGGACGATCTCGCCGAGACGCGCGGGGTCCTTCACCAGATAATTGTGCTTGGTGCAGTGGCGGGTGAGGCCGACCGTGTCCGCTTCCTGAAAGGCGTCCGTGCCGATCAGGTGCGTCGCGACCTGGCCCGAAATGACCACCATCGGGATCGAATCCATCAAGGCGTCAGTGATGCCGGTGATCGCATTGGTCGCGCCCGGCCCCGAGGTGACGAGCACCACGCCGGGCTTGCCGGTGGCGCGGGCATAGCCCTCCGCCGCGTGGGTCGCGGCCTGCTCGTGGCGGACGAGGATGTGGCGGATCTTGTTCTGCTGGAACAGCGCGTCATAGATCGGCAGCACCGCGCCGCCCGGATAGCCGAATACGAGCTCGACACCGAGATCGCACAGGGCGTGGATCAGGGTGTCGGCGCCGCTCTTTTCGGCCATGATGACGTCTCCGGTTCGTGCTGCATTGCAATAGAATGCGGAAAGGCTGCGGTTAGCGATATAAAAAGTGCCCGTCAACCATCATATAGAGAATCTTATTTCAAATTCGCTACGCATGTTGATTGTTTCTGTCTCACTCGTGTGCGGCCACTCGGCAGGCGGCTGGTTGCGGAACCAGGTATACTGGCGTTTGGCATATTGCCTCGTGGCAAGACGCGCCCGCTCGAGTGCGGCATCGCGATCGATCTCGCCGGCGAGCATCGCCGCGATTTCGGGAACACCGATCGCGCGGCGAACGGGCGCATCGGCGGGCACGTCGCGGCGCGCGAGCAGGCGCTCGACCTCCTCGATCGCGCCTTCGTCGAACATCGTCGTGAGCCGCCGGTCGCAGCGCTCGATCAGCCAGTCGCGGTCGGGGAGCAGGATAAGCGGCAGCAAGGTGACGGCGCCGCCGATGCCGCCGACGCGCTCGGCCTGCCACTCGGCGAGCGAACGGCCGGTCGAGCGGACGACTTCGAGCGCGCGGGCGACGCGGGTGGTGTCGCTTGGCCGCAGCCGGGCGGCGGCGACGGGATCGCTGCGTATCAATTCGGCATGGGCGTCGGCGACGGGCATCGTGCGGACCTCGGCGCGGATCGCGGGGTCGATCTCGGGCACCGGCGCGATGCCGTCGATCAGCGTGCGGAGATAAAGACCGGTGCCGCCGACGAGGATCGGCAGGCGACCCTCGTCGTGGGTTTGAGCGATGGTCGTCCTGGCGTCCGCCGCCCAGCGCGCTGCCGAGCAGCTTTCGGCGCCGTCGATATAGCCGAACAGGCGGTGCGGTGCGCGGGCCTCTTCCTCGGGGGAGGGGCGCGCCGAAAGCACGCGCAGGTCGCGATAGACTTGCGCCGAATCGGCATTGATGACGGTGCCGCGATGCCGCTCGGCGAGCGCCAGCGCCAGCGCGGACTTGCCGCTGGCGGTCGGGCCTGCGATGAGCGCCACGCGGGGGAGGGGCATCACGCCACCTCCGTTCGCCCTGAGCTTGTCGAAGGGCGGGCTTCGACAAGCTCAGCCCGAACGGGTGTTGGGGATCGCAATATGTTCATCGCAACACTGATAGCAGCGGACGCATTGCATGAAACCGCGATCCGGGAAGCAGGACGATTGTTGCTCGATGCGGGGTGTGGCCCCGACGACTTTGCCTGGATTGATGAGAACGATGCAGCCGATATTCCCTTTCAGTGGGCGCCGGATGCAGCGCGACAGGTGTTGGAGGGCGCGCTCGGTGCCATCGACGTCGTCGTCCAGCCCGCCGAGGGCCGCGAGAAGAAGCTGCTGGTCGCCGACATGGATTCGACGATGATCACCGTCGAGTGCATCGACGAGCTCGCCGATTATGCCGGGATCAAGGCCGAGATCGCCGCGGTGACTGAGGCGGCAATGCGCGGCGAGCTCGATTTTGCCGCGGCGCTCGATGCCCGCGTCGCGCTGCTCAAGGGGCTGGAGGCGAGCGCGATCGACCGCTGTCTCGCCGAGCGCGTGACGATCATGGCCGGCGCCAAGACACTGGTTCGCACGATGCGCGCGCGCGGCGCCGAGACGATCCTCGTGTCGGGCGGTTTCACCCGCTTTGCCGAGCCGGTTGCGGCGGAGATCGGCTTCGACCGCGCGATCGCCAACGTGCTCGACATCGACGGCGCCGGCCTGAGCGGCACGGTGACCAAGCCGATCGTCGATTCATCGACCAAGGAGCGCACGCTGATCGAAGCGCGCGACCGCCTCGGCCTCTCCGCGCACGAAACGCTCGCGATCGGCGACGGCGCCAATGACCTGGCGATGATTCGGCTTGCGGGATTGGGAGTAGCCTATCACGCCAAGCCGATTGTCGCCGCCGCAGCCGGCGCGCGGATCGATCACGGCGATCTGACGGCGCTGCTTTACGCCCAGGGGATTCCGCGTGCGGAATGGATCAGTTAGATCGCCTGTCGTTGGTGGATAGCGGATGCGCTCAATTCGTCATCCCAGCGCAGGCGGGGATCCAGATTCTCCAATGTCTCGAACGAGGCACAACGGTAGCCAGTCTGGATTCCCGCCTGCGCGGGAATGACGAAGATTGGCCTAGCTGTCATTGCCCGGATGGCAGGGTTATGGTGCCACCGTCAGGCATTGCCCGCCGCTGCGCTTGACGTCGGCGCAGGCGCGCGATGCCTCAGTGCTCGAGGCGAAGCCGCCGGCCTGGAGGCGGACGATCGCGCCGGCCTTCACGTAATAGGGCTGGCTGCCCTTCAACGCGGCGACCTTGGGGCTGAGGCTCTGCCATTGGCTCTTCGCGCGCGCCTCAGTGCTGAAGGCGCCGAGCTGGACGCGCCAGGCGCCGCCCGAGGGCTTGGCGGCGGCTTGTGCAGCAGGCTTGGGCGGCGGCGTGCTCGGGGTTGGTTTGGCGGCAGGCGGCGCGTAGGATGCGCCGGGGCGGTTTGCCGCGACTTGCGACGGTGGCACCGGGGTCGTCTTGATGGGTGACGCCGTCACTTCAGGCGGTAGGTGTGTGCGTTGAGCGTCGGCGGCATATTGCCGGGCGAGCGCGAGGCCCTGCTTGCGCTGCTCCTCGGGAATGTACTTGTCCATGTCGGCGCGCGTTTCGCTTGCCTGCGACAGGCCCGAATCAGAGGCGCGGACAATGAGGGCATAAGCGCGCGGCCAGTCCTTCGGGAGGCCGCCGTCGCCATTGAACAGCATCGTGCCGAGGATCAGCTCACCGCGCGGATCGCCACGCGCGGCCGACTTTTCGAGCCACGGCGCGGCTTGCGCGCGCTGGCCGCGCTCGAACAGCATGCGGCCGTAATTGTCCTCGGCCTGGAAATGGCCCTGTTCGGCGGCCTTGCGATACCACTCCTCCGCCTTCGCCTTGTCGGCGGGGACGCCCTTGCCGAGGCGATAGGCCTGGCCGAGGTTGAATTGGGCATCGGCGTCGCCCTTTGCAGCCGGGCCCTCCCAATCCTTGATGGCGGTTTTGTAGTCGCCGCGCTGATAGGCATCGACGCCGTCCTTGACCGGATTGGATTGCGCCCAGGCGGCGCTCGTCATGGCCATCGCCAGCAGCCCGGCCTGGATCGTCCTCTGCCCCAACATCATCGTCCGTCCCTCAAACCGTATCGGGACAATCATGCCGCGCCGTGGCGGCGATGCAAAGGGGCAGCGGCGGCAAATGCAGATGACTTTCCTCTTTTTCCGCGGGATATATCAGGAGGCAGCGGCGCTGCGGCCGGTGTCCCATTCCTGAACAGGAACGATATTCCTGCGCCGAAACGATTCAGGGGTGCGACCAACCGATGCACGCCCGTCGTGACGATTCGACAACGATCGCAGAGCAATTTCGCCGGAAGAGGGGCCAGCAGCTCTCTTCTCCCAAATCCCCCCGCTGCTGGCTGCCGGGGGCGGCATTTCGTAGCGACTGAAGTCGCCGCCCCCGAAGGCGCCGATGTCATGCTCGGACACATTGACGACACAATCGGCGCACAGGGGCCGCCGCGACCGAATTGACTTCCCTTGTCTCGGTCAGCGGGAGCGGCGGCTCGGACAGCATCTCGTCGCCGCTCCCGCCTCCCTTTTTGGTTTGCGGCGCCGGCCCGCTCTCCACCCGGCCACCCATAGGATAATCGCATTGGGTGGCCGGGTGGGGGAGCGGGCCGGCGCCGCCTCAACAGCCAAGCGCATTAACCAGTTCTTGACCTCCGCGTGGCACTCCACGGCCGGAACAAGCGGATTTCAGGGGAAACGATGCGCGTTCTCGCGATGGCTTCACAAAAGGGCGGATCGGGCAAGACCACCTTGTCCGGCCACCTTGCCGTACAGGCACAGCTGGCGGGGCAGGGGCCCGTCGTCCTGATCGATATCGATCCGCAAGGTTCGCTGTCGGATTGGTGGAACGAGCGCGAGAGCGAATATCCCGCCTACGCGCAGACCACCGTCGCGCGGCTCGCCGCCGATCTCGAGGTGCTGCGCCAGCAGGGCTTTCGGCTGGCGGTGATCGACACGCCGCCGGCGATCACCATGGCGATCCAGAGCGTGATCGCAGTCGCCGAGCTGGTCGTCATCCCGACCCGGCCGAGTCCGCACGATTTGCGCGCGGTCGGCGCCACGGTCGATCTGTGCGATCGTGCCGGCAAGCCGCTGATCTTCGTCGTTAACGGCGCGACGCCCAAGGCGCGGATCACATCCGAAGCCGCGGTGGCGCTGTCGCAGCACGGCACGGTCGCTCCAGTCACCGTCCACCACCGCACCGATTTCGCCGGATCGATGATCGACGGCCGCACCGTGATGGAGCTCGATCCGCGGGGCAAGTCGGCCCAGGAGGTCGAGGCGCTGTGGGGCTATATCTCCGATCGGCTCGAGAAGAATTTCCGCCGCACCGTGTTTGCCGCGCCGGCCGCCAATCCCGGTTACGTCCCGCAGCGGCCGATGAGCGGCTTCGGCCGCCGGGTGGTGAGCTGAGATGGCGACGTTGATGGGCCAGCCCAAGCCGCAAGCCTCGCTCTCCTCCAGCCTGCTCGCCCGCAAGGGACAGGCGCGCCCGGCGATGCGGCCGCAGGGCTTCTCCGGCTTCGGCAACCTTGCCGACGCGATCGACGATCTCGGCTGGAACGACATGGAAGGCGCCGGGTCGGTGCCGGCCGAGCCGCCCGTGCTCCGCGAGCGCGAGGCGCTGAAGGCCGAGATCGAAACGCCGCGCCCGAGCCCAGCCACGCCCGCCGAGGCCAAGCCCGTCGAGGCCAAGCCCGAAATGTCGAGCGCCGCGCTGACGCGGATCGGCCGCAATGTTCGCGCCAGGCAGAGCAAGGCCAAGTCGGCCTTCACGCTGCGGCTCGATGCCGACCGCCATTTGCGACTGCGGCTTGCTGCCGCGGTCTGCGACCGGTCGGCGCAAGCGCTCGTCACCGAGGCGCTCGATACCCTTCTCGCCACGCTTCCCGAGGTGGAAGCGCTCGCCCAATCGCTGCCGGCCAAGAAGAAATTCCGGGGGGAATGATCCGATGAACCGCCGTCTCGCTCTCTCGTTCGCCACGTCCGCGCTGCTGCTCGGCGGGACGATGGTGGGCTGCACGCACGATGCGCATCTCGCCTCGGCGAGCTCGCGCGATGCCGACAAGGCCGCGTCGCAGGCCGCCGATCTCGCCGCCAAGGCGGGCAAGGCGCTGGCCCGCAACAAGGGCGAGCAGGCGGTCGAATATGCGGAGGCCGCGGTCGCGCTGCAGCCGCGCGACGCGAGCTACCGCACGCTGCTCGGGCAGAGCTATCTCCAGGCGGGACGGTTCGCCTCGGCGCACCAGGCGTTCGTCGACACCTTGTCGCTCGATCCGCACAATGCGCGCGCCGCGCTCAACCTCGCGCTGGCGCAGACCGCCGAAGGAAATTGGGCAGGCGCGCGCCAGACGCTCGCCGACCATGCCGACGTGATTCCGGCGAGCGACCGCGGGCTGGCGCTGGCCCTCGCCGGCGATCCCAAGGGCGCGGTGGCGGTCCTCTATCCCGCCGCGCGCGAGCCCGGCGCCGATTCGAAGACTCGGCAGAATCTTGCGCTGGCGCTGGCGCTCGCCGGCGACTGGCGCGATGCGCGGGTGATTGTCGGCATGGATCTGTCGCCCGCCGACGTCGACAAGCGGCTCGGCCAATGGGCCCAACTCGCGCAGCCGCGCCATGCCTATGACCAGGTGGCCTCGCTGCTCGGTGTGACGCCGACGCAGGACCCCGGCCAGCCGATCGCGCTGGCGCTCAATGCGCCCGCGGCACCGGTGGCGCTCGCCGTGACCGATCCGACGCCCGAGCCTGCCGCTGCGCCGGCGCCGCAGCCGATCGTGGCCGAAACGGCATCGTCCGCCAAACCGGCGGAGCGGACTGCGCAGATCGTGTTCGCGCCGCGCCATGAAGTGGTTCAGGCGATCCCGGTTCAGCCGACACGCGAGCGTGCCGCACCGGTGGTCGAGCAGGCCGCGGTCAAGCCGGCACCGCAGCCGCTTTCGTCGGGCAATTATTACGTCCAGCTCGGTGCCTTCGCCAGCGCCGCGGTGGCGCAAGACGGCTGGGCGCGCGCCAAGCGCCGCTTGCCGGCGCTCGCCGAGCATACGCCGCAGGGCATGCACTTCAGCCAGGGCGGTGCCGATTATTACCGCCTTTCGGTCGGCGGCTTCACCAAGGCCGACGCGCGGCGGCTGTGCAACCGATATCACGCACGCGGCGGCAAGTGTTTCATCCGCACTGACGCCGGCGACGTGGTCGCGCAGTGGATCAACAAGGGCACTCAGCTCGCCTCGCGCTGATCGCGTCCCAACGTCTCAAAGGTCACGACATTCACGCGTATGCGCGCGCGGCGCGCGCGTGAGGCGAATGATATCCGACGATCTCAAAGAGCAGGCGGAACATTAGCAGAACATCGTGGTGTAGGAAAGCCCCTTTTTTACGTGGCCTTCAGGCGAGCGCAGCGCCGCCCTTGAACAATTTCATCACCTTGCCTTGAACCGGCAGCCCGTCGAACGGCGTGTTGCCGGCCTTGGCGCGCATGCGGTCGGCGTCGATCTTCCAGGGGACGTCTCGATCGACCAGCATGAGGTCGGCGGGCGCGCCGGGCGCGAGTGTGCCGGCATCGAGGCCGAGAATGCGCGCGGGATTGGCCGAGAGCAGGGCGATCAGGCGCTCGATCGGCAGCCGCTCGTCGCGGACGAAGCCCAGCGCGAGGGCGAGCAGCAATTCGGCATTGGCGGCACCCGGCGAGGAATCGGCGAAGGGCAGGCGCTTTTCCTCGGGGCCGCGCGGGTCGTGGCCCGAGGATAGGACGTCGATCGTGCCGTCGGCGAGCGCGGCGAGCGCGGCCTGGCGGTCGGCTTCCGAGCGGAGCGGCGGGGAGACGTTCGCGAAGGTGCGGAAATCGCTCATCGCGATATCGCTGAGGAGCAGATGGTTCGGGGTGATTCCGCACGTCACCTTTACCCCGCGGCGCTTGGCGGCGCGGACGAGGTCGAAGCCCTGCGCGGTGGTCACCTGGCGGATGTGGAGGCGCGCGCCGGTTTCCTCGGCGAGCATCAGGTCGCGGGCGATCGCCAGGCCTTCGGCGAGCGACGGCGCGGCCATCAGCCCGAGCCTCGTCGCGGTTTCGCCCGCGGTGGCGACGGCGTGAGCGACCAGCCCGGCATCCTCGGCGTGCGCGACGACTGCGAGATCGAGGTCGCGGGCATAGGCCAGCACCTTGCGCATCAGTCCTGAGTCGCCGATCCAGCAGCGGCCGGTGGCGACGGCCCTGGCGCCGGCACCCTTGTTGATTGCCATTTCGGCGAGGTCGGCGCCGGCGAGCCCCTTGGTCGCGGCAGCGAGCGGGTGGATCCACAGCTTGGGCTTGCCGATAAGTGCGGCGCGCTGGACGATACCGGGATCGTCGAGCACCGGCGATTGATCGGGCATCAGCCCGACGCGGACGATGCCGCCGGCGTGGAAGGCGTCGAGATCGATCGCGAAGACGCCGAGGTCGACGATTGCGGGCGCGAGCATGTGGCCCTTGCAGTCGATCACCTCGGCATCGGCGGGCGCCTCGATCGCGCCGACGGCGGCGATGACGCCGTCGCGGACCAGCAGGTTGCCGGTATCGACGCCGCTTTTGGGGCAGACCAACTCGGCATTGGTGAAGGCGAGTGGACGGTTCATGCCCAGCCCTCCACGCCGCGCGCGCGCCTTGTCAGCACGTCGAGGCAGGCCATACGGACGGCGACGCCCATCTCGACCTGCTCGGTAATTGCCGAGCGCTCGGGGTGATCGGCGACGTTGGAGGCGATCTCGACGCCGCGGTTCATCGGGCCTGGATGCATGACGAGCGCATCGGGCTTGGCGCGCGCAAGGCGATCGAGGGTGAGGCCGTAGCGGAGATGATATTCGCGCGTCGAGGGGATGAAGCCGCCGTTCATCCGCTCGTTCTGCAGGCGCAGCATCATCACCACATCGGCCCCCTCCAGCGCGGCATCGAAATCGGTGAAGGGCGTGACGCCCATCCGCTCGATCGCCGGGGGCATCAGCGTCGAGGGCGCGCAGACTCGCACTTCGGCGGCGAGCGCGGTCAGCGACAGGATGTTGGATCGCGCCACCCGGCTGTGGAGCAGGTCGCCGCAGATCACCACGCGCTGGCCGGCGATGCTGCCGCGGCGGCGGCGGATGGTGAGGGCGTCGAGCAGGGCTTGCGTCGGATGCTCGTGCGCGCCGTCGCCGGCGTTGAGCACGGCGCAATCGACCTTGTCGGCGATCAGTTGCACGGCGCCCGACGCCATATGACGGATGACGATCACGTCGGCGCGCATCGCGTTCAAGGTCATCGCCGTGTCGATCAGCGTTTCGCCCTTCTTCACCGAGCTTTGCGCGGCGTGCATGTTGACGACGTCGGCGCCGAGGCGCTTGCCGGCGATCTCGAACGACAGCAGCGTGCGCGTCGAGTTTTCGAAGAAGGCGTTGATCTGGGTGAGGCCGTCGAGCGGATGCTGGCTCTTGGCGTGGCGGCGGTTCCAGTCGACCCATTGCTCGGCCTCGTCGAGCAGGAACATGATCTCATGCGGCTGGAGTCCGCCGATGCCGACGAGGTGCCGGTGCGGAAAGACGGCGCCGCCAGGAATCTGGGCGGCGGGGCGATGATCGGATGGCGACATTAAAGCGTTCGCGTAGCGCGCGGGGGGCGGTGGCGCAAGGCTGGGGAGTCTGTTCGCTCATTCCCGGGAAGGCGCAGCCCTGTGGGGAGGTGCCGGCGCTCCGATTTCCGTCATGCCGGACTTGTTCCGGCATCCACCGGGCAGCAGGAGCCGCCGGTTCCGAGTTTGCGGGCCGGTGGACCCCGGAACAAGTCCGGGGTGACGGAATATTGTGAAGGGCATGGAGTTGGCGGCTCACACCGCGAAGAGGGTGGTGCCCTCATAGCGCTCGGCGCCGGCGTCGAAGATCGACTCGGGCTCGAACGGCTGTTCGCCGACGCGCGGATTGTGGATGCCGGTAACTTTGAACGAACCGATCTTGAGCTCGCGCGGGCGCTGCCCGTCGCGTTCGATCGTCACCGCATCGACGTAAAGTTCGTCATGCCGCGTGTAGAGAATGTGCGGCGCGAGCTTCACCGCCTGGCGATTGTACACGCCCTCCAGGCACTTGCGCGTGGCGATGGCTTCCAGAACGATGCGATTGGCGTCCATGAGCGAGGATTTAAGCAAGCGCGCGCGGGGATCAAGTCGGAATTGTGCGATGCAGCATGATTTTCACGCCATCGTCAGCGCGTCTATCGCCCCTTGCAGGATATAGGCGGCGGCCATCTTGTCGACCAGCTCAGCGCGCTTGGCGCGGCTGGCGTCCTGCTCGATCAAGGTGCGTGTGACTGCCTGGGTCGACCAGCGTTCATCCCACAGCAGGATCGGCAGGCCCCAATCCTCGACATTGCGGGCGAAGGCGCGACTCGATTGGCTGCGCGGGCTCTCGCTGCCGTCGAGGTTGAGCGGCAGGCCGATGACGACGCCCTTGATCGCCTGCGCAGCGACAATCGCCGCGATCGCCGCCTTGTCCTTCTGGAATTTGCTGCGGCGGACGAGTTCGGCGGGGCTGGCGAAGGTCCAGCCGGCGTCACACAGGGCGATGCCGATCGTTTTCGTGCCGACGTCGAGCCCGATCAGCCGACCGCCATCGGCGAGTGCGGTGCTGAAGGCGGCGCGATCGGTGGTGATCATCGTCGCGCTCTAACGCGGCAATGACCAACAAAAAAGCGCTCGGCCGCGGAGCCGGGCGCTTTTGTGCGATCCGACGTGTTATCGGGCGGTCGCGCCGTCGGTGCCTGCCGAGCCGGTCGATCCCGCCGCCCCCGATGCGCCGGCCGACGGCGGCGACGCCTTCATTTTGGCGGCGGCCGCGGTCTGGATGCGCTTCATCAGCGCCGGATCGGATTGCGAGGCGGTGGCCATCGCGTTGAATTTCTCAGGCGTGAGGCCCGAGGAAGTCACCGCCGCCGACATCTTGGTCTGCTTGTCGGTATCGGGCACGGTCGTGTCCTGCTGGATTTTCTGGACCGCCAGCGCGGCGCCGGCGAACTGGTCGACATCGGCGTCGGTATAGCTCGCCGCAGCACCCGGCGCGGCCTGGCTGGCTGCTGGCGGAGTGGTCTGAGGCGCGGTCTGGCTGGCCGTCGGCGGAGTCGCAGGCGGCGTCGTCTGCGGCGCCATCTGCGCGAGCGCGGCAGTGCCGCACAGCGTGGTAGCACCCAGCAGGGCGGCCATCGTGGCGAAACGAGTCATGAAATCTCTCCTGTCAGTGCAAAATGCGAGTTTCTGTGCGCTTGACCTCGGCATTGGTTGCGCGAGGTCAACGCAAAAGCGGTCGCACCGTGGCGCGGGCAAGACGGAACGAGCGGTGAACGTGTCTCAGCGACGATCGAAGGCTGCGAGGCGGCGCGCGGCATCGGCGCGGACATTGGCCCAGAACAGCGAATAATCGAATACGTGATAATTGTTGCCCGGCAGCACGTAATTGCCCAGCATTTGCGGTGGTGCGCCGATCGACAGGATGCCGCGGCCTTCGCAGCGCGCGGGCACTTTGCCGGCGGCAATCGTCGCGGTGGTGAGATCGGCGGAAGGGTAGAGCGTGCCGAGATTGGCACTCGCCGGCGCGGCGGCGTCGGGCGTGCCGGTCAGTGGATTGGTGCAGACCAAGGCGCTCCCCTTGCGTGAGGCACCGGTGAAGCCGGTCGTCGCATCGAAGGCGTCGAAGATCAGCGACGGATCAGCAGGTTCGGCGAAGCTCTGCCAGGAGAGGAGGCAGCCGGCCTGATCAGGCGTCGTGCATTCGGGCAGGCCGAGTGCGGGCAGGTCGGCGGTCTTGGAGACGGGCCAGCCGACCACATAGGCAGCGACGATGCGGCGCGCGAGCGGCGTGCCGGCAACGCGATCGTGAAGCAGATGGGTGAGGTGCAATGCGCCCTGGCTGTGCCCGGCGAGGATAATCGGCCGATCGGGCCCGATTTCGCGCAGGAATTCATCGAACGCGGCGAGCACGTCTGAATAAGCCAGCGCGCGCGCCTGCATCGCGGCCGGCACATTGGTCAGGAAGGCGCCGAAGGTCGCCTGGCGGTAGCGCGGCGCCCAGATCGCGCCGACGCCGTTGAAGGCGCTCGCCTGGCCGCGCAGGAACAAAGCGGCGCGGGCATTGGCCTCGGCATCGTCGAGCGGCGCGTTCCAGTGGCCGCGATCGAGATACGAGGTCGGATGGATGAAGAAAACTGCCGCTTCGGGATGTGCCGTCGGCCGATAGCCGGGCGGCGTCCACAGGGCAGGATTGCGGGCGATATCGGCCCGCGCCAGCCACATGCCGCGATGGGTATAGGCCGATGGCGGCGCCTTGGCCTGCGCCTCGAATTTCGCGCTCGGCACCAGCGCGCTGCGCATGATCTGCACACCAAACAGACGATAAGCGAACGCCGCGGCGATCACGAGCATGATAAGGATCGCAACCAGATAGAGGAACTTGCGGGCCAAGATTATGTCCTTGCTGCGAGACGATGCGGAAGGGAGCCGGGCACGAACCTGCCCGAGCAACGACGCGCTTGCAATTGCCGCGAAGGCATGGCCGAACCGAGCGAAAGGGGAGGGGCGATGACTGACGATCACATCGAAAGCCAAGGCGGCTGGCCATTGCGGCCGGTGCTGCTCGGCGTTCTGGGCGCGCTCGCCTGCCTTGCCATTCAGCAGATCGGCGATGCTGCACCACTCGGCGCGGCCCAACGTGCGCTGATGGCGGCGATCGCCACCGGCGCGCTCGCCTTCGGCTTCACGGCCGACCGGCTGCGGCTCGTCTGGGCGGTAATCTTCGCCGTCGCCGTTGCCGTGGTGACCGGGCTCGTCATGTGGTGGAGCGGCGCCCCCGACGGCAACGTCTGGAGGGCCGGCGGCTGGAACGACGCCAGCCTGTTCGCCGCGATCGCCATCGCCGCGCCCTTGTTCCAGACAGCGCGCGACGAAGGGCAGGCGCGCTTTCCTTATCATCACGTCCACGCGCACGTCTGGACCAACATCGTCTTGTGGTGCGCGTCCTGGGCGTTCGTCGGCGTCACGCTCGCACTTTCCTGGCTGCTCGCCGCCCTGTTCGAGTTGATCGGCATCGATCTCTTGACCAAGCTGCTCGGCAAGGACTGGTTCGAGGCACTGCTGATCGGCGGCGCGTTCGGCGCCGCGCTCGGGCTATTCCGCGAGCGCGAGGCGGTGGTGCGCACGCTGCGGCGCGTGGTGACCGCGGTGCTCTCGGTGTTGGCGCCGGTTCTGGGCGTCGGGCTGCTGCTGTTCCTGCTCGCATTGCCCTTCACCGGGCTCAATGCGCTGTGGGAAGCGACCAAGGCGACGACGCCGATCCTGCTCACCTGCGCGTTCGGCGCGTGGGTGCTCGCCAACACCGTGATCGGCGACGGCGCCGAGGACGAGGCGGCCAATCCGGTGCTGCGCTGGGGCGCGATCGCGCTTGGCGTGGTGGTGCTGCCTCTCGGGGTGATCGCTGGAATAGCGACGGGCCTGCGAATCGATCAATATGGAGTGACGCCCGAGCGGCTGTGGGCTGTTGTATTCGATGCGATCGCAATCGCCGTCGGGCTCGCTTACTGGGTCGCACTGGCGCGGCGGCGGCTCGGCTGGGCCGAGGGGGCGCGGCCGGCCAATTTGCGCATCGCCTTCGCCGTGGCTGCGATCGCCCTGTTCCTGGCGACGCCGATCCTGAGCTTCAACGCGCTCTCGGTGCATGACCAGGTTGCGCGGCTCGAATCGGGCAAGGTGACGCCCGAAAAATTCGATTGGGCGGCGCTGGCGTTCGACTTCGGCGCGCCGGGCAAGCGCGCACTCGAGCGATTGAAGCATTCGAGCAATGCGGGCGTTGCCCGGCTGGCGACGAAGGCAGCGGCGGCAAAGAATCGTTGGACGCTGGTCGAGCATCAGCAGGCAGTGGATCGCGCCGGCGCCTTGCAGAAGCGGCTCCGCGTGCTGCCGCATCCGGTCGCGCTTCCCGAAGGCCTTCGGGAGGAACTCGCCGACTGGAATGTCTGCGGCAGCGACAAGCAGGCGTGCACCGTCCTCTGGCAGCCTGGAACTGCCGAGGCGATCGCGATTTCCGGCACATGTGATACGCCGGCCGCGAAGAAGGGCGGCAAACCTGCCGCCACCGTATGTTCGGTCGAGCACCTCGCCAGGGAAGGGCAAGGATGGGTTATCCGATCGGGCGACGCTTCGGGAGCGATTTCCGGTCCCGATCGCGCCGCCATCGCCGCGGCGCTTGCCCGCGGAGACGTGACGATCCGGCCGGTGCAGCGCCGGCAGGTGTTCATCGGCGACGTTCCGATGGGCGACGCGTTCGAATAGCGTTGCGCGGGCGCGGGCGGCTCTGCTAGCCGCGCTCACATGTCCGTAGATACCGCAACCATGAAGCGGATCGCGAGCCTTGCGCGCATCGCGATCACCGACGAAGAGGCCGACCGGCTCGCGCCCGAGCTCGGCAACATATTGGGCTGGATCGAGCAATTGGGCGAGGTCGATACGCGCGACGTCGCGCCGATGACCGCGGTGATTCCCAATCATTTGCGGCTGCGCGACGACGTCGTCACCGACGGCGGGGTGCGCGACGCGGTGCTCGCCAATGCGCCGCAGGCCGAGCACGGGTTCTTCGCGGTGCCGAAGGTGATCGAATGATGCGTTATTCCTCCCTGTTCGCCCTGAGCTTGTCGAAGGGCGATTTCGCGGTCGACGGGCGGCCTTCGACAGGCCCAGCCCGAACGGAAATAATGTAATGAACGAGCTCACCGATCTCGGCGTCGCCGCCATTCGGGACGGCGTGCGTGAGGGCGCCTTTTCCGCACGCGAGGTGGCCGAGGCGTTCGTCGCCAAGGTGGCTGCCGCCAAGCCGCTCAACGCCTTCCTGGTCGAAACCCCCGATCACGCATTCGCCGCGGCCGATGCCGCCGACAAGGCGCGCGCGGCGGGCGAGACGCTGAAGCCGCTCGCCGGCGTGCCGATCGGGATGAAGGACCTGTTCTGCACCAAGGGCGTCGCCTCGACCGCGGCGAGCCACATCCTCGAAGGCTTCACGCCGCCCTATGAATCAACCGTCTCGCAAAAGCTGTGGGACGCCGGCGCGGGGATGCTCGGCAAGCTCAATATGGATCAGTTCGCGATGGGCTCGTCGAACGAGACGAGCGCGTTCGGCAACGTCATCTCGCCGTGGCGGCGCAACGACGGCGGCAATGCCCCGCTCGCGCCCGGCGGCTCGTCGGGCGGCTCGTCGGCGGCGATCGCTGCGCGGCTGTGTCCGGCCGCGACCGGCACCGACACCGGCGGCTCGATCCGCCAGCCCGCCGCGTTCACCGGGATCGCGGGGATCAAGCCGACCTATGGGCGCTGCTCGCGCTGGGGGATCGTCGCCTTCGCCTCGTCGCTCGATCAGGCGGGGCCGATGGCGCGCGACGTGCGCGATTGCGCGATCATGCTCGAGGCGATGGCCGGGTTCGACGCCAAGGACGCGACGTCGCTGCAACTCGACGTGCCGCAATGGGAAGCAAACCTGTCAGGTAACCTTACGGGCAAGCGCATCGGCATTCCCAAGGAATATCGGGTCGAGAACATGCCCGCCGAGATCGACGCGCTGTGGGAGCAGGGCATCGCCTGGGCCAAGGACGCCGGCGCCGAGATCGTCGAAGTCTCGTTGCCGCGCACCAAATATGCGCTGCCGGCCTATTACATCATCGCGCCAGCCGAAGCGTCGTCGAACCTCGCGCGCTATGACGGCGTGCGCTACGGCCAGCGCGAACTGCCCGACGGCGCCAACCTGCAGGACATGTACGCCGCCACCCGCGCCGCCGGCTTCGGCGACGAGGTCAAGCGCCGCATCATGATCGGCACCTATGTTCTGTCGGCGGGCTATTACGATGCCTATTTCACGCAGGCCTCGAAGGTCCGCACACTGATCGCACGCGATTTCGATGCTGCGTGGGAGAGCTGCGACCTGCTGCTTACCCCGACTGCGCCTTCGGCCGCGTTCGCGCTCGGCGAGAAATCGGCCGATCCGATCGCGATGTACTTGAACGACGTCTTCACCGTGCCGAGCTCGCTCGCGGGCCTGCCGGCGATGAGCGTGCCCGCTGGGCTCGACGGGCAGGGCCTGCCGCTCGGGCTACAAGTGATCGGCAAGGCGCTCGACGAACAGGGCGTGCTCAATGCCGGGTTGGCGCTGGAGCAGCGCGCTGGTTTTGCGGCGCGACCGGAGGCTTGGTGGTAGGTATGTCGTCATCCCAGCGTAGGCTGGGATCGGCGGCGGCTGGCGCGATATTGGAGAAAGATCCCAGCCTTCGCTGGGATGACGGTGTGAAACATGACTGAGTCAACCTATCGTATCCAGGGCGCCACCGGCGAGTGGGAGGTCGTGATCGGCCTCGAGGTCCATGCGCAGGTGACGTCGAACGCGAAGCTGTTCTCGGGCGCCTCGACGGCGTTCGGGGCGGAGCCGAACACGCAGGTCAGCCTGGTCGATGCGGCGATGCCGGGAATGCTGCCGGTGCCCAACCGCGAGTGCATTCGCCAGGCGGTGCGCACCGGGATGGCGATCGATGCGGCGATCAACAAATGGTCGCGGTTCGATCGCAAGAATTATTTCTACGCCGATCTGCCGCAAGGCTATCAGATTTCGCAGCTTTACCATCCACTTGTCGGCGAAGGCTCAATCGAGATCGAGGTTGATGACGCGACCAAGACGATCGGGGTCGAGCGCATCCATGTTGAGCAGGATGCCGGCAAGCTGATGCACGATCAGCACCCGACGCGCTCCTATGTCGATCTCAACCGCTCGGGCGTCGCGCTGATGGAGATCGTCAGCAGGCCGGACATGCGTTCTCCCGCTGAAGCAGGTGCTTATGTTCGCAAGTTGAGATCGATCCTGCGCTATGTCGGCTCGTGCGACGGCAATATGGAAGAAGGCTCGATGCGCGCCGACGTCAACGTCTCGGTGCGCAAGCCCGGCGAGCCGTTCGGCACCCGCACCGAGACAAAGAACGTCAATTCGGTGCGCTTCGTGATGCAGGCGATCGAGCATGAGGCGAACCGCCAGGTCGACGTGCTCGAAGCGGGCGGGACGATCGTGCAGGAAACGCGACTCTACGATCCCGATACGGGCACGACGCGGTCGATGCGCTCCAAGGAGGACGCGCACGATTACCGCTATTTCCCCGATCCCGACCTGCTGCCGCTCGAACTGGACGAGGCGTTCCTCGACGAATGTCGCGCCAGCCTGCCCGAGCTGCCCGATGCCAAGCGCGCGCGCTACTTGAGTCTGGGCATCACACCCTACAATGCCGGCGTGCTGACCGCCGAGGTCGAGACGGCGCGCTGGTTCGATGCGCTGCTCGACGCCGGCGCGAAGCCGGCGCAGGCATCGAACTGGGTCGCCTCCGAACTGTTCGGCGCGCTCAACCGGCTTGGCAAGGGTATCGAGCAAAGCCCGGTAAGCCCTTCACAGGCAGCGGAATTGCTTGGGCTCGTCGCCAACGGGACGCTATCGGGCAGCCTTGCCAAGCAGGTGTTCGAGATCATGCTCGAAACCGGCGACGATCCGGCCAGGATCGTTGAGGAGCGCGGGCTCAAGCAGACAAGCGACACCGGGGCGATCGAAAAGGTGATCGCCGAGGTGATGGCGGCGAACGCCGACAAGGTTGCCGATTATCGCGGCGGCAAGGACAAATTGTTCGGCTTCTTCGTCGGCCAGACAATGAAGGCGATGGCCGGCAAGGCCAACCCGCAGGTCGTCAACGAACTGCTCAAGAAGGCGCTCGGCTGATGTTCGGCGTCACGCTGGCCTTGATGCTGCAGACGGCGGCCGCGCCCGCCTTGCCGCGCGTCGACATCGAGACCAGCGCGGGGCCGATCGTGGTCGAGGTGGATACGGTGCACGCGCCGATCACCGCGAAGAACTTCCTCGCCTATGTCGATCAGCACAAGCTCGACGGCAAGACTTTCTACCGGACGGTCAAGGTGCAGGATCATTTCGGCTTCGTGCAATTCGGGATCAACGGCGACCCCAAGCGCGCGCTGCCGCCGATCAAGCATGAGCCGACCACGGTGACCGGGCTCCATCACACCGACGGCACGATCTCGATTGCGCGCCGCGAGCCGGGGACGGCGCAGGGCGAGTTCACCATCATGGTCGGCGACCAGCGCCCGTCGTTCGACGCCGATCCCTCCAGGCCCGGCGACAATCTCGGCTATGCCGCGTTCGGGCATGTCATATCGGGAATGGATGCGGTGAACGCGATCCTCGCCGGCGCGGTCGATCCCGATGCGACGATCCAGGGCTCGTTCAAGGGCGAGATTCCGGCGGCGCCGGTCAAGATTCTTTCGGCGAGGCGCGCGCCGGCCGCGTAGCGCTTAGGCGGAGGCGGCCAGCTCGCGGTCGATCGCGGCGCGCACGGCGGGCAGGATGTCCGGCCGGCAGACGAGCAGATCAGGCAGCAGCGGATCGACGCAATTATAGACGAGTTCGCTGCCGTCGAGCCGCGAGACGTGGAGTCCGAGGGCGCTCGCGACTGCGGCGGGCGCGCAATTGTCCCATTCATATTGGCCGCCGGCGTGGAGGTAGAGGTCGGCCTCGCCGGTCACCACCGCCATCGCCTTGGCCCCGGCCGATCCCATCGGCACGAGCTCGGCGCCGAGTGCCGTCGCGACACGAGTGGCGATATCGGGAGCCCGCGAGCGGCTGACGACCATTCGGAGCGGCGTCGAGCGCGGCACTGCGACCGGCGTGTCGTCCGATCGCAGAACGCGCTGCTGCGCGGGCAACGCGACGGCGCCCGCCGCGGCGCGGCCGTCGATCGCCAGGCCGATATGCACCGCCCAATCATCGCGGCCTTCGCTATATTCGCGCGTGCCGTCGAGCGGATCGACGATCCAGACGCGGCGGGCGGCGCAGCGCGCGCGATCGTCGCGAGCTTCTTCAGAGAGGATGAAGTCGTCGGGCCGCGCATCGCGCAAGCGGTCCAGGATCAGCGCATTGGCCTCACGATCGCCGCGTTGGCCGAGCTCCTTGCCGTGCTCTCGGCCTTCGGCGCGAATCGCGAGCAACAGATCGCCCGCGGCCTTGGCGATATCGGCGGCAAGGTCGTTGTCGGTGGCCGTCATGAGCTGGCCGTCCCGAGGATGTGATCGACGATCCGCTCCGCGGCGGCTTCGGGCGTTTCGGCGGTGGTGTCGATGCGGAGATCGGGCGCTTGCGGCGGCTCATACGGGCTGTCGATGCCGGTGAAGTTCTTGAGCTCGCCGGCGCGCGCCTTCTTGTAGAGACCCTTCACATCGCGCGCTTCAGCGACGTCGAGCGGGGTATCGATGAAGATTTCGACGAACTCGCCCGCGGGCAGCATCGCCCGCACCATCTCGCGCTCGGCGCGGAAGGGCGAGATGAATGCGGTGAGGACGATCAGCCCGGCGTCAGTCATCAGCCTGGCAACCTCGCCGACGCGGCGGATGTTCTCGATGCGGTCGGTATCGGTGAAACCCAGGTCTCGGTTGAGCCCATGGCGGATGTTGTCGCCATCGAGCAGGAAGCTGTGTTTGCCGAGCGCGTGCAGCTTCTTCTCGACCAGATTGGCGATGGTCGACTTGCCCGAGCCCGACAAACCGGTGAACCACAGCACCCTGGGTTGCTGACTTTTCTGCGCGGCATGCGCCTCTCGGCCGATTTCGAGCGCCTGCCAGTGGATGTTCTGGCTGCGGCGCAGCGCGTAATCGATCATGCCCGCCGCGACGGTCGCGTTGGTCGCCTTGTCGATCAGGATGAAGCCGCCGAGATCGTGGCTGTCGGCATAAGGCTCAAAGACGATGCCGCGATCGGTATAAACCTCCGCCACGCCGATATCGTTGAGCGACAGCGTCTTGGCGGAAAGCTGCGCCATCGTGTTGACGTCGACGACGTGCTTCGGCGGTTGCACCGTCGCGCTGACGGTCTGCGCCGCCGATTTGAGCCAATAGGCGCGGCCCGGCTGGAGCGAGTCCTCGGCCATCCAGACGAGTGTCGCCTGGAACTGATCGGCGACCTGCGGTGGGGTGTCGGCGGCGGCGATCACGTCGCCGCGCGAGCAATCGATCTCGTCGGCGAGCGTCAACGTCACCGATTGCCCGGCGACGGCTTGGTCGAGATCGCCGCTCTCTTCGCCCGCTGCCGGCATCGTCACGATGCGCGAGACGGTCGAGGTGCGGCCCGAAGGCAGCACGCGCACCGGATCGCCGGGGCGCATGGAGCCGGCCGCGATCAACCCTGCAAAGCCGCGGAAGTCGAGATTGGGGCGATTGACCCATTGCACCGGCATGCGGAACGGCCGCGCGCGATCGGCATCGGCGTCGACTTCGACCGTTTCGAGATGCTCGATCAGCGTCGGGCCGTCATACCATGGCATCGCGTCGGACGGCGCCGCGATATTGTCGCCGCGCAAGCCCGAGAGGGGGATCGCCGTGAAATCGGCGATACCGATGCTCGCGGCAAAGGCGCGGTAATCCGCGACGATCGCATCGAACCGCGCCTGATCGTAGCCGATCAGGTCCATCTTGGTCACCGCCAGCACGATGTGCCGGATGCCGAGCAGGTGCGCGAGATAGCTGTGTCGGCGAGTCTGGGTGAGCACGCCCTTGCGCGCGTCGATCAGGATCACGGCGAGATCGGCGGTCGAGGCGCCGGTCACCATGTTGCGGGTATATTGCTCGTGGCCCGGCGTATCGGCGACGATGAACTTGCGCTTTTCGGTGGCGAAGAAGCGATAGGCGACGTCGATCGTGATGCCCTGCTCGCGCTCGGCGGCAAGGCCGTCGACGAGCAGCGCGAAATCGATTTCCTGCCCCTGCGTGCCGACGCGCTTGCTGTCTGCCTCCAAGCTGGCGAGCTGGTCCTCGAAGATCATCTTCGAATCGTAGAGCAGCCGCCCGATCAGCGTCGACTTGCCGTCGTCGACGCTGCCGCAGGTCAGGAAGCGCAGCATCGTCTTGCGCTGATGCAGCGCGAGATAGGCATCGATATCCTCGGCGATCAGCGCGTCGGCTTGGTAGATCGGTTCGGCAGTCGTCATTCATTACCCTCGTCATGCCAGCGAAGGCCGGCATCTCGTGCAGCAGGAGGAACGAAAAATTCAAGCGACCCTCGCCGTCGCGGGGGTTGACGCTTCGTCACGCTTCGCATGACGTGGCGCGTCAAAAATACCCCTCCTGCTTTTTCTTCTCCATGCCGGCGCCGCCCTCGTCCTTGTCGATTGCGCGGCCCTGGCGTTCGGAGGTCGTGGTCAGCAGCATCTCCTGGATGACCTGGCTGAGATCGGCGGCCTCACTTTCCACCGCGCCGGTCAACGGATAGCAGCCCAAAGTGCGGAAGCGGATCGAGCGCATCACAGGCTCCTCGCCAGGCTCGAGGCGGAAGCGATCGTCGTCGACCATCAGGATCAGCCCGTCGCGCTCCACCGTCGGGCGCGGCGCGGCGAAATAGAGCGGCACGATCTCGATGCCTTCGAGTTGGATGTACTGCCAGATGTCGAGCTCAGTCCAGTTCGACAGGGGAAAGACGCGGATGCTTTCGCCCTTCGCCTTTCGGGCATTGTAGAGATGCCAAAGCTCAGGCCGCTGGTTCTTGGGATCCCAGCGCTGCGAGGCCGAGCGAAACGAGAAGATGCGCTCCTTGGCACGGCTCTTCTCCTCGTCACGCCTCGCCCCGCCGAACGCGGCATCGAAGCCGTATTTGGCGAGCGCCTGCTTCAACCCCTCGGTTTTCCACATGTCGGTGTGGCGCGCACCGTGATCGAAGGGATTGATATCCTGCGCCTTCGCCTCGGGATTCTGGTGGACGAGCAACTCCATCCCCGCCTCTCGCGCGGCACGATCGCGTAGTTCGTACATCGCCTTGAACTTCCACGTCGTGTCGACATGGAGGAGCGGAAAGGGCGGCGGCGCGGGATAGAAGGCCTTCTTGGCGAGATGCAGCATCACTGCCGAATCCTTGCCGACCGAATAGAGCATCACCGGCTTCTCGGCCTCGGCGACGACCTCGCGCATGATATGGATGCTCTCCGCCTCGAGGCGGTCGAGATGGGTGAGGGGGGAGTTCACTGCTTCTCCAAAACCATAGACCAGGAACGGAACGGCATCCGCGGCGATGGTGACAAATAGCACCAATCGCCCCGCTCGGCGCGCAGCCGTTCCTTTACGAGACTGCCAAAAATTTTTGCAGTCCTTCGATCTGCTGGTTCAGACTCTGCGGTGATCAGGAGTCCAGGGGCACGTCGGGTTCATTTTGGTTACGGCCGTAACCGTAGCCGTATTCGTATCCGTAACCGTAATGAGCTTTGCGGGGGTCGAACTTGGTGAGGACGATGCCCATGATGCGTGAGTTGGCGGCGGTGAGTCGGGCGAGGGCGGTTTTGACC
>JBQCHQ010000011.1:0-2801 GCA_051954515.1 Sphingomonas sp. | reverse complement strand
GCGTCGTTCGACGATCCTGCCGCAGTTCGTTGGGCTCACGTTCAGCGTCTATAACGGCCGCAAGTTCGTGCCGGTCTCGGTCAACGAGGACATGGTCGGCATGAAGCTGGGTGAGTTCGCGCCGACGCGCTACTTCCCCGGTCACTCGGCCGACAAGAAGGGTAAGCGCTGATGTCGAAGCAAGCAGCTCCGCGCCGCGTGGGTGACAAGGAAGCGCTGGCCGTCGCGACGCAGATTCGCGGCTCGGCCCAGAAGCTCAACCTGGTCGCCGGCCTGATCCGCGGCAAGAAGGCCGACGAGGCATTGAACATCCTTTCCTTCTCGACGAAGGCGATGGCGGTCGATGCGCGCAAGGTCCTGGCCTCGGCGATCGCCAATGCCGAGAACAACCACAATCTCGACGTCGACGCGCTCGTCGTCGCCGAGGCGTCGGTCGGCAAGTCGATCACCATGAAGCGTTTCGCCACCCGCGGCCGCGGCAAGTCGACGCGCATCCTGAAGCCGTTCTCGCGGCTTCGCATCGTCGTCCGCGAGCAGGAAGAAGCATAATGGGTCAGAAGAGCAATCCGATCGGCCTGCGTCTGCAGATCAACCGCACCTGGGACAGCCGCTGGTTCGCCGAGGGCGCCGACTATGGCCGGCTCCTGATGGAGGACCTCAAGATCCGCAAGTACATCGTCGAGACGCTGCCGCAGGCCGCGATCTCGAAGGTGGTGATCGAGCGTCCGGCCAAGCTGTGCCGCGTGTCGATCTATGCGGCGCGCCCCGGCGTGATCATTGGCAAGAAGGGCGCGGATATCGAGAAGCTTCGCAGGAAGCTCGCCTCGATGACCTCGTCGGACGTGTCGCTGAACATCGTCGAAATTCGCAAGCCCGAGATCGACGCCAAGCTCGTTGCGCAGGGCGTCGCCGACCAGCTCGAGCGCCGCATCGCCTTCCGCCGCGCGATGAAGCGCGCGGTGCAATCGGCGCTGCGTCTCGGCGCCGAGGGCATCCGGATCACCTGCGGCGGCCGTCTCGGCGGCGCCGAGATCGCGCGCACCGAATGGTATCGCGAGGGCCGCGTGCCGCTGCACACGCTGCGCGCCAACGTCGATTATGCCGAAGCCACCGCGCACACCGCCTACGGCGTGTGCGGCGTCAAGGTGTGGATCTTCAAGGGCGAGATCCTCGGTCACGACCCGCTTGCGCAGGACCGGCTGATGATGGAAGCGCAGACCTCGGGCGTGCGCCCGGCGCGCGACGATCGCCGCTAAGGTTGGGATAAGAGAAAATGCTGCAACCGAAACGCACCAAGTTCCGCAAGGCGTTCAAGGGCCGCATCCACGGCGACGCCAAGGGCGGCACCGCGCTCAACTTCGGCTCGTACGGGCTGAAGGCGATGGAGCCGGACCGGATCACCGCGCGCCAGATCGAGGCCGCGCGCCGCGCGATCACGCGTCACATCAAGCGCCAGGGGCGTTTGTGGATTCGCGTGTTCCCCGACGTGCCGGTGTCCTCGAAGCCCGCCGAAGTCCGCATGGGCTCGGGCAAGGGTAGCCCGGAATTCTGGGCGGCGCGCGTCAAGCCCGGCCGCATCCTGTTCGAGCTCGACGGCGTTCCCGGCCCGCTCGCGGCGGAAGCGTTCGAGCGTGCGGCGATGAAGCTGCCGATCAAGACCAAGGTGGTGGCGCGTCTCGGCGACACCTCGCATCTCGAAGGATAAATCATGGCCCGGATCGACGATCTCAAGGCGATGACCGACGACCAGCTCGGCGACGAGCTCGGCACCCTGAAGCGCGAGGCGTTCAACCTGCGTTTCCAGGCCGCCACGAACCAGCTCGAAAAGCCGAGCCGGGTTCGCGAAGTCCGTCGCGACATCGCCCGTATCAAGACGCTGCAGGGTGCCCGCACCCGCGCGGCAGCGAAGTAAGGAACACACGATGCCGAAGCGCGTGCTGACGGGGCGTATCGTCTCCGACAAGACCGACAAGACGGTGGTGGTGAGCGTCGAGCGCAAGGTGAAGCACCCGCTCTACGGCAAGATCATCCGCCGCTCAAAAAAGTATCACGCCCATGACGAGGCGAACGAGTTCAAGGCTGGCGAAACGGTGCGGATCGAAGAGACCGCGCCGATCTCCAAGCTCAAGACCTGGAAGGTGATCGAGCGGGTCAACACCCACGCGACGCCCGAGCGGGTCGATATCGACGCCTGACGGCGTAGTCGTCACCCCAGCGAAGGCTGGGGTCTCGTGCCGCGAGGGCGAGGCAGATTGCGAAAGACCCCAGCCTTCGCTGGGGTGACGGATTGGTGGAACTCCCGGGACATGTCCCGGAAAGCCAGGTGAGAAGGAAACGGATCGATGATCCAGATGCAATCCAATCTCGACGTCGCGGACAACAGCGGCGCCAAGCGGGTGCAGTGCATCAAGGTGCTGGGCGGCTCGAAGCGCCGCTTTGCCGGCGTCGGCGACATCATCGTCGTCAGCGTCAAGGAAGCGCAGCCGCGCGGCCGCGTGAAGAAGGGCGACGTCCACCGCGCCGTCATCGTGCGCACCGCGAAGGACATTCGCCGCGCCGACGGTTCGGTAATCCGCTTCGACAGCAATGCCGCGGTGCTCGTCAACAAGAACGAGGAGCCGATCGGCACCCGTATCTTCGGCCCGGTGGTCCGCGAGCTCCGCGCCAAGAAGCACATGAAGATCATCTCGCTCGCGCCGGAGGTGCTGTGATGGCTGCGGCCAAGATCAAGAAGGGCGATCGCGTGATCGTCCTCAGCGGCAAGGACAAGGGTCGGACCGGCGACGTCGTCAAGGCGATGC
>JBQCHQ010000010.1:0-56359 GCA_051954515.1 Sphingomonas sp. | reverse complement strand
TTTTTTTGGCCGGGGCCATTTTACCCCCACCCCCCGGGCTCGGGGGGGGCCCCGGTAGGGCCGGCCCTGTGGGGCCCCCCGGCCGTCCCCCGGGGAGGTCAATGGGAGGATATTGTCTCAAATAGATAATCACCGAAGAAGTTCAGGGCGACCAAGGCACTTCTTCCGCACCCTCGCCCCCCGCCGCCCCTTCGGCTATGCTCGCGCCATGACGCCCCACCGCTGCGCCTGGGCCGAGGGTGATCCCCAGGTGGCCGCCTATCACGACGCCGAATGGGGCGTGCCGCTGCGCGACTCGCGCGCATTGTGGGAAATGCTGATGCTCGAAGGCTTCCAGGCCGGGCTGTCATGGCGCACGATCCTCCATCGCCGCGAGGGCTTCCGCGCCGCCTTCGCCGGCTTCGATCCCGATAGGGTGTCGGCATTCAACGATGCCGACATCGCCCGCCTGATGGCCGACGCACGCATCATCCGCGCCCGCGCCAAAATCGCAGCGACCATCGCCGGCGCCCGCATCTTCTGCGCAATGCGCGACTCGGGCGAGGATTTCGGGCGTTGGGCGTGGAACCTGGCCGGCGGCGAACCGCGCCGCGGCGACGGCCGCACCGTCCCTGCCTCCACCCCGCTCTCGGCCGATATCTCCAAGGCGCTCAAGGCACGCGGCTTCAAGTTCGTCGGCCCGGTGATCGTCTACGCCTGGATGCAGGCGGTCGGCATGGTCAACGACCACGCTCACGACTGCTTCCGCCGCGACCAGGTTTAGGGCGGACGGAATTTGGCGGCCCGCCTGCCACACCCTCATCGTCACCCCGGACTTGTTCCGGGGTCCACTGCGCCGCACATCCTGCATCCGCTGCTCTTGCCGCACGGTGGATGCCGGAACGAGTCCGGCATGACGGCAAGGGCGGGCGCGGTACCCGGAATGGCGATCCGATCGCATCGTCACACCGGTCTTCTGGACCGCCGCACGTGCGCTGCAAACCACTTCCAATATTGGATTTGTTCTGATCTATCCTCGATGATGGAACAGGCCCGCATCCCCAAAACACCCGCCCGCTCGCCAATCCCTCGCCCGCGGCGCGCAGCAGGCGCGCGACGGGCGCCCGCCGCCGCGAACGAGGCACGTGCCCGGCGCGAATCGTCGCTTTTGTGTCGCGTCGCTGTCGCGCCGGTGTCGCGCGCGCGTCGCCACCATGGCGCGTCGTGTCGCAAAGCAGACGCGTCGCAGGCGCAATTCGCGGCAAAACCCTGCGACGCTCTCCACTTTCTCCACTTCACCTGCCGCCGGCGATCGCCGGCGGATGCTTCGCGCTTCCCTTCGCGCAATTTTCTTGCGACACCGCGGACACGATCAAGCGAGGGGATGACATGACCGACGACCGCACCGCGAGGCCGCTCGCCGAACTGACGCTGCGCGGCGTCATTCTGGGCGGGCTCATCACCCTGTTGTTCACCGCGGCCAACGTCTATCTCGGGCTCAAGGTCGGTCTCACCTTCGCCACCTCGATCCCCGCCGCGGTGATCTCGATGGCGGTGTTGAGGGGCTTCAAGGATTCGACAATCCTCGAGAACAACATTGTCCAGACGGTCGCCTCGGCCGCGGGCACGCTGGCCGCGATCATCTTCGTGCTGCCGGGCCTCGTCATGATCGGCTGGTGGCAGGGCTTTCCTTATTGGACGACGGCGCTGATCACCGGCACCGGCGGCATCCTCGGCGTGCTGTTCTCGGTGCCGCTCCGCCGCGCGCTCGTCGTCGATACCGACCTGCCCTATCCCGAGGGCCGCGCGGCCGCCGAGGTGCTGCGCGTCGGCTCAGGCAGCCGCGAGGGCGCCGAGGAGAGCGCCAAGGGGCTGCGCGTGCTGGTGTGGAACGGCATCGCCTCGACCGTCTTCGCGATCCTGACGCAGACTCGGCTGGTGGTCGGCGAGGCGGCGACCTACTTCCGCACCGGCGCCGGCGCCACCGGTATCTCGGGAAGCCTGTCGATGGCGCTGATCGGGGTCGGCCATCTCGTCGGCATCTCGGTTGGCGCGGCGATGGGACTCGGCATGGTGATCGGCTGGTGGGTGCTCCTGCCGATCCTCACCGCGCATCATCCGATGCCGGGAAGCAGCACCGGCGACTGGGCCAATGCGATCTTCAGCCAGGACGTTCGCTTCTTCGGCGCCGGCGTGATCGGCGTGGCGGCGATCTGGACATTGCTCAAGATCGCCGGGCCGGTGATCGGCGGCATCCGCTCGGCGATGGCGGCGAGCGCGGCGCGGCGCGGCGGTGAGACGCTGGCGCTGACCGAGCGCGACTTGCCGATCTGGATCGTCGGCGCCGGCTCGATCGCGATGCTGGTGCCGATCGCGTGGCTGTTGTGGAGCGTCATTGCCGGCGGGCCGCTCGCCGCCTCGGGCGTGGCGCTGATCGCCGGTGCGTTGGTATTCGTGCTGGTCATCGGCCTGCTGATCGCGGCGGTGTGCGGCTACATGGCCGGCCTGATCGGCGCGTCCAACTCGCCGGTCTCGGGGATCGGCATCCTCTCGGTGGTCGGCGCCGCACTGATGCTGGTCGGCCTGTTCGGGCGCGACAATCCCGCCGACACCACCGCCGCTTTGGTCGCCTATGCGCTGATCGTCACCGGCGTGGTGTTCGGCGTCGCCACCATCTCCAACGACAATTTGCAAGACCTCAAGACCGGCGAGCTGGTCGGCGCGACGCCGTGGAAGCAGCAGGTCGCGCTGGTAATCGGCGTGGTGTTCGGCGCGCTTGTGGTCCCGGTGGTGCTCAATCTTCTCAACACCGCGTTCGGCTTCGCCGGCGCCGCTAACGCCGGTCCCAATGCGCTGCCGGCGCCGCAGGCCGCACTGATCTCGGCGCTCGCCAAGGGCGTTCTCGGCGGCAGTCTCAATGCGACGATGATCGGCTATGGTGCGCTGACCGGCGTCGGCCTCATCATTCTCGACGAAATACTCGGCAAATTGAAGCTGCTCCGCTTGCCCCCGCTCGGCGTGGGCATGGGCGTCTATCTGCCGATGAGCCTGATCCTGCCGACGGTGGTCGGCTCGGTGGTCGGGCTGTTCTACGATCGCTGGGCCGATCGCACCGCCAACCCCGAATTCGCCCGCCGCATGGGCGTGCTCACCGCGACCGGCCTGATCGTCGGCGAGTCGCTCTGGGGCGTGGTATTCGCCGGCGTCGTCGCCGCCTCGGGCAGCGACGCCCCGCTCGCGCTGGTCGGCGCCGGCTTCCAGAGCTACGCACTGATCGGCGGCACGATCCTGTTCATCGCGCTGCTCGCCTGGCTCTACCGCCGCACCCGGGCCTTGGTTACATCGCCGCCAGCAATGCGCTGATCGGGGCGAAGGCGAAGGCGACCGACGAATCGGCGACGCCATAGGGAATGAACAACGTGTCCTCGTGGCGCAGCGCACCGCACGAATAGACCACGTTGGGCACATAGCCTTCACGGTCCTCGTCCGCTGCGGCGATGATCGGTTCGCGCGTCCGCCCGATCACCCTCGAGGGATCGTCCTTGTCGAGCAGCACCGCGCCGATCGAATATTTGCGCATCGCGCCGACGCCGTGGGTCAGGAGCAGCCAGCCCTCGTCCAATTCGATCGGCGGCCCGCAATTGCCGATCTGGACGAATTCCCACGGATATTCCGGCGTCAGCAGGCGCTCGCCGCCCTCCCAATGCGTGACGTCGTCGGAGGCGAGCAGATAGAGGTTCTCCCCATCCTGCCGCCCGATCATCATGTATTTCCCGCCGATCTTGCGCGGGAACAGCGCCATACCCTTGTTGCGCGCCGCCGCGCCCGTCATCGGCACGAGGTCGAAGGCGCGGAAGTCGCGCGTCCGCATCAGCTCCGACTGAATCTGCGAGCCGTTATAGGCGGTGTAGGTGCCGAGCCATTCGAGGCTGCCGTCGTCATGCTCGAAGCGCAGCAGCCGCAAGTCCTCCAGCCCGTTCGACTGCGCCTTGGTGACGGGGAAGATCACGGTGCCCGACAGCGTCGAATCGCGGTGGCGATGCACCGTCACCGGGCCTTCGGGGATGTGCATCTCCTGCTTGCCGAGAATGTCGGTCGCAGTGGCGAAGGGCGGCTCGGGCGCGAGCTTCAGTTCGCCCTTGTCGGTGATGATCCCCTCGCGGAAGGCAACCGAGGAGATGTGCCCCTCGCCCACCGCGCGCAGCGACATCAGGATACGCATCGACCCCGACGGCATGCCCGATTGGTCGCAATGCGGCACCGCGCTCGGATTCATCAGCGCCGCGGCGGCGTAGGAATATTCGTGGCAGAAATAGGCACCGATCAGCTGGCGCCGCTCGTCGCCGATCTCCGCGCCGTCCAGTTCGAGCTCGGCCTCGATCTCGTCATAGCGAGTCATGAAGATGCGCCGCGTCTGCCAGTGCCGCGCCTCGAAATCCTTGAGCACGGTCTCTAGCTGCGCGCGCGCCTCGTCCGCCGGCATGTCGAGCACTTCGCGCACCAGCCGTTCGGAGCGACTCGGCGCCGAGCCGTTGGCCTGCCAGGCGATCTGGAACGGGCGCACGACGACGCGCGAAGGATCGGCGTGAAGCCGCAAGGAGTGATAGTAAAGCTCGGCCATGCGCGTCCCGGTAACCGCCAAAAGTGCGACGCCGAGCGCGATGACTACGCGACGGCGCGGTCGGCTCCTGCCACGGTTCCGGCTTGTTTTGAAAGGGTGGAAATGGCGCAGGACGCCATTTGCAGCGCAAGAATCGATTCGGCGCCCTGGTTCCGATTGAGCCCGTGCGGCATCAGCCCGTCGAAGCAACCGCCGTCCTGCGGCGAAGCGAGCGGCAGATCGAGATCGTTCAATCCGAGGAACCAGCGATAGGCGCGCTCTGCCTCGGCGACCCAGCGGCGGTCGTTGGTGACGGCGAACGCGGCGGCACAGGCATCGATCGTCGCTTGCGCCTCGAGCGGCTGCTGGTCGAACGCCGCGGGTTCGGCGAAGGCGCGGCCGAAGCTCTCGGTGCCGACGGCGCGGAAGCGCCCCTCGGGCGAGGTCTGGCGAGCGACGATCCAGTCGAGCGTCTCGATGCCGCGCGCGATCATGTCGTCGCGGCCGAGCGCCTCGCCGGCGCGGATCAGCGCGCCGGGCAACCGGGCATTGTCATAGGCGAGGACGATCTCGAACCATGCCCATTCGGGGCGCCGCGTCCGTTCGAGCAGCGCCATCAGCTCGTCGCCGAAGCGCGTGAGCAGACGGCGTGCCAGATCGTGCTCGGGGTGCACGTCGAGGATCGCCGCGGCGCCGAGCATCGCGAAGGCCTGGGCGCGCGGGCTGCCGAGCTCGAAGGCCAGATCGGCGGTCATGTCGAACATCGACCCCGCCCAGTCGCGATGCTTGACGATGCGCGCATCCCGGGCGACCGTGCCGAGCGCCCAAAGCGTGCGCCCGTTCGAATCCTCCGAGCCCGCGTCTTCGCACCAGGTGCGATCGTAGCGCATGAAGTTGCGGAAGCGCCGCGCCTCGGGATTCCAGGCGAACTGGACGAACGAGGCATAGACCGTCGTCCAGTGATCGCGAGTCGCCTCGTCGAGATCGGCCATCTGCGTCACCAGCATCAGCGCGCGGGCATTGTCGTCGATGCAATAGCCGTGGCGGCGATCGGGCACCGAATAGATTGCGTGCTGCAACATGCCGTTGCCGTCGCTCATCCGCTCGACCGCAGCGAGATCGGGCTTCAAGGGAGCGAGCGGTGGGGTGGAGCGCGTCAGCCGTTTGGGCCGCGCAGCGACGATCGCGTCGATCTCGGCCATCGCAGTCTCGGCGAGCCGCGGCCAGATCATCGTCCGGCCGCGCGCATAGGCGCGCGCCGACAATGCGCGGCGCGCGCCATCATCGGCGAACAAGTCCGCGATCGCCGCCGCAATCGCGGCGCTGTCGCCGAACGGCACCAGCCGGCCGTGATCGTCGGCAAGAATCTCTGTGGCATGGGCATAGGGTGTCGATACCACCACCTTGCCGACTCCCACCGCATAGGAAAGCGTGCCCGACGTGATCTGCGCGGGATTGGTGTAAGGCGTCACATAGACGTCGGCGGCCTGCAGGTAATCGAGCAGTTCGTCATGTTCGACGAAGCGGTTGACGAAGGCCATGTTGCCATCGACGCCGAGATCGGCGGCAAGCGCCTTGAGCCGGTCGCGATACGCCTCGCCTTCATGGGCGACGAGATGCGGATGCGTCGCGCCGACCAGCACGTAGAGCGTCCTGGGTTCGGCGGCGACGATCATCGGCAGCGCCTCGATCAGCGTTTCGATTCCCTTGCCCGGGCCGACCAGCCCGAAGGTCAGCACCACCTTGCGCCCTTGCCAGCCGAAACGTTCCTTCATCATGTCCGGCTCGACCAGCGGGCGATCTGGCACGCCGTGGGGGATCATTACCACCTTGCGCAGATCGGCGTCATAGACTCTTGCCAGGATGTCCCGCCCGCGATCGGCCATCACCACGACGCGGGCAGCGCGTTTGAGCAACGCTTCGAGCACGCGGCGCTCGTCGGGGTTGGGATTTTCGAGAATGGTGTGCAGCGTCACGATCAGCGGCGCCGAGACTCGATCGAGCAGCGCGAGGATCAGCTCGCCCGCCGGGCCGCCGAAAATGCCGTATTCGTGCTGAAGCCACACCGCCTGCACGCCGCTTGCCTCGATCGCGCGCGCCGCCTCGAGATAGGCGCGCCGGTCGTTCTGCGGAATCGCGCGAGTAACCTCGGGCGGGTAGAGATGCGCGCCCGGCTCGTCGTCCATCGCATAGACGTCGATCGCCATATCGGGGAAACGCGTCTTGAGCGCGTTGTACGTGTCGGTCGTGTAAGTGGCGATGCCGCATTTGCGCGGCAGGAAATTGCCGATCAGTGCCAAGTGCGTCGTCCGCGGCAGACCCTCCAACGCCATCTCGCGCCTAACCTTTCGCTATCGCAACAAGAGCCGGACCTCGACTCAAATCCTTGCGTTGCCAACGAGCGGTCGTCGTTAAGGTTGCAGTCATGTTGCATCGCAACATTAAGAATCTGCTTGATCTGCGTCAAGTCGTGACGCTGCCCTGCTCAGCCGCGGCCGCGATAGCCGGGCACGCCCTGGTCGGGCAGCCACAGCCCCTCGGGCGGCAAGCCCGACTGCCAGAAGACGTCGATCGGAATGCCGCCGCGCGGATACCAATAGCCGCCGATCCGGAGCCAGCGCGGCTTCATCTCCTCGAACAGCCGCTGGCCGATGCCGACCGTGCAATCCTCGTGGAAGGCGGCGTGATTGCGGAACGAGCCGAGGAACAGCTTCAGCGATTTCGATTCGACGATCGTCTCGCCGGGCGCATAGTCGATCACCAGATGCGCGAAATCGGGCTGGCCGGTAACCGGGCACAGCGAGGTGAACTCGGGCGCCGCGAAGCGCACCAGATAGAGCTGGCCGGCGCGCGGATTGGGGACGTAATCGAGCTCCGCCGCCTCGGGAGAGGCGGGCAGCGCACTGGTCTGGCCGAGATGCTTTGGGATCATGCGGCGCTATGTAGGGGCGCCGCGACGACGAGGAAAGCGGGGCGCTCGACGTGGCCGGCGCCCGAAGCTAGGACAAGCCGATGGACTCCCTCGTCACCACCGCGTGGCTCGCCGAGCATCTCGCCGATCCCGACCTGCGCATTCTCGACGCCAGCTATTTCCTGCCCGAGCACGAGCGCGACGCGAGCGCCGATTACGCGGCCGAGCACATTCCGGGCGCGGTGTTCCTCGATCTCACGCATTTTGCCGATCCCGAGTCAGATCTGCCCTCGATGGTGCCGAACACCGAGTTCGCCGAGCAGCGGCTGGGCGAGCTTGGCGTCACGCGCGAGACGAAGATCGTCGTCTATGACGATTCGCCGCTGCACAGCGCCGCGCGCGCCTGGTGGCTGCTGCGGCTGTTCGGCGTGCGCGAGGTGGCGATCCTCGACGGCGGCCTCGCCAAATGGCGCGCCGAGGATCGCAACGTGGCGCGCGGCATCGACACGCCCGAGCCGCGCACTTTCGATGCGGCGCCCGATTTTTCCGGCATCCGCGATATGGCGGCGATGACCGCCAATATCGACAGCGGCGCCGAGCAGGTCGCCGACGCGCGCGCGCCGGCGCGCTTCGAAGGCGGCGAGCCCGAGCATCGCGCCAATAGCGACGCGGGGCACATTCCGGGCTCGCGCAATGTCCACTATGCGACGCTGTTCAATCCGGACGGCACCTGGAAGCGCGGCGCGGCGCTGGCGCAAGCCTTCACCGATCAGGGCGTTGACCTCGATCGGCCGCTCGTCACGACCTGCGGCTCGGGGATCACCGCGGCGGTCTTGGTGTTCGGTGCGCATCTCCTGGGGCATGAAGCGGCGCTCTACGACGGATCATGGGCCGAATGGGGCACAACCCCGGCAGCGCCCAAGGCGAAGGGGCCGGCATGAACAAGGACAGGCCGATCGGGCCGGCGACTCGCCTGGTCGAGGCTGGGCGGCGCAAGGAATGGACGCAGGGCATCGTCAATCCGCCGGTGTGGCGCGCATCGACGATCCTCTACGACTCGATCCAGCACATGCGCGAAACCGGACGCGACACGCACCACAAGCTCTATTACGGTAGGCGGGGCATGCCGACGCAATGGGCGCTGGCCGACGCGCTGACCGAGCTCGAGCCGGGGGCCGAGGGCACCTTCCTCTATTGCTCGGGCGTCGCGGCGATCGCGGCGGCGTTGCTGTCGGTCCTCCAAGCGGGCGACGAGCTGCTCATGGTCGATTCGGCTTATGAGCCGAGCCGGGCGATGGCGCGGGGGCTGCTCGCGCGGTTCGGCATCACGACGCGCTTCTACGATCCGATGATCGGCGCCGGCATCGCCGAGCTGATCGGCGACAGGACGCGCGCGATCCTGATGGAAAGCCCCGGCAGCCTGACCTTTGAGGTGCAGGACGTGCCGGCGATCGTCGCGGTCGCCAGGGAGCGCGGGATCACCACCTTGCTCGACAATACCTGGGCGACGCCGCTCTATTTCCCGGCGATCGAAAAGGGCGTCGACCTCTCGATCCTCGCCGCGACCAAATATGTCGTCGGCCATTCCGACGTCATGCTCGGCGCGGTCACTGCCGGTCCCGGCCATTTTGCCGCCTTGCGAGACATGAGCTTCCAGCTCGGCCAGGTCGCCAGTCCCGACGATTGCTGGCTCGGCTCACGCGGGCTTCGCACGATGGGCGTGCGGCTCGCGCAGCACCAAGCGAGCGCGCTCGAGATCGCGCGGTGGCTGAAGCAGCGGCCCGAGGTCGGCGCGGTCCTCCACCCCGCGCTCCCCGATTGCCCCGGCCACCACTTGTTCGAGCGCGACTTCGCCGGCTCCTCAGGCCTGTTCTCGTTCGTGCTCAAGGGCGCCGACGAAGCGGCGCGTGCTACGTTCATCGACACGCTCGGCCTGTTCGGCATCGGCTTCAGCTGGGGCGGGTTCGAGAGCCTCGCGGTCCCGGCCGACCCGCATCGCGCGCTCGGAATGCCTGATTGGGGCGGCGCGCTGGTGCGGTTGCATATCGGGCTCGAGGACCCGGCCGACCTGATTGCCGATCTCGAACGCGGATTCGCCGCTCTGGCGGAGAAGCGCAGATGAACGAGCTGGGCGACTGGTTGCGGGCCAATGGCATCGACATCGCGACCACGCCCAAGCTGATGCACATCGCGCTTGCGCTCGGCCTGGCCGTGCTCGCGGTGTTGATCGGCGAGTTCGCCGGCCGACGTCTCGGCGCGATGCTCGCCGCGCGCTGGGAATTGCACAGCCGCGCGCGAATCGACGGGCTCGGGCCGCGGCTGGCGGCGATCGTCGGCCATACGGTCGCGCTGCTGCTGCTCGCGCTGATCCTCAACGGCTATGATTGGAAGCTGCTCGCGGCGCTGCCGCTCGGGCTTGCGCTCGGCTGCTGCGCGGCGCTTGCGGTCTATCACTTGCTGCGCGGGCTGCATCTTGCGCGCTGGATGGCCTGGCTGGCGGCGATTGTCGTGTTCGTCGCGCTGGTGAGCCACGCGCTGGGCGGGCTGGCGGCGATCACGCGTCTGCTCGATCGCATCGGCTTTCAGGTCGGCAACCACCGCTTCTCGCTGATGGCGCTGGTGACGGTGGTGATCGTCGCGGTGGCGCTGTTCGCCGCGGTCAGGCTCGCCAACCGGATGATCGGGCATACGCTCGGCCGCAGCACCTCGCTCGATCCGACCCAGCGGCTGCTTGCGGAGAAGCTGGCGGGCATCGCGATCATCGTCGCTGCCTTCTTCATCGGCATCGATCTGCTCGACATCGACCTCACCGCCTTCGCGGTGTTCGGCGGCGCGATGGGGCTGGCGGTCGGCTTCGGCCTGCAGAAGACCGTCGGCAACTTGATCGCCGGGATCATCCTGCTGATGGACCGATCGATCAAGCCGGGCGACGTGATCGTCGTCGGCGACAGCTTCGGCTGGGTCAACAAGATCGGCGTGCGCGCGGTCTCGGTGCTGACCCGCGACGGCAAAGAGCATCTGATCCCCAACGAAAACCTGATGACGCAGGAGGTCGAGAACTGGTCCTATTCCGATCGTAAGGTGCGCGTCCGCATTCCGGTGGGCGTTTCCTACGAGGCTGATCTTGCGCTGGCCCAGGAGCTGATGCTGCGCGCCGCCACCGAAAGCCCGCGCGTGCTCGACAGCCCCAAGCCGTCGGTCCAGCTGAGCGCGTTCGGCGAGAGCTCGGTCCAGCACGAAATCCGGCTGTGGATCACCGATCCCGAGGATGGCGTCGGCAGCGTGCGCTCGGACGTGCTCAAGCGCATCTGGTATCTGTTCAAGGAGCATGACATCAGCCTCCCCGTGGCGCAGCGCGACGTGCACATCCGCTCGCTGCCGCCGACGCCAGAGGCCTGATCCGCCGGCAATCGCCGCCGCATTGTGACAAATCCGCGACGATTGCCTGTTGTGCGGTGCAGCAGAAATCGGCATGATCGCGCCAGCCGTTCAGGACCAGCGCGCGCCCAACGATGCGCAGGCCGAGCGGCGGCAGGCGGGGACGACGCACCTCAACCGAAAGGGATCACGATGCGCATCTCCACGATCACCCTCGGCGCGCTGCTGCTCGCCGCCACGACGGCGCCGGCATTCGCGCAGGATACCGCGCCGCCCAAGCCGTTCACGCTGACCGGCAACGTCACACTCACCTCGGACTATCGCTTCCGCGGCATCACTCAGAGCGATGGCGACGGCGCGATCCAGGGCACGCTCAACCTCACCCATTCGAGCGGGCTTTATGTCGGCACCTTCGTCTCGACGATCGACGACAAGGTATCGCTGCCCGGTTATGGCGGCGCCGAAGTCGATCTTTACGGCGGCTATGCCAAGACGCTGAGCAACGGCATCGGCTTCGACGCCGGTCTGCTCTATTATCTCTATCCCGACGGCGCCAAGGGCGTGAACACCGACTTCTTCGAGCCTTATGCCTCGGTGAGCTACATGATCGGCCCGGTATCGACCAAGGTCGGCGTCAACTATGCCTGGAGCGGGCAGAAGGGCCTGATCGGCAAGGACGACAACACCTATGTCTATGGCCAGGCCGGCGTCGGCATCCCCGGCACGCCGGTAACGCTGACCGGCCACGTCGGCTATACTCAAGGGTCGCTGGGCTACGTCAACCTCAATGCCGGCGACGACAATTATCTCGACTGGTCGCTCAATGCCGAGGCGGTGGGCGGCCCGTTCAAGGTCGGCGTCACCTATTCGGACACCGACGTCAGCAGCGCGCGCGTGCCCGAACTTGGCGGCCGTTTTGACCAGAAGCTCGGCCGCGGCTCGACCGTGCTCGCTTATGTCGGGGTGAACTTCTAACCACGAAAAAGGGGAGCGGCGCGTCGCTCCCCTTTTCAAGTTCGAACTTCTCTCCGTTCGGGCTGAGCCTGTCGAAGCCCGGCCCCGGATCTGCCCTTCGACAAGCTCAGGACGAACGGCAGGAGACTCGCTCGCTCAGATTGGTATTACGGAACCGACGTGCTCGCTTCCTGGCCGTCGCCTGCCGGCGCGGCTTCGATGTCGCGCGTCGTCGATCCCATATTCTCGACCTTGGTGTCGGGATCGCCGACCGCCGAGCGGATGCCCGGATCGGCCGCATCCTGCCCCGCGGCGTTGAGCGCAGCCGCCTCGCCGGCACTGCGCGGCGCCGGGCCGCCGAACATCGCGGCGAGCGCCTGCTGGCCGGGATCGACATCCTGCGGGCGCGCGGCACCCGGCTGCGGCGGCTTCAGCGCGAAATCCGGCGGGATGACCAGCGGCGCCTCGCGCGCCACCTCGAATTCGTCTGGGCCGCCGCCGATGCCCTTGCTGCCCGCGCAGCCGGCAAGCGCCACGGCCAAGCCCAGCCCGCAGGCGATCGGCACCATCTTACGCATTGTTATTCTCCACAGAAGCACGCGCCGCCTTCGGCTTGTCGCCACGCGCCAGCAGCGCACGGCCGAGCAGGATCAGAACCCCGATCGTAATCGCCGCATCGCCGAGATTAAAGACCAAAAAGGGCCGCCACTCGCCGAAATGGAGGTCGGCATAATCGACGACATAGCCCAGCCGCACACGATCGAGGATGTTGCCCAGCGCCCCGCCGAGCACGAGGCCCAACGCGATCACGTCGGCGCGCACCTTCTCGCGCAGCAGCCAGACCGTGACGCCGATCGCAATGACGGCGGTGAGCGCGACCAGCGCCCAGCGGCTCGCCTCGCTATTGGCCTGGAGCAGCCCCAGCGACACGCCGATATTGGCGACGAAGCGCAGGTTGAAGATCGGCAGGATGTGCCTGACCGCGCCGTCATAATCGAGCTGCAGCGGCCCGGTGACGGCGAGCTTGATCGCCTGATCGAGCACCAGCACCAGCCCCGCGGTGGCGAAGCCCCACAATCGAAGCGGCGTCACGCCACCACCTCGGCGCAGCGATGGCACAAGGCGCCGTCCTCGACGACCTCAGGGAGCAGCCGCCAGCAGCGGCCGCATTTGTGATACTCGGTGCGGGTCACGCTCACACCCTCCCCTTTAGCCACTTTCGCAACGATGAATACCTCGGCAAGGCTCTCGGCGTCGAGCGGCAGATCGGGGACGGTCACTTCGGCTTCGAGGCTCGAGCGGATCACCTTTTCGCGGCGCAACGGCTCGATCGCCTCGGTGACAGCCTCGCGCAGGCGGCGGACATCCTCCCAATTGGTGCTGATCGCGTCGTCGCCGGGTAGCGCAGGCAATTCGGGCCATTCGAGGAAATGGACCGAGCCGTCCTCGCTCGGGAAGCGCGCCTGCCACACTTCCTCGGCGGTGAAGCAAAGGATCGGCGCGGCGTAGCGAACAAGTGCATGAAACAACAGGTCGAATACGGTGCGGGCGGCGCGGCGCTTCGGGTCGCCGGGGGCGTCGCAATAGAGCGAATCCTTGCGGATATCGAAATAGAAGGCCGACAGGTCGTCCTGCGCGAAGTCGGTGAGCAGGCGGAGGTAGCGGTTGAACTCGTAATTCTCGGCCGCCTCGCGCAGCGCCACGTCGAGACGCCCAAGCAGGTGGAGGACGTAAAGCTCCAGCTCGGGCATCTCGGAAGGTGCCACGGACTCACCATGCTCGAAACCGTCCAGGGCGCCCAGAAGGTAGCGAAACGTGTTGCGAAGTTTGCGATAGGCGTCCGAAGTTGTCCCCAGCACCTCCTTGCCGATGCGCACATCCTCGAAATAATCGGTCTGCGCCACCCACATACGCAGGATGTCGGCGCCACTTTCGGCAATCACCTTCAGCGGATCGACGACGTTGCCGAGGCTCTTGGACATCTTGCGGCCCTGCCCGTCGAGCGCGAAGCCGTGGGTCAGCACCGCATCATAGGGTGCGCGGCCGCGGGTGCCGCAGCTTTCGAGCAAGCTCGACTGGAACCAGCCGCGATGCTGGTCCGAGCCTTCGAGATAGAGGTCGGCGCGCGTGCCTGCGCCGTAGCGCGCCTCGATGACGAAGGCGTGGGTCGAGCCCGAATCGAACCACACGTCGAGGATGTCCGACTGCGGCTCGTAATCGGCGAGCTTGTAGTCGGGGCCGAGCAGCGCCTGATGGTCGGCGGTGAACCAGGCGTCTGCCCCGCCCTCGCGGAAGGCCGCGACGATGCGGGCGTTGACCGCCGGATCATTGAGATGCTCGCCCGTCGCGCGGTTGACGTAGAGCGCGATCGGCACGCCCCAGGCGCGCTGGCGCGAGATCACCCAATCGGGCCGGCCCTCGACCATCGCGCGGATGCGGTTCTTGGAGCGGGTGGGGACCCAGCGGGTGCGCTCGATCGAATCGAGGGCGAGTTCGCGGAGCGTCGGGCCGTTGCCCGCGCCATGACCCAGCGTCATCCCAGCGGAGGCTGGGATCTCAAGCGGCTCCTGCCCCGCTCCCTCGACAGAGACCCCAGCCTTCGCTGGGGTGACGGCGGGGGTGTGTGCGCGGTCCATCGGAATGAACCACTGCGGCGTGCAGCGGAAGATCACCTTGGCCTTGGAGCGCCAGCTATGCGGGTAGCTGTGCGCGAAATCGTCCGACGCGGCGAGCAGCGCGCCGGCCGCGCGCAGGTCCGAACAGATCGGGCCGTCGGCGGCGACGAACTTCTTATTGATGACGCTCCCCTGCCCGCCGAGCCACGCCCAATCCGCGCGGTAGAAGCCCGCCGCATCGACTGCGAACACCGGGTCGATGCCATATTGCTTGCACAGCAGGAAATCGTCCTCGCCATGATCGGGCGCCATGTGGACCAGCCCGGTGCCCGCATCGGTTGTGACGAAATCGCCCGGCAGGAACGGACGGGGTTTGGCGAAAAAGGCGAGCGCCGTCGCATTCCCATCGTCGCCCCGGACTTGATCCGGGGCAGGGCTGCCTTCTCCATGCTCGGAAGAAGAAGCCCGACCCCGGCTTTCGCCGGGGTGACGAAGATGGTTGTAGATCGGGTGGCGGGCCTTAGCGCCAGCGAGTTGAGAGCCGGAGAACACCCCAAGCGAACGCCCTTCACCGGAAGTCGGATCATATCCCCAGCGCTTCATCGCATTCGCTTGAAGGTCCGCCGCAATGACCAACTTACGACCGTTCCACTCAATCAGCTCGTATGAAACATTCTCTCCATACGCGAGCGCCTGGTTCACCGGAATCGTCCACGGCGTCGTCGTCCAGATCACCGCATGCGCGCCGACCAGTTCGGGCGCGTTCGGCGCTTCGACGATCTCGAACGCCACGTCGATCTGGGTCGAAACGACGTCCTCATATTCGACCTCGGCCTCGGCCAGCGCGGTCTTTTCGACCGGACTCCACATCACCGGCTTGGCGCCGCGATAGAGCTGGCCGCTCTCGGCGAACTTGAGGAGTTCCGAAACGATCGTCGCCTCGGCCTCGTAATTCATCGTGAGGTAGGGATCGTCCCAATCGCCCATCACGCCCAAGCGCTCGAACTGCGCGCGCTGCACTGCGACCCATTTTTCGGCATAGGCGCGGCATTCGGCGCGGAATTGCTCGACCGGCACTTCGTCCTTGTCGAGCTTCTTCGCGCGATAGGCTTCCTCGACCTTCCACTCGATCGGCAGGCCGTGGCAATCCCAGCCGGGGACGTAGGGCGCGTTCCTGCCCATCAGCGAGCGGCTGCGGACGATGATGTCCTTCAGCACCTTGTTCATCGCATGGCCCATGTGGATGTCGCCATTGGCGTAGGGCGGGCCGTCGTGGAGGATGAAGCGCTCGCGCTTGGCGCGCTGCTCGCGCAGGCGATCATAGACGCCGATCCGCTGCCAGCGCTCCAGAATCCCCGGCTCCTTGGCGGCGAGGCCGGCCTTCATCGGGAAGTCGGTCTTCGGCAGGAAGACGGTGTCGCGCCAGTCGCGGGTGGTGTCGGTCATGTCGGTCATGGAATTGCGCGCTTAGCCGAGTGTCGCGCCAAGGGAAACAGCCTTGCCACCTTCGTCATGCCGGACTTGTTCCGGCATCCAACGTGCCACAATCGACGTCCTTGCCAGTGGAGAATTGGACCCCGGAACAAGTCCGGGGTGACGAGTTAGTGTGTGAGCGCGACCCGCGCCTTCTCGCAATCGACCTCCATCTGGCGCACGAGCGCGTCGAGATCCTCGAACTTCGCCTCGGGGCGGAGGAAGTCGATCAGCTCGACATCGAGCGTCTGGCCGTAGAGATCGCCGGCAAAATCGAAGAAGAAAGGTTCGAGCAATTCCCTGGGCGGATCGAAGGTCGGGCGGATGCCGAGGCTCGCCGCGCCGCCGAACACGCGGCCGTCGGGCAGGCGCCCGCGCACCGCATAGATGCCGTAGGCGGGGCGCAGGTAATTGGCCATCGACAGGTTGGCAGTGGGATAGCCGAGCTCGCGGCCGCGCTTGTCGCCGTGCTCGACCGCCCCCCGGATCGTGTAGGGCCGCGTCAGCAGCTGCGCCGCACCGCGTGGATCGCCTGCCCGGAGCAAGGCGCGGATGCGGCTGGACGATACCACCTCGCCATCGAGCGTGACCGGCGCGACGGTATCGACGGAAAAGCCGTGCGCGCGGCCGAGCTCTGCGAGCTGCGCGACGCTGCCCGAGCGGCCCTTGCCGAAGGTGAAATCCTCGCCGGTGACCACGCCGCCGACGCCGATCTGGCCGAGCAGCCGCTCGATCACGAACGCTTCGGCGCTGAGGCCGGCGAGCGCGGCGTCGAAGCCGAATACCAGCAGCGCATCGGCGCCCACGGCGCGGACCAGTTCTTCGCGCTGGTCGAGCGAGGTGAGGCGGAACCAGTCGCTCTCGGGCCGGAAAAAGCGCATCGGATGCGGGTCGAAGGTAGCGACCAAAGCCGGCCGCCCCTCGGCGCGGGCGCGCGCGACCGCACAGCCGACCACCGCCTGGTGGCCCAGGTGAAATCCATCGAAATTGCCGAGCGCGACGATCCCGCCGCGAAGCGCCGCCGGGACCGCCGAGCCGCCGTCGAGCCACTCCATGCCGCGGCCTATAGGGGCGGGCTGCGCCGGAGCCAAGCGCGCAGCCGCGGGAGCATCCGGTGTCTATCTGAGCTCACCCCGTTCGCCCTGAGCTTGTCGAAGGGCGAGCTGGCGAGAACGTGCTTCGGCAAGCTCAGCACGAACGGGCAAGGGTGCTTCCGTTGATGTTCGTGATGCTAGCCGCGAACCAGCGTGACGAAGCTATAGGCCGGGCGCTCGCCCTCCGCGGCATGATCCTTGCGCGCGATCTCGCGCCAGCCGGCGAAGGGCGGCACGATCGTGTCGCCCTCGGGCGCGGCGTGGACTTCGGTCAAATCGATCCGCTCGGCGTGGCCCTGCAGCAGCGCGAAGACCTCCGCCCCGCCGATCACCGCCGCCTCGCCGCCGGCGAGCCGCAGCGCCTGGCCCGGGGTGTGCGCCAGCTCGGCGCCGGGTGCGCTCCAATCGGCGCGACGCGTCAGCACGATATGGCGGCGGCCGGGGAGCGGCGCGGGAAAGCTCTCGAAGGTCTTGCGGCCCATGATCATCGGCTTGCCCATGGTCAGCGCCTTGAAGCGCCTGAGATCGGCGGGGAGCCGCCACGGCAGGCCGCCGTCACGGCCGATCACCCCATTGTCGGCGCGCGCGAGGATCAGGCTGATGGTCATCGCCGCTCTTATGCGGCGAAGCGCCGCTCGGCGCCAGTCAGCCCGGCGCGAGCGCGGGATGCCCCGCCCAGCGCATCAGCCACAGCACGATCTGCGCGACCGGCAGCTGCGCCTCGAGATGGAGAAAGGCCACCGCCAGCGCGGCGACGATGATCGTCTTGCGCACTTCCCTCACCCTCGCTCTCCCGCAGCTCGCGTTACTGATTACGTTTGTAGTCAATAAGCCTGAACCGCGGCTGAACTGAAGGTTTTGGGTTCGGCCCAGCTGGGCCTGCTGAAGTCCGTGATGCGCAGAAAAGCGCCCTTCGACAAGCTCAGGGCGAACGGAAGGTGGAGCGAACCCGTGGGGAAACGGACTGGTGCCGTAATCGGCGAAAGCCGAGCAAATCAGACTGCGACGGGCGCCTTGATGTGCGGCTGCGCGACGTAATCGGCGAGGACGAAATCCTCATATTCATATTGGTCGATCGCCGGCGGCTTGCGCGCGATCTCGAGCCGCGGCAGCGGGCCCGGCGTGCGGGCGAGCTGCTCGCGTGCCTGCTCGACATGGTTCGAATAGAGGTGGCAATCGCCGCCGGTCCAGATGAACTCGCCGACCTCCAGATCGCATTGCTGCGCGAGCATGTGAGTCAAGAGCGCGTAGCTGGCGATGTTGAACGGCACGCCGAGGAAGATGTCGGCCGAGCGCTGGTAGAGCTGGAGCGACAGCTTGCCGTTCGCGACGTGGGTCTGGAACAGGCAATGGCACGGCGCCAGCGCCATGGCGTGGAGCTCGCCGGGATTCCACGCCGAGACGATCTGGCGGCGCGAGGCGGGATTGGCGCGGATTTGCGCGATCAGCTCGGCGATCTGGTCGATATGGCGGCCGTCGGCGCTTTCCCAATCGCGCCATTGCTTGCCATAGACCGGGCCGAGCTCGCCTGCCTCGTCGGCCCATTCGTCCCAGATGCTCACCTTGCGGTCCTGCAGCCAGCGGACGTTGGTGTCGCCGCGCAGGAACCAGAGCAATTCGACGACGATCGAGCGCAAATGAAGCTTCTTGGTGGTCAGCACCGGGAAACCATCGGCGAGATCGAAGCGCATCTGCGCGCCGAACACCGAGAGCGTGCCGACCCCGGTGCGGTCTTCCTGCCGCGCGCCGGTATCGAGGATTCGCTGCATCAGATCGAGATATTGCCGCATGAGAGCGGGCGTAGCGCGTCGCGCGTCGCGCGCCAAGCGCGGGCAATTTTACTCGAATTCGGAGCGGGTTGCGCTCATCGCCGATCGGGCGGCGTGGCATTCTCAAGACCATGGCGCCGCTTACCGTTCCGGGCGACTTGCCGCGGGTGATCGATCCCCTTGCCGTGCATGCGTTGTTCGCGCCGCTCGCATCCGAGCCGGTCGAGGTCGCTGCTTTCGCCTATCTCGATCCGGAATGGAGGTTGTTGGGGCTTCGCCACGCGCGCTCGGCATCGGCGTCGGCGCTCGACGTGCCGGTGCGTGCGGTGGCGATCGACGTGCTGGCGCTCGACTGCGCCCGCGTGGTGATGGCGCACAACCACCCCAGCGGCGATGCCTCGCCAAGCATCGCCGACCGCGCCGTGACCAAGCGGCTCGCGCGCGCGCTCGACGCGCTCGAGGTGCAATTGGTCGATCATCTCGTGCTCGCCGGCGCGCACGTCACCAGCTTCCGCGCGCTCGGCTTATTGTGACGGCGCGGGCGGCTGGTGGACCAGCCGGCACGGCTTGATCGCTTCGGGCTCGGGGCGCGGGCCGACCGCCTTGAACGCCGCGAGATACCCGCCCGCCGAGGGCATCGGCGCCATCTGCACGAGCTGATAGCCCACCGCGGCGAACTCGCATTTGAGCAAGGCCGGGGGCGTGCCGTGATATTGCGTCGGGCGATCGGCGTCGACCACGATCACTTCGCCATTGGGCGTCAGCGAGGGGCGGATGTTCCACAGGAATTCGTAGGGCTGCGCGATCTCGTGGTACATATGGACCATCAGGATGCGATCGAAGCTGTTGGCCGGCAGCTTGGGATCGGCCGGCAAGCCGAGGCGCACGCTGACATTGTCGAGCCGCTCGCGCGCGACTCGATCGGCGAGCGCGTCGCGCACCGCGGGCACGATATCCTCGCCGAGCACGCGGCCATGCGCGCCGACCCGCGACGACAGGCGAACGGTGTAATAGCCCTCGCCGGCGCCGATATCGGCGACGGTCATGCCGGGTTTGATCCCCGCCTTGTCCATCACTTCGCTCGCCTCGTTGAGGCGGTCGCGCGCTTCCTCGGTCGACCAGCGCGGCGAGACGATTTTGGCGACCGGGCGATCGGGCGCCGGGAACGGGCCGGGCTCCTCCTGATGGTGCTTGAACAAGGGCTTGGAGCCGTCACAGGCGGAGAGCGATATTGCCCCGCACAGCAGTGCCGCCCCGGCGACGGCGGGGGCCCAGCTGCGCGACCAGCGTTGGCGAACGCTGCGCGTCGTCACGGCTGCTTTCCCGACTGGACCCCGGCCTTCGCCGGGGAGGGGCGAAGGGAGCCGGAGCATCTTAGTCGACGTCCTCGATCTCGACCGTCTCCCCGGTCACGCGCTGCGACAGCGCGGCGGCCATGAACGGATCGAGTTCGCCGTCGAGCACGTCCGACGGCGAGGTCGAGGTGACGCCGGTGCGCAGGTCCTTCACCAGCTGATAGGGCTGGAGGACGTAGGAGCGGATCTGGTGGCCCCAGCCGATATCGGTCTTGGCGGCGTTGACCGCGTTCGCTTCCTCCTCGCGCTTCCTGAGTTCGTGCTCGTAAAGGCGGGCGCGGAGCTGGTTGAACGCCTCGGCGCGGTTCTTGTGCTGGCTGCGCTGGTTCTGGCAGGCGACGACGATCCCCGTGGGCAGGTGGGTGATGCGCACCGCCGAATCGGTGGTGTTGATGTGCTGCCCGCCGGCGCCCGAGGAACGATAGGTGTCGATGCGCAGATCGACGTCGTTGATCTCGATCTCGATCGAATCGTCGATCACCGGATAGACCCACACGCTCGAAAAGCTGGTGTGGCGCCGCGCCGAGCTGTCATAGGGCGAAATGCGGACGAGGCGGTGCACGCCGCTCTCGGTCTTGGCCCAGCCATAGGCGTTTTCGCCCTTGAGCAGGAGCGTCGCCGACTTAATCCCGGCCTGTTCGCCGGCGTGGTAATCGACCAGCTCGACCTTGTAGCCGTGGCGCTCCGCCCAGCGCGAATACATGCGCTGGAGCATTTCGGCCCAGTCCTGGCTCTCGGTGCCGCCGGCGCCGGCGTTGATCTCGAGATAGGTGTCGTTGGCGTCGGCCTCGCCCGAGAGCAGCGCCTTGACCTTGTCGGCCTCCGCGCGTTCGGCGAGCGCGGCGAGCCCGGTGACGCCCTCGTTCGCCATCTCGTCATCGCCCTCGGCCTCGGCGAGCTCGATCAGCTCGACCGTCTCGTCGCGCTCGCGCTCGATCGCTTTGGTCGCGGTGATCGCCTCGTCGAGCCGCTGGCGCTCGCGCATCACCGATTGCGCGAGCTTGGGATCGTCCCACAAAGCCTGGTCCTCGACGCGCGCGTTGAGCTCGTCGAGCCGCCTGAGCGCACGATCCCAATCGAGCGAACGCCTGAGCAAGGCGAGCGCCTCGTTGATGGTATCGACATGGGCGTGCGCTTCGGCGCGCATCGGTTGAACTCCAGTTTCGCGTCATGCCGGCTCGCGCCGGCGCTCATCATATAGGGAATGCGGTCGGCGTCACGCCAGCCGATCGAGATCCCCGCCTTCGCGGGGATAAGTCCGCGTGCTGGCGCGCGGACTTAGTAAATCCCACCCTGCCTTTGCAAGAAGTCGCTGTCGCTCGGCCCTTGCGCGGTTGGCGCCGCGGTCGGGGCCGGCGCGGGCGTGATGTTGTGGACGATGCGGTGGATCGTCTCCGTCTCGGGCTTGAAGGCTTCCCAGATGACCGACGACAAGGGGTCGTCGCTCGGCCAGGCGCCATAGACCGGCTGCCCCGAGCGACGGTCGATCCGCCGCCAGCGCACGCCGGCGGGAGCACGGAACTGTTCCTTGGGCAGGTCGGCGAAGGCCTTCACCGCAAATTCCTTGAAGATCGGCACCGCGATCGTCGCACCCTGGGCATAGCCGCCCAGGCTGCGCGGCGAATCGTAGCCGATATAGAGGCCGGCGATCATCTGCGGCACGCCGCCGATGAACCACACGTTGGTGGGCCCGTTGGTCGTGCCGGTCTTGCCCATCATCGGCCGGTCCATGTCGCGCAGGCGCACGCCGGTGCCGCGCTTGATGACGCCTTCGGTGATGTGCACCATCTGATAGGCGGTGACCGGGTCCATCACCTGCCGCCCGCGCAAGGGCGGTCGCGGCATCGGCTTGCCGTTCCATTGCGGCATGTTGCAGCCCTCGCACGGCCGCCAGTTATCGGGCCAGATCACCTTGCCGTGACGATCCTGCACGTAATCGATCAGCGTCGGCGCGTGCCAGCGGCCCTGGTTGGCAATCACCGCAAAGGCGTTGACCATCCGCTCGACCGTCGTGTCGCCGGCGCCGAGCGAGATCGAGAGATAGGGCGGGTAATCGCCGACGCCCAGGTCCTTGGCCAGCGCGACAATCGGCTTCATGCCGACCTGCGAGGCGGCGCGCACCGTCATCAGGTTGCGCGACTGCTCGATCGCCCAGCGCAGGGTGTGGAAGCCGGCGCCGCCCTCATGGCCGAAATTCTTGAAGCATTTCTGCCCCAAAGCCGCGCCCTGATAGACGCAGAAGGGCGCGTCCTCGATCATCGTCGCCGGGGTCATGCCGTGCATCAAAGCAGCCGAATAGACGATCGGCTTGATCGTCGAACCCGGCTGGCGCTCGGCCTGCATCGCGCGGTTGAACGCCTGGACGCGCGAATCGAAGCCGCCCTGCATCGCCATCACGCGGCCGGTGCCTGGCTGCTCGACCACCATGCCGCCAGAAATCTTGGGAATGCTGCGCAAGCTGTAGATGCCGCCCCCGGCCGGCGCGACGGCAATGATGTCGCCGACCTCGAGCGCCGAGAAGGCGTTGCCGCCCTTGCCGCGAATCGGCATCTGCGCGTTGCCGCGCGGCAGCGTGCCCGTCTCGCCGCCGGCGAAGCCGAGCGCCGCGGCACCGCCATCGAGGCTGGTGACGATCGCCGCCTGCCAATCGTTGTAATTGAGCGCGATTCGGCTGAGCAGCAGCGCCCGGCGCCAGTCGCCGCTCGCGATCTCGACCTGGCGAATCGGCCCGCTCCAGCCGCGCCCGCTGTCATAGCGGACGAGGCCGTCGCGCAACGCCTGAGCGGCATAAGCCTGGACTTGCGGATCGAGCGAGGTGCGCACCCACAGGCCGCCGGCATAGACGCTGTAGGGATGATTACCGTCCTCGTTGTTCTCGCCGAACTTGGCCATCAACTGGCGCCGAACCGCCTCGATGAAATAGCCGCCGACATCGGGCCAGGTCGGCATGCGGTATTTGACGGTGCCGAGCGGCTCGGCATCGGCCTCGGCGAATTGCGCCCGGCTGATCCAGCCGTTCGACAGCATCTCATTGAGCACATAATGCCGGCGCGCCAGCGCGGCCTGGGTGTCGCGCTCCGGATCGTAATTGGCCGGCCCCTTGGGCAGGATCGCCAGATAGGCATATTGCGCGAGATCGAGGTCCTTCAGGTCCTTGCCGTAATAAGCGCGCGCCGCGGCCGCGACGCCGTACGCGTTCCGCCCCAGGAAAATCTGGTTGAGGTAGAGCTCGAGGATCTGCTGCTTGGTGAGGGCATCCTCGATGCGCCAGGCGAGGATCGCTTCCTTGATCTTGCGCGTCGGCGAGTAGGCGTCGCCGATCAGCAGGTTCTTGGCGACCTGTTGCGTGATCGTCGAGCCGCCATGCGCGCGCTCGCCCGAACCCATCTTGGAGACGTAATCGATCACCGCGCCCAGCGTGCCGCCGATATCGACGCCGTGATGCTGGAAGAAGGTCTTGTCCTCCGCCGCGAGATAAGCGTGGACCAGCATCGGCGGATATTCGTCGTAGCTCAATTCGACGCGGCGCTCGCGCGCATAGGAATTGATCGGCTGGCCCGAAATGTCGCGGACGTAAGTGGGGAGCGGCGGCTCATAGGCGCGCAATTTGTCGACGGAGGGCAGGCCGCGCGCGAACAGCAGCCAGATCAGAAACACGCCGAGCACGAACGCGCCGGCGAGCAAGACCAAAGCCTTGCCCCACCACCGCCGCCACAAACGCCTGAACCCGACACTCAGCCCCCGGGCCTCGTGCCGCAGCTTCATCCGGACCTTACTCACGTCACTTCCCGCCATCGCGGGCTTGCTTAGCAGCTTCGAAGGGAGTTGCCAGCCACAACGCGGCGGGATGTTTCCTCTTCCGTCATGCCGGACTTGTTCCGGCATCCAACGCGCCGCAAGCGCCGCAACGGGCTGATGCGCGGCACATTGGACCCCGGAACAAGTCCGGGGTGACGACTTGTCTGCATTGGACGGCGCTAATTCGCCGCCAGTTCCTGCCCGCGGGTCAGTTGCTTGGCGAAGTGGATGTCGACCGCCTTGCGCACGCTCTGCGCGATCCTCTCCTCGCCGTCATCCGAATTGAGGAACGCCGCCTGGTCGGGGTTCGAGATATAGCCCGTCTCGAAAAGGATCGAGGGCATGTCGGCGGCCTTCAGGACCATCAGAGAGGCCATGCGGTGGAACTGGTCCTTGGTCGGGATCAGCGGCTTGGCCTCGCGCCCGAGCAATTGCGCGAAGGCGGCCGAGGCGTTCATCGTCTCGCGCTGGGCGAGATCGATCAACAGCGAGGACACGTCCGTGGAAGTCGCGTCGAGATCGACGCCCGAGATGATGTCGGCTTTGTTCTCGCGCGCGGCCAGCCGCGCGGCCTCCTTGTCCGAGGCGACCTCCGACAGCGTATAGGCGGTCGCGCCGGCGGCATCGGGCGAACCGACGCTGTCGCAATGGATCGAGATGAACAAATTGGCGTGGAGCCGCCGCGCGATCTGATAGCGTTCGCGCAATTGCAGATAGCGGTCGTCGCTCCGCGTGAGCGCGACGCGGACCCGGCCCGACTTGATGAGATCGTCGCGGATCGCCTTGGCGATCTTCAAGGTGACATCCTTTTCCTCGAGCCCCGTATCGGGCGAGATCGCGCCGGGATCGTGCCCGCCATGGCCGGGATCGATCACCACCAAAGGCCGCGTGTCGTCGCCATAGACGCGCGGCAGCGGCGGCCCCTTGGCGGCGGCCGGGATCGCCATCGTTACGACGTCGCGCGTGGCGGCGGCGCCCGAGCGATAGCGCGTCAGCCGCCCGGTGGCGACGCGCGCGAAGGCGGTGTCGGCGGCGTTCGCCAGTTCGAGCGTCAGCTGCCGCCCGCCGCGGCCGAAATAGCCGCGCGTCACGATTGCCGGAGAATCGAGATCGAACACGACGCGCGCGCCATCGTCGTGAGCGCCCTGACGGATCGCCGCCACCGGTCCGCCGGCATCGGTCTCGCCGCCCGGCGCGATGCCGTCGACATCGACCGCAATACGATTGGGCCCTGCCAGCATGAAGCTCGCCGCGGTGGCGACGCTCCGGTCGAAGGTCAGGACGATGCGATCGCGGTGAACCTCGACCTTGTCGATCGTCGCTGCCCAGCCGGGCGTGCCGGCGAACCAGCAAAGCATCAGGGCGAGCAGGAACGACACGCGGGCGTAATGCCGTGCCGCGGGCTTGCCGGTCCAGCGAAAAGGCATGGGGGGAGCCTCGTCAGATACCTACATACTCACCGGGGCGTTAAGCATCACCGGTCAAGTCACGGTGAAGCGACAAGGTTAACGCTTTGTTAAGAAATCGAAACGCTATCGAAACGAGCTGGCGGTTGCCCGATCCGATCGCGGGTGCTAGGCACGTCATCCACCGGTCATGGCGGCGGAATCCGTCTGTCCGGCGCAATCGGCCGCGGGACTCAGCCCGCCCGGCCCATCAGGTTGAAACTCGCATGGCGCATTTCCCGTCCCTCTCGATCCGCCCGGCCCTAGCCGGCGGCGATGGGGATGGAGTTCCGAACCGCCGGTTCGGGCGTGCGCGGCGAGCAGAGGCATTCATCTCAACCCGCGCGTCCGCCAGCGGCCGCGCGTTCGCACATCGCGCGCGGCCGGGAGCGATCGCTCCGCCGCCGCGCGCCCGGAGAAACTTCAATGACCATGCGTATGCTGATCGACGCACGCCACCGGGAGGAAACCCGCGTGGCCGTCGTCAAAGGGAACCGAATCGAGGAATTTGACTTCGAGTCCGCCGAGCGCAAGCAGCTCAAGGGCAATATCTATCTCGCCAAGGTAACCAGGGTCGAGCCGTCGCTGCAGGCGGCGTTCATCGATTATGGCGGCAATCGCCACGGCTTCCTGGCCTTCAGCGAAATCCACCCCGATTATTACCAGATCCCCAAGGAGGATCGCGACGCGCTGCTCCGCGAAGAGGCCGAGCATGCCGCCGAGGAAGCCGCATTGCGCGCGCAATCCGATGCCGAGGAAGATGCGCTCGAAGCCGATGAGGATGTGCTCGAGCGGCTGGACGACGAGGATGCCGGCGTCGAGAGCGTCGACCATCACGACGATGCCGAAGCCGAATCGGAGGGGGAAGACGCCCCGCGCGGCCGTCGCCGCGGCAAGCGCAGCAAGACCGACGAAGCCGCCGAGGAACTGCGCGAGCGCCGCATGAACCTGCGCAAGCGCTACAAGATCCAGGACGTCATTCGCCGCCGCCAGGTGCTGCTGGTGCAGGTCGTCAAGGAGGAGCGCGGCAACAAGGGCGCGGCGCTGACCACCTATCTGAGCCTCGCCGGCCGCTATTGCGTGCTGATGCCCAACACGTCGCACGGCGGCGGGATCAGCCGCAAGATTTCCAACGCCGGAGACCGCAAGCGACTGAAGTCGATCATGGCGGACTTGAAGCTGCCGCCGACGATGGGCTGCATCGTCCGCACCGCCGGCCTCCAGCGCACCAAGACCGAGATCAAGCGCGACTTCGACTATCTCGCCCGGCTGTGGGACGAGATTCGCGAAACCACGCTCAAATCGTCGGCTCCGGCGCTGATCTACGGCGACAGCGACCTCATCAAGCGCGCGATCCGCGACATCTACAATCGCGACATCGACGAGGTGATCGTCGAAGGCGAGCACGGCTATCGCCACGCCAAGGACTTCATGAAGCTGTTGATGCCGAGCCACGCGCGGCGGGTAAAGCATTATTCGGACGCGGTGCCGCTGTTCCAGCGCCACGGCGTCGAGGACCAGCTGGCGGCGATGTACCACCCCGTGGTGCAGCTCAAGTCGGGCGGCTATCTCGTCATCAACCCGACCGAAGCCCTGGTCTCGATCGACATCAACTCGGGGCGTTCGACGCGCGAGCACAATATCGAGCAGACCGCGACCGCGACCAACCTCGAGGCGGCGCACGAGATCGCCCGCCAGCTGCGGCTGCGCGACATGGCGGGCCTCGTCGTCATCGACTTCATCGACATGGACCACGGCTCGAACGTGCGGAAGGTCGAGAAGGCGATGAAGGAGGCGCTCAAGAACGACCGCGCGCGCATCCAGGTCGGCCGTATCTCGTCGTTCGGGCTGATGGAAATGAGCCGCCAGCGGTTGCGCACCGGCGTGCTCGAAGCCTCGACCCGCCAGTGCCCGCATTGCGAGGGCACCGGGCTCGTCCGCACCGCTTCGTCGGCGGGGCTCTCGGCGCTGCGCCTGATCGAGGACGAGGCGGCGCGCGGCCGCGGCTCGCTGCTCACGCTGCGTGCCAGCCAGGAAGCGGCGTTCTACGTGCTCAACCGCAAGCGCGCCGACATCGCCGAGATCGAGGAGCGCTACGGCGTCTCGGTCGAGATCGTCTCGGACGGCGAGCAGGAAGGCGCGCGCATGTCGGTCGAGGCATCGGGCCCGCCGCCGGCCCACGCGCCGCGTTTCGAGCCCGCGCAGATCGAGGATGAGGACGATCTCGACATCGCCGAGGAGCTCGACGAGGAAGAAGACGAGATCGAAGCGACCGAGCAGCGCCGCGACGAGGGCCAGCGTGACGGCGGCGAGCGCAAGCGCCGCCGGCGCCGGCGCGGGCGGCGCGGTCGCGGCCCGGCCGACAGCGAAGGTCAGGAGAGCGCCGAGTCTGCCGAAGCGGCCGAGGGCGACGAAGCCGAAGCGCGCAGCGACGAGGAAGGCGAGCGCCCCGAGGGCGGCTCGCGTCGTCGGCGCAGCCGTCGCGGGCGTCGCGGCGGACGCCGCGCCAATGGCGAAGGCACTCACGAGGCCGAGGCTGTCGAGGCGCCGGCCGAGGCCGCGCCCGCTGTCGAGGCAGAGCCGGTGACCGAGCCTGAAGCCGAAGCGCCCAAGCGCGCGCGCCGCCGGCCGCGCGCGCGCGCCGAGGCCGAGAGCGAAACGCCTGCCGAGGTGACGCCCGCGGCTGCCGAAGAGGCGCCTGCCAGGCCGAAGCGCTCGCGCGCCAAGGCGGCAGCGCCCGAGGCGGCTGAAGAAGCGCCGGCCAAGCCCAGGCGGACGCGCAAGAAGGCAGAGGCTGCGGCTGAAGCGCCCGCGGCCGTCGAGCCGACGCCCGAAGCCGAAGCGCCGGCCAAGCCCAAGCGGCCTCGCCGCAAGGCCGCCGAGCCGGTGGCTGCCGCGCCCGAAACGGTCGCCGCCACGGACGGCGCCGCGCCGGCCGACTCCGCCGCTGCCGGCAATGATGACGCGGCCGACACTGCCGATCAGCCGCGCCGCGGCGGCTGGTGGCAGCGCACCTTCGGCGCCTGACCGTGACGCGGCCGGCCTCGGACGCAATCGTCCCGGCCGGCCAAGTCATGCCCGGTTCAGGCGGCAAAGGCCAAATGCCCGATCCGACAAGACCGCCGTTCGTGCTGAGCTTGTCGAAGCACGATTTTGAAGGGTAGCTTGTCCTGATCGCCCTTCGACAAGCTCAGGGCGAACGGAGGTTGGAGATCGGCATCGGCCTTTCGCCCGTTGAACCGCGAGGAAATCTGCCCGATACCCGGCCCATGAAGCGGATTCTGGCAGCCTTGGCGATGACGCTCATGCTCGTCGCGCGCCCCGCGGCGGCGCAGGAAATCCTGCGCGATGCCGAGACCGAGGCGCTGTTCGCCAAGATGTCGAAGCCGATCATCGAAGCGTCGGGCCTGTCCCCCGCCAACGTCAAGATCGTGCTGATCCGGGACGACGAGATCAACGCCTTCACCGCGGGCGGCCAGACCGTCTATATCAATTCGGGGCTGATCGAGGCGGCCGACAACGTCAACCAGGTGCAGGGCGTGTTCGCACACGAGCTGGGCCATGTCGCCGACGGCCACGTCATCCTCGCCGATGCCGGCGCCAAGCCCGCCTTCGGCATCCAGATATTGTCGCTGGTGCTCGCCGCCGCCGCGGCCGCGGCAGGCTCGGGCGATGCCGGGATGGGTATCATGGCCGCCGGGCAGCGTGCCGCGCTCGGCCGCTATCTGTCCTTCTCGCGCACCCAGGAAGCCACCGCCGACGCCACGGGCGCCAAGTTCCTCACCCAGGCGGGGATCAGCGGCAAGGGCATGCTGGAGTTCTTCAAGAAGCTCTACAACGAGCAATATCGATACGGCTATAACGACGTCGATCCGTTCCTGCAGAGCCATCCGCTGAGCGGCGACCGCATCAACAATCTGCGCCACACGCTGGAGACGGCGCCCGCGTACAACAAGCCGACCGACCCGGCGCTGCAGGAAACGTTCCTGCGCGTCAAGGCCAAGCTCAAGGGCTATGTCGACGATCCGCAGCAGACCTTGCAGGCCTATCCGCTGAGCGACCAGAGCGTCTATGCGCATTATGCGCGGGCCTATGCCTATCACAAGGGCGGCTATCCGGACAAAGCGCAGGCCGAGGCGGCGGCGCTGGTCAAGGCCGATCCGCACGATCCCTATTTCCTCGAGCTCGAAGGCCAGATCCTGCTCGAAGGCGGCAATCCTAAGGCGGCGGTGGCGCCGCTGCGCGAGGCGACCGAGCTGACCAATTACCAGCCGCTGATCTCGACCACCTTCGGCCACGCGCTGGTCGCGACCGAGGACAAGGCCAATTATCCCGAGGCGATCAAGGTCCTGAAACAGGCCGTGGCGCGCGACGACGACAATCCCTTCGCCTGGTACCAACTGGGCACCGCCTATGCCGCTACCGGCGACGAAGCGCGCGCCTCGCTCGCCACCGCCGAGAGCGCGGCGATGCAGGGCGATGACCGGCTCGCGGTGCTGAGCGCGCGGCGCGCCATGGCCGGCATTCCCGCCAACACCCCCGACTGGATCCGCGCGCAGGACATCGCGATGACCTCGCAGAACGCGATCGACGACGAGAAGCACAACAAATGATCGACCGTATCGCCGGCAGCCGGCTCGCGCTTGCCGGGCTGTTCCTCCTTGCGCTGCTGATCGGCGCCGGCGCGATGTGGGGCGTGGATCGGCTTTCCCCGGTCGGCGACCGCGCGCAGATCGAATCGGTGGTCCACGACTACGTCCTCGCGCATCCCGAGATCATCCCGCAGGCGATCCAGAAGCTGCAGGACCAGCAGACCGGATCGATGGTCGCGGCGAACCGCGGTGCGATCACCGATCCCGTCGGCAGCGCCTGGGCGGGCAATCCCAAGGGCGACGTCACGCTGGTCGAATATTTCGACTATGATTGCGGCTATTGCCGCGCCAGCCTGCCGATGCTCGCCGAGCTGGTGAAGGACGATCCCAATCTGCGGATCGTGTTCCGCGAATTTCCCGTTCTGACACCGGAAAGCGAGACCGCCGCGCGCTGGAGCCTCGCTGCCGCAAAGGCCGGCAAGTTCGAGCAGTTCCACCAGGCGCTTTATGCCGGCGGGCCGGTCAGCGATGCGACGATCGTCGCCGCGGCCAAGGCGGCCGGGCTCGATTCGGCCAAGCTGCGTACCGCCGCCGCCGCCTCGTGGACCGAGGACGAGATTCAGAAGAACCTCGCGGTCGGCCGCCAGCTTGGCATGACCGGCACGCCCTCCTGGGTGATCGGCGACCGCGTCATCTCGGGCGCGCTTCCCATCGACCGCATGAAGCAAATGATCGCCGACGCACGGGCGGCCGCGAAGGGCTGAGCCGTCATGCCGGACTTGTTCCGGCATCCAACGTGCCGCAAACGATAGCGGATGAGGGAAATCTCGCCCTGCGTATACATGATGGCCAGCAGCCGTCTCGGCACGCTCTACGTTGGCGTCACCTCAAATCTCGTCGGTCGCCTCATGCAGCATCGCGACGGCACCTATGACGGTTTTACCAAGCAGCACAGGATCAACCGCCTCGTCTGGTACGAAACGGGCGATACGATGGAAGGCGCCATCGCCCGCGAGAAGGCGCTCAAGAAATGGCGACGCGAGTGGAAGTGCAACCTGATCGAGCGAGCCAATCCCGGATGGAATGAGCTTGCGGTTGACCTCGGGCTGGATCCGCTACCGTAAAGCCTCGCGGCAGGTTGGACCCCGGAACCAAGTCCGGGGTGACGGAGGACAGTTGCAGACGGTCCGCGTGGTTCCTACCTCCGCTGCCAAGCAAAGGGGCTCAGTCATGAACGCGATCCTTTCCGTTGCCGGTCTCGGCAAGACCTATGAGTCCGGCCTGACGGCGCTCGATCACGTCGATCTCGATATCCGTAAGGGCGAGATTTTCGCGCTGCTCGGGCCCAACGGCGCGGGCAAGACGACGCTGATCTCGATCATCTGCGGGATCGTCACGCCGAGCGCGGGCACGGTCACCGTTGCCGGGCATGACGCGATCCACGATTATCGCGGGGCGCGAACGATGATCGGGCTGGTGCCGCAGGAAATGGCGACCGATGCCTTCGTCTCGGTGCTGGCGACGGTGCGCTTCAGCCGGCGGCTGTTCGGCAAGGGGCCGAACGAGGCCTATATCGAAGAGGTGCTCCGCGACCTCTCGCTGTGGGACAAGCGCAAGAGCCAGATCCGCGAGCTTTCGGGCGGCATGAAGCGCCGCGTGCTGATCGCCAAGGCGCTCGCCCACGAACCCGACATATTGTTCCTCGACGAGCCGACGGCGGGCGTCGACGTCGAATTGAGGCGCGACATGTGGAAGCTGGTCCACAAGCTGCGCGCCAAGGGCACGACGATCATCCTTACTACGCACTATATCGAGGAGGCCGAGGAGATGGCCGATCGCGTCGGCGTCATCAGCAAAGGCAGGCTGCTCGTCGTCGACGAGAAGAATGCGCTGATGAAGAAGCTCGGCAAGCGCGAGATGCTGATCTCGCTGCAGGAGCCCGCCGCCGCGGTGCCTGCGGGGCTTGACGAGTGGCAGCTCGACCTTGTCGAGGACGGCGCCAAGCTGCGCTACGTGTTCGACGCGCAGGCCGAGCATACCGGCATTCCGTCGCTGCTCCGCAAGCTCGGCGAGCTGGGGATCGGCTTCAAGGATCTCGAGACCTCCAAATCGTCGCTCGAGGACATCTTCGTCGATCTCGTCCACGCGCCTGCGGAGAAAGCGGCATGAATCGGAACCGTTTCCTAGCTCCGTTCGGGCTGAGCTTGTCGAAGCCCGCTCGCGCTGCAAATCGCCCTTCGACAGGCTCAGGGCGAACGGGTGTGTCTGGAGGCGCGCAATGATTTCCCCCCTCGCCAACTGGAACGGCATCTGGGCGATCTATCGCTTCGAGATGGCGCGCGCCTTGAGGACACTGTGGCAGTCGGTGGTGACGCCGGTGATCACCACCAGCCTCTATTTCATCGTGTTCGGCGGGGCGATCGGCAGCCGCATGCAGCAGGTCGGCGGGGTGCATTACGGCAGCTTCATCGTGCCGGGGCTCATCATGCTGTCGCTGCTGACGCAGAGCATCGCCAACGCCTCGATCGGCATCTACTTCCCCAAGTTCGTCGGCACGATCTACGAGCTCCTGTCGGCGCCGGTCTCCTCGCTCGAGATGGTGATCGGCTATGTGGGCGCGGCGGCGACCAAATCGGTGGTGCTCGGCCTCATCATCCTCGGCACCGCGACCTTGTTCGTGCCGCTGGAGGTCGCGCATCCGCTGGCGATGATCGCCTTCCTGCTGCTGACCGCGATCGCGTTCAGCATGTTCGGCTTCATCCTCGGCATCTGGGCCAAGGGGTTCGAGCAGCTGACCATCGTGCCGGCGCTGCTGGTGACGCCGCTGACCTTCCTCGGCGGCGCCTTCTACTCGATCGACATGCTGCCGCAGCCGTGGCGGACGGTGAGCCTGTTCAATCCGGTCGTCTATCTCATCAGCGGCTTCCGCTGGAGCTTCTTCGACAAGGGCGACGTTTCGGTGGGCGTCAGCCTGGCGGCGATCACCTTGTTCCTGGCGATCTGCCTCGGCATCATTACGTGGATCTTCAAGACCGGGTGGCGGCTGAAGAGTTAGCGCCGCCGCAGCATGCCGGCGAGCGCGGGGCGGATTACCAAGCCGTTCAGATCGATCGTCGCGTGGAAGAGCATCGCCAGCCATAGCGCGCCGCTTTGCAGATAGAAGAAGGCGAGCAGCACGCCGACGACGCCGGTCGCCACGACGCCGAGCCATTTCTGGTAGCGATGCGCGAGCGCGAACAGCAGCGTCGCCACGGCGAAGCCGAACCACGCGCTGCCGGTGAGATCGGCGATCAGCAACGGGATCAGCAGACGGAAATAAAGCTCCTCGGTGATCCCCGCCGACACCGCCGAGGCCGCCGCGAGCAACACCTCGCCCCGGTTCTCGGGAAGCAGCATCGAGAAATCGCCGAGCATCGCCGGCCGCCGCCCCTTGCGGCCGCGCCAGATCGCCCAGCCGCCGCCGAGCACGCTGCCCGCGACGAGGCCGATCGCGAGTTCGCCGAGGATGTCGCCTAGCGGCGCGGGATAGCCGGCAGCGCGCGCGGGCGCGGCGAAGGCAGCCGGCATCGCCGTCACCGCTTTGAGCTGTCCGACCAGCACCAGCCCGAGCAGCGCGGGCGCTGCGAACAATGCCCACGACTTGGCGATCCACAGCCGGTAGCGCCGCCGTCGCCAGCCCGGCGGCTGCAGCGCGGCGAGCGTGCTCAGCCGCCCGAAATCGCCCATGAAAAAATAGATATAGGCCGCGAGCGCCAGCGCGAGGGCGACGGCACTCGCCAGCATCAGCCTATCCGGTGCTCGCCCTTGACCCAGCGCACCGTGCCCGAGCTGGCGCGCATCACCACGCTGTCAGTGGTCATCTTGCCGCGGAAGCGCTTGACGCCCTCGAGCAGCGAGCCGTCGGTGACGCCGGTCGCGGCGAAGATGCAGTCGCCTTGCGCCAAGTCTTCGAGATCATAGACCTTGTCGAGATCGTCGATCCCCCATTTGCGGGCGCGCTGGCGCTCGTCGTCGTTGCGGAAGAACAGGCGGCCCTGAAATTGGCCGCCGACGCAGCGCAATGCCGCGGCGGCGAGCACGCCCTCGGGTGCCCCGCCCTGCCCCAGATAGATGTCGATCGTGGTGTCGGGATCGGTGGTGGCGATGACGCCGGCGACGTCGCCATCGGGAATCAGCATGATGCCGCAGCCGATCTGGCGGAGCTCGGCGATCAATTTCTCGTGGCGCGGGCGATCGAGCACGCAGGCGATGATCTCGTGCGGATCGACGCCCTTGGCCTTGGCCAGCGCGCAGACATTCTCGGTGGGCGACTTGGTGAGGTCGATCAGGCCCTTGGGATAGCCGGGGCCGATCGCGATCTTGTCCATATAGACGTCGGGGGCGTTGAGCAGGCACCCCTTTTCGGCGATCGCCAGCACGGCGAGCGCGTTGGGGCCGGCCTTGGCGGTGATTGTCGTGCCCTCCAGCGGGTCGAGCGCGATGTCGATCGCCGGGCTGTCGCCGTTTCCGCGGCCGACTTTCTCGCCGATATAGAGCATCGGCGCCTCGTCGCGCTCGCCCTCGCCGATGACGACGGTGCCATGCATGTCGAGCCCGTTCAGCGCCTCGCGCATCGCCTCGACCGCGGCGGCGTCGGCGGCCTTCTCGTCGCCGCGCCCGACCAGCGCCGAGGCGGCGATCGCCGCGGCTTCGGTGACTCGCACCATTTCGAGGACGAGGACGCGATCGAGGATGTGGCTGGCGGTCGACATGATTGGCTCTCCCGGTTTCGGGAGGCGATAGGCGGGGCGTGTGGCGATGTCGAGACGATCCTCCCCATGAAATGGGGAGGGGAACGTTCGGCGCAGCCGAATGGTGGAGGGGCGCGGCCACAAGCGATATCGTTTGCGGCAACGCCCCTCCATGCTTCGCATGGTCCCCCTCCCCGCCAGCGGGGAGGATCGAGGATTATTTGGGCGGCAACTTGATCTCGAACAATGTCGGCCAGTCCTTGCCGGTCACGAACAAGCGCTTGCCCTTGGCGTCCCAGGCGATGCCGTTGGGGACGTCGTCGGGATTGCTCGGGTTGACCTCGGCGGTGAGTGCCGAGAGGTCGATCCAGCCGGTGACCTTGCCGATCGCGGGGTCGATGCGGGCGATGACGTTGGTCATCCAGACGTTCGCCAGGATTTCGCCGTTGACCCATTCGAGCTCATTGATCTCGTGAAGCGGCCGGCCGGCCGCGGTCACCTTGATCCGACGCAGTTCCTTCATCGTCGCGGGGTCGAGCACGCGGATCTGGTCGCTGCCGTCGGACATCAGCAAGTGCGTGCCGTCGCTGGTCAGCGCCCAGCCCTCGCCGGGATAGTGGAATTCGCCGAGCTTCTTGAAGCTCTTCAAGTCCCAGCGCCAGCCGGTCTGCTGCTTCCAGGTCAGGCTGACGATCTCGTCCTTCCAGATCGCGATGCCCTCGCCGAAGGTGGGGGGCGGAATCTCGACCTTCTGCAGCACCTTGCCCGTCGCGAGATCGACCTTGCGGATCGACGAGCGGCCAGGCTCGCCCGTCGCCTCGTAGAGCGCGCCGTCATGGTAGAGCAGCCCCTCGGTGAAGGCGCGAGGATCGTGCGGATAGCGCGCCACCACCTGCGCCGCCTGGATCGGAATCGTCTGCGCAGCGGCGGGAGAGGCGAAGAGCAGGGCTAAACCGACGAGCCAGCCTCTCAATACCCCGTTCGCCCTGAGCTTGTCGAAGGGCGCCTCTCGGCAAGCGTCTGCGCTCTTGGCATATCGCCCTTCGACAGGCTCAGGGCGAACGGTGGGAGTGGGGCTTGGGTCGCTCACCGATCAACCTAGTCGCGCAGCAATTCGTTGATGCCGGTCTTGGCGCGGGTCTGCGCATCGACTGTCTTGACGATCACCGCGCAATAAAGCGCGGGCTTGCCGTCGCCGCCGCCGATCGAGCCGGGGACGACGACAGCATAAGGCGGGACGACGCCGCGATGGACTTCGCCGGTGGCGCGGTCGATGATCTTGGTCGAGGCGCCGAGATAGACGCCCATCGACAGCACCGCGCCCTCGCCGACGCGCACGCCCTCGGCGACTTCCGCGCGCGCGCCGATGAACGCGCCGTCGCCGATGATGACCGGATCGGCCTGCAGCGGCTCGAGCACGCCGCCGATGCCGGCCCCGCCCGAGAGATGGACGTTGCGGCCGATCTGCGCGCAAGAGCCGACCGTCGCCCAGGTATCGACCATGGTTCCTTCCCCGACGTGCGCGCCGATATTGACGAAGCTCGGCATCAGCACTGCGCCCTTGCCGATGAACGCACCCTTGCGGACGATCGACCCGGGCACCGCGCGGAAGCCCGCGGCGCGGAACTCGGCCTCGCCCCAGGCGGAGAATTTGGAGGGCACCTTGTCCCACCAGTTCGCCGCCCCCGGACCGCCGGCGATTTCGGCCATATCGTTCAGGCGGAAGGAGAGCAGCACCGCTTTCTTGAGCCATTGGTTGACCCGCCAGCCGCCATTGCCGTCGGACTCGGCGACGCGCGCATTGCCCGCGTCGAGCAGCGCCAGCGCGCGATCGACCGCGATCCGCACCTCGCCCTTGGTATCGGTGCCGATCTCGGTGCGCTGCTCCCAGGCGGCGTCGATGGTCTGCTGCAAATCGTCGGTCATGCGGTCTCCAGTTGGTCGTGCAGCCAGCGCGTGAGGTCGCCGGTGGTGAAATCGATGAAGTCGCGATCCGGGTCCGCGGCCTGTTCGGAGCCGTTGTCGATCCACAAGGTCGCCATGCCGATATCGTGCGCGGGCTTCAGGTTGCGCGCCATGTCGTCGGCGAACAGGCTTTCCGCAGGTTCGATCCCGAACGCGGCGCACATGCCGGCATAAGCGTCGGGGTGCGGCTTGGGCACATAGCCGCAGGCATGGACATCGTGGATGCCGGCGAAGCTCTCGCTCAGGCCCAGCCGTTCGAGCACGCGCCCGGCATAGGCCGCGTCGGCGTTGGTGAAGACGAACTTCTCGCCCGGCAGCCGGGCGATCGCGGCGGCGAGCGGCGCGTTCTTCTCGATCACGTCGAGCTCGACGTCATGGACTCGGGCGAGATAATCGTGCGGGTCGACGCCGTGCTCGGCCATCAGCCCGGCAAGCGTGGTGCCGTGGGCATGAAAATAGCCCTTCTGGATGCGCCGCGCTTCCTGGGCGTCGACCGCGAAACGATCGGCGACATAGGCGCCGATCCGCGCGTCGATCTGCGCGAACAGGTTCGTGCTCGCCGGATAGAGCGTGTTGTCGAGGTCGAAAATCCAGTTGCGGACGGGCGCGAGACGGGCAAGCATGGCGGCGGCGGGCTTAGGCGGCGGCCGGCCCGGGGGCAAGGGACAAGCGCGGTCAGTCGATCAACCAGAAGGCAACCTTTCGGGTGGACGATGCCGCGGGAAGCAAGCGGCCGGTACAGGGGAGCGTGGTGATGGGGAACGTACGCGTTCGATTGGCGCAAGGCGTCGCATTCGGGGCGATGCTGTTGGTCGCGGCGTGCGGCGGGGGCGGCGTCAACAGCACGCCGGCGCCGCCGCACCCGACGCCTTCGCCGAGCCCGTCGCCGACGCCTGTCCCGAGCCCCACGCCGACACCCACGCCTCCGCCCACCAATTACGATACGGCGGAGTATCGCGGCACCGTCGGCGCTGTATCGATGAACGCGCTCGTCGCCTATCAGGCGGGCTCGACCGGCAGGGGCGTCAAGATCGGCGTCGTCGACAGCGGGATCGACACCACGAACAGCGCCTTCGCGGGCCGGATCGACCCGGCCTCGACCGACGTCGCGGGCACGCGCGCGCTCGCCGACGAGGGCGGGCACGGCACCGCGGTCGCCTTCACCGCCGCGGGCGGGCGCAATGGCGTCGGCGCCGAGGGCGTCGCTTTCGACGCGACCTTGCTCGTCATGCGCGCCGACGCGCCGGGCAGCTGCGCCAAGCTCGACGACAAAGGCAACCCCGATTGCAACTTCTACGACAGCGCGATCGCCAAGGGCATCACCACCGCGACACAGAACGGCGCGCGAGTCATCAACATCTCGCTGGGCGGCGACGCACCGAGCCAGGAGGTGCTGACCGCGATCGCCCTGGCAGCGCAACAGGGCGTCATCGTCGTCATCGCCGCGGGCAATGACAGCGCCGCCAATCCCGATCCGTTCGCCGACATCTCGGCCAAGGCGACGAGCTCGCGCAACATGGTCATCATCGCCGGCTCGGTCGGCTCAGGCGACGTCATCTCGGACTTCAGCAACAAGGCGGGAGACGGCGCGCAGCATTATCTCGCCGCGGTCGGCGAGAGCGTGCTGGCGCCTTGTCCCGGCAGCACCAACGGCTGCTATTGGGACGGCACATCGCTCGCCGCGCCCCAGATTTCGGGCGCGGTCGCGCTGCTTGCCCAGGCATTCCCCAACCTCACCGGCGCGCAGATCATCAACATCCTGTTCTCGAGCGCGCGCGACGCCGGCGCGGCGGGCGTCGATACGACTTATGGCCATGGCGTGCTCGATCTGACACGCGCCTTCCAGCCGCAGGGAGGGATGTCGATCGCCAGCGGGCGCGGACAGGTGTCGCTCGCCTCGAACGCGGTGCTGTCGGCGCCGATGGGGGACGCCGCGCAGGGGCCGCTCGGCGCCGTGGTGCTCGACGGTTTCGATCGCGCCTATGCGGTCGATCTCGCGCGCACGATCAGCACCGCCGGCCCGATCCGCACGTTGACCGGAGCGCTCGAGACTCGCGATCGCAGCTTCTCGGTGGACGCCGGCCGCCTCGCCATCGCGGTGACCATCGCGCCGGGGCGCGGCGACGAAGCGCGGATCGATCGGCTGATGCTGTCGCCGGGCCAGGCAATCCAGGCGCGTGCCATCGCCGGAATCGTGACGACGCGGCTCGGCGACGACGCGCAATTCGCCCTGGGCTTCTCGCAAAGCGGCGCGACACTCGCCGCGCGGCTGCAGGGGCGCAGCGACCCCGCCTTCCTCGTCGCGCGCGATCCCACCGAGGGCCAAGGCTTCCTGACCGATGCCGGCAATGCCGCGGCGATGCGCCAGCAGCTCGGCGCCTGGGGGCTGACCACCGCGGTCGAGACCGGCGAGGTGCTGGCGCCGGTCGCCGACGGCTTCGTCGTGCGCAATCCCTATCGCCGTTTCGGCTACAATCGCGCGACCGTCGCCGCCGACCGCCGCTTTGGGCCGCTCGATCTGTCGCTCGCCGCGAGTTGGCTCGATGAGCACGATACGGTGCTCGGCGCGCGCTTCGGCGACGGGCTGGGCGGCGCTCGCGCAACGAGCTGGTTCCTCGACGCGCATGCGACATTGGGGCTGGGTGCCGGCTGGTCGCTGACCGGCAGTGCGCGCCAGGGCTGGACCCTCGCCGAGGTCCGCGCCGGACTCTCCGGCTCGGGCACGATCCGCACCGACGCGTTCGCCGCGAGCCTCGCCAAGGAGAGCGTGTTCGGGGCAAGCGACAGCTTCGGGCTGGGCATCGCCCAACCTTTGCGCGTGTCGGCGGGCGGGATCGACCTGCACATGCCGATCTATTACGATTATGCCACTCGATCGGTGACGGCCTGGTCCGACGAGCGCCTCAACCTCGCCCCCACCGGCCGCGAGATCGACGTCGAGGCGCGCTACGGCTTCCCCCTCGCCGGCGGCATGCTGCAGACCAACCTGTTCTGGCGCCGCGACCCCGGCAATTTCGCGAACCTGCCCGATGATCGCGGCGTGGCGGTGCGCTACGGCGTGTCGTTCTGACAAGACGGCATTGAGTGGAGATCTGCCCTTCGATCCTCCCCGCTTGCGGGGAGGGGGACGGCCGCTCGAAGAGCGGTGGCGGAGGGGCTTCGCCGCTATCGGGTCGCTTGCTGCATCGCCCCTTCACCAAGCCGCTGCGCGTCTTGGTCCCCCTCCCCATTTCATGGGGAGGATTGAGCGTCCGCAAGTGGGTGATAGCCGCCGCTGAAATCGGGCCGATCCCCTTCCGCTGCGGGCATTTCTCCCCATCTTGCGGCGCATGACAGCTTATTCCCTGCTCGATCTCGCCCCCGTCGTCGAAGGCGGCAGCGTTGCCCAGGCGCTCGCCAATGCCGCCGATCTCGCGCGCCACGCCGAGGCGCAGGGCTATCGCCGCTATTGGTGCGCGGAGCATCACGGCATGGCGGGCATCGCCAGCGCCGCGACCGCGGTGGTGATCGGGCATGTCGCCGCCGCGACGACGATGATCCGGGTCGGTGCAGGCGGGATCATGCTGCCCAATCATGCGCCGCTTGTCATCGCCGAGCAGTTCGGCACGCTGGAGGCGCTGTTCCCCGGCCGGATCGACCTCGGCCTCGGCCGCGCGCCGGGATCGGACCAGCGCGTCGCACGCGCGCTGCGGCGGACGCTCGACAGCGATCCCAACGCCTTCCCGCAGGACGTGATCGAGCTGCAGAGCTATTTCGCCGATGATGGGCAAACCGGCATTCGCGCGACGCCGGGCGCGGGGGCGAAAGTGCCGCTGTGGATCTTGGGGTCGAGCCTGTTCGGGGCGCAGCTCGCCGCCGCTTTGGGGCTGCCCTATGCCTTCGCCTCTCACTTCGCGCCTGATGCGCTCGATCAGGCGCTGGCGATCTATCGGCGCGATTTCCGGCCGTCGGCGCAGCTGGAGCGGCCCTATGTGATGTGCGGGTTCAACGTGTTCGCCGCCGATAGCGACGCCGAGGCCGAGCTGCTGGCGAGCTCGCAGCAGCAGGCGTTCGTGGCGCTCAGGACGGGCAATCCGCGCCAGCTGCCGCCGCCGGTCGAAGGCTATCGCGCGGGGCTGGGGCCACAAGGCGCGGCGATCGTCGACCATGTGCTGAGCTGCTCGGCGACCGGCGCGCCCGAGACGATCGCGCGGGAAATCGCGGCGTTCGTCGAGCGGACGCAGGCCGACGAGCTGATGATCGCCAGCGCGATCTACGACCATGAAGCGAGGAAGCGGAGCCTCACGATCACAGCAGCGGCAATGCGGGGACTGGCTAGCTGACCATCTCCGTCATCCCCGCGAAAGCGGGGACCCATCTCCTGCGGGTTCGCCCATGCGCAACGGTTGGGAGATGGGTTCCCGCTTTCGCGGGAATGACGTTAGCGGTTGAGGTCGAAGAACAAGTCGCGCCAGTCGGGATTCACCTTCTCGATCAGCGCGATTTTCCATGCGCGCCGCCATTTCTTGATCGCCTTTTCGCGAGCGATCGCGTCTTCGATGCGCTCCGCGGGCTCGAGATAGACCAGCTTGTCGATGCCATAGTCGCGGCAGAATGTGCTGCCCTCTCCGGCCTTGTGCTGCATCATGCGGGCGGCGATATTGGCAGAGACGCCAGTGTAGAGCGCGCCGCGTTTGCGGTTGGTGAGGATGTAAAGGTAGCCGCCGGTCATCGCCGTTCCGCCGGTGGACGCCGCAGGAGATGGGTCCCCGCTTTCGCGGGGATGACGAAGGGTTGGGCGATCACTCGCCTCACCCCATCGTCAGGACGATTTTGCCGATATGGTCGCCCGATTCCATTCGGCGGTGGGCTTCGGCTGCTTGCGACAGCGGGAAGGTGGCGTCGATCTCGGGCTTGAGACGGCCCTGTTCGACGAATGGCCAGACCGTGCGGGCGAGTTCGTCGGCGACGAGGCTCTTGAATACGGTATCGCGGGGGCGCAGCGTCGAACCGGTGAACGTCAGGCGGCGGCGCATCACCGTGGCGATCGGGATCGTCGCCTCGGCGCCGCGTTGGACGGCGATCGAGACGTGGCGGCCGTCCTCGGCGAGGCAGGCGAGGTTGCGCGGCACGTAATCGCCGCCGACCATGTCGAGAACGGCGGCGACACCCTTGCCGCCGGTGATGCCCTTCACCGCTTCGACAAAATCCTGCGTCTTGTAATTGATCGCATGATCCGCCCCCAGGGCGCGCGCCGCCGCGCATTTTTCGTCGCTGCCCGCCGTCACGATGATCGTCAGGCCGAAGAGCTTGGCGAGCTTGATCGCCATCGTGCCGATACCCGACGTGCCGCCATGGACCAGCACGGTATCGCCGTCGGCCACGTAAGCGCGCTCGAACAGGTTGATCCAGACGGTGAACAGCGTTTCGGGCATCGCTGCCGCCTCGACCATGCTCAGCGCGTCGGGGATCGGCAGGCACTGGCCAGCGGGCGCGACGGCGTATTCGGCATAGCCGCCGCCGGCGATCAGCGCGCAGACCTTCTGCCCGATCCCGGCAGCATCGACTCCTTCGCCGACAGCTACGATCTCGCCAGCGATTTCGAGGCCAGGAATCGACGGTGCGCCGGGCGGCGGCGGATAGGCGCCCTTGCGCTGCAGCACGTCGGGGCGGTTGACCCCGGCGGCGGCGACTCGGATCAGCACCTCGCCGGCACCCGGGCGCGGCACCGGCCGTTCGACCGGCACCAGCACTTCGGGCCCGCCCGGCGCGGCTGGATCGAGCGCCATCATGACGTCAGGCAACGCGTGCATAGGTCCCCCCAAATCCCGGCGCCTTATTGACATCGCCGGGCTGGCGGTCAACGCTTCTCGCCATGGATTCCGACGAGAATCTCCCGCGCCGCGCCGACGATCCGGTAGCGCTCATCGCCCGGCAGGACCTCGATCCGATGTCGGTGGCGGAGCTCGACCAGCGCATCGCCGATCTCGAAGCCGAAATCGAACGCGTGAAGCGGCACAAGGACCGCGCCGTTAACCATCGCGCAAGCGCCGACGCTCTATTCAAGCGATGAGCGCGAACCGCACCCTCGCGCCGGCCCTTCGAGGCCGACACGAACGGTGCGGACGGCCAGTGCTTGATGCGCGCGGCCCGACACCCGACATTGTGGGAAAGGGCCGCGGGTCTTTGCGGCCCCAAGGAGTGAAACCGTAATGCCATCCTTCGCCTCCGCGCTCGAGACCACGCTGCACAAGGCGCTCGAAGCCGCGTCCACCCGGCGCCACGAATATGCCACGCTCGAGCATCTGCTGCTCGCGCTGATCGACGACGAGCACGCCTCCAAGGTGATGGACGCGTGCAATGTCGATCTCGGCGACTTGAAGGCCACCGTCGCGCATTATCTCGATACCGAGCTCGACGCCTTGAAGGTTGATGCCGCGACCGATCCCTCGCCCACTTCGGGCTTCCAGCGCGTCGTCCAGCGCGCGATCCTGCACGTCCAGTCGTCGGGCCGCGACGAAGTGACCGGCGCCAACGTGCTGGTCGCGCTGTTCTCCGAACGCGAATCCTATGCCGTCTATTTCCTGCAGCAGCAGGACATGAGCCGATTGGACGCGGTGAGCTTCATCAGCCACGGCGTCGGCAAGGGCGGTGCGCCCGCCGAAGCGCGCGAGGTCAAGGGCGCCGAGGACGAGAAGACGTCCGCGAAGTCCGAGAAGGGCAAGAGCGAGAGCGCGCTCAAGCAGTTCACCATCGACCTCAACGAGAAGGCGAAGAACGGCAAGGTCGATCCGCTGATCGGGCGCGGGCCCGAGGTCGATCGGACGGTGCAGATTCTCTGCCGCCGGTCGAAGAACAACCCGCTCTACGTGGGCGATCCCGGCGTCGGCAAGACGGCGATCGCCGAGGGACTGGCGCGCAAGATCGTCGAGGGCGACGTTCCCGAGGTCCTGAAAGAAGCGGTGATCTATTCGCTCGACATGGGCGCGCTGCTCGCCGGCACGCGCTATCGCGGCGATTTCGAGGAGCGGCTGAAGGCGGTGGTGTCGGAGCTCGAGAAGCTGCCGCATGCGATCCTGTTCATCGACGAGATTCACACGGTGATCGGCGCCGGTGCGACCTCGGGCGGGGCGATGGACGCCTCGAACCTGCTCAAGCCCGCGCTGTCAGGCGGGACGATCCGCTGCATCGGCTCGACCACCTACAAGGAATTCCGCAACCATTTCGAGAAGGACCGGGCGCTGCTGCGCCGCTTCCAGAAGATCGACGTCAACGAGCCGACGGTCGAGGACACGATCAAGATCCTCGCCGGCCTGCGCAGCGCCTTCGAGGAGCACCATTCGGTCAAGTACACGCCCGATGCGCTCAAAAGCGCCGTTGAACTATCGGCCCGCTACATCAACGACCGCAAGCTCCCCGACAAGGCGATCGACGTGATCGACGAGGTCGGCGCGATGCAGATGCTGGTGGCGCCGTCGAAGCGCCGCAAGACGATCACCCCGAAGGAGATCGAGGCGGTGATCGCGACGATGGCGCGCATTCCGCCCAAGAGCGTCAGCACCGACGACAAGAAGGCGCTCGAAAGCCTCGAGACCGATCTGAAAAGGGTTGTGTTCGGGCAGAACGAGGCGATCGAGAAGCTCGCCAGCGCGATTAAGCTCAGCCGCGCGGGGCTGCGCGATCCCGACAAGCCGATCGGTAACTACCTGTTCACCGGCCCCACCGGCGTCGGCAAGACCGAGGTCGCGCGCCAGCTCGCCTCGATCATGGGCATCCCGCTCCAGCGCTTCGACATGAGCGAATATATGGAGCGCCATTCGGTGAGCCGCCTGATCGGCGCGCCTCCGGGCTATGTCGGCTACGACCAGGGCGGGCTGCTCACCGACGCGGTCGATCAGAACCCGCATTCGGTGCTGCTGCTCGACGAGATCGAGAAGGCGCATCCGGACCTGTTCAACATCCTGTTGCAGGTGATGGACAACGGCAAGCTCACCGATCACCACGGCAAGACGGTCGATTTCCGGAACACCATCCTCATCATGACGACCAACGCCGGCGCGTCGGACATGGCGCGCGAGGCGCTCGGCTTCGGCGTGTCGAGCCGCGAGGGCGAGGACGAAGAGGCGGTGAAGAAGATGTTCACGCCCGAGTTCCGCAACCGCCTCGATGCGATCGTGCCGTTCGGCTATCTGCCGCCCGAGGTGGTCGTCCGCGTGGTCGACAAGTTCATCCTGCAACTGGAGCTGCAGTTGGCGGATCGCCAAGTGCATATCCAGCTGGATGATGGAGCCAAGGCGTGGCTCACCGAGAAGGGCTATGACAAGCTCTATGGCGCGCGGCCGATGGGGCGGCTGATCCAGGAAAAGATCAAGCAGCCGCTCGCCGAGGAATTGCTGTTCGGCAAGCTGGTCCATGGCGGCGAAGTGAACGTCAAGCTGAAGGACGGCGCGCCCGCCTTCGAGATCGTGCCGGCCGCGCCGAAGAAGCCGCGGAAGGGCGGCGGCAAGAAGGCCGAAAAGGTCGACGCAAAGTAGTGGTAATGGATGCCGGACCGGAGGCGATCGCTTCCGGTCCGGCTTCATGCTGCCGGCAACAATGTCATATGCAGCAATGAAAGCGACCCTCCCTTCAGACCGGATCGAGTCCCGGTGAGGGCATGGAAAGATCGCCTCGCCTGTTCCGAGAATGGTGAGTCGAGGGCAGCATTATTGAGGAGCGTGCGCAAAGGCATCGCAATTGCCGTTTGCCGACACTCCGCCTAAGCCGCCCGCGATGACTCGCTTCGCCTTCACCATCACCGCCACGGACGGCCGCGCGCGCACCGGCGCGATCGTGATGGAGCGGGGCACGATCCGCACGCCGGCGTTCATGCCGGTCGGCACCGCCGCGACGGTCAAGGCGATGAAGCCCGGCGATATCGCCGCGGCTGGCGCGGACATCATCCTCGGCAATACCTATCATCTGATGCTTCGGCCGACTGCCGAACGCGTCCATCGGCTGGGCGGGCTGCACTGCTTGATGGGCTGGGAGCGGCCGATCCTGACCGATTCGGGCGGCTATCAGGTGATGAGCCTCGCCGATCTCACCAGGCGTTCGGAAGAGGGCGTTTCGTTCAAGTCGCATCTCGACGGCGCGCGGCATATGCTCAGCCCCGAACGGTCGATCGAGATCCAGCGATTGCTCGGCTCGAACATCGTCATGGCGTTCGACGAGCTGGTGCCGACCACCTCGACCCGCGAGGTGCAGGCGGCGGCGATGGAGCGATCGATGCGCTGGGCCAAGCGCAGCCGCACCGCGTTCGATGCCGGCGGCGCGCATGCCGAACACAACGCAATCTTCGGCATCCAGCAAGGCGCGCTCGACGAGGGACTGCGCAAGGAATCGGCCGACGCGCTGGTCGATATCGGCTTCGACGGCTATGCGGTCGGCGGGCTCGCGGTCGGTGAGGGACAGGAGGCGATGTTCGCCTGCCTCGATTACGCGCCGGGCCAGCTTCCCGCCGACAAGCCGCGTTATCTGATGGGCGTCGGCAAGCCCGACGATATCGTCGGCGCGGTCGAGCGCGGCATCGACATGTTCGATTGCGTGCTGCCGACACGATCCGGGCGCACCGGCCAGGCCTTCACCCGCGTCGGCCCGATCAATATCCGCAACGCGAAGTTCGGCGAGGACACCGGCCCGCTCGATCCAGCCTGTCCCTGCCCGGTCTGCGCGACGTGGAGCCGCGCCTATCTCCACCATCTCGTGCGCGCCGGCGAAATCCTCGGCGCGATGCTGATGACGGAGCACAATATCTGGTTCTACGAGACGTTGATGGCCGATCTGCGCGCTGCAATCGCCGAAAGCCGGCTTGCGCAATTCGCGCGTGACTTTCGCGACGGATATGCCGCAAGCTCCGTGCGTTGATTTCAGGCCACTAGAATCGGGACAGTATCTTGAGTGACGCCACCGACACGCCGCTGAACGAGATCACCGCCGCCGCGCACGACGCCCGGCGCTGCCGCGAGGGCGCGGCCGATACCGCCGAGCCGGGCAAGGCCAAGAGCAATCGTTGGCCGCTGGCGACGATCGGGTTCGGCATCGGCTCCGCCGCGCTGGGCGCGGCGATGCTCTACGCCACGCGCGGCAAAAGGCGGCGCGGCTGATCCTTCGTTAGCGAACGGCCAGTCTGTCCCAGCCCCGGACACGCGAAAATCGGCGCTAAAACCGCGCGCGCAGCTGTCGTATGTGGCTGGGCGATGATCGCCCGCTTTCCTTCCCGCCCTCTTGGCGAACCGGCGCTCGTGATGGGGCTCGCGCTCGTCTGCCTCGGCGTCTCGGCGCATGCCGCGCTGCGCGCGATCACGGCAAGCGCTGCCACTGTGTCGGCAAGCGCACCGCCCAGCGGCTATGAGACCGAGGACCATTTCCCCGGCGCCGCCTATTTCTACGCGATCGATGACGATGCCGCGCCCGCCGCGGGCGCCACCGGCACCGCCGCGTTGCCCGACTTGCCTGTGCCGGCGAGCGCTCGGTTCGATGTCGATGACGGCACGGTACATCCGGCGCGCGCTTTCTCGATGGCCGCGGCAAGCGCCGCCGATCGCGGCCGCGCGCTGCAATGCCTGGCGAGCGCTGTTTATTACGAAGCTGCTTCCGAATCCGTCGACGGCCAGCGCGCGGTCGCGCAGGTCGTGCTCAATCGAGTGATGCACCCGGCCTTCCCCGACACGGTGTGCGGCGTGGTCTATCAGGGCTCCGAGCGCGCCAGCGGCTGCCAGTTCAGCTTCGCCTGCGACGGCGCGATGGCGCGCCCGCCGCAACGTGTGGCGTGGGACAAAGCGTTGCGGATCGCCGCGGCGGCGCTCGGCGGCTACGTCTTCGCGCCGGTCGGCCTTGCCACGCATTACCATACCTATGCCGTCACCCCGGCGTGGAACCGCCAGCTCATCATGACCGATGCGATCGGCGCGCACCTCTTCCATCGCTGGGCGGGCTATTGGGGAACGCCCGCGGCATTCGATCAGGTTTATCGTGGCGGCGAGCCGCTGCCCGGGCCGCATCCGCGCGCGCTGCCGCGTGAGATGGCTGGCGCGCCGGTAACGCTCGCCGCGGCAGCGAGTGCTGCAACCGCGTCACCCGCTATGCCGGTGATGAAAGCCGAGCCGACGGCGATCGCCATGATCCAGCCGGCTTATGCCGAAAGCGGCGCGCTCAAGGCCGCGGCGCCTGCGGGCGATGCGCTGCCGCAATCGCAAGTGCTCGATCGCTGGAAGGACAGCGGCCAGCCGCTCCGCTGAGCTGCTAACGGCGCTTGCCCGAACCGTTGAGCGCAATCGCGGCGCGGATCAGTGCGGTCAGTGCCGCCTCGTCGACCGTGTCGCCTTCATGAAAGTCGATCGCGCGGCGAACATTGCCGTCGAGGCTCGAATTGAACAGCCCGGCGGGATCGTCGAGCGCGGCGCCCTTGGCGAAGGTCAGCTTGACCGTGGCCTTGTAGGTCTCGCCGGTGCAGATCATGCCGTTCTTGTACCAGGTCGGCACGCCGCGCCATTTCCATTCCTCGACGATGCCTGGCTCGGCCGCGAGGATCACCCCGCGCAGCCGCGCGAGCATCTCGCCGCGCCAATCGGAAAGCTCGGCGATCCGCTGATCGATCAGCTGCGAGGGCGATGGAGTGCTGCTGGCCATCGGGATCATCCTTCCTGGGCCGTGCCGGCGCGCGCCAGCAGTTGCTCGAGATTGCCGAAGAAGCGCTGCCAGCCGAACCTGGCGCCCTGATAGGCCTGCTCCTGATCGGCGCGAAAGCCCGATTGCTCCATCCGCAGCAGCGTGCCGTCGACGACCGGCACCAGCGTCCACACGACGACGCTCTCGAGCCCATGCGCTGCCCAGGTGTAGGAGAGCCTGGTCTGCGGCTCGACCTCTACGACCTGGCAATCGACCGAACCCCAATCGGCGCGAAAATCGAAGCGGCGTCCAGGCTCGGGCGCGAAATCGCTTTTCATCAGCCATTCCTCGAGCAGATGCGGCTGGGTGAGCGCGCGCCAGAGCCGCTCGGGCGGGTGCGCGAAGGTGCGCTCGACGGTGACGGTGCGGGTTTGAGCGGCAGCTTCGTTCATTGGTCCATCCTCTTCAGCAAATCGTCGAGATCGTCGAACCGGCGCTCCCAGAATGCGGTCATCTCGCTGGTCCAATCGGCGAGCGGGGCGAGTGCCGCGACATCGGCGCGGTAATGCGTCTGCCGGCCGGCGTGGCGGTCGCGCACGAGCCCGGCGCGCTTCAACACCCCGAGATGCTTCGAGACGGCCGGTTGCGAGACGCCGGCGCCGGCGGTCAGCGCGCCGACCGTCTGTTCGCCGTCGCGGCACAGCCGCTCGAAAAGCGCGCGGCGCGTGGGATCGGCGAGCGATCGGAAGAGATGATCGGGAGCGGCAGGCATCGAATCCATAACCCCGTGGCTATCGATTGTCTGATAACCATTGGGTTATGGATGTGTCAACCCCGTTTACCGGCCACTGGGCCGATTTGCTGCGGATCGGGCAAGCGCCCTACTTCTTCAGATATTTGTCGAACCAGGCGATCGTGCGCTTCTCGACGTCGGCGCGATGCTCGGGATCGCGGATCCCGTGGCCTTCACCGGGATAGATGACGAGGCTGACCGGCACGCCCATGTCCTTGAGCGCATGCCACCATTCGATCGACTGGGTGGGCGGCACCTCGATGTCGCGCTCGCCGACATAGATGAAGGTCGGCGTATGCGCCTGCTTGGCGAAATTCACCGCCGACACCTTGTTGTAGGCATCGGGATCGTCGTACATCGTCTTGCCGAAGAACGGCAGCATCCATTGGTCGATGCCGTTGGTGCCGTAATAGCTGATCCAGTTCGACAGGCCCGCGCCGGCGACGATCGCCTTGAAGCGGTTGGTCTGAGTGTTGGCGAACATCGCCATGAAGCCGCCATAGCTGCCGCCGGTGAGGCCGAGCCGCGCGTCGTCGACCGGCGCGACCTTCTCGACCGCAGTGATGCCGGCGAGGATGTCGCGCAAGTCGCCGCCGCCGAAATCGCGCTTGTTGGCTTCAGTGAACGCCTCGCCCTGGCCGTAGCTGCCGCGCGGATTGGGCAGGAAGAGGTAATAACCCGCCTTGATCGCCGCGACATAGCTCCCGCTGGTCTGGAAATAGGGCATGCTCGCCGCCGCAGGGCCGCCATGGACCACCGTTATCATCGGCGCCTTGGCCTTGGGATCGGCGTCGCGCGGCGAGAGCAGCCAGCCCTGGATGGTGTAGCCCTCGTTGGTCCAGGTGATGCTCTGCGCCTTGACCGCGGGAGGAATCGAATCGTTGTCATGCGTGATCTTGCGCGGCGCGGTGGTCGAGCCGGCAAAGATCGCCGGCGCGTGCTCGAAATCCTGCGCGACGGTGGCGATCGCCTTGCCGTCGGCGCTGAACGCGACGCGGCCGTCGCCCGCCGAAAGGCTCGCCACGCGCCGCCACAGCGGCTTGGCGGTGCCGCTTTCGGACAGCGCGGTCACTTCCATCGTGTCGCCCGCTAGCGCTGTGGTATGGAGCCCGTCCTTGAGCCAGAACAGCGAGGTGTTGGTGGTCTTCGATCCCTTGGTGATGTCGGTCGGGGTGCCGCCGGCGAAGGGCACGGTATAGACGTCACCGCCGACCGAGCCGAAATCGCTCATCAGTCCGCCGATATAGGCGACGCTCTTGCCGTCGGGCGAGACGCGCGGGAAATTGAGCTGCGTCGTCGGTTTGGCGATCTGGCGGACCGCGCCGGTCGTCGCATCGACCGCGTCGAGCGTCGCCACCCACCAATTGTCGTCGCCATTGCCGAGCGCCGAGGTGACGACGAAGCCCTTGCCATCGGGCGTCCAGTCATATTCGTAGATGTAGCGGCCCTCGGGCGAGACCGGCTTGACCGCATCGGCGGCGGCACTGCTCGCGACGTCGAACACCGCGATGCGGCGCTCGTCATTATGCTCGCCGATCTCGCCGACGAGGCGGACGCCGGGCTGCGTCGCCCCGGCCTGTTTCTGCGCGCCCAGCGTCACCAGCAAGGCGATGCGCTTGCCGTCGGGCGAAAAGCGCGGCGCAGAGGCGATGCCGGCAATCGTCGCCACGGTGTGGAACTGGTTGCCGTGCGCCGTCTGCAGCGTCAGCGTCTTGTCGTTCTTGGCGAGGAAAGCCAGGCTGCCGTCGGGCGCGAAGGTCAGATCCGAATAATCGCAATCCTGACACGGATCGAGCGTGGCGACGATGCGGCCGTTCGCGGCTGAGCGTTCGACGATCGACTCATGGCCGTCACCGCTGCTCTCGATCGTCGCAATCGTCTTGCCGTCGGGTGACAGAGCGAGGCCGGCGTAACTGTGCACCGAAGCCGCAAGCGCGGGCGTGGCAGTGGCGGCGAGAAAGGCGGCGAGAAGAGCGCGCATCGGCAGAAAACCCCCGAAAATAGCTGAATGGAGCGAGGCATAGCACAGCCGAAGCGTGTCGCAACATGAGCAGACGCGAAACGGGCCCCCGTCGCTTGGGAGACGGGAGCCCGTCGCGGCGGGGCGCTCCTGTGGGCGCCTCAGCCGGCGGCGTGCCTCGCCGGCTGCCGCTTGGCGGGTCGGGGCTGGTGGAAAGCGGGGCGCGGGGGCGCGGCGCGGGCATGCGCCTGCGCGCGCGCTTGGGCGGCGCGTTGGCGGGCCTGCTGCGCCGCTTGCTGACGCGCCTGCGATGCGGCTTGCGCACGAGCCTGCGCAGCCTGGCGCGCTTGCGCCTGGTTTGCGCGGGCCTCGGCTTGATGACCTTGCGCCTGGCGGACCTGGGCCTGCCGCATCGTCGCACGACGCGCCTCGGCCTGACGCACCCGCGCTTGGTGAGCCTGCGCTTGCCTGACCGCGGCTCGGCTGGACGCGGCCTGTCGCGCGGCGGCCCGATGCACCGCCTGTTGCTGGGCGTGCGCGTGAGCCTGCGCCTGTCGAACACGCGCCGAAGCTTGCTCGCGCGTCTTGATGCGAACGCTGTCCTCACGCGCGCGCCGCTGCGCCTGGACGCGTACTGCCTGCTGATGCTGGCGCGCCGCCATTGCATGGCGCTGGTCGTTCTGGCGTTTCAATGCCTGCTGACGGGCCTGTGCCGTTCGTTGCTGACGCAGGCGCTCGGCGGCCTGGTTATGCTGGCGCTGCGCGACCTGCTGCGCCTGCCGCTGCTGCGCAGCATGCGCCTGAAGCTGGCGAGCGCGATCGGTCTGGTCGCGGTGTTGTTGCTGTATGTGCTGCGCCACCTGACCCTGGCCTTCGACCTGCTGATGACGCGCCGCCTCGGCGCGCTGGCGCTGATCGTTCCTCGCTTGCGCAATCTGCTGCTGGCGACGCTGCTGATCAGCGCGATCGCGGCTGGCGGCGAGACGCTGCTGCTGGGCGGCGCGCTCGGCACTGGCGCGCGCGTAGAGATTGGGCGGCGTGCCCCGCTCACCGCCGCGGCGCCAATCGGCGTAGCGCACGGTTGCCTGCTGGCGCGCGCGCTGTTCGGCGCGCCAGTGCCCGGTCTGCTGCTCGACCGCGCGGCGGCGGGCGGCGTCGCGGCGCCAATCGTCGCGGCGAGCGCGCTCGATCGCATCGCGGCGATGATCCCATTGCGGCGCCGACACGCCTCGATGGCGCCGCTCGCGCGATGCCCGATAGAGCGCTCGGGCGCGGGCATAATAACGCGCCGCGGCGATCCGCTCGGCACGCGCCTGCTGCAGCGCGAGCAAGCGGCCACCGCCGCCATAGACCGCAACCAGCGCGCCGTCGGCATAAGCATAACCGTAATCGGGATCGCGGATATAATAGGGATAATCGTCGCCGGGCTCGTAATAATAGGTGCGATAGCCGCCATCGATCGGTTCGGCGAAGGCTTCGTAGCCGTCGCCGCTCTGCCATGCCCAGGGCTCGACGCCATCGTCATAGTCGAAGGCATAATCGGGCGGAGCCTCTCCCATCACTTGATCGAAGGCCGCGGCGCGATCGGCATAGGCGTAATCGGCGCCGCCCGCTGGCGCGGCTACCGCAATCGGGCGCGCGGCAGGCAGTGCGCTTGCGGCTGGCGCATCCGCGACCGATGCGGTGGGCGCATCGCTCATCGGTACGGCATCGGGAAGCGGCGGCAAGGCCGCCCCATTGGCGAGGGCGAGATCGTTGCCTGGCTGCACCGCCTGGTTCTGTTGAGGGTGGCATGCCGCCAATGTCGCCGCGACGGCAAGAGCAAAAGCGGAGCAGCTGCCGATCCGAAACCGGCGTATCGCCCCATCCTTTTTGCCGAGAGGGGAGTGTCCAGTCATGGGGTCACGATAAGGCGCCATGACTGAACCAGTGCTGGACCGGCGGTTCATCCGTGGTTTCGGCGGGCGCGCGGCGGCAACCATGCGCGAATGCACGCAACCCCTCAAAAAGGCCCGTTGTCAGTGCGTGCGTTTGCCCGCGGGTGACGGCGCATCGCCGGCTTTGGCGGCGCCTTCGGTCCCGAACAGCCGATCGAGCGCGGCATTGGCCGCGGCCCCCATCGCTGCACCGATCTGGCCGGCCATTTGCGCGCCGCGCTCGGCGGGGTCGATCTCGGGTTCCGCAGTCGCTGCCTCGATCGGAGGGCGCCGCTTCTGCGCCCTGGCGAGCGCGGTGCCCGCGGCGACCAATCCCGCCGCGAGCAATTCGCGGCCCGCGGTCGTATTCGCCACCTCAATCAACTTGTTGCCCGATTTGCGCAATTTCTTGGGGATTTTGACCCCGGCGATCTTTTTGGGCAGTTTGGCGTTCGTCTTGGCCATGATCCGGCATTCTCCTCAGCGATCGCGCGGAACGAGACGGGCGTGCAGGCGGGCGTTCCCTTGCCACCGCGCGCGTCATTGCCGGTTCATCCGCAACTGCGATAATCGCTCTAACTCTCTAACAAGTCCACAACCACCAAAGGAGTCGCCATGTCGATCCTCGCCCTCGCCCTCGCGCTCGCGGCACCCCCGCAAGGCCGGGCCGATATCGCGGGAACCTGGCGCCTGCAAAATGAGAAGGCACTGGTCCATATCGCGCCGTGCGGCGCGCATCTGTGCGGCAAGATCACCAAGATTCTGAAGCCCTTGCCCTACCGCAAGAGCCATGATCTCAATAATCCCGATCCGGCGCTTCGCGGCCGATCGATCATCGGCATCACCATCCTGAGCAGCCTCGATCGCGACGGCGACGAATGGCGCGGCCAGATTTACGATCCGGTCCACGGCAAAAGCTATCGATCGGTGGTGTCGGTTGGCGACGACGGAAACCTGCAGGTCAAGGGCTGTATCGCATTTGTCTGCAAGACGCAGATCTGGGATCGCGTCGGCTAGGCGGGCTCACCCGCGCCAGCGCCGCACCGCTGCTTCATATTGGTGCAGCATGCGGTCGTGCGCCTTTTCCAGGCGAGCGATTTCGTCGCGCTGCTCCTTCTCGAGCGCGCGACGGCGGCGATCGAGCGCGGCGGCCTCTTTTGCGAGCGCGCGCTCCTCGCCGCGGTGGCGCTCGCGCGCGGCTTCGAGGGCGCGCTCGGCCTCCTCGACCGGCGCGCGATCGGGCCGCGGCGTTCGGTGAGGCTTCGCTTGGCGTGCCGGCGGCTTTTCTTCGGGCGACGCCTCCGTCTTGCGACGCTTCCGCTCGGCCGGCAACGCGGCGATCTGCTCGGCCGCGGTGCCGCGCGAGCGCTTGATGACTTCACCGGGCCTGGCGAGCGGTTCGGGGGTAAGTTCGGGATCGGTGACCACCTCCGCAACACCGCGCGCGAACAGATCGGCGTCACTGCCCCAGGCCTTAAGCGCCGCCTTCTGGCTCGGCGCGGCGACATAGGCGTCGTGGAAGCCGATCGGCGTGCGATAGACCTTGAGTTTTTGCTTGCGCGGCATTGGCTCAGCCGTCCTCCAGCTCGATCCAGACCGGCGCGTGATCGCTGGTCTTCTCCCAGCCGCGAACGTCGCGATCGACTTGGGCACGGACCAGGCGCGGCGCGAGCGACGGGCTCAGCAGCAGGTGGTCGATGCGCAGGCCGGCGTCGCGCGCGAAGGCGTTGCGGAAGAATTTCCAGAAGGTGTAGATCGTCTCCTCGGGGTGAAGCGCGCGCAGCGCGTCGGTCCAGCCCTGGTCGAGCAGACGGAAATAGGCGTCGCGGACCTCGGGCGCGAACAGCGCATCGTCGATCCAGCGTTCGGGCTTATAGACGTCCTGCTCAGTGGGCATCACGTTGAAATCGCCGGCGAGCACCACCGGATGGCCGCTCGCGATCAGCTCGGCGGCGTGGGCGATGAGGCGATCGAACCAGCGCAATTTATAGTCAAATTTGGGCCCGGGCCGCGGATTGCCGTTGGGAAGATACAGGCCGGCGATCAGCAGGCCGTTGACCGCGGCTTCGATATAGCGGCTGTGGCTGTCGTCGGGATCGCCGGGCAAGCCGCGGCGGGTCTCGTGGATCGCGCCGACGCGGCTGAGGATGGCGACGCCGTTGTAGCTCTTCTGGCCGTGCCAGATCGCATCGTAGCCGGCGGCGCGGATCGCCGTTTCGGGGAAACGCTCGTCGGGGGCCTTCAATTCCTGAAGGCATACGATGTCGGGCTGCTCTTCCTCCAGCCAGCGCAGCAGCACGGGCAAGCGGCCGTTGACGCCGTTCACGTTGTAGGTCGCGATCCGCATGTGATGACAAAGCCGATCGCGGCGGAACGATCCCGGTTAGTAGATCATCGCCGCATATAGTCGAGCCACCGCCGTTCGCCCTGAGCTTGTCGAAGGGCGATCTCGCGGCACGGGAGGCGTCGAGAGGCTCAGCCCGAATGGCAAAGGGCAGCGAATGGCTCCCAGCATCAGAGATTGGGAATTGCGGCTCTGGGTCCCCGCTTTCGCGGGGGCAACGCAAAGCTTGGCGCGCGGCTGCGCCGCGCTGAGCTTTGCGTTGGTTGCGGGGGCAGGATTTGAACCTGCGACCTTCAGGTTATGAGCCTGACGAGCTACCGGGCTGCTCCACCCCGCGCCAAGCCAACGCCGTCCGGCGGAGACGAACTCGACGCGGGACGAAGAAGAAACTGTGAATGGGTTCTGTTGAAACGTGCACCTCGCACACCGGCTGCAATGCCTGGCGACGACCTACTCTTCCATCGCTTGAGCGATAGTACCATCGGCGCAGTCAGGTTTCACGGCCGAGTTCGGGATGGGATCGGGTGTAGCACTGACGCTATAGCCACCAGGCAATGAAGCCGGTGTGTGAGAAACACGTTCTTAAATCGATGCACCTTTTCCAAATCGCCCTTCGACAAGCTCAGGGCGAACGGTGTTTTGGCGTTTCTGGCCGAATGAACTTCCCATCCGACAGCCTGGATATCCAGGGCTGTCATTGATGGTGGGACTCATCAAGCGCGAATAGGACAATTAGTATCGGTTAGCTCCATGCGTTACCGCACTTCTACATCCGATCTATCAAGGTCGTGGTCTCCGACCGTCCTGTGAAATCTTATCTCGAGGGAGGCTTCCCGCTTAGATGCTTTCAGCGGTTATCCCGTCCGTACATAGCTACCCTGCTGCGCCGTTGGCACGACGACAGGTACACCAGAGGTACGTTCAACCCGGTCCTCTCGTACTAGGGTCAACTCCTCTCAAATTTCGACGCCCACGGCAGATAGGGACCAAACTGTCTCGCGACGTTCTGAACCCAGCTCACGTACCACTTTAATTGGCGAACAGCCAAACCCTTGGGACC
>JBQCHQ010000009.1:0-49113 GCA_051954515.1 Sphingomonas sp. | reverse complement strand
TGGTTGGTGATCGTGTTGAGCGGCTCCATCACCAGGACGACACCGTGCCGCACGGCGACGTCGCCGGCGCGGCGCATCAGTTCGATGACGCGCGCGGTCTGCAGGTCGATCGGCACCTTGGGGTCCATGAAGCCGGTAACGACCGTCAGCCATGTGGCGTCGAGGCGCTTGGCGACCTCGATCGCGCGGCCGAGATCGGCGAGCATCGCCTCGCGCTCGGCGCCGTCATCGGCGCCGAGGATCGGGCGGAACGCCGACCATTTGGGCATGCTGGCGACGAGCACCCCCATCGTCATGCCGCGCTGGTGCAGCGCCTTCGCCATCGCGTCGATTTGCGCGGGCGGGCGCGAGACGGCCTCGTTGTCCTCCCACGCGGTGAAGCCCTGATCGGCGGCGAAGGCAATCTGTTCGATCAGCCCGCCGCGGCTCGCAAAGCTGCCCTCGTGCGGGGCGAATTTGAGCGAGAAACGAGCGGCGTTGCTCCCCGGCCGTCCAGCGCGCGCGACGGTCGCCGCACCCAGCCCGAACGCCGATACGGCAAGCACGGAGCGGCGCGTGGGCGTCATGCGGCGTCTCCTCTTCAGCCGGCCGTGGCGGATTTGAGATAGGTGATCAGCGCGGCGCGCTTAGCCGGGTCCGCCACGCTGATCGGCATCTTGGTGCCGGGCACCTTCTTGGTCGGCGCGGCGAGAAACGCGTCGAGCGACGCACCGTCCCAGTGGATGCCTGATTTCTTCATCGCCGGTGAGTAAGCGTAGCCGGGCACCGAGCCGGCATCGCGGCCGAACAGGCCGGAAAGGTTGGGGCCGATGCCGTTGCGGCCGCCCTTGTCGATCGTGTGGCAGCCCTTGCACATCGCGAAGGTCTGCGCGCCCTGCCCCTGACCCTGCGCGGTCAGTGGCGCCGCCACGCAGATCATCGCGGCGACCGCGGTAAGCGCGGCGGCCGATCCGTATAGCATTTTCATCCGATACTCTCCTGCACTGCTGTCATCGCACCCTCGCATCGTCGCTCTCGGGGCTCAAGCCGAGCAGCCGTCGGTTGGCGGCGCGGTCGATCCCACTGGCGGCGAAATCGTCGAACGCGTGCGGCGTCACGCGAATGATGTGGTCGCGGATGAAGGGTGCGCCTTCGCGGGCGCCGTCCTCGGGATGCTTGAGCGCGCATTCCCATTCGAGCACCGCCCAGCCGTCAAAATCATAGGCCGCCATCTTCGAGAAGATCGCGCCGAAATCGACCTGACCGTCGCCGAGCGAGCGGAAGCGACCGGGGCGATCGACCCAGCTCTGATAGCCGCCATAGACGCCCGATCGGCCGGTGGGCCGGAACTCGGCGTCCTTGACGTGGAAGCAGCTGATCCGATCGTGATAGATGTCGAGAAAGGCGAGGTAATCGAGCTGTTGCAGCACGAAATGGCTGGGATCGTATAACAGCCGCGCGCGCGGATGCCCGCCGACCTCGTCGAGGAAGCGTTCGTAGGTGACGCCGTCGTGCAGGTCCTCGCCGGGATGCAGTTCGTAGGCGAGGTCCACGCCTTCCTCCTCGAACGCGTCGAGGATCGGGCGCCAGCGCCGGCCGAGTTCGGCAAAGGCTTCGTCGATCAGCCCGGCAGGGCGCTGTGGCCAGGGATAGACATAGGGCCAGGCGAGCGCGCCCGAGAAGGTCGCATGCGCCGACAGGCCGAGCCGCCGGCTCGCGCGCGCGGCGAGCTTGACCTGCTCGACCGCCCAGGCCTGGCGCTCGGCGGGCTTGCCGCGCACGGCCTCCGCCGCGAAGCCGTCGAACAGGCTGTCATAGGCCGGATGCACCGCGACGAGCTGGCCCTGCAGATGCGTCGAGAGCTCACTGACTTCGATCCCGTGGCGATCAAGCCGCGCGCGCAGGTCGTCGCAATAGGCCTGGCTGTCGGCGGCGGTCTCGAGATCGATCAGGCGCGGCGTGCAGGGAATCTGCACCGCCTTGTAGCCGAGACCGGCCGCCCATTCGGCGAGATGATCGAGCGTGTCGAACGGCGCCGCGTCGCCGAGGAACTGCGCGAGGAAAATGCCCGGGCCCTTGATCGTCTTCATGCCGCGCCTCCGGGGAAGGGCAGCCACGCGCGCGCCTCGTTCGAGCGCACAGCGAGATCGACGAAGCGCATCGATCGCAGGCCGTCGGTGATGCCGGGCAGCAGCCCGTCCAGATCGTTGCCGTTGCCGGCGATCGCGTCGGCAAAGCCGCTGTAGAGCGTGGCGAACGCCTCGATGAATCCTTCGGGATGCCCGCTCGGCAGCCGTGTCGCGCGCTGCGCCGTCGCGTGCAGCCCGGAACCGCCGCTATGGAGGATTTCGCTGCATGCGTCGGGCCAGCGTAAGGTGAGGTTCCCCGGCGCGTCGTGATCCCATTCGAGTCCGCCCTTCTCGCCATAGACGCGCAGGCGCAGGCCGTTGCGCTCTCCGGTGGCGATCTGCGACGCGGTCAGCACGCCGGGCACTTGGCCTTCGAAGCGCAGCAGGATGTTGCAATCGTCATCCAATTGTCGGCCAGGCACCACGCGCGGCAGATCGGCGACGAGTTCCTCGACGCGCAGCCCGCCGACATATTCGGCGAGTTGGAAGGCGTGGACGCCGATGTCGCCGATCGCGCCGCCCTGCCCAGCGCGCGCGGGGTCGGTGCGCCAGCTTGCTTGCGTGTTGCTGTCCTCGATCGGGCTCGCCAGCCAGCCTTGCGGATAGTCGACCACGATCTTGCGCACGCGGCCGATCGCGCCGGCGGCGATCCGCGCGCGCGCCTCGCGGATCATGGCGTAGCCGGTGTAGGTATAGGTGAGGACGAAGGGTTGCCCACTCGCCGCGACGATTGGGGCGAGCGCCTCGGCCTCGGCGAGCGTCGCGGTCATCGGCTTGTCGCAGATCACCGGCAGGCCCGCTTCCAGCGCCGCCTTGGCGATCGCGAAATGGCTGGCGTTGGGGGTGGCGATGGCGACGGCCTGAATGCCGTCGGCGCGCCCGCGCTCGGCGGCGAGCATCGCCTCGATGCCGTCATAGGCGCGGTCGGGGGAGAGGCCCCATGTCTCCGCCTGAGCCTGCGACTTGACGAGATCGCGGCTGAACGCGCCGGCGGCGAGCGTGAAGCGCGCGTCGAGGCACGCCGCCATGCGGTGCACCGGGCCGATGAAGCTGCCGGGGCCGCCGCCGACGAGGCCGAGCCGGAGGATGGGGTGAGCCATGCCGCGCGCGCCGTCAGGACTGGGCGGGCGCCACGGCGCCGGGTTCCGCGGCGGGCGCCATCCGCTTCTCGCGGAAGGCGAGCGCGAACAGCACCATCGTCACGAAGGCGATCACCGCCGGCACCGTCCAGATCGCGCGCCAGTCATGCCCGCCGGCCGCGTCGGTGTGCAGGCCATAGACATAGCCGGCGATGTTCGACCCGACGACGATGCCGATCCCTTGGGTGATGAGGGTGAGGAACGCCTGCGCGCGCGACCGCGATTCGGGGTCGAACTTGCGATCGACGTAGATCTGCCCCGACACGATCAGGAAGTCGTAGCAGATGCCGTGGATGATGATGCCGAGCAGCAGCATCGGCATGATCGCGGTGCCGCCGTGATAGCCGAAGCCGAACAGCAGGAAGCGCACCGCCCAGGCGCCCATGCCGATCACCAGCACGCGCTTGATGCCGAGCCGGGCGAGCAGGAAGGGCAGGCTGATGAGGAAGAAGGTCTCGAAAATCTGCCCCGCGGTCTGGATGCCGGTCGCCTCCAGCCGGCCGCCGAACAGCGTCATGTGGAGGTCCTTGTCGGCGAAGAAGGCGTTGGCGTAGGTGTCGTAGAAGCTCTTGGGGATCATCAGCGCCAGCGTGCAGGCGATGAACACCCAGAATGCGACTTCGCGGTGGCGGAAGATGACGTCGAGGCCGAAGATCGCCGCGACGCTGACCACCTTGTGCCGCGCGCGGGGCGGGGTGTTGGGCAGCGTGAAGGCGTAAACCCCGAGCAGCAGATAGACCGCCGCCGCCATCTGCATGGGGAGTGCGGTTTCCGCAGCGCCGCTGATGACCCCGACCAGCAGCCCGGCGACGATCCAGCCGATCGTCCCCCAGACGCGGATCGCGGGGAATTCCTTGCTGGTATCGTCGATCGCGTTGAAGGCGATCGCCGTCGCGAGCGGGATGGTCGAGGCGTAGAACAGGAAATGGAGCAGGCAGCCGAACAGGAACAATGACGGCGAATTGTGGATCGTCGAGACCCAGAACAGCGCCGCGCCCGCACCCAGCGAGAGGATGCCGAGCAGCTTCTCGGCCGCGATGAAGCGATCGGCGACCATGCCGATGAACAGGGTGGAGAGGATCGTCGCGATGCCGATCAGCCCGAAGGTCGTGCCGATGATCGTGTCGAAATGGAGGCCCTTGCTCATATAGGTGCTGAGCGGGACCAGCCACACGCCCCACGCGAAATACTGCGCGAACATCATCACCGAGAGGCGCAGTTTCACCATTGTGCCATCGCCTTAGCCACCCCGTCCCCGCGGCCGAGCATCCCCCGACCGCTCGTCTCGGCGAAATCCGGGCGATTTGGAGAAATGCCCGCGACGATCCCGCCCCTGACCCGGTCTCAGCCGGGTTGGCGCGAACCAACCATGAGACCGATCTCATTGCAAGCTGATTCTGCCGGTCAGCCGGCAGGGCGGGCGAGCGGACCGGCGGCGACGCTCTGGCGGATGATGAGCCGGTGGGGCAGCGTCGCCGAGACGGGGGCGGCCTGGCGCCCCTTGAGGATGTCGAGCAGCAGCTCGACCGTCCTGCGGCCGATCTCGGCCATCGGCTGCCGCACCGTGGTGAGCGGCGGATCGACATAGCGCGCCATCTGGATATCGTCGAAACCGACTACCGACAGCGCCTCCGGCACGGCGATCTGCGCCGAGCGCGCCGCGGCCAGCGTGCCGATCGCCATCTCGTCGCTGAAGCAGAAGATCGCCGTCGGCGGGCGCTCGCGCGACAGCAAGGTATTGGCGGCACGGCGGCCCGATTCGACCGAGAAGTCGCCATGCTCAACGATCAGCCGCCCGATCAGGCCGCGGTCCTCCGCCGCGCGCTGCGCGCCGACCAGACGGTCGCGGGTCAACGGGCTGTCCTGCGGGCCGAGGATCAGCGCGACGTCGCGGTGGCCCATCGCATAGAGCGACTCCATCACCTCACAGGCGGCGCCGGCATTGTCGATATGCGCACTCGAGACGCCGAGCGAGGGGGTGAACTCGCAGCCGTTGACGATCGGCGCGCGGCCGCCATCGCGCTCGAGCACCCTGGCGAGCGTCGTCGGCAGGCGATGGCCGAGGAAGATGATCCCGTCGGCCTCGCGGCGGTTGAGCATCTCGGCATATTGCTCCTCGCGCTCGCGCTCGTTGCGCGTGTCGCCGAGCAGCACGGCATAGCCCGCCTCCTGCGCCGCTTCCTCGACACCGCGGATGACTCGCGAGAAGAAGGGGTTGGAGATGTCGGGCACGGTGACGATGATGCGCCCGGTGCGCGTCGTGCGCAGGCTGGCCGCGACCGAATTGCGGCTGTAGCCGAGCTGCTGCACGACATCGAGCACGCGCAGCCGCGTCTTTTCGGCGACCAGTTCGGGGCTCGACAGCACGCGCGCGGCGGTGGCGCGCGATACGCCGGCGGCGGTCGCGACATCTCTGATCGTCGTCATCGCCTTACCCTAGAGGTTCCGAATTGAGGCGGACAGCCTAGACAATCCCATTCCCCCCTTTTAGCATGAGATCGATTTCATAACCCCTCGACCGACGAGGGGAAAGCACGCCGTGATCGGCGACAGGAGGGGTGGGATGATCGATCGGCGTTCGTGGATCAAGGGAGCCGCCGCCACCGCCGCGGGACTCGCCGCCGGCCCGGCCTTCGCCGCGCGCCACCCGCGCCGGATCGCGCCCAGCGACCGCGTCAACATCGCGTCGATCGGTTCCGGCGGCATGGGCGCCGCCAATATGGAGCAGCTCACCAGCCAGAATATCGTCGCCCTCGCCGATCCCGATTTCTCGCACGTCGCCAAGTCATTCGTTGACGACAAGGGCGCGCCGATCGCGCGGCGCGCGGCGCTCAAGGCCGCATACGACAAGGCCGACAAATATGCCGACTATCGGCGGATGTTCGACACGCGCAAGGATATCGACGCGGTCGTCATCGCCACGCCCGACCAGCACCATGCGGTCGCCGCCAAGATGGCGATGGAGCGGGGCTTGCACGTCTATGTGCAGAAGCCGCTGACCTATACGGTGCGCGAAGGCCGCGTGCTGAACGGTCTCGCTCACGACAATCCGCAGCTCGTGACGCAGATGGGCAATCAGGGCCATTCGGGCGATGACGGCCGCCGCGTGGTCGAGCTGATCCGCGGCGGTGCGATCGGCGACGTGCGCGAGGTGCATGTCTGGACCAACCGCCCGATCTGGCCGCAGGGCGTCGCGCGCCCCGCGGCGGTGCCGACCCCGGCAGGGTTCGATTGGGACGTCTGGATGGGGCCCTCGCCGGTCGGCTGGGGCTACAATCCGATCTACGCGCATTTCAACTGGCGGGGCTGGCAACCGTTCGGCTGCGGCGCGCTGGGCGACATGGGCGCTCACCTCATCGACTTTCCGGTGTGGGCGCTCGAGCCGGGGCTGCCGACGCGGATCGAGACGCGCCACTCCGCCTGGGGCGAAAACGAGCGGCCGCAGGGCATTCCCGAGGGCGACCAGCGCGGCAGCTATCCGCTTGCCACCGTCACGCATTACGAGTTCGCCAACGCCAAGGGCGGGCCGATCCGGATGACCTGGTACGATGGCGGGCTGATGCCGCCGACACCCCACGAGCTGCCGCCCGGTGCGACAATGAACCCCGACGGCGGTGTGCTCTATGTCGGCAGCCAGGGCATGCTGATGCACGAGACGTATGGCGAGAAGCCCGTGCTGATCGGCGACGGCGCCGCCGAGCGCGCCGCGGCGATCCCGCAATCGCTGCCGCGCATCCAGGGCGGCATCCACGGCCATGAGATGAACTGGGTCCGCGCGATCCGCGGCGAGGAGCGGATTTCCTCGCCCTTCGCCGTCGCGGTGCCGCTCACCGAGACCATGCTGCTCGGCATCGTCGCGATGCGCGCCGGTCAGCCGATCGAATATGACGGCGCCGCCGGACGGATCACCAACGCGGCCGACGCCAATCGTTATCTCGACCGCACGTATCGCAAGGGGTGGGAATTATGAAATCTGTTCTGTTCGGCACAGCGGCCCTGCTGCTCATCGTCCCGACCGTCGGCCTTGCCCAGGATTCGAAACCCAGGCCCGAAGATACCGAGCAATGGTCTCCCGCCGTGCCGGTGGTGATCCCCGCGCCGTTCGGCAGCACCGCGCCGCCGTCCGATGCCATCAAGTTGTTCGACGGCACCGCGCTCGATCATTGGGAGACGGTCGATGACGGCTCACCCGCGCGCTGGACGGTGCACGACGGCATCGTGACGGTGGCGAAGGGCACCGGGAATATTCAGACCCGCCAGTCATTCGGCAATTATCAGCTCCACCTCGAATACCGCATCCCCACCGACATCACCGGCAAGGGCCAGGCGCGCGGCAACAGCGGACTGTTCCTCGCTTCGACCGGCAAGGGGGACAAGGGTTACGAGCTGCAGATTCTCGATAGTTATCAGAACAACACATACGTCAACGGGCAGGCGGGCGCGATCTACAAGCAATATCCGCCGCTCGCCAATCCGGTGCGCAAGCCGGGCGAATGGCAGACGATCGATGTCGTCTGGAACAAGCCGGTCTTCGCCCCCGACGGCAGCGTGACCACCCCGGCGCACGTCACCGCCTTCATCAACGGCGTGCTGGTGCAGGACGACGCCAAGCTGCGCGGCGAAACGCTCTATATCGGCAAGCCGAGCTATTCGGCCTACGACCGCGCGCCGATCAAGCTGCAGGCGCACGGCGACGCCAGCGCGCCGATCAGCTTCCGCAACATCTGGGTACGCGAAATAGCCGATTCGAAATGACGGGGGGGCGGCGCTCTACGTGCGAGGTCGATCTCATCGAGATCGACCGGTTTCCGTTCCTGCCATGCCGGTAGCCAGCCGTTCGAGATAGGCGCAGAGCATGTCGGCGAGCGCGGCGGACCAGGCCGCAATCTCCGGTGCTGTCCTCGGCGTTTCGGAAAAACTGCTGCCGACCTCGCTCAGCGTCGTCTTGATCAGATCCCCGGCGAGCGTGCGCGCGTCGTCGGGAACGTCTGGCAGCGCCTCTCTCAGGAACGCCCGGAAAATCTGGGCATTCTCCTTCTTCGCTTCGATCGCCTCGGGCGCGTCGCGGTAGAGCGGCGCGGCATCGCTGAGCGCGGTGCGGATCGCAGCTTCCTCGCATTCCGACTGGATGAAAGCGTGGATCAGCCGGCGTAGCCGGGCGACCGGCGAAGTCGCCCGATCTTCCAGGATATGCCTCAACAGCTGCGAAGTGCGTCGCCATTCGTCGCTCTGCAGGCGGAACAGAATCGCCGCCTTGTTGGGAAAATATTGGTAGAGCGAGCCGACGCTCACGCCGGCGCGCTCGGCGACGCGCGCGGTGGTGAATCGCTGCGCGCCTTCCTTCGTCAAAACCTGAACAGCAGCGTCGAGCACCGCTTCGACCAGCAGGTTGGAGCGCGCTTGTTTGGGGTCTTTTCGCAAGGAAACACGCGTGTTTCGAGCGCCGGCCATACAGCTATCCTGCCAATGCGAATTGTCGAAAACGACGAACTAGTCGTATTTTCCGTCGAGGCAAGAAAGTCCCTCGCTTGCCGATCGGAGACCCCCAATGACCACGCTTTCGAGCGCCCCCGTGGCGCCTCTTCTCGCGCGCCTGTTTGCCGAGGCCGATGCCAACCCGCCGACGCGAAGCCCCGTCTTTACCGGCATCACCGGTGATGAGCATCAGCGGATGATGCGCAGCAAGACCGATTATCGCGATTTCTATGCCCGGCTGAAGGATTTTGCGCTGCCGGTGTCGCCCGAAGTGGGCGGCCTGCTCTACATGCTGGCGCGTGCCACCAATGCGCGCTCGATCGTCGAGTTCGGCACATCGTTCGGCCTGTCGACGCTGCATCTGGCGGCCGCACTGCGCGACAATGGCGGCGGCCGCCTAATCACCAGCGAGTTCGAGCCGGCCAAGCTCGCCAGGGCGAAGGCCAATCTCGTCGACGGAGAGCTGGCCGATCTCGTCGAGTTCCGCGAAGGCGATGCGCTCGAAACTTTGGCGGTCGATCTGCCCGAGACGATCGACCTGCTGCTCCTCGATGGCGCAAAGGCACTCTATTCGGACATTCTCGATCGAGTCGAAGATCGCTTGCGGCCGGGCGCGATCCTTGTCGCCGACAATGCCGATCATTGCCCGGAATATCTGGAGCGCGTCGGCGATGTCGCCAATGGCTATATGTCGATGCCCTTCACCGACGACGTGGAGCTGTCGATCCGCCTTGGCTGATTTCGGGCACTTCCGGCCGACGACATTCGTCCGGAACGGAAAAAGGCCGCGGCACCCCCCGATGCCGCGGCCTTCCCGCTCAGGTGACGATCTTGGAACGCGTAACTCAGGCGACCGCGGCCTGTTTCTCTTCCTCGATGTCGCGCAGCACATAGCCGCGGCCCCACACCGTCTCGATGTAATTCTCGCCCTCGCAGGCCATGCTGAGCTTCTTGCGCAGCTTGCAGATGAACACGTCGATGATCTTCAATTCGGGCTCGTCCATGCCGCCGTAGAGATGGTTCAGGAACATCTCCTTGGTCAGCGTCGTGCCCTTGCGGAGCGAAAGCAGCTCCAGCATCGCATATTCCTTGCCGGTCAGGTGCACGCGGGCGCCGTCGACTTCGACCGTCTTGGCGTCGAGATTGACCGCCAGCTTGCCGGTCTTGATCACCGACTGCGAATGGCCCTTCGAGCGGCGGACGACGGCGTGGATGCGCGCGACCAGCTCTTCGCGATGGAACGGCTTGGTGACGTAATCGTCGGCGCCGAAGCCGAAGCTGCGCACCTTCGAATCCATCTCGTTGATGCCCGACAGGATCAGCACCGGGGTCTGCACGCGAGCGACGCGCAGCTTCTTGAGCACGTCATAGCCGTGCATGTCCGGCAGGTTGAGATCGAGCAGGATGATGTCGTAATCGTAGAGCTTGCCGAGGTCCAAGCCCTCTTCGCCCAGATCGGTCGTATAGACGTTGAACCCCTCCGACGAGAGCATCAGCTCGATCGCCTTGGCGGTGGTCGGTTCGTCCTCGATCAGCAGCACGCGCATTATGCCGTTCCCCTGTCTTCGTCGCCGAACGACCCTGATGGTTCGACGCGCCCCGAAGATTTATTAACCAAACGACATCTGAAGGCAAAAGGTTAATTTCATCTTAAGCGGCAGGAATCCGCGAGTCTTTCGTTGCTGGAGCGTTTACGAATCGCTCGAATCACCGGGCAGCTCGATCTCCTCGCCGATCATCTCGCGCAAATAGAGCGTGCGGATGAGCGTGAAGATCACCACCAGCATCGCCGCCGAGAAGAACAAAGCGTAGAGCCCGAACACGATGCCGATGCCGATGATCGAGAACAAGGTGACCGCGGGCGGGATGTCGATCACGCGATGCTGGACGAACGGCGTGATGAAGTTCGACTGGATCAACCGCACCGCGGCGTAGGTGACGAGGGTACCGATCACGGCGGGGGTCGATTGCGTCGCCGCAAGGCCGAGCGCGGGCAGCATCGCCGCTGTGGGGCCGATATAGGGGACGAACTCGCTGAGCCCCGCGAGCAGGCCTAGCGCTGCCGAGGACGGCACCCCGGCGAGCCACAGGCCGATCCCGACCAGCACTCCCATCGTCGTCATGAGGATGAGCTGGGTGCGCAGCCACAGGCGAAGCGTGTCGGCGACGTCGTCGAGCGCGTCGGCGAAGGCGGGGCGTTGCGGCCGCGGCACGAGCATCAGCAGCCCGCGGCGATAGACTCCTGGGTCGACCGCGAAGAACAGCGCGCCGACGATCAGCAGGATCACGTTGAGGAGCAAGGTGCCGGCGCCTTCGGCGAGCCCGCCGACGTCCTGCGCCGCCTTTGACCCGGCATAGGCCGCCTCGACCGCGCTCACCAATTTGGCGCCGACCGGCGATTGCGACAGCCAGCCCGCCAGTTGGTCGAGCATGCCCGGCACGCGCGCGACGAGCAGGTTGATCTGCGGCGCGAACTGGACGCCGAACAGCCAGACCAGGAAGGCGACGATCGCCAGCGCGGTGATCATCGCTGCGCCAAGTGCCGGCTTTTCGGGAAAGCGCAGACGCTTCTCATAGCCCTCGGCAATGGCGTGGATGGCGATCGCGCCGAGGCTCGAGCCGAAGGCGAGGATCAGCATGTCGCCGGCGCGGACCAGCGCCCACAGCACGCCGGCGATCGCCGCGACGATCAGCACGCGACGGACGAAGCGTGCGTCCTTGTCGTCAGGGCGAAGGCGGTTCATCGCAGGGGAACGCCGCCCAGACGAAAGCGCTCCGCCAGGAAGGCGATCAGCGCCTCGACCCGCGCCGGCCGCAAGGGGCTGGGCGGGGTGAGGAGGTGGAGCGCGATCGCGGGCGGCGCCCAATCGGCGAGGATCGCCTCGAGCGTGCCTTGGGCGAGATCGTCGGCAACGATGAAATCGGGCAGCCGCGCGATGCCGAGCCCGGCGCGCAACGCCGGCAGCATCGCGTCGCCGCTGTTGGTCATCAGCGGCCCGGTGGGGCGCACCGCGGCTTCCTCGCCGCCGGGGCCGGTGAAGCGCCACACCCCGCCGGGCGCGTTGGTATAGCCGAGGCAGGCGTGCTCGGCGAGCTGCGCAGGATGCGTCGGCCGGCCGTGCGCGGCGAGATAGGCCGGCGAGGCGACGACGTGGACCGCGATCCCGCACAGCCGCCGCGCGCGGAGCGAACTGTCGGGCAGGTCGGCGATGCGCAGCGCGATGTCGAAGCCGTCGGCGACGATATCGACGCGCGCGTCGGAAAGGTGGAGGTCGATCTGGATCGCGGGATGCGCGGCGAGAAACTCGGCGATCGCCGGGGCGAGATAGGTCATGCCGAAGGTCATCGGCGCGGCAACGCGGATCAGGCCGGCAGGGACGGTCGCGGTGTCGCGCGCGGCCTCCTCGGCGCATTGCGCTTCGGCGAGGATTCGCTGCGCGTGCTCGGCGAGCGTCTTGCCGCTCTCGGTCAGCGTCAGCTTGCGTGACGTGCGGTGGAACAGGCTTGCGCCGAGATGCGCCTCCAATCGGCTGATCGCTTTCGAGACGGTCGCCTTCGACACGCCGATCGCGTCCGCCGCCGCGCTGAACGAGCGATGCTCGACCACGCAAGCGAAGATCGCCCAGGCTTCGAGATCGGGCAGGCGCATGGTTCCTCCGCCGTCATGCTGGCCCCGGACTAAATCCGGGGTCCGGCATCCACCGGGCGGCAGGCGCCGCTACCGCTTGGTTTGCGGCACGGTGGACCCCGGAACAAGTCCGGGGTGACGATCTTAGTTGGGCTGTTCGTTGGAAACAATCCGTTTCCACCGTTTCTGTTTTCATCGCGATCGCGAAGCCTATCTTTCTCCCAAGCAATCCTTCGGGAGATACATCATGATCGAGAAACGTCCCTTCGCCAGCCTTGGCCATGCCGATCACGGCTGGCTCAACGCGCGGCATCATTTCAGCTTTGCCAATTACTACGATCCCGCCCGGATGGGCTGGGGTGCGATCCGGGTGTGGAACGACGACGAGATCGCCGCCAACTCGGGCTTCCCGCCGCATCCGCACCGCGACATGGAGATCATCACCTACGTTCGGTCGGGCGCGATCACGCACCAGGATTCGATGGGCAACCAGGGCAAGACCGGTGCCGGCGACGTTCAGGTGATGAGCGCGGGCACCGGCGTGCGCCACGCCGAATACAATCTCGAAGCCGAGCCGACGACCCTGTTCCAAATCTGGATCGAGCCCAAGCGGCAGGGCGGCAGTCCTTCCTGGGGCGCCAAGCCGTTTCCCAAGGGCGACCGCTCGGGCAAGTTCGTGACGCTCGCCAGCGGCTTCGAAGGCGACGAGGGCGCGCTGCCGATCCGCGCCGACGCCCGCGTGCTCGGCGCGACATTGAAGGCGGGCGAGAGCCTGACGCACACCGTCGGCGACGGCCGCCACGCCTATCTCGTCCCCGCCACCGGCGCGATCGAGATCGACCCCGGATCATCGTCCGGGGCAGGCGCCCAGCGCTTCAATGCCCGCGACGGTGCGGCGCTCGACGGCGGTCAGACGGTGACGATCACGGCACTCGAAGACAGCGAGATCGTTCTCGTCGACGCGGAATAACCATCCGATCCGTCATGCCAGCGTAGGCTGGCATCTCTCCGAAACGAAGGGACCCCAGCCTCCGCTGGGGTGACGGGCTCTAATCAACGCAAGGAGCCAAGCATGACCAAGGTCCTCGTCCTCTATTATTCCTCCTACGGCCATATCGAACAGATGGCCGACGCCATGGCCGAGGGCGCGCGCGCCGGCGGTGCCGAGGTGGATATCCGCCGCGTGCCCGAGACGGCGCCGCCCGAGGTGGTCAAGGCAGCCGGCTTCAAGGCCGATAGCGCGCATCCGGTGATCGAGAGTGTCAATGCGCTGGCCGATTACGATGCGATCATCGTCGGCGCGCCGACTCGCTTCGGCCGGATGCCGAGCCAGATGGCGGCGTTCCTCGATACTGCCGGCGGGCTATGGGCGACGGGCAAGCTCAACGGCAAGGTGGGCGGCGCCTTCACCTCGACCGCGACCCAGCACGGCGGGCAGGAAACGACCCTGTTCTCGATCATCACCAACCTGCTCCACTTCGGACTCGCGGTGGTCGGGCTCGATTACGGCTATGCCGGGCAGCAGGGCGTCGCCGAGGTTCACGGAAGCTCGCCTTACGGCGCGACGACGATCGCCGCGGGCGACGGCAGCCGTCAGCCGAGCGCGATCGACCTCGACGGCGCGCGCTACCAGGGCAAGCGAATCGCCGAGACCGCGGCCAAGTTGAAGGGTTGATCCTGTCCTCGCCGTCATGCTGAGCAATTTCAGGGTGACGGCGGGGCTGCGGCGGGCGCCGATGCGAGTTCGGACACCGCGTCCATCGGCAGCGGCGGCTGCGCAATCACTCGGACGATGATCGTCGGGATGCGCGGGCTGGCGGGGAATTGCCGCCGCGCGTCGGCGAACAGCGTGCGAGCCGCGAGCGCGCCCGCTTCCGAATTGCTCGTGCCGACCCAGCGCCAATGCCAGGGTTCCCATGTCACGCCTTGCGTATTGGCGGCGGGAAAGGAGAGCTCGAAGCCGTAATCGGGGGCATTGCGGATCAGCCATTGGCCGATCGGCGTGGCGGCGAAGCATGGCTCGACATCGGCGCAATGCCCCTCGGGCCGCTCGCCGAAATCGATCGCATAGCCGGTCGCGTGCTCGCTATGCCCCGGCGGCGCGACGCTTTCGGCGCGCGCGGCGGGGTCGACGCAGGGCTTGCCGTGCGCCCGCGCCTCGCAGAACACGCGCTCCTGATGCGCGATCGAGCGATAGCAGGAGACGCCGCGCAGCTCGCCGCCGAGATGCGCATCGTGCACCGCGGCGATCAGGCGGACGAGGTCGGGCAGCAGCGCTGGCTGGACCTGGCAGGGCTGCCCGACGGCGAAGCCGGCGGGCGCCTCGACCAAGGTCGCGGGATCGGCCTCGGCATAAGGCAGATGGCCGTAGAGCCGGGCGTCCTGCGCGGCGGCGGGCGCCACGGCGGCGAAGGCGAGCGCGGTGGCGGCCGGGGCGCGGTAGGCAATCGCGAACAATCGGGGCGTCGTCACACCTCGCGCTCTGGCATGGCGGCGCGCGCGGTGGCAAGGGGAGCGGATCATGCTCAGCGACAGGATTCTCTTCATCGACGGCGAAGCGATCGTCCTCGACAAGCCCGCCGGCCTGCCGGTCGATGCGCCGCGCGACGGCAGCCTCTCCCTCGAAAACCACCTCGCCAGCCTGACCTTCGGGTTTCAGCGCTGGCCGCTCCCGGTCCACAGGCTCGACCGCGACACCTCGGGCTGCCTGCTGCTCGCGCGCAACCCCAAGGCGCACAAGCGCTTCCAGCGCGCCTTCGAAGCGGGCGAGGTTGCCAAGCGCTATCTCGCGGTGCTCGACGGCGTGCCTGATGGTGAAAGCGGAACGATCGACCTGCCGCTGGTCAAGGTGAGCAGCGCCGCGCGCGGCTGGCGGATGACGGGGGCAACGAATGGCAAGCCGTCGCGCACCGGCTGGCGCGTGCTCGCGGTACGCGACGGCCGCGCGCTGGTCGAATTCCGCCCCGAAACCGGCCGCACGCACCAGATCCGGGTCCATGCCGCCGAGGGGCTGGGCGCCGCAGTGGCGGGTGATCCGGTCTATGGGCGCGGCGGCCGGCCGATGCTGCTCCACGCCGCCGAGCTCACCGTGCCGCGCCCGCCCAAGCCCGACATCAAGGCAGAGGCGCCGCTGCCGATGGCCTTCACCGAAGCGGGCTTCGGCGATGCTTAGCATCCCCGAGGACGCGATCGAGGAACGCTTTCTCGCTGCAACCGGCCCCGGCGGGCAGAATGTCAATAAGGTCGCGACTGCCTGCCAGCTGCGCGCCGACGTGTTCAAGCTCGGCCTCGCGCCCGACGTCTATCAGCGGCTGAAGACGCTGGCGGGCTCACGAATGACGAGCGCGGGAGAGCTGGTCATCACCGCGCGGCGCTATCGCACGCAGGAAGCCAATCGCCAGGACGCCCGCGAGCGGCTCGCCGAGCTGATCGCCAAGGCGCACGAACGGCCCGCCAAGCGCCGCCCGACCAAGCCAAGCAAGGCCGCCAAGGCGCGCCGGGTGGACGCCAAGAAGGGTCGCGGCGCGGTCAAGGCCGGTCGCGGCAGGGTTCGGGAGGAGTGACCGGAGCCGCGTCATGCCGGACTTGTTCCGGCATCCACGGCCCACCAAATCCCGATGGCTCGATGCTTTGCACGGTGGACCCCGGAACAAGCCCGGGGTGACGAAGGACATTTTAGGACTCCCATGCACCATTTCGACATCGCCGCCGGCTCCAAGCCCGAGCTTTATCGCGACCTCCTGGCCGCGCTCGATGCGTTGACCGCGGATGAGCCCGACGCGATCGCCAACATGGCCAATGCGGCAGCGCTGATCTGGCAGTATCTACCCGATCTCAACTGGGCGGGTTTCTACCGCCTGGTCGGGGGCGGGCTCGTGCTCGGCCCGTTCCAGGGCAAGGCGGCGTGCATCCGCATTCCGATCGGCAAGGGCGTGTGCGGCACCGCCGCGGCGACGCGCGAGACTCAGTTGGTCGAGGACGTGTTCGCCTTTCCCGGCCATATCGCCTGCGACGCCGCGAGCCGCTCCGAGCTCGTCGTGCCGATCGTGCGCGAAGGCCGGCTGATCGGCGTGCTCGATCTCGATGCACCGCGGCCGGGGCGTTTCGACGCCGAGGATGCCGCAGGGTGCGAAGCGCTGGCGGCGCTGCTCGCCGACCGGCTCGGCTGAGTCCGGAGCGGCCCAAAACGGGACGCGACGCTTGCTGGCGGAGACTTTTCCGGCATGGTAATCAGCCGGGAAAGATCGCGCAGATACGAGCGCCAAATCGCGCGATCGACAGGAGAATCGATCATGCGACACTTGCTCCTCGCTACCGCCGCCGGACTCGGCCTCATGCTCGCCGGTCCCGCTTTGGCGCAGCACGCGCGACCCGCCGCGGGCGGCCATTGGCAGGGCGGCAACCAATGGCACGGCGGCGGTCAGTGGCACGGCACCAGCGGCGGTCGCTGGAACTGGTCGGGCGGGCAATGGCGCTGGCAGGGCGGCCAATGGCATGCGCGGCAGCATTGGGGCGGCAGCATCGGTGGGCGCTGGATCGGCGGCGCGCGCGCGCCGGGCGGCTGGAGCGCCTATCATCGTCCGGTCAGGGGCTGGGCGCTGCCGTCCTATTGGCTCGCGCCGAGCTTCTATGTCACCGATTGGGGCGCCTATGGCCTGACCCCGCCGCCTTACGGCTATCACTGGTCGCGTTATTATGACGATGCCGTGCTGGTCGACCAATATGGCCGCACGATGGATTGCGTCGGCGACGTCGATTGGGGCGGGGATATGCCCGACGGCTATGTTGACTATGCCGACCGAGACTATGATTACAGCCACGATGTAGGCCCTGGCGCGCCCTATCCGCCGGCGGCCGATGCGATGGTGCCGCCTCCGCTGCCGCCTCCCGAGGCGCGAGTCGAGACGCGGACCTATGCCTATGAGGGTGCGCCGCCGGTGGTGGTTCATGCCGGCCCCGATTGCGGCTGCGCCGGGATGGTCGCCGGCGGCTGGTATTATCCCCCGGCGACGACCACGACAGTGACGATCAATTCGGTGCCCGTCACCACCACAACGACGCGGACCGAATATGTCGAGGAGGCCGCGCCGGTGGTCTATCACCGCACCAAGATCATCAGGCGCGCGGCGCCGCGCGCGCCCTCCAAGATCGTCCGGCGCTATCATACCAAGATCATCAAGCGTTAGGCGCGGCTGCGGCCGCGTCGGGGCGGAGCGGCGGCGCGGGTCTCGCTGAACGCGCCGTCGCTCTTGCTCCCGCGGCAGCGGAGCCTCCCCGTTCGTGCTGAGCTTGTCGAAGCACGGTAGTTCCTCTCGCCCCACAAGTTCAGAGCGAACGGCGGTGGGGGAAGTCTCTAATCCCGCGCCGCGCCGGCGAAGCTGACCAGGCTCTCGCTGCCGTCCGCGGCGAGCGCCGAGACGCCGACGAAATTGTCGTCGACCGGCACGTTCTTCAGCACCGTTTCGGTTCCCTTGACGTCGCGGTTGTGAGTCCAGTCCTGCGCGTCGTCGCGCCGCCAATGGACTCGATAGGCGACCGCGCCGGTCACCGGGCGCCACTTGACCGTGGTATCGAACGACAGTGCGCCCGAGATCGTGACGCCGATCGGGGCGGCGGGGGCGCTCGCCAGGCGGCGCATGATACCGACATTGATCGCCGTCACCTTGGCGAGATATGGAAAATCCATCTTGTCGATCGTGTCGCCGTAGCGAATGCCGTTTTCGGTGCGCAGATCCTGGTGCTGCTGAGTCCAGTTCTCGGCGCCGACGGTGAAGCGGACGGCGGGATAGCCGAGCTTCAGGAACGGAAAATGATCACCGCCGCGGCCGAAGCGATCGGGCCGGCGATTGACGAACACGTCGAGCCCGCCGGGAATTGTTTGCGCGACATGGTCGACCGCCTTGGCGAGCGCGCGGCTGGGGCCGTCATCCTCGCCGCCGATCGCGCGGCGGACCATCTGCTGGCGGAGATCCTCGGATTCGCGAATGCCTTCGGAAAAAACGCGAACGCGATCGGCGACCCGCACGCCGTTTTGGCCCATCGTGTTGCCGACGATGTCGTTGTTGAACATCGCGTCGACCTGCCAGCCGCGCTGCTTTGCGGTCTCGGCGAGCAATTGCGAGCCGTACAACCCCTGCTCCTCGCCCGTCACCGCGGCATAGACGATCGTCGCCTTGAAATGCTCGCGGCTGAGGATGCGGGCGGCTTCCAGAACGAGCGCGACGCCCGAGCCGTCGTCATTGGCGCCCGGCGCGTCGCTGGTCGCGTCCATCACGTCGGTCACGCGGCTGTCGAGATGGCCCGACACGATGACGTAGCGGTGGGGATCGCTGCCCTTCTGCACGCCGAGCACGTCGACGATCTCGGCGCCCTGCGGGGGCAGGCGGCTGCCGGTGTAATGCCCGGCAAGCCGCTCGACGGTGACGCAGCCCCCGCACGCATCGCCGATCGCCTTGAACTGCGAGGCGACCCAGTTTTCCGCCGCGCCGACCCCGCGTTTGGGATCGGCGGTCGAAGACAAGGTATGCCGCGTGCCGAAGCCGACCAGCCGGGCGACGGTCGCGCGAAGGCGGGCGGGATCGGGCTGCGACGCGGCGGGCGGCGCGGCGGCGGCGAGGAGGGGCAGGAGGATCATCGGCATGGCGCATCCTCGCGCGATGCGATCTCGAGGTAAAGCATTGCGCTCAGCTCAGTCGGTCGATCGCCGCATTGTCCAGGCTGCCCGGCACGATCATCAGCGGGACCGTCAGCGCGCTCGCTTCGCTGCCCACGAAATGGCCGATCAGCGGCCCGGGCGGGCCGCTCGCGGAGGTCGCCAGCACCAGGGCGGCGATGTCCGGATTCTCGGCGATCACCTCGCGGATCACCTTGTAGGCCTCGCCCTGCCGTACGGTGATCGACGGGCGCAGGCCCGATTCGGCGACCAACGTGCCCGCCGCGGCCTTGACCAGCCCCTCGGCCTTCAGCCGCGCTTCCTCCTCGATCGTCGCCTGGACGCCGCCCCATTGGACGAATTCGGGCGGCGGGATGAGCGCGAGGATCTCGACGCCGCCGCCGGTCTTGACCGCGCGCCGCGCGGCGAAGCGCAACGCCACGCTCGCCTCCTCGCTCTCGTCGATCACCACCAGATAGATGCGCATGGGCGGCCCCTCCCCGTCGTCGCCCGCGAAGGTGGCGCGGCTTTTCGCCGCTGGCAAGGGCGCGGTTTGGGGCATCGGTCTTGACGTGCGCGCGTTGATGGCGAAGGAGGGCCGCGCTCTCGCCCAAATGTAAGGACTCCGCAGTCGATGCCGATCGAGATCAAGATGCCCGCGCTCTCGCCCACGATGGAGGAGGGCACGCTCGCCAAATGGCTGGTCAAGGAGGGGGATGCCGTTTCGGCGGGCGACCTGATGGCCGAGATCGAGACCGACAAGGCGACGATGGAGTTCGAAGCGGTCGACGAGGGTGTGATCGCGAAGATCCTGGTCAAGGAAGGCGCCGAGGGAGTGAAGGTCGGCGAAGTGATCGCGATCCTTGCCGAAGAGGGCGAGGACGCGTCTTCGGTGAGCGCGCCCAAGAGTGAGGCGAAGGCCGACACGGCCGCGCCGGCCAAGGCGGAAGAGAAAGCCGACGTTCAGGAGACCAAGGCGGCCGAGCAGAAGGCGGCGCCTGCCGCGCCGGCCCCCGCGCCCGCGGCGTCTTCGGGCGACCGCGTCAAGGCGAGCCCGCTCGCGCGGCGGATCGCTGCGGAGAAGGGGATCGACCTCGGTTCGGTGAGCGGCTCGGGGCCTAACGGGCGCGTGGTCAAGGCCGATGTCGAGGGCGCGAAGCCCGGCGCGGCGCCCGCCGCGAAGCCCGAAGCCGCTGCGCCGAGCGCCGCGCCGGCTCCCGCCGCCGCGCCCGCCGAAGCCAAGGCGGTGTGGTTCGACGATTCGATCCCGCACGAGGAGGAGAAGCTCTCCAACATCCGCAAGACGATCGCGCGCCGCCTGACCGAGGCCAAGCAGACGATCCCGCATATCTATCTGACGGTCGATATCCGGCTTGACGCGCTCTTGAAGCTGCGCAGCGAGCTCAACGGCGCGCTGTCGGCGCGCGGGGTGAAGCTGTCGGTCAACGACCTGCTCATCAAGGCGCTCGGCGTTGCGCTCGAGGCGAGCCCGAAGTGCAACGTCACCTTCGCGGGCGACAAGCTCATCAGCTATAAGCGGGCCGACGTGTCGGTGGCGGTCTCGACCCCCTCCGGCCTCATCACCCCGATCATCCGCGACGCCGCCAACAAGAGCGTCTCGGCGATCTCGACCGAGATGAAGGAGCTCGCCGGGCGCGCCAAGGAGAACAAGCTCAAGCCCGAGGAGTATCAGGGCGGCACTGCGAGCCTTTCCAACATGGGCATGTTCGGGATCAAGCAGTTCGAGGCGGTCATCAACCCGCCGCAGGGCATGATCCTGGCGGTCGGCGCGGGCGAGAAGCGGCCGTACATCGTCGACGACGCGCTCGGCGTCGCGACGGTGATGACCGCGACCGGTAGCTTCGACCACCGCGCGATCGACGGGGCGGATGGCGCGCAGATGCTCAAGGTGTTCAAGCAGCTGGTCGAGGCGCCGCTGGGGATGATCGCCTGAGATGACGGGCGCCGATGCTAGCCTGCCCGAGGCCGCGCCGACGATCCGCGTGACCGCGATGCCCGCCGACGCCAATCCCTATGGCGACATCTTCGGCGGCTGGCTGATGGGACAGATGGACTTGGCCGCAGGCTCGGTGGCGTCACGCCATTCGGGCGGCCGCGCGGTGACGATCGCGGCGGAGGGGATGAAATTCCACCGCCCGGTGTTCGTCGGCGACGAGGTGTCGGTCTATGCGACGCTGGTGGCGGTGGGCACCACGTCGATGACGATCGAGGTCGAGGCCTGGCGCCGCGCGCGCGACACCGACGAAACCGCCAAGGTGACGCAGGCGCGCTTCGTCTTCGTCGCGATCGGCGAGGAGCGGCAACCGCGGCGCGTGCCGGGAATGAACGGCGAATGACGTCGGCCGACACTATGACTAAACAGTCGAAGCTCAATCATTGGTGGCGAACGATGTTTGCGAAAATGCTTGATGCTGAGAGCAGTGGCCGCGCGTCTCCAAAGAGTTTGGAGTCGCGTTGGCTTGTTTTGAATCTGCACGCGGGGCCGACACGTCGACGGCCGCGCTGGGCCATCGGATTCGACATACCGGAACACGTTTCCCATTTTCTCGACGACGCCGACATTCGAACGAAGGATGCGGCATATGCGCAACACCAGTGGGCTGCGGCCCGGGAGTGGCTGAATGCCTGAATCTTTCGATCTCATCGTGCTCGGCTCTGGCCCCGGCGGGTATGTCGCGGCGATCCGGGCGGCGCAATTGGGCATGAAGACCGCGATCGTCGAGCGCGAGCGGCTGGGCGGGATCTGCCTCAACTGGGGGTGTATTCCGACCAAGGCGCTGCTGCGGACCTCGGAGATTTATCACTACATGCAGCACGCCGCCGATTACGGGCTGTCGGCGGAGAAGGTCGGGTTCGATCTCGGCAAGGTGGTCGAGCGGTCGCGCAAGGTGGCGGGGCAGCTCAATGCCGGCGTCAAGGGCCTGATGAAGAAGAACAAAATCACCGTCGTCGAGGGCACCGGCACGCTCACCGCCAACGGGAAGATGACCGTCACCCAAGGCGACCAGAAGCGCGAATTGGAAGCCAAGCACATCATCGTCGCGACCGGCGCGCGGGCGCGTGATCTGCCGTTCGCCAAGGCCGACGGCAAGCGCATCTGGACCTATCGCCACGCGATGACCCCGGCCGAGATGCCGACCAAGCTGCTGGTCATCGGATCGGGCGCGATCGGGGTGGAGTTCGCCAGCTTCTACAACGACATGGGCGCCGACGTGACGATCGTCGAGATGCTGCCGCGCATCCTGCCGATCGAGGACGAGGAAGTCAGCGCGTTCATGGACAAGGCGCTGACCAAGCAGGGGATCACAATCCAGACCGGCGCGGGCGTCGAGAAGATCGAGGCGGGCGCGAAATCGGTCAAGGCGACGATCAAGGGCAAGGACGGCAAGTCCGAAGCGCAAGAGTTCAGCCACGTCATCGTCGCAATCGGCATCGTGCCCAACACCGAGGAGATCGGGCTGGAGAAACTGGGCGTCGAGACCGACCGCGGGCACATCAAGGTCGACGGCTATGCACGGACCAATGTCGAGGGGCTCTACGCGATCGGCGACGTCACCGGCGCGCCGTGGCTGGCGCACAAGGCGAGTCACGAAGGGATCGTCTGCGTCGAGGCGATCGCGGGGAAGAAGCCGCACCCGTTCGGCACCTGGAATATCCCGGGCTGCACCTATTCGCGGCCACAGGTGGCGAGCGTGGGGCTGACCGAGGCGAAGGCCAAGGAAGCGGGCAAGGAGGTCAAGGTCGGCAAGTTCCCCTTCATCGGCAACGGCAAGGCGATCGCGCTGGGCGAGGCCGAGGGCTTCATCAAGACGGTGTTCGACGCCAAGACCGGCGAGCTGCTCGGCGCGCACATGGTCGGCGCCGAGGTGACCGAGCTGATCCAGGGCTATGTCGTCGCGCGGCAGCTCGAGACGACCGAGGCCGAGCTGATGGAGACGGTGTTCGCGCACCCGACCCTGAGCGAAATGATGCACGAGAGCGTGCTGTCGGCCTATGGACGCGCCATCCACTTCTGACGACGAGGACCTCGCGGCGCGGATCGCCGATGTCGCGCTGGTCCGCGGGCTGCTGATCGCGGCGGCCAGGCGTGGCGAGTGGGTGAGCTATTCGCAGGCGCTGGGTGAGCTGGGGACGCGCTTCACGCGACCGAAGATGCGAGCGTTGTGCAAGACGCTCGGGCGGATCGACGAGGTGGCTGCGGCCGCAGGCGAACCCGAACTCGCGGTGCTTGTCGTGCGCGAGGGCGATGGGCTGCCGGGGCAGGGCTGGTGGGTCGGGCGTTCGGCGATGGGATATGACGGGAGCTGGAGCGGACCCGAGGCCACAAAGCTCGTGCGAAAGCTGCAGCGGGCAGCGTTTCGCTATTGGCGCGCCCGCTCTCAGTAACGTCATGCCGGACTTGTTCCGGCATCCAACGCGCCCCAGGCGATAGCGCTCGCGGAGGGTTGGACCCCGGAACAAGTCCGGGGTGACGATTAGGGGAGTTGCGCAAATTCTGTCAGCAACCGCCCGTAATCTTCCGGTGCCGGAAACTGCGCGAAGCTGTGCTTGGCGCCGGTCTCGGCCCAAGGCAGTTTCTCGCTGGTGTAGCTTTCGACGAACGGCGCAAACCAATCGGACACGTCGAGCGCGCCGCCGCGGACGTTGACGAAGCCCATATCGGGCTCGAAGCGGGTGAACACCCAGCTTTTGCACCAATCGCAATGATGGTGGCGGACGCGATCGTCGTGCATGCCGCCGATCACCGGCTCGCCCGCGGTGACCTCGAAGCCGTCGCTCGGCGCCATCGCCGTCGTCGAAAAGGCGCTGCCCGACATCTTCTGGCAGCCGGTGCAATGGCATGCCATCGTCACCATCACCGGCTTGGTGATGGCGAAGCGGACCTTGCCGCAGCGGCAGCCGCCTTCGATCGGGAGCGTGGGTCGAGTCATGGGCGCGCCTTCCTGCTGGACGCACGCACCATGGCGCGTCAGGATCGGCGGCTCAACACGGGAGAAGCATGATGCCGTTCGGAATCCTGTGGCCGACCTTCGCGCTGGTCGCTTTGATCTTCATCGTGTGGATCGCCATGGTCGTCGCACGCTTCGGCCATGTTCGGCGCAACCCGCCGAGCGCGGCGGACTTTGCCGACGGCGATTCGGCGCTGCGTTATTTCCGGCCGGTCGAGATGCCGGCGAACAATTTGCGCAACCTGTTCGAGATGCCGGTGCTCTATTTCGCGCTGGTGCCGCTGCTGCTGATGACGCATCACGGCGACCATCTTCAGGTCGTGCTCGCCTGGATCTTCGTGGCGCTGCGCTGCCTGCACAGCGTGATCCATATCCGTCGCATCAGTTCGACGGGCATGCCGCCGCGCACGATCGTCTATCTGCTGTCGTGCCTGGTGCTGTTCGTGATGTGGATCGTCTTCTTCGTCGACATGCTCCACGCGGCGAGCCTCTATCACCAGGCGATGGGCGCGATGGGCTGATCTCGCCATATCGGGGTTGCGTCGCGCGGGCGAAAGGCATAGCCGCTGGGCGCGACGCCTCCGCGCGACCAGATTTGAGGACCCCATGGCCGAGTTCACCCTTCCCAAGAATTCGAAGATTTCCAGCAAGGGCAAGGTTCACAAGGCCGAGGGCGACAAGAAGCGGATCAAAACCTTCAAGGTCTATCGCTACGATCCCGATACCGGCGAGAACCCGCGCTACGACACGTTCGAGATCAACCTCGACGAATGCGGTCCGATGGTGCTCGACGCGCTCATCAAGATGAAGTCGGAGCAGGATTCGTCGCTCACCTTCCGCCGCTCGTGCCGCGAGGGCATCTGCGGCTCCTGCGCGATGAACCTCGACGGCAAGAACGGCCTCGCCTGCACCACCGCGATCGAGGATATCAAGGGCGACATCCGAATCACGCCGCTGCCGCACATGGACGTCATCAAGGACCTCGTCCCCGATTTCACCCATTTCTACGCGCAATATGCCTCGATCCAGCCGTGGCTGAAGACGGTGACGCCGCCGCCCGCCGGCAAGGAGCGGCTGCAATCGCCCGAGCAGCGCGAGAAGCTCGACGGCCTTTACGAGTGCATCCTGTGCGCCTGCTGCTCGACCTCGTGCCCGAGCTATTGGTGGAACAGCGACAAGTTCCTCGGCCCCGCCATCCTGCTCCAGGCCTATCGCTGGCTCGCCGACAGCCGCGACGAGATGACCGGCGAACGGCTCGACCAGCTCGAGGACCCGTTCCGCCTCTATCGCTGCCACACGATCATGAACTGCGCGAACGTCTGCCCCAAGGGCCTCAATCCCGCCAAGGCGATCGCCGAGATCAAGAAGATGGAAGCCGAGCGGGTTCTCTAGCCAAATTCAACTTCCCCGGCGGAGGCCGGGGGCCAGTTACGGCCGGCCCGATGCTAGACCCCGGCCTTCGCCGGGGTGGTGATACTTGGACAAGCCTTCCTTTCTTCTTCAGGAATCGCCCGATCATCCCGGCTGGATGACATGGGAGCTCTCCGATCCCTCGCGCTTCAACAGCTTTCTCGGCCCGTTCCTGCTCAAGGTCGAAGGCGGCATCGCGCGGGTGCGGATGACGCCGCGCCATGCGCATTCCAACCTGCAGGATAATCTCCACGGCGGCGCGCTGCTCGCCTTCATCGATATCGCCTTGTTCGCTGCCTCGCGGGGGTTCGGGCTGATCGAGGCGGGCACCGCGGTGACGCTCGATCTATCGGTGCAATTCATCGGCGCGGGCGCGGTGGACGAGGCGCTCGAGGCGCAGGTCGAACTGCTCCGCGAGACCGGAAGGTTGCTGTTCCTGCGCGGCCTCGTCGTACAAGGCGACGATAAGATCGCCAGCTTCTCCGGCACGATCCGCAAGCCGAGCAGGCGGTGAGCTGCTTCTCCTCCGTTCGTGCTGAGCCTGTCGAAGCACGATTGACGCACAACGCCCTTCGACAAGCTCAGGGCGAACGGTAAGGGTGACATGAGCACCGTTCTTGCCCGCTACCAGGCGTTGGTCGCCAACAACGAGCTGCGCCCTGATGCTGAACAGGAAGCCGCCGCCCGCCGCCTCGACGCGCTGCAGCGTGAGCTCGAAGCGGCACCGACGCGGGGCAGCGTTCTATGGCGCGCGCTCGGCCGCCAGCCTGATCCGCCCAAGGGGGTCTATCTGTGGGGCGATGTCGGGCGCGGCAAGTCCATGCTGATGGACCTGTTCTTCGATTGCGTGAAGGTCCGCCGCAAGCGCCGCGTCCATTTCGCCGAATTCATGCTCGAAGTGCAGGCGCGCCTCACCCAGGAGCGCAAGAAGGAGGCGGGCGATCCCATCCCGCCGGTCGCCGCCGCGCTCGCCGAGGAAGCGAGGCTGCTCGCCTTCGACGAGATGATGGTGACCAATTCGCCCGACGCAATGATCCTGTCGCGGCTGTTCACCGAGCTGTTGGCGAAGCGCGTGACGGTGGTGACCACCTCGAACCGGCCGCCGCGCGACCTCTATAAGGACGGCCTCAACCGCGAGCATTTCCTGCCTTTCATCGACTTGATCGAAGCGCGGCTCGACGTGCTGCCCTTGAACGGCCCGGTCGATTACCGGCGCGATCGGCTGGGGCGGATCGATACCTGGCTGGTACCCAACGGGCCGGAGGCGACCGAGAAGCTCTCCGCCGCCTTTTTCCGGCTGACCGATTATCCGGTCGAGGATCGCGCGCATGTGCCGAGTGCCGATCTCGACCTCGGCGGCGGACGAACACTGCATGTGCCCAAGGCGCTCAAGGGCGTCGCGGTGTTCAGCTTCAGGAAGCTGTGCGGCGAGGCGCGCGGGGCGGCCGATTACCTCGCGGTCGCGCGGCGTTTCCACACCGTGATCCTGGTCGGGATTCCCAAGCTGGGGCCGGAGAAGCGCAACGAGGCGGCGCGCTTCGTCTCGTTGATCGACGCGCTCTACGAACACAAGGTCAAGCTGCTCGCCGCCGCCGATGCCGAGCCGGGCGAGCTTTATGAAAAAGGTGACGGCGCGTTCGAATTCGCGCGCACCGTGAGCCGGCTCGAGGAAATGCGCTCCGAGGCCTATCTCGCCCAGGGGCACGGCACGCGCTGAACGGCTTTACCGCGGCCGTTGCGCCGCCTAGCCTCGCGTCGAACAGGAGGGACGGGATGGCACGATCGAACTGGGCTCGCGCGGCGCTGGCGCTGATAGCGGTAACCACGTTGGGAGCGGCGCCACCGCCACCCGGCCTTGCGACCGATCCTGCACCCGTCCTCGCCGCGGGCGATCTGCGGACGCATATCGACCTGTCGGGCGTGTGGCATTATTCGATCGATCCCTATCGCACCGGCGCCGCCGGCTTTCACGGCGAGGCGCCCGACGCCAGCCAGCGCCGCTATGCCGAGATCGATGTCGCCCAAGCGATGCGCGATCATCCCGCCGCGCTCTACGAATTCGACATGGCGCGCGCGTCGACCGCGATCCTGCCCTCGTCCTGGCTCACCCATTCGCCCGAGATGCGCTATTATCACGGTCTCGTTTGGTATCAGCGGACCTTCGCCGCCGATCCCAAGGCAGGCGAGCGCCAGTTCCTGCGCTTCGGCGCCGCCAATTACCGGGCACAGGTCTATCTGAACGGAAAGCACGTCGGCGATCACGAGGGCGGTTTCACCACCTTCGCCTTCGAGGTGACCGGACTGCTTCGCAAGGGCGAGAACCAGATCACTGTCGGCGTCGATGACGAACGCTCTGCGCAAGACCTGCCGCCGCCGGTGACAGATTGGGAGACCTATGGCGGGCTGACTCGCGCGGTGACGCTGGTGACGACGCCCGCGACCTATGTCGACGATGCCTGGGTGCGATTGACTCGCGACGGGCGGATCGCGGTGACCGCGCATGTCGACGGCACGGCGGCGGCCGGGCTGGCGGTGAAGCTCGCCATTCCGGCACTTGGGCTGGCGGTGCCCGGCAAGACCGACGGCGCAGGCAATTGGTCGGCCAGTGTCGCCGCGCCGGCGGCGCTCCAGCGCTGGTCGCCCGACGCGCCGACGCTCTATGATGTTTCGATCCGCGCCGGAGACGATGTGTGGAAAGATCGCGTCGGCTTTCGCACGATCGCCGTCAGCGGCCATCAGATCCTGCTCAATGGCAAGCCTATCTTGCTGCGCGGCATTGCGCTCCACGAGGAGGAGTTCGGCGCCAACCCGACGCGCGCGATCATGCCCGAGGCGGCCCGCGCGCTGCTCGGCGAGGTGAAGAACGGGCTGCACGGCAATTACGTGCGGCTGGCGCATTATCCGCATTCGGAGGTGATGACCCGGACGGCCGACCAGATGGGGCTGCTCGTGTGGAGCGAAATTCCCGATTACTGGATGGTCGATTTCGATAGCCCCGCGGTGCTCGCCAAGGCGAAGCACATGCTCGCCGAGGAGATCGCGCGCGACCGCGACCGCGACCGCGCCTCGATCATCATCTGGAGCATCGCCAACGAGACCCCCGTCAATCCCGCGCGCAATCGCTTCCTCGAGACGCTGGCGGCCGAGGCGCATCGGCTCGACGACAGCCGCCTCGTCTCCGCGGCGCTGCTGGTTGGCCGCAAGCAGGAGGGCGGCAAGAGTGTATTCGACGTCGACGATCCGCTGATCCCGTCGCTCGATGTGATGGCGGTGAACACGTACAGCGGCTGGTATTCGGAAGACCCGCTGCCGAGCTTGCCGGCTTTCGTGTGGCACTCGCGGTACGACAAGCCACTGATCTTCTCGGAGTTCGGCGCGGGCGCGACCGCGGGTTTCCACGATTCCACGCGCGCCCACAAATTCTCTGAGGAATTCCAGGCGGATTATTACAAATACACGCTGGCGATGGTGGCGAAGATTCCGCTGCTCGCGGGCATGTCGCCGTGGCTGCTCAAGGATTTCCGCTCGCCGCGGCGTCAGCATCCGGTCTTTCAGCAGGGCTGGAATCGCAAGGGCCTCGAAACCCCGACCGGACAGCGCAAGCAGGCCTTCGACGTGCTCGCAGCCTTCTACGCCGCCAAGGCGGAGAATCATACTAATGCAAATGCGAACGACTTGCAATAATAATCCTTAACCCTGACCGATTAGAGGTTGCCCCCGCGGGGCAAAGCGCCTAAGTCGCGCTCGATTTCGCGGGCTGCGAAGGCGCCCGCGCGCATGTCGTAAGCACCCGCGAAGGAGACACCATGGCCCGCAAGAAGATCGCGCTGATCGGCGCAGGGATGATCGGCGGCACGCTCGCCCATCTCGCCGCGATGAAGGAGCTGGGCGACGTCGTCCTGTTCGACATCGCCGAAGGCACGCCGCAGGGCAAGGCGCTCGATCTCGCGCAGTCGGGCCCGGTCGAGGGTTTCGACGCGACCCTCAAGGGCACCAACGACTATGCCGACATCGCCGGCGCCGACGTGTGCATCGTCACCGCCGGCGTGCCGCGCAAGCCCGGCATGAGCCGCGATGATTTGCTCGGCATCAATTTGAAGGTGATGAAGTCGGTCGGCGAGGGCATCAAGGCGCACGCGCCGAACGCCTTCATCATCTGCATCACCAACCCGCTCGATGCGATGGTCTGGGCGCTGCGCGAATATTCGGGCGTGCCGCACAACATGATCGTCGGCATGGCCGGCGTGCTCGATTCGGCGCGCTTCCGCCACTTCCTCGCCGACGAGTTCCAGGTCTCGGTCGAGGACGTCACCGCCTTCGTGCTCGGCGGCCATGGCGACACGATGGTCCCGGTGGTCGAATATTCGACCGTCGCGGGCATCCCGATCCCCGACCTCGTCAAGATGGGCTGGTCCACCCAGGAAAAGATCGACGCGATCGTCCAGCGCACCCGCTCGGGCGGCGGCGAAATCGTCGGGCTGCTCAAGACCGGCTCGGCCTTCTACGCCCCCGCCACCTCGGGCATCGCGATGGCCGAGAGCTATTTGAAGGACAAGAAGCGCCTGCTCCCCTGCGCGGCGCACCTGTCCGGCGAATATGGCGTCGATGACCTGTACGTCGGCGTGCCGATCGTGATCGGCGCCAACGGTGTCGAGCGCGTCGTCGAGATCGAATTGAAGGGCGAAGCCCGCGCCAATTTCGACAAGTCGGTCGCCGCGGTGAAGGAATTGCTGGTCGCCTGCAAGGGCATCGACAGCTCGCTAGCCTGAGCGACGTCATGAGCTACGATCTTATGGTCTTCGATCCTGAGGAGGCGCCGCACGACCGCGCTGCCTTTCTCGAATGGTATAAACAGACGACCGAATGGAGTGAAGGCCACAGCTACGACGATCCGAATAATACGACACTCGGTCTCCGTAACTGGTTTGATGACATACGGCGCACCTATCCCCCCATGAATGGTCCGCTGGCGACCGACGATTACGACAACCTAAAAGTGACCGATTACTCGATCGGTCATCATGCTATTTATGCTGCTTTCGCTTGGTCTGAAGCCGAAGAAGCTTATCCGGTTGTGCGGGAATTGACCGTCAAACATGCCGTGGGCTTTTACGACGTCAGCGGCGACGAGGGTGACGGAGAAATCCATTTCCCCGGCGACAAGTTGCGGCCACCTTCGGGTGGCGCTTGGCGAGCAATAGCCAAAGATTTCAAGGACAGTGCAAACCAATGAGCATTCTCGTCGACAAGAATACCCGCGTCATCACCCAGGGCATGACCGGGGAGACCGGCAGCTTCCACACCCAGGCGGCGCTCGATTACGGGACGCAGATGGTTGGGGGCGTCACGCCGGGCAAAGGCGGGCAGACGCACCTTGGGCTGCCGGTGTTCGACACCGTCGCCGAGGCCAAGAGCAAGACCGGCGCCGATGCCAGCGTCATCTACGTGCCGCCGCCCTTCGCCGCGGATTCGATCCTCGAGGCGATCGATGCCGAGATTCCGCTGATCGTGTGCATCACGGAAGGGATTCCGGTGCTCGACATGGTCAAGGTGAAGCGCGCCCTCAGCGGCTCCAAGTCGCGCCTCATCGGGCCGAACTGCCCGGGCGTGCTGACGCCGGGCGAGTGCAAGATCGGCATCATGCCGGGCAATATCTTCAAGAAGGGCTCGGTCGGGGTCGTGTCGCGCTCGGGCACGCGGACCTATGAGGCGGTGTTCCAGACGACCAATGCGGGCCTCGGTCAGACGACCGCGGTCGGCATCGGCGGCGATCCGGTCAATGGCACTAACTTCATCGACGTGCTCGAGCTGTTCCTCGCCGACGATGCGACGCAGTCGATCATCATGATCGGCGAGATCGGCGGTTCGGCCGAGGAAGAGGCGGCGCAGTTTTTGAAGGACGAGGCGAAGCGCGGGCGCAGGAAGCCGATGGCGGGCTTCATCGCCGGCCGCACCGCGCCTCCGGGGCGGCGCATGGGCCATGCCGGTGCGATCGTCTCGGGCGGCCAGGGCGGCGCCGAGGACAAGATCGCGGCGATGGAATCGGCCGGGATCAAGGTGGCGGACAGCCCGAGTGAATTGGGCTCGACGCTGCTTGAGGTGTTGAAGGGCTAGTGAGGGCGTCACCCCAGCGTAGGCTGGGGTCTCGTGCCGCATGCGATTCCAGCCTTCGCTGGAATGACGAGGTGGTCAGATGGGTTACGAAGGCCAGGATTTCAGCGACATCGCCGGCGGCGTAAGCCCGGCGTTCGTCGAGACGCTCTACAAGCGCTTCAAGAGCGATCCCGCCAGCATCGAGCCGGGCTGGCGCGCCTGGTTCGAGGGGCTCGAATCGACCGTCACCGGGCCGAGCTGGCGGCAGGCGAACTGGCCGCTCGCCACCACCGACGACCTGACGGCGGCGCTCGACCCGACGCAGATGGAGCCGGCGCCGAAGCCGGCCAAGGGCAAGCCCGTCGCCGCGGCCGCACCGGTCAGCGAAGACGCCATCCGTGAGGCGTGCGACGCCTCGATCCGGGCGATGATGCTGATCCGCACCTATCGCGTGCGCGGGCATCTCGCCGCCAATCTCGACCCCCTCGGCCTCTCCAACAATCGCGAGATGCCCGCGGACCTGCGCACCGAATATCACGGCTTTTCCGACGCCGAACTCGACAAGAGGATTTACCTCGGCGGCTGCCTCGGCTTCGAATACGCCACGCTGCGCGAGATCGTCGACACGCTGCGCGCCAATTACTGCGGCAATGTCGGCCTCGAATATATGCACATCGCCGATGTCGAGGAGCGTCGCTTCCTCCAGGAGCGCATGGAGGGCAAGGACAAGGCGATCGAGTTCACCCCCGAGGGCAAGCAGGCGATCCTCAACAAGGTGATCGAGGCCGAGCAGTACGAGAAATTCCTCGGCAAGAAATATGTCGGCACCAAGCGCTTCGGCTTGGACGGCGGCGAGAGCATGATCCCCGCGCTCGAAAGCGTCATCAAGTACGGCGGCGCGATGGGCGTGCGCGAGATCGTGTTCGGCATGGCGCACCGCGGGCGCCTCAACGTGCTCGCCAACGTGATGGGCAAGCCGTTCCGCGCGATCTTCCACGAATTTTCGGGCGGCTCGTCGAACCCTGAGGACGTCGGCGGCTCGGGCGACGTGAAGTATCACCTCGGCACCTCGACCGACCGCGAGTTCGACGGGATCAGCGTCCATATGTCGCTGGTCGCCAACCCGTCGCATCTCGAGGCGGAGGACCCCGTCGTCCTCGGCAAGACCCGCGCGATCCAGACGATCGCGGGCGATCTCGACCAGCATATCGGCTCGCTGCCGGTGCTGATCCATGGCGACGCGGCGTTCGCCGGGCAGGGAATCGTGTGGGAATGCCTCGGCTTCTCGGGCATTCGCGGCTACAATACGGGTGGCTGCATCCACTTTGTCATCAATAACCAGATCGGTTTCACGACGAGCCCGAAATTCGCCAGATCATCACCTTATCCGAGCGACGTGGCCAAGGGTGTTCAGGCGCCGATCTTTCACGTCAACGGCGACGACCCCGAGGCCGTCACCTTCGCGTGCAAGATGGCGATCGAGTTCCGCCAGACTTTCCACCGCGACATCGTCATCGACATGTGGTGCTATCGCCGCTTCGGCCACAACGAGGGCGATGAGCCGAGCTTCACCCAACCGCTGATGTACCAGGCGATCCGCAAGCACCCGGGCGTCGCCGAGGTCTATGGCGAGCGGCTCAAGGCCGAGGGCGTGGTCGATCAGGCGTGGATCGACGAGCGGGTCAAGCAGTTCACCACCTTGCTCGACGGCGAGTTCGAGGCGGGGCAGAGTTACCTGCCCAACAAGGCGGACTGGTTCTCGGGCCGCTGGTCGGGGCTCCATGCCCCCGCCGACGCCGAGACCGCGCGCCGCAACGTCGAGACGGGAATCGAGAAGAAGCTGTTCGATGCGCTCGGCCGCACGCTGACCAGCGTGCCGGAGGGCTTGAATCCGCACAAGACGCTGGGCCGCGTGCTCGACGCCAAGCGCGAGATGTTCAAGACCGGCGAGGGCTTCGACTGGGCGACGGGCGAGGCGCTGGCGTTCGGCTCGTTGCTGTCGGAAGGCTATGGCGTGCGCCTGTCAGGGCAGGATTCGGGCCGCGGCACCTTCTCGCAGCGCCACGCCGTGTGGGTCGACCAGACCGACGAGCACAAGTACGTGCCCCTCTCGACGGTCGAGCATGGCCGGTTCGAGGTGCTCGACTCGCCGCTTAGCGAATATGGCGTGCTCGGATTCGAATACGGCTATGCCCTTGCCGATCCCAAGACGTTGGTGATGTGGGAGGCGCAGTTCGGCGATTTCGCTAACGGCGCGCAGATCATGATCGACCAGTTCATCGCGTCGGGCGAGGCCAAGTGGCTGCGCGCCAACGGCCTCGTGATGCTGCTCCCCCACGGCTACGAAGGGCAGGGGCCGGAGCATAGCTCGGCGCGGCTCGAGCGCTATCTGCAGCTCTGCGCGCAGGACAATATGCAGGTCGCCAACTGCACCACGCCGGCCAATTACTTCCACCTGCTACGCCGGCAGATGCACCGCGGCTTCCGCAAGCCGCTGATCGTGATGACGCCCAAGTCGCTGCTGCGGCACAAGATGGCGGTATCGAAGGCGGAGGACTTCCTCGGCGATAGTCATTTCCGCCGCATCCTCTCCGACCCGTCGGCGCCCGCCGACAAGGACACGAAGCGGCTAGTGCTCTGCTCGGGCAAGGTCGCCTATGACCTGATCGAGGCGCGCGACGCCGCGGGCGACACCGAGACGCAGATCGTCCGCGTCGAGCAGCTCTATCCTTTCCCCGGCGAGCCGCTCACCGCGCGCTTGAAGAAGCTGCCCAACCTCGAAGACGTGGTCTGGGCGCAGGAGGAGCCGAAGAACAACGGCGCCTGGTTCTTCGTCGAGCCGTTCATCGAGGCATGCCTCGCCGACGCCAAATCACCGGTGAAACGCGCCCGCTACGCCGGCCGCGCCGCTGCGGCCTCGCCGGCGACGGGGCTGATGAAGCGGCACCAGATGGAGCAGGGCGCGTTGGTCGCCGAGGCGCTGGGCCACAACGTCCGCGAGGAAATCCGGCGGACGCGGAAGGGTTAGTAATACCGTCACCCCAGCGAAGGCTGGGGTCTCGTAGTCACGAAACGACCCCAGCCTTCGCTGGGGTGACGAGGTAGAGAATGGCAACCGAAGTCAAAGTTCCCACGCTCGGCGAATCGATCACCGAGGCGACGCTCGGCGAATGGCTCAAGCAGCCGGGTGATCCGGTTCAGGCCGACGAGCCGATCGCCAGCCTCGAGACCGACAAGGTGTCGGTCGAGGTGCCCTCGCCGGTCGCCGGGGTGATGGGCGAGCAGAAGGTCGCGGTCGGCGACACGGTCGAGGTCGGCGCGCTGATCGCGATAGTCGAGGAGGGCGGCGCAGCTGCGCCCAAGGCTGCCCCCGCGCCCGCACCGGCCGCCGCCGCCTCGCCCGAGCCCAGGCCCGAGGTGCCGGCGAACGCCCCGGCCGGCGCCGGCGAGCAGGCTCCCGCCGCGAATGTCGATGCCGCCGCGCTGTCGCCCTCGGTGCGCCGTGCGGTGCTCGAATATGGCGTCGATCCGGCGACGATCACCGGCACCGGCAAGGACGGTCGCATCACCAAGGACGACGTGGTCGCCGCGGCAAGCAAAGGCGCGCCGGCGGCAAAGCCGCCGTCGGACGGGAGCGCCGCTCCCGCCGGCCGTGCGGACGCTGCGCCCGCCGCCGAGCCTTCGGCTCGTCGCGAGGAACGCGTCCGCATGACGCGCCTCCGCCAAACCATCGCCAAGCGCCTCAAGGAAGCGCAGAACACCGCGGCGATGCTCACCACGTTCAACGACGTGGACATGAGCGCGGTCATCGAGGCGCGCACCAAATACAAGGACCTGTTCGAGAAGAAGCACGGCGTCCGCCTCGGCTTCATGGGCTTCTTCGTCAAAGCCGCGTGCATGGCGCTGAAGGATATCCCTGCGGTCAACGGCTCGATCGAGGGCGACGAGATCGTCTATCGCGACTATGCTGACATCTCGGTCGCGGTGTCGGCGCCGCAGGGGCTGGTGGTGCCGGTGATCCGTGACGCTGACCAACTGTCGGTCGCGGAGATCGAAAAGACAATCGGCGATTTCGGCCGCCGCGCCAAATCGGGCGAGCTCAAGATGGAGGAGATGAAGGGCGGCACCTTCACCATCTCCAACGGCGGCGTGTTCGGCTCTTTGCTCTCGACCCCGATCATCAATCCGCCGCAGTCGGCGGTGCTCGGCCTCCACCGCATCGAGGATCGGCCGGTGGTCCGCGACGGCCAGGTGGTGGTGCGCCCGATGATGTACCTCGCCTTGAGCTACGACCACCGCCTGGTCGATGGCCGCGAGGCGGTGACGTTCCTCGTCGCGCTCAAGAACGCGATCGAGGATCCGACGCGGATTTTGATCGATTTGTAAGTTACCTAGAAAGCACCCACGTCCGTTCGGGCTGAGCCTGTCGAAGCCCGATAGTCCGACCGGAGCAACGCCCTTCGACAAGCTCAGGGCGAACGGAGTTTGAAATGGCCGACTTTGACTATGACGTCCTCGTGATCGGCGCCGGGCCGGGCGGCTATGTCGCAGCGATCCGCGCGGCGCAGCTGGGCCTCAAGACCGCTTGCGCTGAATCGCGCGAGACGCTGGGCGGCACCTGTCTCAACGTCGGCTGCATCCCGTCGAAGGCGATGCTCCACGCGTCCGAATATTTCGAGCAGGCGGCGAGCGGGGCGATGGCCAAGCTCGGCGTCAAGGTCACGCCCGAGCTCGATCTCGACACGATGCACGGTCAGCGCAAGGACGCGGTCAAGCAGCTCACCGGCGGCATCGAGTTCCTGTTCAAGAAGAACAAGGTGACCTGGCTCAAGGGCCGCGCGAGCTTCGAGGACGCGCATACCGTTTCGGTCGGCGGCGAGAAGGTCACCGCGAAGAACGTGGTCATCGCCACGGGCTCGTCGGTGACGCCGCTCCCCGGTGTGACGATCGACCAGAAGGTCGTGGTGGACTCCACCGGCGCGCTGGAGCTTCCGAAGGTGCCCGAGCACATGGTGGTGATCGGCGGCGGCGTGATCGGGCTCGAGCTCGGCAGCGTCTGGCGGCGGCTCGGCGCCAAGGTGACGGTGGTCGAGTTCCTTGACCAGATCCTGCCCGGCTTCGACGGCGAAGTCCGCAAGGAAGCCAACAAGATCTTCAAGAAGCAGGGCATGACCTTCAAGCTCGGCACCAAGGTGACCGGCGTTGCGGTGAAGGGTGGCAAGGCGACGATCACCGTCGAGCCGGCGAAGGGCGGCGATGCCGAGACGATCGAGGCGGATTGCGTGCTGGTGTCGATCGGCCGCAAGCCCAACACCGACGGCCTCGGCCTCGACAGGATCGGCCTCACGCCCAACCAACGCGGCCAGATCGAGACCGACCATGATTTCGCCACCAAAGTCCCCGGCGTGTGGGCGATCGGCGACGTGATCCCCGGCCCGATGCTCGCGCACAAGGCCGAGGACGAGGGCATCGCGGTCGCCGAGAACATCGCCGGCCTCACCGGCATGGTGAACCACGACGTGATCCCCTCGGTGGTCTATACCTGGCCCGAGATCGCCGGCGTCGGCCTCACCGAAGAGGCGGCGAAGGAGCGGGGCGAGGTCAAGGTCGGCAAGTTCCCGATGCTCGCCAACTCGCGCGCCAAGACCAACCACGAGCCCGACGGCTTCGTGAAGGTGGTCGCCGACGCGAAGACCGACCGCGTGCTCGGCGTCTGGATCATCGCCAGCGTCGCCGGCACGATGATCGCCCAGGCCGCGCAGGCGATGGAGTTCGGCGCGACGAGCGAGGACATCGCCTACACCTGCCACGCCCATCCGACGCACAGCGAGGCGATCAAGGAAGCGGCGATGGCGGTGACGGGCAAGCCCATTCACATCTGAGCCGGCGAGGCATTTAGCGAAGCTAAATCGGCGCGAACCCCGGCTCAGATCGGCCGGCGGGGCTGCCGGCCCCGGCCGACGGCGCGGATTTACTCCGCGCCGTCACGCACCGAAACCGTTCGCCCTGAGCCTGTCGAAGGGCGATGCCGCAAGCGCACCGCCGGCGGAGAGGCGCCCTTCGACAAGCTCAGGGCGAACGGGGGGGCGGTCCTCATTCCGGCGCAGCCATCAACACCTTCCACCGCTCGCGTGCCTCGGCCGTCCATACCGCGCCAGGATCGGGGTAGAACTCCTCATACGCCGGCACATCTTCGGGCAGCGTCACCCACGACAGCTTGGTCGAGGTGAAGATATGCACGTCGGGCGGACACGCGCTCGGCGCTTCCATCGTGCCGACGCGAACGAACGCCGCCTTGCGCCTCGCCGACGGATAATGACTCCACAGCGCCACCCGGCACGCGGGACAGCGGAAAATCTCCTGCCCCTTGCCGCTCGCCGAGGGCGTCATCACCGATTCGGGCGCGCCCTCGACCTCCAACCGGTCGCGCTCGATCACGGCGTTGATGACGAAGGCGCTGCCGGTTTCGGTCTGGCACCAGCTGCAATGGCAGCAATGGACGATCATCGGCGCGTCGCTCAGTCGATAGCTCACCGCGCCGCAACTGCAACCGCCGCGCATCATCGCCCTTCGACCACGACGGGCGGCGGATCGTTCCAGGTCAGCGCCGCGACCAGCAGCGTCAGCACGCCCGCCGCGCCTGCTGCCGCCCATAAGGCGGTGTCGCCGAATGCCAAGTTTAGGCGCGCACCCATCAGCACGCCCACCGCGAAACCGAGCCACAGCAGCAAATATCGCACCCAGCCGAACGTCGGCGCCGTGCCGATCAGCGCGCCGGTCAGCCGCTGGCCGATGCGGACCAAAGTGCCCGTCATATAGGTGAGGCCGATCGAGACTTCGCCCTCGCGGTTGAACACGCCGTTCTCGGCGCCCATCGCCACGGCGAGCAGGACCAGCGGAAAGCGGCGGTCGGTGATGCCGGCGAGCAAGGCCGTCAGCGCCAGCAGCATCGTCACCGTCAGCATCACCACGGCCTTGCGTCGCGCCGGGAAGCGCGCCGCGAGCATCGTCGCGATCATCACCCCGCATAAAAATGCGAGGATCAGCGCCCCTGCCGTCATCATTTCGGCATGGTCGCCGATCGCGACGCCGATGCCGAGCCGGGTCGTATTGCCGCTCATGAACGAGGCGAAGAAGCCGCCGAGGCTCAGATAGGCGAGCGCATCGACCAGGCCGGCGAGCGCGGCGAGCAGCACGGCGGCGACGATCATCGGCGACTGATAGCGGTGCATGATCGTCTGTTAGCCGGGATCGCCCCGATCTTTCCACCCCGTATTGCCGCCCGCCCGATCCGGGCTAGTATCGAACAGATGCAAGACATTTCGCCCGATCTTCGTGAGATGCTCGCCGCCGATCCCGATGCGGCGGCGATCTGGGCCGGGCTCACGCCGCTCGCACAGCGGGACTTCGTCGCCTGGGTCGATTCGGCCAAGAAGCCCGAGACGCGGGCGCGGCGGATCGAGAGCATCCCCAGCCGGCTCGCCTCGGGCAAGCGCCGGCCGTGCTGCTATGCCGTGGTGCCGCTCGATCTCCACACGGCGCTTGGCGGCGATCGGCAAGCCAAGGCGAACTGGAAGGTGCTCACCGCCGATCAGAAGCGCGACTTTGCCGATTGGGTCGATTCGGCGTCTGGAAAGGAGGAACGGGGAAGCCGATCCGCTCGGGCGGCGGCCTGGATCGCTGCCGGCAAGAAGGCGCCCGAATGACCGAGGCGCCCTGGCAAATCGGCCCGATCCTGCCTTGGCTCGACCTCATCGGTATTGCCGTTTTCGCAGCGACCGGTGCGCTGGCGGCGGCACGGCGCGGGCAGACGCTGGTGACGTTCGCCTTCTTCGCGCTGGTCACGGGGGTCGGGGGCGGCACGACTCGCGATCTGCTGATCGGCGCCCCCGTATTCTGGGTGCAGGACAAGCTCGCCGCGGTGACGTGCCTTGCCGCCGCATTGCTCATCTGGATCACGCCTGAAAAATGGTGGAAGGGCTCGGCGCTTGCCTGGCTCGATGCCGTCGGGCTCGCGGCTTACGCGGTATTCGGCGCGGGCAAGGCGCTGGGCTTCGGAGTGCCGCCGGTGCCGGCGGTGGTGATGGGGGTGATCTCGGCCTGCGTCGGCGGCATCATTCGCGACGTGCTCGCCGGCGAGCCCTCGATCCTGATGCGGCCCGAACTCTATGTGACCGCCGCCGCGCTTGCCGCGACGCTCTACGTCATCCTGCGGGTCGCCGTGGGGTTGCCCGCCTTCGAGGCCGCGGTGCCGGCGGCGATCGCCGGGTTCGGGCTGCGCGCCGCAGCGATGCACTGGAGGATTGCGCTACCCGCTTATCGCGGGCGGCCCAACGCGCCCTGACGCAGCTTTGACGGCAAGCCGCGGGATGTGGCGCCGGCTGGCCGCGCCTATATCCAGGCCATGATCGAACAAAACGCCATCGACACCGATGCCGCCTGGGCGGCATTTGCCGCCAGGGATCGCGCGCATGACGGCCGCTTCGTCGTCGCGGTCGAAACCACGGGCATCTATTGCAAGCCGAGCTGCCCGGCGCGCCATCCGCGACGCGAGAATGTGCGCTTCTATCGCGATCCCGCCGAGGCGCGCGCCGCGGGATTCCGCGCTTGTCTCCGCTGCAAGCCCGACGAGGTGGGACGCGACCGTATCGCGGTGGCGCGCGCGGTGGCGCTCATCGAGGCAACCGAGGAGACGATCGCACTCGACGGCCTTGCCGCCGCGGTCGGCTATGCGCCGCATCATTTCCATCGGTTGTTCAAGCGCGCGACGGGGGTGACGCCGGCGGCCTATGCGCGCGGATTGAAGGCGCGCGCGGCGGCCGAGGCGCTCAAGCGCGACGCCAGCGTGACCGAGGCGATCTACGAGGCGGGCTATTCGGCGCCGAGCCGCTTCTACGAAGGCGGCGCGAGGAGGCTGGGCATGACGCCGAGCGCATGGAAGCGCGGCGGCGCCGGAGTGACGATCCGCTGGGCGGTGGCTGATACCAGCCTGGGGCCGTTGCTGGTCGCGGCGACCGACAAGGGATTGTGCCGCGTGTCGTTCGACGAGGACGAAGCGGCGCTTCAGGAGCGTTTCCCAAAGGCGGAGATCGTGCCCGGCGGCGCCGCGCTCGCGGCCCTCGCCGCGCGCGTGGTGGCGCAGGTCGAATCGCCCGAGCGCGACCAGGATCTGCCGCTCGACGTGCAGGGCACCGCCTTCCAGGAGGCAGTGTGGCAGGCGCTTCGCCAGACCCCGCCTGGCGAAACTCGGAGCTATGCGGAGCTCGCGGCGGCGGCGGGCAATCCCAAGGCGGTGCGCGCGGCGGGAACGGCGTGCGGCGCCAACCATGTCGCGGTGGTCATCCCCTGCCACCGCGCCCAGCGCAGCGACGGCAGCATGGGCGGCTACGCCTATGGTGTCGATCGCAAAGTGGTGCTGCGTCGGCGGGAGGGTGTCGAATGAGTCAAAAGCTTCAAGCTTGAAATGATTGCCCGAACGCCGCTACCATCGCGACTCGCTGAACGAAGGTGAGGATGGCGGCATGGCGCGGATCGCGATCGTCGGGGGAGGGCCTGCCGGGCTCTACGCGGCGATCAGCCTCAAGCTGCGCGATCCTGTCCACGACGTCACCGTGTTCGAGCGAAATTGCGCCGACGATACGTTCGGCTGGGGTGTGGTCCTGTCCGAGGAGACGCTCGCCAACCTTGCCGCCAACGATCGTGAAAGCGCCGAGGAGATCCGCGCCGATTTCGCTTATTGGGACGATATCGCGGTGGTGCGCGGGCGTTCCCGGATCGTCTCGACCGGGCACGGCTTTTGCGGGATCGGCCGGCAGCGGCTGCTGGCGATCCTGCAGGCGCGCGCCGAGGAACTCGGCGTCACGCTTCGTTTCGAGACGGCGATCGACGACATCGCCGCGCTGATGCCCGATCACGATCTGGTGATAGCTGCCGACGGGATCAATTCGCGCGCCCGCGCCGCCTTTCCCGACGTTTTTCGGCCCGAGATCGACGTTCGCCCGAACAAGTTCGTCTGGCTCGGCACGCACCAGAAGTTCGACCGCGCCTTCACCTTCATCTTCGAACTGACCGAGCATGGCTGGGTCTGGGCGCATGCCTATCAGTTCGATGCCGAGACCGCGACGTTCATCGTCGAATGCGCGCCCGCGACGTGGCAACGCTTCGGCTTCGGCGACATGACGCGTGACGAATCGATCCAGACCTGCGAGCGCATCTTCGCGGCGCACCTCGGCGGTCACAGGTTGATCTCGAACGCCAATCACTTGCGCGGCTCGGCTTGGATCAACTTCCCGCGCGTGCTGTGCGAGCGCTGGCATCACGACAATCTCGTGCTGCTCGGCGATGCCGCGGCGAGCGCGCATTTCTCGATCGGCTCGGGGACCAAGCTCGCGCTCGAAAGCGCGGTGGCGCTGGCCGACCAGATCGAGGCGGCGCCCGATCTCGCCACCGCCTTCGCCGCCTATGAGGAGGCGCGGCGCGTCGAGGTGCTCAAGCTGCAATCGGCGGCGCGCAATTCGTGCGAATGGTTCGAGCAGGTCGAGCGCTATTTGCAGCTCGATCCAGTCCAATTCGCTTATTCGCTGCTGACGCGATCGCAGCGGATCAGCCACGAGAATCTGCGGTTGCGCGACCGCTTCTGGCTTGAAGGTGCCGAGGGCTGGTTTCAAGCGCAGGCGGGCGCCGAAGCGGCCGACAATCGCCCGCGCGCACCTATGTTCGCGCCCTTCGCGTTGCGCGGAATGCGGCTGGCTAACCGCGTCGTCGTCTCGCCGATGGCGCAGTACAAGGCGGTCGACGGCTGCCCGACCGACTGGCATTTCGCGCACTATGCCGAGCGCGCCAAGGGTGGGGCGGGGCTCGTCTATACCGAAATGACCTGCGTCAGCCCGGAGGGCCGGATCTCGCCCGGCTGCCCCGGCCTCTATGCGCCCGAACATGAGGTAGCGTGGAAGCGGCTGGTCGATTTCGTCCATGCCGAAACGGCTGCGAAGATCTGCGCGCAGCTCGGCCATTCGGGGGCCAAGGGCTCGACCCAGCTCGGCTGGGAGGAGATGGATGCGCCGCTTCTCGACGGAAACTGGCCGTTGCTTGCCGCCTCAGCGGTCGCCTGGTCGCCCGACAACCAAATGCCCAAGGCGATGGACCGCGCCGACATGGACCGCGTTCGTGACGAGTTCGTCGCCGCGGCCGAGATGGCCGAGCGCTGCGGCTTCGACATGATCGAGCTGCACATGGCGCACGGCTATCTGCTGTCGAGCTTCATTACACCTCTCACCAATCGCCGCGACGACGATTATGGCGGCAGCCTCGCCAACCGCATGCGCTACCCGCTGGAGGTGTTCCGCGCGGTGCGCGCGGTGTGGCCCGAAGACAAGCCGATCTCGGTGCGAATCTCGGCGAGCGATTGGGTCGGCGAGGAGGGCGTGACGCCTGAGGAAGCAGTCAGGATCGCCGCGATGCTCAAGCAAGCCGGCGTCGATATTTGCGACGTTTCGGCCGGGCAGACTTCGCGCCAGGCGCGGCCGGTCTATGGCCGGATGTTCCAGACGCCGTTCTCCGACCGCATCCGCAACGAAGCCGGGATCGCGACGATGGCGGTCGGCAACATCTACGAGCCCGATCACATCAATTCGATCCTGCTCGCCGGCCGCGCCGATCTCGTCTGCCTTGCGCGGCCGCATCTCGCCGATCCATATTGGACGCTTCACGCCGCGGCGGCGCTCGGTGATCGATCGGTGCACTGGCCCGATCCGTACCTGCCAGGGCGCGACCAGCTCTATCGGCTCGCCGAAAAGGCCGAAGCGGAGTTCAAGGCATGATCGCCCACGCGTTCGTCACCGGCGGCGGCAGCGGGATCGGCCGCGCGATCGCGCTGGCGCTCGCCGAAACGGGCGCCGAGGTGACGATCTGCGGCCGGCGGCGCGAAGTGCTGGAGGCGGTGAAGCATCCGCGCATCCGCCCGATCGTTGCCGACGTAACCGACGAAGCCTCAATCGCGGCGCTCTACGAAAGCGCCGAAGGAGCGAGGGGCGCATTCGACCTGGTCGTCGCCAATGCCGGCGGCACCGCGAGCGGGCCTGCGGCGCGCGTATCGCTCGCCGAGTGGAACGCCGCGTTGGCGATCAACCTGACCGGCGCCTTCCTCAGCGTGCAGCCGGCGATCGCGCCGATGGTGGCCCGCGGGCACGGGCGGATCGTCTTCATCGCTTCGACGGCGGGCCTCAAGGGTTATCCCTATGTCGTGCCCTATGTCGCCGCAAAGCACGGCGTCGTCGGGCTGATGCGCGCGCTCGCCGCCGAAACCGTGAAGAGCGGCGTGACGGTCAACGCCGTTTGCCCCGGCTTCACCGAAACCGAGTTGCTCGATGCCTCGATCGAGACGATCGCCGCCAGGACCGGCCGCGGCGAAGCCGATGCGCGCGCCGCGCTCGTCAATCCGCAGGGGCGCTTCGTCACCCCGGAGGAAGTCGCCGGAGCGATCCTCTGGCTGGCGAGCGACGCGGCGCGATCGGTGACCGGGCAGGCGATCTCGATCTCGGGTGGCGAGACATGGTGAGCGCGCCGCTCGCTCGCATCGCCGCGGCGGACGGCAAGGCGCGGCTGCGGTTGTGGGTGCGCCTGCTGCGCCTGTCGCGCTCGATCGAGGGCGATCTGCGCGAGCGGTTCAAGGCGCGCTTCGCCACCACGCTGCCGCGCTTCGACGTGATGGCGGCCTTGTGGCGCGCGCCCGAGGGCATGATGATGAGCGAATTGTCGCGCTTCCTCTTGGTTTCGAACGGCAACGTCACCGGAATCGTCGACCGGCTGGTCGCCGACGGGCTGGTGGCGCGCGCGGCGCGAGAGGGCGACCGCCGCGCCTCGGTGGTGCGGCTGACCGCGGCGGGGCGCGATACGTTCGAAGCCATGGCGGCGGCGCATGCCGAATGGATCGACGAATTGCTCGGCGGAATTGCCCCCGCCGATGCCGAGGCGGTCGCCGGCACGCTGGCGATGTTCCGCAGCACCTGGGAGGACGAGCATTGAGCGCGATGGCGGGGCTGAGCCCACAACATTTCCAATGGTCGATGGCGGGGCGAGTCGCATGCATCCGGCTCGCCCGGCCCGAGCGCAAGAATCCCCTGACCTTCGACTCCTATGCAGAGCTGCGCGACACGTTCCGCGCGCTCGCCGATGCCGATGATGTCGATGCCGTGGTGCTGCTCCCCAATGGCGGCAATTTCTGCTCGGGGGGCGACGTCCACGACATCATCGGCCCGCTGGTCGGGATGGACATGAAGGGGCTGCTCCGTTTCACGCGAATGACGGGCGACCTCGTGAAAGCGATGCTCCATTGCGGCAAGCCGATCATCGCCGCGATTGATGGCGTTGCGGTGGGGGCGGGCGCGATCCTGGCGATGGCTTCGGACATCCGGCTGGCGACGCCCGAGGCCAAGACGGCGTTCCTGTTCACCCGCGTCGGGCTTGCCGGCTGCGACATGGGGGCGTGCGCGATCCTGCCGCGGATCATCGGGCAGGGGAGGGCGGCGGAATTGCTCTATACCGGGCGGACGATGGCGGCCGAGGAAGGCGAGCGCTGGGGGTTCTACAACCGGCTCGTCGCCGCCGACGCAATCGAAGCCGAGGCAATCGCGCTGGCGCAGCGCATCGCCGAGGGGCCGACCCTCGCGCACGGCATCACCAAGACCCAGCTCAACCAGGAATGGGCGATGGGGCTCGACCAGGCGATCGAAGCCGAGGCGCAGGCGCAGGCGATCTGCATGCAGACCCGCGATTTCGAGCGCGCCTACCGCGCCTTCGTGGCGAAGCAGCAGCCGGTGTTCGAGGGCGACTGATGGCCGATACCAGCTTCCTCGCCTGGCCGTTCTTCGAAGCGCGCCACCGTGATTTCGCCGCCGCGCTGGAGGATTGGTGCAAGATCAACCTGCCGGTCGCGCATGACGATGTCGATGCGGCGTGCCGGAAGCTGGTGGCGATGCTCGGCGAGGGCGGCTGGCTCGATCACACCGCCGAGCCGCTCGATGTGCGCACGCTTTGCCTCGCCCGCGAGACGCTGGCGCGGCACGACGGGCTCGCCGATTTCGCCTTCGCGATGCAGGGGCTCGGCACCGGCGCGATCAGCCTGTTCGGCTCGGCCGAGCAGCGGCAATGGCTCGCCAAAACCCGGCGCGGCGAGGCGATCGCGGCTTTCGCGCTCAGCGAGCCGCAATCGGGCAGCGACGTCGCCGATATGGCGATGACGGCAACGCGCGACGGCGGTGACTATCTGCTGTCGGGCGAGAAGATGTGGATCTCCAACGGCGGCATTGCCGATCTCTACACCGTGTTCGCGCGGACGGGAGAGGCACCGGGCGCGAAGGGTCTGTCCGCGTTCCTCGTTCCTGCCGAAACGTCCGGCCTGACCGTCGCCGAACGGCTCGAGGTGATCGCACCGCACCCGCTCGCCCGGCTGCGCTTCGATGATGTGCGCGTGCCCGCCTCGGCGATGATCGGCGAGCCCGGCGCGGGGTTCCGAATCGCGATGGCGACGCTCGACGTGTTCCGCGCAACCGTCGGAGCCGCGGCGCTCGGCTTCGCCCGGCGCGCACTCGACGAGAGCGTCGCGCGCGCCGGCGACCGCCGCCTGTTCGGCGCGCCGCTCGGCGAGTTGCAGATGGTGCAGGGGCACATCGCCGACATGGCGCTCGGCGTCGATGCCGCGGCGTTGCTCGTCTATCGCGCCGCCTGGACCAAGGACAGCGGCGCCGAGCGAGTCACTCGCGAAGCGGCGATGGCAAAGCTCTACGCCACCGAGGCTGCGCAAAGGGTAGTCGACACCGCCGTCCAGCTTCACGGCGGCGATGGCGTGCGGCGCGGCCATATCGTCGAGCAGCTCTATCGCGAGATCAGGGCGCTCCGCATCTATGAGGGCGCCTCGGACGTGCAGAAGGTGGTGATCGCGCGGGCAGCGATGGGGAGGCGGTGATGCTGGGACCGAGCGGCCATGTCGACAGCTTCGCCCGCGACAATCTGCCGCCGGCCGATCAGTGGCCCGATCTGCTGCTCGACGGCTTCGATTATCCCGAGCGGCTCAATGCCGGCGTCGAACTGTGCGATGCGCTGGTCGAGCGCGGCTTCGGCGACCGCACCGCGTTGATCGGCAACGGGCGGCTGCGCACCTACAAGGAGCTTGCCGACTGGTCGAACCGCATCGCTCACGCGCTGGTCGAGGATTACGGGGTGCAACCGGGCAATCGCGTGCTGATCCGGTCGCCCAACAATCCGGCGATGGTCGCGTGCTGGCTCGCCGCGACCAAGGCGGGCGCGGTGGTGGTCAACACCATGCCGATGCTGCGCGCCGGCGAGCTCGCCAAGATCGTCGACAAGGCCGAGATCGGGCTCGCCCTGTGCGATACGCGGATTCTCGACGAGATGGTTGCCTGCGCCAAGGACAGCCGTTTCCTCAAAAAGGTGATCGGCTTCGACGGCACCGCCAATCACGATGCCGAGCTCGACCGCGTTGCGCTCGGTAAGCCGGTGCGTTTCGAGGCCGCGCAAACCGGCCGCGACGATGTGGCACTGCTCGGCTTCACCTCGGGCACCACCGGCAGTCCCAAGGCGACGATGCACTTCCACCGCGACCTGCTCGTCATCGCCGACGGCTATGCCAAGGAAGTGCTCGGCGTGACGCCCGACGACGTGTTCGTCGGATCGCCGCCGCTCGCCTTCACCTTCGGATTGGGCGGGCTCGCCATCTTCCCGTTGCGCTTCGGCGCGGCGGCGGCGTTGCTCGAACAGGCCTCGCCCGCCAACATGGTCGAGCTGATCGAGGAGCACCGTGCGACGATCAGCTTTACGGCACCGACCGCCTATCGCGCGATGCTGGCGGCGATGGACGAGGGCGCCGACCTCTCCTCGCTCCGTCTCGCCGTCTCGGCGGGCGAGACTCTGCCTGCGCCGGTTTATGAAGAATGGACGCGCAAGACCGGCAAGCCGATCCTCGACGGGATCGGCTCGACCGAGATGCTCCACATCTTCGTCACCAACCGACCCGATGACCGCGCCCCCGCCTGCACGGGACGGGCGGTCGGCGGCTATGAGGCAAGGATCGTCGGCGAGGACATGGCCGAGCTGCCGCAAGGTGAGATCGGCGCGTTGGCGGTGCGCGGGCCGACCGGATGCCGCTACCTCGCCGATGATCGTCAACGCAATTATGTCCGCGACGGCTGGAATCTGACCGGCGACAGTTTCTGGCAGGACGCCGACGGCCGCTTCCATTTCGCCGCGCGATCGGACGACATGATCGTCTCGTCGGGCTATAATATCGCCGGGCCAGAGGTCGAAGCGGCGTTGCTCGCGCACCCGCACGTCGCCGAATGCGCGGTGATCGGCGCCCCCGACGACGCGCGAGGGCAGGTCGTCGAGGCGCATGTCGTGCTCGCCCCCGGCTGCGAAGCCGACGCACTGATGGCGAAGCGCTTGCAGGATCACGTCAAGGCGACCATCGCGCCCTACAAATATCCGCGCTCGATCCGCTTCGTCGCGGCGCTGCCCAAGACCGCGAGCGGCAAGATTCAGCGCTTCCGGCTGCGCGAAGACAGCAAATGAGCGCGTTCGAGACCATTCGCCCGCTTCGCTTCGGCGACTGCGATCCGTCGGGCATCGCCTATTTCCCGTCGTACATGAACCTGCTTGTCGGAGTGACCGAAGACCTGTTCGCCGCAATCGACTGGCCGTGGCCGCGGCTTGCGGGTGAGCGCAACATCTCCACGCCGACGGTGCGGCTCGACGCAACCTTCCTCCATCCAGGTTTCGAGGGTGACAGGCTGACCTTTCGCTGCACCGTCACCGCGATCGGCCGCACTTCGCTCGATCTGCGCCACGAGGTTTCGGCAGGCGAACCGTTATGGCGCGCCGAGCAGCGGCTGGTCGCAACGGCGCTCGACACGCATCGGCCCGTGCCTTGGCCCGACGACATTCGAGCGGCGCTGTCGCTATACCAGGAGGCCGATCATGCATGACATCCTGCATCCGCCGGGCTGGGCGCCGGCCAAAGGCTATGCCAACGGCGTCGTCGCGAAGGGGCGGACGGTGTTTCTCGCCGGACAGATCGGCTGGAATGCCGCCCAAGTGTTCGAGACCGACGACCTTGCCGGGCAGGTTCGTCAGGCGCTCGAGAATGTCGCCGCGGTGCTCGCCGAAGCCGACGGCGAGCCGGCGCACCTCGTCTCGATGACGTGGTTCATGACCGATCTCGACGATTACGCTGCCTCGCTCAAGGCAATCGGCCAAGCCTGGCGCGAGGTGATCGGCCGCCACTTTCCGGCAATGGCGGTGGTCGAGGTTCGGCGGCTGGTCGAGCCCTGCGCCAAGGTGGAGATCCAGGCGATCGCCGTCCTGCCGGATTAGGGGTCCGTACTCAATTGGAACAAGGATCGTGATCGCCTCTGGAAGCCCGCCGACGAGGAGCGCAGCGCAGTCGCGTAGCCGACGCTACGCGCAAGCAAGCGACGACATCGGCGGGCTTCCATGGGCGACCGCTTCGCGGCGGGGGGCGGGTTTGGGGCCCCAGCGGGGGGGGGGGGGGGGGGGGCGGCTGGGGATGCCCCGCCCCGGCGGGCGCCAGGGGCGCGCCGCCAACCGGCGGCCGGCCCCCGGGCAG
>JBQCHQ010000008.1:0-14940 GCA_051954515.1 Sphingomonas sp. | reverse complement strand
CAAGGCGAGCAGGTTGGTCTGCCCCGCAATGTCGCGGATCAGGCCGAGGATCGATTCGATCGACTTGGCATGGTCGGAGAGGGTCTCCGACATGCCGACCGCGGCGCCGGCCTGGCCGCTTGCGCGGGTGGCGATCTCGGCGGCGGCTTCGACTTCGGAGCGGGCGTCCTCGATGGCGCGGATCAGGCCGGCCGCGGTCTGCGCGGCCTCGCGCATCGCCACCGCCGACTGCTCGGCCGCCGCCGCCACTTCCGATGCCTTGCCCAGCATGCCGCGAGCGAGCACCGAGGCCTTGTTGCCCTGATCGCGCAACGTGCCGCCCTCTTCGAGCGCGGTGCCGACCATCGCGACGATGCCGTCGCGGAACTCGGCGGCGAGTTGATCGCGCGCGCGCTGTGCGGTGTGGTCGCGATAGCCGGTATAGAGCGCGATAGTGATGTCGCCCTCCATCGCCGAGAGGCGCATCAGCGTGTCGATCAGCGCCGGCAGCCGCGTATCTTCACGACCGACGCGGCGCATCAGGCTGTCGAGCGCGGCGCGGTCGCTGGCGCTGATCATCGACAGGAGCGCCTCGGGCGGCACCTCGCCGACATAGGCCGCCTCGACCGAGCGGGCGATCGATTCGACCCAGCCGCGATCGGCCGTCTCGAGGAAGCGCTTCTTGAGGAAGATCACGCCGAGATCGATCATCTTCTCGGTCTCGTGCGGCGCCCAGACGCGCTCGTCGGCGAAGCAGCGGAGCCATTGCTGCCAATAAGCCTCGGAAACCGTGCGGATATCGGGCTCGATCAGCGTCCATACCTCGCGGCTGGTCGCGGCGAGCGAGCCGTCGACGTCGAAGATACGCAGGCGTTCCGACAGCCTGACCTGCGCCGCCATCGTCTCCGGAGCGGGTAGTTCGGTGCTGGTCACGGTGCAGTCCCCCAAAAACGCGTGGCTGTGTCTGGACACCGGCTTAGGCTGCTCTGGTTAACGCCGGGTTAGAATCTCGCGCGCCGTACCGCTCGACTTGCATCGGGCGCGGCGGGGGGTAATAGGCCGGTATCTCATTGCTCGAGGATCACGCCTTGGCCACGCAGCCTGATCGAACACGCCCCTTGTCGCCGCACCTCACCGCGTGGAAATGGGGGCCGCACATGCTGGTCTCGATCCTCCACCGCGTAACCGGCGACGGCATGGCGCTCGTGGGCACGGTCGTGTTCGTCTGGTGGCTGGCGGCACTGGCCGGGGGCGAGGCGCGCTATCACGGCTTCGTCGACACCTTCACCAGAAGCGACGGCAGCCTTAACGTGCTCGGCTACATCATCGGCATCGGCATGACCTGGGCGTTCTTCCAGCATCTGGCGAGCGGCATCCGGCACCTGGTGATGGACACCGGCGCGGGGTTCGAGCTCAAGACCAACAAGACCTTCGCGGTCCTCACGCTGGTCTTTTCGGTGCTCGCGACGATCGCCTTCTGGGCCTATCTGCTGGCGGGGAAATAATCATGGGTGACGGAACGGCTCTCGGCCAGGTGCGCGGGCTCGGCCCCGCCAAGGAAGGCACGCATCACTGGTGGCACCAGCGGCTGACCGCGGGCGGCAACCTCGTTCTCATCTTGTGGTTCGTGATCTCGATCGCGCGGCTGCCGGCATACGACCATGCGACGCTGACGGCGTGGGCGGCCTCGTTCTGGGTGGCGATCCCGTTGGCGCTGATCGTCGTCAACACCTTCTATCACTTCCGCCTCGGCCTGCAGGTGTGCATCGAGGATTACGTCCACGGCCCCGGCCGGATCGCGTGGATCGTGCTGCTCAATGCCTTCGTCCTGGTCGCCGGCGCCATCGCCTTGTTCTCGATCCTCTCGATCGCCTTTTCTGCCGGAGCTGCCGCATAATGGCTGATGCCTACAAGATCATCGATCATACCTATGACGCGGTGGTGGTCGGCGCGGGCGGATCGGGCCTGCGCGCGACGATGGGGATCGCCGAGAAGGGCCTCAAGACCGCGTGCATCACCAAGGTGTTCCCGACGCGCAGCCACACCGTGGCGGCGCAGGGCGGCATCGCGGCGAGCCTGGGCAACAACACGCCCGACCATTGGTCGTGGCACATGTACGATACCGTCAAGGGCTCCGATTGGCTCGGCGACCAGGATGCGATCGAATATATGGTGCGCGAGGCGCCCGCCGCGGTCTATGAGCTCGAGCATGCCGGCGTGCCGTTCAGCCGCAACGACAACGGCACGATCTACCAGCGCCCGTTCGGCGGCCACATGCAGAACATGGGCGAGGGGCCTCCTGTGCAGCGCACCTGCGCCGCGGCGGATCGCACCGGTCATGCGATGCTCCACGCGCTCTACCAGCAGAGCCTGAAGTACGACGCCGATTTCTACATCGAATATTTCGCGCTCGACCTCATCATGGAGAACGGGGCGTGCCGCGGTGTCATCGCTTTGTGCCTCGAGGACGGCTCGATCCACCGTTTTCGCGCGCACTCGGTGGTGCTGGCGACCGGCGGGTACGGCCGCTGCTATTTCTCGGCGACCTCGGCGCACACCTGCACCGGCGACGGCAATGCGATGGTGCTGCGCGCCGGGCTGGCGCTCCAGGACATGGAGTTCGTCCAGTTCCACCCGACCGGTATCTACGGCGCCGGCGTGCTCATCACTGAGGGCGCGCGCGGCGAGGGCGGCTATCTCACCAACAGCGAGGGCGAGCGCTTCATGGAGCGCTATGCCCCCTCGGCCAAGGATTTGGCCTCGCGCGATGTCGTCTCGCGCTCGATGGCGATGGAAATCCGCGAGGGGCGCGGCGTCGGCAAGGAGAAGGACCATATCTGGCTCCATCTCGATCATATCGACCCCAAGGTGCTCCACGAGCGGCTGCCCGGCATCACCGAGACCGGCAAGATTTTCGCCAATGTCGACCTGACGCGCCAGCCGCTGCCGGTGGTGCCGACGGTGCATTACAATATGGGTGGTATCCCGACGAACTATCATGGCGAGGTCGTGCAGCTGCGCGGCGGCGATCCCGATGCGGTGGTGCCGGGGCTGTTCGCGGTCGGCGAGGCGGCGTGCGTCTCGGTCCACGGCGCCAACCGGCTGGGCTCGAACTCGCTGATCGACCTGGTGGTGTTCGGCCGCGCGACGGGCATGCGGATCGCGGAAACGGTGACACCCAACATGGCGCATAATCCGCTGCCCAAGGGCTCGGAGGAGCTCGCGCTCGGCCGTCTCGACCATTTCCGCAACGCAAGCGGCGGCTCGCCGACCGCCGAGGTGCGCGTCGAGATGCAGAAGACGATGCAGAAGCATGCCGCGGTGTTCCGCAACGACGAGCTGCTCGCCGAAGGGCAAGCGCAGATCGCCAAGACCTATGCGCGGATGCAGGACCTCCACGTCACCGACCGTAGCCTCATCTGGAACACCGATCTGGTCGAAACGCTCGAACTCGATAACCTCATCGCGCAGGCGGTGGTGACGATGGACTCGGCCGCCAACCGCAAGGAAAGCCGCGGCGCCCACGTCAACGAGGACTATCCCGAGCGCGACGACAAGAACTGGATGAAGCACACCATCGCCAGCTTCGATGGCTGGGGCGGCAAGGGCGGCGCGACGGCAATCGATTACCGCCCGGTCCACGACTATACGCTGACCGACGACGCCGAGTACATCAAGCCGAAGAAGCGGGTGTATTGAGGAGTCGCCGTCGTGCCAGCGACAAGCCGAGCAGCGGCAGGCCGATGTGGAGTGCGATCAGCCACCAAAGGCTGTGGGTAAGAGCATAGCCGATTGTGAAGGCGAGCGCCGAGGCGAGGCTGGCGGCGAATTGGCTCGCGCTCTTGAATCCATGCGCGAGGCCGTAGGCGAGCGCGGCGATGATTACGGCGCCGATGGTGCCGAGCGTCGGCGTCAGCGCCCACAGCAGATAGCCCCGGTAGAGCAGTTCCCAAATCACGCCGACTAGGGCCAGGAACAGCAGGAATAGACGCAACTCGCCCGGCGTTTCGGGGAGGAGCATTGCGGCGGCCTGTTTTGCCTTTGCCGCCCGTTCGGGATCGACCGGCCGCCGATCCCCCGGAGACGTCGCAGCCACGGCGATCAGCAGGGTGATCGCAATCGCCAAGCCAATCAGGCCGGCGCGCGCGATCGGCCAGTCGAGTCCCAGCGCGGCGACCGGGCGCCGCGCGACGACCCAGTCGGCCGCGAGCAGCGCCGCGAGCGCCAGCGCGCCGAGGATCGCGCGGCGGTAGCGGGTCGAGCGGCTTTCCGGCGGCCGGCCCGCCTCGGTTCGGCTGCGCCACACCTGCCAGCCGGGGACGATCAGCAGCAGGCAGATTAGTAAAAGAATGTCGAGCATGATCCCCCTCCCGCTGGGGATAGGAGGGTGTCGTGCGGGCGTCAAAACCACGTCCGTCATGCCGGACTTGTTCCGGCATCCACCGTGCCGCAATTCCGGTCCGCGCGAGTGGAGGACTGGACCCCGGAACAAGTCCGGGGTGACGGCCCGTCTGTGCGGCGAGAGCGTATGTTGACCGACACACCCTCCACAGCTATAGGCGCGCCTGCTTGCGTAAAGGGCTGGTGGGCCGAGTCTCTGCCTCCCGTTTCGCGTTAAGAGCAGTGAACATTGCTGAATGCATGGGGCCAAGGCGGCCGGCAACGACCCGCCCATGGTCCTTTGCGCATTTGGTGTTCAGCAAAGTAACCGCCGGGATTTCCGGCATAAAAAGGTGAAGGGCTTCATGCCGACGATCAACCAGCTGGTCCGCAAGGGCCGTGAACCGCAGAAGGCCAAGTCCAAGGTCCCTGCGATGGAGCAGAACCCGCAGAAGCGCGGCGTCTGCACCCGCGTCTATACGACGACTCCGAAGAAGCCGAACTCGGCGCTGCGCAAGGTGGCCAAGGTCCGCCTGACCAACCAGCGCGAGGTGATCAGCTACATCCCCGGTGTCGGCCACAACCTGCAGGAGCACTCGGTGGTGCTGATCCGCGGCGGGCGTGTGCGCGACCTGCCGGGCGTGCGCTATCATGTGCTGCGCGGCGTGCTCGATACGCAGGGGGTGAAGGACCGCAAGCAGTCGCGCTCGAAGTACGGCGCCAAGCGTCCGAAGTAAGCCGCCAGCCGTCACCCCAGCGAAGGCTGGGATCGCTTGGTTATAGGTTTCGACATAGCCGCATGAGACCCCAGCCTGCGCTGGGGTGACGGAATGGGGCTATTGGAAGGAAAATCGAAATGTCTCGTCGTCGTCGTCCCGAGAAGCGGGAAATCCTGCCCGATCCCAAGTTCGGGGATATCGTGCTGTCGAAGTTCATGAACAGCGTCATGCTGGACGGCAAGAAGGCCGTCGCCGAAGGCATCGTCTATGGTGCGCTCGAGACCGTCGAGAGCCGCGCCAAGAAGGATCCGCTCGGCGTGTTCCATGACGCGCTCAACAACATCAAGCCGGGCATCGAGGTCCGCAGCCGCCGTGTCGGCGGCGCGACCTATCAGGTGCCGGTCGAGGTTCGCCCCGAGCGCGCCCAGGCGCTGGCGATCCGCTGGCTGATCGCCGCGGCTCGTGCCCGTTCGGAACACACGATGGCGGCGCGGCTTTCGGGCGAACTGCTCGATGCGTCGAACAACCGCGGCAACGCGGTGAAGAAGCGCGAAGACACGCATCGCATGGCCGAGGCGAACCGCGCCTTCTCGCATTATCGCTGGTAATGCTTATATGGGGCGAGGGCCGGCCAGCGGCTCTCCCCCAATTCCCCGTTCGCCCTGAGCTTGTCGAAGGGCGATTTTGCGAGCGGAGCGCGGCCCAATCGGGCTTCGACAAGCTCAGCCCGAACGGTTTCGGGGGATGATTTTCGAATTCGAACAGCCGGACGTGCCGGCACACGGAGTTGACAATGGCTCGCAAAGATCCGCTCGATAAATATCGCAACATCGGCATCATGGCGCATATCGACGCCGGCAAGACGACGACGACCGAGCGCATCCTCTATTACACCGGCAAGTCCTACAAGATCGGCGAGGTCCATGAGGGCACCGCGACGATGGACTGGATGGAGCAGGAGCAGGAGCGCGGCATCACGATCACGTCGGCCGCGACGACGTGCTTCTGGCGCGATCACCGCATCAACATCATCGACACGCCGGGCCACGTCGACTTCACCATCGAGGTCGAGCGCTCGCTTCGCGTGCTCGACGGCGCGGTCGCTTGTTTCGATGGCGTTGCCGGGGTGGAGCCGCAGTCCGAGACCGTCTGGCGCCAGGCCGAGAAGTATCACGTGCCGCGCATGTGCTTCGTCAACAAGCTTGACCGCACCGGCGCCAATTTCGAGATGTGCGTCGGGATGATCAAGGACCGCCTCGGCGCGCGTCCGGCGGTGCTGTATCTGCCGATCGGCATCGAGGGCGGGTTCAAGGGCCTGGTCGATCTGGTCAACAACAACGCGATCATCTGGCTCGAGGAGTCGCTGGGCGCGAAGTTCGAGATCACCGAAATCCCCGACGACCTGAAGGACGCCGCTGCCGCCGCGCGCTCGGAACTGATCGAGATGGCCGTCGAGCAGGACGACGACATCATGGAGGCGTATCTGGAAGGGCAGGAGCCCGACGCCGAGACGCTGCGCAAGCTGATCCGCAAGGGCACGCTCAACTTCTCGTTCGTGCCCGTGCTGTGCGGTTCGGCGTTCAAGAACAAGGGCGTCCAGCCGCTGCTCGACGCGGTGGTCGATTATCTGCCGAGCCCGCTCGACGTGCCGGCGATCAAGGGCGTCAAGCTCGACGGCGAGACGCCGGACGAGCGCCCCTCGTCGGACACCGCGCCCTTCTCGGCGCTGGCGTTCAAGATCATGAACGATCCGTTCGTCGGCTCGCTGACCTTCGCGCGCATCTATTCGGGCAAGCTCGAAAAGGGCGGCTACCTGAACTCGGTGAAGGACAAGAAGGAAAAGATCGGCCGCATGCTCCTGATGCACGCGAACTCGCGTGAGGACATCGAGGAAGCCTATGCCGGCGACATCGTCGCGATCGCGGGCCTCAAGGAGACCACGACCGGCGATACCTTGTGCGATCCGCAGCATCCGATCATCCTCGAGCGGATGGAGTTCCCCGAGCCCGTCATCGAGCTGAGCGTGGAGCCCAAGACCAAGGCCGACCAGGAGAAGATGGGCCTCGCGCTCAATCGCCTCGCCGCCGAGGATCCGTCGTTCCGCGTTTCGACCGATCACGAATCGGGCCAGACCATCATCAAGGGGATGGGCGAGCTCCACCTCGAGATCCTGGTCGATCGCATGAAGCGCGAGTTCAAGGTCGAGGCCAATGTCGGTGCGCCGCAGGTGGCGTATCGCGAGTATCTCGCGAAGCCCGTGGACGTCGACTACACCCACAAGAAGCAGTCGGGCGGCTCGGGCCAGTTCGGCCGCGTCAAGGTGTCGGTCAAGCCGGGCGAGCGCGGTTCGGGCTTCCAGTTCATCGACGAGATCAAGGGCGGCAACATCCCGCGCGAGTACATCCCGTCGGTGGAAAAGGGCTTCCGCGAGACCGCCGAGACCGGACATTTGATCGGCTTCCCGATCATCGACTTCGAGGTGCACCTGACCGACGGTGCCTATCACGACGTCGACTCGTCGGCGCTGGCATTCGAAATCTGCGCGCGCGGCGCGATGCGCGAAGTGGCGGCCAAGGCCGGCATCAAGCTGCTCGAGCCGATCATGAAGGTCGAGGTCGTGACGCCCGAGGATTATCTGGGCGACGTGATCGGCGACATGAACTCGCGGCGCGGGCAGATCCAGGGCACCGACAGCCGGGGCAATGCCCAGGTCGTCGAGGCGATGGTGCCGCTGGCCAACATGTTCGGCTACGTCAACCAGCTGCGCTCGTTCACGCAGGGACGCGCGCAGTATTCGATGCAGTTTTCGCACTATGACGAAGTGCCGCAGAACGTGGCCGACGAGGTGAAGGCCAAATTGGCCTGAACCGAAGCGCACGGGGCCAAGCTTGCTTGGTCCCGAGACGCGCGGAGGCCGGCCGGCGGGGCGGCGTAGCCGAACCCGTCCGACGACGCGGAATTTATTTCCGCGTCGGCTTTTCAGAAGCGGGACCCCGGCTCAAGGCCGGGGTGACGAAGACGAGAGGCTGGCAAAGTGACGAATCAACCGCTATGGGGCCGCGTTCGCGCGGCTCCGCTCGCAGCGAAAGTTTGAATAGAAGGTAGGGAAAAATGGCTAAGGCAAAGTTCGAGCGGAACAAACCGCACCTCAACATCGGCACCATCGGTCACGTCGACCACGGCAAGACCTCGCTCACCGCGGCGATCACCAAGGTGCTGGCCGAGACGACCGGCGGCACGGCGGTCGATTTCGCCAACATCGACAAGGCCCCCGAAGAGCGCGAGCGCGGCATCACCATCTCGACCGCGCACGTCGAGTATGAGACGCCGAAGCGCCACTATGCGCACGTCGATTGCCCGGGCCACGCCGACTATGTGAAGAACATGATCACCGGCGCCGCGCAGATGGACGGCGCGATCCTCGTCGTGTCGGCGACCGACGGCCCGATGCCGCAGACCCGCGAGCACATCCTGCTCGCGCGCCAGGTCGGCGTGCCGGCGATGGTCGTGTTCATGAACAAGGTCGATCTGGTCGACGACGAGGAAATCCTCGAGCTGGTCGAGATGGAAATCCGCGAGCTGCTGAGCTCGTACGAGTTCCCGGGCGACGACATTCCGATCATCAAGGGTTCGGCGGTCAAGGCGCTCGACGGCTCTGACGAGAAGCTCGGCAAGGAAGCCGTGCTCGAGCTGATGAAGGCCGTGGACGATTACATCCCCGAGCCGGAGCGTCCGCTCGACAAGCCGTTCATGATGCCGATCGAGGACGTGTTCTCGATCTCGGGCCGCGGCACCGTCGTCACCGGCCGCGTCGAGACCGGCATCATCAAGGTCGGCGAGGAAGTCGAGATCGTAGGCATCACCGACACCCGCAAGACCACCGTCACGGGCGTCGAGATGTTCCGCAAGCTGCTCGACCAGGGCCAGGCCGGCGACAATGTCGGCGCGCTGCTCCGCGGCGTCGGCCGTGAGGAGGTCGAGCGCGGCCAGGTTCTGGCCAAGCCCGGTTCGATCACGCCGCACACCGAGTTCAAGTCGGAAGTGTACGTCCTGTCGAAGGACGAGGGCGGCCGTCACACGCCGTTCTTCGCCAACTATCGTCCGCAGTTCTACTTCCGGACGACCGACGTGACCGGCACCGTCGAACTGCCCGAGGGCACCGAGATGGTGATGCCGGGCGACAACGTTGCGCTCGGCGTCAAGCTGATCGCGCCGATCGCGATGGACGTCGGCCAGCGCTTCACCATCCGCGAGGGCGGCCGCACCGTCGGCGCCGGCGTGGTAAGCGGCATCGACAAGTAATCTTTCGCCCGAAAGGGCGGGAGAACGAGAGGCCCGGCTTCCCGCGAGGGAGGCCGGGCTTTTTGCGTTTGGAATATCGAGGAGAGAGGCGATGGCTTCCAATTCCAAAGGAACGATTCTGATCGTGGGTGCATCGCGCGGCCTGGGATATGCGATGGCCGAGGAGTTCGCCACGCGCGGTTGGGACGTCATCGGCACCGTTCGTGCGGGCGGCCGAACGGAGCTGCACGAGCTGGCGGAGCGGAGCCCGAGCGTCTGCGTCGAAACGGTCGACATCAACGAGGACGAGCAGATCGCCGCGTTGCGATCGCGTCTGGTGGGTCAGCGACTCGATATCCTGTTCGTCAACGCCGGCACGACGACACGCGATCCGCTTGCCGAGATCGGAGCGGTGAGCGCCGAGGAGTTCACCCGCGTCATGCTGACCAACGTCCTCAGCCCGATGCGTGTGATCGAGGCGCTGCAGGCCAACGTGCCGGCGGACGGGCTGATCGGCGCGATGTCGTCGGGGCAGGGGAGCATCGCCGACAATGTGAAGGGCAGCCGCGAAGTCTATCGCGCCAGCAAGGCGGCGCTCAACATGCTGATGAAGAGCTTCGCCGCGCGCGACGCCGATGGGCCGCGCGCGATGGCGCTGCTCGCGCCCGGCTGGATCAAGACCGACCTCGGCGGCCCCGACGCGCCCTTCACGCTAGAAGAGGCGGTGCCCAAGCTGGTCGATGTGCTGATCGAGAAGCGAGGGCGGCCGGGGATTGAATATCTCGACCGCTTCGGTCGCGTGGTGCCGTGGTGAGGTCTGCCGCGTCGGATTGCTGCGCACGCAATGGACGGCGCCAGCGCTTCGCCATCCAAGAGGGCGGCTGCACCGTCGGCGCGGGCGTCGTGAGCAACATCGACAAGTAATCGACGCCCGTAAGGGCTGAGAACGAAGAGTCCGGCCTTCCCAAGGGGAGGCCGGGCTTTTGTTTGTCGTGTTTTTGGCGGTGGTCTTCTGACCGGCAACCAAGGCAGCCCAGCCCCGGCTCAAGGCCGGGGCGACGGGAATTATTGGCGGAAGCCCCACTTCATCGTCGCCCCGGGCTTGACCCGGGGCAAGGCTTCCTTTTCCCTCGGGAAATGACGCGCGAACGCCAAGGCGGCTGGGTCTACATCATGGCCAACCGATATCGCGGCAAAAATGTATGTCGGCGTGACGAGCGATCTCGCTGCCCGCGCGTATCAGCATCGCACCGGCACCGGATCGGAATATTGCGCCGAGCACGGTCTGACCCGCCTGGTGTGGGCCGATTATGGCGAAGACATCGTCGACTGCATCGCCCACGAAAAGCGCCTCAAACGTTGGCGCCGCGCCTGGAAGTTCGACCTGATCGAACGCGCCAACCCCGACTGGCGCGACCTGTTCGATCTGACCTAGCTTCCCAACGTCATCCCGGCCTTGAGCCGGGATCGGGCTTCTTGCTAGCGAAGAAAGGCAGCCTGACCCCGGGTCAAGCCCGGGGTGACGAAGTGACCAGCGGTGCGGCCAAATCGGGCGCTATCGCTTGATTAGAGCCGAGCGCAACTTTCTACCCACGACAAAACCGACGATCGCGCTGCAACTCGGCCAAAGCGGGCCGAATATGAAGTCTAATGCGCTCGTGGAGGTGAGATTTCCTGGATGTGCTTTCTGCCATCGAGCCACATCTACGATCGCGGCAATGGGCACTACGAACAGGGCAATACACCCCAACTTCTGATGCGGGATGGCGAAGCCGATTAAAAGCCCGGCCACAAAGCCGCACAGCAGCAGCATTTCAAGCGTCATGGCCTGAGCATAGATCAAAGCCGAACGTCTGCAATGCCTACTGACAATCGGCGTCCGATCGATGACCAAGCCGTCGAAATTTCCCATTTCAGGGCTTGATCTCCCCGACATCCCCGCGTAAAGGCGCGCCTTCGGTTTTTGGGTAAACAAGCAAGAGGCGGCCTTTCAGCCGTCGCCCTGGCCTGCGGCCAGCGTGGCGATTGGAGGAGCTTCCCCGCTCTTTCGCATCGGTAGGGTTATGGAAACGCAGAATATCCGCATTCGCTTGAAGGCGTTCGATCATCGTGTGCTCGATCAGGCGACCGGCGACATCGCCGATACCGCGCGCCGCACCGGCGCTCTTATTCGCGGCCCCATTCCCATGCCGACGCGCATCGAGAAGTTCACGGTCAACCGTGGTCCGCACATCGACAAGAAATCGCGCGAGCAGTTCGAGGTGCGCACCTACAAGCGCATGCTCGACATCGTGCAGCCGACCCCGCAGACGGTCGACGCGCTGATGAAGCTCGATCTCGCCGCGGGTGTTGATGTCGAGATCAAACTCGCGTAAGGGCGCGGCCACGAGATTCGCGCGGTTTACCTAGCCGCGTCACCCCAGCGAAGGCTGGGGTCTCTGTGAGGCGGAGCGTAACGCTCGCCACGAGGAGATGCCAGCCTGCGCTGGCATGACGAAAATAGACATAGAGATACCGCCAGCCGCCTTCGGGCTGCTGGGCCAGCGTCTCCCGTCACGTCCGGTTCGCCGGACACCCAGCCCGGGACGGGGGCTCGCTTCGCATATTCCGGGCTGGACCTGAGGCCGATCAGCAGATCGGCTTCGCAAGCACCCAAGGGAATGGTCTCTGGGGTGCCTCTGTTGAGGAGCAACGGATCATGCGCACTGGCGTGATCGCGAAGAAAATGGGGATGACCCGCCTGTTCCAGGACGATGGCCGCCACGTGCCCGTCACCGTCCTGCAACTCGATGGCGTTCAGGTCGTCGCCCGTCGCGAAATGGATAGGGACGGCTACACCGCCGTCCAGGTCGGCGCTGGCAGCGCCAAAGCCAAGAACGTCGCCAAGCCGCAGCGCGGCCATTTCGGCAAGGCCGAGGTGGAGCCCAAGGCGATCCTGTGCGAATTCCGCGTGGAAGAGGACGGTCTGCTCGACGTGGGCGCCGAGCTCTCCGCGGATCACTTCGTCGCGGGGCAGATGGTCGACGTCTCGGGTCGCACCCAGGGTAAGGGTTTCGCCGGCGCGATGAAGCGCTGGGGCTTCGGGGGCCTGCGCGCCACCCACGGCGTCTCGGTCAGCCACCGTTCGCACGGTTCGACGGGTAACCGCCAGGACCCGGGCCGCGTCTTCAAGAACAAGAAGATGGCCGGCCATATGGGCGACCGCAACCGCACCCAGCAGAACCTCGAGATCGTCTCGACCGACGCCGAGCGCGGCCTGCTCTTCGTCAAGGGCTCGGTGCCCGGATCGAAGGGCGCGTGGCTGATCGTCAAGGACGCGGTCAAGGTCGCGCGCCACGCCGACGCGCCGTTCCCGGCGGGCCTGCGCAGCAAGGATCACGACGAAAAGCCGAGCATTGCCGAGGTCGACGAGGCCGCGGTGCACGAGATCGCCCCGCTGCCGGGTGCCGACGAAGTCGCCGCCGGCGTCGCCGAGGCTGACGCCCACGCCGCCGACGCTGCCGCCGAGCAGCAGGCCGGCGAGGGCACCAACAATTCGGGCCAGGAGGGCTGAACGTGAAGGTCAAACTTTCCTCCTTCGACGCCAAGGCGAAGGCCGACGACGTCGAGCTCAACGATGCCGTGTTCGGCATCGAGCCGCGTGCCGACATTCTCCACCGCGTCGTCACCTGGCAGCTCGAGAAGCGTCGCGGCACCGCCCGCGGCACCCGCGAGCGCGCCGATGTCGCCCGCACCGGCAAGAAATTCGGTCGCCAGAAGGGCGGCGGTACGGCTCGTCACGGCGATCGCCGTGCCCCCGTCTTCATCGGCGGTGGTAAGGCGCACGGCGCCCGCGTCCGCGATTTCAATCCGTCGCTGAACAAGAAGGTTCGCGCGCTGGGCCTCAAGATGGCGCTTTCGAGCCATGCCAAGGCCGGCTCGCTGATCGTCATGGACTCGATCGAAGTGAAGGATGGCAAGACCAAGGCGCTCGCCGCCGATCTCGCCAAGCTGGGCTTCGGCAAGTCGGCGCTGGTGATCGACGGCGATGCGGTCGAGACGAGCTTCGCGCACGCCGCGGGCAACCTGATGCACTTGAACGTGCTCCCGGCTGCCGGCGCCAACGTCTATGACATTTTGAAGCACGACACGCTGGTCCTGACCCGCGCTGCCGTCGAGAAGCTGGAGGCGCGCTTCAATGGCTAAGAAGCAGAAAGCCGACGTCGACGTCCGTCATTACGACGTGATCCTCGCGCCGCACATCACCGAGAAGTCGACGCTCCTTTCGGAGCAGAACGCGGTGGTGTTCAAGGTCGCGGGCGACGCCACCAAGCCGCAGATCAAGGCGGCGGTCGAGGCGCTGTTCAGCGTCGACGTGACCGGCGTCAACACCATCGTCCAGAAGGGCAAGACCAAGCGGTGGAAGGGCGCTCCCTACACCCGCTCGGACATCAAGAAAGCGATCGTGACGTTGAAGGACGGCCAGTCGATCGACGTGACGACGGGGATCTGAGGCAATGGCACTCAAGCATTACAACCCGACCAGCCCGGCGCGACGCGGACTCATCCTCGTCGACAAGTCCGGCCTGCACAAGGGCTCGCCCGTCAAGGCGCTGACCGAGGGCAAGCGCAAGACCGGCGGCCGCAACAACAAGGGCCATGTCACTTCGCGTGGCATCGCCGGCGGCCACAAGCAGCGCTATCGCTTCATCGACTTCAAGCGTCGCAAGTGGGACGTCGAAGGCACGGTCGAGCGGCTCGAATACGATCCCAACCGCACCGCGTTCATCGCGCTGGTGAAGTATGCGGATGACGAGCTCGCCTACATCCTCGCGCCGCAGCGGCTTGCGGCGGGCGACAAGGTGGTCGCCGCCAAGAAGGCCGACGTGAAGCCGGGCAACGCGATGGAGCTCGGCCAGATGCCGGTCGGCACGATCGTCCACAATGTCGAGATGAAGCCCGGCAAGGGCGGTCAGATCGCACGGTCGGCGGGCACCTATGCCCAGGTCGTCGGTCGCGATCGCGGCATGGTGATGGTCCGCCTCAACTCGGGCGAGCAGCGCTACATCCGCAGCGATTGCATGGCGACGGTGGGCGCGGTGTCGAATCCCGACAACCAGAACCAGAATTTCGGTAAAGCCGGCCGGTCGCGCTGGATGGGCAAGCGCCCGCTGACCCGTGGCGTCGCCAAGAACCCGGTCGACCACCCGCACGGCGGTGGTGAAGGCCGGACCTCGGGCGGCCGTCATCCGGTCACCCCGTGGGGCAAGCCGACCAAGGGTGCCCGCACCCGGAACAACAAGGCGACGGACAAGATGATCATCCGGTCGCGTCACGCCAAGAAGAAGAGGTAAGTCATGGCCCGTTCCGTCTGGAAAGGTCCGTTCGTCGACCTGCACCTGCTCAAGAAGGCCGAGGCTGCCCAGGATTCGGGCGGTCGCGCGCCGATCAAGACCTGGTCGCGTCGTTCGACGATCCTGCCGCAGTTCGTTGGGCTCACGTTCAGCGTCTATAACGGCCGCAAGTTCGTGCCGGTCTCGGTCAACGAGGACATGGTCGGCATGAAGCTGGGTGAGTTCGCGCCGACGCGCTACTTCCCCGG
>JBQCHQ010000007.1:0-157272 GCA_051954515.1 Sphingomonas sp. | reverse complement strand
CGCGCCAAGAAGCACATGAAGATCATCTCGCTCGCGCCGGAGGTGCTGTGATGGCTGCGGCCAAGATCAAGAAGGGCGATCGCGTGATCGTCCTCAGCGGCAAGGACAAGGGTCGGACCGGCGACGTCGTCAAGGCGATGCCGAAGGACGGCAAGGTCGTGGTGTCGGGCGTCAACGTCCATGTCCGCCACGTCAAGCCGAGCCAGGCCGACCCGCAGGGCGGCCTCAAGCGCGCCGAGGCGCCGCTGCACATGTCCAAGGTCGCCCATGTGACCAAAGACGGCAAGCCGACCCGCGTGCGCTTCGAGACCCAGGACGGCAAGAAGGTCCGCGTCGCCGTCAAGACCGGGGAGAAGATCGATGGCTGATGCCAAGTACACGCCCCGGATGAAGGGCATCTACGACGAGACGATCGTCAAGGCGATGACCGACAAGTTCGGCTACACGAACGCGCTCGAAGTGCCGAGGATCGAGAAGATCGTCCTCAACATGGGCGTGGGCGAGGCGACGCAGGATAAGAAGAAGGTCGAGCAGGCCGCTTCCGAAATGGAGCGGATCGCCGGCCAGAAGCCCGTCGTCACCAAGGCGAAGAAGTCGATCGCGCAGTTCAAGCTGCGCGAGGGCATGCCGATCGGCTGCAAGGTCACGCTGCGCCGCGAGCGGATGTACGAGTTCCTCGATCGTCTCATCACGATCGCGATGCCCCGCATCCGCGACTTCCGCGGGCTCAACCCCAAGTCGTTCGATGGTCGCGGCAATTATGCCATGGGTCTCAAGGAGCAGCTCGTGTTCCCCGAGATCAACTATGACCAGATCGACAAGGTCCGCGGCATGGACATCATCGTCACCACCACGGCGAAGACCGACGAGGAAGCGCGCGAGCTGCTCCGTCTGTTCGGTTTCCCGTTCCCGCAGGCCGAGGAAGAGAAGAAGGCCGCGTAACCCATTTGCGTCACCCCAGCGAAGGCTGAGGTCTCTCTCGACGGGAAAGATGCCAGCCTGCGCTGGCATGACGGAAGAAAGAAGGAAGAGAGCTTAAGTCCATGGCGAAACTGAGTTCGATCAACAAGAACGAGCGGCGCAAGAAGCTGGTGAAGAAGTATGCCGGCCGCTACGCGAAGCTGAAGGCGCAGGCGAAGGACCAGTCGCTCGACGAGACCGAGCGCCTGATCGCACGCCTGAAGATGGCCGAAATCCCGAGGAACGGGAACCCGACCCGCGTGCGCAACCGCTGCGAGGTGACGGGCCGTCCGCGCGCTTATTACCGCAAGTTCCGTCTCTGCCGCGTGCAGCTCCGCGATCTGGCCAACAAGGGCCTGATTCCGGGCGTCACGAAGTCGAGCTGGTAAGGATTAGATCAATGGCATTGACCGATCCCCTGGGTGACATGCTCACCCGCATCCGCAACGGCCAGCGCGCGCGCAAGGATTCCGTCCTGTCGCCGGGCTCGAAGCTGCGTATCCGCGTGCTCGACGTGCTCCAGCGCGAAGGCTATATCCGCGGCTATACCGAGGAAGAGATGGGCCCCGCCAAGGGCATCCGTATCGAACTCAAATATTTCGAGGGCCAGCCGGCGATCAAGCACGTCGCGCGCGTCTCGAAGCCGGGTCGCCGGGTGTACAGCGGTTCGAAGGAACTGCCGCGCGTCCAGAACGGCCTGGGCATCACCATCGTCTCGACGCCGCGTGGCGTGCTTTCGGATGCCGAAGCGCGCGACCAGAACGTCGGCGGCGAAGTGCTGGCGGAGGTGTTCTGATGAGCCGCATCGGTAAGAAGGCGATCACCGTTCCCAACGGTGTCACCGCCAATATCGGCGATGGCCAGCTCAGCGTGAAGGGGCCGAAGGGCACCCTTTCGATGCCGCTCGCCGACGACATCAATTACGAGATCGGCGACGGCGGCATTTCGGTGCAGCCGGCCAACGACACCAAGCGCGCGCGCGCCTTCTGGGGCATGCAGCGCACCCTGGTGCAGAATCTCGTGACCGGCGTGACCGAGGGCTTCTCCAAGACGCTCGAGATCACCGGCGTCGGCTATCGCGCCACCGCGCAGGGCAAGACGCTCAAGCTGCAACTCGGCTACAGCCACGACGTCAACTTCGCGGTGCCCGAAGGCATCGAGATCAAGACGCCCGATCAGACCACGGTCGAGATTTCGGGGATCGACAAGCAGAAGGTCGGCCAGGTCGCCGCGGAAATCCGTCGCTGGCGCAAGCCCGAGCCGTACAAGGGCAAGGGCATCAAGTACCGCGGCGAGTACATCTTCCGGAAGGAAGGGAAGAAGAAGTAATGAGCAAGGGTCTCTCTCTCTTCGAGAAGCGGCGCCGCCGCAACCGTTCCGCGCTGCGCGCCCGTGGCGCCGGCCGTCCGCGCCTGTCGGTGCATCGCTCGGGCAAGCATATCTATGCCCAGGTGATCGACGATGCCGAGGGCAAGACGCTGGCTGCCGCCTCGACGCTCGAGAAGGACGTCCGCGGCAAGTCGGGCGCGAACATCGACGCGGCGACCGAGGTCGGCAAGCGCCTTGCGGCCGCCGCCAAGAAGGCGGGCGTCACCCAGGTGGTGTTCGACCGCGGCGGTTTCCTGTTTCATGGCCGCGTCAAGGCGCTGGCCGAGGCCGCCCGTGAGGGCGGGTTGGAGTTCTAAGGCATGGCTGACGAAACCGAAATCCAGACCGCGGCTCCGGCCGAAGGCGCGCCCGAGGGCGAGCAGCGGCGCGGCCGCGGCCCGCGCGGCGGGCGTGGCGGCGACAATCGCGGCCGCGGCGGCCGTGACGGCAATCGCGGGCGTCGCGACAGCCGTGGCGGTGCCGAGGACGGCGGCGAGGAACTGATCGAGAAGCTGGTCCACATCAACCGCGTCTCCAAGACGGTGAAGGGCGGCAAGCGCTTCGGCTTCGCGGCGCTGGTGGTGGTCGGCGACGGCAAGGGCCGGGTCGGCTTCGGCCACGGCAAGGCGCGCGAAGTGCCCGAAGCCATCTCCAAGGCCACTGCGGCCGCGAAGAAGGCGATGGTCCGCGTGCCGCTCAAGGAAGGCCGCACGCTGCATCACGACGGCAACGGTCATTTCGGCGCGGGCCGCGTGACGGTGCGCTCGGCGCCGCAGGGCACCGGCATCATCGCCGGCGGTCCGATGCGCGCGATCTTCGAATCCTTGGGCGTCGCCGACGTGGTGACCAAGTCGGTCGGCACCTCGAACCCCTACAACATGATCCGCGCGACCTTCGAGGCGCTTGGCGAGCAGCACTCGCCCAAGAGCGTCGCGCAGCGCCGCGGCAAGAAGATCGCCGACCTGCTCGGCCGCGGCGGGTCGCAGACCGCCGAGGCTGACGCCGCGGCCGTCACGGAGTAAGCCGACATGGCAGCGAAGAAGGACGCAACCGCCACGGTGAAGGTGACCCAGACCGGGTCGCCGATCCGTCGCACCAAGGACCAGCTTGCCACGCTCAAGGGTCTCGGCCTGGGCAAGATGCACCGCACCGTCGAGCTCAAGGACACGCCCGACGTGCGCGGCATGATCCGCAAGGTCGCCCATATGGTGTCGGTCGAGGGGTGAAACCCATGACCCTCTCCCATTGCGGGAGAGGGTGGCCGGCCCCGCGTAGCGGGGAAGGCCGGGTGAGGGCTCAGTCGTGAAGGGGAGTGGTAGTCCACTCCATCAGCCTTCCCGACCTAACCCTCACCTGCCGACCTGGCGGTCGGCTGTCCTCTCCCGAAATGGGAGAGGAGTTTTGAAATCAGCGCGAACATAGCGAAAGCGAGTGCAGGACGATGAAACTCAACGAACTCCGCGATAACGACGGCGCCCGCAAGAGCCGGATGCGCGTCGGCCGTGGTATCGGCTCGGGCAAGGGCAAGACCGGCGGACGTGGCCAGAAGGGCCAGAAGAGCCGCGAGGGCGTCTCGATCGCCGGCTTCGAGGGCGGCCAGATGCCGCTCCACATGCGGCTGCCGAAGCGCGGCTTCAACAACATCTTTGCCAAGGATTATGCCGAGGTGAACCTGGGCGCGATCCAGAAGGCGGTCGACGCCAAGAAGCTCGATGCCAAGGCGACTGTCGATCACGCCGCGCTGAAGGCCGTCGGCCTCGCTCGTGGCGGCAAGGACGGCGTGCGGCTGCTCGGCAAGGGCGAGCTGACCGCGAAGCTCAGCTTCGTCGTCGCCGGCGCGTCCAAGTCGGCGCGCGAGGCGGTCGAGAAGGCGGGCGGCTCGGTCGAAATCCCGGCGGTGGTTCCGGCTGCCGAGAAGGCCGCGGCCAAGAAGGGCAGTGCGAAGAAGGCCAAGGCCTGAAGCGCGGGTTAGACAAGCCGCCGAGAGCGACTATATGAGCGGCGGGGGCGGGCGACTGCTATCCCGCCGCTTTCAGTTTCCAGGACGATTCCGATAATGGCCTCACGTGTCGACCAGATGGCGAGCAACATCAGCTTGGCCAATTTCAGCAAGGCGACCGAACTCAAGAAGCGGCTGTGGTTCACGCTCGGTGCGCTGATCATCTTCCGCCTGCTGAGCTACGTGCCGCTGCCCGGCGTCGATCCCACCGCGCTCGGCCTGCTGTCGCAGTCGCAGTCGGGCGGCGTGCTCGACTTCTTCAATTCCTTCTCGGGCGGCGCGCTGAAGCGCATGTCGGTGACGGCGCTGGGCGTGATGCCATACATCACCGCCTCGATCGTGGTGCAGCTCGCCACCTCGCTCAGCCCGCAACTCGCGGCGATCAAGAAGGAAGGCGAATCAGGCCGCATGCGGCTTAATCAATATACCCGCTACGGCACGGTGGGGCTGACCGCGGTGCAAGGCTATTTCATCGCCGTCGGCCTGGAGGCGCTCGGCGCCAATCAAGGCGTCCAGGCGGTGGTGCTGCCCGGCATGCTGTTCCGCATCGCGGCGGTGGTCAGCCTGATCGGCGGCACGATGTTCCTGATGTGGCTGGGCGAGCAGATCACCAGCCGCGGCGTCGGCAACGGCGTCAGCCTCATCATCATGGCCGGCATTGTCGCCAATATGCCGACGCAGATCATCAACCTGCTGAATGGCGGCCGCACCGGATCGATGAGCACGCTGAACATCATCCTGATCGTCGCCGCGGTGGTCGGGCTGGTGCTGTTCATCTGCTACATGGAACTGGCGCAGCGGCGCATCCTGATCCAGTATCCCAAGCGCCAGACGCAGCGCGGCATGCAGGCCGATCGCAGCCACCTGCCGCTCAAGCTCAACACCGCCAACGTGATTCCGCCGATCTTCGCCTCGTCGCTGCTGCTGATGCCGCTGACGGTGAGCCAGTTCGCCGGGCAGCGCGTCTCGGGCGAGAGCTGGTGGGGCGACGTGATCATCACCCTCAACCAGTATCTGCAGCACGGCAGCGCGCTCTACATGGCGCTCTACGGCATCGGCATCATCTTCTTCACCTTCTTCTACACCGCGGTGGTGTTCAATCCCGAAGAGACGGCGGAGAATCTGAAGCGGCACGGCGGGTTCATCCCCGGCATCCGCCCCGGCAAGAACACCGAGGTCTATTTCGATTACGTGCTGACGCGCATCACAGTGGTCGGTGCGGCCTATCTGACGGTGGTCTGCCTGGTGCCCGAATATCTCGTCACGGCGCTGTCGATTCCCTTCTATCTCGGCGGCACCAGCCTGATCATCGTCGTCAACGTGGCGATGGATACGGTGACTCAGATTCAGAGCCACCTCTACGCCCAGCAATATGGCGACCTCATCAAGAAGGCGAAGCTGAAGGGCGGACGCCTGCGCTGAAGCGGCATAAAATGCCTCGTTCGTGCTGAGCTTGTCGAAGCACGATTGTCGGGCACTCGCCCTTCGACAAGCTCAGGGCGAACGGTAATGTGGGCATGATCGACAGGGGAGCGTTGCCGATGGACATCATCCTGCTGGGCCCGCCGGGGGCGGGCAAGGGCACCCAGGCCGAGCGGCTCGTCGCCGATCGCGGCATGGTGCAGCTCTCCACCGGCGACATGCTGCGCGCCGCGGTCAAGGCGGGCACAGAGGTCGGCAAGCAGGCCAAGGCGGTGATGGACGCCGGCGAGCTGGTGTCGGACGAAATCGTCTCGGCGATCATCGGCGAGCGGCTCGACCAGCTCGATCCCACGACCGGCGTGATCTTCGACGGCTATCCGCGCACCAAGGCGCAGGCCGAATCGCTCGACGAGCTGCTCGCGGCGCGCGGGCGCAAGCTCGACTACGTGATCGAGCTAGAGGTCGACGAGGATGCTTTGGTCGAGCGCATCGTCGGCCGCTTCACCTGTGCGGTGTGCGGGGCCGGCTATCACGACACGTTCAAGCGCCCCAAGGTCGAAGGCACCTGCGACGTCTGCGGTTCCCATGAGTTCAAGCGCCGCCCCGACGACAATGCCGAGACGGTGCGCACCCGCATGGCCGAATATCGCGCCAAGACCGCGCCGATCCTGCCGCTCTACGAAGCGCGCGGCCTCGTCCGCCGTGTCGATGGCATGGCGGATATGGGCGCGGTGACGAAAACGATCGAAGCGATCCTCGACGGCAAGGCGTAGCCTTCGTCCAGTCGTCATCCCTCCGAAAGAGGGACCCAGCTCCTGCCGGTGATGCTGGCCGAGACGGCGGAGATCGGCCCCCGCTTTCGCGGAAGTGACCGGAAACGGCATGGCGCCGCCGGCCGCATGACAAAAATGTCATGCCGGCGTCACCGGCTCGCGGTCGGTCGGGCGCTAGATCGAACGGGCAGGCGGCATTCCGCCGTCGCATCTGGAGTCCCGACCCATGAAGCTTCGCATTCTCGCTCCGCTCGCCGTCCTGTCGCTGGTCGCCGTGCCGGCGATGGCCGCCGCCGCCAAGGCGCCCGCTGCCAAGCACCACGTCGCCAAGAAGCACCACGCCAGGAAGCACCACGCCAAGGCCAAGACCACGGCTGCCCCGGCCGCCGCCGCGTCGAACGACACCTCGGCGCAGTAAGCCCATATCGGCGCCTCTCCTCGAGCGCCGCGGCCGGTGGGGAGCGGGGGCTTCCCGCCGGCCATTTTCTTGCTCCCGCCAAGCGGCTAATCCGATCCCATGACGCGCAAGATTCTCGTCGTCGAAGATGACGCCGCGACCGCCGCCTATCTCGCCAAGGGGCTGAGCGAAGGAGGCTATAGTGTCGAGACGTGCAGCAACGGGCGCGACGGCCTGTTCCTGGCCAGCGAGGGCGTGTTCGACCTGATCGTCGCCGACCGCATGCTCCCCGGCCTCGACGGATTGGCGATGCTCGGTGCGATCCGGGCAGCGGGGATCACCGCGCCGGCGCTGGTCCTGTCCGCGCTCGGCACGGTCGACGACCGGATCGACGGGCTGCGTGCCGGCGCCGACGATTATTTGTGCAAGCCCTTCTCGTTCGGCGAGCTTTCCGCGCGCGTCGAGGCGCTGATGCGTCGCGCCGAACGGCCGGCGGGCGACGGCAAGCCGACCCGGCTCACCGTCGGCGATCTCGACATCGATTTGCTGGCGCGGACGGTGACTCGGCAGGGGCGGCCGATCGTGCTCGGCGCACGCGAATATAATATCCTCGAATATCTCGCCCGCCATGCCGGCCAGGTCGTCACGCGAACGATGATGCTCGAGAAGATCTGGAATTATCATTTCGATCCTGGATCGAACGTCGTCGACGTCCATATCGGCCGGCTGCGCCGCAAGCTCGAGGAAGGGTTCGACAGCCCGATCCTGCACACCGTGCGCGGTGCGGGCTATCGGCTTTCCGCCGCCGCCTGATGCGCCTGTCGTTCACCGCGCGGCTCGCGGCGCTGGCGATCACGCTGGCGCTGATTTCCAGCCTCGCTTCGGTGTTCCTGATCTGGAACGGCATCCACAATGACGCGATCGCCGCATTGCGCCGCGACACCGTCGAGCAGGCGCAGGACCTGGTCTCGGTCTATCGTCATGGCGGCTTCCCGGCGCTGCGTGAGGCAATCGACGAATCGCGAGACCCTGACGACGACACGCTCATCCTCGCGGTGCTCGATGCGCGCGGCCATCGCCTGATGGGGGTCGGCCCGGCGGTCACGGCGGTGCAGCCGATCGTGCACACGCCCTTCGCCATCGCCGTGCCGGGCAGCGTTCCGCCCTGGGGGCATCGTGAGGCGGGTTTCGCGATCCATCGCGTCGGCCGTTACTGGCTGATGACCGGGCGGCTGCTCGACGATTGGGAGCAGGAGCAGCGCACCATCGAACGAGTCGTCGGCCTGTCGATCCTGCTCGCAATCGCCACGGGGATCGCCGCCGGGCTGCTGGTGACGCGCTTCGTCGGCCGCCGCCTCAACCGCATCGCCGATGTTGTCGAGCGGGTGGGCGAGGGAGACTTCTCCGATCGCGTCGAGACGGTGTCGGGCGGGCGAGACGCGTTCGACCGGCTCGCCATGCGGCTCAACGCGATGCTCGACCGGATCGAGCAGCTGGTCGGCGAATTGCGGGCGGTGACCGATTCGCTGGCGCATGATTTGCGCTCGCCGCTCGCCCGGCTGCGCGCGCGCGCCGAACAGGCCTCGCTCGCCGAGGACGATTGCGCGCGCGAGGCGGCGCTCGGCGGCCTGCTGAGCGAGGCGGACACGATGATGCGGATGTTGACCACGCTGCTCGAAATCGGCCGTTCGGCCGCAATGGGGCGCGATCGCTTCGTTATCGTCGAGCCCGGGGTGATTCTCGACGAACTGGCCGAGCTCTATGCGCCGGTGATCGAGGAAGCGCGGATGACGCTGACGCTCGACACTGCGGGGGGCCTGCCGCCCATGGCCGTGCATCGCGAGTTGCTGTCGCAGGCACTCGCCAACCTGATCGACAACGCGCTGCGTCATGCAGCGTCGGGCGGCGCGCTGGCGCTGTCGGTGTCGCGCGAGCGCGACGAGGTGCGCTTCACCGTCGCCGATCGCGGCCCCGGCATCGCGCCCGCCGATCGCGACGAGGCGGTGCGCCGCTTCGGCCGCCTCGATCGCGCGCGCAGCCTGCCCGGCGCCGGTCTGGGGCTGTCGCTGGTCGAGGCAGTGGCGCGGCTCCATGGCGGCCGGCTCGAGCTTGCCGACAATGATCCGGGGCTCAGTGCCGCGATCGTCATTCCCGGTTGACTCCGTGCCCTCGCGCTCCTAACTGAGCGTCATTCCGACACACCGGTTTTTCCGGCGGCGCTCGTCTGCGCTTGCCGGCATTCTTGCGTTTCGGAAGGCAACGCGATGAGATGGGGCGTGTGCGGCCATGCCTGCCCCGTGGAGCCGAGGAGACCCAAGTTCATGGCACGTATTGCGGGCGTCAACATCCCGACCAACAAGCGCGTGGTGATCGCGCTCACCTATATCCACGGCATTGGCCCGGCCAAGGCCAAGGCCATCACCGAGAAGCTGGGCATCACGCCCGAGCGCCGCGTGCAGGACCTGACCGATTCGGAAGTCCTGCAGATTCGCGAGACGATCGACGCCGACCACACGGTCGAGGGCGATCTGCGCCGCGAAACGGCGATGAACGTCAAGCGGCTGATGGACCTCGCGTCCTATCGCGGCTTGCGTCACCGCAAGGGCCTGCCGGTCCGCGGCCAGCGCACGCACACCAATGCGCGCACCCGCAAGGGCAAGGCCAAGCCGATCGCGGGCAAGAAAAAGTAGCAGCGAAAGCGCGGGGCGCTTTCGCGCCACTTTTTCTCCGCCGGAGGCAGGCGCGAAGCTGACAGCCTCCCGGTCTCAGTATTCTAGGTCAGGAAGACAAACCAATGGCACGCGAACCTCAGCGCATCCGCAGGCGTGAGCGCAAGAACATCACCGCGGGCGTCGCGCATGTGAACGCCAGCTTCAACAACACCATGATCACGATCACCGATGCCCAGGGCAACGCGATCTCGTGGTCGTCGGCCGGCATGATGGGCTTCAAGGGCTCGCGCAAGTCGACCCCCTATGCCGCTCAGGTCGCGGCCGAGGACGCTGGCAAGAAGGCCGCCGAGCACGGCGTCCGCACGCTGGAAGTCGAGGTCAAGGGCCCCGGTTCGGGGCGCGAATCGGCGCTTCGTGCGTTGCAGGCTGTCGGCTTCCAGATCACCTCGATCCGCGACGTGACCTCGATCCCGCACAACGGCGTCCGCCCCTCGAAGCGCCGCCGCGTCTGATCTTGCTTCGTCCGCGCGCGGTTGATCGCGCCGCGCGGACGATCCTCCCACGGCCGGAGTGCCCCCCGCTCCCGCCCAAAACCAAGGGGAAGCCCGTGTCTGTCAATGCAAAGAACTGGCAGGAACTGAAGAAGCCCAACGGCCTCGAAAAGAAGTCGGGCGGCGACGGCAAGCGCAAGGCGACCTTCGTCGCCGAGCCGCTGGAGCGTGGCTTCGGCCTGACGCTCGGCAACGCGCTGCGCCGCGTGCTGCTCTCGTCGCTTCAGGGTGCCGCCGTCACCTCGATCAAGATCGAGAACGTGCTGCACGAATTCTCGAGCCTTGCCGGCGTGCGCGAGGACGTGACGGACATTGTCCTCAACGTCAAGCAGATCGCGCTCAAAATGGAAGGCGAGGGGCCGAAGCGGCTTCAGCTTTCCGCCACCGGTCCCGGCGAAGTGAAGGCCGGCGACATCGCGGTCTCGGGTGACATCGAAGTGATGAACCCCGAACTGGTGATCTGCCACCTCGACGAAGGCGCGACGCTCAACATGGAGCTGACCGCCGATATCGGTAAGGGTTACGTTCCCGCGGTCGCCAACCGCCCGGCCGATGCGCCGATCGGGCTGATCCCGGTCGACGCGCTCTACTCGCCGGTGCGCCAGGTCAGCTACAAGGTCGATCCGACTCGCGTCGGGCAGGATCTCGATTACGACAAGCTGACGCTGACGATCGAGACCGACGGCACCGTGACGCCCGAGGACGGCCTGGCTTACGCCGCGCGCATTCTGCAGGACCAACTGGCGCTGTTCGTCCACTTCGACGATTCGGCAGTGGCTCGTGCGGCGACGGTCGGCCAGGCGGCGCCCGCCGCTGCGGAAGCGCAGGGCGACACGCAGCAGATCAACCGCTATCTGCTCAAGAAGGTCGACGAGCTGGAGCTCAGCGTGCGTTCGGCCAATTGCCTCAAGAACGACAACATCATCTATATCGGCGACCTCGTCCAGAAGACCGAGGCCGAGATGTTGCGCACCCCGAATTTTGGTCGCAAGTCCTTGAACGAGATCAAGGAAGTGCTGTCGAGCATGGGGCTTCGGCTGGGCATGGAAATCCCCGGCTGGCCGCCCGAGAATATCGAGGAAATGGCCAAGAAGCTCGAGCAAGAGATACTCGGTTAAGCGCCTGACGGCGCTAAACCGTCACCCCAGCGAAGGCTGGGGTCTCGTGCCTCAAGCCGTACATTTCCGGCCTGAGATCCCAGCCTTCGCTGGGATGACGAGAAAGGCGAATGGTGGCGGCCGTACAGCCACCTGGTCTGGGGTACCTCACACGGCCCCTTAACGAACGAAGGAAACACACATGCGTCATCGTTACGGCGGCCGGAAGCTCAGCCGCACCTCCGCGCACCGCACCGCCTTGTTTCGCAACATGGCCGCGGCGCTGATCAAGCACGAGCAGATCACCACGACGCTGCCCAAGGCGAAGGAGCTTCGCCCTTATGTCGAGAAGCTGATCACGCTGGCCAAGAAGGGCGGCCTCTCCAACCGTCGCCTTGCCCACGCCCGGCTGCTCGACGACGCGCAGCTCGCCAAGCTGTTCGACGTGCTTGCCAAGCGCTACGCCGGCCGCAACGGCGGCTATACCCGCATCATCAAGGCAGGCATCCGCGCCTCGGACGCCGCGCCGATCGCGATCATCGAGTTCGTCGATCGCGACGTCGACGCCAAGGGCCAGGATTCCGGCCCGGTGCAGGGCGACGAGGATTTCGACGAAGCGGCTTGAGGTTGCGTCGTCAGTGTCCTGCAAGGGGCCGCTCCGCCAAAACGGAGCGGCCCTTTTCGTTTGCGCAACATCCGCTACATTCCTACTCCACCCCGGCGAAGGCCGGGGTCCAGCATCGGGCCGCTCGTAACTGGGCCCCGGCCTTCGCCGGGGTGGTATGTTAAGGAGCAAACTTACTCCGATGACTGAAAAGCTCGTCTATCCCGAAACGCTACGCGAGAACGTCATCGATACGCGCCACGGCGTCGCCGTCGCCGATCCCTATCGCTGGCTGGAGAATGACGTTCGCAGCGACAGTCGGGTCGCCGAATGGGTGGCGGCGGAGAACAAGGTCACCGACGCCTATCTCGCGACGTTGCCGAGCCGCGCGCGCTTCAGGAAGCGGATCACCGAATTGTTCGATTTCGAGCGGTTCGGCGTGCCGGTGAAGAAGGGCGGGCGTTATTTCTACCTCCACAATTCGGGTCTGCAGAACCAGGCGGTGCTCTACGTCCGCGAGTCGCTCGACGGCGGAGGGCGCGTGCTGATCGATCCCAACGGCTGGTCCGACGACGGCGCCACCGCGCTCGGCGAATGGCTGCCCTCGGAGGACGGCGCCAAGCTGCTCTATTCGGTCCAGGAAGGCGGCGCCGACTGGCGCACCGTCAAGCTGCTCGACGTCGCCACCGGCACGGTCGAGCGCGACGAACTGCATTGGGTCAAATTCTCCAATTTCGCCTGGGCGAAGAACGGCGCAGGCTTCTTCTATTCGCGCTTCCCCGAGCCAGCCGAAGGCGCCGCGTTCCAGCAGCTCAACCTCAACCACGCGGTCTATTTCCACCGCCTGGGCGACGACCAGTCGAACGATCTCCTCGTCTATGCGACCAACGATCGCCCGCGGCTCAACCATGTCGCCGAGATCACCGACGACGGCAACTGGCTGCTGATCTCCTCCTCCGAAGGCACCGACGAGCGCTACGAGTTGACGCTGATCGACCTCGCCACGCCGAAGATGACGAAGCGGATCATCGCGCGAGGGCTGGAGCATCACTGGAGCCTCGCCGGCAATGACGGCGCGACCTTCTATTTCGTCACCGACCAGAATGCGCCGCGCCGCAAGATCGTCGCGATCAACGTCGCTTCGTCGAGCCGCGCGCAGCGAGAGGTGGTGCCGCAAGACGAGGCAGTGCTCGAAGGAGCCGGCGTCATCGGTGGCGTATTGGTCGCGCAATATATGCGCGACGTGCAGAACGAGGTGCGCCGCTACACGCTCGCGGGCAAGCGGCTCGACGATGTCGCGCTGCCCGGCATCGGTTCGGTCGCGGGGCTCGACGGCAGCCAGGAGGATCCGGAAACCTTCTACGCCTTCACCAGCTTCGCCACGCCCACCTCGATCTACCGCTGCGACATCACGACCGGCGAAAGCATTGTGTGGGCCGCCCCCAAGGTCGGCTTCGATCCCGCCGATTATGCGGTCGAGCAGCTGTTCTTCACCTCGAAGGACGGAACGCGCGTGCCGATGTTCGTGGTCGGCCGCCGCGACCTGCCGGCGAGCCCGGCCCCGACGATGCTCTACGGCTATGGCGGCTTCAACATCCCGGTGCCGCCTGCCTTCGCGGCGAGCCGCATCGCCTGGATGGAAGCGGGCGGGGTGTTCGCGGTCGCCAACATCCGCGGCGGCGGCGAATATGGCAAGGAATGGCATGACGGCGGTCGCCTCGCCAACAAGCAGAACAGCTTCGACGATTTCATCGCCGCGGCCGAGTTCCTGATCGAGAAGGGCATCACCGCACCCGATAGGCTGGCGATCCAGGGCGGCTCGAACGGCGGGCTGCTGGTCGGCGCGGTGGTCAACCAGCGGCCCGACCTGTTCGCCGCAGCGATCCCGATCGTCGGCGTGATGGACATGCTGCGCTTCGACCAGTTCATCGCCGGACGCTATTGGGTCGACGATTACGGCTCGCCCGCGGACGAGGCTGCGTTCGCCACGCTGCGTGCCTATTCGCCCTATCATAACATCGCCGCCGGGCGCGCCTATCCCGCGGTGCTGGTCGTCACCGCCGATACCGACGATCGTGTCGTGCCGGGGCACAGCTTCAAGTACATCGCCGCGCTCCAGCATGCGAAAGCGGGGAGCAAGCCGCATTTGATCCGCATCGAGACGCGCGCCGGCCACGGGTCGGGCAAGCCGACCGACAAGTCGATCGCCGAAGCCGCCGACATGTGGGCCTTTGCCGCGCAATGGACGGGGATGGCGCTCGCCTGACGGTTCATCCTGACGTCACCCTCGTCGGAGCATGATCGCCCGCCCGTGCGTTGTCGCGCGGTGTGTTTCGGGAGTGAGTTATGACAGGCTGGTCGGTCTCGCGCGCGGCGATCGCCGCGGCGCTGGTGTCGGTGGCGGCGGTGCCGGCGCTGGCGCAGGATGATTGGGCGCCGCCGCGACAGCAGAGCGACAATGGCTGGCAGCAATCGGCACAGGATCAGCAAGACCCGCAAGCGTATGACGATTCGGCGCCTGAGGACGATTATTCAGCGCCCGCGCAAACCGATCAGCGATACGGCCAAGATGACAGCGGCGATCAGAGCAATGGCGACGATAGCGGCCAGACGGGGAGCAGCGGCGGCTTCGCCAGCCGCGATGCTGCGCCCCCCGACACGACGTCGACGATACCGGCGCCCGACAATGAGGACAAAGGCTGGAAGACGTGGCGCAGCGATCCGCAGCCGTCGGGCGACACAGATGCTGCAGGCGACGATCAGCCCGGCAGCGCGAACGACGAGCAACCCTATGACAACCAGCTCGACGCCAACCCGCAGCAAGCGCCCGGCACGATCAACAGCTTTGACCAGCCCGAGGCGACGCCCGGCTTCCAGGCCAGCACCGGCATCGACAATCGCAACCAGGCGGTGAGCGCTTGTCTCGCCGCGGTGCGCGCGCGCGTCGGCGGCGGCGCGGGCGCGGCGCGCGTCGACGGCATTCGCGGCGAGTGGATGGTGAGCGGCGCAGTCGCCGACGGCCGCGCCTTCTATTGCTCGATCCATAATGGCGCGATCGGCGACATCGAATTCGGCAGCTGACGGAAGGTCGCGCTCGACCGAGATTGGGCCTTTCGCGAGGCGGCGCATCTGCTATGCGGCTGAGGCATGGTGGATCATGCCCAGGACAATATCCTGATCGTCGATTTCGGCTCTCAGGTGACTCAACTCATCGCTCGGCGCGTTCGCGAGGCTGGCGTCTATAGCGAGATCGCGCCGTTCAATGCTGCCGAAGCGGCGTTCGAGCGGCTGAAGCCCAAGGGCGTGATTCTGTCGGGCGGGCCCGCCTCGGTCACTGACGAGGGCAGCCCGCGCATCCCGCAGGCGATCCTTGATTCAGGCCTGCCGCTGCTCGGCATCTGCTACGGCCAGCAAGCGCTGATGGCGCAGCTTGGCGGCGCGGTCGCGCGCGGCGATTCGGGCGAGTTCGGCCACGCCTTCATCGAGATCGAAGATGCGTGCGACCTGTTCGACGGCCTGTGGCGCGAGGGCGAGAAGCACCAGGTGTGGATGAGCCACGGCGACAAGGTCACCGAGCTCGCTCCTGGCTTCCGCATCGTCGCGGCGAGCCCCGGCGCGCCGTTCGCGGTGATCGCCGACGACGAACGGCGCTATTACGGCATGCAATTCCATCCCGAGGTGGTCCACACCCCCGAGGGCGGCCGCCTCATCGCCAATTTCGCGCGGCATGTCTGCGGGCTTCCGGGTGACTGGAGCATGGCCGAGTTCCGGGACGCCAAGATCGCCGAGATCCGGCAGCAGGTCGGCAAGGGCCGGGTGATCTGCGGGCTTTCCGGCGGGGTCGATTCGGCGGTCGCCGCGGTGCTGATCCACGAAGCGATCGGCGAGCAGCTCACTTGCGTGTTCGTCGATCACGGCCTGATGCGCAGCGGTGAGGCCGATCAGGTGGTCAGCCTGTTCCGCGGGCATTACAACATTCCGCTGGTCCATGTGAACGCCGAGACGCTGTTCCTGAACGGCCTGGCCGGCGTCACCGATCCCGAAGCCAAGCGCAAGTTCATCGGCAAGACCTTCATTGACGTGTTCGAGGAAGAGGCGAAGAAGATCGGCGGCGCCGAGTTCCTCGCGCAAGGAACGCTCTATCCCGACGTGATCGAGAGCGTCAGCTTCACCGGCGGCCCGTCGGTGACGATCAAGAGCCACCACAATGTCGGCGGCTTGCCCGAGCGGATGAACATGAAGCTCGTCGAACCGCTGCGCGAGCTGTTCAAGGACGAGGTGCGCGCGCTCGGCCGCGAGCTCGGCTTGCCCGACATCTTCGTCGGCCGCCACCCGTTTCCCGGCCCCGGCCTCGCCATCCGCATCCCCGGCGAGGTGACCAAGGAGCGGTGCGACATATTGCGCAAGGCCGACGCGATCTATCTCGAGGAAATCCGCAACGCCGGCCTCTACGACGCGATTTGGCAGGCGTTCGCGGTGCTGCTTCCGGTGCGCAGCGTCGGCGTGATGGGTGACGGCCGCACCTACGATTCGGTGCTGGCACTGCGCGCGGTGACCTCGACCGACGGGATGACGGCGGTGGCGTTCGAATTCCCCGGCGGCTTCCTCCCGCGCGTCGCAACGCGCATCGTCAACGAGGTCCGCGGGATCAATCGCGTGACCTACGACTACACCTCGAAACCGCCCGGGACGATCGAGTGGGAATGACGAAGACTCGCGACCATGCGGGGCATGGTCGCGGCTTCGTCACTCGGCGGCGCAAGCCGCCGCACGGCGTACTTCGGAGGGCTACGGCGTAGTCCTTCACGGAGGCGGGGGATTTTCGGACCGCGTGTTTCGAATCAGAAAGCCGCTGATGCCCTCGACGGGATGACCGCGTCGCCGACCCGACCATTGTTCGTTGGCCGCCGCGACGCCAATGAGATGGCGCAGGCCATTGACGAAGCTCTGGGTGTTGGCGAGATCGGAGCCACCGGTGTCTCGCCAATGGGCGAGGGACGCTTCGATCGCGGATTAATTCCATACGGCGAATCTGCGGATCGCAAGGAAAAGACGGGGCCGTAGCCCCGCCCTTATTTGGTGCGTTTCCACTGATTAACAGCTTCAGCTGCTCAAGGAGCAGCCCACTTGTTAACAGTTGGCCCGCGATCTCTGAGGGTAGCAAGATCGACCATTCTGCTTACGATGTCAATTGTAACGGCGCCCCCTTTCGCGCAAGCTGCGACGGAAGGGGGCGCCGGATCAGAGATGGGCCAATTGCAACATGCGGTTGCACGCACGCCAACCTCCGGGATGTGGGAGTGCGTAGGCGGGATCGCAATGTAGGCGCGGTGCAACCGGGAAGGAAATTCGTCCTTCCCGCCAATGAGGTGATACATGCGCAGGCTGGGACTAGATATCGGTACCAACAGCATCGGTTGGTGTCTGGTGGAATTCGACGAAGAGCATCCGATCGGAGTCCGCATCCTCGACATCGGCGTACGTATCTTCAGCGATGGGCGTGATCCCAAAACGGGTGCCAGCCTAGCGGTCGATCGCCGGACGGCACGAGCGATGCGGCGGAGGCGCGATCGGTATCTTGGGCGGCGTTCGGCCTTTCTCGATAATCTGATCCGATATGGATTGATGCCCGCCGATACGGACGAGGCCAAGCTGATTGCCGCGCGCGATCCTTATTCGATCCGCGCCCGCGCGCTGGCCGAACGGCTGGAGCCGTATGAGGTCGGCCGTGCACTCTTCCATCTCAATCAGCGGCGCGGCTTCCTTTCCAATCGCAAGGCCGAGCGGCGCAGCAAGGACAACGAGGACGGGAAGATCGCTCCTGCGGCGGACAGGCTCGATCAAGAGATGAAAGCCGCTGGTGTTGAAACGCTCGGCCAGTTCCTTGCGAAGCGTCTCGCCGACGGCAAGGATGCTCGCATTCGCTTGAACGGCGAGAGCCAGGGCTATGACTTCTATCCCCAGCGCCGGCATGTCGACTTTGAGTTCCAGCGCATCTGGGAGGAGCAGGCGAAGCATCATCCCACGCTGCTGACTGAAGAGGCGCGCGCGGCGCTCCATCGCGTGCTGTTCTACCAGCGCCCGCTCAAGGAGCCGGTGGTCGGCGTGTGCACCTTCGTGCATACCGAGCGTCGGCTGCCCAAGGCGCATCCGCTCTTTCAGGAACGGCGGCTCTATGAGGAGGTCAACCAGCTCGAGATCACCGCACCGGGCGAAGCGCCGCGCAAGCTGACGCTCGACCAGCGCAATGATCTGATCTTGGAACTGCGCGGCCGTAAGGAGCGTAGCTTCGATGCGCTGGCCAAGCGGCTCAAGCTCCAGCCCGGCGAGAGCTTCAACAAGGCGAGCGAAACCCGCACGCACCTGCGTGGCAACGAGGTTTATGCCGCACTCGCCCACAAGGATCGCTTCGGAAATGCCTGGGCGCATAAGTCGTCTGAGCAGCAATGGGTGATCATCAAGCGACTGCTCGACGAGGAAGACCCGGACAAGCTCCACGCCTTTCTGACGGACGAATGCGGCCTCGACGAAGCGGCAGCGCTTAAGGTTGCCGAGGTGCGGCCACCAGAAGGGCACGGCCGCCTGGGGGAGACCGCCACGCGATTGATCCTCGAACAATTGAAGATTGGCGAAATGAACGGCGCGCCGATCACTTACAGCCAAGCAGTCGAAGCCTGCGGCTGGCATCACAGCGATGATCGTCCCGAAAAGGGTGCATTGAAGCTCGAATATTATGGTGAATGGCTGACCCGTGACATTCCCCCGGGCTCGCAGAATCCTTCGGACCCGATCGAAAAGCGCTTCGGCAAGGTCACGAACCCGACCGCCCATATCGGGCTGCGTCAGCTTGAGAAACTCGTCAACGCAATCATCGAGGTTCACGGCGCTCGTCCAGACGAGATCGTCGTTGAACTCGCACGCGAGTTGAACCTCAACGAGGACGACAAGAAGAAGCATGAGGCTCGCATCCGCCGCGATACCGCCGCGGCCATTGCGCGCGGCAACAAGCTAGAGAAAGAAGGAATCGAGAATAACGGCGCTAATCGGGCAAAGCTCAAGCTATGGGAGGAGTTGGCCGGCAACCCGGTGGACCGATTCTGCCCCTATTGCGGCGACGCTGGCAGGCTGATCGGCTTTCGCGCCCTATTTTCGCAAGAAGTCGATGTCGATCACATCATTCCTTACTCGCGCTCGCTTGACGACAGCGCGGCGAACAAAGTTATCGCCCACCGCAGCTGCAACCGCGCTAAGGGTAAGGATACGCCTTATGAAAAATGGGGTCCGCACAAGGATCCTGAACGCTGGGACAGGATTTCAGCGCAGGTCGCTCACCTCCACAGGGCCAAGCAATGGCGTTTCGGGCCGGACGCGATGGAGCGTGTCGAAAAGGACGGCGGGTTTCTCGCGCGCCAGTTGGCTGATACCCAATATCTTTCGCGCCTCGCCCGAAAATATCTCGAACGGCTTTATGACAAGAGCGAAGGAACACGTGTCTATGTGATTCCTGGCCGGATGACCGCGATGCTGCGGCGGTTGTGGGGGCTGAACAGCCTCCTTCCGGACCATAACTATGTCGAGAACGAGCACAGCAACGCACCCAAGAACCGGCTCGATCACCGTCATCATGCCATCGATGCGGCGGTCACTGCGGTTACTACGGTCCGCATGCTTCAGTTGGTCGCCCGAACGGCCGGCCAGGCCGAAGACAAAGACCTGGACCGCCTCTTCGAGGGTTTGGCGCAGCCATGGGAGCGCTTCCGAGAGGAACTGGGTGAATCGCTCGCTCGCGTCACCGTCAGCCACAAGGCCGATCACGGGCGCAAGGGCCGCCCCTCGCGCCACCACGATGTGACGGCCGGGCGCCTGCACAACGACACCGCTTATGGCCTTACCGGCGAAGTGGCGGCGGACGGCAAGACGCCGATCGTGGTCCACCGCGTGCCGCTCGCGAGCCTCAAGCCGGGCGATCTGACAAATCCGGATCGCATCCCCGATCAGGCATTGCGCGACGCGCTGTACGAATGGACGCGCGATCTCACCGGTAAACCGTTCGAGGCGGCGCTCCAGCGCTTCCGCGACACGCATCCCGTATTCCGGGGCATTCGCCGCGTTCGCGTGCGCGAGCCGCTGAACGTCATTCCGATCCGCGACGCCTCAGGCCGCGCCTACAAGGCCTATAAGGGCGATGCCAACGCCCGTTTCGAGCTGTGGCGGCTGCCTGATGGCGGTCTGAAGACGCGCGTCGTCACGATGTTCGAAGCGCATCAGCAGGAACAGGACGATCGCCCGCATCCCGCCGCCAAGCGGCTGCTGGCCTTGCGCCAGAACGACCTTCTCGCCGTCGAGCGCAACGGAGGAACGCGCGAGATCCTGCGCGTGGCCGGCTTCAACGTGCAGGGCCGCCTCACGCTCGCGGCGGCCAACGAAGCCGGCAACCTCAAGGAGCGGGACGGCCTGTCGAATGACCGCGATCCCTTCAAATATGTCTATCTCTCGGGACGCAGCATCGTGAAGGCCAAGGCCCGCCAGGTTCGCGTCGATCCGCTCGGCCGCCTCTTCGATCCCGGCCCTCGACCATAGCGCGCGCCGCCGGGGGGGACTCGCCATGGATCGCATCGTCGATATCGCCACGGATGGCCGCCATCTCTCACTCTATCGCGGCTTCCTCGTCGTGGAGGAGCAGCGCGAGGAGGTCGGCCGGATCGCGCTCGACGATGTGCATGCGGTGATCGTCCACGCCCACGGCACCACCTGGAGCGCCAATCTGGTCGCGGCCTTGGCCGATCGCGGTGCGCCGGTCGTCTTCTGCGGATCGAACCATTCGCCCGTCGCGGTCACGCTGCCGATCGAGGGCCATCATGCCCAGAACGCCCGCTTCCGCGCGCAGTGGGGTGCGTCGAAGCCGCTGTGCAAGCAATTGTGGCGCCGGATCGTGACGGCCAAGATCGCGATGCAGGGATCGCTGCTGGCCGCGCGCGGCATCGCCGGAGCGGATGCGTTTCCGTTGATCGCGCGGCGCGTCAAGTCGGGCGATTCGGACAATCTGGAGGCGCAGGCCGCGCGCCGCTATTGGCCTTTGCTGATGGGGCCCGAATTTCGGCGCGATCGCAATAGCCCGGGTGCGAACGCATTGCTCAACTATGGCTATGCGGTGATCCGGGCGACCGTTGCCCGGGCGGTGATCGCCGCCGGGCTCCATCCGACGATCGGCATCAACCACGCCAATCGGGGCAATGCCTTCGTGCTCGCGGACGACCTGGTGGAGCCGTTCCGCCCCCTCGTCGACGCGCTCGTGGTCGCGATGGTCGCGCAGGGGCTCGATACCCTCGATCCGAGGCTTAAGCGGCAGTTCGCCAGGCTGATCGCGTTCGACCTGCGGATCGGCGGCGAAGCATCGCCCATGTCGATCGCAGCCGTGCGGCTCGCGCAGTCGCTGGCGCGCGCGTTCGAGACTGGACGACCCTCGCTCGCGATATTCGATCCTCCGACCCCCATCGAATGGGCGGCGCTCGCCCGAATCGATGAAGGCGGGGCGATCGAGTGACCGATGCCTCCTATCTGAGCGGATATCGACTGATGTGGATCTTCGTCATGTTCGACCTGCCCGTCGGCACCAAGAAGCAGATGCGAGACGCCACCAAATTCCGCGAGTTCCTTCTCGACGAAGGCTTCGAGATGAGCCAGTTTTCGGTCTATGCCCGATTCTGCAACGGCAAGGAGAGCTTCGATTCGCACCTTTCGCGAATCGAGCGTAACCTGCCGGAGAAAGGCGATGTGCACATCCTCACCTTCACCGATCGGCAATATGAGAACATCGTCCGATTCTCGAGCCAGCGGCGCAAACGCCCGCGCAAGAACCCGGATCAGCTTGCCATGTTCTGATTCGCGTGCCCGAAACAAGGCTTCCGGATGTGCCAGTTTTTCTTACTTGATCAGCAAGTTACTTGCACATCCGGTTTAGCCGCTCAGAGATCGCGGGCCAACCGCAACTTGCGGCGAGGTGTGAACGTGGCTGCACAGGGTTTAGCCGCTCAGAGATCGCGGGCCAACCGCAACAGTATCGGCTTTCGCCCATTGCTGGATTCGGGTTTAGCCGCTCAGAGATCGCGGGCCAACCGCAACATTCGCATAAGCGAGCATCATTCCTGGCAGGGTTTAGCCGCTCAGAGATCGCGGGCCAACCGCAACGACCGATGTCCACGCGTCGGCGAGGCTCTGGGTTTAGCCGCTCAGAGATCGCGGGCCAACCGCAACGACCGATGTCCACGCGTCGGCGAGGCTCTGGGTTTAGCCGCTCAGAGATCGCGGGCCAACCGCAACGACGCTGGCGCCACCCAGCCCTTCGCGGGCGGTTTAGCCGCTCAGAGATCGCGGGCCAACCGCAACATATCGACACTGCGCCCGATTGCCTGCTCGGGTTTAGCCGCTCAGAGATCGCGGGCCAACCGCAACCCAGTTACCTTGATGCCATAAATCGTTGTGGGTTTAGCCGCTCAGAGATCGCGGGCCAACCGCAACATGGCGCCAGCAAGGCCATCGAACTGTCGAGGGTTTAGCCGCTCAGAGATCGCGGGCCAACCGCAACGGAGTGGACGCCAACGAAATGAACGGCACCGGTTTAGCCGCTCAGAGATCGCGGGCCAACCGCAACTCACGCTGATCGATCCTCGCGGCATCCGCAGGTTTAGCCGCTCAGAGATCGCGGGCCAACCGCAACCCAGGCCAGCGATATCCTCGATGACGATCTGGTTTAGCCGCTCAGAGATCGCGGGCCAACCGCAACTGCCTCTAGATAGAACTCGGCAAAACGCCTGGTTTAGCCGCTCAGAGATCGCGGGCCAACCGCAACACGGTCCTCGTGGATCAAATGGTTGGATTCGGTTTAGCCGCTCAGAGATCGCGGGCCAACCGCAACTCGACGGTGCAAGGCCCCAGATTGAGCTTGGGTTTAGCCGCTCAGAGATCGCGGGCCAACCGCAACCAAATAACCCGGTGCTCGCCAATGCTAACCGGTTTAGCCGCTCAGAGATCGCGGGCCAACCGCAACCTGGCCAAACGGCTGGTTCGCCAATCCGCCGGTTTAGCCGCTCAGAGATCGCGGGCCAACCGCAACGCCATCGTCAAGGACCAGTCGGCCGGCATGGTTTAGCCGCTCAGAGATCGCGGGCCAACCGCAACCCATACAGACCATGACGCTCATAGACCCGCGGTTTAGCCGCTCAGAGATCGCGGGCCAACCGCAACCAGACCTCGACAATGGCGGGCGCTTCCTCCGGTTTAGCCGCTCAGAGATCGCGGGCCAACCGCAACTGAAAATTTGTTCGCATAAATTTACTTGATGGTTTAGCCGCTCAGAGATCGCGGGCCAACCGCAACGCAGTTCGAGCAGCAGAAACAGGCCGCGAAGGTTTAGCCGCTCAGAGATCGCGGGCCAACCGCAACGCTTTGCGACAGGTCGATACCGATCGCAAGGTTTAGCCGCTCAGAGATCGCGGGCCAACCGCAACAAGACCGGGACGGCCTGCAATGCCGCCACCGGTTTAGCCGCTCAGAGATCGCGGGCCAACCGCAACGAACACCACGATCTTCCGGCCGACGATGCGGGTTTAGCCGCTCAGAGATCGCGGGCCAACCGCAACGGGCAGCACATGGCCCAGCTGCGCCGGCTGGGTTTAGCCGCTCAGAGATCGCGGGCCAACCGCAACACCAGCGCCACCATCCTCTTCGGTCGTCATGGTTTAGCCGCTCAGAGATCGGGGGCCAAACCGCAACTGGCGATTAGGGGGATGCGCCAGGTATTTACGGCACGTTTCGCGCCAGTTCGTCGAGCCACGGCCTGGCCGTGCCGTCCGAGGGCGCGCGCCAGTCGCCGCGTGGGCTGAGTGCGCCCGCGGTCGAGACCTTGGGGCCGTTGGGAATCGCCGAGCGCTTGAACTGGGTGGTGCCGAAGAAGCGCTTCAGGAACACTCCCAGCCATGTCCGGATCGCCTCCAGACCGTAGTCGTGGCGCCTTTCGAGCGGCAGTTCGAGCGGCCAGCGCCCCGCCTCGCGGTCGCGCCAGGCGTGCCAGGCCAGGAAGGCGACCGTTGAAGGCGGCAAGCCGAAGCGGGCGATGTGGTGGAGGAAGAAATCGTGGAGCTCGTAGGGGCCGATCAGCGATTCGGTGCTCTGAACCGCGCCGCTCGCGTCGGCGGGGACCAGCTCGGGGCTGATCTCGGCATCGAGGATCGCGCCGAGGACATGGTTGGTCGCGGCATCGAACTGCCCGGTCTTGATCGCCCAGCGGATCAGGAACTGGATCAGCGTCTTGGGCACGCCGGCATTGACGGCATAATGGCTCATCTGGTCGCCGACGCCATAGGTGCACCAGCCGAGCGCGAGCTCGGAAAGATCGCCGGTGCCGACGACGAGGCCGTTATGCTGGTTGGCGAGGCGGAACAGATAATCGGTGCGCAGGCCCGCCTGGACGTTTTCGAAGGTGACGTCGTAAACCGGTTCTCCCCCGGCAAAGGGGTGTTCCATATCCCTGAGCATCTGCTCGGCAGCGGGGCGAATGTCGATTTCGTCGCCCGAAATACCCAATGCACGCATCAGCGCCCAGGCTTGCGCCTTGCTGGTGTCGCCGGTGGCGAAGCCGGGCATGGTGTAGCCGAGAATGCTCGTTCGCGGCATGCCGAGCAGGTCGACTACCTTGGCCGCTACGATCAGCGCGTGGCATGAATCGAGCCCGCCCGAGACGCCGATCACCAGTCGCTCGACGCCCGACGCGGTGACGCGCTTGGCGAGGCCCTGGACCTGGATGTTGAATGCCTCATAGCAATCCTGGTCGAGCTTGGCGGGGGTGTTGGGGACGAAGGGGAAGCGGCGGGCCGGACGCCTGAGGCCGATATCGGCGAAGTCGGGCTTGTGCTCGAAGGCGACGCGACGGAAGCGCTGCTCGGGGTGGCCGGCAAAGGCGGCGGCGTCGTTGAAGGTGCCGACGCGCAGCCGCTCCTGACGGACACGGCCGAGGTCGAGATCGGCGACGAGGATGCCGGGCGAGGCGGCGAAGCGGTCCGATTGCGCGAGGCACTCGCCGAGTTCGTGGATCAGCCCCTGGCCATCCCAGGCGAGATCGGTGGTGCTCTCGCCCGGCCCGGCGGCGGAGAAGACATAGCCGCAGATGGCGCGTGCCGATTGCGAGGCGCAGAGTAGCTCGCGGTCGCGCGCCTTGCCGATGACGATGTTCGAGGCCGAAAGGTTGCAGCAGACCAGAGCGCCGGCGAGTGCTGCAGTAGTCGAAGGCGGAGTCGGCGCCCAATAATCCTCGCACACTTCGGCGGCGAAGATAAAGTGCGGCAAATCGCTCGCGGCGAAGATGACGTCGGCGCCGAACGGCGCCGTCTCGCCAGCGAGGGCGATCGACAGCCCCGTGAGGCCATGGCCCGAGGCGTACCAGCGCTTCTCGTAATATTCGCGGTAGTTCGGCAGATAGGTCTTGGGCACGACGCCGAGCACGCGCCCACGAGCGATGACCACCGCGCAATTGTAGAGGCGCCCGGCACGCGGCAATGCGGCGCCGACGACGAGGACAGGGCGCAGCTTGGCGCTCGCCTTGGCGATCGCGGCGATCGCGGCTTCGGTCGCTTCGTGCTGGACGGTTTGCAGATGGAGGTCGTCGATCGCGTAGGACGAGACGTTGAGCTCGGGAAATACCAGCAGGTCGACGCCCTCGTCGTCAGCCTCGCGGGCGAGCGCGATCGTCGCCTCGGCATTGGCGGCCGGATCGCCGACCGTCGCCAGCGGGGTCGCCGCGCCGACGCGGAGCATCTCGTGCGCGTGAATCGAATAGAAACGATGCGTTTTCGCCATGATCGCGCGATATAGCGAGGCTCGGGCGATCGCGCCACGTCGCTTGACAGTGCTCGCCGCGCTCCGGATAGCGCGATCATGACCGATCAGGCCCCGCGTGCTGCCGATGCTCCCTTCGCCGGGGTCGAGCTGGGCGGCACCAAGTGTATTGCGATCCTGGCGCGCGGACCCGATGCCGTCCTTGCCGAACGCCGCATCCCGACGACCACGCCCGGGGAGACGCTCGCAGCGATCGAAGAGGCGCTCGACGGCTTCGGCACTTTCGCGGCGCTGGGCGTGGCGAGCTTCGGGCCCGTATCGATCGAGCACGGCGCGCGCGATTACGGCTTTATCACGGCGACGCCCAAGCCCGGCTGGCGCGACACCGACGTCGCGCAGCGGCTGCAGCGGCGCTACGGCGTTCCGACCGGCTTCCATACCGACGTCACGGGCGCCGCCCTCGGCGAGGGGCGCTGGGGCGCGGCAGTGGGGCTCGCCGACTTCGCTTATGTGACGGTCGGCACCGGGATCGGCGTCGGCATGGTCGCCGGCGGCAAGCCGGTCGACGGCATGACACACAGCGAGCTCGGCCATGTCCGGCCGACACGGCTCGCCGGCGACGATTGGCCGGGGCATTGCCCTTTCCATGGCGCTTGCGTCGAAGGGCTTGCCTCGGGACCGGCGATCGCGGCGCGGGTCGGGCGGTCGGCGGTCGAACTCGCGCCCGATGATCCGACATGGGAAGGCGTCGTGCACACGCTGGCGCAATTGCTGCACGTCCTCGTGCTGACCGGCGTGCCGCGGCGGATCGTCCTCGGCGGCGGGGTGATGACGGGCAACGCGCACCTTTTCCCGCGATTGCGGTCCGCGCTTGGCGAGAGCCTCGGCGGCTATGTCCAGCGGCCCGAGCTCGACGATCTCGACACTTATGTCGTTCCCGCCGCGCTCGGCGGCAATGCCGGCCCGCTCGGCGCGATCGTGCTGGCGGAGATGGCGACGCAGGCCTGACGGCGAGATTCAATGCCAGGTGCGGCGTTGAAGCAGCATGATGGAGGATAGAAGCAGCGAAGCACATCGTCGCCGCCGTGATCCGGCGCATCGGCTGCTGCACCGATTTTCCATGGCGCCTTCATTCCCTCAGCACGCCGCTCGTTCAAAAGCCGTGCCAGGAGAAGAGCGCGATGACGAGAGGGGACAGACTCATGACGGGATCGAACGCCGGTCGGGCATACAAGGCAGGCGTTGCGGTTGTGATCCTCGCCTCGTTCCTCACCGTGTGGACCACGATCGTTCGCGACGATGGCACGGGCATGGGCTTTTTCGAGCTGATCATGGCGGCGGCGGTCGGCGCAGTCGCCGCCTGGTTCCGGCCCGCAGGCATGGCGCGGACGATGGCCGGCGTCGCGGTCATTCAGATATTGCTCGGCATCGCCATGGCGACTGCGCCGTCGACCGCGAGCGTCGCTGGCGGGCCAACCAAGGCGTTGCTCTTCAGCGGTTTCTTCGCGGCGATGTGGCTCGCCTCGGCGGCCTGCTTTCGTGTCGCCGCTACCGCCGATCGCTCGGCGCCTGTAACGCAATAAGGTGGTCGCGATGAGGCCGTAGCACTGGCGGCAATCTCATTCTCGTGGTGCGCAAGCGGGGCAGCCGGGATCCTTTGGCAGCGTGAGCGTGCGGAAGCGGAAGGCGAGCGCGTCGACGAGGAGCAGCTTGCCGGCGGAGTCGTCGCCGAACGGAACGAGGGCGCGGATCGTCTCGATTGCGGCGAGGCTGCCGAGAACGCCCGTCATGGCGCCGAGCACGCCTTGTTCGGCGCAACTGACGTCGGGACGATCAGGATCGGCGCCGACGAAGCAGCGATAGCAGGGCCTATCCGCCTCCCAGCCGCGGAAGGTGCCGAGCTGGCCCTCGAACTGGCCGACCGCGGCGGAGATGAGCGGGATGCGTGCCGCGAGGGCGGCATCGGCAACGGCGAGACGAGTGGCGAAATTGTCGCAGCCGTCGAGCACGGCGTCGACGCCGGCGATCAGGTCGGCGGCATTGCCGGCGTCGAGGCGGATGACGCGCGGTTCGACCGTTACATCCGGATTGAGGCGGGCGAGCGCGTCGCGCGCCGCTTCGGCCTTGGGGCGGCCTATGTTCGCGGTGTCGAACAAGGTCTGGCGCTGCAGGTTGGAGAGATCGACGCGGTCGTCGTCGATGACGATCAGGCGGCCGACGCCCGCTGCGGCGAGATATTGCAGCGCGGGCGAGCCGATGCCGCCGGCGCCGATCACCGCGACAGTCGCGCCGAGCAGGCGGGTCTGCCCGGCGCCGCCCACTTCGCGCAGGATGATGTGACGGGCGTAGCGTTCGAGCTGGGTGTCGCTGAGGGTCACCGCCCGGTCGAGCCGAAGCCGCCGGCGCCGCGCAGCGTCTCGTCGAGCGAGTCGGTCTCGGCCAGCTCGGCGCGCAGCACGGGGGCGGGGACGAGCTGCGCGATGCGGTCGCCGCGATGGATCGGGAAAGGCTCCTGGCCGAGATTGGCGAGGATCACCTTGACCTCGCCGCGATAGTCGCTGTCGATCGTGCCCGGCGTGTTGAGGCAGGTGATGCCGTGCTTGAGCGCGAGGCCCGAGCGTGGGCGGACCTGGACTTCGTAGCCGTCCGGAATGCCGACGGCGAAACCGGTTGCGACGGCATGGCGGCCGCCCGGCGCGAGCGTCACGTCCTCGGCCGCGACCACGTCCATGCCGGCAGCGCCGTGGGTGGCGTAGGCAGGGAGGGGAAGGCCGTCGCCGTGGGGAAGGCGTTTGATGGCGATGGTGATGGGCATGAAGCTCCTGTGGGTGCTCGGCGGAAGAGGATCAAGGGGTCGGACTTTCTTCCGTTCGCCCTGAGCCCGTCGAAGGGCGAGTGGCGGGCGGATCGCACCGAGGCGTGCTTCGACAAGCTCAGCACGAACGGAGAGTTCATCCTGTTCCGCTCTGCAGCGCATCGGCGATGCGATCGGCGATGCGATCGGCGACTGCAGCTTTGGGCAGCTTCTCCCAACTTTCGACTCCCGTCGCAGTGACGAGGTGGACCGTGTTGGCCTCGCCGCCCATCACGTCGCCCGATACGTCGTTGGCGACGATCCAGTCGGCGCCCTTGCGTTCGCGCTTGGCGGCAGCGTGCGCGAGCACGTTCTCGGTCTCGGCGGCGAAGCCGATGACGAGCCGCGGCCGGTTCGGGCCTTGCGCCAGCGTGGCGAGAATGTCGGGGTTCTCGTGGAGCGCGAGGCTCGGCGGTGACTCGCCCTTCTTGATCTTCTGGGCGACTGACTCGGCACGCCAGTCGCCGACCGCGGCGACCATCACCGCAGCGTCGGCGGGAAGCGCCTTCGCGACGGCGTCGGCCATTTGCTGCGCCGTTTCCACATCGATGCGCTCGACGCCGGCCGGGGTGGCGAGCGTCACCGGGCCGGCGACCAAGGTTACTCGCGCACCACGGCGGGCGAGCGCCGCGGCGATGGCGAAGCCCTGTTTGCCCGAGGAGCGGTTGGCGAGGTAGCGCACCGGGTCGATCGGCTCATGGGTCGGGCCGGCGGTGACGAGGATGTGCTTGCCCGCGAGCCTATGCTGGCCAGTGCCGAGTGCCTGCTCGATCGCGGCGAGGATCGCGGCAGGTTCCGGCAGGCGTCCGGGGCCGTATTCGCCGCACGCCATCGGGCCCTCGTCGGGCTCGAGCACGGTCACGCCGTCGCCACGCAACGTGGCGACGTTGCGGCGGGTGGCGGCGTGCTGCCACATGCGGACGTTCATAGCCGGGGCGGCGAGGACGGGCTTGTCGGTGGCGAGCAGCAAAGTGGTGGCGAGATCGTCGGCCACGCCCGCAGCCATCTTCGCCAGCAGGTCGGCAGTGGCGGGCGCGACGACGACCAGATCGGCTTCGCGGCTCAACTGGATGTGGCCCATCTCGGCCTCGTCCTTCAAGTCCCACAGGCTGGTGTGAACCGGCTGTTCGGAAAGGGCCGCCAGCGTCATTGGAGTGACGAAATGCGCACCGCCCTGCGTGAGCACGCAGCGCACGGAAATGCCGGCCTTGCGGCACAAGCGGATCAGCTCGCAGGCCTTGTACGCCGCGATGCCGCCGCCGACGATCAGCAGGATGCGTTTCATCGCGTCAACCTTGTCACGGTGATGCGCCGCCTGTCGAGCGCGCGATGCGCGAGATCGCCGATCGCATCGGGCACGAAGACCAGGCCGAGCAGCACCAGCGGCGCCACCAGCATCGCCCAATACAAGGTGTCAGGTCGCGCCGCGATGCCGATCAGCGCGCCATAGGCGACGAGAATCGCGATGCCGCGCGCGCCGGCCGGGTCGCGCCATCCCGCCCAACCGATCAGCGCCAGTCCGACCAGCGGCGTGGCGATGAGCAAAGGCAGCATCGAAAGCGCGGTCGATGCCGCGAGCGCTTGGACGACGGAGCCGATTCCGAGCAACCCGCCCCATCCCGGCGAGGCGCGGTCGAGCGGCCCGGCGACGCCAGCGACCGCGTGAGCGTGGCAGGCGACGACGCCGGCAAAGATCAGGATCGCGCCGATCCAGCCAGCCGCCTCGCGGCGCTGCCCGTCGGCGAGCGCGAACACGGCCATGACCGCCACGTAGAGCAAGGCGGTTTCGCGGATCAGCATTGCGATCAGCCCCAGCGCGGCGGCCTCTACCCAGTGCCCCGGCCGGCGCAGCGCCAGCGACAGCGCGATCAGCGGCCCCGCCCAGATTTCATGGAAACTGGCGAGCTCGGGGCGAACGAACACTACCATTCCGGCGGCAAGCAGCACCAAGGCGGCGGCCGTCGCGGCGCGGTTGGCGAGGATCGGCCGCAGCCGCACGAACCAGGCGAGGATCGTCGCCGCGGCGAGCACGTAGAGCAAGGCGACGACGACGAACGGAGGCAGCGCCGCCTCGACTACCGCCAATGTCGGCAACCGGAAGGTAACGAACGGCCGCAGCGGATACCCGCCGGCGCGGAGCTGGGTCGCGGCGACCTGATAATAGCCGCCGCCGTGCCGGACGCCGTCGACGATCGCCTGGTAGAGCATCACGTCGGCGTGATCGTCGGCATGGTGCACCGTGTCGCCGCGCGCGGCCGGCGGGGCCGCGCTCTGCAGCGCGGAAAAGCAGGCGAGCAGCAGCAATGCCGCCGCCGCGATTCCCCAGCGGGCCTGGCGCCGGGAGAGGGAGGCGAACCGCGTCGGTGCGCTCAGCCAGATCGGGCGGCGCGGGGCGGGCATCTCAGTGCAGCACCGCCCACGTCGCGGCGATGCTGGCCAGCGCGGTGACGATCGCCACCGCCGCATAGCGCCAGCCGCCGCCAAGCCGCACCACCTCGATATCCTTGAGGGGCGGGGCGGGGGGTGCGCCGCCCGGCGGGGGGTAACGCGCCTCGATGCTGCGGATGAGGTCGGGGAGGCGCGCGAGCGTCCGCACGTCCCTGACGATGCGGTCGGCGAGCGCGGCCTCGGGGCCGAGCTCGGTTCTGATCCACTCGCGGACGAAGGGGGCGGCGGTCTCCCACATGTTGATCTCGGGATCGAGCGCGTTGGCGACGCCTTCGACCATCACCATCGTCTTTTGCAGCAGCAGCAGGTGCGGCTGCGTCTGCATGTCGAAATCGCGGGTGATGGTGAACAGGCCGTCGAGCATCATGCCGACCGACATGTCCTTGACCGGCAGCCCGCGCATCGGCTCGCCGACCGCGCGCAAGGCAGTGGCGAACTCGGCGACATTGTGGTGCGGTGGGACATAGCCCGCCTCGAAATGGATTTCGGCGACGCGGCGGTAATTGCCGGTGATGAGGCCGTAGAGGATTTCGGCGAGCCAGGTGCGCGCGCGTCGATCGATCCGGCCCATGATGCCGAAGTCGATCGCGGCGATGCGGTTACCGGGCAGCGCGAATAGGTTTCCCTGATGCATGTCGGCGTGGAAGAAGCCCTCGGAGATCGCCTGGCGGAGGAAGGCGTTGACGAGCGTCGCGGCGAGCGCCTTCAAATCGTAGCCCGCGGCGATCAGCGCCTCGCGGTCGGCGAGCTTGATGCCGTCGATCCATTCGAGCGTCATGACGCGGCCGGTGGTGCGCTGCCAGTCGATCGCGGGGACGAGATAGTCGGGCTCGGCCTGCATCGCCTCGGCGAGTTCGGACGCGGAAGCGGCCTCGCGGCGCAGGTCGAGCTCGCGCGCGGTCCAGCGCTTGAAGGTTTCGATGACGAGGCGGGGACGCAGCCGCGCCGCCTCGCCGCCCTGCGCCTCGAGCTGCGCAGCGGCCCATTGATAGGTGTCGATCGCGCGGGCGAACTCCTTCTCGATTCCCGGGCGGAGCACCTTGACCGCGACGTGATGGCCTTCGGTGGTCTCGGCGCGGTGGACCTGCGCGATCGAGGCGGCGCCGATCGGGGCTTCCTCGATTCGCGTGAAGAGGTCCTCGATCGGGCGGCCGAAACTCGCCCGCAGCTGGTCGCAGATCGTCTCGAACGGGACGGGAGGCAGCGCGTCCTGGAGGCGGCGGAGATCGGCGGCGGCGTCCTCGCCGATCAGGTCGGGCCGCGTCGCCAGCGTCTGGCCGAGCTTGATCGCGGCGGGGCCGATCGCCTGGAACGCATCGGCGTAGCGCGGCACCTTGGGCACGCGCGCGCCGAAGCGGGCGATCCGCGCGAGGCGGCGGACCGGAGCGGGGGTGTTCACGTCCTGCTCAATCCCGCGCAGCGCGCCGTGGCGGGCGAGAATGCGGCCCCATTTGAGCAGCCGCCAGGTGTGGACGATTGGGGAGGTCACCGGGAACGAGGCTCGGAAGAATGGTTCGCGCAGAGGCGCAGAGGCGCAGAGATGGCGTGTGCAAGGCGATCGTCTCGCGTCAGCGAGACCTTGATTCCCCCGGGTTGCCGAAAGGATGAAGGCCGCTGGCGCGGCTGAGCGTGCCGCAGGCGACACCTCTCTGCGCCTCTGCGCCTCTGCGCGAACGCCTTCAAATCTTCCACCCCGAATGGATCGCCACCAGGCCGCCGAGCATCGGCTCGACCCTGGTCTGGACGAAGCCTGCCTCGCCGATCATCCGCTCGAAGGTCGGCATGTCGGGGAAGCGGCGGATCGATTCGATGAGATAGCGGTAGCTTTCCTCGTCGTCGGCGAGGAGCTTGCCGAGCTTGGGGACGAGTTTGTGCGAGTAGAAGTCATAGACGTCCGAAAAGCCCGGCCACACAGTCGTCGAGAATTCGAGGCAGAAGAAGCGGCCGCCGCGCTTGAGCACACGGTGCGCCTCGCGGAGTGCCGCGGGGATGTCGGTGACGTTGCGGATGCCGAACGCGATCGTATAGGCGTCGAAGAAGCGGTCGGGGAACTGAAGGGTTTCGGCATTGGCTTCGGTCCAGACGAGGCCGTCGATGCCGCGCTGCTGCGCGCGCTCAAGGCCGACGGCGAGCATCTCGGGGTTGATGTCGGCGACCGTTACGCTGGCGCCCGATTTCGCCAGGCGGAAGGCGATGTCGCCGGTGCCGCCGGCCATGTCGAGAATCTGCTCACCATTGCGCGGCTTGACGCGGCGGACGAAGCGGTCCTTCCACAGACGGTGCATGCCCCCCGACATCGCGTCGTTCATCAGATCGTAGCGGCTGGCGACGTTGGAAAACACGCCGCGCACGCGCGCGGTCTTTTCCGAAGGGGCGACGTCTTCGTAGCCGAAGGAGACGGTGTCGGTCATGAAGGCGCTGTAGCCGAGGCGAGGCGCAGCGCAAACAGTCGCGTTGACAATCCGCCGTCATCCCCGCGAAAGCGGGGACCCATCTCCCGTCCGTTCGCTGGGTGCGCCCGCAGGAGCTGGATTCCCGCTTCCGCGGGAATGACGCGAAGAGGGCTGAGGACGAGAACACATGCCGGAGCTCCCCGAAGTCGAAACCACGGTGCGCGGCCTTAGGCCGGTGCTGGAGGGGCAGCGGATCGCCGGCGTCCAGGTGCGGCGGGCCGATTTGCGGCGCGCCTTTCCAGAGGACCTGGGTCAGCGGCTGACCGGCGCGATGGTCACTGCGCTCGGACGGCGGGCCAAATACGGGCTGATCGACACCGATCGGGGGGATACGATGGTGTTCCATCTCGGCATGTCGGGGCATTGGCGAGTCGATCCCGCCGAGCTCAAGCCGCACGACCATCTGGTTATCGAGACCGGGGAGGGACGGCGCGTGGCGCTCAACGATGCGCGGCGGTTCGGATCGGTCGAATTGTGGCCGACCGAGGAGCTGGTCGACTATCCGCCGTTCGTCGGGCTGGGTCCCGAGCCTCTCGGGCCGGATTTCAACGCCGCGGCGCTGGCGGCGGCGCTCAAGGGACGCACCGCGTCGATCAAGGCAATGCTGCTCGACCAGCGGGTCGTCGCCGGGCTCGGCAACATCTATGCCGTCGAGGCGCTGTACGAAGCGGGGATTTCGCCCAAGCGCGCGGCAGGAACGGTGAGCACGCCCCGCCTCGCGCGGCTGGTCGAGGCGGTCCGTCATGTCCTCGAAGGCGCGATCGCGGCGGGCGGATCGACCGTGCGGAGCTATGCCCGGCCCGACGGGGAGCTGGGGCATTTCGTGATGCAGCTCCACGTTTACGGGCGTGAGGGGGAACCGTGCGAATGCGGCGGCACGGTGAAGCGCTATGTGGAAGGCGGGCGATCGACCTTCTGGTGCCCGAGATGTCAGAGATGAACCCCTCCCCTGTAAGGGGAGGTGGCAGGCCGAAGGCCTGACGGAGGGGTGTCGCGCTATCGAGAAGGGGACACCCCTCCGACGCGCTACGCGTGCCACCTCCCCTTTCAGGGGAGGACCAGTTCCTTGAGGGTCCTTGACCTATCGGTCAGCGCCTTCTTGTCGGGAGCCGCGCCGGCGAGGATCAGGGCGCGACCCTGGGCGTAGTCGCGGGTGGCGTTGACACAGTCGAGGGCGATCACGCGCCCCTGCTTGAGGTAGATCAACGAGAAGCTGCGCGCCTCGGGATCGCCGCGGAGCAGCGTTTCGTCATGCCCGAGGCTGAGGCCGACCGTCTGCAAACGGAGGTCGTACTGGTTGGACCAGAACCAGGGGATCGCGTCGTAGGTCGCCGGCGTGCCGGTCAACACGGCCGCGACGACATTGGCTTGATCGTTGGCGTTCTGAACCGATTCAAGGCGAATCGTCTTGCCGCCGGCAAAGGCATTGGCGTGCGCGGCGCAGTCACCGATGGCGAAGATGTCGGGGAGCGAGGTACGGCATTGCGCGTCGACAAGCACGCCGTTTTCGCCCGCCGCTCCGGCGGCGATCAGCGGCTCGACCGCTGGGGCGATGCCGATGCCGACGATCGCCATGTCGCAGGCGATTTGAGCGCCGTCGGCCAGCGTGACGCCGGCGACGCGGCCGTCCCTCGCTTCGATCGCGGTGACAGTTGCGCCGGTGATGAGCTCGACGCCGTGACTGCGATGCTCGGCCTCGAAGAAGCGCGACAGCGGCTCTCCCGCGACTCGGGCGAGGACGCGGTCGAGCGCCTCGATCACCGTCACCCGCTTGCCGAGCTTGGTCAGCGAGGCGGCAGCCTCCAGCCCGATATAGCCGCCGCCGATCACCGCGACATGCGCGGCATTGTCGAGCCCATCGCGAAGGCGGTCGACATCGGCGCGAGTGCGGATGGTGTGGATGCCGGCAAGGTCATGGCCGGGGCAGGCGAGGCGGCGCGGCCGCCCGCCGGCCGCCCAGATCAGCGTGCCGTAGCCATGCCGCACGCCGTCGGCACGGGCCGTTTCATGCGCGCCCGGATCGATCGCGACGATTGTGCGGCCGGGCAACAGATCGACACCGCGATCGGCCCAGAAGGCGGGCGGGCGGATCAGCAGGCGCTCGGGGGACTTTTCTCCGGCGAGATAGTCCTTGGAGAGCGGCGGGCGTTCGTAGGGAGGATCGGGCTCGTCGCCGAGGAGCGCGATTGAGCCGGCAAAGCCACGCTGGCGGAGCGCAATCGCCGCCTGCGCGCCGGCATGGCCCGAGCCGACGATGAGGATGTCGTGATGGCGCGTCACGCTGCTTCGCTGAACTGCAGGCTGGCGAGGCGCGCGTAGAGGCCGTCGCGCGCGATCAAGTCGGCGTGGGTGCCGCTCTCGACGATGCGGCCTTCGTCCATGACGATGATGCGGCCGGCGGCGCGGACGGTGGCGAGGCGATGGGCGATGACGAGTGTGGTGCGGTTCCGCATCAGGCGTTCGAGCGCTTGCTGGACGAGGCGCTCGCTTTCGGCGTCGAGCGCCGAGGTCGCCTCGTCGAGGAGCAGGATCGGTGCGTCGCGGAGCAAAGCGCGGGCAATGGCGATGCGCTGGCGCTGGCCGCCGGAGAGGCGCGCGCCGCCTTCGCCGAGGAAGGTGTCGAGTCCCTGCGGCAGCGCTCGGAGGAAGTCGGTGGCATTGGCGGCGTCGGCGGCGGCCCAGAGGTCATCGTCGGGGGCGTCCCAGCGGCCGTAGCGAAGGTTGTCACGCGCCGAGGCGGCGAAAATCACCGTCTCCTGCGGCACCATGGCGATCCTCGCGCGGATCTCGGCGGGATCGGCTTCGGGCAGTGCGACGCCATCCAGCCGGACCGCGCCGGCCTGCGGGTCGTAGAAACGCTCGACGAGCTGGAACAAGGTCGATTTGCCTGCGCCCGATGGGCCGACGACGGCGACCGTCTCACCGGACGCGATGTCGAGCGAGAAATCGTGCAGCGCGGCGATCTCGGGGCGAGTCGGATAGTGGAACGTGACGTGATCGAAGGCGATCGCGCCGCGCGGCGGTGAGGGGAGCGCGACCGGGTTGGCAGGCGCCGCGATCTCGGGCTCGGTGGCGAGCAGTTCGGAGAGGCGGCCCGCGGCGCCAGAGGCTCGCAGCAGGTCGCCATAGACGTCGCTTAGCGACTGGAACGCGCCGGCGACAATGCCGCCGGTCATGACGAAGGCGGCGAGCGCGCCGCCGGTCAGCTTGCCGCTCGCGACGAGGTGGACCGCGTCGTACATGATGAGCGTGATCGCGCCGAACATCAGGCCGATGACCAAAGCGGTGAGCAATGCGCGCATGCCGAAGCGGCGCTTGGCGGCGGCGAAACCGGCATTGACCGCGCTTTCGAAGCGGCGGCCTTCGCGCGGCTCCTGGCCAAACGCCTGGACGATCTTCATCGCGCCCAGCGTCTCGGCGGCGACCGCGCCGATATCGGCGATGCGATCCTGGCTCGAGCGCGAATAGTTCCGCACGCGGCGGGCGAGCATGACGATCGGCATGATGACCACCGGAATGCCGACGATCATCCACAGCGCCAGCCGCGGCGCGAGCGCGAACAGGTAAGCCAGGCCGCCGACGCCGACGAGCAGGTTGCGGATCGCGACCGACAAAGTGGTGCCGACGACGATCTCGACCACCGCGGTATCGGCGGTGAGGCGCGAGGCGATCTCCGACGGGCGGTTCTCCTCGAACCAGCGTGGCGCGAGGCGCAGCAGGTTGCGCTGCACGGCGATGCGCACGTCGGCGACGGTGCGCTCGCCGAGCCAGGAGACGAAGTAGAAGCGCGCCGCCGAGGAAATCGCGAGCACGATCACGACCAGCGCGAGCTCGCCGAAATACTGACCAATTTCGCTATGGCTGGCGTGCGCGGCGAAGCCGTTGTCGATGACCTGCTTGAAGGTGCGCGGAATCCACAAGGTCGCGCCCGCGGCGATGACCAGCGCGATCAGCGCGGCGGCGATGTGGCCGGGATAGCGGATGGCGAAATGCCACACCATCGAGAGGTTGCCGAGCTTCGGCTGCGGACGCGGGGCGGGTGCGACGGGCGGAGTGTCTGCCATGGACGAACCGCGTAGCAGCGCGCGGGCTGCGCCTCAACGGCGGTTTGGCGGGCGATGGGGCAGGAACGCTCCCCTGTTCCTGAGTAGCGGCATCTTCCGCATAACTTTTCCCGTCACCCCGGACTTGTTCCGGGGTCCAATCCTCCACGAGTGCTGCGGTCTGAGGCGCGTTGGATGCCGGAACAAGTCCGGCATGACGGAAGGCGTAAGGCGTCGCGCGACGGAACATGTCGGGATGCGATCTGTTCATTGGGCATCCGTCACCTTTGCGATGCTCGCCCGAGAGGAGCCGATGCCCCATCCTGCCAAGCCGCCCGTCGTCGTCATCACCGGAGCCTCGGCCGGAGTCGGTCGTGCGGTGGTGCGCGAATTTGCACGCGACAAGGCGAAGATAGCGCTGATCGCACGCGGCTTGGATGGGTTGAAGGGCGCTGCAGAAGAAGTGAGGGCGGCAGGCGGGGAGGCGATGATTCTGCCGCTCGACGTATCCGATATGGCCGCCGTCGAGGATGCCGCGCAAAAGGTCGAGGAGCGGTTCGGGCCGATCGACATCTGGGTCAATGTCGCCTTTGCCGGCGTGCTGGCGCGGTTCGTCGACATGTCGATGGCGGATTACAAGCGGGTCACCGAAGTCACCTATCTCGGCCAGGTCCACGGCACTTATGCGGCGCTCAAGCGGATGCTGCCGCGCGATCGCGGTGCGATCGTGCTGGTCGGCTCGGCGCTCGCCTATCGCGGCATTCCGCTGCAATCGGCCTATTGCGGGGCGAAGCACGCGATCCAGGGGTTCCACGATTCGCTGCGCAGCGAGCTTCTCCATGCGGGGAGCAAGGTGCATGTCGCGATGGTCCAGCTGCCCGGCGTCAACACGCCGCAATTCGACTGGATCAAGACCGACATGCCGATGCAGCCCAAGCCGGCGAGCCCGCCCTACCAGCCCGAAATCGCCGCGCGCGCGATCCATTATGCCGCGCATTCGCGGCGCAAGAGCATCAAGGTCGGCTGGCCGACGCTCGAGGCGATCTGGGGCGACAAGCTCGCCTCGCCGCTGCTCGACCGCTATCTCGCGCGCACCGGTTTCAAGGGCCAGCAGGGCGACGAGCCGGTGGCGCCCGATCGCCAGGACAATCTCTGGCATCCAGTGCCGGGCGATCATGGCGCGCACGGCCGCTTCGATGCGATCGCGCGGACGCGGAGCCTGCAGACCTGGGCGACGATGCATCGCGGCACGGTGGCGGCGATCGCGGGCGCTGGGCTGGCGGCGATCGGCGCGCTGGCGGCGTGGCGCAAGGCCGCGGCATGAGCGAGACCGGGGGCAAGCGCATCGAGGATTATGCGCTGATCGGCGACGGCCAGACCGCCGCCTTGGTCCACAAGAACGGATCGATCGACTGGCTGTGCCTGCCGCGCTTCGATTCGGAAGCGTGCTTCGCAGCGCTGGTCGGCGACGAGGACAATGGCTGCTGGCGGATCGCCCCTGAAGGCAGTGTGCAGGCGACCAAGCGGCGCTATCAGGGGGACACTCTGGTGCTCGAGACCGAGTTCGCTACGGCTGACGGCACCATCGCGGTGATCGATTTCATGCCGATGCGTGGGGAAGCGCCCGACATCGTCCGCATCGTCGAGGGGCGCAAGGGGCGCGTGGCGATGGTCTCCGAACTTGCCATCCGCTTCGATTACGGCCGAATCCATCCGCTGATCCGCCAGTCCGACGACGGCTGGACGAGCGCGGTCGCCGGGCCCAATGCGGTGCGGCTCGATTTCGAGGTGCCGGTCGAGTTCGACGGCCGCTGGGGGAGCAGCCGCTTCACCGTAGCCGAGGGCGAGCGCGTGCGCTTCGTCATGACCTGGTTCGAGAGCTACAAGGACACGCCCGAGCCGGTCGATGCCGAGCAGGCGCTTGCCGACACCTGCACCTATTGGGCCGATTGGGCCGGCAAGGCGTGTTACGAGGGCGGCTACCGCGACCTCGTGATGCGCTCGCTAATCACCCTGAAGGCGCTGATCCACTTGCCGACCGGCGGCATCGTCGCCGCGCCCACCTCCTCGCTGCCCGAGCGGATCGGAGGCGATCGCAACTGGGACTATCGCTTCTGCTGGCTGCGCGATTCGACCTTCACCTTGCTGGCGATGGTCAAGGCCGAGCTGTTCGGCGAGGCCGCGGCGTGGGTCGCCTGGCTGCGCCGCGCGATCGCCGGCGAGCCGATCGAGCTGCAGCCCTTTTATTCGGTGCTCGGCGACCGCCGGCTGATCGAATGGAACGCCGATTGGCTGGCGGGCTATTGCGGGTCGCAGCCGGTGCGCTTCGGCAACGCCGCCGCGGCGCAGCTCCAGCTCGATATCTACGGCGAGGTGCTCGACACACTGTTCATCGCCGCCGAGCACGACGAGGAGCGCGACAGCGATACCGACGCACTGTTCCGGCTCCTCGCCAAATCGGTCGAGGATCAATGGCAACAGCCCGATGCCGGGATCTGGGAAAGCCGCGGCAAGGCGCGCCACCACGTCTATTCGAAGGGGATGTGCTGGGTCGCGTTCGATCGCGCCGCGCGCTGGTTCGAGCATCATGACGCCGCGCTGTCGCGCCACTATCGCGGCCTTGCCGAGCGCGTGAAGCAGGAGGTGCTCGACAAGGGCTATGACAGCAAGCGCAACGCCTTCATCCGCGCCTATGACGATCCCGCGCTCGATGCCGCGGTGCTTCGGCTGCCGCTGGTCGGCTTCATCAAGGCGGACGATCCGCGCATGATCGGCACCGTCGCCGCGATAGAGCGCGACCTGATGCAAGGCGGCTTCGTCGCGCGCTATCAGACCGACCGCACTGACGACGGCGTCGGCGGCGGGGAAGGGGCGTTCCTTGCGGCAAGTTTCTGGCTGGCCGATGTTTATGCGCTGCAGGGGCGCGAAGAGGACGCACGGGCGCTGTTCGAGCGATTGTGCGGGCTCGCCAACGATGTCGGGCTGCTCGCGGAGGAATATGGCGACGATCGCCAGCTCGGCAATTTCCCGCAGGCGCTGTCGCATCTGTCGCTGGTGGTGACCGCGCTCAACCTCACCACCGACCGCGGCCCGGCCAAGGAGCGCGAGGCGAAGTAGGGCGGCCGCTAGCCTGATCCTCCCCTGTAAGGGGAGGTGGCAGGCCGAAGGCCTGACGGAGGGGTGTCCCGCTTCGTCACGGGCGCTGACACCCCTCCACCATCGCTGCGCGATGGTCCCCCTCCCCTTACAGGGGAGGATCGAGCCAACGTCAGAGCAGCCCGATCAGCAGCGTGACGTTGAGGCCGATCACCAACCCGGCGACCGCCCAGGCTGTGACGCGCAGCCAGCGCGGGGTGGGAAGGCCGTTCATCAGTGCGGCATCGCCGGTGAAGAGGACGAGCGGCACCACCGCGAAGGGCAGCTGCAGGCTGAGCACCACCTGGCTCAGCACGAGCAGGCTGGTCGCGCCGCGATCGCCCATGATCGCAACGACGATCACCGCGGGCACGATCGCCAGTGCGCGGGTGGCGAGGCGGCGCAGCCACAGCGGCATGCTGAGGTCGAGAAAGCCTTCCGCGACGATCTGGCCGGCGAGCGTGCCGGTGACGGTCGAATTCTGCCCCGAAGCAAGCAATGCGATGGCGAAGACCAGGCTCGCGGCGCCGGTGCCGAGCATCGGCGTGAGCAGCTGGTAGGCGTCGCCGATCTCGGCGATGTCGATGCGGCCCGCCTCATGGAAGGTCGCTGCGGCGAGCACCAGGATCGCGGCGTTGATGAAGAGCGCGAGCAGCAGCGCGACATTGCTGTCGAGCGTCGCCAGCCGGATCGCGTCGCGCTTGCCCTCCGGGCTGCGATCGAAGCGGCGGGTCTGCACCACCGCCGAGTGAAGATAGAGGTTATGCGGCATCACCGTCGCGCCGAGAATGCCGATGGCGAGATAGAGCATCCTGGGATCGGTGACGATCCGGGTGGTCGGGATGAGCCCGCCGGCGACCGCGGCGAGACTTGGGCGCGAGACGATCAGCTCGAACAGGAAGCAGCCGGCGATCAGCGCGAGCAAGGCGATGATGAGCGCTTCGAGCTTGCGGAAGCCGTATTGCTGGAGGACGAGGATCAACAGCACGTCGAGCGCGGTGAGGCACACGCCGACGATCAGCGGCAGACCGAACAGCAATTGCAGGGCAATCGCGGTGCCGAGCACCTCGGCAAGGTCGCAGGCGATGATCGCGATCTCGCACAGCAGCCACAAAGCGAGGTTGAGCGCGGGCGGGCACCGCATCCGGCACGCTTGCGCGAGATCGAGGCCGGCAGCGATGCCGAGCCGCGCGGCGAGCGCCTGGAGCACCATGGCCATCACGCTCGACGCGAGCACCACCGACAGCAAGGCATAGCCATAGGCCGAGCCCCCGGCGAGATCGGTCGCCCAGTTGCCCGGGTCCATATAGCCGACCGCGACGAGGTAACCGGGGCCGGCGAAGGCGAACAGCCGCCGCCACCAACCGCCGCCCGCGGGCACCGCGACGCTGCGATACGCTTCCTCGAGCGACGGCCGGCGCATCTCGGCGGGAGGGGCGGCGGCGGGCGGCGGGGTCATCGGCGGCGGACGGTCCTCGGGCGGCGTGTTGGCAGCATGAACGAATTAAGGCTAGCGGTGTTTCCGGGCCGGGCCTAGGCGTCTTGATATTTCGTCATGCCGGACTTGTTCCGGCATCCAAAGAGCCTCAAACGATAGCGGTCGTGGAGGGTTGGACCCCGGAACAAGTCCGGGGTGACGAAAAACTTCAAATCGCCGCCATGTCGGTCTTGTAATGGTGCCAGGCGAGGATCGCGGCGGCGCCGCGGTGGGGGCGCCAGGGTTCGGCCACCTCGCGGGTCAGCTTCTCGCTCGGACGCTCGTCATGGCCGAGGATGCGGCCGATCTCGATCTGGACGGCGAGGTCGCCGGCTGGCCAGATGTCGGCGCGGCCTTCGGCGAACAGCAGGTAGATTTCCGCCGACCAGCGGCCGATCCCCTTGATGCGGACGAGTTGGGCGATCGCCTCCTCGTCGTCCTCGGGCAGGTTCGCCAGATCGAGCCGGCCGCTCGTCACCTCCTCGGCGAGGCTGAGGGCATAGCTGCCCTTCTGGCGCGACAGGCCGAAGGTGCGCAAGCTTTCGAGATCGGAACGCGCGATTGTCGCCGGATCGTCGAGATCGCCGAGCCCGGCTTCGAGCTTGTTCCAGATCGATTGCGCCGCAGCGACGCTGACCTGCTGACCGACGATGGTGCGCAGCAAGGTCGCATAGCCCCGCTCGCGGATGCGCGGCGCGGGATAGCCGGCGCGAGCGACCGCCGCGGCGATCGCCGGCTCGATTCGAGCCAGCGCGTCGAGCGACGTGCGCAGCTGTTCGGCGCTCAGGCCCATGCGATGATCCTTGATATGCGCGAGGCGAGGCGGCATGGCGGCGCCGTCCGGCCAGCACAGGAGAAGTTCATGCCGCAGGTTATCGTCACGACCCGGGAAGGGGAAGTCCACGCGGTCGAAGGCGAAGCAGGCCTGTCGTTGATGGAAGTGCTGCGCGATGGCGGCATCGATGAAATCCTGGCCTTGTGCGGGGGCTGCTGCAGCTGCGCCACCTGTCACGTCCATGTCGATCCGGAATTTGCGGCCAAACTGCCGCCGATGAGCGAGGACGAGAACGATTTGCTCGATTCGTCGTCGGACCGCGAGGCGGATTCGCGGTTGTCGTGCCAGATTCCGTTCAGCGATGCGCTCGACGGAATCCGGGTGCGGGTGGCGGCGGAGGATTGAAGCGCTGCACGCCACGTCATTCCGTTCGCCCTGAGCCTGTCGAAGGGCGCCGCGAACTCGTCAGCCCATGACAATCGCCCTTCGACAAGCTCAGGGCGAACGGCGGCAAGGTTCAATGCCGGTGTTCGCGCCTCAAGGTGTAACGGCCGTCGCGATAATCGGTGAACAGGCCCGAGATCGCCGGATGGTCGATCGGCTCCTCGCTGTCGTCGAGCATCAAATTGCCCTGGCTGACATAGGCGACGTAGCTCGATTCCATATTCTCGGCGAGCAGGTGGTAGAAGGGCTGGTCCTTGCGCGGGCGCAGATCCTGGGGAATCGCGTCGTACCATTCCTCGGTATTGGCGAAGACGGGATCGACGTCGAAGATCACGCCGCGGAAATCGAACAAACGGTGCCGTACGACATCGCCGATCGCGAAGCTCGCATGGGCGATGGCGGGAAGGGGAACGCTGCCGTCGAACGGCGGAGCGGGAACGCTGGTCGGACTCATGATCCCAATTTAGTCGCTGTTTTGCGCCGCACAAGCGGGGAGCTTGCAAGCCGCCGAGGATCGGGTTAGAGGCCGCCGCTCGATCCGGCCGGCGCGCCCTCCATTTGCCTTCGGGCACGGCGCGAAGTCCTCTGCGGAGAGGTGCCAGAGTGGTCGATTGGGACGGTCTCGAAAACCGTTGTGCCTTCACGGGTACCGTGGGTTCGAATCCCACCCTCTCCGCCAGCCATGCGGCCGTGAGTTTTTTGTGAGTTCGATGACCTTTTCCGACGTTCCATCCAGCCTCGCCGAGGCGCTCGCCGCTCGCGGCTATGCCGAGCCGACCGCGGTGCAGGCCGCCGTTCTCCAGCCCGAAGCGCGCGGGCGCGACCTGATCGTGTCGGCGCAGACCGGCTCGGGCAAGACGGTCGCGTTCGGCCTCGCGATGGCGGGCGAGCTGCTCGATGTCGAGGGGGCGTTGTCGCCAGCGGAGGCGCCGCTGGCGCTGGTCATCGCGCCGACTCGCGAGCTGGCGCTGCAGGTCAGCCGCGAGCTCGCCTGGCTCTATGCCAGGGCCGGGGCGCGTATTGCCACCTGCGTCGGCGGCATGGACGCTTCGAAGGAGCGGCGCGCGCTGCGCGGCGGCGCACACATCGTCGTCGGCACGCCGGGGCGGCTGCGCGATCATCTCGAACGCGGCGCGCTCGATTTGTCGGCGCTCCGTGTCGCGGTGCTCGACGAGGCCGACGAGATGCTCGACATGGGCTTCCGCGAGGACCTCGAGGAAATCCTCGACGCGACGCCCGAGGGGCGGCGGACCTTGCTGTTCTCGGCGACCATGCCCAAGCCGATCGTCGCGCTGGCGCGGCGCTATCAGCGCGATGCGGTGCGGCTGTCGACCGTCGGCGACGATCGCGGCCATGGCGACATCGCCTATCAGGCGGTGACGGTGTCGCCGTCGGAGATCGAGGCGGCGGTGGTCAACCTGCTGCGCTTCCACGAGGCCGAGACCGCGATCCTGTTCTGCGCGACCCGCGACAATGTGCGGCGCCTGCACGCGATGCTGCAGGAGCGGGGGTTCGCCGTCGTTGCGCTTTCGGGCGAGCATTCGCAATCGGAGCGCAACCAGGCGCTGCAGGCGCTGCGTGATCGGCGTGCGCGGGTCTGCGTCGCCACCGACGTCGCGGCGCGCGGGATCGACCTGCCGAGCCTCAGCCTCGTCGTGCATGTCGAGATACCGCGCGATGCCGAGACGCTGCAGCACCGTTCGGGGCGCACAGGCCGCGCGGGCAACAAGGGCACGGCGGTGCTGATCGTGCCTTATCCGCGGCGCAAGCGGGTCGAAGCGATGCTTCGCGGCGCGCGGATCAACGCCGAATGGATCGCGGCGCCGAGCCGCGAGCAAATCCGCGCTCAGGACCGCGAGCGGCTGCTGGCGGCGCTGCTCCAGCCGGTCGAGGTCGACGAGGAGGATCGTGCGCTGGCGGAGCGGCTGCTCGCCGAACGCTCGCCCGAGGAAATCGCCGCCGCTTTGGTTCGCGCGCACCGTGCGGCGATGCCTGAGCCCGAGGAAATGATCGAGAACACGCCGGAGGCACGCCGCGCGGCGCAGCAGGAGCGGCATCGCCCCGGTTTCGAGGACACCGTCTGGTTCCGCATGGACATCGGCCGTCGCCAGAATGCCGATCCGCGCTGGATCCTGCCGCTGCTGTGCCGGCGCGGCCACATCACGCGCAACGAGATCGGCGCGATCCGCATCGCGGCCAACGAGACTCACTTCCAGGTGCCGCGCGCGATCGCCGGCAAATTCGCCGCGGCGCTGAAGCGCACCGCGCGCGGCGAGGGCGACGAGGAGAATGTCCGTATCGAACCCGTCGACGGCGGCCCGCGCGAAGCCGCGCGCGGCAATCGCGGCGCCCATCGGCCGCAGCGCTTCCGCGCCGGCAAGGGCGCACCGAACAAGCGCGGCCGCAACCACCGGCCGGGCTGAGCCGGCGCCTCAGCTGTCGAACAGCAGGTGTAGGATTTGCTTCTTCCAGATCGCGATCGACCGCTCGACGACCTCGTGATTGGGGTTGCGGATATATTCGACGGTGAGGCCGCGAGTGACGGCATTGTTGAGCAATTGCAGGCTCATATGCGCTTCATCGTCCTCGATCCCGGCGGCGCGGAGGATGCTGTAGCCCCATAAGCGCACGCGGCGATCGAAGCGGCGCGTGCTCGGCGCCACTTCGCGGTCGAGATCGGGATCGTTGCGCCGCGCGAGGTGGATTTCGAGCACCGCCGCCATTTCCGGCCGGCTGACCATCTCGAAATTGGCGTCGAGCAGATTCTCCATCGATTCCCGCGGCGTCTTCCCGCGCCGGATCGCTTCGGCGTAGATGCGCGTCCGATAGGCGGAGAACTCGGCGGCGACCGCGGCCATGATCTTCGCCTTGGTGGGGAATTGATGCTGGATTGCGCCGAGACTCATGCCCGTCGCATCGCGGATCGCGTGCATCGTCGCGCCCGAATAGCCTTGCGCGCACAGGATATCGCGCGCGGCGGCGATCACCTTGGCACGCGTCGCGGCGCTGCGGGCGGCCTGGCTGCGTCGAGGTTTAGCGGCGGTCGTCGTCATGCTGCGATCATGGGTGATAGCGTTCGGTTGAGTCATAGGCGAGAGTCGCGTTGCTTCGGCTCGATACCCATGGCCTCAGAACCCGACGGCAACGCTGACGCCCGCCGTCCGCGGGCGGATCACGCCCGTCCCCAGCGCGCCGTTGGCGTAGCGGGGGAGGCCGTTGGCGGTCAGCGCATCGGTCGCGGTGATCCCGGCGACATTGCCGAGATTCTGGACATAGGCGTTGATCGTGTAGCGGCCGAACGAAAGGCTCGCGCGCAGATCGACCACTTCATAGGCGGGCACCCTGGCGAAATGGCCGTAGAGCGCCCGATAGAGGGGATCGTAGTTTCCGGACTGCTTCGACAGCGACCGGATCGAGCCGCCGATCGACGCGGTGACGTCTCCGCCCAATGCCCATTGGTAATCGGCGTTGACGCTGACCGAATATTTCGGCGTGAACGGCAGCCGATCGCCCTTCACCGCACCGACAACGAGGGGATCGGTATCGCCGCTGAGCTTCGCGTCGTTGAGCGCAAAATTGACCGAGGTCACCAGCCCGGCGGTCGGCCGCATCGTCGCCGCGATCTCGGCGCCGTCGACGGTCGCGCCGTGCCCATTCGTGTTGATGCCGAAGCCGTTGACCACCGCGGCGAGCTGAATGTCGTTCCAGTCGATATGATAGACCGAGGCGTCGAGCCCGAAGGTGCCGTCGGCGGTCTCACCCTTGAACCCGAGTTCGTAGCTGGTGACGGTATCCGGGTTGTATGTCGTCGGCGTGCCTGCCGGCGCGCCGGCCGGAACGACGTTGGGGCCGCCGGGGCGATAGCTCTTGGCGATCCGGGCATAAAGCGACGCGCGCTTGCCGAACTTGATCTTCGGCGCGACCGAATAAGTGAAGACGTTGTCGGACGACCGCAGGTTGCCGATGTCGCTGTTGCCCAGCAGGACGCTGTTCGTCACCTGATCGGCGCGCTGCCGGTTGTGGCTGTAGCGCCCGCCGAGATCGATATCGAACCACGGCGAGAGGTGGAGCGTCGCGTTTCCGAAGCCGGCGATTTCTTCGTATCGGGACCGCAAATCATATTGCACCAGTTCGAGCGGATAGGCGATCGGCGTCAGCGTGCCGGGCTCGACCAGTTTCAACTGCTGGTCGATCAGCGCCTTTTCATGCGTGTAATAGCCGCCGACCAGCCATTCGAGAAAGCCGCCGCCATTCGACGCAAGGCGAAGCTCCTGCGTCCATTTGCGGCTTTGCGTCAGCTGATCGAATAGGGCGTTGTTCTGCGGTATCCGCGGCAGGCCGAAGGATGCGAGCAAGTCCGAATAGGGGCCGGCGAGCGCCGCGCTGAGATTGGCGGTGTAATCGGTGCGCAGCGATTGCAGCTCCTCGCCATAGCTGGTCGCCGAGGTGAGCGTGGCAAAGCCGAAATCGTAATCGATCGTGCCGTTGTAGAGGCGATACTTCACGTTGCTGAACGACGGCACATATTCCGACAGCGTGAGCCCGCCGTAGAGCGGCTTCAGCGTCGCGGGATCGGCCTCGACGAAGCTCGGCGCGCCGTTGACGTCGAGATTCTGGAGCAGCGCGCTGAGCCGGACGCTCAAGTGCGAATCGGGCTTCCAGAGCAAGGAGGCGCGGCCGCCGTAGCTCTGTAAATCGTTGATGTTGCGATCGATCCGCGATCCGGCGGTGCCGATCGAATCGATATAGCCGCCCTGCTTGCGATACGATCCGGAGGCGCGGAACGCCAAGGTATCGGTCAATGGAATGTTGATCATGCCGGCGTCGCGATAGGAAGCATCGCCGCCATCGGTGAATTCGACGCCGCCCAGCGCCTTGCCTTCCACGCGCGCGGTGGTCGGCTCGTTGGTGACGAACTTGAGCAGGCCGCCGAGCGAGCTGGCGCCGTAGAGCGTGCCCTGCGGGCCTTTGAGCACCTCGATCCGGGCGATGTCGAACGTATCGAAATCGCCCGCGAGCTCGGCGCCGTTGGCAAGCCCGGTGCTCGAGCCGAACGGCGTCTCGTCGACATAGACCGCGACCGTCGAGGCGACGCCGCCGGTGTTGACGCCGCGCAGGACGAGCCGTCCCTGGCCCGGCGTGCCTTGGACCAGTTGCAGGCTCGGCACGTCCTTCAGGTAATCGGCGAAATTGGTCGCGTTCTGCTGTTCGAGTGCAGCACCCGACACCACCGACACCGATTGCGGCACGTCGATCAGCGTCTGCGAGCGCTTCTGCGCGGTGACGATGATATCGGCAGGCGTGGCCGCTTCCTGTCCGGCGTCCGGCAGCGTCTGCGAAGCGGCCGGCGTGTCGGATTGCGGGCTTGCCGCGACCGGCGCGGCCTGCGCCATCGAGCCACAGGACAAGGCGGCGACGGCCGCCGTCAACGACAAACCAACACGAGTGATCCGCTTCATTGCATTCCTCCCCATGGCTCTTTGAGTCCAAGTATTTTCGTGATCTTCCGTCATTCCCCGTGCTGCAGCGCGAAGCGCATGCCGTGGATGATGATGCTCGGCGCGACCGAGGTGTGATCCTCCTCAGCGAAGGCGACGTGACGCAGGGCGGCGACACCTGCCTCGCCCAGCGCGTCGGCAAACTCCTTGGCCGCATCGACCATGCGCGAGGCGCGAATCTGCGCCTGCGCTTCCTCCAGCGTGACGCCGAGGCCGGGCGGCACGCTGGTCGGCGGGTCCTGCTCCCTGCCGCCGACGCCGACGAACACACGCGGCGGCTGCGATAGTGCGGACCACCGTTCGGCGAAGGCCGGCAGCTTCTGGAAAATCGAAAAGCCGCCCCACCACAAGGAGGGGCTACCGACGATGAAGCTCGAAAAGGCGTCGGGCCGCGTCAACAGCGCATGCGCGGCGAACAGCCCGCCGAGCGAATGGCCGAACAGGATTTGCTCGGCGCCGTCGGTCTGCGGATAGCGGGTGGCGATCTCGGGCTTGAGTGTGTCGGCGAGGAAGGCGAGGAAGGCGTCGGCGCCGCCGTTGCGGTCTGCGCCGACCATCGCGCCGACCGAGCCCATCGCCTCGGCCGCCTCGGCGCTGATCGGCGGCGAGAGGTCCGCCGTACGCCGCTTGAGGAAATCGAGATAGCTGGCGTCATAGCCGATGCCGACGACGTAAAAAGGCGGGAAGCCTGCGACGCTGGATATCGCGCGGGCGATCTCCGCCGCCATGCCGAACAGGAAATCGCCGTCGACCACATAGAGGACGGGCACTTCGGCATCCGGCGGCGCCATCGCGGGCGCCGCGACGCTGATCTTCAACTGCCCCTCGCCGCCGGGATGCGGCGGCGTGAATTGTTCGAGGGACGCGCGGACGGAAAATTGCATCGCCGACTCCACCAGCTTCGAGCGAAAGCACGCGGTGCGACGCGCAGGACGCGCTTTCCTCTCCATGCAGCCCGTCGTCCGAACATATTCCGGCGCGGGCCATCATTCCTGGCGAAGGCATCTCTCTGTTTGACAATAAAGTCAACTTGTTTATTTTCGACAATGCCAAGGGCGCACTTCAAGCCCGGCGAACGATTCGGGAGAGCGGAAATGGAGGGCGGAGCCTTGGCCGTTGCAGCACCGACGGATGCCGCGGCAGCCGTTTCCGGCAAGGTGCCCGCGTCCGCCTGGTACGGCCTGCTCGTACTGGTGATGACGACGCTGTTCGCCTTCGTCGACCGGCAGATCCTCAATCTCGTCGCGCCCTCGCTGCAAACCACGCTGGGCTTCACCGATTTCCAGATCGGGATGCTGCAAGGGCTGGGCATGGCGATCTTCGCCAGCGTCGCCGCTTATCCGATGGGATGGCTGGCGGACCGATTCGGGCGGCGGCTGATCCTTGCCATCGGCGTATTGTGCTGGTCGCTGGCGACCGGGGTCAGCGCGCTTCAGAACAGCTTCGGCGGACTGTTCCTCGGCACGATCGGGATCGCGATCGGCGAGGCCGGGGTAGCGCCGATCATCTATGCGATGATCCCCGACCTGTTTCCCGGACGGCAGCGCAGCGCCGCCAACTTCATCTTCTACGGCGCGTCGCTGATCGGGGCGGGGGCCGGCATGGCGATCGGCGGCGCGACGCTGCAATGGCTCGCCGGATCGGCGCACGATCTGCCCGCGTGGCTCGCCGGGATCGACACCTGGCGCATCGCCATGTTGATGGTGGCGGTGCCGGGACCGCTGTTCGCCCTGCTGCTCCTCACCATGCCGCTCGGCGCGGGCGCGAACGATCGGCCCTTGAAAAGCGCGGTCGTCGAGGGGCCGGGACTGATCGGCTTCCTGCCTTATGCGCGGTCGCAGCGGCGCACTTTGGCCTATTTCTTCGTCATCGTGCTGGTCATCAACATCCCGCTGTCGTCGAGCCTTACCTGGTTCCCGCTGGCGCTGCCGCGTGCGTTCGGCATCGATCCCACCAGCGTCGGCGTCGCGCTGGGGACGGCGATCACGGTGGCGACGCTGGTCGGCGTGTGCCTGCCGGCGCTGGTCCTCAAATTGTGGCGGGGGGATGCCGACCAGAAACCGCTCCGCGCCTTCGCGATCTTCACCGGTCTCGCCGCCGTGCCGACCGCGTTCCTGCCCTTCGCGGCGACCGCCTTCCAAGCCTATGCCATCGCCACCGTGCAGGGCGCGCTGGGCATCGCCGCCTGCGCGCTGACGCCGGGCTTGCTCCAGGATCTCGCGCCGAAACACTTGCGCGCGCGGATCCTCGCCGCATTGACGATCGCGACGCCGCTGGCGCTCGCGGCGTCGCCGATGGCGATCGGCACGGCGGCGAGCCTGATCGCCGGGCCGCGCAACATCCTGCTGGCGATGACTATCGTCAACCTGCCGAGCCTGATCGCCTCGGCGGTGCTGATCTCGCTTGCGCGTAAGCCTTACGCCGGCACCGTCCGGGCCATCAGTCTCGAGTTTTCGAAGGAGCAAGCATGACGACCACCGTATCGGCCGCCGCCCCGACCGACATGACCGCCATGCGCGCCGCGATCGAGGCCGGCCGCGCCACGCCCGCCGCTCTGGTGGAGCGCGCCATCGAGCGCGCCGAGGCGGTCAACCCTGAGCTCAACTTCATCGCCTGGCGGACGTTCGAGCGGGCGCGCGCGCAAGCGTCGGAGCCGCGCGCCGGCCCGCTCGCGGGGGTTCCGACGCTCATCAAGGACATGCTCCCCGAAAAGGGCGTGCCGGCAAGCTGGGGCGCCGCCGCGCTCCGCGACTTCATCGCGCCCGAGGATGCGCCCTACACCCGCGCGATCGCTGATGCCGGGCTGATCTCGATCGCGCGCTCGGCGATGCCCGAGCTGGGGCTCAACGTCGTCACCGAATCGCCGCTGGTCGGGCCGACGCGCAATCCGTGGAGCCTCGATCATACGCCCGGCGGCTCCTCGGGCGGCGCTGCGGCGGCGGTGGCGGCGGGCGTGGTGCCGATCGCGCACGGCAGCGACGGGCTGGGCTCGATCCGCCACGGCGCCGCGCCGTGCGGGCTGGTCGGGCTGAAGCCGTCGCGCGGGCGCAATATCGGCGACGAGGCGCTGCGCTCGATCGCCGACCTCAACGTCAACGGCTGCGTCAGCCGCACTGTGCGCGACACCGCCGCCTGGCTGGAAGCGACGCAGACGCGCGCTCCCGACGCCGCCTTCGCGCCGGTGCCGCTGGTCACCGCGCCGATCGACACGTCGCTTCGCATCCACGCCTACAGCACGATCATGCGCTCGGGTGAGGCGCCCGACGCCAGCGTCAGCCGCGTCTTCGCGGAGACGATCGCCCTGCTCGACAAGCTCGGCCACAAGGTCGCCAACGGCGGCTTGCCCTTCGACGGTCCCGACGCGATCCGAACGCTCAACGACATCACCGAAGGCATGTTCACGCGACGGCTCGGGCTCCTTTCAGACCTTATCGGCATCAAAATCGCACCCGAGGACCTCGAATATCGCTCGGCGACGCTGATCGAGGCCGGCAACCGCATTGACGATGCGCGCTTCGCCGCAGCGTGGCAGCGAATGGAGGGGATCGTCGCCGCCTATCTCGGCCGGCTGGGCGAGATCGATATCTGGATGACCCCCACCTTCGGCAGCGAGACCGTGCGCATCGGCGTGTTCGGCCCCGACGTGGCGTGGGGCGATCAAGCTGACCAGCTGGTCGATTATGCCGGCTATTGCTGGATCGACAATTTCGCCGGTTCGTCCTCGATCAGCCTGCCGATGGGATTCAGCGACAACGGCCTGCCGGTCGGCGTGCAGTTCGCCACGAAGCCCGGCGGCGAGGCGCTGCTGCTCGCGCTCGCCTACCAGCTCGAAGCGGCGGTCCAATGGTGGCGGCATATTCCGCCGATCTGGGTGGGGGAGTGACGCCATGACCAAAGCAAGGATCGCCGGGGTCGGCATGATCCCCTTCGCCAAGCCGGGCGAGAGCGAGGATTGGGACGTGATGGCCGAAAAGGCGATCCGCCTCGCGCTCGCGGACGCCGGTCTAGGCTACGACCAAATCCAGCAGGCTTATGCCGGCTACGTCTATGCCGATTCGACCGCGGGCCAATCGGCGCTCTATCGGGTCGGCTGCACCGGCATCCCGGTCGTCAACGTCAACAACAATTGCTCGACCGGCTCGACCGCGCTGTATCTCGCGCGGCAGGCGATCGAGGGCGGCGCGGCGGAGTGCGTGCTGGCGGTCGGCTTCGAGCAGATGCTGCCCGGCGCGCTGGGCCTCGTGTTCGACGATCGCAAGCGCACGCTCGACCATCATTTGTCGAAGCAGATCGAAATCCAGGGCTGGGACGAAGCCGCGCCGATGGCCGCGCAGCAATTCGGCGGCGCAGGTGTGGATTACCAGCAGCGCTACGGCATCGCCGACGAGGTGTTCGGCCTGATCTCGGTCAAGGCGCGCCGCCACGCCGCGAACAATCCGCTGGCGCTGTTCCGCGCGCCGATCACGCTCGAGGAGGTGATGGCCTCGCGCCACCTCTATGGCCCGATCACCCGCTTCCAAGCCTGCCCGCCGACCTGCGGCGCGGCGGCGGCGCTGCTGGTGTCGCCCACGTTTGCCGCGAAGCACGGGCTGAACGCGCCGGTCGAGATCGCAGCACAAGCGATGACCACCGACTATGCCGAGACCTTCGCCGGCCGATCGATGATGTCGGTGGTCGGCTACGACATGTCGAAGGAGGCGGCGCGGCAGGTGTACGAGGCGGCGGGCGTCGGCCCCGACGACATCGAGGTCGTCGAGCTCCACGACTGCTTCACGCCCAACGAGCTCATCACCTACGAGGCGCTCGGCCTCTGCCCCGAAGGCGGCGCGGAAGCCTATATCCGCGACGGCCGCAACAGCTATGGCGGCGATCACGTCACCAATCCCTCGGGCGGGTTGCTGTCCAAGGGCCATCCACTCGGCGCGACCGGCCTCGCGCAATGCTACGAGCTGACCCACCAGTTGCGCGGCACCGCCGATGCGCGGCAGGTGGCGGGCGCGCGGTTCGGGTTGCAGCACAATCTCGGCCTCGGCGGCGCCTGCGTCGTCACCCTCTACAGCAAGGCGGCGTGAGATGATCGACCGCGACCGCCATGTCGGCATCGTCTCCGAACCACGCGTCGTCGACGTCGAAGCGGGCTTCCTCAAATTCTTCGCCAAGGCCACAGGGGAAACTGACGCGATCTATTTCGACGAGGCGGCGGCGCGCGCGGCGGGGCATCCAGCGATCCCGGTGCCGCCGACCTATTTCTTCTCGCTCCACATGAGCCGCCCGGCAAAGCGCGGCGACATCTTCGACACCGAAAACGGCCTCGGCGTCGACATGATGAAAATCCTGCACGGCGAGCAGGGCTTCACCTATCACGCGCTCGCTTATGCGGGCGATCGCCTCACCATCACCACGACGACGGAGGACATTTACGCGAAGAAGGGCGGCGCGCTGGAATTCGTCGTCCAGACCACGCGCTTCGAGAAAGAGGACGGCACACTCTGCGCCGAGGCGCGCCAGCTCGCGGTGGTGCGCAATGGTTGAGGTCGGCGACACGCTGCCCGAGCTGGTCCGCGGCCCGATCGACCGCGCGACGCTGGCGCTGTTCGCCGGCGCGAGCCACGATCACGTGCCGCTCCATATCGACAGCGATTTCGCCAAGGTCGCCGGCATGGACGATGTGTTCGCGCATGGCATGCTGTCGATGGCGTATCTCGCGCAGATGCTGACGCACTGGGCGCCGCAGGAGCGGCTGCGGCGCTGGACCGTGCGCTTCACCGCGATCACCCCGCTCCACGCGACCGTCACCTGCCGCGGCAAAATCACCGAGATTTTCGAAGAAGCCGGCGAGCGGCTGGCCCGTATCAGGATCGGCAGCTGGACGGACAAGGATGTGCAGACGCTCGACGGCGAGGCCGTCGTGGCGCTGGCCTAAGGCACGATGATTTCAGTTGGAATCACGCGCGTCACCCTCACCCTTCCCACTCGGCTGCGCCGAGCGGGCCCCTTCCCTCTCCCAGCGGGAGAGGGAGGGAGCGGCCCCGCACCCGCGGGGGCGCGGAAGGGTGAGGGTGACGGCGTCAGCTAATCTGACCAAGGTTTAGGGAGAAGGTCATGAGCACGCTCAACGGCAAGGTCGCCATCGTTTCAGGCTCGGGGCGCGGCATCGGCCGCGCGGTGGCGCTCCGGCTCGCATCCGAAGGCGCGAAAATAGTCGTCAACGATCTCGACGAAGCCCCCGCACTCGAAACGATCGCGGCGATCGAGGCGGCGGGCGGCGAGGCGACGGCGTGCGTCGGCAACGTCACCGCTCCCGAATTCGGCGAGCGTTTCGTTCAGACCGCGCTCGATCGCTTCGGTGGGCTCGACATCATCGTCAACAACGCCGGCTACACGCGCGACGGCGTGATCCAGAAGCAGACCGACGAGCAGTTCCAGGCGATGCTCGACGTCCATGTCACCGCGCCCTTCCGCATCCTGCGCGCCGCCGCCGAGCCGTGGCGCGCGATGGCCAAGCGGGAGGCGGCCGAGGGACGCGAGGTGATCCGCAAGGTGGTCAACATCTCCTCGATGGCGGGTACCAACGGCAATGCGGGCCAGGTCAATTATTCCTCCGCCAAGGCCGCCGTCACCGGCATGACCAAGACGCTGACCAAGGAATGGGGCCGGCTGAAGGTCTGCGTGAACTGCGTCGCCTTTGGCTTCATCGACACCCGCCTGACCAGGCCGCAGAACGACCCCGCGACCAAGATCGAGATCGAAGGACAGGCGATTCAGGCCGGCGTCCCCGCCGAGATGCTCGGCGCGCTCAAGACCCTCGTGCCGCTCGGCCGCGCAGGCACGCCCGAGGAAGCGGCGGGCGGCGTCTATCTGTTCTGCTCCCCCGACAGCGATTACATATCGGGCCAGGTGCTGATCGTCGGCGGCGGGCTGAGCATATGACCGCGCACAGCTTCGGCAGGGTTCTTGAGACGCACGCGACCGGCGCGCGGGCCGGTGAGCCGGCGATCTCCTATCCGGGCGAAACGGTGAGCTGGGCCGAACTGGACGCGCGCAGCGCCGCCGCCGCCCGTCGGCTGATCGCGCTTGGAGTCGAGTCCGACGACCTTGTCGCGGTGGCGCTCCCCAACGGCGTCGACCATCACGTCAGCGCCTTCGCCGCTTGGCGCGCGGGCGCGACACCTGCCATCCTGCCGAAAAAGCTGCCCGGCCGCGAGCTGGCGCAAATCGTCGAGCTCGCCGCGCCCCGCATCCTGATCCGCGACGGCGGCGAACCGGTCGAGAGCGTGACGCAGATCGCGCCCGGCGGGGATGACTCCACCGTCGACCTGCCGCCCGATCTCGCCGCCGCGCAGTGGAAGGCGGTCGCCAGCGGCGGCTCGACCGGCCGTCCCAAGCTGATCGTCGATCACGGCACGGCGCGCTACGACGAGCGGTTGCAAGGCATGACGGCATTGCTCGGAATGCCGCAGGGCGGGGTGATGCTCAATCCCGGTCCGCTCTATCACAACGCGCCGTTCCTGTTCACCAGCCTCGCCTTGCTGGCGGGGACGCGCGTGGTGGGCATGAACCGCTTTGATCCGGAGGAAGCGCTGCGCCTGATCGAACGCGAGCGGGTCGAATGGGTGTGCCTGGTGCCGACGATGATGCACCGCATCTGGAGCCTGCCGCCCGACGTGCGTGCGCGCTACGACCTGTCGTCGCTGCGCAAGGTTGTCCATCTGGGGGCGCCCTGTCCGCCGTGGCTCAAGCACGCCTGGATCGACTGGCTGGGGGCCGAGCGCATCCTCGAAGTCTATGCCGGCACCGAGGGCGCGGCGATCCTGATCACCGGCGAGGACTGGCTGCTGAAGCCCGGCTCGGTCGGCAAGGCCCCTCCCGAGGCGCTGAGCGTCCGCGATGAGGCGGGCAACCTCTGCCCGCCCGGTGTCGTCGGCGAAATCTTCTTCGCGCCCGAAACCGCGACTCGCTTCCATTATATCGGCGCCGATCCCCGCCTCGACGACGCGGGCCGGATGTCGCTCGGCGATCTCGGGCATCTCGACGAGGACGGTTATCTATTCCTGTCCGATCGACGCACCGACATGATCCTGCGCGGCGGCGCCAACATCTATCCGGCCGAAGTCGAGGCCGCGCTGATCGAGCATCCTGCCGTCAGCGATGCGGTGGTGCTCGGCCTACCCTGCGAGGATTACGGCGCGCGCGTCCATGCGGTCGTCCAGCCCGGCGGGGAGCTGTCGCTGGAGGAGATCGACGCCTTCGTCCGCACGCGGCTTGCCAGCTACAAATGTCCCGAAAGCTACGAACTGGTCGATGCCGCTCTGCGCGACGAAGCCGGCAAGGTCCGCCGCGCGGCACTGCGCGATGAGCGCCTGGCATGGCTTGCCGAGGGCAGGCGTTTTGCGGTGACGCCCTGACTTCGTCACTCGATCGGCAGCGCGGTGGTCGCCTTCACCTCGGAGAGCGCCACGGTCGAGTTGATCTCCTGCACGCCGGGCAGCTTCGACAATTTGGTGAAGAAGAAGCGCTCATAGGCATCGATATCGGCGGCGACGATCCGCAACATGAAGTCGAACACCCCCATCAGAACATAGGCCTCGAGCACCTCGGGGAACGAGCGGATCGCGGCGGCGAACTCGTCCAGGTTGGCGCGGCCGTGCGCGTTGAGCTTGATCTGCGCGAAGATGTGCGCGTTGAGCCCGACCTTCTGGCGATCGACCAGCGCGACGCGCCGCGTGATGACGCCGTCTTTCTCCAGCCGATCGACGCGCCGCCAGCACGGCGAGGGCGACAGCCCGACCTTCTCGCTCAGCCGCGCCATCGGCATGCTCGCGTCCTCCTGCAACTCGCGGAGGATCTTGCGTTCGAAGGGATCGAGATCGTGCGGCACGATTTCACCTCATAATAAGCAAAGAAGGGACAAATCGTATCGGAATGGGTAATGGATGGGCCGAATGCGGACACATTTACCCGGTCGACCATGAAAAAACATCCTCCGAATTCCAGGAGCCGAATCATGGTCGACACCCCCGATGCGCCCGCCGCTCCGCCCGAGGCGGTCCATGTCGTCAGCGACGCCGCCAGTGAGCTCGAGGGCGTCATCGTCCTGCATTCGACCCGGCGCGGGCCGGCGGCGGGCGGCTGCCGGTTCTGGCGCTATGCCAACCGCGCCGCGATGACCGCCGACGCGCTGCGGCTCGCCGAGGGCATGGCCTACAAGAACGCGCTCGCCGATCTGCCGCTGGGCGGGGGCAAGGCCGTGCTCAACGTCCCCGACGGCGCCTTCGATCGCCGCCGCCTGTTCGCCGCCTTCGGCCGCGCCGTCGCCGGGCTGGAGGGCGCCTATGTCACCGCGGAGGATGTCGGCACGACCGTCGCCGACATGACCACGGTGCGCGGGGAAACACACCACGTCGCCGGCCTCGCGCCGATGGCCGGGCGCCCGGGTGGCGACCCGTCGCCCTGGACCGCGCGCGGCGTGTTCCTGTCGATGCGAGAGGCGGCGCGGCGTCGCTTCGGCACGGGGCTCGACGGCTTGACCGTCGCGGTGCAGGGGCTCGGCAATGTCGGCTCGGCGTTGTGCGCATTGCTTCACGATGCGGGCGCCCGGCTGATCGTCGCCGAGCCGCGCCCCGGCCTCGCCGCTGCGGTCGCGCTGCGTTACGGCGCCGAGGTCATGGCGCGCGACTCGATCCTCGATGCGCAGTGCGACATCTTCGCCCCCTGCGCATTGGGTGGCGTGCTCGACCGCGACTCGATTCCGCGGCTACGCGCCGGCCTCGTCTGCGGCGGCGCCAACAACGTGCTCGCCAGCATCGAGGACGGCGACCGGCTGGCCGATCGCGGCGTGCTCTACGCCCCCGACTACGTCGTCAACGCGGGCGGCATCATCAATGTCGCTGCCGAATATCTCGGCTGGAGCGCGGGCGAGGCGGCTGCGCGTGTCGAAGCGACCGGGCAGCGGCTCGCCGCAGTGCTCGACCATGCCGACCGGCTGGGCCTCGCGCCGCATCGTGCCGCCGATGCGCTGGCCCGCGCGCGGATCGCCGAGCCGCCGCCCGTCCCAGCCTCGGCAGCGGCATGAGGGGCGAGGTGCACATGACGATCGCGGCCGCTTCGAGCGCCGATCTGTTGTGCCGCCTGATCGGTCTGTTCGCGCAGCGCGATCTCGCGGCGCCGGGCATGACGGTCGACATTGCGGGCAAGCAGATGATCGTGACGGTCGACCTCGCGGAGCTCGACGGTCGGACCGCGTCGTTGCTCGCCGAAAAGATGGCGCGCTGCATCGGCGTCGAGGCGGTCACGCTCGACAACACGCCGCTCGCTTATTTCGCGCCGACGAGCCCGGTTGCCGCTGCCTAAGCGCCCGGACTCACGCCGTTCACGCCGACGAGGCGCCATTCGCGGGAATCGCCGGCGTCTTGCCCAGGCCGCGCGCAACGAGCGTGTCGAGGAGCGCGGCGCCTGCGACGAACGCCGCCGCGCCGATCAGCGCACGGTGCCTTTTCGACTTGCGCGCGACGAGCGCCAGCGCGCCCATGTCGAGCGCGTCGCCGGCGACGCGGCCCCACATGCGGGCGGCGTGCGCCGGCGCCTGTAACAGGGCAGCGCCCGCCGCCATCTCCCGAGCGCCGAACGCCTTCACCACCGTTTCGCTGCCCTCGGCGCCGATCGCCTTGGTGATTCGGCGGCTGCCGAGCAATTCGGCGGCGCCAAGCGCGATGCTGAACCAGCCGAGCCCGCGGCTGATCGACCGATAATTCATGCTGCTTCTCCGTCGTTTCGCGCGGTCAGCGCTCGCCCGCGCCTTCGCGGCCCGCGCGCGTGTCCCGTTCTTCGCCGCGGCGAGTCATGGTGTGCGGGTTATAGTCGCTGGGAATCGTGCCGCCGCTCTTCGGATCGCGTTCGGGCTCGCGGTCCAGCGTGTCGCGCGGCCGCCGAGCCGAGCCGCTCGGCTGGTTCTCGACCGAGAGATTGGTCGGTTGATCGGTGTCGGTAGGAACGCGGCGCTCGCGGTCGTCTTCGGCAGTCATTGACCTCTCCTCATAGCTGCGAATGGGGTCACGACGCATCAATCCGAGTCGGTCACCGCATTCGGGTTGGTGTCGCCGTCCTTGGCATCGCCGCCGCCGCGATAGGCGATGTCGGTCTGGCCGCCGTGGCGATGGCCGTTGTCGTCGGGCTCCACCATATCCGGATCCTTGTAGGCGCCGCCGCCGCTTTCGCCGCCGCCGGCGCGGCCGCCGCCCTGCGGCTTGCTCACGCCGTCGCCATGGGGTGTCGAGCGATCGGAATTTGTGCTCATGGTCGGCTTTCCCGTTTTTCCTCGATCAGTGGCTTGCGGTTTGGCCCGCCGAGCGCAGGCGCAGATATTTCTGCACGATGCCGGGCAGCGCCTCGTCGCAGAATTGCGCCATCGCCAGCTCTTCCTTGAGCGATGCGTCGAGCAGCGGGATCGCGCTCGAAAAGCCGCCGGTTTCGGCGACCGCGATCAAGCCCTTGTAGCTCGCCACCTCGAAATTCTCGAAGGCGAAATTGGCCATGCTGTTCTTGATAATCGCGTCGGGCGCGAAGACGTGGCCGAGCGCTGCAAGATTGCCTGCCAAGCCCAGTGCGGCATCCTTGACGACCGAATGGCTCTCGCCGAGGCCGTCGAGGATTTCGTCGAGACGAGCGATCTGCTGCTCGGTTTCGGCGCGGTGCGCGCGCAGGCGCTGCTCGACCTCGGGATAGTTTTCGAGATGATCGAGCTGGCGATCCATCAAGGCGAGCGCCTGGTGTTCGACCGCGTGCGCATCGCGCAGACCCGCGAGATAGACCGATTGAACCACGTCGCGTTCCATCACATCCGTCATTCGTCTTCTCCTATTTCAGGCGGCCGTCATCGCGTCGGCCTTGGCGACGGCATCGGGCATGTCGGACGCGCCACCCATGTCCTCGTCGCTCATTCTGCCCGCGCCTGGCCCGGCACCGAGATCGGCGCCCGTCGTCGCATTGGCGGCGGGATCGGACATGGTGCGCTTCGCCAGCGCGGTCGCGACGGCGCGTTGATCGTCGGAGAGATCAACCGTCGCCATGCCGTCGCCGTCGTCGAGCGGGATCGCGCTGACGACGTCGTCGACCCGATCCCATTGCTCGCCGCTGTTCCACGGCCCATCCATGTCGCCCTCGCCCGTCGAGGTGTTGACATAGAGGCTGGCATAAGGCGCGAGGCCGGGCAGCTTGCCGGGAGGGAAATTGTCCTTGATCGCGTAGAGCGCCTTTTCGAAGCTCTTCTGGTGCGCCACCTCGCGAGTCATCAGGAAGCCGAGCGCGTCCTTGATGCCGGGATCGTCGGTGACGTTGATGAGGCGTTCGTAAATGATCTTGGCGCGCGCCTCTGCGGCGATGTTGGAGCGCAGGTCGGCGGTCGGCTCTCCGCGGCTGTCGACATAGGCGCCGCTCCACGGCACGCCTGACGAATTGGTCAGCGCCGGCCCGCCGCCATAGAGGATCGATTGTGTGTGGCTGTCACCGCCTGCGTTGATCGCGAGATAGAGCTCGGCCTCCTTCATCGCGGCTTCGGAGAGCTGCGCCTTGGCGCCCTTGTTGAGCATCGCGACGATCGAGCCGACGATTTCGAGATGGCTCAGCTCCTCGGTCGCGATGTCGAGCAGCATGTCCTTGCGACCGGGATCGTCCTCGGCCAGCCCTTGCGTGAAATAGCGCATCGCCGCGGCGAGTTCGCCATCGGGGCCGCCGAATTGCTCGAGGATCAGCGATGCGAGCGCCGGGTTCGGCTCCGACACGCGCACAGTATATTGAAGCGTCTTGTTGTGCATGAACATGGCTCGGTTTTCCGTTTCTGCGGGAGGGACGCATGGGCGGAAACATGAAACGTCCGACGCTGACGAAGGAGCCAGGTTTTCGAGCCGGAATAACCTGGATCAGCTACTTTTCGCCAATTGATCGTCGTCCGCCTATGACGACGGGTCGGTGACGAGCGGCACATCGTAGCGGCGCAACAGCTGCTCGATTTGCGGGCGGCGCGCGCGAAGGATGCCGTCGATGCGGCGGAGCAGATCGGTCTCGTCCTTGCGTACGCCGACCGAGACGTCGAACACCATCGGCAGCTGCGGCCCGTCGAACGCCGGCGAGACGGGGCGGATCGCCACCGCCTTCGGATGCCGCTCCGCATAATAGCCGGCGACCGGACCCCACACATAAGCGACGTCGAGCTTGCCGCTCGCGAGCGCGTCGAGGATCGCATCCTGCGGGAATTTCCGGCGGTAGTCGCCCTGCACCATGAAGCCGCGGACGTTCTCGACGATCCCGCGGTGCATCAGCGCGTGGGCGGGTGGCGTGTTGACGCCGTCGTCGCCGACCAGCTGGACGCCGATGCGCAGCGTCTTGAGGCGCGGATCGTCGAACGAGTCGAGCGACTCCAGGCCGCTCCCCGGCCGCGTCACCACCATGTAGCTCGACCGGTAATAAGGTGCGCTGGTGGCGATCCCCTCGATCGTGCTGCCGACGCCGGGGACGAGGTCGCAGCGCCCGGCCTTGAGCGTCTCGCGCAAATTGCCGCGCCGCTGCGCCCACCAGACGTACTGCAGCTTGGCGCCGAGATCGTGCGCGATCAGTCGGGCAAGCTGGTTTTCGAACCCTTCGCCAGCGCGGTTGGAGAAAGGCAGGTTATTGGGATCGGCGCAGACGCGCAGCACCTTTTCCTGCGGCGCGTGCCGGCCGCACGCCGCGAGCACCAGCAGCAGGAGGAGCACCACGCGCTTCACAGGACGACGATCCCCCACGGCCTGCCGTCGACATGGACGCGATCGACCACGCGATCGTGGTCAAGGTCGATCGCGGTCACGTCGCTGCTGAGCCCGTTGGCGGTGTAGAGGTAGCGCTCGTCGGGCGAGAGCGCGAGATGCCAGGCGCGCCAGCCGACCGGGAAGGCGCGCACCAGCTTCAATGTCGCCGGATCGATTTCGGCGACGAGCTTGCCCCGTCCGAGCGCCACGAACGCGCGCTTGCCGTCGCGGGTGAAGGCGATGCCGACCGCCTGGAGATTCTGGCCATCGGGCCGATTGCCGGGAAGCAATTGCGTGAAATCGATCGTCTCGATCCGCCGCCGCGTCGCGGTATCGAATACGGTGACCGTCGCGCGGACTTCGGAGGAGACCCAGAAGCGGCTGCCGTCAGGCGTGAAGGCGATATAGCGCGGGCGGGTGTCGACCATCAGGTTGTCGATCACCGTGCCGCTGGCAGCGTCGATGACGTGCGCCATGCTCGCGGTCTCGGAGGCCTGGATCACCAGTGTGCCGTCGGGGCTCACCGCCGTTCCCTCGGGCTCGCCGCCGACCGGAACGCCGCGCGTCACCCGGCGCGAGGCGATATCGACCATCGACAGCAGATTGTCGTTCTCGTTGGCAGCGTAGAGCGTGCGCCCGTCGGGCGAGATCGCGATCGTCTCGGGATCAGGCCCGCACGGCAGCAACCCGATAACCTTGCCACGCGCCAGATCGACCGCCGCGATCCGGTTGTCGTTGCCGAGCGCGACGTAGAGCGTGCGGCGATCGGGCGAGACCGCCATCCCGCGCGGCCGATGCCCGACCGCAATCAGCCCTTTCTCCGCGAGAGAGCCGGCATCAATGACGTGGATGACGTTCGCCGTCTCGTCGGAGACGTAGATCGTCCCCGTCCGAGCCGCCGCCGCCTGGCATCCCGCCAGCAACAGGAGAGGAAGCAGCCGCTTCACGATTGCGTATAGAGGAACGCGGCGATGTCGCGCGCCTGCGCTGGAGTGACTCCCAGATCGGGCATCGCCGTTCCGGGCGAGACGGCTTGCGGGTGCTGAATCCACCTTTCCAGATTGGCCGGCGAGTTGGCCAACCGCCCGCCGATCATCGCGCGCACCGCGATCGTGTCGAGCGGCGGCCCGACCATGCCCTGCGCCTGCGGTACGCCGTCGACGCTATGGCACCCGCCGCAGCCGTAAGCGGCGAACAGCGCCTTGCCGCGCGCGACATTGCCGCCGGTCAGCGACTCGGCGCGGTCGGTGAGATCGTGCTGCTCGTAGGTGCGTTCGCCCAGCACCCCGCCGATCGCGACGACGACCAGCGCGACCACCACGCCGAGAGCGATCCGGCTATTCCGCGGCGACGACATCGCGGCCCTCCTGCGGCGTCAGCCAGCGGAAGAGGATCACCAGCGCCGCGCCCATGTGGACGACGCCGCCCGGGATCCACATGATGAGGCCGGCCATCTGCTGGTCCTGCTCGGGCGTCAGGCCGTAGGGCGTCATCCCCATCGCGGCATAGCCGGCGTACCAGGGGCTCGACGACAGCGCCATCAGCGCCCCGAGCGCCGCGCCGACGCAGACGGTGACGAGCAGGCAGAACACCGCGACGCCGATCCGCCCGCGCGCCTGCGCCTCGCCGATCGACCACCAGAAGATGAGCGCGGTGACGAGGAAGCTCAGGTGCTGGGCGATGTGCCAACCCTCGCTCGCCAGCGCGCGGTCGAACAGGGCGGGGGCGTGCCACAGCCACAGCGCGACCGCCTGGAGCGCGGTGGCGATCCAGGGCGACGATACGGCGTTCCAGCTCGTCTCGACCGCAGGCGCATGGAGCACTTGCCCGATCCCGCGCCGCGCGCCGGTGGGCAAGCCCCAGAGCAGCACCGGCCCCGCGTTCGAGATCGCGAGCAGCAGCGCGGCGACGAGCATGATCAGCTCGTGCTCGATCATGTGCAGCGCGAACGAGCGCTCGCCGGCCTCGTGGAGCGGCGAGACCAACGCGGCGGCGAGCACCAGCCAGCCGGCGGCGAACAGCCGAGCCTCACGGCGCAACCGCGCATGACCGCGGTGCGAGCGCCGCCACAGCCGGACGAGCCCGATGCCGTAGAGCAGCAGCGCGAGCGCGAGCGGCAGCGTGACCGAGGCGTCGAGCGTCCAGCCGGGCCCCGCGCCGTGCGGATGTCCGGGATGCGCCCATGCCGCGCTCGGCAGCGCGAGCAGCAGCAGCGCCGCCAGCCGCCTCACGACAGGCACCCCGGCACGAGCAAGCCGGCGATCGTCTGCATCAGGATCGGGAAGGCGAGCAATGCGGCGATCAGCAGCCCGAGCAGCCCGACGAAGCGGTGGCCGCTCGGCTGCCCGCTTTCGGCGCGCCAGCTGCGGTACGACAGCAGCCCGCCGCCGACCGCGAGCGCGATGCCGGCGAGGCCGATCAGCGCCACGCCCCACCAGCGGCCGTTGGCGCAGTGCGCGAACACCATGTTGGTGCCCGCCTGCTGGCTGACGAACCAACCCGCCGCGCCGCCGACCACGCCCGACCAGGGCAGCAGGGCTCGCCGCGTCACGCCAGCCATCGCGGCACCCAATAGATCAGCAGATAGACGATTAGCCACGATCCCCAGACGAAGCGCCAATAGGCCGAATTCTCGCTGGTATCGACGAAGCGGTTGGCCTCCTTGCCGTGCTCGGTGAACATCAGTGCGGTCAGCACCACCGTGTCGCCCCAATCGGTGATGAGGTGGATGGTGTGGGTCAGCAGCAGCGCCCACAGGATCGAGCCATAGGCATTATCGGTCCACATCACGTTGAGCGACGCGAACTCGAAGCCGCGCAGCACGAACAGCGGCAGCGGCAGCAGGCTCATCACCACCAGCCCCTTGCGCACCGTCACCAGGTCGAAGGTCTCCGCCGCCTTCTTGACGATGGCGTTGGGAATTTCGGTGAGCACGATCAGCACGGTCAGGATCGTGCCTGCCGTCAGCCCCGGCGGCGCATAGGGCGCGGGCGGCCAGCTCTGCTCCTTGTCGAGGATGAAGAAATAGGCGGCGAACAGCAGCGCGAAGAACATGCCCTCGACGACCATGAAGCCGATGATCCCCCACCAGGTCAGGCTGCGCGGCCCGAAGCCGTGGGTGGCGAGGTGGGCGAGGTCGCCCTCGAAGCGGACCGGAACGCTCATTCGATCACCGGCTCTTCGCTCGGCGGGCTCTTGGGCCAGAACCAGGCAATGAACCCGACGCCGAGCGGCACCGTGCCGATCACGATCGCCCAGGGCGTGAAGATCGAGCCGATGAACAGCGCCCCCAGCGCGATCGCCGACAGCAAGGGCCAGATCGTCGGCTCGGGCGAGGGATAGCGGGTATCGGGCGCCGCCTCGATCGGCGTGGTGAGGAGCTGCTCGCGGTCGTCGACGCGCAGCCCCGTCATCACCGGCAGCGCGCCGTCCATGTCCCACAGCGGCGTGTGTCCGTTGGCGATCGGCTGGTGCGCGAAATTATACGGCGGCGGCGGCGACTCGGTCGCCCATTCGAGGCTCGATCCGCCCCACGGGTTGGCCGGCGCGCTGCGCGGTCGCCGCAGCGCCAGGAACACGTTGGCGATGAAGATCAGCCCGCCGATCCAGATCACCAGCGCGCCGAGCGAAGACAGCAGGTTGAGCCCGTTCCAGCCCATATGGTCGGGATAGGTGTAAACCCGCCGCGGCATCCCCAGCATGCCGGTGATGTGCATCGGGAAGAAGGCGCCGTTGAAGCCGATCGTCACCAGCCAGAACGCCGCCGTGCCCAACCCCTCCGACAGCATCCGTCCGGTGAACTTCGGGAACCAATAGGTGATCGCGCCGAGCAGCGGGAACACCGCGCCGCCGATCAGAACGTAGTGGAAATGCGCGACGACGAAATAGGTGTCGTGCAGCTCGAGGTCCATCGGCACGCTCGCCACCATCACCCCCGACAGGCCGCCGATCACGAAGGTGACGATGAAGGCGATCACTAAAGGAACGGCACGCGGAAGCGCGGCCGCCCCAGCCAGATCGTCGCGATCCAGCAGAAGATCTGGATCGCCGCGGGGATTGCCACCGCCATGCTCGACGCGGTGTAGAAATCGTAGCCGAGCCGCGGCAGCCCGGTCGCGAACATGTGGTGGACCCAGACGCCGAAGCTGAGGAACCCGGTCGCGACCAGCGCCAGCACCATCGCCGGATAGGCGAACACGCGGCGATGGGTGAAGGTCTCGACGATCTGGCTGACGAAGCCGGTCGCGGGCAGGAAGATGATATAGACTTCGGGATGGGCGAAGAACCAGAAGAGGTGTTGCCAGAGCAGCGCATCGCCATGCTCGAACGAGTTGAAGAATTGCGTGCCGATCAGCCGGTCCGACAGCAGCATGCCCGAGGCGAGCGCGACGGCGGGCAGCGACAGGATGATCATGATCGACGTGACCAGGATCGCCCAGACGAACAGCGGCATCTTCGCCAGCGTCATCCCCGGCGCGCGCATCTTGAGGATGGTCGCGGTCAGCTCGATCGCGACGGCGATGCCCGCAACCTCGGTGAAGGTGATCATCTGCGCCCAGATGTCGGTGCGCTTGCCGGGCGAATATTCGGGACCGGCGAGCGGCACATAGCTGAACCAGCCCGCGTCCGGCCCGACGTTGAGGATGAAGCCCACCCACAGCAGCAGCGCGCCGCCCAAATAGGTCCAATAACTCAAGGCGTTGAGCCGCGGGAAGGCGATGTTGCGCGTCCCCACCATCAGCGGGATGATATAGATCGCGATCGCCTCCATCACCGGCACGGCGAAGAGGAACATCATCGTCGTGCCGTGCATGGTGAAGATCTGGTTGTAGCGATCGGCGCTGATGAGGCCGCTCTCGGGTCGGGCGAGTTGCGCGCGCATCACCGTGGCGAGCACACCACCGAGCACCATGAAGGTCATCGCCGTCCAGATGTAGCGCCGCCCGATCTCCTTGTGGTCGACCGTCGTGATCCAGCCCCAAAGCCCCGGCGGACGCGACCAGGTGCGCGTCAGCCGCGCGTCGAGCTCGAAACCCTTGAGGCCCTCGCCGTCGCGCGCGATTTCGCTCATTTGAGCCCTCCGAGATAGGCGACCACGGCGTGGAGCTGATCGGCGTTGAGACCGACATAGGGCATGTGGTTGCCCGGCTTCGCGCCCTGCGGATCGGCGACCCAGGCGAACAGATGCCCCTTGGTCATCGGAAAGGTCCCCGCGCCGATCGAGCGCCGGCTCGCGACATGCGTCAGGTCCGGCCCGAAGCGGCCCGAGGCGGGGGTGCCGGAAATGTTGTGACAACTGGCGCATTGCTGCGTCATCACGAAGCGATAGCCGGCCTCGGCCAGCGGCGTCGCCGGGGGCGCGGCAGGCGCGAGCCCAGCGGCCCACCACGCGCGGAAGGCGTCACGCGGCTCGATCGTGACGTCGAGCGCCATATGCGCGTGCTGCGCGCCGCAGAACTCGGCGCATTGCCCGCGGAACGTGCCGACCCGCGTCGGCAGCACCGTCAGCGTATTGGTGCGTCCCGGAATCACATCCTGCTTGCCGCCGAGCGCGGGCACCCAGAAGCTGTGGATGACGTCGTTGGTCTTGAGCGTCAGCTTGACCGGCACGCCGACGGGCAGGTGAAGCTCGTTCGCGGTGCGCAGCTCCTGGCCCGGAACGCCGTTCTTGTAGGTGACATCCCACCACCATTGGTTGCCGGTGATCTGCACCTCGAGCGGCGGGTTCGCCGGGCTGGCTGCGGCGACGTTGCGGTCCATGACATAGCTCGCGATCGTCAGTCCGGTGAGCCCGACCAGCACCGCGCCGAGCCAGCTCACCAGCCCGATCCGTGCCGCTTTCTCCCCCGCCTCATCGCGATCGGCGCGCCGCCGCAGGATCAGCCCGCCGATCAGCCCGATGATGACCACAATGTAGAAGAACCCCGTCACTACCAGGAACACCGCGAACAGGTCGCTGAACTGCTCGCCCTGGAACCCCGCGCCCTCCGTCATCGATTGGATGCCGTCGCATCCGCCGAGCACGGCGGCGAGGCCGGGCCCGAGGCGCGCGCGTCTCATTGCGTCGTCCCCTGAACGCCCGCCCCCGAGGAGGGGATCACGCGCTCACGGCTGCGCAGCGTCGGCGGCTCGGTCGCGCTTTCGGATTCGGCGCGGCCCGACAGCACGTCCTCGCGCGGCTGCGCCGAGAGCGAACGGACATAGGCGGCGAGCTGCCACATCTGCTGCGGCGTCAGCTTGCCGCGCCACAAGGGCATGCCGTTGGGCCGCCCCTGGTCGATCGAGGCGACGATCTGGTCCATCCGACCGCCGTAAATCCACTGATCGTCCATCAGCGGCGGCCCCATTCCGCCGCCGCCATGCGCATGGCAGCCCGAGCAGTTCATCTGCTGGAACAATTGCTGCCCCTGCGACACGGCGTAAGCGTTCTCTTCGAAGTCGGCCGCGCGCGCATCGGGCGGCGGCGCCACCGCGACGCCGGGCTGAAGTGTCGACTCGCGCGGGCCGCCCAGCGCGGCCTCGCCGAGCGGGTTGCCCCGGCTGCGCCGTTCCTCACGGTCGCACCCGGCGAGCATTGCGAACAGGACGAGCGCGATCAAGGCTGCGTGAAGCGCCTGAAAACCCCACCCGTCATTCCCGCGAAAGCGGGAACCCATCTCCCGACCGTTGCTCCTGCACGAAGCAAAGGAGTTGGGTCCCCGCTTTCGCGGGGATGACGAAGAAAGCGAGACGGTCGCAAAGCTAGTGCGGCAGCGCGAAGACATAGAGCATTCCTCCTGCCGTCGTCTTGGAGGGCAGATCGGCCATCACGCCGCCCCAGCCGACCGCCGCCGTCGCGTCGCGCGTGTCGAGATTGCCGCTGACCACCGCCCCCGACCAGCCGCCGACCCCCGACAGGATCGCGATATATTGATGCCCGTCGGGCCCGCGATAGCTGATCGGCTGGCCGATGATCCCGGAGCCGGTCTTGAACTTCCAGAGCAGCTTGCCGCTGCGCTGGTCGACCGCCTTGAACCAGCCGTCCATCGTTCCGTAGAACATCAGCCCGCCGCCGGTGGTGAGCGCGCCGCTCCACACCGGCAGATCTTCCTTGATCTCCCACACCGGCCGCGCATGGACCGGGTCCCACGCGGTGACGACGCCGCGATTGCCGCGCGGCCCGGCATAATATTTGACGTCGGCGCCGATATAGGGCGTGCCGGCGATATAGTTCGCCTCGAAGCTCCCCCAGTCCATGCACAGGTTGTTGTGGGGGATATAGACGAGACCGGTGCGCGGGCTGAACGCCGAGGGGTTCCAGTCCTTCATTCCCGGCGCCGCGGGGCAGATGCCGCGCACGACGCGGCCTTCCTTGGGCTCCATCGCCGGGTTGGGGATCAGCCGCCCGGTCTTGAGATCGACGCCCTTGTACGCGGTGACATAGCCATAGGGCGTCGCCGACAGCACCTCGCCGGTGCCGCGGTCGATGACGTAGAAATAGCCGTTGCGATCGGGCCGCACCATCACCTGCCTCATCCCGCCGTTCACCGGCATGTCGAGCAGGATTTCCTCGTTGATGTCGTCATGATCCCACAGATCGTGCGGCGTGCTCTGGTAGAACCAGCGCGCCTGGCCGGTGTCGATGTCGCGCGCGAAGACGCCGCTGGTGTAGAGATTGTCGCCCGGCCGCTGCGCCGCGTTCCACGGCCCCGGATTGCCGGTGCCGTAATAGACCAGCCGCCGATCGGGATCATAGCTGATCCAGCCCCAGCTATTGCCGCCGCCGATCTTCCACGCCTCGGGCGGCCAGCTCGACACGCCGAGATCATGCCCGCGCACCGAGGCATAGAACGGATAATAGTCCTTCCCGATCAGCACGTCCTTGTCGGGGCCGGTGGCATAGGCCTTCCAGGCGATCTTCCCGCTGCCCGCGTCGAGCGCGACCAGCCAGCCGCGCACCCCCATCTCGCCGCCCGAATTGCCGACCAGCACCTTGCCGTCGACAACCAGTGGGGCCATCGTCATCGTCGCGCCTTGCTCGATGCTGCCGAGCTGCGTGTCCCAGATTTCCTCGCCGGTCTGGGCATCAAGCGCGATCGTGCGGTTGTCGAGCGTGTTGAAGAAGATGCGCCCGTCGGCATAAGCCGCGCCGCGGTTGACGACGTCGCAGCACGCGACGCCTTGGGCGGCGGAAAGCGGCTTGGGCTTGTAGCTCCATTTCGCCGGCGCGCCGGGCTTGGTCAGGTCGAGCGCATAGACAATGTTCGGAAAGGGCGTGACGATATACATCGTGCCGCCCACCACCAACGGCGCCGCCTCATGCCCTTTGGCGATCCCGGTCGAGAAGGTGAAGGCGACCTGCAGCTTGCCGACATTGCCGGTGCTGATCTCGTTCGCGGCGGCGAAGCGCGTGCTCGCGTAATTCTTCGCCGCCATCGTCCACTGCCCGTCGTCCGGAGGCGCAGCCGATCGCGCCGCGACCGCGCCGGTGCTACCTTGATAGGCGCGCACCGGCGGCTCGGTGGTGTGCGGCGGCTTCGCCCCCCACAGGCTGGTAAACAGGAAGATCAGCGCGATCGCGACGATCGCCACCGCGACCACGACGACCACGGTGCGCGACACGCGCCAGGATCGCTCCGCACTCATTGCCCGCTGACTTCAGCCGGGGCGGCGCGCGGTGCTCGCGTCAGCCGATCCATGTCTCACCGAAGGCATAAGCGAGGGTCGCGACCGCGCCGAACAGGACGAAAGCGGCAGCGATCCTTTCAAGGAGCGTGAGGTGCCTTGCCGAACCCTTCATCGCCTCTCCCCTGCGCGGGCCGGACGACCGCCGCGCGATTTTCGAGTCCAAACGCCCGATCCTCACATTGGTTCGTAACGCGAAATGTTTTTTGTGCGCTTGAACGACCCAGGCAGGGGAGAAACGAGTGATTTTGCGTTCGGAAAAAACGGGCTTGCATCCGCGCTACAAATGTAGCATGCTACAAATGTAGCGTATGGAGATTCGCATGCTCGACAAGCTTCCGCCGCGTGAGCGCCAGATCGTCGACCTGCTCTATGAGCGGGGCGCGATGGTCGTCGGCGACATTTGTTCGGCCTTGCCCGATCCATTGTCGGGATCGGCGGTGCGCGCGATGCTCAAGCGGCTCGAGGACAAGGGCTTCGTCACGCGGCAGGAGAGTGAGCGCGGCTATGCCTTCTCGCCGACGCTGCCCGAGGACAAGGCGAGCAACAATGCGCTCGGCCATATCGTGCGCACCTTCTTCAACGGCTCGGCGGCCAGCGCCGCCAGCGCGCTGCTCGGCATGTCGCAACGACTCGATGAGAGCGAGCTCGACGAGCTCGAGGCGCTGATCGCCCGCGCTCGTGAGGAGAAACGGGCATGACCTTCATCATTGGCCTCGCCGTCAAGTCGCTCGTCGTCGCCGGGCTCACGCTCGGGCTGCTGCGGCTGTTCCGCAATGCCTCGGCGGCGCAGCGCTCCTGGCTTGCGCATGCCGGGCTCGGCGCGCTGCTCCTGATGCCCATCGTCGCCCTGTTGATGCCCGCGCTCGAAATCCAGACCGGGCTTCTGGGCAGCGAAACCGCGATCGACCACGCCGCCCTGCCGACGATCGCGCCGACGGCTCGCCTCGCCCACCATATCGGCGCGCCGGCATCGCCCATCGCCCCTGATCCGGTCAACAGCGCGCTGGCGCAAGTCGACTGGACGCTGCTGATTTACCTCGTTCCGGCTGCGCTGCTGCTCGGCATGACGCTGGTCGCGCTGGTGCGGCTGTTCGCATTGCGCTCGCGCGCGCAAGTGATGACCAGCCCCGCCTGGCTGAGCGCGCTGGCGCATGCCCAGGCGCGGATGGATTTCAAGAACGGCACCGCCTTGCTGGTCAGCGATGCGCTGCCGTCGCCGGTGAGCTGGGGGCTGGCGCGCCCGGTCATCCTGCTCAACGAAGGCGCGCTCGACGCGACCGACGAGGCCGAGGCGATCATCGCCCACGAGCTCGCACACGTCGCGTCGATGGATTGGGCCAAGCTGTTGCTCGGCCGCGTCGTCACTGCGCTTTACTGGTTCAACCCGCTCGTCTGGCTGCTCGTTCGTGACGCGCATCAGCTGCGCGAGGAAGCCGCCGACGATGCGGTCCTCGCCGCCAATGTCGCAGGCCCCGATTATGCCGCCTTGCTCGTCCACACCGCGCGCCACGATTGCCGCGCCGCGATGCTCGCCGCGCACGGAGTCGCGCCGGGCAAGGGCTCGCTGCAGCGCCGCGTGCGTCGCGTGCTCGATCACAGCCTGCCGCGCACTCGAATGGAAGCGCGCTGGGCGACGATCGGCGCGGTAGTCGCCTTGTTCGGCGGCGCCCCGCTCGCCGCGCTGACCCTGGTGCCGCAGCGCCCCGCCGACGTCGCCGAGCCGCGCGCGATCGCCGCCGCGACAATGCCGAACGCGATGCCCTCGCCGCGCGCCACGCCGACGCTCGACGCCGAGACTTCGCCGGTTGCCGAGCCAGCGCCGGCCGAGACTCCGTCGATTACGCATGACCGCCGCCGCGCGGCGCAGGACCCGATCGATGTGGCGATCGAGGCCAAAGCTATCGGTATCTCGGCCGATTATGCCTCGGCCATCCGCAGCGCCAGCCCGTCGCTCGCCGATGTGACGACCGACGACCTCAATTCCATGCGCGCGGTCGGGGTGACGCCGGGTTATGTCCGCGCGCTTGCCCGGTCGGGCTTCCGTAACCTCGATGCCGATACCATCGTCGAGGCGCGATCGGTGGGCCTGTCGCCCGATTACATCCGCTCGCTCAGCGATGCCGGGCTCGACGATCTCAGCATCGGCGATTTGTCGGGCCTCGCCGCGCTCGGCGTCGATGCCGATGATGTCCGCGCGTTGCGGGCATCGGGGCACAAGGTCACCGTCCACAATCTCGAAAGCTACGGCGCGCTCAAGGGTCATGTGCCGCGGCCGCCCGGCGTATCCGCCAATTTCGGTTTCCCGTTCAACCGCTGATCTGACGCCCTAGCCGAACCCCATTGCCGCTCATTTGCGACGTTCGCCCCCACGGCGACGACCGGCCCCGCTTTGCCTGCAGAATTCGCCCAAGGAGATGTGTCATGAACCGTCTTGCCACCTTCATCGCCGCCTTGTTGCTGGCAGCCTTCGCGATCAGCGCCACCTGCTTCGCCGGCATGCGCGAAGACATTCGCTTCCACCTGTCGATGCGCGCCGGAAGCAATGAGGTCGAGCTCGCCTTCGATCGCGTTGGCCACGATCACGACCACATGAGCAAGTCGATGCCGATCGCGGACCTCCATGGCCTGTCCCCGGCGTCATTGTCATCGGCCGGGCAGCGGCCCGTCGCGTTCACGATCGAGAGCGCGCCGGGCCGCATTGACTGCCGCGGCATCGCGAGCCGAGGCGATGCCGAGGGCCGCTGCGGCTTTACCCGCAACGCCGCTTTCGACGCACGGCTCGCCAATACCGGCTATCCGCGGCTCGACGACGACCAGCAGTTCGTCCTCACCACCACCGATTTCGATCCCGCGGTGATCGATGCGCTCAAGGCGGGCGGCTACCGCACGCCAGATGCCGGGGGGCTGGTCTCGCTCGGCATCTTCTCGATCGACGCGGCCTATGTTCGAGACATCGCCGCGGCGGGCTATCGGCTCGGCTCCGCCCACGATCTCGTCCAGTTCAAGATCGCGCATGTGACGCCGGCGCTGATCGCCGCCTATCGCCGGCTGGGCTATCGCGACCTTTCCGCCGACGACCTCACCGCGATGGGCATCCAGGGCGTCACCCCCGCCTTCATCGACGGATTTGCGCGCGCCGGCTTCCGCAATCTGCCCGCCGACAAGCTGGTCCAGCTCAAGATCTTCAACGTCACGCCCAACGATGTCCGTGCGCTGCAGCGCCAGGGCTATACCGACATCACGCCCGACACGCTGGTCCGCCGTCGCATGTTCGGCGCGGCGATGAAGGACTGATCGCCACACCGGCGCCTCAACAACAGCCGCTGGCAGCCAGCCGCCGAAACGGCGCCAGCCCCTATACGCCTAAGTCCAAGTGTCTTATACAAGTAATACAGGGAGTATCTTCATGACTGCCACTACACTGCCTTTTCGTCGCTTGGCCGTCCGTTGGCGGCACGCTGCGGCACTGGCGGCGCTGGCGACGGGGCTCTGCGCGTCGACCGCGGCGATCGCCCGTCAGGACGCTCCCGCCGCCGGCGCCGCGACCACGGGCGGCGACGTCTTCACCCCCGATTATTTCGCCCGTTTCGCGCCGCAGACCGCGTACGACATGCTCGTCCAGGTGCCGGGCTTCACCATCGTCGCGCCCGATGAAAAGCGCGGGCTGGGCCAGGCTTCTGAAAACGTCCTCATCAACGGCCAGCGAGTCACCGACAAATCGGGCGGCGCGGTGGCGCGCCTGCAGATGACCGCGGCCGGCGACGTGCAACGAATCGAGGTCAGGGAGGCCACCGCGTTCGGCATCGCCGGGCTGACCGGGCAGGTCGCCAACGTCGTCCTCAACACCAGCCGCAAGGGCGGCGGCACCTTCAGCTGGAGCCCGGCATTACGCGCGCATTACGCCGAGCCGCGCTGGTTTTCAGGCTCGATCAGCTACAATGGCAGCGTCGGCAATCTCAATTACACGCTGTCGCTGGAGAATAACGCCAAGCGCGGCGCGCTAGGCGGCAACGACTATCGCGTGCTCTCGCCGGCCGGCGATCTGATCGAACGCCGCAATCAGGTGAATTGGGACAGCACCGATGAGGCAAAGCTGTCCGCCGTCCTCAAATATGAGGACAAGACCGGCTTCCAGGCCAATCTGACGTTCGATTACGATCCCTATTGGGAACGCGGCCTCAACGACCAGCGCCGCATCCGCACCGACGGCGACGACAATCATTGGGTCAGCACCGATCGCACCTCAGGCTTCCAATATGACGTCAATGGCGACGTTTCGGCACCGCTCGGCAGTGGACGGCTCAAGCTGATCGGGCTGCGCCATTTCGAGCACGCCCCCGCCTTCACCGTCCAACGCACCGACTATGAGAGCGGCGCGCCGAGCGACGGCCTTCGCTACGGCCAGGACGCCAGGACCGGGGAGACGGTCGGGCGGCTGGAATATCATTGGAAGGGTGGGCCGAACGACTGGACCTTCTCGTTCGAGCGCGCCGACAACCGCTATGAGCAAGCGAGCACGCTCGCCGAGCTTCAGCCCGACGGCAGCTACGTCACCATTCCCTATCCCGAAGGCAGCGGCACCGTCGCCGAGACGCGCTACGAAGGGCTGGTCACGCTCAGCCGGTCGCTGTCGAGCACCGTCGACCTGCAGGCCGTCGCCGGCGCCGAATATTCCGAGCTCGGCGAGCGCGGCATTGGCGAAAAGCCGCGCCGCTTCTTCCGGCCGAAGGGAAGCGTGCTGCTCGCCTGGCGGCCGGCGCCGCGCTGGGACGCCAGCCTGAAACTGGAGCGCAAGGTCGGGCAGATCAAATTTTCCGATTTCCTCGCCAACGAGGACATCACCCACAATCACAGCAACGCCGCCAATCCCAATCTCGTGCCTCCGCAAAGCTGGGAAGTGACCGGCGAAGTCGGCCGCGATTTCGGCCGCTGGGGCAAAACGCGGCTGCGGCTCTATCATTACCGGATTGAGGACATCGTCGACTATATTCCGATCGGCACCGATGGCGTCGCAGTCGGCAACCTGCCGCATGCGACCCGCACCGGGATCGAGAGCATCAGCACGATCCAGTTCGACCCTCTCGGCTGGCACGGCGCGAAGCTCGACGCCGATCTCGGCATCGAACGCGCCCGCGTCCGCGATCCTTTGACCGGCGCGTCACGCCAGATCAGCGACGCGCACGATCGCTGGGCAGAGCTGACGCTGCGCCACGACGTGCCGCACACCAATTTCGCCTGGGGCGGCGGCCTGCAGTTCGACCATTACGGCCCGAGCTGGTTCCTCGACGAGGTGAACCAGCAATGGGAGGGGCCTTACGCCAGCGTCTTCGTCGAGTTCAAGAACGTGCGCGGCATGAAGATCAACTTCGAGATCTTCAACATCAACGACGGCCATGTCCGCTACCGGCGCGACGTCTATTCGGGCCGCCGTGACACCGCGCCGCTGATCTTCCTCGAACGTCAGCGTCAGATGGTCGGCCCGATCTTCACGCTGACGGTGAGCGGCAAGTTCTGAAGGTCGGCGCCGCAACCGTTTCAGCTTTGCTGAAACCGATTAGCGAGCCGCCCCGGAGGACCCGCGGACCACCAATTGGGTCGGCATGATGACGCTTTCGGTGGGTTCCTCGCGGATCCTCCGTAACAGCGTATCGACCAGGCGCTCGCCGGCGAGGCGAGCGTCCTGCACCACGGTGGTCAGCGGCGGATTGGTCAGGCTCGCCGCCGGAATGTCGTCGAAACCGACGATCGCCACGTCGCGCGGAACGCTGAAGCCGGCGGCGGCGAGCGTGCGCATCGCGCCGATAGCGATCAGGTCGCTTGCGGCGACGATCGCATCGAACGTCCTGCCCGATGCGATGACCGCCTGCGCGGCGTCGGCCCCCGCCTCCTCGCTGGTGACGGCATCGACCTGGAGGGCGGGGGAGGCGGCCAAGCCGCTCTCCTCCAGCGCGCGGACATAGCCGCGATGGCGATCGGCGAACTCGGGATAGCGGTCCGACGCATCGCCGAGGAAGGCGATCCGCTTGCGGCCCTGCTCGATCAGATGGCGCGCCGCCTGATAGCCGCCGCCGATATTGTCGCTGCCGACGGTGATGCCCGGCTGGCCGGCAGCGACCGAGCCCCAGCGGACGAAATGCGTGCCCTGCGCGACCAGCGCCTCCAGCCGCGCGCGATACAGCGAATAATCGCCATAGCCGAGCAGCAGCAGGCCGTCGGCGCGGTGGCTGTCCTCATATTGCTTGTGCCAGTCGCTCGTCATGTCCTGGAACGAGATCAGCAGGTCGTACCCTGCGGCGGCGCAGCGGCGCATGATCGAGCCGAGCATCGACAGGAAGAACGGGTTTATCAATGCATGATCGGGGCCGAGGTCCTCGAACAGCAGCAAGGCGATGGTGCGCGTCTCGCCGCTGCGCAGGTTCGAGGCGGCGCGATCGACCGAATAATTGAGCTGGCGCGCGATCTCCTCGATCCGCCGCCGCGTCGTCGGATTGACGCTCGGGCTGCCGCGCAATGCCCGCGATACGGTGGGCTGGGACACGCCGGCCAGATGCGCGATATCGAACGATGTCGGACGACGCTGGGTCATGCAGTCATCCTCCTTTCCCTCGACAAAATCCCGTCATGCCGATCTCGCGGCCGCCATCTATGTTGGCCCAATGTGGCACCGGAGTCACAGCAATAATGCAGCTTTCATGAATACGTATGTGGCCGACTTGGCTGCAATCCCTCCCGAATTCTAATCACGAAGGTAATCCGGCGCCGGCGTTTCAGGGCGCGAGTTTGTGGATGCGAGCCTTCGGACTGGTGCTTTTGGAACACACGTCCCGGGCTGCGAGGGGAGAGGATCAAATGACTATCGATTTCACGCGCCGGCATCGCGCGGGCGTTTCGACGTTGGCAATCGCCATGGCCGTCGCCACTTTCGCACAACCGGCTTTCGCGCAGGACGTCGCTCCGGCGGCGGGCCCGGCGCAGACGGCGACCGAGCAGCCGGGTGACTCGGCGCCGGCCGGCGACATCGTCGTCACCGGTTTCCGCGGTTCGATCCGCTCGGCGATCGCGGCCAAGCGCAACGCGACGCAGATCATCGAATCGCTATCGGCCGAAGACGTCGGCAAGCTGCCCGACGTGTCGATCACCGACGCGCTGGCGCGCCTGCCCGGCGTGACCGCGCAGCAGAACGCCGGCCGCGCGACCTATCTGTCAATCCGCGGCTTCGGGCCGGACTTCACCACCGCGACCCTCAACGGCCGCGTCGTGGCGACGATCGATGATAACCGCCGCTTTCAGTACGACCAATTCCCGGGTGACCTGTTCAGCCGCATCGACGTCATCAAGACGCCGTCTGCCGATTTGATGAACCAGGGGCTTGCCGGCACCGTCAACCTGATGACGATCGACCCGCTGGTCGCCAAGCCGACGCTTGCCATCAACCTCCAGGGCGAGGTGAACGGCAAGAGCAAGCTCAACCCCGACGGCGACGACAAGGGCTATAAGGGCTCGCTGATCTTCACCGATCGCTTCGCCAACGACACGATCGGCGTCTCGCTGGGCGGCTCGGCGATCTCCTCGCCGGTCCAGACCCGGGGCTATGCGACCTGGGGCTATAACAACGGGGTGCTGGGCGGCGCGAAATGGTATTCGGCAACCAACGTCCTGAAGCGCCAGTCGGGCTTCGGCCATGTCGTCTGGAAGCCGAGCGATCGCTTCGAAACCAGCATTGACGGCCTCTACAGTCATTCGACGACGCGCGAATTGTGGCGCGGCGTGGAAATGCCGCTTTCCTATGGCGCGGGCGTGACGCTCGCCAGCGCGACCTATGCCGACAACGGCTGGCTGGACAGCGGGACTTTCGACCCGACCTGGCCGGTGCAGCGCAACAATTACAACACGCGTGACGCCGATACCTGGGCGATCGGCTGGAACGCCAAGGCAGCGCTGTCGGACAGCGTGCGCTTCATCGTCGACGCCAGCTATTCGCACGCGCATCGCCACGACAATGCGATCGAGACCTATACGGGAACCAGCTACAACCGCTCCGGCACGTCGCAGGTCAGCACGATCACGCTGCAGAAGAACGGCACCTACACGCTCGACACCAATCTCGATTATACCGACCTGTCGACCATGGTGTTCACCGACCCGCAGGGTTGGGGCTACTACACGACGCCGAACCCGACCGATCCGCATAGCGGCGCGGTCCCGCAGGCGGGCTATATTAACGAGCCGGACTTCACCGACCGGGTCAAGACGCTGCGCGGCGCGTTCGAGGGCGACATCGACGCCGGCGTGCTGAAGAGCTGGGAAGTCGGCGCCTATTACAGCGACGAGAAGAAGACCAACGCCTTCACCGGCTTTTACCTTATCCCGCCCGATGGCGCGAACACGCTGGCGATCCCCTCCTCGATCGTGATCGGCACGGTCAGCCCGCACGGCCTGTCGGGATCGAAGGTCATTGCCTATGACGTCGATTCGGCGGTCGATCTGCTCGACAGCTTCCGCAACGAGCAGCCGAGCGAGTTCACGAAGCAATGGTGGGTGCGTGAGCGGATCCTGACCGGCTATGCGCAGCTGAACTTCGACGGCGACGTGAGCGGACATCGCATCTCGGGCAATCTCGGCACCCAGTTCGTGCATACCGTGCAGGATGCGTCGGGCTATGCGGCGATCAACACCAACGTCGTGTCGCCGATCTATTCCAAGACGAAATACGATTACGTCCTGCCGCAGGCGACCTTCAACCTCGAGTTCACGCCCAGCACGATTCTGCGGATGGGCGCCGGCCGCACGCTCGCCCGCGCGCGGCTGTCGGACGAGAATCCGTCGTTCACCGTCACGGCCACCGCGACGCCGACTAACCAGAACCAGTTCTACCAGGGACAGTTCACGCCGCTGTCGGGCACGGGCGGCAACCCGGTGCTGCGGCCGTATTTCTCGAACTATGTGGATATCTCGCTCGAGAAGTATTTCGCCAACAACCAGGGCAAGATCGCACTGGCGGGCTATTACAAGGACATCACCAACTTCGTTCAGTCGAGCAAGTCGTACATCACCGATCTTTCGGCGTTCGCCGATCTGATCCCGGACAACGTCGCGACGCCCTACACGACCATGGGCTGGGTTTCGTCCTCGGCGAACACCGGCCGGGGCTATGTCCAGGGCTTCGAACTGTCGGGCGCGGCGCCGTTCTCGATCCTGTCCAGCGCGCTGGATGGCTTCGGCGTGACCGGCAGCATCGCCTATGCCGACAGCGTCATCAAGTTCGACAACGGCAACCCGGTGACCTTGCCCGGCCTGTCGAAATGGGTCGGCCAGGCGCAGGTCTATTTCGAGAAATGGGGTTTCTCGGCGCGCGCCAGCTACAATTACCGCAGCGACTATCTGGGCGAATATCAGGCCTATGGCGCGCAGCCGGCGCTGAAGACCACCAAGGGCGGCTCCACGCTGGACGCGCAGATCGGCTACGACATCAAGTCGGGGGCGCTCAACGGGCTGTCGCTCTACGTCCAGGCGCGCAACCTGACCAACATGCCGTTCGTGACCTATCTCAACAACGACAAGCGCCAGATCGACATCTACGAGAAATACGGGCCGACTTACATGGCGGGGCTCACCTTCAAATTCTGGTAATCCTCCCTGCGGACCGCGGGCAGGCGTTCGGTCGCCCGCGGTCTTTTTTCCGATCACGCGAAGTCGGCGCGCGGACGGGTCCGGCCGCGCCCGGATTGAGAGCGACAGATGAAACGATTTTCGCCACTGCTTCTCGCGCTCGCTCTGTCTGCGGCGATTGCGCCGCTTTCCGCAGCGGCCGCCGCGCCGGTGGTGAACGATTACCGCGCGCGCCTGCCGCAGGACGAGGTGATCTATTTTCTGCTTCCCGACCGCTTCGAGAACGGCGATCCGGCCAATGATCGCGGCGGCCTGAAAGGCGATCGCCTGAAGACCGGCTACGATCCCACCGCCAAGGGCTTCTATCACGGCGGCGACCTCAAGGGGCTGACGAAGCGGCTCGATTATATCCAGGCGCTGGGGGCGACCGCGATCTGGGTCGGCCCGATCTTCAAGAACAAGCCTGTTCAGGGCCCGAAGGGCCACGAATCGGCCGGCTATCACGGCTATTGGATCACCGATTTCACCCAGGTCGATCCGCACCTAGGCACCAACGCCGATTTCAAGGCGCTGGTGGACGCCGCCCATGCGCGCGGGCTCAAGGTCTATATGGACATCGTCGTCAACCACACCGCCGACGTGATCCAATACCGCGAGTGCGGCGGCAACACGCCGTGCACCTATCGCAGCCGCGCCGATTATCCGTACAGCCGCCGCGGCGGCGTCAACGGCGCGCCGATCAATCCCGGTTTCGCCGGCGACAGCGTGCAGACGCCGGAGAATTTCGCCAGGCTGACCGATCCGAATTACGCCTACACACCCTATGTGCCCGAGGCTGAGAAGAATCTGAAGGTGCCGGCGTGGCTCAATGACGTCACGCTCTATCACAACCGCGGTGATTCGACCTTCAAGGGCGAAAGCTCGACGATGGGCGATTTCGTCGGCCTCGACGATCTGATGACCGAGAATCCGCGCGTGCTGTCGGGCATGATCGACATTTTCGGCGGCTGGATCGACCGGTTCGGTGTCGACGGGTTTCGCATCGACACCGCGCAGCATGTGAACCCCGGGTTCTGGCAGAAATTCGTGCCCGCGATGGAGGCGCGCGCGAAGGCGAAGGGCATCCCCAATTTCGCGATCTTCGGCGAAGTCTCGACCGGCGACATGGACCCGGGGAGGCTCGCGGTGCACACCCGCGTCGACAAATTGCCCGCGACGCTCGACTTCGCCTTCACCCGTGCGGTGAACGACGTGGTCGGCGGCAAGGCCGGGCCCGAGGAGATGGCGCGGCTGTTCTTCGACGATCCGCTCTACGAAGGCGGGGCGAAAGCCGCGCTGATCCAGCCGACCTTCCTCGGCAACCACGACCTCGGCCGCGTCGGGATGTTCATCCGCAAGGCGCTGCCCGGCGCCTCGCCCGACGAGGTTCTGGCGCGCGACCTGCTCGCCCATGCCATGCTGCTGACGCTGCGCGGCGTGCCGACGATCTATTCGGGCGACGAGCAGGGCTTCGCCGGGGCCGGCGGCGACCAGGATTCGCGGCAGGACATGTTCGCGAGCAGCGTCGCGGCCTATAATGCCGACACGCTGATCGGATCGAGCGCGACCACGACGACGAGCAGCTTTCGCGAGGACAATCCGATCTTCCGCGAAATCGCCAAGCTGGCGCGGCTGCGCACCAGCCACGCGGCTCTTACCCGAGGGCTTCAGGTGATCCGGGCCGCGGACGAAAAGCCGGGCCTGTTCGCCGTGTCGCGCTTCGACCCGACCGATGGGCAGGAGATGCTGTTGGTGTTCAACACCTCCGGCCAACCGCTCAAGCGGCAGGTCGAGGTGAACGTCGCCTCCACCCGCTTCGCGACGCTGGCGGGCTCCTGCGCCGCCGAGGCGAGCGCGCCGGGCAGCGTGTCGGTGTCGCTGCCGGCGTTCGGCTATGCGGTGTGCGAGGCGCAGCGGTGAACGACATGCAGGTCGTGGCAAAGGCGGGCGAGGAAACGGCGCGCGAATGGTGGCGCGGCGCGGCGATCTATCAGGTCTATCCGCGCAGTTTCGCCGACTCCAACGACGACGGCATCGGCGATCTTGCCGGAGTCACGGCGCGGCTCGACTATATCGCGGCGCTCGGTGTCGATGCGGTCTGGCTGTCGCCGTTCTTCACCTCGCCGATGGACGATTTCGGCTATGACGTCTCGGATTATTGTGGGGTCGACCCGATTTTCGGGACGATCGAGGATTTCGACGCGCTGGTCGCCCGCGCGCACGAATTCGGCCTGCGCGTCATCATCGACCAGGTTTACTCGCACACCTCCAACCAGCACCCCTGGTTTCAGGAAAGCCGCGCCAGCCGCGACGCTCCCAAGGCGGATTGGTACGTCTGGGCCGATCCCAAGCCCGACGGCGGCCCGCCCAACAATTGGCAGTCGGTGTTCGGCGGCCCGGCCTGGACGTGGGACGCGCGGCGCGGGCAATATTACCTGCACAATTTCCTGAGCTCGCAGCCCAACCTCAACGGCCGCAACCCGGCGGTGCAGGACGCGCTGCTCGATGTCGCGCGCTTCTGGCTGGAGCGCGGCGTCGACGGCTTCCGGCTCGACGCGATCAACTTCACCATGTCCGACCCGCAGCTGCGCGACAATCCGCCCGCGCCGCCGACCAATGCGCCGCGCACGCGCTCGTTCGATTTCCAGCTTCATATCCACAACCAGTCGCAACCGGAGATCCCCGCGTTCCTGGAGCGTGTCCGCGCGTTGGTCGATTCCTACGGCGATGGCTTCACCGTCGCCGAGGTGGGCGGCGAGGGCGCCGAGCGCGAGATGAAGCTGTTCACGGCGGGCACCAACCGGCTGCACAGCGCCTATGGCTTCAATTTCCTCTATGCGGCCGAGCTGACCCCGGCACTGGTCGAGGACGTCCTGGGCCGCTGGCCGGCGGAAGAGGGCATGGGCTGGCCAAGCTGGGCGTTCGAGAACCACGATGCGCCGCGCGCCGTCTCGCGCTGGGTGGCGCCCGAGCATCGCGTGCCGTTCGCGCGGATGAAGATGCTGCTGCTCGCGTCGATGCGCGGCAACATCATCATCTATCAGGGCGAGGAGCTCGGGCTGACGCAGGTCGATATTCCGTTCGACCGCCTGCTCGATCCCGAGGCGATCGCCAATTGGCCCTTGACCCTGTCGCGAGACGGCGCCCGCACGCCGATGCCCTGGCATGCCGACCGCCCGCATGGCGGCTTCTCCGCGGCAGAGCCCTGGCTGCCGCTGGGCGAGGATCACGCCGCGCTGGCGATCGACCGCCAGCAGGCCGATCCGCAATCGCAACTCGCCTTCACGCAATCGGCAATCGCGCTGCGCAAGACGCATCCCGCGCTGCGCGCGGGCGACGTGCGCATCCTCTCCGCGAACGGCTGCCTGCTGGCGATGGAACGCGTGAACGGCGAGCGGCTGCTGTGCGCGTTCAACATGGGCGCCGAGCCCGTCACCTACCAAGCCCAACCCGGCCAATGGCAGGAATTGCTGGCGACTGCGCCGATCGCACGCGACGATGCCGGTTTCATCCTGCCGCCCTGTTCCGGGTTCGTCGCGGCTTGGCGAGGAGAATGACGGTGACGGTCAGGGTTCATTGGTTGATCGTCGCCGCCTCCGTGACAGCCAAGTGATCCGCTGGCTGCTCGTCCTGCTGGCCGCGCTGGCGCTGCCCGGGGCAGCTCTGGCGGCGCCCTCGGACCAAGACCGGTTCGTCGAGATCGCGGCCGCCCCGTCCACCCAGCCCGCCATCAAGCCGCCGCACGTCACCGTCTGGCTGCCGCCCGGCTATCAATCGTCGCGGCGCCGTTATGGCGTCGTTTACATGCAGGACGGGCAGAACGTGTTCTTCGCCGATCGTGCGGCGTTCGGCCATGTCTGGGCGGCAGACAAGTCGCTGCTTCGCCTGATCGCGGCCAAGCGCATCGCGCCGGTGATCGTCGTCGCGATCGATAACCCCGGCGGCGCGCGGTATCGGCAATATTTCCCGCAAGCGCTCTACGCCGCTGCGATGCCTGAGCTGCGCGATCAGTTCGATGCGCTGGCCAAGGGGCCGATCACCGGGGACGCCTATGTCGCGTTCCTGACGCACGACCTGAAACCGATGATCGACCGCCGTTTCCGCACGCTGAGCAATGCGGCCCATACCGCGATCGTCGGCTCGAGCATGGGCGGGCTGATCTCCTGTTACGCTTTCGTCCGCGCGCCCATCGTGTTCGGCAAGGCGGCGTGCGTATCGACGCACTGGCCGCTTGCCGATCCGCAGAATGTCGGGCCGTTCCATCCCGAGCTCGCCGCGATCTGGAAGCATTGGCTCGGTGCCCATCTCGGCGCGCCGCGCGGGCGCAAGCTGTGGATGGATCATGGCACGGCGACGCTCGACGCCGCCTACGCGCCGTGGCAGGACGCGATCGACGGCGATCTGACCGCGCTCGGCTGGCGGCGGGGCCGCGATTTCGTCAGCCGCACCTATCCGGGCGCGGCGCATGAGGAAAAGGCATGGGCGGCGCGACTGGACGACATCTTCGCCTGGTTGCTGGCACGGCCGGGGCAAGGACCGATCGAATGACCGACACCGCCGGCAAGCCACGGCTGGGCTTCGGGCAATTGTGGAACATGTCTTTCGGCTTTTTCGGCATTCAGGTCGGCTTCGCGCTGCAGAACGCCAATATGAGCCGCATCTTCCAGTCGCTCGGCGAAAGCCTCGACAGCCTGGCGGTCCTGTGGATCGCGGCGCCGCTGACCGGGCTGATCGTGCAGCCGATCATCGGCCATTACAGCGATCGCACCTGGACCCGGTTCGGCCGGCGGCGGCCCTATTTCTTCGCCGGCGCGCTGCTAGCTGCGCTCGCCTTGTTCGGTATGCCGCATGCGCCGACACTGCTCGCGGCTGCGCTTGGCCTGTGGGTGCTCGACGCCTCGCTCAACATTTCGATGGAGCCGTTCCGCGCCTTCGTTGGCGACATGCTCGATTCCGACCAGCATACGGCGGGCTATTCCGTCCAGACCGCCTTTATCGGCGCGGGCGCCGTGGTCGGATCAGCCGCGCCCTTCCTGCTCGATCAATTCGGCATCGCCAACACCGCGCCGGGCGGCGGCATCCCGGATACGGTGCGCTACAGCTTCTATATCGGCGGCGCGGCGCTGTTCGTCGCGGTGGCATGGACCGTCCTGACGACGCGCGAATACAGCCCGGAGCAGCAGGCGGCTTTCGAGGGGAGGGCGGTCGCAGCCGTCGCGCCGCCGCCTCCACCGCCCGCGGCCATGGCGAGCATCGCATGGATCGTCGCAGGCATCGTGATCGCCTCAGGCGTCGCGCTCGCCGGGCTGGAGAAGGAGCTCTATCTGTTCGCCGGGCTGCTTGCCGCTTACGGCGTGGCGCAGCTTGCGGCGCGTGCGCTCCATGCCGCCGGACGAAGCGACAATCTGCTCAGCCACATCGTCGGCGATTTCTCGGGCATGCCGGTGATGATGAAGCGGCTCGCGCTGGTGCAGTTCTTCACCTGGTCGGCGCTGTTCATCATGTGGATCTATACCACGCCGGTGGTCGCCCAATATCTGTTCGGATCGTCGGACCCGGCCAGCGCGGCCTATAATCGCGGGAGCAACTGGGTCGGCATCCTGTTTGCCGCCTATAACGGGGTCGCCGCCCTGGTCGCCGCGTTCGTGCTGCGCCCGGTCGCAGCACGGCTCGGCCAGGTGCGCACCCACGCGCTGGCGCTGGCCTGTGGCGCGCTCGGCTTCGCGTCGTTTCTGGTGATCCGCAGCCCCAACGCGTTGCTGTTGTCCGAAATCGCGATCGGCATTGCCTGGGCATCGATCCTCGCCATGCCCTATGCCATTCTCGCCTCGACGCTGCCCCAGGCAAAGCTCGGCACCTATATGGGCCTGTTCAACATCTTCATCGTCATGCCCCAATTGCTAGTGGCGACGGTGATGGGCACGATCATGCGCCATTTCTTCCCCGCCGAACCGATCTGGACGATGGTCTTTGCCGCCGCGCTGATGGCGTTGGCCGCACTTGGCATGCTGCGTCTCAAGGACTGAGCGACTTGTTTTGTGTCTGCATGAAAGTCGCTGGCGCTGTTCCATAACGTGCTATATATCACGTTATGGAACAGCGTGAGGACGTGACATGAACGATGTGCTGGCGCTCGAAGGAGCGGTGATGCTCGGCAGCCGGTTGAAGCGACTGGCGGAACGATTCCGGGCGGGCGCCGAAAGCGTCGCGGCCGATTGCGGGTTGCCGACGCAGCCGAGCCAGATGCCGCTTCTCACCGCGCTCCACCGTCAAGGTCCGATGACGGTGGGCGATGCCGTGCAGGCGCTGGGGATCAGCCAGCCCGCGGTGACTCGCATACTCTCGCGGCTGGTCGACATGGGCCTGATCGAGACCAGCCGCGATGCTCGCGACCAGCGCAGCAAGACCCTCTCGCTCAGCCCCGCCGGGATCGAGGCGATGGAATTGGCGACGACGACGCTATGGCCCCGCTTGCGCGCCGCGGTGGGCGAGGTCTGCGATGTGCCCGCTCTGCTCGATCTCATCGAGGCGGCCGAGCGCGCGCTCGCCGACCGGCCGCTGGATCGGCGGCCGCGCGGCGGTCTCGCGATCAGGCGCTTCAGCAACGCGCTGGCGGAGGATTTCTACCGGATCAACGCCGAGTGGATCGAGGACATGTACCGGCTCGAGCAGACCGACATCGATGTGCTCCGCAATCCTCGCGAGCGGATCATCGAGCCGGGCGGCGACATCCTGTTCGTGGAGGATCCCGATCTCGGCATCGTCGGCACCTGCGCGCTGCAGAAGACCGGCGAGCGCCAGTTCGAGCTCACCAAGATGGGGGTGCTGGACAAGGCGCGCGGCAAGAAGGCCGGTGAGTTCCTGCTCCAGGCAATCATCGCGCGCGCTTATGCGCTGGGCTGCGACCGGCTTTACCTGCTCAGCAACGCGAAGAGCGCGGCGGCGGTCCACCTCTACGAAAAGCTCGGCTTCGTCCATGACGATGGGATCATGGAGGCGTTCGGCAAACGGTACGAACGATGCAACGTCGCCATGCTCCACCGTCCATCAGGGCACGGAGATGAATAGGGCAGAACGCCCGTGCGCTCGAGGTGCGATGGCTGCTGTGAGCCACCCAACGGAGTTGCAGGGGCGACGGCGACGCGTTAACGACGCGGCGTCGGAAAAGGCAGACTTGGTCTGGTAAGCCCAAGTCCTTCCGGTAACGGAAGCTCTGGTCTTTGGGCTCGTGCCTCGAGATCCCCGCGACGGACAGGGCGCTTCGCTGAGCGTCCCATCGTTCGTCGGCGCGGGTCCTCAGGCAAGGGCAACGCTCCGGTCGAACATCGATCGAGGAGCTGATCAATGCATAATTCGTCCGATTTCCATGACGTCCTGATTGCCGGCGCCGGGCCGGTCGGCCTGTTTCTCGCCGGCGAGCTGCGGCTGGCGGGCTGCTCGGTGCTGGTGCTCGAACGGGCAAAGGACACACATTCCCCCCTGAAGAGCCTTCCGTTCGGGCGGCGCGGGCTGAACGTATCGACAATCGAGGCCTTCGACCGTCGCGATCTGCTGCGACCGCTCGAGGAGCGCGCCGTCGGCCTCGCCAGGCGCGAGACACCGGCTTGGATGCGGCACGGGCAGCGCCGCGCCGCCGGCCATTTCGCCGGTATTCAGTTCTTCCAAGATCAGATCGACATCGCGGCATGGCCGTGGCGCCTGCCGGGGCCGATCAGCAATGTCGCGGCCGATATGACGAGTATCGAGGACGTGTTGGCGGCGCGTGCGCGAGCGCTGGGAGTCGATATCCGGCATGGTTACGGCGTGGAAGGCTTCGAGCAATCGGACGAGGCCGTGGCCGTCCGCACCGCCGGCGAAACCTTCTATGGAAGCTGGCTCGTCGGCTGCGATGGGGCGCGCAGCGCCGTGCGGAAGACCGCCGGCATCAGCTTCACGGGCACCGAACCCGAATTCACCGGCTATTCGGCGCTGGTCACTTTGGCCGACCCCGAAAAGCTCGAGCCCGGACGGCACTACACGCCGACGGGCATGTACATGTACACGCCGCCCGGCATGATCAACCTCGCCGATTTCGACGGCGGCGCGTACCACCGCACCGATCCGGTCACGGGCGAGCACATCGAGGCGGTATTGCGGCGAATCTCCGGGACCGACGTCACCGTTGCCGCTCTCGATCTCGCGACGACCTGGACCGACCGTGCCTTCCAGGCGACCGCCTATCGCAAGGATCGCGTGCTGCTCGCTGGCGACGCCGCCCATGTTCACTCGCCGCTGGGAGGGCAAGGGCTCAATCTCGGGCTGGGCGATGCGATGAACCTGGGCTGGAAGCTCGCCGCGACGATCCGCGGTGACGCGCCGACCGACCTGCTCGACAGCTACGAACGCGAGCGGCATCCGGTTGGCGCACAAATACTCGATTGGTCGCGCGCGCAGGTTGCGCTGATGCGGCCGAGCCCGAGCTCGCGCGCGCTCGAGGCGATCATCCGCGACCTGATCCAGACGGATGACGGCGCGACGTACTTCGCCGAGAAGGTGTCCGGCGTCGGGCTGCGCTACGATCTCGGCGAAGAGTCGCCGCTGGTCGGCCGCAGCGCGCCCGATTTCGAGCTGAGCGACGGGAGCCGGCTGAACGAGCGCCTTCGCCCCGGGCGAGGCCTCCTGCTTGATTTCGGCGCCCATCCATGCCTGCATGCGCTGGCCGACCGATATGCCGGCCGGATCGACTATGCGGCCAGTTCCATTGCCGATCGAACGGGTCTTTGTGCGTTGCTGCTGCGACCGGACGGTGTGGTCGCTTGGTCGAGCAGCGGCCCTGTCATTGAGGAAGAGGCCGCAGGCGCTGCGGCTCGCTGGCTTGGCGGCACTAGCCAAAAACGAGACATCGCTGCTGCTGATCGTAAGGGCTAGGGTCCGTACTCAATTGGAACAAGGATCGTGATCGCCTATGGAAGCCCGCCGACGAGGAGCGCAGCGCAGTCGCGTAGCCGAAGCTACGCGCAAGCAAGCGACGACATCGGCGGGCTTCCAAGGGCGATCGCTTCGCGGCGGGCCGCTTTTGGCGCCAAGCGGCGTCGCGCGTCGGTCACGATGCTTCAGCATCGCTCCCTCCTTGCTCCTAGCCTGGCGCCAAAATCGGCTCCGTCACGACCTTGTTCCAATTGAGTACGGACCCTAGGTTCATTGTCCTTACACGGCTATCGTCGCGCGCGCTCATAGCAGGAACAGCCCACGAAGGGGGGCGATGGAAGGGGTTCGATCTCTGTCGGTGGAGGCCGCGTCGCGCGAGGCTGCATTGACGGGCCTCGCGATGCGCTACGGCGACGCGCTCGGCCGGTTCTTCGGCCGGCGGGTACGCGACTCCGCGGATGTTCCCGATCTCGTTCAGGAAGTATTCCTGCGCCTGAGCCGGATGCCCGATCCCGCGGCGATCGAAAAGCCCGAGCATTTTCTGTTCGTCACCGCCGCCAACGTGCTCAAGGATCGCGCCCGGCGGGCGACCGTGCGAGGCGCCGGCTTGCACGATCCGCTGCCCGAGGAAGACCGGCTTGCAAGTTCGGAGATTCCCGCCGATCGCGTCTTGGCGGGTAAGCAGGCCGCTGCGCGTCTGCGCGCCGTGCTCGGCGAGTTGCCGGAGCGGCAGAGGGATGTGTTCGTCTTGAGGGTGCTCGAAGGGATGAAGATGGCCGATGTCGCGCGCGCGCTGGCGATCTCGACGCGCGCGGCCGAGAAGCATCAGGCGAAGGCGCTTGCGCACGTCGCCGCGGCCATGGAGGGCTGGCGCGATTCCTGATCCCGTGATCCTTGCCGAAGCGTCCGGCTGGCACGAGCGCCTGCGCGACGATCCCGATGCGCGCGGGTTCGAGGAGTGGCGCGCGCGCGATCCCGCGAACGATGCCGCTTACCGTCAGGTTAGCGCCGCGCGCGAGGCGGCTGCATCGCTGGCCGATCATCCGGATTTGCTGGCGCTCCGCCACGAGACGCTCGCGCGAGCGACGCTGGGGCGCAAACCGCGGTTTCGCGTCGGCGGGCGGACGATTGCGGCGGGTGCGCTGCTGTGCATCGGCGCGCCGCTCGCCGCGCTCGGGATCAAGGCGCTAGCCCCGGCAACGGCCGAGCGGCCTGCCGGCGAGACCTTCCGCACCGATATCGGCCAGCGCGCCGACGTGACCCTGCCCGACGGCTCGCGCGTCACGCTCGACACCGCAAGCGGCCTGGCCGTGTTGTTCGACGGGAACGAACGCAAGGTGAAGCTCGACGGCCAGGCGTGGTTCGACCTCAAGCCCTCGGCCACGCCGTTCGTGATCGCCGTCGGTGACGTTCGGATGACTACGGACGGCGGCACGTTCGACGTCCGTGCGGATCGCGGCCTGGTGCGCGCCTTCGCCGTCGACGGCACGATCGCGCTCGCCGGGCACGCGGCTCAGGGCGGTGCGATCTCCGCGCCGGCGGGTCACCTGCTTGCGGTCCAGGCCAACCAGGTGTCGATCCGCAAGCTCGCCAACCCGGCGACCTTCACCGGCTGGCACACCGGCATGCTGCAGTTCGACAACGTCCCGGTGATGGCTGCCGCGCACGAGCTCAATCGCTATCGCCATCGGCAGATCCGCATCGCCGACGGGCGTATCGCCGATATGCGGATCAGCGGCGCGTTCAAGCCGGCCGAAAGCCCGGCCTTCGTCGACGCCCTGACCTCCGGCTTCCCCGCCCGCGTGCAGCAGGACGATCAAGCGGGCGTCGTCATCGCCGCGCGATAGCCGTGGCCAGCCGCCGAAAAAAATTTCGCCCGCCGGGTTCGGATAATCGAATGCCTTGCGTCTTCTCCTGTCGGAAGCACCGCGGATGACGGTGCGCAACAGACAGAGGGAGGGACCATGTCGATATCGTCGCACGGTGCGCGACATGGCGCTGGTCGCCCTCATGCTGGCGACGCCTGCGCGCGCCGCGCCGGCGGTGCGCTTCGACATTCCCAAGATGGCGCTGGCCGATGCGCTCGCGCTGTTCGCGCGGCAGAGCAAGCGGCAGCTCCTCTTCTCCCCGCTCGACGTGCGCGGCCGCCGCGCGACACCGGTGCACGGGCGGATCGATCCGGACGATGCGCTGCGGCAGTTGCTCGCCGGCACCGGATTCCATCCGCGCCGCGCGCCGGGCGGCGCCTATCTGCTGGTCGAGGATCGCGTGGCTGAGCCCGCCGCCCGTTCCCCCGCGCCCGCGCCCTCGCTGCAGCCCGCGCCGCCACCGCCCGATATCGTCGTGGTCGGCACCGCGGGCGGCGGCAGCCTGCGCCAGGAGGCGGCCTTCGCCGTCACGACGATCGACGCCGACCAGATCGAGCGGCTCGCGCCGGCGAGCACCGCCGACGTCCTCAAGCTGGTTCCCGGCCTCACGGTCGAAACCTCGGGCGGCAAGAACGGCGCCAACATCTTCGTGCGCGGCTATCCCTCGGGCGGCGACGCCGAATATGTCACCTTCCAGACCGACGGCGTGCCGTTCTTCCCGCCGGCGACCCTGTCGTTCCTCGAGAATTCGCAGCTCTACCGCATCGACGAGACGATCGCGCAAGTCGAGGCGGTGCGCGGCGGCACGGGATCGCTGTTCGCCTCGGGCCAGCCGGGCGTCACCATCAACCTCGTCCAGCGCGAGGGCGGGCGTACGTTCCAGGGGCTTGCCAAGGCGAGCGTGATCGACGACGGCGAGGTGCGCGGCGACGGCTATGTCTCGGGCCCGCTCGGCCCCGACACGCAGTTCCTGGTCGGCGGCTATGCCTCACGCGGGCGCGGCATCCGCTCGCCAGGCTATGCCGCCGATCGCGGCGGGCAGGTCACCGCCAATCTGCGCCACGATTTCGCGGCCGGGACGGCATTCGTCTTCGCGCGCTATCTCAACGACCGCAGCCAATGGCTGCTGCCGATCCCGGTCGAGCAGCACGGCACCCATATCGGCGGCTATCGCGGCTTCGATCCCGGCACGGGCACGCTCGCCGGGCCCGATACGCGGCGCGGTGTGCTTCAGGACGGCGAGGCCTATGACCTCGACGACGGCCGCGGCGCGCGGATCGGCAATATCGGCGCCAATCTCGAACTCCACGTCGCGGACGGGCTGACGGTGCGCGACAAATTGAGCTGGCTCGGCGGTCATGCCGACACGACGGGTCTCGTTTCGAGCGATGTCCCGCCGAAGAGCGCCGCCGCTTATGCCGCCGCGCTCGGCGGCACGATCGCGTCCCTGACCGAAGCGGCGGACGGCACGCCGGTGTCGCCCGACCAGGCGGTCGTCGAGGCCGGGGTCTGGAAGGTGCGCAAGCGCATCGCCGCCTATGTCAACGACACCACGCTCGAATGGAAGACGGGCGGCCACAAGGCGACGATCGGGCTTTACACGACGCGCTATTCGTCGCGCGACAGCTGGAACACCGGCAACGACCTGCTGCTCACCGCGACGCCGCATGCGCGCCGCCTGAATATGACACTCACCGACGGCCGGGCGGTGACGCAAGACGGCTTCGCCAGCGGCGCGAGTTTTCGGGTCAACGCCGATTACGTCGGGCGCGACACCGCATTCTACGCGGTCGACGAGTGGCAGGTGACCGATGCCCTGCGCGTCGATGGCGGCATCCGCTATCAGGATTACCGCGCCGACGGCCGATTCGAGAATACCGCTCCCGCCGGCGCAGGCGGGCTCGATGGCGATCCCGCGACCCTCTACGACAATGACGATGTCGTGCTCGACGGCAGCTGGTCGCGCCTCGACTATCGTCACCACGCCTGGTCGTGGACCGCAGGCGCCAACGACGATCTGAGCAGCCGCCTCTCGGTCTTCGCGCGCTACAGCCGCGGCCACAGCTTCCCGTTCTTCGACAATCTTCGCGACGGTTTCGACGTGGCACCGCGGATCGATACCTATGAAGGCGGCATGAAGCTCACCAGCCGGCCCATCAATCTCTACGCGACGCTGTTCCATAACCGCTTTGACGGCCTCGCCACCACCGTCATCACCAGCGGCGCACCGCTTGCCTCGATCGGCGGGGGGCGGGCGACCGGTATCGAGCTGGAAGGAGAAGCGCACCCGCTCGATCATCTCTCGATCCTGTTCACCGGAAGCTGGCTCGACGCACGCTATCACGACTTCTTCACCGATGACGGCGCGACCGACCTCACTGGCAATCGCGTCCAGCGCCAGCCCGAATGGCAATGGCGGGTCGCGCCCGCTTACGAGACCGAACTCGGCGGCCGCAAGGCGCGCGCCTCGCTCACCCTTGCCTATATGGGCGCGCGCTTCTCGGACGTGCAGAACGCGCAGGTGCTGCCGCATTTCTACACGCTGGACGCTGCCGCCTCGATCGAGCTGACCTCGCGGCTCCGCCTCCAGGCCAATGTCACCAACCTCACCGACACGATCGGCCTCACCGAGGGCAATCCGCGGACGCTGGGGGCCCAGGGCAATGGCGCGATCTTCGGCCGGCCGATCCTCGGCCGCTCGGTGCAATTGAGCGCAAGCTATGGATTCTAGGCGATGACCTTTCAGGCCTCTCCGCGCAGCCCGCCTTGAGCAGGCGCTGACCGCCATTGCCGATCCGCTCCACCGGCGAAGCCCGCTTCGCCGCACATATTCACGCACGCCAACGACACAGGAAAACGTCCATGACCAATAAAGGAACCGCCGCCGCGCTCGCCGTGCTGCTATCGAGCACCGCGCTCGCCATGCCCGCCTTCGCGCAGGACACGGCCGCCGCGGCACAGGCTCAGCCGGCCCCCGCTGCCGATGCCGCACCGGCCGAGCAGACGCCGCCCGACATCATCGTCACCGGCACCGCCGACCGCGCCGGCATCCGCAAGCTCGACGCAAGCTTCTCGATCTCCTCAGCGAACGCCGAGCAGATCCGTGAGGTGCAGCCGACCTCGACCGCCGACCTGCTCAAGATCGTCCCCGGCGTGTGGACCGAATCGTCGGGCGGCGTCACCGGCGCCAACGTCTTCATCCGGGGCTTCCCCTCGACCGGCGACGCGCCGTTCCTCACCGTCGAGATGAACGGATCGCCGATCATCGCGCCATCGTCGCTCTCGTTCCTCGAAGACAGCTCGGTGTTCCGCATCGACGACACCGTCGAGCGCGTCGAGGTGCTGCGCGGCGGCCCCAGCCCGATCTTCGCCAACGGCCAGCCCGGCGCCACGGTCAACTTCATCCTCAAGAAGGGCACGCAGACCCCGCATCTCAGCCTTCGCGCGACTTACGGCACCGAAGGACAGTATCGCGGCGATTTCGTCGCCCAGGGCCCGATCGACGAAAACACCACCTATATGGTCGGCGGCTTCTATCGCTACAGCAAGGGCCTGAGGCACACCGGCTTCACCGGTGATCTCGGCGGGCAGATCACCGCCAACCTGACGCACACCTTCGCCGACGGCGAGGTCAGCGTCTATGGCCGTTACCTCGACGACAAGAATGCGTTCTATACTCCCATGCCGCTGGTCGAGGACGAGCACGGCAAGTTCCATACCTTCCCCGGCTTCGATGCGCGCGACGACACGTTGGTCGGCAAGGAGATCGAACATACGCAGATCGAGGTCGGTCCCAGCATCAACCCCGGCGGCCCGACACAGAAGAGGAACGTCGATCTTTCCGACGGCCGAGGCGCGAAAATCTACACCTTCGGCAGCACCTTCAACTACGATTTCGGCGCCTTCCAGGTGCAGAACAACATGAACTTCTCGAAGGGCGACGCCAACACCTTCGCGCTGTTCACCGGCGACAACCCGCAGACCGTCTCGCAATATCTCGACGGGCGCGCCGGCACAGTCACCTATGCCGACAGCGGCGCGGCATTGGCGGGCGACCAGCAGACGATCCAGGGCGGCATCTGGGCGGTCCGCAAGCACATCCGCAGCTTCACCGACGAGCTCAAACTGTCGAAGGAGATTTTCGCGGGCAACACGCTGACGCTCGGCGGCTATTACGCCAACGTCCACGATCACGACGTCTGGAACCTCGGCAACAACATTCTGCTCGCGCTAGAGCCGCAGGCGCGCGTGCTCAACGCCAGCCTGGACGACGGCACGATCCTGACGCGCGATGGCTTCACCAGCGGCAACAGCTACGACGTCAACGCGCGTTATCGCAGCAGCAACATCGCCGGCTACATCACCGACGAATGGAAGCTCGGCGATTTCCGCATCGACGGCGGCGTGCGGATCGAGCGGACCAAGCTTCACACGGTGTTCGAGAACAGCTCGACCGGCGATCTCGACGGCAATTCGCTGACTGCCTACAACAACAACGCCTCTTATCTGAACGGCACCTACACCGTGGCGGGCTATCATAAGACGCAGGTGTCATGGACGGCGGGAGCGCTTTATTCGTTCACGCCCAACCTCAACGTGTTCGTGCGGGCGAACAGTGGTGCGCTGCTGCCGCAATTCGACGACCTGCGCGGCAATCTCGCCTCGCTCGACGCCATCAAGCCGCAGAAGGTGAAGCAATATGAGGTCGGCCTGAAGACCTCGACCGCGCTCTACGATCTCTACCTCACGGGCTTCTACAACCGTTTCCACAACCTGTTCTTCCAGGACATCCAGGTGATCGGCGGCGTGGAGCAGAACGTCACCGCATTCGGCGGCTCGCGCGCTTATGGCCTCGAATTCGACGGCGCGGTTCGGCCGATACGCGGGTTCCAGATCGCCGCGCACGGCGTCGTCCAGAACGGCAAGTTCAAGGACTTCGGCGACAATACCGGCAACGACGTCAACCGCCAGCCGCGCTTCCTGGCCGCGGTGACGCCGTCCTACACGTTCGACACCGACTGGGGCCGCGCGCGGCTGTTCGGCACCTACACGCATGTCGGCGACCGTTATGCCGATCGCGAGAACCTGCAGAAGCTCGGCAGCTACGACACGCTCGATCTCGGCGCGTCGATCGACATCAACCAGAGCTTCTCGATTCAGGCGACCGTGGAGAACGTCACCAACACGCTGGCGTTGACCGAAGGCAATATCCGCACGGTCGGATCGGCCAACACCAACGGCTATTTCCTCGGCCGGCCGATCTTCGGGCGGCATGCGACGATCACTGCCGCGGTCAAATTCTGATACTTCTCCCTCCTCGGCCGGGGCATCCTTCCCGCCCCGGCCGATTTTTTATGACGGGGCAATCATGACGATTTCGACCGGCAAGATCCTGATGCTGACCCTGGCAGCACTGGCCATCCCGCTCACGCCCGCCGCCGCGCGCCCGCAGCAGAGCATGGCGCAGCACGTCCTGCAGGTCTCGGCCGACGCGAAGAGTCCCGAGGACGTATTCGGCCCGCTGTTCCGCGCGGTTCAACTCGCCAAGGTTTTTCCGGACAACAAGACCTTCGCGGACATGGTGCCGCTGCAATCACCCGACGCGATCCTCGACGCGTATCGCCAGGAGAATCCGACAGGCAGGCAAGCCCTCGCCGCCTTCGTCGCGCGCCATTTCGTCGCTCAGGACGCGCCGCCACCCAAGAATATCGGCCTGCACGCGCACATCAAGGCGCTGTGGCCGGTGCTCGCGCGTGCGCCTCTCGCCGTGACGCCGGGCTCCTCGGCAATCCAGTTGCCCTCGGCCTATGTCGTCCCCGGCGGCCGCTTCCAGGAAATCTATTACTGGGACAGCTATTTCACCATGCTGGGCCTCAAGGTCGACGGCCAGCAGCCGCTGATCGAGGCGATGCTCGACGATTTCACGTCGTTGATCGAGCGCTACGGCCACATTCCCAACGGCACGCGCACCTATTACCTGTCGCGCTCGCAGCCGCCCTTTTACGCGCTGATGCTCGACGTTTCGAATAGCGACGATCCGGCTGTCGCCAAACGCAGGCTGGCCGCGCTGCGCGCCGAATATGATTATTGGATGGCGGGCAGCACCTGCCTCGACGCGAGCGGCGCCTGCCAGCACGTCGTCCGGATGCCTGACGGCAGCCTGCTCAACCGCTATTGGGACGCGCGAGACACGCCGCGTGATGAATCGTACGGCGCCGACGTCGCCACCGCCAAGGAAGCCGCGTCGCGCCCCGCGGCCGAGGTCAACCGCGACTTGCGCGCCAGTGCCGAAAGCGGCTGGGATTTCGGCTCGCGCTTCCTGCGCGACGGCAGGACGCTGGCGACGATCGACACCACCCAGATCGTGCCGATCGACCTCAACAGTCTGCTCTGGGCAATGGAACAGGCCATTGCGCGCCGCTGCGAAGCGGCCGGCGACAGCGCCTGCGGGAGCGATTTCACCGCGCGGGCGGCGCGGCGCAAGGCGGCGATCGTCAAATATCTGTGGGTGGCGAGGGAAGGCCGCTTCGCCGACTGGGATCGCACCACCGCCAAGCCGACGCCGGTGCTGTCGACGGCGACGCTCTATCCGCTGTTCGTCGGGCTGGCCGACGACGATCAGGCGCACGCCGTGGCGGAAACGACGCGCGCCAAACTGCTGGCGCCAGGCGGCGTGCGAACGACGCTCAACCGCACCGGCCAGCAATGGGACGCGCCCAATGGCTGGGCGCCGCTGCAATGGATCGCCGTCGCCGGCCTCGATCGTTACGGCGCCAAGGATCTCGCCAAGACGATCTCGACCCGCTGGATCGCGACCGTCAATGCCGTCTATCGCCGCACCGGCAGGGTGATCGAGAAATACGATATCGAGCAGCCCGGCCTCGGCGGTGGCGGCGAATATGCCGTGCAGGACGGCTTCGGCTGGACCAACGGCGTCGTTGCGATGATGATGACTCGCTACGGAATCACCGACCGCGGCCTTCCGGATGGCGAGGGGGCGCCGCTGATCCCCGCTTCGTGATCGAGCATAGCCGCTCAACGCATCAGATCGTCGGCGAACCGGCGAAGTAACTTTCGCAAGTCATCCAGCTCGGCATCGGTCCAGGACGCGAGGATGCGATTGGCCAGCCGCTCACGGGCCGCGTTCAGCGCGGCGACCATTTTCCGGCCCTTTTTGCTGACGATCGCTTCGCGGACGCGCTTGTCTGTGGCCGAAGCGCGACGTTCGATCAGCCCGAGTTCCTCCAGCTTGGCCATCTGCCGGCTGATCGTCGTATGGTCGCGCCCCGTTCGATCCGCGATATCGACCACCCCAATCGGGCCATAGCGCGCAACGCCAGCAAGTAGTGGAAACAGCGCACGGTCGAGCGGAATGCCGGCCTCCGCAACCAGCCGCTCATCCCGGCTCGGCCGATTTATCTCCTCGACCAGATCGATGATGGCGGCGTGCAATCCGCGCAGGATTTCGGGATCGTGTGTATTATTCACCTTTTTCTTGCCCTGCTCGCTTCCGCTTAATATGTGCATATTACACATTGATTCGCGGAGTTGCCAATGTCTTTCGATACCGATGTCCTCATCAGCGGCGCCGGCGCCGCCGGCCTCACGCTGGCGATCGACCTTGCCCGGCGCGGTGTTCCGTTCATCCTTCTCGAACAGAATGACGAGCCGTTCGGCGGGTCGCGCGGCAAGGGCCTCCAGCCGCGGACGATGGAGGTGTTCGAGGATTTGGGCATCGTCGACCGATTGGCGGCGGCCGGAGGTCCCTATCCGCCGCAGCGCGAATATCGTGCCGACGGCAGCAGCCGCGAAACGGCGGTGATGGAACCGGCGTCTCCGAACCCCGCTGAACCCTACTCGGAACCGCTCATGGTGCCGCAATTCAAGACCGAGGGCATTATGCGCGAGCGCCTGGCGGAGCTGGGGCATCATCCGCAATTCGGTCGGCGATTGACGGGTTTCGAGCAAGATGCCGACGGGGTCACCGCCCGGATCGCCGATGCCGATGGCGAACATCGCATCCGCGCGCGCTTTCTCGTCGGAACCGATGGCGGCCGCAGTTTCGTGCGCCATGCTCTCGACGTCCCGTTCCCGGGCAAGACGCTGGGCATTCGCGCGCTGGTCGCCGACGTTCGGCTGGACGGTCTCGACCGGACCGCCTGGCATCGCTTCCAGATCGGGGACAATGCGAGCATGGTGATGATCTGCCCGTTGGCGGGCACCGACCTCTTCCAGATTCAGGGGCCGGCGCCGCTCGACGGCGAAGTGGACGTGTCGCCGGCCGCCTTGACCGCGCTGGTCGCAGAGCGGACGGGACGCGCCGACACCGTCGTCCATGCGGTTTCCTGGGCGTCGGTCTATTCGATGAACGCCCGCCTGGCCGATCGATATCGGGTCGGGCGCATCTTCCTGGCGGGCGACGCCGCACACATCCATCCGCCCACCGGCGGACAAGGCCTCAACACCAGCGTCCAGGACGCCTACAATCTCGGCTGGAAGCTGGCCGCCGTGCTCGATGGCGCTGCCGACACGCTGCTCGACACCTATGAGGAGGAGCGACGGCCGATCGCGGCGGGCATGCTCGGCCTGTCGACGCGGCTGCTCGACGAAGCCCGAAAGGGGGCGATGAAGCGCAATCGCGAGGTGCGGCAACTCGATCTCGGCTACCGTGAGTCGTCGCTGACGGCGCCCGGCTCGATCCGCACGGCGCGGGTCCAGGTGGGCGGCCGTGCGCCGGACGCGCCCTGCCGAGGCCATGCGGGCCAGCCGACCCGCCTCTTCGACCTTTTTCGGGGGCCGCACTGGACGTTATTGGGCTGGGGCGCCGAAGAGAGGCCGGCGCCGCGCAAGGGCCTCCGCATCGTCACCGTCGGCCACCAGGGAGACATCGTCGACGATGGCCATATCGCAGACGCCTATGGCCTGGCGGCAGGCCAGTGGGCGCTGGTGCGTCCGGACGGCTATTTGGCCGCAATCGCCGCCACCGACGGTCTGGAACAGGCACTCGAGATCATACCGAACAACGCTTGATTTCAAACGTCACATGACCGGGAGGGCAGCTGCGGCTGGGTGTTGGTGCTCAATCGTGTTCGCGACCGCGCTGACCTCAACGGGCGGCGGGGCGGACGATCGGGGGCAGGCTCTCGCTTGTCTTCGCGATCGCGTCCCGCACGCTGTCGAGCAGCCTCGCATTGTCAGCGTCGCTCATGCCCTCGATCATCGGCGTGAAGCTTTTTGGTTCGATACCTTGGCCGGTCATCACCGCGAACCAGCTGGCGTCGCGAAACAGCTCGTCGCTCGACAGCATTATGCGGCCGGAATGGCGGAACTGGTCGAGTCGATAAACGAGCGTGTCGGGCAGAGTCACTTCCTGGCAATCGCGCCAGATCGGCTCGTTGCGGCCGGCGGTCATCGCATAATGCAGGATCAGGAAGTCGCGGATGCCTTCCATTTCCTCGGCGACGATGCGGTTGAATTGCGTCGCCAGCAGCGGGTCGCAGCTCTGGCGGGGGAACAGCGCAAGCAGCTTGGCGATGTTGCTCTGGATCGAGTGGATGCTGGTCGATTCGAGCGGTTCGAGGAACCCGCTCGACAAGCCGATCGCGACGACGTTCTTGTCCCAGCTGCGCCGGCGGCGGCCGGGCGTGAAGCGGATCAGCCTCGGCTCGGCGGTCGGCGGCCCTTCGATCGCCGCGAGCAGCGAGGCGCGCGCGTCCTCGTCGGACTGGTAGCGGCTGCCGAATACGTAGCCGTTGCCGGTGCGATGCTGGAGCGGGATGCGCCACCGCCAGCCCGCTTCGGCGGCGGTGACGCGCGTATAGGGTGTGACGCCGGTCTCGGCCGCGCACGGCGCTGCCCAGGCGCGATCGCAGGGCAGCCATTCGGTCCAGTCGTCGAACTCGACCCCCAGCGTCTGCCCGATCAGCAGGCTGCGAAAGCCCGAGCAATCGATGAACAACTCGCCCTTTAATGTTTCGCCGCGATCGGTGGCAAGCGAGGCGACGAAGCCGGTTTCGGGTTGCTGATCGATCGCGGTGACCTTGCCTTCGTGGCGGATAACGCCGTTCGCCTCGGCGCGCTCGCGCAGATGGCGGGCGTACAGGCCAGCGTCGAAATGATAGGCATAACCGAGCGTCGAGAGCAGCGAGCGGCGATCGGCAACGGGCTTGGCGAACCGGGCGGCGCGCGCTGCCTTGGCGTTCAACGAAAAATCCTCCGTCGCGATCCTCATGCCCGAAAGCCGGCCGCGGATCATGCGGTGGAGGAACATCACGCCGTCCTGCGGCGGCCCGAAGGTGCCGAACGGATGGAGGTACGCGCTGCCCTCGCCATTCCAGCCGACGAACTCGATGCCGAGCTTGAGCGTGGCCTTGGTCGCGGCCATGAAGGCGGGCTCGTCGAGCCCCACGATCTGGTTGAACCAGTGGATCGTCGGGATCGTCGCCTCGCCGACGCCGACCGAGCCGATCTCGTCGGATTCGACCAACCGGATCGTCGTGCCGGTGCCGGCGAGCGCCTTGCTCAGCGCCGCGGCGGTCATCCACCCGGCGGTGCCGCCGCCGAGGATGACGATGGTGCGGATGCGATCGTCGCTCATCGCCTGTCCTTAAGGCGCGATCAGCCCGCGGGGCAATGCGCGGCCGGATCGGCGGGCGGATGGGGCAGGGCGAGATAGACCGTGCTCCACAATTGCGCCGCGTTCGATTCGTCGACATCGGCGCCGCTCGCGCCGAATGGGACGATTCGGTAGCGGCCGCCGGCAAAGGTCCACGACCAGAGCTCGGAATTCTGCATGCCCTTGCCGGCATCGATCGCGCGCCACAGGCAGGTTTGGGCGCGGTGCAGCGTGGCGCGTGTGGCTGGCGAAAGATCGCGGCGGTCGAGCTGGCGCGCCAGCCCGGCGGCGGCGAGCGCCTGCTGCCACGACCAGATCACCATGCCGTGATAGGCGTTGCTGCCGAACCTGGCCTGGAGCGCGGGCGGCGCGAAGACCGGATTGGCAACGACCATGCCCGCGCCGGTCATCAGCCCGGCGGGGAAGGGGCGCGTGATCGTTTGCGCAGCCGTCGTCAATTGCGTCTCGGAGGGGCGGCCGAACAGCAAGGTGAACCCTTCGTCGGAGTTCATGATGGGCACCGGCTTGCCTTCGGCATCCAGCGCGATCGCGTTGTAGCGGAGCGGCGCGGCGCCGAGCGCCCGGAGTGCCGGCATAGTGGGCACGCCGACTTTGCCCGCAAGGGCGGTAATCGCGTCACGCGCACCAGCGGCGGTGACGGTCTGTGCGAAGAAGCCTGGCGCGCGATCGCGCCAGACCTGCAAGGTGCGGGGCAAGGCATCGAATGCGGCCTTGTCTGCGTTCGTGAGATAGGGCGCGAGCAGCCCCGCCTCGTACAGCGCGCGCGCCGCATCGAGCGCGGCGGGCACGAGCGCGACGTTGACGTCGTAGGGATAGCGCCCGCCGCCGAGCCCGTCATTGCTGTCGCGCCATTCGCCGACGGGGACGCCTGGTTTCAGGCTGATCAGATTCTTCGCGTCGGGATCGTGCGCGAAGGGCGCCGCACGCGCGATCACGAAGCGCAGGTTGGTCATCAGCCGCGCGCCGACCGTCGTCCGACCCTCGCGCTCGGCAAGGAATGCCGCCGCGCGCGGTGGCCCGCGCGGATCGTCGATGAACCATGCGCGCGCCACCGGCGCGAGCATGAAGTCGCCGTCGATCATCTTGTAGTCATAGACCGGTGCGTCGGAGCTGCTGCCGTCGGCCTTGCGGTGATCGAGGATGGCGAATTCGCCGATATCCTCTTCGTGCGCGACTTCGCCTTTGGGCGACAGGCGCTCGATCACCGAGCGCAGCCCGGTTTCCACCGCGGCGGGCTGGAGCGCGGGCATCAGCAAGCGCACCGACATCAAGGTATCGCGCCCGAAATAGGTGTCGAAGCGCCACGATCCGGCGAGATATTTCTCTCGATAGCTGAGGAATTCGAGCGCCTGGCGCGCGCGCGCGTCGGCCGCGGCCCTGGCGTTCAGAAGGGCGGCGCCGGTGACCGGCGTCAGCGGTGTCTCGCCGGTCAGCGCGGTGATCTCGAGCGTGATGCGGCCGTCTCTGCCCGCCGCAATCGCCTTGCCCATCAGCCGACCCTGTAAGGGCTTTACCGACAACTTGTAGCCGGGCGCACCGTCGAGGCGATCGCGCGCCCAGACCAGCGTGCCGGCTTGCGTCTTGGCGGACGTCAACACCTCGGCCGGCGCGGTGCCGAGCGCTTGATAATCGCGCAGCACGCGAATGCTCGACAGCACCGCCTGCCGGACCTGCAGCCGCGGCGCGGCGATGCTTGCGGTGAACGTCACGCCATGGAGCGCCCGGCCGCGGCTGTCTCGCATCGTCACTGGCCGCGCCGGCGCAGTCATCCGCCATTCTGCCGCCTTGCCCAGCGTGTCGAACCACAAGCCCGCCCCGCTATTGCCTGCCGGAAAGGCGACGATCACGCGCGGCTCGCTGCCCGAGCGAAGCACGATATGCGCGGCGACGGCCCCCTGGCGCACGAAACTGTTGACGTTGAGGCCTTCCTGCCGGCCGAACACCCGCTTCGGTGTCTGCGCTTCGAGCGGCATGGCACACGCGGCGAGCGCAGCCAGCGCGTGAACGACGAACCGACCTCGCATGACCCTCCTTTCGCGCAAGCGGCGGACCGGCGGCGCCGGGCTGCCGCTTCCGGCTAGAACTTGAAAGTCAGGCTCGCGAGCGCGTTGCGGCCGATGATGCTGCGGCCGTAGAAATAGCCGTTGACGATCGACTGCGTCTGGCCCTGCCGCGGATTGCCCTCGGTATAGCCGTCGACATTGGTCAAATTATCGACGCTGACGTTGAGGTTGATCTTGTCGGTCAGGTTGATCGACGCGCCGATCGTGAACACGCCATAGGATGGCAGCGCGACGCCGTTGCCCGCATCGGCGTAGATCTTGCCGATATATTTGTAGCGGCCGTAGATCTCGCCCCACCCGCCGGGCAGCTCGAAAACCGGGGTGACCGTCAGCAGTTCCTTGGGCGTGCGCTCCGGCGTGTTGCCGTTGAAGCCCGGCTGCGGCGCGCCGTTGAAGCGCAGGTTGACGAGCTTCGGCTCCTGATAGACGCCCGATACCGACAGGGTGAAGAAATCGACCGGCTTCAGGTCGACGTCGAGCTGTACGCCGTTTATATTGTCGTCCGCCTGGGCGGTGTTCTGGATCGCCGGATTGTCGGGATTGGTGAAGGTGTAGAACTGGTTACGGAATTCGGTGCGGAAGGCGACCAGCGAGCCGATGATGAAGCCCGTCTGGAGCCGCGCGCCGGCCTCGTACAGCGTCAGATTGGCCGGCTTGCTCGCGGCGCCGCCCGAATTGCCGCCATTGGTCTGGAAGCCGCGCGCGTATCGGGCGTACAAGGCGACGTTATTGGTCAACTGATAGTTGACGCCCGCCGTCCAGGCGAGGTGATTATAGCTCGCCTCCTTGTGCGTGTAGGTGCCGTCGAAGGTCGCGCCGAGATCGGTGACGATGCCGGGCGTGCCGGGTTGCACCGCGCCGTTGGGGCTGGCGGCATTGCCGAAATCGACCGAATCGTGCTCGTGCTCGTAGCGCAAGCCGAAGTCGATGTGCAGGTTCTCGCCGATCTTGAGCTCATCGTTGAAATAGGCCGAGATCGATTCGATATGATCGTGGAAGATGCCCTGGCCCCAATTGCCGTAGCTGATCTGGCCGTTATTCGTCAGCTGGCCAAGCACATTGTTGGCGCCATCCAGGGCGACGACGTCATAGATCGCCGAATTGTTGGTGACGTCATTGATGACGGTCGATACCGCCGATTGATTGTCGCGACGGCGGACGTTGTAATACATGCCGCCGACGGTCAGCGAATTGTCAATCGCGCCGCCCGAGGCATCCCAGGTGATGCCGAAATTGCTGCCGAAATCGCGCGTCTTGGTCGTCTGGTGGTTAAGAACGGTTTCCTGCAGCAGGCCGTTGCCGTTGAGCGCGTTCAGCGTCGCGGTGTCGCTCGACGGGATCACCACACCGGTCAGCGTGTTGCGGATGCCGAAGCGCGCCGTGCCGGGGAAGGCGGCCAATCCCGCGGTCAAGAGGTCGGAAATCGGTGAGGCGCCCGGCGTCAGATAGGTCACCGCCGAGGCGGGCGGCTGGCCGTTCGAGCCCGGGAAAATGCCGTTGAAGTCGAACGTCGCGCGCAGGTAACGGGCGTGCGCGAACAGCTTGAGCGAGTCTCCCAGCGGCGCTTCGATGTCGCCACGATATTGCGTCGTCGTGGTGTGGATGCCCTGGCTGAGGCTGAAATTGCGGACGCAGGTGCCGGTGAAGCACGAATCGGGCTGGCCGATATTGGCGAAGGATCGGCCGGCAATGTTGTCGCGGCTGCCGTTCAGCCCGGGAACGTCGCCGATATGGCCGTTGTCGTCCGCGGTGAACGGCATGTCGGCGTAATAAGCGTCATGCTGGTTGCCGCTCTTGAGCGTCAGCCGCGCATAACCGCCATTGCCGAAGCGATATTCGAGCATCCCTTTGATGTGGTAGGTTCGATAATTGAACGAGGATTTGCGGAAGCCCGGATTGGACGTGACGTAGCCGCCGACGTTGAACGCCAGATTGTCGGCGATTGGCGCCGAGAAATAGGCGTCCGCCCGGCCTTCGCCGTAGCTCGTGCCGGTGAAGCGGACCATTGAGGTCGCTCGATCGAAATCGGGCTTCAGCGAGATGAAATTGATCGTCGCCGCCGCGCCATTGACGGCGAGGATGCCCGAGGTGCCGCCCTCGACCGATTCCAGCCGGTCGATGGTGATGTCGTTCTGGAAATATTCGTCGGCGCCGCCGCCGCCATAGATGATTGGCAGGCCGTCTTCCTCGAGCTGGATGAAGGTCTGCGCGCCGCCGCGCAGGCCGCGCACCGAATAATTGTTCGAGACCGCGCCCGCAGTGCCCTCGACGAAGATGCCGGGGACGAGCTCGAGCGCCTCGGCCGTCGAGCGCGGTGCCTTGCGCTGGATGTCGGCCGCGCTCGCCAGCGTCACGTCGGACGATGAATCGAACAAGGTGCGCTTGCCCGACGTGTTGCCGGTGACGACGATGTCCTGCATCGGTGCCGCTTCGTTATTCGTCTGATCCGGCGAGGTCGCAGCTTGTGTCTGGCTGGTGGCAGGCGATCCGGTGCTTTGCGGTGCCGCCCCTTCCGGTGGTTGCGCGGCCGTGGCATCCTGCGCGGCGGCGCTGGTTGCGAAGAAGATAGCGCTACCTGTCAGGAGCAGTGCTTTCATGGAGATTTGCATTTTTCCTCCCTCTGGCGTGGGCGGGGAGGAAGGCCGCAGCGTCCCTCTCTGCATTCTCATTTTGTGATCGCAGGATATTCCCTTCTCAGGGGAGCGACAACTCGTGATCGCCAAAACATTCGAGGAATGCCGGTCGAGCGGTGCACACAAGCGACAGATCGAAGTGCCAGTGGCGCCAATTCGGCCGGAAGCGTTGGCGCGGTCGCGATGGCAGGTATTGAGACCTTCAGGGGAATCACGCCAACGCGCGATATGCACCGACGATTTCGGTCAATGCGGACAAAGCGAGCGTCGCGGGATCACGCGATTCAGGGATGAGACCGACCGGCCCGCGCACTCGGGCAATTGCGCTATCGGAAACGCCATGGGCGGCCAGCGCGGCACAGCGGGCCGCGTGCGTGCGCCGGCTTCCCATCGCCCCGACCCAGAAGGAGGCGGTTTCCAGCGCCTTTCGGATGAGCGGCGGTTCCCAGTCATGGTCATGGAATAGGAACAGGAAGGCCGTCCATGGATCGCCTTGCAACTCCAAGGGGCTGTCGGCGGCGTTGAGCCGCACGGAAGCGACGCCCGCGGCGCTTCCGGCTTCGACGATGTCGCGGTCGGGCGAGTAAAGCTCGACATCGGCGCCGAAGCTGCGAGCGAGCTTTAGCGACGTCAGCATTTCCGCCCCATGGCCAAGCAGGACCAGCCGCAATGTCGGGAGATGCCGGACGGCGAAGGTGCCGCTTCTCCAGCCGGTTGGTCTTGCCGGAGGGGCGAACGAGGCGGTGAGCCGTCCGGCAGCAGGGTCCAGACAGAGTGCAACCGGACGCCGCGCATCGAGACTGGCGACCGCACGCTCCAGCGCGTCCGGCGCCGGATCGGCGAGGAACAGCACATCCATGCCGCCGCCGCAGGGCAGCCTGATATCGATATAAGGCGATCCTTGCCCGAACCGCATGGTGCGGGAATGCCCTTCACGAAGGACCTGGAGCGCCTCGGCGACGATCGCTTGCTCCACGCAGCCGCTCGAGAAGGAGCCGGCGCTGGACCCATTGTTCAGCACGGCCATGTGCGCACCGACCGCGCGTGCGCCGCTTCCCGTCAGGTCGGTGATCGTCGCGAGCACGCCCCTGTGCCCGATGCGCGTGCTGTCGACCAGCAGGTGAAGGATCTCCACCGGCGTTGCCGTGGGCGCGCTTGTCATCGCGCCGCCCGTCGCGACTGGTCGAGGGGCTAGGGCCGCGGTGTTGGCGAGCATCCGAGCAGTCTCCATCCGCCCCGATCAGGCCGCGACCTGGGACACCAGCAGGTCTTCGATACGCACCGGCAGATCGCGCACTCTCACGCCCGTTGCGTGATAGACAGCGTTGGTAATGGCCGCGGCTACGCCCGCCAGCCCGATCTCGCCGATGCCGCGTGCGCCCATCTCGTTGAGATGGATGTCGGGGTAATCGAGGAAGATCACCTCCATCGGCGGCGTGTCGGCGTGGGTCGCCATGATATAGTCGGCGAGGTTGCTGTTGACCGGCATGCCATTGCGCTGGTCGTAATGCGTCTCCTCGAACAGCGCCATGCCGATCCCCATCGTGACCGCACCCTCGATCTGGTTGCGGCCGGTGAGCGGATTGACGATGCGACCGGCGTCGATGACGGTCAGCGTGCGGTTGACGCGCAGCCGGGCGATTGCCGGCTGCCAGGCGACCTCGACGAAATGCGCGCCGAACGAGTGCATCGAAACGGTCGGGTTCTTGTCGCTGAACGTACCTTCCGATTTGCCGCGGCCTTCGACATGACCCAGCCGCGCCGACGCCAGAACCTCTTCGAAGCGCTGGCCTTCGCTGGGCAGTTGATCCTTGCGGTGGACTCGGCCGTCATTGAAATCGAGCTGTTCGGCGGGAAGGCCGGCGAAATGGCTATCGGCCTCGCCGGCAGCGGCGAGCAGGTTCCCGATCGCTGCTCGCGCTGCCTGCGCCACTGCAGGAACGAGGGATGCAGTGGCCATCGAGCCGCCGGACAACGGGCCGGGCGGCAGGCTGCTGTCGCCGATCACCACCTTGATCCTGTCGATATCGACGCCGGTCAATTGCGACGCCATTTGCGCCAGAACCGTGTAGGTGCCGGTGCCGATGTCCTGCGTTCCGCTGGCGACACGGACCGTCCCGTCGGCGTTGAACATCACGCTCGCCTCGGCAGCCCAGCGCGCCGCCATCCAGGTGCAGGCTGCCATGCCCCAGCCGAGGATCGTGTCGCCGTCACGCATCGAGCCGATTTCGGGCGTCCGCCGCGCCCAGCCGAACTTTTCGGCGCCAGTGGTCAGGCACTCCTTGAGGTGGCGCGAGGAGAAAGGAATGTTCTTGCTCTCGTCGATCGCCGGCTCGTTCCTGAGGCGCAACTCGACGGGGTCCATCTTCAACGCGATCGCCAGCTCGTCCATTGCCGATTCCAGCGCGTACATGCCCGGAACCGCGCCCGGGCCGCGCATCGAGGTGGCGACGCCGACATTGCGGATCGCGAAGGCCTCGGTGACGCTGAGGTTCGGCGTCGAATACATGAAGCCGCTGGATTCGCCGCAATTCTCGCTGTAATCACTGAGCAGCGCGCGCGAGTAGGTATAATCGTGCCGCAGCGAAGCCAGCTTGCCGTCCTTCGCGGCGCCCAGGCGGATACGTTGCTGCGTATGCGGCCGATGGCCGGTCGATTCGAAATCCATCTGCCGCGTCACCACCAGCTTGATCGGCAGGCGCAGGTCTCGGGCCGCGGCGGCGGCGAGCAAGGATTGCGGCCAGGGCCACAGCTTGCCGCCGAAGCCGGTGCCGAGGAATTCGGTGACGACGCGGACATTCTCATTCGGCACGCCCAGCATCTGGGCCAGCACCTGGTGAAAATTGCCCACCGCCTGCGTCGTCTCGTAGAGCGTGAAATGCGTGCCGTCGAAGGTGGCAACGCTGGCGTGCAGCTCGATCGAGCTGTGCGTCTCGATCGGCGTGCTGTAGGTATGATCGATCGTCACCGGCGCGGCGGTGAACGCACCACCCGGGGCACCGCGTTCGGTTTTGACCTCGGGCTTTTCCTCGGGCGAAAGCGTCATCGCGACGTTCGATTTGGTCGCGGCGTAGCTGATCTTCATCTTGCGGGCGGCCGCAGTGGCGTGCTCGAACGTGTCGGCCACCACCAGCGCGACATATTGGCCGTAATAGCGGATCGTATCGTCTTCGAGCGGCGGACGACGCTCGTCGATGATCGCATCTCCCGATGTGGGCACGCGATAGAATTTGCCGATATTGTGCCGCGTATAGACCTTGCGGACTCCGGGCATCGCCTCGGCGAGGCCAGTGTCGATCGCCGCGATCGTGCCGCTGGCGATGGTGGCGCAGACCGGCACCGCATACAGCATGTCCGGAAAGTGGAAATCCGAGGTATAGCGCGCCGCTCCACTGACCTTCAGCGGACCATCTATGCGAACGGTCGCGCGGCCAACGGCGGATTGCGGAGGAGTGGCGGCATCAGATGACATATCCGTTCTCCGTCAGGCTGCAGCCGTGGCGAGCGCGCTGGAGAGGCAGCGCTTCGCAAGCTCGATCTTGAAGCCGTTCTGACTTTGCGGTCTGGCGTCGCGCATCGCCGCTTTCGCCGCGGCGGCAAAGGTGGCGCGGCTCGCGGGCTTGCCGACGAGCGCCGCTTCGGCTTCCGGCGAGCGCCATGGCCGCGTGCCGACGCCGCCGAGTGCCACGCGCGCATGGCGGATCGCGCCGCCGTCGCTCGCCAGCACCACCGCAGCGGAGGCCAGCGCGAACTCGTAGGACGCGCGGTCGCGCAGCTTGAGGTAATGCGAACGCGCGCCCTGACGGGGCGGCGGGAGCAAGACATGGGTGATGAGATCGCCCGGCTCCATCACCGTCTCCCGGCTGGGCGTGTCGCCCGGCAACAGGAAGAACTCGCCGATCGGCACGTTGCGTTCGCCGCGCACCCCGCGGATGACGATCACGGCTTCCAGCGCGGTCAGCGCGACGTTCATGTCGGACGGGTTGGTGGCGATGCAATGGTCGCTGGTGCCGAGCACCGCCAGGGGGCGGTTGAAGCCATCGATCGCCGAACAGCCGCTGCCGGGCTCGCGCTTGTTGCAGGGCGTGTCGGTGTCGCGGAAATAGACGCAGCGCGTGCGCTGCAGCAGGTTGCCGCCGGTCGTCGCCATGTTGCGGAGCTGCCCCGACGCGCCGGACAACAACGCCTGCGACAGCACGGCGTAATCGCGTTGCACGTCGGCGTTATTGGCGAGATCCGAATTGCGCACCAGCGCGCCGATCTTCAGCCCGCCATCGGGCGTGCGCTCGACCTTCGCCAGCGGCAGATGATTGATATCGACCAGCCGCGACGGCGTTTCGACATCGAGCTTCATCAGGTCGATCAGCGTGGTGCCGCCGGCGACGAAGCGCACTTCGGCGCCCTGCTGGGCGGTCGAGGCAGCCGCGCCCGCCTTGATGGCCTCGGCAGGATCGGCGGCGCGCGAGAAGGTGAAGGGTTCCATGGGACAGCTCCTTCACGCGGTTCGGACCTGGCGGATCGCGGCCAGGATGTTCTTGTAGGCGCCGCAGCGGCAGATATTGCCGCTCATCGCTTCCTTGATGTCGGCGTCGCTTGCCCCCCACGGCTCCTTCAGCATGGCGGTCGCGGACATGATCTGGCCCGAGGTGCAATAGCCGCACTGATAGCCGTCATGCTCCAGGAACGCCTGCTGCATCGGGTGCAGGTGATCGGGGTCGCCCAGTCCCTCGATCGTGGTGATGTCGGCGCCCTGGGCCACTGCCGCCAACGTCAGGCAGGAATTCACCCGCCGCCCATCGATATGGACCGTGCAAGCGCCGCATTGCCCGTGATCGCACCCTTTCTTGGTGCCTGTCAGGTGCAGATGCTCGCGCAAGGCGTCGAGCAAGGTCGTGCGCGGGTCGAGCGACAGGCGGTGGCCGGTGCCGTTCACGCGAAGCGAGATGTCCATCAGTCCCTGTCCCGTCTTGGCCGGCTCCGCTGCCGAGGCCGGCTCGGTCGGAAACGAACCGCCGACGAGCGCGCCCGTTCCCACGGCGGCGACGGTCAGCATGTCTCGTCGGGTGACTTCGTTGCTCGTCATCTGGATCGCTCTCCTGTTCGTTCGAGACCGGGGCGGAGCGGGCGGACAAGTGGGAGGTCCGACTCCGCCCGCACGAACTGGCGGCAAGGAAGGTGAGCGATAGCACATCTTGCGCCATCGCGAGAGTGTGAGATGCGGCAGATGCGGGTCGGTCTTAGCCGGATATATCGAAATGTCGCCGGGAAGCGACGCGGCGAAGTGTTTTCCTATCGTTAAGCCTTGCGCCGAGCGTAGGCGCGCCGCGCTTTGGAACGGTTGCCGCAATCGCTCATCGAGCACCATCTTCGCGGCTTGCCGCGGCTTTCGTCGATGAAAAGCCACCCGCAATTGCTGCCTGCACACAAGCGCAGCCTAGTAACGCGGTCGCTGGCCAGGAGGGCCACGGCATCGCGCGCAACGATGCCGAGCAGTTGCGGCATGGCGCTCTCGCCTTGAAAGCGCCATGACAGTGATCCGCCAGACCAGACCGCGATCGGCGGCGGGCCGGAAGCATGCCTCAAAACGGTGTTCAGGTCGCTTTCCTCAGGCTTGTTGTCGCGGGCCACCGCGACGCCGATCCGGAAGATCGCCTCCCTGAGCTCGAGCGCCGGTCCGATCTCGACCGTCACGCGCAAGAGATCGTCCACCTGATCGGGTTCGATGAGCTTCAGTTCCGCCGCCCAGTGGACCATGTCGCGCCAGCTTCCGAGCCGCTCGACCGGCTGAGGGGCAAGATGCCAACCCGCCGTATTGGCGAACTCCAGCGCCAGGCTGCCGCCGATCCCCGCCGAAACTCGCGCTTGCTCCGCCATACCCACCATTTCGCTTGCTGCAGCCATTTCTACAATATAACCGTATAAAAGGTTAGAATCGATCACGCCCACCGAGGTGCCGCATCGAACGTCAGGAGACCGGTTTGTCGAGACGGCTTTCGCTTTCGTTCTGCCTTCTGGCATTGGCCATGCTGGGGATTGTCGTGGCGGTGCTCGCGATCGGTGGGCGGCCCGATCCGACCGGTCCGGCGATCGCCCTGGATGGAGCATGGCGCTTCCATCCCGGCGACAACCTGCAATGGGCCGATCCGCAGATCGACGATCGCAGTTGGGATCGGCTCGATCTGGTGTCGCTGCCAAGCAATCGAGATGATGATGTCGGCTTGCCGGGATGGCTTGCGGGTTGGCGCGCTCATGGGCACCCCGACCTCGAGGAATATGGCTGGTACCGTCGGCGGGTCGCCTTGCCGGCGCAAGGCGATCTGGTGCTGCTCGGACCAACCATGGTTGACGATGGCTACGAGATGTTCTGGAACGGTCGGCCGATCGGAGGCATCGGCAAGCTCGGTGCTGACCCGAAAGTCATCGGCGCCCGTCCCTTTCTCGTCGCGCTTCCACGAGATGCCGATCAGCGTTCCGGCGTGCTCGCGATCCGGACGTTCATGCAGCCGGGTCTCGGCCGCAACGAGATCAGCGGCGGGCTGAGAAGCGTTCCGACGCTCGCCACGGCGGCATTTGGCGAGAGGCTGTATCGAGCGCAATGGATGAGAACCATCGCCGGATACATCGTCGAGATCGTGATACCGATCATGATGGTTCTGCTTGCCGGCATCGCGCTGGCGGCCGCATCATCGACCGCCAGGCCCAACTTTGCGCGGTGGCTGGCGATCGCCCTCGTCGCGACAGCATGCCTTCGGTTGGGCAACGCGATCTCGGCCTGGACGGACCTGCTCGGTGCATCCACGCTCGATCGTCAGAACGCCGTCATCCTCTCGCCACTCGCCATGCTTGCATGGACCGCGGCCTGGAACGAATGGACCGAGGGGCGCGATCGATCGGTCGTTCTGGGTTGCGCTGTTGCCGCATGGGCAGCAAGAGTCATCGGAGCCATCGCGCGCCTGACTGCCATGATTGCCGTTGCCCGCATTGTCTTTATCATCCTGTTCGCGGTCATCGCGATACGCGTAGCCGTGCGCGGCGAGCGTAAACCATTGGCTTTGGCGACGATGTTGCTGATTGCGATTGCCCTGTTCGTCAACGAGCTTTCTCAGCTGGGCATTCCCACCATCTGGTTTCCCTTCAATATTGGTGTCACCCTGACCCAATATGTTCTCGCGCTGTCCATTTTTCTTCTCGCCTTTGCCCTTCCCGGGACTGCCGAGATCGAGAAGAGGCCAAGCGACAAATGTGAGCGGCCGGCAGGTCAAGGAATCTCGCGGCACGGCATTACATGACCGAAAACGGGGCGCGTTACGGATCGGCGGTTCGTCTGATCGCGCTTGACGGCGATCCGCTACCGACGTCGAGTTGCTCGCCTCCGATGGCCGGGAGCTGGAGCGACGCCGAGGACTTCGATTGCATCGTCGAAGCCGGTGACGGGGCCATGAGTCGGTGGCCCAAGATCGGCGTAGGAATTTCTCTGTCTCTTTACGACCGCCGCCGCCACGTCGCGGGATCGATACCGTGGCGTTTGAGCTTATCGTAAAAGGTCTTGCGAGGAATACCGAGCGCGGAAATCGCGGCGCCGACGCGACCATTGTGATCGGCTAGCGCCTTGCGCAACTGCGTCGCTTCGAATTGCGCGACGCGATCGGCGAGTGTGGCGCCGCCGGCATTGGGGCCGAGCGACCGGTCGTCGAGGCCGAGCACCACGCGCTCGGCATAATGGATCAGCTCGCGGACGTTGCCCGGCCAGTCGTGATCGGCCAGCGTCGCCCAATGCCCGGCCGTCATTGCCGGCGCTTCGCGGCGCAGGCGGCGCGCGGCATCCTGCAAAAAATGATCGAAAAGCAAAGGCAGGTCCTCGCGCCGTTCGCGCAGCGGCGGCAGGCGCAGCACCACGCCGTTGAGGCGATAGAGCAGCGGCGCGAGGAAGCGGCCCTCGGCGGCCATATGGCGCAGATCGCGGGTGCTCGCGGCGACGATGCGGACATCTACGGCACGCGCCTCGTTGGCGCCGAGTGGGGTGATGACGCGATCCTCGATCGCGCGCAGCAGCTTGGGCTGGACGCCGAGCGGCAGCGCATCGATCTCGTCGAGGAGCAGCGTGCCGAACTCGGCCGCCTCGATCCGGCCAGTGCGGCTGTGCTGCGCGCCGGGAAAGGCGCCGGCGACATGACCGAACAGCTCGCTGTCGATCAGCGACACCGGCAGCGCGCCGCAATCGACCGTCGAGAGCGGCCGGGCGCGACGCCTGCTGGTGCGATGGAGCAGCGTCGCCACCAGCGTCTTGCCGGTGCCGGTCTCGCCCTCGATCAGGATATCGACATCGGTATCGCCGAGCTGGTCGATCGTGCGCCGCAATTGCTCGATCGCCGGCGACCGACCGATCAGCACCGAACTCGCCGCCGCGCGCTCGGCCTCGCGCCTCAGCCGACGATTGTCGAGCGTCAGCCGGCGCCGATCGAGCGCGCGCGCGATCGAGCGCAGCAGAACGTCGGGGGAGAAAGGCTTGGTGATGAAATCATAGGCGCCTTCGCGGATCGCAGCGACCGCGGTTTCGACATCGCCGTGGCCCGTGATGAGGATCACCGGCAGCTCGGGATCGGTGCGCTGGAGCGCACGGAACAACTGCATGCCGTCCATTCCCGGCATACGCAGGTCGCTGACCACCACGCCGGCGAAATCGGGCCCGATCGCCGCCAACGCAGCGGGTGCGGCGTCGAAAAGGCGCACGTCGTGGCCGGCGAGCTCGAGGCTCTTGGCGTTGGCGCGGCGCAGATCGGCATCGTCGTCGACGAACGCTACCGTGCGACAAGGCGCCTCAGCGGCGGTCATGCCTGCAGCATCCGAAGCCGGAAGGTCGCGCCGCGTTCGGCAGGAACATGGACAAGCTCGCCGCCGAAATCGGTCATGATGTCGCGCGAAATGACGAGGCCCAGCCCAAGGCCGTCCTCCTTCGAGCTGTTGAAGGGCTTGAACAAAGATGCGGCGATGTCCGGCGAAACGGCAGGGCCATTGTCGGCGATCTCGACATCGACCCATTGCCCATTCGCCGAAGCGCGAATGGTGATGACCGGGCGCGGCTGCTCGGCCAGCGCGTCGAGCGCGTTACCCAGCAGATTGACCAGCACTTGCTCGAGCCGGATGCGTTCGGCGCGGACTGTCAGCGCTTCGGGCGCGGCGCGCTCGACCGTCACTTGCTGGCGGGCGATTCGGTCGCGCAGCAGCAGCAAAGCGCCGTCGATCGCGTCATCGAGCCGCACATCGCCGATCCGGCCGCTCGCCTTGCGCGCGAAGCCGCGCAGCTCGCCGGTGATCGCGCCGATCCGCTCGGTCATCGCCTGGATCGAGGCGAGGCTGTCCTCGACGTCGGCGGGACGGCCGAGATCGAGGCATTGCCGCCCGTTGTGCGCATAGCTGCTGATCGCCGCCACGGGCTGGTTGATCTCATGCGCGACGCCGGCGGCGATCTGCCCCAGCGAGGCGAGCTTGTTGGCCTGGACGAGCTGATCGCGCGCCTCCTGCAGCCGCGCTTCGCTCGCCATGCGGTCGGCCATCTCGACCTGCAGCTGCTCGTTGGCGAGCCTCAGCTCGCGCGTCCGCGCATCGACCTCGCGCTCCAGCGTCGCGCGTGCGGCGAGCGCTTCGATCGCACGCTGGCGGGCCTGATGCTGCCGGCGCTCGACCGCCCAGACGCCGACCGCGATCAGCACGAACGCCAAGGCGGTCGCCAGTCGAGCGCTGGTCGCCGCGTTCGAGACGACCGTGCCGACCGGGGTCAACACATGCAGCGTCCAGCCTTCGAGCGTCGTCGGCGCGGTGGTTTCGAGATAGGCTTGCGGCGGACCCGTCGGGCTGATGCGCGCATCGACCAGTGCCGGGTGGCGGCCGCGCTCGGGCACGATCGGCAGCGGGGCGAGCGGCGCATCGCCGAAATCGAGATTGCGGCGGATCGCCCGGCGCTGATCGAGCGGCAGCGTGCCTTCGGTGAGAAAGCGCCAACCGGGAACGCTGGTGACGAGCACGATGCCGCGCTGGTCGGTGACGAAGGCGGGCTCGGCCGATTGCGCCCAATCAGCCTCCATCGCGTTGAACTCGACCTTGACGACGATCACGCCGCGCGTCGTACCGGCATCGACGCGACGCGCGAGATAAAGGCCCGGCTGGCGGCTGACCGTGCCGAGCGCGAACTGCTCCGATTCGCCCTGCGCCAGCGCCTCACGGAAATAGGCGCGGAAGCGATAGTTGGAGCCGACGAAGCTGGTCGGCAGGTTCCAGTTGCTCGCCGCGATCGTTCGCCCCTTGGCGTCGATCAGATAGATGGCAGCGGCGTGGATGCTGCCGCTCAGCTGCTCGAGCCGGCGATCGAACGATCGAATCGCGGCATCGTGTCCGATAAGCGCGGCGCGCGCTTCGGGATCGCCGGCAAGCGCGGTCGGCACGAGGCGGAACTTCTCGAGCTCGCTGCGCAGCACCGCGCCGTGCAGCGTCGCCGAGGCGCGCGCATTGCGATCGAGTGCGGCCATCGCCCGGCTGCCGGCAAAGCTTCCCGCCGCCCAGGTCGCAAGCCCGCCCAGCAGCGCGATCGCCGCGAGCAACAAGGTGATTCGGCGCGCGATCGTTGATTCTCCCTTCGGCTCGACACTGTGCGAATATCCGCACAACGTCTAGAGATGATGTGCGCCTATTCGCACATTATCAAACCCATTCAGTTATATAATGATGATTATTCAAATAGTTACTGGAACACCATAGTTCGATTGCCCCCGCGCCGGTCGCGACTAGCCTGCCGAGATCGCCAGCAGAGCGTGCACAGCCAACCGGCGGAGGGGATTGTTGATGATGCGGCCAACCGATGGCCTCCGGCAGCCGACGCATCGGCCGTTCTACCGCCATCTTTACGTCCAGGTGCTGGCCGCGATCGTGATCGGCGCGGCGGTCGGGCAGTTCGCGCCGCATCTCGGCGAAAGCCTCAAGCCGCTCGGCGACGGCTTCATCAAGATCGTCAAGATGGTCATCGCGCCGGTGATCTTCCTCACCGTCGTCACCGGCATCGCCGGGATGCGCGATCTCGTCTCGGTTGGCCGCGTCGCCGCCAAGGCATTCGCCTATTTCCTGTTCTTCTCGACGCTGGCGCTGGTTCTCGGCCTGATCGTCGCCAACGTCTTCCAGACAGGCGCGAGCATGCACGTCGATCCGGCGACGCTCGATCCCGGCGCGGTCGCGCAATATGCCGCGCACGCCCACGACCAGACCGTCACCGGCTTCGTCATGAACATCATTCCGACCACGCTGGCGAGCGCGCTGGTCGGCGGCGACATCCTGCAGGTGCTGTTCGTCGCGGTGCTGTTCGGCATCGCGCTGGCACTGATCGGCGACAAGGGCAAGCCGGTGTTCGACGTGCTCGAATCGGCGAGCCTCGCGGTGTTCCGGCTGGTCCACATCCTGATGAAGCTCGCGCCGATCGGCGCATTCGGCGCGATCGCCTTCACCATCGGCAAATACGGTATCGCCAGCCTCGCCAGCCTGGCCGCCTTGGTCGGCACCTTCTATCTGACCAGCCTGCTGTTCGTGCTCGTCGTGCTCGGCGCAGTGGCGCGGCTCTGCGGCTTCTCGATCGTCGGGCTGCTGCGCTATCTCAAGGCCGAATTGCTGCTGGTGCTCGGCACCTCGTCGTCCGAAGCGGCGCTGCCCAGCCTGCTCGAAAAGCTCGAGCGCGCTGGGTGCGCCAAGCAGGTGGTCGGCCTGGTCGTGCCGACCGGCTATTCGTTCAACCTCGACGGCACCAACATCTACATGACGCTCGCGGCCTTGTTCATCGCCCAGGCGACCGGCACGCACCTGTCGCTCGGCGACCAACTGCTGCTGCTGTCGGTCGCGATGCTGAGTTCGAAGGGCGCGGCCGGGGTCACCGGCGCGGGGTTCATCACCCTCGCCGCGACGCTGTCGGTCGTGCCCTCGGTGCCGGTCGCGGGGATGGCGCTGATCCTCGGGGTCGACCGCTTCATGTCCGAATGCCGAAGCCTCACCAATTTCGTCGGCAACGCGGTGGCGACGATCGTCGTCGCCAAATGGGAGGGCGCGTTCGACCAGGCCTTGTTCGACCGCGCGATGGCCGGCGATCCCGCGGAAATCGAGGAGGTCGAGGCCGGCCGTGCCGATGTCGTGATGATTTGAACAGGTGATCGCCGGGACAACCGGCAACAGATACAGGGAGGATGCAATGAGGATTTCGAGGGCCGCCATTCTGGCGACGACCGCGCTCACCGCGCTGGCTTCGGCCGCGCAGGCGCAGACCGCGCCGGCCGATCCGCCGGCACAGCAGGCCGGTGACGCCGCGGCGCAGCCGCCCGCGCCCGACATCGTCGTCGTCGGCACGCAGATTCGCGGCAGCAAGGTGACCGAGGCGCTGCCGGTCAGCGTGGTCGACGCCGACCAGATCGCCGCGACCGGCGCGGTATCGGGCGACGAGCTGCTGCGCTCGATCCCGCAGATGGGCGACGTCGACTTCAACCCGTCGAACAATCCGCAGACCAGCAACGCGGCGCGCGGCGACGTCAGCTCGATCGATCTGCGCAACCTCGGCGCGGGCAACACTTTGGTGCTCATCAACGGCCGCCGCATGGTGCAGCATCCGGTGAGTCAGGCGGGCATCGCCAACGTGCCGGTGCTGACCTACAACGCCAACGCTCTTCCCGTCGCGGGCCTCGAACGGCTCGAGGTGCTGCGCGACGGCGCCGCGGCAATCTACGGCGCCGACGCAGTGGCGGGCGTGGTCAACGTGGTGCTCAAGGACGATTTCGAGGGGCTCAAGCTCAACGCGCAATATGGCGGCGCCGAGGGCACGCATTTGCGCGAATATTCGACCGACTTCCTCGCCGGCAAGAACTTCGCCCAGGGGCGCGGCAACATCACGCTGATGGGCGAATTCACCCATCGCACCGCGATGCTCGCTTCCGACGAACCCTGGACGGCGAGCAACAATTTCGAACCCTTCTTCGCCGACGTCCCCGGCTATGCCGACAGCACCGATCCGGAAAACCGATCGAGCTACACGCCGTTCGCGGGGTTCAGCGTGCTCAACGGCAAGGGCGTCAAGCTCAACGGCAAGACGATTACGTCGAACGCCGGCGCCTTCCACATCCAACCCGACACGATCGACGGCTGCACCGCCGAACTGGGCCAGGGCATGTGCATCGGCAAGAACGCGATTTCCTACGGCAAGAATCCCGATCTGCGCTTCGACGACGCCGTGGGCACCACTGTTCGCGCGGCGATCAACCGCGTCAACCTCTATGCGACCGGCCATTACGATCTGTCGGACAAGGTCACCTTCTTCACCGAACTCGGCTATTATCGCGCCGCGTCGCATCGCGTGCAGCCGCCGGTCATCCTGCTCAATTCGCTGACCGTCCCGGCATCGAATTACTGGAATCCGTTCGGCGCCGAGACGCTGCCCGACGGCTCGCCCAACCCCAATCGCCTCGCCGGGCTCAGCAATGTGCCCGCCGAGGGCCTGCCGATCACGCTGGTGCGCTACCGCTTCGTCGATACCGGCCCGCAATATGTCGACGTGACCGGGCACCAGTCGCGCTTTGTCGGCGGGTTCAAGGGCAAGCTTGCCGGGTTCGACTGGGAATCGGCGCTGACCTATTCGGAAGCCAAATCGGTCGACCTGTCCGACGCGGTCAATTCGACCCTGCTCCAGCAGCAGCTCGCGCTGGCGACGCCCGATGCCTATAACCCGTTCAACGGCGGCGGGTGCGGCGGCAATTACAGCGTCGGCGATTGCACCCCGAGTTCGGCGGCCTCGGTCAAGCCGATGATGTTCAAGCTGCGCCGTGCCGACCGAACGACGTTGACGCTGGCCGACCTCAAGGCCTCGCGCGCCGATTTGCTGGCGCTGCCCGGCGGCGATCTCGGTCTCGCGGTGGGCATCGAGTTCCGCCACGAGACGCAGGAGGACCAGCGCGATCCCAATCTCGACGGCACGATCACCTTCACCGACGCGGTGACCGGCGAGACCAACTTGAGCAATGTCGCCGCCGTCAGTCCAACCCCCGACACCTTCGGCTCGCGCAACGTCTTCTCGGCCTATGGCGAGTTCGCGGTGCCGGTGATTGCGCCCGACATGCATGTGCCGCTGGTCCGCAGCGTCGAGTTGCAGCTTGCCGGCCGCTACGAGCATTACAGCGATTTCGGCTCGATCTTCCGGCCCAAGGCAGCGGGCGCGTGGGACGTGATCGACGGCCTTCGCATCCGCGGCTCGTGGTCGAAGGGCTTCCGTGCGCCCAACCTCGAACAGCTTCACGCCGGCGAATATGGGCGGCTCGCGACCAACAACGATTATTTGCGCTGTGAGGCCGACGTCCGCGCGGGCCGCATCGCCAATTTCAACGAATGTTCGGAACCGGTCGGCTATTCGATCCGCGTCGCCGGCAATCCCGATCTCCAGCCCGAACGCTCGACCGACAAGTCGGTCGGCCTCGTGCTGCAGCCGCACTTCATCCCACGCCGCTTCGGCCGCGTGACGATCACCGCGGATTATTGGGAAATCAGGCAGAAGGGCATCGTCGGCCAGTTCGGCGGCAGCAATGCGTTGGCGCTCGATTATCTCCTGCGCACGCAGGGATCGAGCAATCCAAACGTTGTCCGCGCGGCGCCCAATGCCGACGATGCCGATTTCTTCGCCGGCACCGGAATCGATCCGGTCGGGCAAGTGCTCACGATCAACGACCAGTTCGTCAACCTGCTGCCGCAGACCGTGCGCGGCCTCGACCTCGCCTTCATCTATTCGCTGCACCATACGGCGATCGGCGACTTCGATTTCCATGTGAATGCCGCGCGTCTGCTCGAATTCTCGCGGAGCAACGGCGATGCGGTCAGGCAGCTCTATGCCGCGCGGCGCGCCGGCGATATCGATCCCGCGACACCGCTCACCAATTCGGCAAACCTGCTCGCCAATGGCGGCCGCCCGAAATGGAAGCTGTCGACCTCGCTCACCTGGGCCAGTGGGCCGGTGCAGATCGGCGCGTTCGGCAAATATACCGGCACGGTCTATGACCACGGCTTCCTCTCCGACGACGGCAAGCCCTATCGCATCGACGGCCAGTTCACCGCCAACCTCTACGTCCAGTATCGCTTCGATCGCGACAGCGCGCTCCACGGCGCCCGCTTCCGCATCGGCGCGCGCAACATCACCAACGAGAAGCCGCGTATTACCGCTGACGGCTATGTGGGGGCTTTGTATCAGCCCTATCGGCGGTATCTGTACGCTTCGTTCGGCTTCTCGCTGTGATCGTTCGGGAGAGATATGTGACCATGCGAACCATCGCCCTGCTGTCGGCCGGTGCGGCATTCCTCGCCGCCGCGCCGGCCGCGGCTCAGGGCAACGAGCCCGCCCAGACGGTCCTGTTTATCGGCAACAGCTTCACCTACGGCGCGCATTCGCCGGTGTGGAAATACCGCGCCGACAGCGTGACCGATCTCAACCATGACGGCGTCGGCGGCGTGCCCGCGCTATTCAAGCTGTTCACCCAGGAGGCCGGCCTCAACTATGCCGTCAGCCTGGAGACGTCGGGCGGCAAGACGCTCAAATGGCATTGGCAGCACAAGAAGGCGCTGGTCGACCGCGCCTGGGATCATGTCGTGCTGCAGGATCTGAGCGTTCTGGTCCGCGATCGCCCCGGCGACGCCACCGACCTGATCGACTATGCCGGCCGTTTCGCGCGGCTGTTCGCGAGCCGTAATCCCAAGGTCGACATCAGCCTCACCGCGACCTGGTCTCGGCCCGACCAGACCTTCCCCGCCAGCGGCCATTGGCACGGCCAGCCGATCACCGCGATGGCGCTCGAACTGAGGCACGATTACGACCGCGCCAAGGCCGCCTCGCCGGCAATCGCTCGAGTCAATCCGGTCGGCGAAGCGTTCAACTGCGCGATCGCCGCGGGTATTGCCGATGCCAATCCCTATGACGGCATCGAGTTCGGCAAGGTCGATCTCTGGGCCTATGACCATTATCACGCCAGCCGCTTCGGCTATTATCTCGAAGCGCTGACGGTGTTCATCGAAATCACCGGCAAGGACCCACGCGCGTTCGGCCCCCACGAGACCGCGGCCGACGAGCTCGGTATCTCGCCGACCGACGCCGTTGGCCTTCAGCGTGTCGCTTGGGCGGCGGCGCACGATCTGCCTTGCGCCTAGGTTGTACATAACGGGGAAGTGACGCCCACTCGGCATCTTGTGCGTGCGCTGCAGCGTCACGGCCTGCCTCAGCGGTCGCTTGATGGTCCCCGCAGCAAAAGGTGACCCAAAACAGCTGCTCGCCAGGCTGACCGATTGGGAAACACTTTCATCGATAAAGCAAAAGGCCGAATACCACCGAGGCTGCGTTGCGGCGATCGCCGGAACTTTATGTAATGGATTTTCGAATGGACGTGACCAAGCGACAGCTGATCAAGGGAATGACGATTGTGGGCACCTCGGCGGTCTTGCCCGGCGCCGCCAAGGCCGACAGCGCGGCGGCCGGATCGGCGATCGCGATCGTCGTCACGTCACCGTACGCGCCCGTGCGATTGGCGGCCAACGATCTGGCGCGGGATATCGCGACCGTCCTGGGGCACGCTCCGGCATTCGCCGCTGCGCCATCCACCGGGAACGGCCTGACGATCGAGATCGTCACCGAAGGCAAGGGCGATCCCGAAACCTTTTCGCTCCGCCGCCGCGGCAATCACATCACCTTGGCGGGCGCCGACATGCGCGGCACGATCTTCGCCATCTATCAGTTCTGCCAGGACTATCTCGGCGTGGATCCGATGTATTTCTGGACCGACAACGTGCCCTTGCGTCGCGCCGCAATCGACATGCCCGATGGAATCGATCGCAATTTCCCCAAGCCGATCTTCGAATATCGCGGCTTCTTCATCAACGATGAGGATCAACTGACCGGATGGGCGCCGGCGAGGCCGGAAGAGCGCACCAACATCTCGCCCGCGGTGATGGACAAGGTCTATGAGACGCTTCTGCGCCTGAAGGCGAACATGGTGGTGCCGAGCACCTGGCCGTTCCCGGACGATCCCCAGATCAAGGCGGCGAGCGCGCGCGGGCTCATCGTCAACCAGCATCATGCGACGCCGGTCGGCGTCAACGCCGTGCGCTGGCCCGACAAGGTGCCCTATAACTTCACCGATCATCCGGATGTCCTGCGCCGCGCGTGGAAGAACGCGGTCGATCTGTATGGCCGCGATCAGGAAATTCTATGGACGGTCGGCCTGCGCGGCCTTTCGGACATGCCCTATGCCGCGCTCGATCCCAGCGTCGCCGGAGACGACCGGAAAATGGGCGCCGTCATCACGCGGGCGATTGCAGAGCAGATGGCGATCGTGCGGGCGCGCTTTCCCGATGCGAAATTCGTGACCAACCTGTGGTCGGAGGGCGCCGGGCTGATGCGCAAGGGCTATCTCGACATCCCGGCCGATGTGATCAGCGCATGGCCCGATGAGGGCTGGGGCTGGATCAAGGACGATGGCCAGGTTCGTGAAGGGCAGGGGCTCTATTATCACGTCGCCATGCTGAACGGCCGGGCCAACCAGCTTTCGGAGATGGTGCCGATCGACCGCATCTACGCCGAGTTCGGCCGGTTCATCGCGGCCAGGGCAACCCGCTTCGCGCTGGTCAACGTGAGCGATCTTCGTGCCGTGGCGATGACGGCCAAGGCGACGATGGACGTCGCCTGGGGCGGCGTCCCTAAGGCCGATGCCGCCGTCGCATATCGCGCTTGGGCCTCCACCGAGTTCGGACCGAGCGCCGCCGAACGGCTGGTGGATTTCTACACCGGCTATTTCGCAGCCTTCCCGCACATGCCGCCGGGCAACGACTATGGCGACGGCATGGAATATGGCGAGCAGCATTATCACGAATTGACCCGAAATCTGCTGCTGCGAACGATGATCGACCCGCCTTATTACCGTACGGTGGGACAATCGCCGCAATGGTGGCCGCCGCGTGTGCTCGACTTCGGAAACGAGCATCCCGAAAGGTGGATCGAGAAGGCCCTGGCGCGCGAACTCGAGGCATGCGCTGCCGCCGAGCCGCGCTGGGACCGATTGTTGAAAATGGCCAAATCGATCGAGCCGCGCGTAGCGCCCGAACGGCGCGATTATTTTCGCTACGCCGTGCTGACGATGCTGGCCGTCAATCGAAACAGCAACGCCATGCTGCTGGCGGTCTGTCGCGCCGTCCGCGCCGTGCGGGCGGGCAATGACGGCGAGGCACTGCGCCAGGTCGAAACGGCGTTGGCCCAGATCGATGAGCTCAAAAGCTATCAGCGTTATGGCGCGCTAGGCAAATGGCAGCATTGGTGGCGCGGCGATTGGCTAACCGATGTTCCATCAACTGAGGAATGGATTGCGAAGTTCAGGCAGTGGATCGACGATCCGATCGGCACGACGCCGTTGCCGATCGCCGAATCCGACTGGCGAGGCTATTATCATATCCTGAAATATCAGGGCACGCGCGCGGTGGATGTGAGCTGAGCCTCAGCCATGGACAGCGGCGGCTGAATCGCTGCTGCAAACCCGTGAGGCAGCTTAGGTAGGGGGTCCTTTCAGGGACGGCCGGCGCCGCCATTGCGCTTGCGGCGCCCATCGCCACTTCCTGCAGCGACGGCATGCGGCGCTGTTCCGGCGCACATGGAATCGCCATATTCTCCATAAATATCAAAGCAATATATTGTAGCCGCCCCCTTATGAGGGCGCAATCTCTTGGCTTCGCTTTGGGATTGCAGCGTCGCAAATATCTCGATAGTAGTATAAGTCTGATATATGAGAAACGAGGGGGAGGAAACATGTTGAAGGGGCTTTTGGTCAGTTCGATCGCGCTCGCTGCGGGGATCGCGGCGCCGGCATGGGCTCAAGATACTGTCGATGCGGCGGCGAGCGCCCAGGCCAACGCCGGCGCTTCGCCGAAGAGCGGAGATATCGTGGTCACCGGGATTCGGCGAAGCCTGAGCTCGGCGCAGGCTATCAAGCGCGATTCCGACTCGATCGTCGATTCGATCGTCGCGGAAGATATCGGCAAGCTGTCTGACGTTACGGTCGCGGAGTCGGTGGCTCGGATCACCGGCGTGCAGGTGCATTCTGCTCAAGGCGAGGCGTCGGGCGTGTTGATCCGCGGGCTGGCCGATGTCGCCACGACTTATGACGGTCGCGAGATTTTCACTGGCAATGGCCGCTATGTCGCGTTGCAAGATTTCCCGGCGGGCAGCATCGGCCGCATCGACGTGTACAAATCGGCAACTGCCCAACTCGTCGAGCCCGGCATTGCCGGCCTCGTCGACGTGCACTCGCAACGGCCGTTCGACTTCAGGAAGGATCAGTTCTTCGGAAGCCTTTCAGGCTTGCACTGGTATCAATCGCAGGCGCTCGGCTATGACGCGAACCTGCTCATCAGCAAGCGCTGGAACACCTCGATCGGCGAGATCGGCGTTCTGGCGAGCGGCTCCTATACCCAGATCAAGTATATCGATGCGACGCGCATCAATAATCTCACGATTTCCAACCGGACGAACCTTCCGGCGTATCCGGGCGGGATTTTTTATCCCTCGACGGTGAACACGGATTACGATGCGGCGGATCGCTGGCGGCCGTCCGCTACGTTTTCGGTGCAGTGGCGCCCGAGCTCGGCGCTGGAATTCCACATCGACGGACTATTCCAGGGATACCGGAGCAACGGCGAGAACCGCAACCTGCAGTCGACTGTCGGCCCTGCGGCCGCCTTGTCGAACATCGAATTCTTCCCCGGCACCAACATGGTGAAGAGCATGGATGCTACGGGAGGTGCGTTCCCGACAGGAACGCAGCATGTCATCAACGGTAATACCGACACCTATCTGATCGGGGGCGGGTTCACCTGGCGGAATGGCCGGCTCAAGCTCAGCGGCGATCTCGCTTATGACGATTCGAAGTTCGAGAGCACCGATTTCCAGTTCAACTTTTCGCTGCTCGGCGCGCCGAAGAAGCATTACGATTTCGACGCCGATGCCGGGGCGGGCGGCGGCACCGTCATCCTTTCGGGCTATGACCTGACCGATCCGAGCCATTATCGCCTGGTCGGAATCGCCGAAAGCGGCTCGATTTCCGCTGGCCAGGAGACGCAGGCGCGGCTGGATGCCGAATATGATCTAGGCGGTGCGTTCCTGGACAAGCTTCAGCTCGGCGTGCGCTATAGCGATCGCCGGGCCCAGGCGTACAATTTCACGCAGAATCATGTCGTGCCGGCGGGCACCCTCTACACGACGCTGCCGCTCCAATATCGAAACTTGACGCCGGGTTTCCGCAACGACGAGGCGGTGTCCCAGCGGTTGTTCCTGGTCCCGACGCGGGCATCGCTGAGCGACAATATGGATTACCTGCGTGATCTCGCGACGCTGTCGACGCCTTCCTATGGCGATCCGGTCTATGACAGCGATGAGAAGAGTTACTCCGCCTACGCGCAACTGCGGTACAAATTCGATATCGGCGTACCGATCGACGGCATGATCGGTGTGCGGGCGGTGCATACCGACGACGTCATCACCGGCACCAATCGCGACACTCAACCCGATCCGGACAATCCCGGTAGCCAGGTCGTCGTCGTGACGCCGGTCACCAAGCGCAACAATTACACCGATTTCCTGCCGAACATCAGTTCGAGGATTCATCTGGCCGATCGCCTTCAGGCTCGCCTGGCCTTCACGATGACGCGGACCCGGCCGAATTTCGGCAATCTCAATCCCACCTTGACCATCGCCCTGCCGCCGACGGTCTGCATCCCCGACCCCGGAAATCCGGACAACGGGCCCGACAGCCCATCGTGCGTTCGTACGGCGTCGGGGGGCAATGGCGACCTCGAGCCCACCAGATCGAAGAATTACGATTTTTCGCTGGAATATTATCCCACGCGCTCGAGTTCGGCGACGATCGGGCTGTTCCGGCGCGACGTCAAAGGCTTCATTTCCAATTTCACCGTCGAGACGGACGATCCGGAATATGGGCGGTTGCGGATCACGCGCCCCGACAATGGCGGCGACGGGCACATTCAGGGCGTGGAAGCCGCGGCGTCGACGTTCCTTTCCGCGCCCTGGCTGCCCGATTGGCTGCACAAGTTCGGCATTCAGGGCAACGTCACCTATCTCGACCATTCCTCGGAGCTTCCCGAGGCGCTCTCGACGACCTTGCCCGGCCAGCAGCCGATCGCGAACGTGTCGAAGTGGCTTTATAATCTCATCGGCTTCTACGAGACCAAGGGCTTTTCGGTTCGCCTGGCCTATAATCACCGCTCGAAATTCGTCGTCGAATATGATCGCTTGTCGGATGATCTCGTCGTTCCGATGATGCGAAACGGCTTCGGCCAGCTGTCGCTGTCGGCAACCGCGACGCCGACCGAGAACGTGTCGTTCACCTTCTCGGCCACCAATCTCCTCGGCGCATTCCAGCAGAACTGGCGGGCATTCGATGCCCAGGGCGACAAATATATCTTCCAGACGCGCTTTCTGGAGAGCGTTTATCGTGTCGGGGTGCGGTTCCGCTTCTAACGCGGGATTGTCGAAACGAGATGGGCATGCAGCGCCGTGACTTTCTGAAGCAGGGTGGCGGCTATGCTATGGGCGCGTTGCCGACCGGCAACTTGAGGCAATCCGCTGAGCAACCTAGCAAATGGCGCGCACGAGGATCGAGTGATCAAGCCCTTTGCACGGATGATTTTCGTTCACGGTCGTCCACGCAGATCCGTCGCTTTCCATGGGCGACGTGTGGGCGAAATGAGCAAATCAAGTCTCAGAAGTACTTGATTTCGCTGGTGACCCCTACGGGACTCGAACCCGTGTTTTCGCCGTGAGAGCGCTGATCTGTTAGATATCTGGACGCCCTCGGATAACATCTAACCAAATGTAATTTTTCTGTTGTCCGAAAACATCCGAGCTTGTCCGAGCACGTCCATTATACGGTATTAGATCAAATATGCTAAGTGGGCGGGGCAAATATGTTAAGCGGGTGGGATGATGGCCAGTCAAGTCTATGAGGTGAATCTACAGACCCGGACAGCTCGTCGACGTCTCAAAGCTAGGCCGACACCTTATTGGCGAGGTCTCGATGAAGGGCGTCATCTCGGCTATTTCAAAGGGATCAAGAGCGCCAAGTGGGTCGCGCGGATGCGCGTTCCTTCAGACCAGGGGCCTGTCTACCTGACTTATCGGTTGGCATTTTGCGACGATGTCGAAGAAGCGGATGGCGACCGCATTCTCAACTGGAGCCAAGCCAAGCAGAAGGCGGAGAAGTGGTTTGCCACTCAAACGCGTGTCGGCTCCAAGAGCCGTGTCTCCCCGCGCGCGATCAAGATAGAAGATCCGTCGGCTGGTCTTAGCGGACTTACCATCAAGGATGCCGTAGACGGCTACGTATCGATGCGTGATGCGCGCCAGAAGGCAAGGGTAGGGCGAGAAAGCAAATCAGACGCTCATCGGCTCAAGCGCCATGTGTTGAAGCGAAGCGGACTTGGGCAGTTGAAGCTCGAGGCGATTTCTGAAGATGACCTGCGTTCTTGGATCGATGGGTTGGTCGGCATGAAATCCAGCACGCGGCAAAGGCTCATCAACGACTTCAGGGCAGCCCTCAATCAGATTCACCGGCGGCATCGGAAAGTGCTGCCGAAGGATTTCCCTATCATCATCAAACACGGCTTGGGAATGTCTGCCGAGCCGGACAACGAAACCGATCCAAGCGTACGCGACAATCAGATTCTGTCGGATGATCAGGTTACCAAATTAATCGCCGCGGCCCTATCCCTTGATCCTGACGGAGACGCCGCACGAATGGTCATCCTGCTCGCGGCGACCGGCGCGCGTTTCTCTCAGCTCCAGCGTATGCTAGTAAGAGACGTTTAGCTTTCCCAGGCTCGGTTGATGGTGCCGACGTCTCGCAAGGGCAGGGGCAAGGCGATTTCCTACATCCGGATTCAGGTCGGTTCCGATGTCCTCGACGCACTTGAACCCATCGTGGTTTCGCGGCCAGCGGCTGCTCCGCTCCTGGAGCGCTGGCGCCATAAGCAGACGGGGCCGGCCGTATGGGTCAGGTCGAGCCGCGGTCCATGGCAGACGGCATCCGAACTCAGTCGGTTTTGGAAGAAAGTTGTAGAGAAAGCGGGCCTTCCAGACGTAGTGCCCTATGCCCTTCGCCATAGTTCGATCGTCAGGGGGATCAGGGTTGGATTGCCGATCCGGCTTGTTGCAGCGTTGCACGATACGTCGGTGGCTATGATCGAGCGGCATTATTCGAGATGGATCACCGAAGGGCTCGATGAGCTAGCGGCCAAGGCGATTGTCCCGCTGATTTCCCCAAGTAGCTATCGATCGCAAGAGGACGGTGTCTAACCTTTCGAAGCCGCCTCGAAATTCGGTGGCGCACTCGCATTTGGTCGGATTTTATGCTACCGCTCGATCGAGTAGAGGATTTACCGTGCAAAATGCCGAAAAGATCAGCGTCACCGTGACGCCCGATATGCTTAAGCAACTCCGCGCTAGCGTCGATGCCGGCGAGTATGCATCGACGAGCGAGGCTATGCGTGATGCGCTTCGCGTGTGGCAGCGGCTGCGTCTCGAAGATGCCGAGCGGTTGGACGCAATTCGCGCACGGGTTCGCCGGTCAATCGAAGATCCCCGTCCAAGCCTGAGCGAAACGGAAGTCGGCATGCGGCTGGAGCGACTTTTCCGGGAAGCCGGAGGCGATGCGACGCATTGAGGTCGAGTATCGGCCTGAAGCGATCGCCGATCTGGAGGACATCTTCCGTTTTGTGCTTCGGCTGAGCTTGGAAACCGACACAGCCCGCGCCTTCATCCAGCGAATTCGTGATCGGTGCAGCCGGATCGGCGACGTGCCGTTAGGAGGGACGCCGCGGAATGATCTTTATCCGGGTCTCAGAACCGTACCGTTCGAGCGTCGGGCGGTTATCGCCTATCGCGTGATCGACGACCGGGTGGAGATTACCAACATCTTTTACGGAGGGCGAGATTTCGATGCTCTCTATCGAGGACAGCCAGATCCCGGCAACGGCTGAGGTGAAAGGGACAAATTTACGGCGCATACAGCGCTGACCCAAACCAGTGCATTCGCGGAAGGCGAAGATGCCAGGCAGAGCCTAGCTTAATGCGTTTGCCATTATTGTGCTTGCCAGCCCTACGACTTCCGGTCAGCTGGAATATCGACAGTTGAGGCTAGTATATTATGCCTCCTACAGAGGACTAACAGTGACCCAGCCGTTTATCATAAAGGAACTCTCTCAGACTAGTCTTTCCTGCCCTTCGCAATGGGAAGGCTGGTTAGATGACGGGCGGCCACTTTATATTCGCTATCGGTGGGCTAGGCTCAGCGTTCGGTTCGGACCGCCAGGAGGTACGATCGACGATGCCGTAAGCGCCGCTCCCTGGTTTGACGAAACAATAGGCAATGACGCCATGGCAGGTCTCATCGGGATAGAGGAGGTCCTGGCTGTGACTGGGCTTGTGACGAAGCGCGGGTAGACGATTCGAAATGGACTGCAAGCGCCGGGCTTCCCTCGCTTATTACGGGAGCCCGCAGTCACCACGCGGTTGATGCAACACATGTGATGGAGGCCATCTTCCCCTTTTTCAGCAGAAAAGATTTCGAGGGCGTTCCCAGCAGCCAGGTCCAGCGGCCCCGTAAGCAGTTTGAGGCTGCCGTTGATCGCGCGGTAGGTGATAGGGTCAGATCCGACGGAGCCTACGGTGCCGATCTATGGTCGGCGCTTGTCGACGTTGAATGGCACGGTCCTGACGGCGAGGCCGTTTCCTATTCCTCCCGTACGGCCGGTGATTTGGTCGCTTGGGTACGTGAGGAGGGTGACTATATTCAATGGTTCTGCGGTGATGAACCGGGCGTTGTCGTCAGCTGGATCAGCGACGCGCTTGCTACCGAAGGATGGTCATACGCATTGCTCCGATGATCCGTCTCGAGTGCGGTGAAATTTCGCAGGTGGGTTCGGTACCGACGGCGGCTGCATTCCGTTCGATATATCGTTGCAAATCCGGAGCGTAATTCCAGATTTGCAACGATGATGTCTCGATTTGTTCGCAGCCAATTTGCCGCGCGTGGGGTTCGAGAATTTTCCGAGCGGTCCGCTTTCGAATGGCCATCGCTGATCTTGCCATTCGTTTAAATTGACGAAAGCGCGGCGGCTTCGCGCCCCCACCTCGGTCGTTGAAACCCTGCCGCAGCTACCTGGAAGCGGACACCGTTTCGCTCAAGCTGGAATGGCGGCAATGTTGGACGATCCGGAACAGCTCCTTCCAGGAGCGCAGATTGGGATAGCGGACGTTCCGGACGGGAGGCGGCGCGTCCGCTTCGCGTCTTTATTACAGCCGTTCAGCTTCAAATAGTCATTAATTCTGCCGCTCGTTCAGGTTGCACACTTACCTCTGCGAAATTTTTCGGCGCGAAAGAGCTGTGGCTGGCTGCGCCGGCAGGCATCCGCTTGCATCAAAGCGAAATGGGACGCCGAATAAGGTATAACTCGGCTGGTGGCGAACCGTGCCGGCAACTCTTTGGGAAGTGGCTCAGGATCGCGCAAGCGTCTGGATTTTGCGTCCAGTCTGTTGCTACTCTGCGACAAGCGACAGAATGATCGGGGGCATTCGATGGGTGGCGCACGAGAAACCAGGGTAAGGCGTACAGACTGGATTGCGGCCCGTTGTCCGTGCTCCGCGCCGACGATGGCGTTCGTTTTATGACATCTGGCGCGGTAACTCCGCCGCCGATTGCCCGTCTAATGGCCCACATGATTGGAGTTGATGGCGTCATAGATGAGGCCGAACTTGCAGTGGTGCATCAATCGCTCGCCCGCTTCGACATCGACGCGGAGCAACTCCGATCCGCGCTGGAGCCGACGACAAAAACGACGCGGGAAGAATTTTTATCGGCACTCGACGAGGTGCCCGCCGAGCATCGGGAGGCGGTCGCCTCGCTGATGTTTGAGGTCGCATCCGCCGACGAGCGGATGGACCGGCGCGAGGCGGAACTACTGGACGCCATGCGCGAGGCTTGGGGCGTCACCGTCGCCTTCCTCAACAAGCCGATCGAATGGGACGAGGAGCAGCAGCTCGTCATTGAGGCCGATCCCTCCGACAAGCTGCTAGTCTCGGCAGGACCCGGAATGGGTAAGACCTCGGTCGCCTGCTCGCGCGTCGCCTATCTCGTCGACCGCGAGAACGTCACCGACTCCAATATCTGGCTGGTCAGCTTCACGCGCGCCGCCATCACCGAGGTTAAGGCCCGCATTTCGGACTTCGCCGAGGATCCCGACAACGTCTTCGCCGTCAAGATCTCCACAATCGATTCACAGGCATGGAAGATCAGATACGGCTTCTCGCCGGAGCAGGTCAGCGACCTTTTCGGCGGCTTCGAGACGGGTATCTCCCGGGCGATCGAGGTGATGGAAGAGCGCGCCGAGGACTTCCGCGATACTTTCTACGACATCGAGCACGTTATCGTCGACGAAGCTCAGGACATCACTGGCGAGCGCGCCCGCTTCTTACTCGCGTTCATTGCGCTGCTACAGCCGTCATGCGGCCTGACCGTTTTCCACGATCCAGCCCAGGCGATCTACGATTATGCCGAGGACGAGGAATCGCCGCTGCGCTTTACCGACGGCCTCAAGGAGATGCTCGGCGACCGTCTTGAGGAGCACGCGCTCAAGCGCATCTACCGGACTGAGGAGCCCGCGCTGCTCCGCCTATACGAGGACCTCAGGCTCGACATCCTCGGGAACGCGGACACGACGCCCGAGGACTTCAAAGCGCGAGCGGAGTTGGTGCGCCGCGCCGCCGTCTCAACCGGGGGAAAGCAGTTCGATCAGACGGAGCTGGCCGGATACGACGATGCGCTCGTGCTGTTCCGGCGCAAGATCGAGGTGGCGCAGGCCTCGGCTTTCATGGCTCGCGACGGCCTGCCGCACCGCCTCAGGATGTCCGGTCTCCCAAGGCATCTCCAGCCTTGGCTTGCTCTGACGCTCTCCGGCACGGACGGACGGACCGTGTCGCGTGAACAGTTCGCGGAGGCTCACGCCGGCGCGGTGGCGGCACACCCAGACCTCGTCGGCGGCGAGCATGCCGATCAGCGGTGGGACCGAATGACGCGACACGCGCGCGGATCACGCGGTGAGATAGATCTGCTCAGGCTGCGATCCCGGCTCGCATCCAGTCCTCCCGACGAATTCGTCCTGCCGGAGTTCGGGCACAAGGGGCCGATCCTGGGCACAATTCACGCCTCGAAAGGACGCGAGGCGGACCACGTCTTCCTGCAGATCAACGAGGGCTGGGGTGATGGGGCGCGCTCGGACCTTAACCTCGTCGAGGAGTCGCGCGTCCTGTTCGTCGGCGCCACGAGGGCTAGGCGAAGCCTCGCGGTCCAAGGCGGCTACGCACTGCCCTATGCCACGTCGACCGCGAGCGGACGATGCTATCGGTCGATTAAAAAGTACAAGACGGGATTCCAGGTGCAGGTGGGGATCGCTGGCGACGTCGATCCTTTCTCAGTTGCGCGCCTCGTCCTCTCGGTTGACGAGCTAGTTGACACGCCGACCCCCTTCCCGTGCATCGCAACACTGGAGAAGGGTGTCTGGGTCTATCGGCTCACCACGGTGAAGGGCCGCTCGCTTGGCAGTACCACGACCGGCCTCGGCGGCGACATGCTGGAGATCGGCCGGGAGAACCCAGGCCGCGGGCGTAAGTCACCCGACCGGATTGAGAACCTCAACGTCCTCGGGTTCGGCAGCGCGGTGGCCGCGCCCGGCGACGACCGCCTGGCGAGCGCGAAAGGCACCGCCGCCTCATCTGGGTTCTGGATCGTGCCGCAGGTCTGCGGTCTGCCGATGGCGTTTCTCCGGTGGTGAGTGCCCCGCCGCCGAACGTTCGCACGCTGCTTCTTCGGCGCCTCGAGGCCGACCTCGTCGGTCCAAAGAATGGCCCGGAAGAGACGATCGACGAGCGTCCGTCGGCCCGATATCTGACGGGTATGCTGTATCCGCAGCAGAGCGAGTTCTCTGAGGAAGAGGACGACAGCCTCGACGCCGAGAACGGCGGTGGATCGAGCGGCGATGAGGACGAACAGCGAGAGGCCACTTCGCTGTTTCGCTCGTTTAAGCCCGCCACCTGCGGGTTCTCCTTCGCTGTCGAGGCCGAGGAGGGTGCAGATCTTCGGCTCACCGTCCGGTTCGGTCGCTACGCGGCGGCCGAAATCGAAGCGGAGGACGGTCGCCGACCACGACTGACATGGACACGGACGCCACACGAGCACGCCGATCTTCAAGTATCGCTCGAGGCGGGCGTTGAGGAGAGGCAGCTTGAGCAGGGTTTGATCCTCCACCGGCGTGTCCGCCGCGAGGGTTCTCGCGCCACGGTCACGCTCCAGTTCGTCAACGAGTTCCGCGAGGCTAAGACCGGCAACGCGGGTGATCCCCTCGTCGTAACCGACATGATCGGACGTGAGAGCGCAGGTCTCTACCAGTTCGCGGCTAGCGTGGAGTGCCGCTCAGGATGCGAGTTCGTGCCGCGTCGACGCTCGTTTCATGGGAACGACGAGGACGAGCGCATCGCCGACCTTATCTACCGGGATTCTGCCGAATATGCCGTCGGGCACACATCGTCCGCAGAGTGGGCCCCGGTCGACTGCCCGACCGTCGTCCGGCTCGACTGGTTCCCGACCGCGATGGTGAGGCGCATGGACGCTGATGGCGATCCGCTGCTGTCCTCCACTATTGCGGCGTCGCCGCTCGGCGGGCTTCACGGTCTGTCTCTGTACGCATCCGCTAAGCCTGAGCTGATCGCGACGCTCGGGTCGGTCGCAGACGGATATGCCGCCTGGATCTCCGCCGAACGAGCCCGCTGCGCTGACCTACTGGAATCGCTAGCGCTGCAGGCGCGGCGTAACCTGGACCGGTGTGAGCGCGCATTGGCGAGAATGCGTGAGGGAATCGCTCTGATCGATACCGACGCGCGAGTCGAGACAGCGTTCCGGCTCGCCAACCGCGCGATGTATCTGCAGGCAGCTTGGGCGAACGGCCGTAGGGGCGCGGCTGGAGATGTGGACGCTTCGAAATCCTTCGACTTCCGGTGGCGACCTTTCCAGATCGCTTTTGCGCTCCTCTGCTTGCCGTCATCCGCCGATCGCGCACATCCCGACCGGGAGATATTCGATCTTATCTGGTTCCCGACCGGCGGCGGAAAGACAGAAGCCTACCTGCTGCTGACTGCTTTCGTGCTGTTTCACCGCAGGCTGGTGCATGGTGACCTGGGCGCCGGCGTAGGTGTGCTGATGCGCTACACGCTACGGACGCTAACGGTGCAGCAGTTTCAGCGCGCTACGGCGCTAATTACGGCTTGCGAGCAGCTGCGCCTCGACACCGACCAGCCGCTCGGATCGACGCCGTTCTCGATCGGGCTGTGGGTGGGCTCAGACAGCACGCCTAACAACTATGACGCCGCCGTCGAGGCGCTTGCCGACCTCGACCCCAAGTCGACGCCGAGGCAACTAACGCGCTGCCCGGTCTGCCGCGGCGAGGTGCGCTGGCGCGCCGATGCGGCGACGCGCACGATCGTGTGCGAGTGCCCAGACCAACAATGCGCCGAGGAGCGGCTCCAAGGCCGACTGACCGTGTTGACGGTCGACGAGGATCTTTACGCCGCGCCTCCGTCGCTGCTGATCGGCACCGTCGACAAATTCGCCCAGATCGTGCGCAGGCAGGAATCCGGCGTGCTGTTCGGCGTTCGAAACGGACTGCGGCAGCCCGACCTCATTCTGCAGGACGAGCTGCACCTGATCGGCGGTCCGCTTGGATCGCTAACGGGACTCTACGAAACCGCGGTCGACGAGCTGTGCCGCAACGATGAGGGCCGCGCCAAGGTGGTGGGCTCCACAGCGACGATTCGCCGGGCGGACGAGCAGATCAGGCACGTCTTCGATCGGTCGGCCTTTCAATTCCCGCCGCCCGCAGTCGATTGGTCGAACTCATGCTTCGCGCGGGTCGACGAGAACGACGAGGGTCGTCTCTACGTGGGCGTCACTACCGCCGGCCGGTCGGAGAAGTTTGCGCTGCAAGCGACCTCGGCGTCCCTGCTCCAAGCCGGCGTTGACCCCGCGATCTCCGCGGCTGGCGATGTCGATCCCTATTGGACTCTGGTTGCCTACTTCAACTCGCTCAAGGTCCTCGGCGGCGCGCTCGTGCTGATGGAGGATGACGTCCGAATCACGATCGCTGCCCTCGCACAGCAGCACCAGGAAACCGCGCGCCGTCTAGGAACGCCGGAGGAGCTTACCAGCCGCAAGGCATCGTCGGAGATCCCGATGATCCTCGATCGCCTATCCAGGCAGCGGGGCGACGAGGAGTGCATAGACGTTCTGCTCGCCAGCAACATGCTCAGCGTCGGCGTTGATATCCCTCGACTTGGGCTGATGCTGGTCAACGGACAGCCGAAGTTCATGGCCGAATACATCCAGGCGACGAGCCGCGTCGGCCGCCGGTCGCCGGGCCTGGTCGTCACGCTTTACAATAACAACAAGATTCGGGATCGCGCCCATTACGAGACGTTCGCGTCGTGGCACGGTGCACTCTACCGGTCAGTCGAGCCGTCGAGCGTTACGCCGTTTGCGCCGCGTGCCCGTGACAAGGCGATTCACGCACCGCTGGTTGCGCTGGTCCGGCATCTCATTAGCCCCGGCACGCCGAACGTGCGGCGCACCGACCGCGCCGCTGTGCTGGGCATGGTCGACCGGATCGTCGAGCGGGTCCGGACGATAGATCCCGGGGAAGCCGCGCAGTGCCGAGCTGAGCTCGTCGAGTTCGTCGAGGCATGGCTCGACGGGGTCGAGGGAGGCCGCATCAAAGCGTACTGGAACGACGTGCGGTTCAACTCCAGCCTGCTCATGTCGGCAGAAGCTGCGGCAGCGCGCCGTGCCGTCGGCGCGGGACAGGCTGAAGCGCGGCCAACCCCCAACAGCGTTCGCAACGTCGAGCCGAGCGTCGACTTCGTTCTCAAGGAGCGCCCGTGAGCCGCAACAACCATCTCGGCAAGGTTCGGCGCGCGCAGGTGCTCGGCTACGGACCGGGCGCCATTATCGACTTCCGGGCCGGTGCCGAGGGCGGCGGGCCAGTGTCCGTCATCGCCTCGTCGCTCGAGAGCTGGGAGCAGACCGCGCGCACGTTCGGCATGAATGACCCCCACGTCGTCCGTGAGGTGCGTCTCGAGAAGGTCCTAGGCAAGACCCACTTCCGACTTCCCCCGGTCGATGATTCCGATGGCGACGGCGCCTTCCCCGACCGCTTCTTGCGCGGCTACCGCTTTCCGACCTGGCTTCAGTGCCCATCGTGCAAGGAGCTCAAATATGCCGGGCGTTGGCAAAGCGCACAGGGCGATCCATCCCGGTGGTGCGCGAGCTGCTCGCGCGAGCGCCGCACGTTCGTCGTCCCATCGCGCTTCGTCACCGCCTGCGAGAACGGCCACATCGACGAGTTCCCATGGACTTGGTGGCTGGCAACGCGCAGCGGCACGAATCTGGCCTGCGGCGGTGAGGGCGAGCGCCGCTGCCGCCTCAGGCTTGACAGTGCGGGCGGTAGTGGGATCGAGGGGCTGCGCGTCTCGTGTCGCGCCGATGACTGCAATGCGTCAGCGAGCATGGCGGGCGCCTTCTCCGAAGGTGGCCTCGACGGCCTGCGCTGCTCCGGCCGCCGCCCCTGGTTGGATGCCGAACGCGAGACCTGCGATGCCCGCCCGAGGACGCTGCAGCGCGGCGCCTCGAACCTCTACTTCCCGGTCACCTACTCGACACTCAGCATACCACCGTGGACTGACCGCATCCAGGACGATCTCAGGGCGATCTGGCAGATGCTGCAGGCCGCACAGGAACCCGTGCTTACGCAGCTGATCGACAGCGCGGCTGCTACCAACGCCTCGTTGCACGCGATGGCCGAGGCCGAATACGCCCGCGTAGTTCGTGAGCGCGTGATGTTGGCGCGCGACGTCACGGCCGAGAACCTACGATTCGAGGAATACATCCGCCTGGAGGGTGAGGCTGCCACGCCCGACTTTCAGGTCGCGCAAGAGATCGTTGCCCCCGCGCTCACCGGCTTCTTCACACGGATTGGGCGGGTCGAGCGGCTTCGCGAAGTCCGCGCACTCACCGCTTTCAAGCGAATTTACCAGCCGGCTAGCCAGGACGACCCCGGGCGCGGCGAGTTCGGCGATCTCAGCATCGGATCGATGGCGTGGCTTCCTGCCATCGAGGTTAGGGGCGAGGGTATCTTCGTCACACTCGACACTGCGGCGCTCGACGCATGGTTGGCAGACGAGGGTGTTTTAGCGCGGGCCGCGCGCGTCGATGCGGCCCATGCGGCGGAGTTCGAGCATCGGCACGACGGTGAGGGCGTGCGGGAGCCGGTGCTCCCGGAATTCCTGCTCATTCACTCGCTGGCGCATGCCGTCATCAAGCGCCTCTCGTTCGAGTGCGGATACGACGTCGCCTCGCTGCGCGAGCGTATCTACGTCTCGAGGCAGCCGCGAATGGCGGGCTTCCTAATTTACACCTCGACGAGCGACGCGGACGGGACGCTGGGCGGGCTGGAGCGGCAGGGACGCGGCGAACGATTCGAAGCGACGGTCCGCGCCGCGATCGCGGACGCAGTCTGGTGCTCCTCCGACCCGTTGTGTCGATCCGGCGTGACGAGCCTCTCCGAGAGTCTTAATCTCGCCGCATGCCACAGTTGTCTCCTGCTGCCGGAGACTTGCTGCGAACACGGCAATCGCTTCCTTGATCGCTCAGCCCTCATCGGCGATGGTATCGCGGATGAAGCGCCCGGTTTCTTCGATGGCCTTGAAGGGGTCACACGCGAATGAGGCCGCGGGGTCCGCGGATGGTGCCCGCCACACTACCGGCGGCGGCGAGAGCAGATCCCAAGCGAAGCGCCGAAGTCCAAGTCTACGACGCGATTGCGGGGGACCCGCTGCTGGAGGGCTTTCTCGTGCTATACTCCTGCGAGTGGGTCGACCACTTCGACGGACTGTTGCGCGACGGCGAGGCTGACTTCGTCCTCGCGCATCCAGACGTCGGCTACCTGGTCATCGAAGTAAAGGGTGGCAGGGTGAGCCGTCGCGTGGCCGATGGGAAATGGACTACGAAAGACCGCCATGGCGACATTCATGTGATCTCCAATCCGATCGCGCAGGCGCTCAAGTCCAAGAAGGTGATCCTCGAGGCGCTGCGACGGCGCTGGCCGAAGGCGGGTCCGACGCCGTTCATCTGGGCGAGGCACGGCGTCGTGTTCCCGCACAGCTCACGTCCTCGCACCCCTACGGCAATGGGTGCAGCCGCGCCGCCCGAGTTGCTCGCGTTCAAAGAAGATATGCCGAAGCTCGGCGCTTACCTTTTCCGTATGCTAGCCTGGTCGCGTGAGGGCGCCACCGAGCGGCCTGGTGGCCTCGGTGTGACGGGCATCGGGTTGCTTGAGGATTTCTACGGCCGCGACGTCGATCTCTCACCCCGGCTGAAGGCACTGGTCGACGACAGCGAGGCGGAAATCCTGGAGCTCACCTTGACCCAGTGCCGCTACCTCGATTTCCTCGCCACGACTCAACATGCGCTGATCGAGGGCGGCGCGGGCACCGGTAAGACCACGCTAGCCGTCGAGCGTGCACGTCGCGCCGCCGAAGCGGGCCGTAGCGTGCTGCTCCTTTGCTTCAATAGGCCCCTCGCGCTTTACATTGCGCGCGAACTCAGCACCTCGCCGGCGTCGGTCGCGACGTTTCACGAGTTCTGCGGCCGAATGTGTGCCAGCGTCGGCATGGACGTCGACGCGGCTCGAACCGGCTGCGACGAGCGAACGTTTTGGCAGAAACGCTTGCCCGAGTTGCTCGCCGACGTCGGTTTGGAGCAACCACCGGAGGCCTATGACGACCTGATCATCGACGAGGGCCAGGACTTCCGTGGCGAGTGGGTCGAGGCGCTTCGCCTATTTCTCCGCCCCGGTGCCTCAGTCTTCGTGTTTCGCGACGACTTCCAGAACATCTACGGGGGCGCAGACGTGGCGGAGGCGCTCGGCGTTAAGCCGATGCCACTTAACGAAAATGTCAGGAACACTCAGGAGATCTTCACTGCGGGCTCGCGCTTCCGGCGGGGCAGCGAACAGCGCTGTCTCGGCCCGCGTGGCGAGAGCGTCCGCTGGGTCGAGTGTCCTGCCGGTGGCGCGGCGCGATCGGTTGAGCGCGAGTTGAATCGTCTGATCGCGTCAGAGGGCTTCGCGCCGGAGGACGTCGCCGTGCTGACGGGCGGTTCGGTTGAAGCAGGCGCCTTCGCAATTGAGACGCTCGGTCAGCATCGGTTTACGAGCGCCGACGCCCCGACCGCAGGCATGGTCGTCCGCGACAGTGTCCGCCGCTTTAAGGGCCTCGACCGGCCGGTCGTGGTCCTTTGCGAAATGGATCGCGAAAGCGAAGAGGACATCGCCTACGTCGCCCTCACGCGTGCGAAGAGTCTCCTCGTGGTGGTAGGCAACGGCACAACGCTCGACCGTCTCGGACGTTCGGCCAGCTGAGATGGATCATCTGACCCCTCGAGACCGGACGCGCAACATGTCCCGCGTTCGGTCCCGGAATACGTCGCCGGAACTTTACGTGCGGCGGGCGCTTCATGCCGCTGGCCTCAGATTCCGACTCCATCGTCGCGACCTGCCCGGCACTCCCGATATCGTGCTCCCCGCCTTGCGAACCGTTGTGCAAGTGCATGGTTGCTTCTGGCACGGCCATGACTGCCGTTGCGGGCGGGCACCTTCCAGCAACGTCGAATTCTGGTCGGCGAAGTTGCAGCGGAACGTTGAGCGCGACAATCGCACAACCGCTGCACTGGAGGCGGCGGGTTGGAGCGTCCGAACGGTGTGGCAGTGCGAGTTGAAGAGCGCGACCGAGCGGCTAATCCGTGACCTCGCGGAGTTGCGCGCGGGTCAGCGTAGGAGTGACCCGACCAGGTAATCGGCGAAAAAACGCGCAAGCTTGGGCGGGACGGCATTTCCGATCATTCGCGCGACAGGCTCGATCTGGTTAGTGGGGTGAAAGACGTAATCGTCGCCGAAGGACTGAAGGGCCGCGGCCTCCCTTAGCGAAATGCCCCGCAGCTGAGCCGTGTCGTAGTGCCCGAAGCGACCATTCGAGATGCTGTGACAGCGCGTTGTAATCGTCGGCGACGGAAAGTCGGGACGCATCCGGCCGTAGACGTCGTTAAACCCGCCGCCCTTGGCGCGGATGCGCCGATGGCAGGCAAGGCTGAGATCGCCGTGCTTGGTGTCGACCATATAGCGGTTCGTCTCGCCGGGCTTGGCGGCGCCGATCCGCTTGAGGTTCAGCTCGCTCAGTGAACGAGTTCGGTGGTTGGGAATCGACGCATGGGTCTCCCCGGCGCCGAGCGGCGGAAGGTGGCCGATCGCGGACTGAACATTTGCCGCAGGGGCGTCGGGATCTCCCTCCGGCACCAAGAGCTCGCCGTGCAATAAGTCCGCGAGATACGAGGCAGCCGTCAGGCGGCGTTTTGAGGCAAGCAGGATCGAGCGTTTCCGATACTGCGGCACCCCGAAGCGAGACACGCAGACCGTTCTCGATCCGGTCGCGAAGCCTAGTTCACTCAGGTCGCGTCTGAACTCGGCCCAGATCCCACCGAAGCGCGGATCGCTGATGCCGGCCACGTTCTCTGACAGGACAAGCTCCGGATCGTGCTCGGCGACGAACGCCAGGGCCGCCCGAAGCAGGTTACTGTCCCGATCCCGCTTCTCAAGCCGGCGATCGCTCATCGCGTTGCGCGAGAGTGTGGTAAACGGCTGGCAAGGCGCGCAGATCGCGAAGAGCAGCGGCACGCCCGGGAACCGGCGCCGCGCCTCGGCGATACCCTTCGATAATTCGGCGGACAACTCGGCCTGCTCGCCTGCCGGATATACATCGGTCTTGGGGAAGATGTCGCGCGCAAGGAATAGCGGCGGCTCATGATCGCCGTGCTCGTTGCGGTTGTTCTCCACGTAGGTGCGCTCGCACCGGCGCTCCTTGTCGACTCCGGCCACGACGTAGCCGCCCGCGTCGAGCAGCCCACGCGTCGTTCCACCTGCGCCACAGAAGAAATCAACAGCGATGAACTTCGGCAGTTCGTCGGCATCGCTTTTGGTCGCGCATGGTGTCGCCGCCTTTCGGCCTCGGCGAACACGGGTTGACGGTCGCCGCTTGATGAACTCGCGCCGGCCGCGCAACCTGTTCAAAAGCAATCCCCTTGCGCTGCAATCCCTCCAGCCAATTACACCACGCGCGCGCTTATCAGTCAACGTTACTCGCGCGTGGTGAGCTCCTCAAGGCCGCGACCTCGACGGTGGCAGCTAAGGGGCTTTGGCGCCCTGAAAGCAGCCAGTCCGCGATAGGCCCAGGAGGAAACATAATTCGCCGTGTGAATGGATGGCTGGTTTTGACGATCAAGCAAAGCATCGTGAACGGCTACTGAGTTCGCGGTTAAGGAAGGAAAATAGAGCACTTAGGTCTGGGGGCTCTTTCAAGGTAGCCCTGGTTACGGCATAACGCCGCTTCGGGGGAAAGCGGTGCCGTTCATCAAACATAGTTTGCGATCGGGAGCATTTCTGCTGTTTGCTGCAGCCGGATCCGGAACCTCTTCGGCGTCTGCTGCTCAAGCACATCCCGTTGCGGGCACCCACGTGGGCGAGGTGTACCAAATTACGAAGGACGTGGAGACGGCGAGCAAGGGCGACAGCGGTTCCACTGGAAGTTCTACCGATCGTGATACGATTATGGAACGGGTGCTGGGTGTCCGACCCGACGGCCTTGAGCTCGAATATGACCTGCCGGAGGATGCTACGGAACAGGATCGCGAGAGCAACTGGCAATTCCCCATTCGTGTTTTCAAACCGTTCTCGGGCGCTGCCCAGTTGCTCAATCGGACCGAAATTGAAGCGCGCCTCAATCACTGGCTGAAGAAGGGCGGCATTCCTCGCGCCGCATGCGGTCATTGGGTATTTACCTGGAACGCCTTCAAGATTGATTGCGATCCACAGTCAGCGCTCGCGACCGTCGAGGCATATGATCTGAGAGTAAATGATCTGCGCGACGGGCTCGAATATAACGACCCGGAGGCTGCCAGCCCTATCATACTCCGAAAGTCGGCAGTCTTGCCCAACGGCACGACTTTTTCGGGATCGGCGTTAGTCGATCCGAAGGAAATTCGTCGAGAGCAGGCTAAGTCGGATTTGATCGTCGCCGAGATCATGAAAAAGACACTGTCCTTGGCAGACGCAATCCGAGCACGATCTAAAGAGGCGGTAAGTGGGACGATCGCGGTATCGTTTGAAACGGACGCTTCAGGCTTCGTTCGCAAACGAACCACAACGACTAGCCTCGAATTGACGACGGCGGACGGAAAGACGGAGCATCGGACCGTCACGGAGATCTTGAAACGGCAAATGACCTCGGACCGGGCAAGCAAGCGATAAGCGCTCGACATTGGCCACGTCTCGGAGGGCGATGCATCCTGATCGCCTTGTGGCGATCGACCGGCATGAATGGATGGCCGCTTTCGATAAACCCTATCGAGGTCGGGAACGACGGCAATGTTGGCGCCAACCGTCACAGCGCGCGCCGAGAAGGACAGCTATGCAACTCTTCCCGGCCGAAATCGGTCAGACCGCAGTCGGCCCAGGAGCAGCCGAACCGCCTTTGGTACAAGCCGCCAGATATAAAATGCGCCCTAAAATCCGCCGTTAAGCGATGTCGCCGCCCTTGAAAGCCGCCCTAGGTTCAATGGCCACAGAGTTATCGGCCTCACACGTCGATGCTTAGCGGTTGTCTGTTTCGACTTGTGACCCATTCATTTGCACGCCGCATCAAGCTTCGAACATGATCGTCAACAGCAGGGATGAGTCCTCAATGCCCCTGACCGAATGAGCGATACCGCCGTCGAAATAGATCCACTGGCCGGCCGATAATTCGAGATTACCCGACGCAAGTCCCAACAGGACACGGCCTTCAAGGCATTGCAGGGTGAATTTGCCCGAAACATGGTGCGAGGGGATTTCGGCGCCAGCAAGGATGATCAGGCGAACGGCTTCGAAAGCGTCCGATTTCACCAGCGCCGTCGTGTGAGCGCCTCGCAAGACCGTTCCCAAAGGATTGAGGTCGACGACCTCGCCCGATTTCGCATGGTGCAATGCCATTTCTATTCTCCTTCGCCGTCCCTTCGATTTTCACGTTCTCAGCTTCAGTTGCCCGGTCGCGCGCCGATACATGTCGCTCGAAGCCTTGCTGGCGACGATGCGCGCGGCCGCGCGTACCTGTTCCATATTCTCCTCGATGAAGCGTGCCGGCGATTGATCGTTGATCGGCGCGAAGTGAACATGTTCGTCCGACTTCATCGAGAAGATGGTCTTGAGATAATGGTCGAAAACATCGCGCAGCGAGAACCACTGGGCCTGCTCGTCGAGCCAGTTCCTAGTGTTTCCCGAGGATGTGAGACTGAGCAGGTGTCCACCGCTGAGCAGCCGGTTCTGATGCTGTTCTCTCATGTCCCTGTGGGAGAACCCACTGCCGAACACACGTTCCACATAGCCTTTGAGCATCGCGGGCGGCGTTCCGAACCAGATCGGGTAGATGAGGACGAACACCCTGGCGCCCGACAGGATGCGAAGCTCCTCCTCAACGTCGGCGTGCAAATGGAAGCCGGGCTCTCCGGGGCGTTCCTCGTCTTTCAGCACCGGGTCGAATCCCATGCGGTAGAGATCGCGCAGGCACACCTCATGCCCGATCTCCTCGACAGCGGCGCGATAAGCGTCCGCGACCGCGCCGTTGAAGCTGTCCCGCCGGGGATGGCAGAAGATCACGGCGTGCTTCGGTATGTCAGCCATTGGCTCCTCCGGTATCGGGCGTGGTCTTTCCGGCGAGGCCGCGGTGGCTTGGCTCCGCCACTTCGATCTCCTGTTTCCTGCCGACGCCGGTCAGGCGGGCCAATGGCGGATAGAGCGGGCTGAGCTTGATCAGGAAATCGATAGCCATCAGCACCGCGCCGGCGGCGAATATCACGTCGCCGGGCAACCGCATCCACTGCCAAAACAAGGTGTCCTTGTAGAAGGCGCTGCTCCGCGCATAGGCGAAGCCGTGTTCATAGACCGACATCAGCTGCGGCCAGCCGATGGGGAAGAAGTTGAGCAGAATCCACAGGATCAGCCCGGCATTGTACAGCCAGAAGGCCCAATAGCCCAACCGGGAGCTGAACCGGAAATGCCCGGCAGTGATGTAGCGCAGGCAGAAATAAACGAGGCCGATCGCCAGCAGCCCGAACGCGCCGAACAAGGCGGTGTGCGCGTGGTTGAGCGTCAGGAAGGTGCCGTGCTCGTAATAATTGACCAGCGGCGCGTTGAGCGTGCCGCCGCCGAACACGCCCGCGCCGACGAAATTCCACACCGCCGCGCCGATCACATAGGTGTAGGCGAGGCCGTATTTGAACTCGCGATGGACGCGGATCAGACGATATTGCTGGATCGCTTCCAGGATCAGCAGGACGAGCGGCAGCACCTCGATGAACGAGAACATGCTGCCCAGCGGAATCCACAGGTCGGTTGCGCCCGCCCAATAGAGATGGTGTCCGGTGCCGAGCACGCCGCCGAGGAAGATCAGGATCAGCTCCAGGTAGACCGAGCGCTCGGCCAGCTTGCGTGATACCAATCCGACCGCCATCAGCAGATAGGCGCTCATCGCCGCGGCGAAGAATTCGAACGATTGCTCGACCCAAAGGTGGACCACCCACCAGCGCCAGAAATCGGTGATCGAGAAGGATTTCTCGATGCCGGTCAGCGGAATCATGCCGAACAGGTAGAGCAAGGCGATATTGGCGGTCGCTGCCCAGATCAGGTTCTCCAGCCGGATATGGCCCGACCAGAATTGCTTCGTCGCATGCCACGCGACCGCGCGCGTCGGCCACAATGCGCGGAACACGATGACGCACCAGAAGGCGAGCCCGGCGGCGAACAATATTTGCCAGAAACGGCCGAGCTGGAGGTAGGAAAGCCCCTGGTTGCCGAACCAGAACCAGTGGCGGTCGATCTTCCCCATGATGCCGAAATAATCGCCCGCCAGCGCGGCCGCGACGATGATCAGCGTCGCCCAGAACAACAGATCGACCAGCAGCCCCTGCCGCTTCGCCTCGCGCCCGCCCGCCATCGCCGGGGCGAGGAACAGCCCCGCGCCGATCCAGGCGAGGCAGATCCACACGATGGGCGCCTGGATATGCACGTCGCGGAGGAAATTGAACGGCAGCAGCCGGTTGATGTCGTAGCCGTAGAAGCTGGTGCGGTCGTAATAGCTGTGCGCCATGATCGTGCCAGCAGCGATCTGGACCAGCAGCAGGGCCGCAACGACGATAAAATATTTGCCGACCTTCCGCTGGCTCTGCGTCAGCGGCAGGAAGTCGCTGAGCACCGGGTCCATCGGCGCGTCGTCGGGATGGTTGAGGAAGGTCTCGTAGATGAACAGCACCAGCCCGAAGCACAGGAAGGTGAAGCAGAAACTGGCCCAGGTCCAGATGAAGGTGGAACTGGTGGGCACGTTGCCGACCAGCGGCTCATAGGGCCAGTTCTGGGTCCAGGAGGAATTCAGGCCGGGCCGGCGCGCCACGGTGGTGATCGCCGAGTAGATCATGAAATCGGCGGTCTTGAACGCGAGGGGCGGATCGAGGCTATAGGCCGGCGTCCAGCCCTCGGCCGGGTTGGCGGTAGCGAGCGCGGCAACGGTATCGTTTCTGACCGACCCGATCGCCGTGGCGACCTCATCGGACAGCACTACTTGCTTTTGCGTCAGGTCGATGCCCTGCAACTCGCGCTGCATTGCCGTCCGGACCGCGGCGGCGTCCTCCGGCGACAGGCTGGCGAGCGGCCGTCCGTAGCGCGCCACCGCGATCGCGTTGGAGGTCGCATTGGCGAGACTGACGAGCAGGGTCGCGGTGTAGTCCGGCCCATAATAGGAGCCCATGCCGTAGATGCTGCCGAAATCCATCAGGTCGGCTTTCTGGAAGCCGCCCTTGCCGGCGACGATGTCGTCGCCCGTCATCAGCAGCGCGCCCGATCGGGTCACGAAGCGATCGGGCTGCGGCGGCGTGCTGCGATAGGTCGCCACCGTCGCCCAGACCATCAGGCCGAAGCACAGGATGGCGGTGACCAGCAGCACCCATTTGAGGATGCTGCTGACCGGGTCGGCGCCGGGGTGGGGTTCGGTTTCGACGATCGTTGCCATGCAGGTCACTCCCTGTCGGCTGCTGAGGCCGGTTCGTTATGGCCTTATACCGATACGGCCGGGTCGATGCGGGCGCGTAATCATCTCGCATTAAAAGATGTATTGCATATATTGCTTTTAACTCGATGAAGGACGATCTTGTTCGGACCCGGCGGGAGACGGTGGCATGTTGATCGAGATCGAAGCGACGCCCAATCCGGCCACGTTGCGTTTCCTGCTCCCGCGCTCGCTGCCGCTTTCCGAGCCGATCGCGTTCGAACGTGGCGACGATCCGCGTCCACGGCTCGCCGAGCGCCTGCTCGGCATCGTCGGTGTGCGCGACATCCTGCTTGCGCGCGATTTCGTGGCGGTCAGCCGTACGGCCGATGCGCCGGATTGGCCCGGCTTGCAGCCGGATGTCGTGCTCGCGCTGATCGCGGGGCTGGACGAGGGCGACGATGCCGAACTCGCGGCTTGGGCGGCCCCGGCCCCCGCCGAGCACGACGCGGTCGAGCAGCAGATCGCCGACATCCTGCGCACCCGCATCGCCCCCGCAGTCGCGCGGGACGGGGGGAGCATCACGTTGGTCAGCTACCGCGATCGTGTCGCCACGGTCGAGATGCGCGGCGCGTGCGGCGGCTGCCCCTCGGCGCTGATGACACTCAAGCGCGGCGTCGAGACGACGCTGAAACGCTACGTGCCCGAGCTCGATCGGGTCGAGACGGTGCGTGACGCGGGCGCGCAGCAAGAGCCGTTCTGGAAGAAAATGCTGACTGCGCGCGGCGCGCGGTTCCGCAACGCTTCGGGGTGATCGGACGCGAGGTTTAACGATCGCAATCATCCCGAGTCTTTCCGCGGAACCAGCGAAGGAGATGCGCGACCAGCGGCCGCCTATGGTTTGCGAGCCGGCGAGCGTCGAGCGGTCCGGAGGCCAGCACCTCGCCGCATTCGGGGCAGAACATCGCACCTCTCCTTTCAAAAGATCGACCAGCCGTGGCTGCCCGCCACCGCGCCGAACACGGTGACGAGGCTGAGCGTCAGCAGCACAACATGCGCGCGGTGCAGCCAGGCGAACGCGACCTCGGGCCGCTTCGCCGCCCAGCCAGGAAAGCGGCGGTGCAGGATCAGCGGTTCGCCGACGAACAGCAGGAAGGCGAAGATCAGCCACACGCAGACCATCGCGTGCATCCACCAGAAGGCGGTGTCGCGGAATCGGTCCCACAAATCGAGCTTCGCCACCATGTACAGCCCGGTCGCGCCGACCAGGATCACCGCGGCGCGCGCCTGCCAGACGAAGCGGCTCTCGATGGCGTGAAAGGCGCGGAGGCGATCGGGGCCGAGGTCGCCGCGGCGGACGGCGGGGATCGCCACCGTGGTGGCCATCGCCACCCCGCCGATCCAGACGACGACGCCGAGCACGTGCAGCGCGCGGGCGAGTGCGAGACCGTCCATTAGTTTGCCCTCCTGTCTGGCTTAGGTTTACTGCCGGGGTCCGCGACGCCCCAAGGAAACTCGTTGAAGATGCCGTCGAGGACGTGGCTGAGCTCATCGTCGAGCAGCGGCTTTTCTACGATGATCGCATCCGTCGCCGCGGCCCGCAGGCGCAGGGCGCGCGTCGGGTTTGTCGCCAGCAGCACCGCCGGCGCCGCGCATCCCGCCGCGCGCAGCGCCTCCAGCAAAGCCAGGCCGTCGCCGCGGCATGCCTGATCGATGACCAGCGCCGCGGCGGCGGATGGATCGGAGCTCGATCCATCCGCGACCGCGAAGCCGTGGAGCGATAGCGAGAATTCGAGCGAGGACAGGACGCCGGCATCGTCCATGAACAGCAGGATCGAGGGCGTCGCCGGCATATCCTGTCACCGGGTCTTCGACGCTCAGGCCGCCTTCTTCCAGATCGGCTCGAGCGCGACATGCGGTGGGCAAGCGGCGATCGTGCCGGTCGGCAATCTGGCGAGCTCGTTGGCGAAGCCGTGGTTGACGTCGCGATGGTGCGCTTCGTCGGCGCGGACCACCAGCACCACGTCGCGCAGCGTGGCGTCATCGGGCAGGCCCCAATAGCGCTTGGCGATCTCCGGCGCGGGCACGTTTGCGCTGCGGCCTTCGTCGATCTCGGCGAGATAGTGCGTGTAGCTGATCACCGCCTCCTCCTCGAAATAGCCGACGACGCGGTGCGCGGTCTTCGAGCTGATCAGGTAGAGCGCGAAGAAGAACAGGTAGAACACCCATTGCACGCCGATAATCACCGCGCGCTCGAACCAGGTCGGCTTCGAGATTTCGATGAAGGTCATCAGGTGCATGCGCTCGTTTTCGGCCTCGTCCATCAGCGTCTTGATCCAGCCCTTGTCGTCACAGATGCGCCGCAGGCAGGTGAGATGGGTGATCGTCGCGCCGACCATGCCGGGTACCGCGGCGACCGTTTCGAGCACCACGGCGCGGTGGCCATAGCGTTCGGCGAAGAAGGTGTCGGCGCAGCAGCGCAGCGCCTTGGTGAAGCCGAAGGCGATCCGGTCGGACGCGCCTTTGGGCTTGTGGTGAGCGCCGATGTCGGTGAACGATGCGGTCATGTGAAAGGGTCTTTCGAAGAGAGTTGATTTGGGTGAGCGCGATCTAGGCCGACGCACCCCAGGTCGATATTCGGATGTTGTCCCTACCGGACGGCCCTTAAGGGCATTCCCGGAGGTGGTTTCGAGGGTCCGATCGGTGGCATGAGGCGCGCGTGAACCCGAGACGACTTTCCCGCCACGCGATTCGTCCTCTCTCGACGCTGGTCCTAGCGGCGGGCGCGCTTGCGATCGGCGCAGGGGTGCGAATTGTCTTCGCCGCCGACCTCGGGCAGCGCGCGACTTATCTGTTCTTCGTGCCCGCGGTGGTGCTGGCGAGCGCGCTTTCGGGCCTGCGCGCGGGGCTCCTCGCGAGCATCTTCGGCGCGGGGCTCGCTTTGTGGTGCGACCATCTCACGGGGCCGATAGGGAGCGGCAGCGTGATCGCCGCCGCCGCGTTCGTGGTGATCGGCATCGCGCTGGCGATCGGCGGCGAGTGGTTCCAGCGCGCCCGCGCCGAGGCCGAGCGAGTCACCGCCGGCCTCGCCCGGCGCGAGACGCATCTGCGCTCGCTGCTCGACACCGTGCCCGACGCGATCGTGGTGATCGACGAGGCCGGGCTGATCCGCGATTTCAGCCCCGCCGCCGAGCGGATGTTCGGCTGGAGCGCGGAGGAAGCGCGCGGCCGCAACGTCGACATGCTGATGCCCGAGCCCTATCGCACCGCGCACGACGGCTATCTCCAGCGCTATTACCGCACCGGGGAGAAGCGGATCATCGGCAAGGGCCGCGTCGTCGTGGGGGAACGCAATGACGGCTCGACTTTCCCGATCGAACTCGCGGTCGGCGAGATGCGCGTCGACGGACAGCGCCACTTCACCGGCTTCATCCGCGACCTGACGGAGCGCCAGCAGGCCGAAGCGCGGCTGCAGGAATTGCAGAACGAGCTGGTCCGCATCTCGCGGCTCACCGCGCTCGGCGAGATGGCCTCGGCGCTGGCGCACGAGCTCAATCAGCCGCTGTCTGCGATCGCCAATTACCTGAAGGGCAGCCGGATGCTGCTCGCGCGCGAGGACGTGCCGCACGAGCGCGTCGCCGAGGCGGTCGAGCGCGCCGGCGACGAGGCGTTGCGCGCGGGCGCCATCATCCGGCGGCTGCGTGATTTCGTCGCCCGCGGCGAGACCGAGCGCACGGTCGAGAGCCTACCCAAGCTGGTCGAGGAAGCGAGCGCGCTGGCGCTGGTGGGCGCCAAGGAGCATGGCGTGCGCGTGCAGTACGAGTTCAGCCCGGAGGTTGACCTGGTGCTCGCCGATCGCGTGCAGATCCAGCAGGTCGTGCTCAACCTGATCCGCAATGCGATCGACGCGATGATTGACTCACCCTCACCGCGCCGCGAGCTGACGGTGGCGCTGGCGCCCGCCGGCGACGAAATGATCGAGGTGACGGTCGCCGACACCGGGCCGGGAATCGATCCCGATGTCGCGGGGCAATTGTTCCAGCCCTTCATCACCACCAAGCGCACGGGTATGGGGGTCGGCCTGTCGATCTCGCGCACGATCGTCGAGGCACACGGCGGCCGCATCTGGGCTGGCCCGCGCGACGGCGGCGGCGCGCTATTCGGCTTCACGCTCCAGCGCGTCGGCAAGGAGGAAGTGTACGATGGCGAATAACCCGATCGTCTATGTGATCGACGACGATGACGGCGCGCGCCATTCGCTCGAATTCCTCCTCGATTGCGCCGGGATCAGGGTGCGGTCCTTTCCTTCCGCCGACGCCTTCCTTGAGAGCGCGCCGCCGCTCGCGGGCGCATGCGTCGTCACCGACGTGCGGATGCCGGGGCGCAGCGGGATCGAGCTGGTCGAGGAGATGAAGCGTCGCGGCGACAGCGCGCCGGTGATCGTCATCACCGGCCATGCCGATGTGCCGCTGGCGATCCAGGCGATGCGCGTGGGCGTCGCCGATTTCATCGAAAAGCCGTTCGACGATGCGGTGATGATCGGCGCCATCCGCAAGGCGCTGGCCGATCGCGCGGGCGGCGACGCGGCGGAAGGTGAGCGCCGCGTGGTGCGCGATCGTATCGCTCTGCTCAGCCCGCGCGAAAGCGAGGTGATGGACGGACTGGTTGCCGGCGAGGCGAACAAGGCGATCGCCTTCGATCTCGGCATCAGCGCGCGGACGGTCGAGGTCTATCGCGCCAACGTGATGATGAAGATGCAGGCCAGGACCCTGTCCGACCTCGTCCGCATGGTTACGATCGCCCGGCTTTCCTGAAGAAGCGGAGGCATAAATAATTCGTCCGCCCGATCCAGCATTTGGCGCTGGCAACCCCGGTGTCCGCTTTATCGGGGAGCTCGCCAGGAAGCCGCCGATCCGCAAGCGGCCCATTCGCTCTATGAACGAATGGCCGGTTTCAGGGGCCAGCGCAAACGCCGTGAACGACGGAAATCGAGCGACAGCGCACGATCCCATAAAAGAAGATCGATTGGATCAACGAACTTCCGAGATCTGTTGCCACGATAAACCAAAGCGTGCGAGGTATTTGCGCAAACGATCGGCGTCGTTGGTCGATGCGCGGCGCTTGAGGGATGCTGAAAATAAACTTCTTCCGGCTTCGGACAGGCTCCGGCTGCGTCGACATATCTCGATAACATGGGCAAGCTGGACACGATCGAACGGGTCGAGATGGTCGATGACGTCGGCCGGCAGGATCCCGGTGAGCCCGTCGACAGAATTATCTTCACCCACCCATAGGCGTTTCAGGCGCGCGATTTCCGCCTGCACGCAATCGACGTCGATCCGTCCCTTCGGGCTCAGTGTCGCCATGCGGGTGACGCTGGCGGCAAGATCACGAAAGTTGCCAGCCCAGCGAGCGTCTGGAGCGGTCGCAAATGCCACGTAGCGTTCGCGCGCTTCCTTGTTGAACGTCACGCGCGTCCCTTCGCGCTCGGCGAAGCGGTCGAGCTCGTAATCGAGATTGGGCTCGATATCCTCGCGGCGCTCGGCGAGGCCGGGCAGCGTGAAGGTCCACAGGTTGAGCCGGACGAACAGATCGTCGCGGAAAACCCCCTCGGCTACGGCGCGGGCGAGATCACGGTTGGTGCCGGCGATCAGATGGAAGTCGCTGGCCGCCTCAGTGTCAGCGCCAACCGGCAGGAAGCGCTTGTCCTCGATCGCTCGCAGGATCATCGCCTGCTCATCGAGTCCGAGTTCGCCAACCTCGTCGAGAAACAGCATGCCGGTGTCGGCGGCGCGCAGCAGGCCCGGCCGCTCGGCCACAGCGCCCGTGAACGCGCCCTTCTTGTGCCCGAACAGCGCCGACATCGCACTGTCGCCCTTCAAGGTCGCGCAGTTCACCTCGACGAAGGGACCGACGACTTGCCGCTTCAACCGCTTCAACTCGTAGATGCGCCGCGCGAGCTGGCTCTTGCCGGCGCCGGTCGGCCCCATCAACAGCACGGGCGCGCGACTGCGTACCGTCACCTGCTCGATCTCGTCGATCATGCGGTTGAAGGCGGCGTTCCGGGTCTCGATGCCCGATTTGAGGAACGATGTGCTGTCGGCGCTCGCTTCGGCGAAGCGCGTGGCGATACTGTCGTAGCGCGACAGGTCGAGGTCGATGACGTTCCAGGTGCCGATCCCATCGGCGGTGCCGCGCCGCGGCTGCGTTTGCAGCAGGCGCCCGGGCAAATAGTGCGCCTCGGTCAGCAGGAACAGGCAGATCTGCGCGACATGCGTGCCGGTGGTGATGTGGATCAGATAGTCCTCGGCCTCCGGATCGAACGGATAGCTGCGCACGAAATCAAGGAGCTTGCCGTAGACCTCTTCGAAATCCCACGGATCGTCAAAGTCGAGCACATGCGGCTCGACTGTCGTCTCGGGCGAGACTGAGCCGATGTCTTCGGTCACATAGTCGGCGAGGCGGCTGTGGCGGGCGCCATGCAGCAGCACGAGCCGATCGACGCGCAGATCCTCGTGCATGGTGAGCCCCACCGTCGGGCGCCACTTGTTCCAGCGTGATGGACCGAACTTGCTCGCGTCGAGCGTCGAGCCGAGAAAACCGAGAACGACCAGAGGTTTCATGATGATACGATAGGATAAATCCCTATCCCTGTCGATTGATCTTTTGTGCCGCGTCGATCGGGACTGGGCCGCTGAAAGCCGAAAGAAAATCATTTGCCTCAGGTATTCAGTTACTTCGAAGAGTCAGGCTGACTATGGCCGGTAATTTGGCACGCCTGCTGCAAAGCTAATCGCATCGGATCGAGCAATTCTTGGATCTGATGGCGCGGAACGACGGGGCGGCCGGAATGGGCCGGCCACCCCCGAAATACCCGCCAGGATTTGGAAAGGCAGGCTCATGGCGAACAAGGCTCTCTTCGCTTCAGCGATCGCGAAGCTGCTCCCGGCGGCGGATACAAGCAACCGCGAGGGCGTGCCGGCCTATGCCTATGCGCCGCAGGCCAAGCTCGCGCAGCTTGCCGCCACCGGCACGCTCGCCGACAGCTTCTATGGCGCGGCAGAGGATCATCTCGCGGAGGCGATCGAGGCGGCGCGTGCGGTCGATCCGCTGTTCGTCGCTAAGGCCGCGGTCTATGCTCGCCAGGCGGGCGCGATGAAGGACATGCCCGCGCTGATCACCGCCTATCTGACGGTTGCCGAACCGGACCTCGCCGTGCGGGTGTTCGGTCGGGTGATCGACACCGGTGGGATGCTGCGCAGCTTCGTGCAGATCATGCGCTCGGGCCAGGTCGGACGGACCTCGCTCGGATCGCGGCCGAAGCGGCTGGTCCAGCGCTGGCTGGAGCAGGCGTCGATGCCGCAGCTGATGGCGGCGGCGACGGGCAAGGATCCGAGCCTGGCGGACGTGGTCCGTATGGTTCACCCCAAGCCCGCCGATGCGGCGCGCAAGGCCTTCTATGGCTGGCTGATCGGGCGTCCCTACGACGTCTCCGCTTTGTCCGCCGAGATCGCCGCGTTCGAGGCGTGGAAGGCTGATCGGTCGCTCCCGCTGCCGCCGGTGCCGTTCGAGTGGCTCACCGCCTTTCCGCTGACCGCGGAGGATTGGGCGGGGCTGTCGACGCGGATCGGGTGGCAGGCGCTGCGGATGAACCTCAACACGTTGGCCCGTAAGGGCGCGTTCGACGTGGCGGGAGTTACCGAGGCAGTGGCCGCACGGCTGGCCGATGCGAACGCGATCGCGAAGGTCCGGCCGATGCCCTACCAGTTGATGGTAGCATTGGGTCAGGCCGGCGACGGTGTGCCGCTCAAGGTGCAGGCGGCGCTGGAGGATGCGCTCGAGCAGTCGCTCGTGCGGGTGCCTTCGGTGCCGGGCCGGATTGTCGTCTGCCCTGACGTATCGGGGTCGATGAGCTCGCCGGCGACGGGTTACCGCAAGGGCGCTTCGTCGAAGGTACGCTGCATCGATGTTGCGGCTTTGGTCGCGGCGGCAATGTTGCGGACCAACCGTGAGGCGCGCGTGCTGCCGTTCGAACAGGCGGTCGTGAAGCTGAAGCTTGAGGCCAATGCCCGGGTCGCCGTGAATGCGGCGAAGCTGGCGGCGGTCGGGGGTGGCGGGACCAATGTCTCGGCACCGCTGGCGATGCTGAACGCGGAACGTGCGAAGGTCGATCTGGTGGTCATCGTCTCGGACAACGAGTCCTGGGTCGATGCCAGCCGGCGCGGCTCGACGGCCACGATGCAGGAGTGGAACAAGCTGAAAACCCGCAATCCGGGGGCGAAGCTCGTCTGCGTCGACATCCAGCCGTACGGGACCACGCAGGCGCAGAGCCGGGCGGGGATCCTGAATGTCGGGGGTTTTTCCGACGCCGTATTCGACACGATCGCGCGCTTCGCCACGGGCGAGACGCGGGACTGGGTCGAGATCATCAATGAGGTTGAAGTATAGGAATTGGGTCGTGGCGAATGCTGGTGGGACTACATCCTCCACAGACAGGTCCGACGAGTAAAGCGCCCGGAAAGCTGCAAGGCCGGACGGGAGATGCGGGTTCGAATCCCGCCGCCGGAACGTAGCTTAAGGACCGCCGTCTCGCCGCTCCTTGTCGCCACGACCCGACTATCATCACGGCGAATGCCAGTGGAACTACATCGGACTTCAGGGTCGGCGGTTCGACTCCGCCCGGGCGCAAGCTCGTAGCTCAGTTGGATAGAGCATGAAGCTGTTTCACGAACACCTTGTCGCTGTGGCCGAGATTATCGTGACGAATGCCTGATGGACTACATCGACTTGTAATCGCCGTGGCGCGGGTTCGAGCCCCGCCGGGTCTGCCATGGACCCGTAGCTCAGTTGGTAGAGCAGGAACGTCTGTCAAACACCTGGTCGTCACGAACCGAATTGAAGCTGGCGAATGCCGGTGAGACTACATCGGGAAAGGCCGAAAGGCCGAGC
>JBQCHQ010000006.1:0-69634 GCA_051954515.1 Sphingomonas sp. | reverse complement strand
TGGATGATCGGAACGTCGCCGTCGGCCTTTCGGCTCGCCATCAACATCACGAGGACGGAGGCGACCATGATCTTGTCCGCGATCGGATCGAGAAATTGGCCGAGGCGCGAGATGCTGCCCCAGGCGCGCGCGAGATAGCCGTCGAAATAGTCGGTCACGCCCATCAGGCAGTAGAGCGCGAAGGCGAGCGCATAGCCGACATGCCAGCCGGGCAGCCACAACAGCCAGGCGAGCAGCGGCACCGCGACGATCCGCGACAGCGTCAGGATGTTGGGCAAGGTCAGCATCTGCCTGACGATGTAGCGGGCCGCCACGAGGTGCGAAACCCCATGCCGCAGCGATCATTTGCCTGGACGCGCCGCGCTCGGCTATGCGGGCTTTCGGGTTTCGGGTTTGGAGAGGCGCTTTCCCGCATGATCAGTGCGCTCGGTCTGCTCAAGGAGCGCCGGTTTCTCCCCTTGTTCGTCACGCAATTCCTGGGCGCGTTCAACGACAATCTGTTCAAGCAGGCGATGGTGCTGTTCGCCACCTATCGCGTGTTCAACGACGCGCGGGTCGAGTCGAACTTCAATGCGCTCGCGACGGGGCTGTCGCTGATCCCGTTCTTCCTCTTGTCGGCGCTGTCAGGGCAGCTCGCCGACACGATCGACAAGGCGAAGATCATTCGCTGGGTCAAGACCGCCGAGATCGGCATCATGCTGGTGGGCGGCGCGGGACTGATGATCGCGCTTCACGGGCACACGCGGATCGGACTCGGGGTGATGCTGACGGCGGTGCTGCTGCTGGGCGTGCATTCGACCTTTTTCGGCCCGATCAAATACGCGATCCTGCCGCAGCATCTCGATCCGCATCATGTGCTGGGCGGCACCGGGTTGATCGAGGCGGGCACGTACCTTTCGATCCTGCTCGGCACGATCCTCGCCGGCTGGCTCTCGGTCGAGCAATCGGCCATCGCGGTGCTGGTCGTCGCCGGGTTCGGCTGGATCGCCGGGCGCATGGTGCCGCCCGCGCCGCGGATCGGCCCAAAGCTCGAGATCAGCCATCATCCGGTCAAGTCGTCGTGGCGCCTCATCAGCGCGACGATGCACATTCCGCGGCTGTTCCTGGCGATCTGCGCGATCAGCTTCTTCTGGACGATCGGCGCGGTGCTGATCATCCTGTTCCCGCCTTTGGTCAAGAACCTGCTGACCGCCGATCGCCAGGTGGCGAGCCTGGTGCTGGCGATCTTTTCGGTCGGCATCGCGGTCGGCTCGGTGATCGTCAACCGGCTGCTCGATGGGCGAATCTCGGCCAAATACGCGCCCGTCTCGGTGATCGCGATGGGCGGGTTCGTCGTCGCCTTCTCGCTGCTCGCGCGGACCTGGGTGCCGGCGGCGGACGGGCATCTCTATTCGATCGCCGCCTTCGTCGAGGAGCCGCGCGCGATCCCGATCATGCTGTCGCTCGCCGGGATCGCGATCACCGGCGGCATGTTCGTGGTGCCGCTCTACGCCTTCCTCACCACGACCGTGACCAAGGACCAGACCGCGCGCACCGTCGCGGCCAACAACGTCGTCAATTCGGGCGCGATGGTGATCGGCGCATTGCTGGTGATGGTGCTGGCCTCATTGGGGGCGAGCCCCGAGAACATGCTGTTCCTCGCGGCGGCGATGTGCCTGTTCGCGGCCTGGATCGCGCAGAAGCTGCACCTCGCCTGCGATTGAGAGTTTCGGCGGAGTCTTTTTTGGCCGCTGCGCGGGGCTCGGCACCGGCCCTCTCCCCCCCCCCCCCACCCAAGTCATTATGCTTAATGGGTGGTGGGGTGGGGTAGAGGGCCGGTGCCGCTCTCAAATAAAGAAGGTATAGAAGCAGACGAAGAAGGCCGAGAAGCTCAGCACGAACAGCTTCCAGTCATGATCCTGATCGGCGCGGCGCCTGGGCTGCGGCGGGGGCGGCAATCGGCGGCGCATCGGGTGGCCGGCGGCTTCATTGGTGAGAACGAGACGGCGTCGCATGGCGCAAATCTTAACGCCCTGTTTACCGTTCGGCTCCAGCGAAAAGAGGGTTAACGCCTGTCCGATTGCGGGACGGCGCTGCGCAGGCGAGTCCCGGTTCGAGCGCCAGGCAGAAATCTTTCACGCGAAGGCGCGGAGGCGCGAAGAGAAAGAAGAGAGGGTTCGCGCAGAGGCGCAGAGAACGCAGAGATGTTCCGTTCGCGGCAGCTCCGCCGCGCCAGCGGCTGTCTCTCATTGGCAGGAGCGAGAATGAAAGGTCTCGCTGACGCGAGGCGGGAGCGGCGAGAACGCCTTCTCTGCGTTCTCTGCGCCTCTACGCGATCAACTTCTTTTCTTTACGCCTTGGCGTGAACTCTCATCTTCTGCGAAGCGTCAGAAGCGGAACGAGGTGCCGATATAGACCGCCTGGCTGTCGTGACGGCTGTCGTCGAGCCGCTGCAGGCGATCTCGCGCTTGTTCGGATTTGTAGCGCACGCCCGCGGTCACATCGAGGCGGCGGGTGAGCGAATAGGAGCCGCCGATGTCGATCATGCTGCTCGGCGCCTCCTGAACCAGGGCCGGCGCATTGTCGATCGGCGCATCGGTGCCGACCTTGACGCGCGCGCTGGCGCGGCGGCCGGTATAGCTCAGGCTGAGATCCTTGGTCTCGTGGCTGCCCGGCATCGTGCCGAGATCGACCCGCGCCATGTCGCCCGAAACGGCAAAGCGCTTCCATCCGACCGAGACGCCGAGATCGTAGGCGATCGGCTGGATACGAAGGCCGCGATCATTGTCGGCAAGGCCGCGCGTCCCCTGGTTCGACGTCTGGGTCGAGCGCGCGCGCACCGCGACGGTCACGTTGTGGCGATCGCCGTCACGCGTGTCCGACGGCGTGAAGCGGAAGCCGCTGGTCGTATCGAGGCCGCTTGCCGCGAGAGCGGCCGCGAGGCGCGGATCGGCGGCGGCGGGGGTGAAAGAGCCGATGCCGCCGGAAAAGCCGAAGGTCGTGGGCTTGCGCGCCTTCGAATCGTGCTGCAGGCCGGGAAAGCCGAGCGCCGGGGACACGACGAGGGCGGCGGCGACAAGTGCCCCCATTCCCGCGCCAGCGATGACCCTGAAGCCCTTCATCGATTCTCTTTCCGCTCCGACAAAAGCGGATATCATGATTCAGTTTCGTTTTTCCACCGCCACGAGTCGATTTGGTCCGAGTGTTGCGCGATCCCCACAGCATGGAAGCGCGCTTGCGGTCGGCGCCCGACTATCTATAGAAGCCGGTAACTGTCGCCGACCTTCAGGGATTAGCCAATGAACCGCCCGTTGCGCATCGCGATCATGGTTTCGCTCGCTCTGCCGATCGCCGCCTGCGCCGGCCATCACCGCCCCAGGTCGCAGATGGCGGCGGCCAAGATCACCACGATCGGGGTCAATTCCTATCTGTGGCGCGCCAGCCTCGACACCTTGTCGTTCATGCCGCTGGTGCAGACCGATTCTTCGGGCGGCGTGATCGTCACCGACTGGTACGTCAATCCCAACGCGCCGGCCGAGCGGATGAAGCTCACCGTGACGATCCTCGACCAGGATTTGCGCGCCGACGCGCTGCGCGTCGCCGCCTCGCGGCAGATCCGCCAGAACGGCCAGTGGGTCGACGCGCCGGTGCAGGCGGCGACGGTGCAGAAGCTCGAGGATATCATCCTGTCGCGGGCACGCGATCTGCGTCGCCAGTCGTTCGCGCCCCGTAAATAAGGAAAGTTCGTCCATGGCGTCGCGCTTCAACGCGCTGAAGGCGGACGCGGCCTGGCAAAAGGTGTGGGACGAACGCCGCACCTTCGCCGCCAGCAACACGTCGTCCAAACCGCATGCTTACGTGCTGGAGATGTTTCCCTATCCGTCGGGGCGCATCCATATGGGGCACGTGCGCAACTACACGATGGGCGACGTGCTGGCGCGCTACAAGCGCATGACCGGGCACGAAGTGCTGCATCCGATGGGCTGGGATGCCTTCGGTATGCCCGCCGAGAACGCCGCGATGGAGAAGGGCGTCGCCCCCGGCGGCTGGACCCGCCAGAACATCGCGACGATGAAGGCGCAGCTGAAGCGCCTCGGCTTCGCCCTCGACTGGACGCGCGAGCTGGCGACGTGCGAGCCCGATTATTACGGCCACGAGCAGGCGCTGTTTCTCGACCTCTATGCGGCGGGCCTGGTCTATCGCAAGGAATCGGCGGTCAATTGGGACCCTGTCGACATGACGGTGCTTGCCAACGAGCAGGTGATCGACGGCCGCGGCTGGCGCTCGGGCGCCTTGGTCGAGAAGCGCAAGCTCAGCCAGTGGTTCCTGAAGATCACGCAATTCGCCGACGAGCTGCTGCAGGGCCTAGAGGGGCTCGACCACTGGCCCGACAAGGTCAAGCTGATGCAGGAGAACTGGATCGGCAAGAGCCAGGGGCTGACGTTTAGGTTCAAGCTGACCAACGGCAGCGACGAGATCGAAGTCTTCTCCACCCGCCCCGACACGATCTTCGGCGCGAGCTTCGTCGCGGTCGCGGCCGATCATCCGATCGCGCAAGCGCATGCCGCCGATAATGTCGAGGCGCTGGCGTTCATCGAGCGCTGCAAGCAGGGCGGCACCACGGCGGCCGAGCTTGAGACACAGGAAAAGCTAGGCTACGACACCGGGCTGAAGGCGATCCATCCGCTCGATCCCTCGATCGAATTGCCGGTCTATATCGCCAATTTCGTGCTGATGGACTATGGCTCGGGCGCCGTCATGGGCGTGCCGGCGCACGACCAGCGCGACCTCGACTTCGCGCGCAAATACGGCTTGCCGGTCCGCCGCGTCGTTGCCGAGGGCGACAAGACCGATGCGGTGTTCGAAGGCAACGAGGCCTATACCGGCCCCGGCGCGCTGGTGAATTCCGGGTTCCTCGACGGGATGCCGGTCGAGGAAGCGAAGCGCGCCGTGATCGCCCGCGCCGAGACGGAAGGCTGGGGTGAAGGCTCGACCGTCTATCGCCTGCGCGACTGGGGCGTCAGCCGCCAGCGCTATTGGGGCACGCCGATCCCGATCGTCCATTGCGATACCTGCGGGCCGGTGCCTGTGCCCAAGGACCAGCTGCCGGTGAAGCTGCCCGAGGACGTCAGCTTCGATGTTCCCGGCAACCCGCTCGACCGCCATCCGACGTGGAAGCATGTGGCTTGCCCGCAATGCGGCAAACCTGCGCGGCGCGAGACCGACACGCTCGATACCTTCGTCGATTCGTCCTGGTATTTCATCCGCTTCGCCAGCCAGCCCGACGACAAGCCGTTTGATAAAGCGACGGCCGAGAAATGGCTGCCGGTCGGCCAGTATATCGGCGGCGTCGAGCACGCGATCCTGCACCTGCTCTACGCGCGCTTCTGGACGCGCGCGCTCAAGCACATCGGCATGCTCGACATCGCCGAGCCGTTCGCCGGGCTGTTCACGCAGGGCATGGTGACCCACGAGACGTATCGCTCGACGGACGGCCGCTGGCTTTCGCCGGCGGAGGTGAAGGACGGCATCGAGATATCGACGGGCCAGGCGGTGGAAATCGGCCGCGTCGAGAAGATGTCGAAATCGAAGAAGAACACGGTCGATCCCGAGCCGATCGTCGACCAGTATGGCGCGGACGCGGTGCGCTGGTTCATGCTCTCCGACAGCCCGCCCGAGCGGGATCTGCCGTGGAGTGAAGCGGGGATCGAAGGCTCGTGGCGCTTCGTGCAGCGGCTGTGGCGCTTGTTCGACGGCCTCGAAGAGGGCGAGGGCGCCGACAAGGCGCTCGACCGCAAGCTCCACCAGACGATCGCCGGGGTCGCCGAGGATATCGAAGCCTTGTCGTTCAACAAGGCGGTGGCAAAGCTCTACGAACTGGTCGCCGCGATCGAGAAGGCCGCGCCTTCCGCCTCCCGCACCGATGCGACGCGCGTGCTGATGCGGCTGGTCGCGCCGATGGTGCCGCACGTCGCCGAGGAGGCTTGGGCCGCCGCGGGGCATGACGGCCTGGTCGCCGACGCGCCCTGGCCCGAGGTCGATGCGCGGCTGCTGGTCGAGGACGAGGTGACGATCGCGATCCAGGTCAACGGCAAGCTGCGCGATACGTTGGTGCTGCCCAAGGGCACCGATCGGCAAGCGACCGAGGCCGCGGCGCTCGCGAGCGACAAGGTCGTCCGCCTGCTCGACGGCAGGGCGCCGAAGAAGGTGATCGTCGTGCCCGACCGGCTGGTGAACCTCGTCGCATGAAGCGGCTGGCGGCCTTGGCTCTGCTGCTGGGGCTTGGCGGGTGCGGGCTGCATCCGATGTATGCCGGCGGCACGTCGGGGCCGGTCGCCTCGACGCTGGCGCGGGTCGAAGTCGCGCCGATCGAGGGCAAGGCGGGCTGGCTGGTCGGCAATGCCCTGCGCGACAAATTGTCGGCAATGGGCGGCGGCGCCCCGCTCTACCGGCTCGACGTCACGCTCGACGACGAGATCAGCGGGCTCGGCGTCAACCGCCAGGACGTGACGACGCGCGAGCGGCGCAGCTTGCGCGCTCGCTTCCAGCTGGTCGATCTGTCGAAGGGCACGGTGCTGCTCGACGCCACCGCGGGATCGGATGCGGGGATCGACGTGGTCGGCTCCGAATATGCGACGATCGCGGCGGAGAACAGCGCGCTCGAAAATCTCTCGGGGATCGTCGCCGACCAGATCGTCGCTCGGCTGGCGCTCTATGCGCATCGCACGCACAAGCCGTGAAGGCCAATCCCAACCAGATCCGCGCCGCGCTCGACGCCGCCAATCCCGATATCCGCCTCTATCTGCTCCACGGCCCCGACGAGGCGGGCGCGGCCGATCTCGCGACGCGCCTCGCCCGCGCGATGGGGCCCGAGGCCGAGCGGATTGATCTCGACGGGGCGGGCTTGCGCAGCGATCCGGCGCGGCTCGCCGACGAGGCGGCGTCGCTGTCGCTGTTCGGCGGCAAGCGCTTCATCCGAGTCGCCGGCGTGGGCGAGGAGAGCCTGGCCGCACTGACCGCGCTGCTCGAGGCGGAAACCGCCGGCAACCCGGTGGTCGCGATCGCGCCGGCGGTCAAATCGACCGCGAAGATCGTCAAGCTCGCGCAAGCCTCGCCCCATGCGATGGCGCTCGCCTGCTACGTCCCCGACGGCGCCGATGCCGAGCGGATCGCCGTCGCCATCGCGCGCGAGCAGGGGTTGCGGCCGGTCGGCGGCGCGGCGCGGCGGCTCGCCGAAGCCTCGGGCGGCGACCGGGCGATCATGGCCCGCGAGATCGAGAAGCTCGCGCTCTATCTCGATGCCGCGCCCGATCGCCCTGCCGAGCTCGACGACGCGGCGCTGGATGCAGTCGGCGCCGATCTCGGCGACGCCGAAATGGGGGCGGCGATCGAGGCGGCGATCGACGGGCGAGTCGCCGATCTCGGCCCCGAGCTCGCGCGGCTGGAGGAAGCGGGCACCTCGCCGATCCCGGTATTGCGCGGGCTGGTTCGCCGGCTGATGGCGCTCGCCGAGATGCGCGCCGATATCGAAGCGGGGGCGAGCGTCGATGCGGTGATCGAGCGCCATCGCGTGTTCTTCAAGGAAAAGGCGGCGACGAGCCGCGCGCTGCGCCGCTGGACCGCGGCGGCGCTCGACAACGCGATCGATCGCGCGCGACGCGCCGAACGCGGGTTGATGTCGGGCGACAGCGCTGGATCGGTGCTCGCCGACGACGCGATGACGACGATCGCCCGCATCGCCGCGCGGGCGCGCTAGGGCCGATCGACATTCAGCTCTGACGGCCTGCAAATGGCGGCTTTCCGCGCTTCCGGTGCTCACGGACTTATAGTCCGCTGCGCTCCGGGTCACGGAAATCCACCATTTTCGACTCGCCATCCTCTGAATGTCGATCGGCCCTAGGCAATCCCGTTCGTGCTGAGCTTGTCGAAGCACGATTGTCGCGCTCCTCGCCCTTCGACAGGCTCAGGGCGAACGGAACGATGTGTCGGCCGCCGGTTCGCCCCAGCCGCCGCCGAGCGCGACATAGAGCCGGATTGCCGCATTCGCCTGCGCCGTCTCGGCGACGAGCAGGTCGTCGCGGCGGTCGTGGAGCTGCTGCTCGGCGTCGAGCAGGATGAACAAGTCCGTCAGGCCGATGTCGTATTGCCCGCGAGTCAGCGCCGCGTTGCGCTCGGCGGCGTGGACCGCATCGCGATCGATCCGCACCCAATCGGCGGCAGTGCTGTTCGCCGAGAGCGCATTTTGCACGTCCTCCATCGCCGTCAGGATCGACGACCGATAGGCGGCGAGCGCCTCGTCGGTCGCGGCGCGGCTGCCCACCACCGCGGCGCGCGCCCTGCCGCCGTCGAACAAGGTGTGGGTCAAGCCGCCGATCAGCGACGAGATCAGCGAGTCGGCGAGGCCCGATAGCGAGAAGGCGCTGCCGCTCAGCATGCCGCCGAGCGACAGGTGCGGATAAAGCTGCGCCCGGGCGACGCCCATTTGTGCGGCGGCGGCGATCAGGTGCTGCTCGGCGGCCATGACGTCGGGGCGACGGCGCAAAAGATCGGCGGGAACGCCGAGCGAGGGCGTTGAACCGGCCGCGGGAATCGTATCGCGCCCGCCGAGCAAATCGCCGAGATCACCCGGCGGCACGTCGATCAGAACGGCGATGCGGTTGGCCGCCTGGTTGCGTCCGTCGGTGAGCTGGGGGACGAGTGCCGAGACCTGGAGGAGCAGCAGGTGCGCCTGCTCGACATCGGCCTGGACGGCGATCCCGCTCGCGGCGCGATGCTCGACGACGCCGAGCAGGTCGCGCTGCGCGGCGAGCGCCGCCTCGGCATTGGCGATTCGCGCGGAAAGGCTGCGATAGGCGACATAGTTCGCCGCCACCTCGGCAACCGCGGCGCGCTGGACACTGGCGAGATCGTAGCCCGCCGCGGCGAGCTGCGCGCGTGCCGCGCCATGGGCGCTGGCGAGGCCGCCGAACAGGTCCGGGTCCCAATCGAGGGCGAGCGCGCCGTCGAGCCGGGAAGCAGGAGAATGCGTGAGCGTGCGCGTGGCATCGAGCGTCACACCCAATGTCGGCAATCGCGCGCCTGCAGCGGCGCGATCGCCCGCGCGCGCCTCGGCGACGCGAGCGGCGGCCTGGGCGATATCCTGATTCGCCGCAAGCGTGCGTTCGGCGAGCGTCACCAGCACGGGATCGTCGAAACGACGCCACCAATGGGCGATATCGGTGTCGGCCCCCGATGCGCCCAAGGCGTAGCTTTCGGGCAAGCGCTGGGCATCGGCAATCGGGACTTGATTGAGCGACGGCCTCGAGGCGCCACAAGCGGTCAGCGCCAACGCGAACAGGAGCGCGAGGACGATCCGCACAACCCGATTCGTCATGCCGGACTTGTTCCGGCAGCCACCGAGCCGCAGACGCCGCGGACAATTGGTTTGCGGCGCGGTGGACCCCGGAACAAGTCCGGGGTGACGAAGTGACGGGATAACCCTCACGCGCTCGCGCCGATCCGTGTCGTCACGGCGCGAAGCTCGTCGAGCCGCCCGTTTTCGAGCCACACGACGCGGCGCGCTGTGGCGATCGTTTTGGGCCGGTGCGCGACCATGATGCGGGTGAGCAGCAACCCGGCGAGGTTGGCGTTGACGGCCGCCTCGCATTCGGCGTCGAGATTGGCGGTGCCCTCGTCGAGCAGCAGGATGCGTGGGCGGTGATAGAGCGCGCGGGCGAGGAAGAGGCGCTGCTTCTGCCCGCCCGACAGCACCGATCCCATGTCGCCGACCAGGCTGTCATAGCCCATCGGAAGCGCTGCGATATCGTCGTGGACGCACGCCAGCCTGGCGCAATGGAACACGAGGTCGAGGTCGATCTCGGGATCGAAGAAGGCGATATTGTCGGCGATCGACCCGGCGTAGAGCACGTCGTCCTGCCGCACCGCGCCGACATGGCGGCGGAAGGTGTCGGCGCCGAGTTGCGCCAGCGGCTCGCCGTCGATCAGGATTTGGCCCGCACTCGGCGGATAGAAGCCGAGCAGCAGCTTGACCAAGGTCGACTTGCCGCCGCCGGACGGCCCGGTGATGGCGATCGAATCGCCGGGCTCGATCGTGAGGTCGATGCCGCGCAACACCTCCGGATCGTCGCGGCCATAGGCGAAGCGCACGCCCTGCAATTCGATCCGGCCGCGCAAGGGTGGCCTGCCGGTCCGCGCGACCGGTCCACGCGCCGGCTCGGGCGCTTCCAATGCGATGTCGGCGATGCGATCGACATGGCTGTCGAGCAGCTTCAACCGATAGGCCATGTCGACGAAGCGCAGGCCGGCGTCGAGGAACTGGCTCTTATAGGCCTGGAAGGCGAAGATCATGCCGACGGTGAACCCGCCGGCAATCACCATCGACACCGCGAGATAGACGAACAGCACTTGTTCGAGCCGCGTCAGCCCCTCGCTCGCCACCGAAAAGGCGATGGTCATGCGGCCGAGGCGGATGTCGGCATTGATCGAATCCGCCCGCTTGTTCTGCCACAGCCGCAGCCGATCGCGCTCGCGGCCGAACAGCTTGATCGTCGCCATCCCGCGCACGGTTTCGATCATCGTGCTCGATTCCTCGGCCTTGGCGGCGATCGCGTCGACGGTGATGCGCTGCAGGTGGCGGAAGGTGGCGATGCGCAAGGCGGCGAACAGCGCCAGTGCGGCGATCGTGATACTCGCCAGCAGCGGCGAATAGACATACATCATGGCCAGCGTCGCCAGCGCCATCAGCGCGTCGATCATGCTCGAGACGAGGCCGTGGCTGAGAAGGCCGGTGATCGGCTCGGTCGATTCGAAGCGTGACAGCACGTCGCCGGTATGGCGCCGCTCGAAAAAGCCGATCGGCAGCTTGAGCAGATGGCGGAACAGATCGGCGACCATCGAGAAGCCGACCGCGCTCGACAGCTTCAAGAGCATCAGCTCGCGCAATCCCCGAGTCACCAGGCCGACCAGCGCCAGCCCGGCAAAGCCCAGCGCCAGCGCGGCGAGGAATTGCGTGTCGAATGCCGGCACTGCCTTGTCGACCGCCAACTGGAGGTAGAAGGGCGCAAGGAAGGCGAACAGTTCGAGCAGCAGCGACAGCGCCACGGCCTGGATCAACACGCTCTTCAGCCCTACCAGGTTGAAGCCGAGCTGCGACAACCTGAGCCGAACCTTGATATCGGCCTTGGCGAATGCGCGGGTGGGTGCGAGTTCGAGCGCCACCCCGGTCCAGTGTTTCGACACCTCGTCGGCCGTCAGGTGGAGCACCCCGCGCGCCGGGTCATGGATCACATAGCGCCAGCCTTGCAGCGTCCGCCGCGTGCCCTCGAGCACGACGAAATGGCTCAGATCCCAATGGAGGATCGCGGGCGTCCTCAGCTGCGGCAGCTCGTCGAGCTCGGCGCGCAGCGGCCGCGCGTCGAGCGCCATCGCCTCGGCCATCGCCATCAGCTGCGCGAGCGTCGCCCCGCGAAGCGAGATCGGAAAGCGCTGCCGCATATGGCTGAGCGTGGTGCGATGGCCGTGATAGCCCGCCACCATCGCCAGGCAAGCGAGCCCGCATTCGGCTGCCTCCGATTGCCGGATCAGCGGCAGAAGCGGCCGGCCGGTGAAATTGAGCAGGTTCATGCCCTGCCCGAACGGCGGGGTTTCGGCGGCGGCGCTCATGTCCGGTGCCGCACCGCGTTGATCGGCTCCATCAGCCAGCCCCAGAAACTCTGCTTCTCGAGGATGACATTGGCCTTGAGCGTCATGCCTGGCTGCACCGGATAAATGCCGCCGAACGCCTGCACCGCTTGAGCATCGAGCCGCACGCGCAGGCGATATGCCGGCTCCGCAAGCTTGATCGGCGCCTCGATCTCGTCGGGCGCCAGCGCGGTGTGCGAGATCGCGGTGATCGTGCCGGTGAAGCTGCCGAATTGCTGATAGGGGAAGGCATCGTACATCACGCGGACGCGCTGCCCGGCGCGCGCGAAGCCGATCGCGCGACTCGGCGCGTAAAGCTCCGCCGCCATCGTCGCGCCGCCGCCGAGCAGGTAGAGCACCGGCCGATCGGGGCCGACCGACTGGCCGACGCGCGCCTGCAAGGCGGTGACCTGTCCATCGATCGGCGCGGTCAGCACGATCGTGCTGGCGCCCTCGATATCGAGCCGGCGCTGCGCCAATTGCATGTCGCTCGAATTGAGATCGGCGAGCTTCTCGCCGAGATCGACCGGCAGGCGGGCGCGCTGCGCCGCCGTGTCGTCCAGCTGGCTTTGCAGCGCGGCGCGATCGACGATCAGCGCCTGCAGCCGCGCTTCCTCGTCGAGATGCTGGCGGCGCTGCGCCTGATAGTCGATTTCCGAAATATACTTTTTGGCATGGGCGTCGCCGAGGATCGCCAGGCTGCGCTGCGACGAGGTGACCCGCGAGCGTTGCAACGCGATCTGGCGGTCGGTCGCGGCGAGGCGGATGCGCAATTGCCCCGCCGCCGCGGCGAGCCGCCGTGCGTCCTCGCCATTGCCCTGCTCGGCGAGTGCGCGCTGTCGGCCGATCTCGGCGCGCTGGCGTGCCACGATATCGAGCGACTGCGCCGCAGGATCGCGCGCAAGATCGTTGGCGCTCTGAATCTCGACCACGCCGAGTCGGTCGCCCTTGCGGACCCTCTGCCCGTCATGCACGTCGAGCGCGATCAGCGTCCCTGCCTGGGCCGGGCGGATTCGCGCGGTGGGCCCATCGGGCACCACCCAGCCGGTCACCATCGCCGATCGCGCATAGCTGCCGGTCGCCAGCCACAAAGCGAGGCCGGCGACAAGCGCCAGCAGGATCGCCACCATCGGCAAGGTATCGCCGGCATAAAGCGGCACCGCACGACCGAAGGCGCGCTGGCGGCGCTGCTCATGGACTTCGGCGCGGAACAGCATCGCGGCGTCCTCGTCAGGCGGCTGCGGCAGGAAACAAACGGGCCGACCGCGCGAACGCGATCGGCCCAGGGAACGGCGACGCGAGGCCGCCGCGGGAGATTTCAGTAGCAGCGGTCGCGGCGGCTCCGGCCGTGGCAATCGTTGCGGCCATGATCGTTGGACCGGCCGCGATCGTTGCCGCCGACCGATACGCCGGCGTGGATGCCGAGAATGTCGAGCACGCCCAGGTTGAGGTTGAGGCCGAGCAGCCCGGCGCCCGAGACCTGACCGACTTCGTTGGTTTCGAGAATACGCATGATCTGTCCTCTCTCTTGCTGTGAAGGGCCGGACGTCCAACGCAACGCGACACCCGACCTGCCCAAGAATTCGAGAGAGGGATCGTTAACTCAATGCGCAAAATCATATGCTTGGATGGCCACGAGCGGGACAGTTCCGGCACAGCGCGGATCAAGGATTGCGCATTGTTCGATTCTTTTGCGCAAAATGCCGAATGTCCGCGGCGATCCTGCGTGATTTGCAGCCGGCTCGTCATGCGCCGGCCCGCCGCAGCGCGCGCGGCGCTGCCTCCTCGTCGGCGACGCCGAGGCTGACGACCAAAGTCACGCCCTCGGCGCGGCGCCCCTCGCCGGCGCAGGCGAGGCCGATATGGACCGGCACGAGCGCGCCCGAGCGCGCGAGCAGACGCACCGTTACCGTGTCGCCATCGCCGCGCGCGATCACGCCCTCGATCGCGTTGATCGCCGCGAGGCGATATGGCGAATCGACCAGGTCGGCGAAGCGCAGCCCGATCAGCCGGCTGTCGGGCAATCCGACAAACCCGGCGAAGCGGCCGTGGGTCGCCTCGATCGCGCCGCTTGGCGAAAGGCGGACGATGGCGACGCGATCGTTGCGGTCGAGCGCGCGGAGCATCGCGTCGCCCGCGCCGGCTCCGCGCACACCGCGCACCTCGCGGCTGATATCGCGGACGAGTAACGCGAATCGATCGCCGACAGGCGCAAGGCGGCATTGCAGCCAGGCCTGCGGATGAAAGGGCGAGGCCATCTCGAACAAGGCGGTCTCGCGCGCGCCGATCGCGCGGCGAAGATAGGCTTCGGCGAGCGTGCCCGTCCATTCGGGCATTGCTTCGAAAATGTCGCGGCCGATGATCCGCGCCGGATCGTAGGGCGCGAGCGCGAGCAAGGCGGCATTGGCGTGGAGGATGCGCCCCGCGGCGTCGATCAGGATCAGCCCCTGGTCGATCCACGCCGCGAGCTGGGCGACGTCGAGCGGCACCTGCCCCTCGCCGCGCCGCGCCGGCCGCTCGGCAAGCGCGCGATACTGCTCGATCGAGCACAGCACATGCGATTGCTTGCCGTGATTGGTGATCATCATCGGCGCCGCGCTCGCGTGCTGGCGGACCGCGGCGAAATTGCGGACCAGCTCGGCGGCGGTGACGCTGGGGACGGCGGGATCGATCATGCCGACGATCCTGCCAGCGAATGGCAAACCAGCCTTGAGCGAGGCGCGTGCGCCGATTTACGTCATTCGCTCGGCCGCCGCACCGAGCGGCGCGCGTCACCTAACGCCGCTTTAGGAGTCGCACTCCGTCAATCGCGCAGCCGATCCCGCCGAAACGGCGCCAACCTCAATGCTGCGAACGCTGGAAGAACAGCTTGCGCACGCTCAGCATCACCGTGCGGCCGAGCGGATCGAGGTAATCCGGCTGGTAACTGATCGGCGTCAGCCCGGCGGCGTCGCGCACCTTCTGTCGGTTGTCGAGCAGGTTGTTGGCGTAGAGCGTCACGCGCATGCCGCGCGCCCAGGGATGCTTGGCGACGAAGTGCAGCTGGCTGCTGAGATCGGCGAACAAGCGAAGGTTGAGCGTGGTCAGCGGGGAGAAGCTCAGCGGATCGGGCGAGCCGACGCTGCCGCCATTGACGTGGGTGCCGCTCTGCCAGTTGATGCGCAGCTGCGCGCCCAGGCCATTGTTGAAATAGCCGAGCTGGCCCTGGATCTGGTGGCGCGATTCGCCGCCGCCGGCGCCGATCGTATCACCGTCGAGCAGGTCGAGCGGCGGCAGCCCGTCGCGGATGCGGACCGTGTCCTCGAGCTTCCAGGTATGATAGACCGCAACCTGGATGCGGCCGCTCCCGCTCCCGTTGCGGCCGCCGCCGAACCCGCCGAATCCACCGTGGCGACCGCCGCCGCCGAAGCGACGGCCGCTGCCGCTGTCGCCGCCATTTGATTGATTGTCGCTGCTGCTGCTGTTCGTCGTGTTCTGGTGATCGCTGGTGTCGGTCTTGCGATCGTCATTGTCGCTGGGCTGACCGTTCTGCTGATCGTTGCCGCGCCTGCCCGAGCCGCGAAATTCGCGGCGCAGCCCGGCGAGCGGATTGTCGCCCTTGCCCGCGCGATAGGCCTCGAACTGCTTCTGGATCGACGATTTGAGCGGCGCGGTGAAGTTGAAGCCCCAGCGGAAGCTCTTCTCCGATTCCTCGGCGAAATTGACCGGCCGCGCGTCGATCGAGACGAGCGCGCCCTGGCTGTCGCGCACGAAGCGGTCGGGAAAAGCCGCCTCGATCGCCGCGGTCGGCGCCGGCAGGCTGGTGATCTGGTTGTCGGTGCGCTTGGCGGTATAGGTGGCGATCAGGCTCAAATCGGCCTTGCTCAGCGGCTTGATGTTGACCTCGGCCTCGAAGACGTGCCGGGTGTCGGCGGCGAGATTGGGGTTGCCGCCGCTGATCCGTGTCACGTCGACCGTCTCGCCGGTCACGTAATCGAATACGCGCCGCCCCGGCGTGACGACCACCGGGTCGCCCAGTTGCTGCACGGTCGGCGCGTCGTGCTTGTCGGTCCAGGAGACGAGCGCACGGACCTGCTCGATCGGCGCCCAGTTCACGCCATAGCCGATCCGAGTCAGCGTGCCGAAATCGGAAAGCTGGTGTGCGGCGAGGTTGAGATTGAGCGAGAGGTCGCCGAGCGGCTGCAGCACGGCGCGCGCGCGATTGGCGATCGGCACGTCGACGTTGAACCGGCCCTCGACGATGTCGCGTCCGAGGTCACCGTCCTGCACCAGATCGCCACGCACGGCGTGGCTGGAAAAATCGCTGGTCGAGACGCCGGCATGCCAGCTGGTCTGGACCTTGCCGCCGGGCAGGCTGAACGGGGAACCGTTGACCAAGGCGTTGAGCTCGGCGGCGTTGGAGATCGAGTGCGCGAAATTGGTCTGGCGCGCGCCCGGCTCGGCCGCCGAGCGGTCGGTGAAGCTCTTGCTGTCGTTGCGGTCGTAATTGCTGGTGACCGTCCAGTTCCACTTGTCGACCATGCCATTGAACGACAGGCCGAGATGCGACGACAATGCCTGGTTGGTCTGGTGCAGCGGATTGCCGCTCGTCGCGCCTCGCGGAAGGCCGAGATCGTCGGCGCTGTCGGTATAATCGAGCCGTCCGTTGGCGCTCGCCGAGACATTGCCGAAGATCGTCCGCGCATAGACCATGTTGGTCGCGAATTCGCGCGATTCGGGCGTCAGGGTGCGGTAGCGGCCGGCATCGGCGGGCGCCGGACTGCCGTCGTCGAGCGGCTTCTGAATCACGTCGCGCTCGCTTTCGAGCAGCTTCGACGTGTGCTGATAATCGAGGTCGAGATTGAAGCGCCCGGTCGGCGTGATGGTGACGAGCCCGGCCTTGGCGCGCGGCGTGTTGGTGCCGCCCGCAGTCGGCTCCTTGTCGCTCAGCGTTACCGTGGTCGAGCGGAAATGCCGCCTCAGTACGATGTTGACCACCTTCTGGTCGGCCGAGAAACCGTATTCGAGCGCGACTTGCTCGGGCAGGATATCGACGCGCAGGATCGCCTCGGTCGGCATATCGCGGATTTCGGAGAAGCTCGAGATGCGCTTGCCGTTGAGAAGCACCGCTGGCGCGCCGGTGCCGCGGCCGCTCTGCGTCTCAGGGGCGAGCTCGTCGATCAGGTCGGCGATCGAATCGACGCCGTAAGCGCGAATATCGGCGGGGCCGAGCTGCAATTCGGGCGGCACGTCACCGACCACCTGGCCCGGCGGCTTCCGGCCGGTGACGACGATATCGGCGGGATCGGCATAGCTATCGCTGGCGTCGTCGCTCGCCGCGGCACCGCCCTGCTGCGCCGGCACGCCGCCATCGGGCGCTTGCTGCCCCCAGGCCAAGGCCGGATAGGCCGCCAGCATCACGCCCACGCTCCACGCCGCCAACCGCATTCACTTGCACTCCCATTACCGAATCACTCGGCGGCGGGCGTAGCGGCCAATTGTCGCACAAATTTCGCAAAGAGGCGGCGCGCGCGAAATTATTTGGCGGCAGTCTCGGTCGCCGGTCCGGTCCAGCCGCCTGCGGTGGCGACATAAAGGCGGGCGACATTGACGAATTGCTGCGCGCGCATGTCGACCAGCCCCATTCGCGCCTGCTCGTAGAGCCGCTGCGAATCGAGGATCTGGAGCAGCCCCGAATTGCCGACCTGGAAGCTCCTGCGCGAAAGCTGCAGCGAATGCTGCGCGACGCCGACCGCTTCCTCGCGATTGGCGACCGAGCGCGCGTCGCTCTTGATCGCGCCGAGCAAATCGGCGGTCTGGCGGAAGGCGTCGAGCACGGTCTGGCGATAGGTGGCGTCGGCCGCCTTGGCCTGATCGACCGCGGCGCGCTTCTCGGCCTTCAAGGTGCCGCCGTGGAAGATCGGCGCGGTGAGCCCCGCGAACAGATCGAAACCGCGAAACTTGCTCGACAAGAGGTCGCCGATCGTCGGCGAACCCTGCGCATAGGTGCCGCCCAAGGTGATGTCGGGATAGAGATCGGCGGTGGCGACTCCCACGGCGGCGGTGGCGGCGTGGAGATCGGCCTCGGCCTGCAGGATGTCGGGGCGCTTATGGACCAGCTCGGAGGGCAAAGTCACCGGGATTTGCTGCGGCAACGTGAACGAGGCGAGATCGAAATCGGTCGCGCCGAGCTCGGACGGGCTGATGCCGATCAGCGTCGCCAGCAAGTGGCGCGCTTCGTCCAATTGCTGTTCGAGCTGCGGAATCGAGCTGCGGTCGGCCATGAATTGGGCCTGCGCATTCAGAACCTCGGTGAGCGTGCCTTCGCCGGCGTCCTTTCGCTTCTGCGTGAGGTCGATATTGCGCTGATCGTCGGCGAGGAGCGAATTGGCGGTGGCGATTCGTTCGCGGATCGCGGCGATCGTCAGCACCTGGTTGACCACCTGGCCGGCGAGCGCGAGATGCGCCGCCTCGGTCTGGCGCTGCTGCGCCTCTGCCTGGGCGGCGGCTTGCTCGACCTTGCGGCGCTGCTTGCCGAACAGGTCGAGATCGTAGCTGATCCCGCCGCCGACCGAATAGAGATCGAACACCGGGTTGCTGGTCAGCCCCGGCAGCGCGCCGACCTTGAAGCCGAAGCCGGCGAGGTTCGATTCCTCGTGATGGACGCCGGCATTGGCGTCGACCTGCGGCAGTTCGTGCCCGCGCGCGGCGGCGACCTGCTCGCGCGCGGCGGCCAGCGTGGCGTTGCTCGCTTCGAGGCTGGCATTGTGCGCGATTGCCTGATCGACCAGCGCGTTCATCGCGGGCGAGCCGAACGCGGTCCACCAAGCCTTGTCCGGGCCGGTTCCCAAAGCGGCGGCGGGGCCGGGCGCGGGCTTAGGCGTCGCATCGGCGGGCGAGGTATAGGCGGTAGCGCTCGGCGCGGCGGGGCGCTCGAAGTTCGGACCGACGGTGCAGCCGGCGAGCATGGTCGCGGCAAGCATGCCGGTGGCAGCAGCGCGGATGGAGCGGAATGCGGTCATCGGATCAGTCCATGTGCATGGTCATTTGCTCGTCGCTCGCCTTGCGGCGCGGCGGGCGCATCAGCAGGATCATCGGCGAGATCAGGATGATGACGACGAACAAGGCGTAAAAGGCGTCGATGTACGAGACCATGCTCGCCTGCCGCGTGATCTCGACATTGGCCGCGGCGATGCTGTGCAGTGAGGAGAAGTCGACGTCGAAGCCGCCGCGGCCGAGATTGGGATTGTCCGGCCGCACGCCCTCGACGAGGCGCGAATGGACGGTCGCCGCGTTGCGGATGGTCATCGCCTGCAAGACCGAGATGCCGATCGCCGAGCCGACATTGCGGATGAGGGTGAACATCGCCGTGCCTTCGTTGCGGTATTTGGCGTCGAGCGTGGCGAAGGCGATGGTCGACAAGGGCACGAAGATGAGACCGGTGCCGAGCCCCTGAATGAAGCCCGATTTGATCACCAGCCAATCGTCCATGCCCAGGGAAAAGGCGCTCATGTCGTATGTCGACCAGGCGACCAGCACCATGCCGACGCCGATCAGCACGCGCGGATCGACTCGCCGGATCAGTTGGCCGACCAGGACCATCGAGATCATCGTGCCCACGCCGCGCGGCGCGGTGACGAGGCCGGTCAGCACTACGGGATAGCCCATCAGCGTTTCGAGCATCGGCGGCAGCAAGGCGAGCACCGAGAAGATGAGCACGCCCAAAAAGAAGCCGAACACCGATCCGAACAGGAAATTCCTGTCCTTGAACAAGGCGAGATCGATGAAGGGCGCCTTCGCGGTCAGCGTGTGGACGACGAACAGATAGCAGAAGGTCGCGGCCGAGACCGCCTCGATCCAGATTTCCAGCGAAGAGAACCAGTCCTTCTGCTGGCCGCGATCGAGCATGATCTGCAGCGAGGCGATCGCCAGCGCGAGCATCGCGAAGCCGAACAGGTCGAGCTTGATCTTGCCCTCGGCCTTGGTCTCGGTGAGGAAGAACCACAGGCCGGCAAAGGCGAGCGCGCCGACGGGGATGTTGATGTAGAACACCCAGCGCCACGAATAGGTGTCGGTGAGCCAGCCGCCCAAGGCGGGGCCGATGATCGGCCCCAGGATCGCGCCCATCCCCCATACCGCCATCGCGGGGCCGTGGCGCTCGGGCGGGTTGATGTCGAGCAGGATCGCCTGGCTCATCGGCACCAGCGCGGCGCCGAAAATGCCCTGAAGCAGGCGGAAGCCGACCAGCTCGCCGAGGCTGGTGGCGATGCCGCACAGTCCCGAGGCGATGGTGAAGCCGACGATCGACCAGAGCATCAGCCGCTTGCGTCCGAAGCGGCTGGCGAGCCACCCGGTCAGCGGCGTCATAATCGCCGCGGCGACGATGTACGATGTCAGCACCCACACGATCTGATCCTGCGACGCCTGGACGCTGCCCTGCATGTGCGGCAGCGCCACGTTGGCGATCGTCGAATCAAGCGAGTTCATCACCGTCGCCGCCATCACCGACGCGGTGATGAACCGGCGAGTCACCCCGTCCGGATAAGGATGGGCGGCAGCGGCGGACATCAGCGGGCGGCGCGCGCCTGGGCGTTGGCGGCAGGCGTGGTCGGCGGCGTGTCGGGGCCGAACAGATGGCGCTTGTGACCGGTATCGACCGTCACCTCGACGCTGAGGCCGGCGTGAAGCGGCACGTCCGACGGCGGATTGTCGATCGAGACGATGACGGGCAGCCGCTGGACGACCTTGACCCAGTTGCCGGTGGCGTTCTCCGCCGGCAGCACCGAGAAGCTGTTGCCGGTGCCCGGCGAGAAGCTCTCGACGCGGCCCTTGAGTTTGAGGTCGGGATAGGCATCGACCTTGATTTCGGCGGGCTGGCCCAATCGCATGTAGCGCAGCTGGTTCTCCTTGAAGTTGGAGACCACCCAGATGCGGGTGCCGGCAAGGCTGAACACCGGCTTCGACGCCGCCACCCAATCGCCGACCTGGAGCTGGTCGACATTGGCGACGACGCCGTCCTGCGCGGCGCGGATCACGGTATAGCCCAGGTTGAGCCGCGCGCGATCGAGCGCGGCCTGCGCCTGCTGGACGCCGGGCTGCCGGCCGAGCGGTGCGTTGATGTCGCCGGCAAGCTTGGCCTCGATGCTTTCATTGGCCTGGCCGGTGCTCTGGATCGCCGCGCGGGCATTTTGCAGCGCGAGCACCGCCTGGTCGTATTGCGACTGGCTGGAAATGCCCTCGGCGAGCAATTCCTTCTGGCGCGCGGCCTCCCGCGTCGCGAAGGTCACCTTGTCGCGCGCGGCGGCGAGGTCGGCCTGGCCCTGACGATATTGCGCGCGAAGCGAGCCGACATCGGTGCGCGCCGCGGCAAGCGCTGCCTCGGCCTGGGCGACCGCAGTCTGATAGGGGGCGGGGTCGAGCCGGAACAGCACGTCGCCCTTCTTGACGTGCTGGTTGTTGCGCACATCGACCTCGATCACTCGGCCTTCGACATTGGGGCTGACCGAGACGAGACCCGATTGCAGGAAGGCGTCGTCGTTCGATTCGTAACGGCCGCCATGAAGATAGAAGAACAAGGCGCCGAGCAGGACGATGACGGGGGCTGCCAGCAGCAGCGGCTTGCGCAGGCTGCGCTTGCGGCGCTCGGCCGGCACCACGTCGCGATCGGTTTCGATGAACTCGTCGCCGACCACGTCATGGCCCTCGGCCTGGGGATCGCCCGGCCTGATCTCGGGATCGGTCTCGAAGGAAGGCGTGCGATCGGCCACGGCGGAGCCCCTGTCGTCAATTATCGTATATTCGCAACATGAAGATGCCGCTCCCGGTGGGAGGGGAGGCGGGAGCGGCGAACGAGATATAGTGCGCCGCACAATTAGGCCTAATGATATTTCGTCCTTTAGTGTATGAACAGTTTTCATGATAGAGATCGATCTCAATCTGTTGCGCGTCTTCGACACGCTCGCCGAGACGCGCAGCGTCACGCGCGCGGCGGGCAAATTGGGGCTGACGCAATCGGCGGTGAGCCATGCGCTTCGCCGGTTGCGCGACGCGCTCGACGATCCGTTGTTCGTCCGCGCGCCCGGCGGCCTGCAACCGACCGCACGCGCGATCGAGATTGCCGCCGGGGTGCGCGAGGGGCTGGCGCAGCTGCGCGGCGCGCTGTCGCCGACCGAATTCGTTCCCGAAACCGCGCAGCGCCGCTTCACGCTCGCCGCCGGCTCCTATTTCTGCACGCTATTGGTGCCCGCGCTGATCGCCCGGGCGCGCGCCATCGCGCCCGAGGTGAGCTTGCGCATCGTCTCGCCGGGGCCCGAATTGCTGTCGGAGCTCGACGAAGGCGGGGTCGATCTCGCGCTCGGCGCCTTCACGCGTATCCCGTCACGGCTGTCGAGCGAAGCGCTCTACCGCGAAGAGCTGGTGTGGATCGCGGCTGCCGGCAATCCGATCGCGCGCAAGCCGTTCGATCCGCAGGCCTTCGCAGCAGCGCCGCGAGTCACGGTCTCGGTCGGGCGTCCGTCCGACGCCTTGCGCTACGACGGCGTGCTCGAGCGCCGGCTGATCGCCGAGACCGGCGAGACCGAGGCGTTCGCGGCGGGCGGCGATGCGGGCATCGTCTATGACGGCCTCACCGCGATCGGCGTCGTCGCGCGCACCGACATGGTCGCGCTGGTCCCGCGCCGCTTCGCCGAGCGCGACGATCCCGCGCGCGGCGTCGTCGCGCTCGACGCGCCCGAGGAGGGCGGCATCGACCTGATGATGCTGTGGCACGGCAAGGACGACGACGATCGCGGCCTCGCCTGGCTGCGCGGCGTGATCCGCGAGATCGTCGCGACATTTTAAGCCGGATCGGGGTCGCTCATTTTCGTTCGCCCAGAGCTTGTCGAAGGGCGCTTTCGATAACCGTGCTTCGACAAGCTCAGCACGAACGGGAGAGTGGAGCGCTGCCCCCGTTAGGCGGCGAGGGCGATTGCAGAGCGCTCGGTCGCGGCGATCCAGCCGCCGCCGAGGACGCGATCGCCATCGTAGAGCACCGCCGCCTGGCCCGGCGCGACGCCATATTCGGGCGCATCGAAAATGACGTTGTCGCCGGCGAGGCGCGCCGGCACCGGCCTGGCCAGCGAGCGCACCTTGGCGGTGAGCGGGCCGCAACGGTCGCCGCCGAGCCAGTTGATGCCGGTCAGCCGCGCCGCCGACACCGCCAGTGCGGCGCGCGGGCCGACCACGACGCGCCGGCTTTCGGGCTCGAGCCGGACGACATAGAGCGGCTCGGCTTGGCCGCCCAATTCGAGCCCCTTGCGCTGGCCGACGGTGAAATGGATCAGCCCCTTGTGCTCGCCCAGCTTGCGCCCGGCCTCGTCGACGATGTCGCCGCTCGTCTCGGCCTCGGGACGCAGCTTCTTGACGAGGCGGGCATAGTCGCCGTCGGGGACGAAACAGATGTCCTGGCTGTCGGGCTTGGCGGCGACGCCAAGGCCGAGCTCGGCGGCGAGCTCACGGACACGCGGCTTGGGCAGGCCGCCCAATGGGAAGCGCAGGAAATCGAGCTGCCCGGTGGTGGTGGCGAACAGGAAATAGCTCTGGTCGCGCGCCGGATCGAGCGCCCTGTGCAATTCGGGGCCGGCCGCGCCTTCGACACGGCGGACGTAATGGCCCGTCGCCAGGCAATCGGCGCCGAGCTCGCGGGCGAGCGCGAAAAGATCGGTGAACTTGGGCCCCATGTTGCACTTGACGCACGGAATGGGGGTGCGGCCGGCGAGATATTCGTCGGCGAAATCGTCGATCACCTCCTCACGGAAGCGGCTTTCGTGATCGAACACGTAATGGGCGATGCCCAGCCGGTCGCACACCGCGCGTGCGTCGCGGATGTCGCGCCCGGCGCAGCACGAGCCCGCGCGGCCGACCGCCTCGCCGTGATCGTAGAGCTGCAGCGTCACGCCGATCGTCTCGGCACCGGTCGCGTGCGCGAGCGCGGCCACCACCGAGCTGTCGACGCCGCCCGACATGGCGACGACGATGCGCTTGGCATGGGGGGCAGGCCCGAGCTGGAAATCGCCTTCGATCATCGCGCGCGCCATAGTCGATCGCGGCATTTCGCGCAAAGCAGCTCCTTTCGGAGAAATTGCCGCGGGCTTTACCGGACGTTGAGAACCTGCCGCTAGGGTCTGCCGGATCGAGTCGCAACAAGAAGGCCCGGCATTGAACCTGAGCTTCCCTCCGATCGGCAAGCACGTCAAAGCGACGCCGCTGACCGACGACTTCTCCGTCCTGCTGGTCGGCGTCGCGGCACGCCAGGCGGCCAGCCCGACGGCGATCTTGTCGCATCAGCCCGATGCCGGCGAGGAGGAGGCGGCGCTGCTCGCGCCCGGCCACGGGGCGTTCAATCAGGCCGTCGCCGACGACCTGAAACGATGGAAGGAGCGCTCGGCGCGACAGGACGACGAGTGAATTACCTGTTTACCTACCCGTTTCAGGGCATCTTCAATCCCGCCCTTTAAGGGCTTGTTCCAGGAGTAACCCGGAGCCCCCGCTCCCAAGAGGACCGCATGATCGAGAACCAGAAAATCCGTCCCGCCAAGGTAATCGGCCCGCTCGGAGAAGCGCTGACCCTCGACTCGCTGCCGCCGGCAGATACCACGCGCTGGGTGGTACGGCGCAAGGCCGAGGTGGTCGCCGCGGTCAATGGCGGCCTGCTGACCGTCGATGAAGTGTGCGACCGCTACGGCCTCACCGTCGAGGAATTCGCCAGCTGGCAGCGCGCGATCGACCGCTCTGGCATGCCCGGCCTGCGCGTTACGCGGATCCAGCATTATCGCTCGCTCTACGAGCGCCAGCAGAAATATTGATCTTTTTCGATATTGCGGGGTGCCGCTTCCTGCCAGCCACTGAATTGAAACGGCACCGGAACTAATTGCCTGCTCACGCGTCCTTTCCCCCAGCCCCGATCGAGCGGGCATTATAACGGAGGGACGAGACCATGGTCGGTATCATCGTATGGCTCATCGTCGGCGGCGTCGTCGGCTGGCTCGCCAGCCTGGTGATGCGCACCGACGCGCAGCAAGGCATTCTGCTCAACATCGTCGTCGGCATCGTCGGCGCGTTCATCGCCGGCCTGATCTTCGGCGGCGGCATCAACCAGGCGATCACCGTCACGAGCTTCATCACGTCGCTGATCGGCGCGATCATCCTTTTGGCGATCGTCAACCTGATCCGGCGCGGCAGCGTTCGCTAGACGAAGCGAGCCTTCGGGTCGCGAAAGAAGGGGCCGCCTGCACATGCGGGCGGCCCATTTTTTTGGATTCAGCTTTGCTGAATCCCGGTGCGGCGCCAGCCCGCTCCCCCACCCGCCACCCATAGGATAATCGCATTGGGTGGCCGGGTGGGGGAGCGGGCCGGTACCGCCTCATTACTTGAGCAGGAAACGCACCGATAGAGTAACCGTGACGTCGGTGGTGCCGGGCTCGATCGCAGTATCGGCCTGCGGCGCGGCGGCGACGCGGGCGTACATCACCGGGCGCGGCGGCGGGCTGCCGGCATTTTCGCCATTTTCGTCGATCGAGACGATCCGCGACACGCTGAGGCCCGCGGCCTTGGCGTAGAGCTCGGCCCGGGCGCGGGCGCGCGACACCGCGTCGGTGCGCGCCTCGTCGAGCGCGGCGTCGGGGTTTTCGAGGCTGAGATTGGGCCCCTCGATCTGGTTGGCGCCTTCCTTGACCAGCGCGTCGAGAATGCCGCCCGCCTTCTTGATGTCGTGGAACTTGACCGTGACGGTGTTGGTCGCCTGATAGCCGGTGATCGCCGGCGGCTGGTTGTCGGCATAGCGATATTGCGGGTTGAGCCGCACCGTCGACGTGGCGACGTCGCGGCTTTCGACGCCCGCGGTCTTGAGCGCGGCCAGCACTCGCGCCATGCGCGCGCTGTTGTCGCTGAGCGCTGCGGCAGCGGTCGCGCCCTGCGTCACCACGCCGGCGTCGATCGTCGCCAGATCGGGCGTGCGTGTCGTCTTGCCGGTCGCGGTGACGTCGAGGATCGTGCCGTCGGGCAGGATCGCCGGCATGGTGATCGTCTGCGCCGCCGCCGCGCCCGCGGCGCCCGGAATCGCGGCCAAAGCCGCCAGTGCCATCCATCCACGCATGATCTTTTCCCCTTGTAAGAGCCGGATAATGATGATGCCCGCATGGCATTGCCCGACGCAACCCCGGCTTAACGGAACGAACAGCCGCCGTTCAGGGGTGCCGCGCGTAATCGTTTCTGAACGATAATGGCCGCAACGGACGCTTGTGGTCGCTTGCGAAAGCGGGCAGGAGTCGCCTGCCCGAAAGACCGCTTGAGATTGGTGCCATATTTCTATAACACACCGCGCACATGGCGACGGCAATGGCCGGGACGGGAAAGTGACCGAAATGAATTACGAAGCGCGGCAGATCGGCGACGGGGACCGCCTGGCGCTGCCCGATTATGAAGAGCGTCCGAGCCGGCGACGCTGGATCCTCGGCGCGCTGATCGTCGTCGTGCTGGCGATCATCGCCTTCATGATCTTCGGATCGCACAAGAAGCCGGCGGCGGTTGCCGGCGGCGATCAGGTGCCCGCGGTCAGCGTTGTCGCGCCGGGGCGGCAGACCGTGTCGCACCTCATCTCGGCGACGGGATCGCTGGCGTCGCGGCGCGAAATGCCGGTCGGCGTCGCCGGACAGGGCGGCATGATCACGCGCGTCCTGGTCAATCCGGGCGACTGGGTGAAGGCGGGCCAGGTGCTGGCGACGATCGACAGCTCGGTCCAGGTGCAGACCGCGGCATCGCTCGCGGCGCAGGTCAAGGTCGCCGAATCGGACGCGCGGCTGGCGCAGGCCAATCTCGACCGCGCCGAGAAGCTGGTCGCGGGCGGCTTCATCTCCAAGGCCGATATCGATCAACTGACCGCGACACGTGATGCCGCCGTCGCCAAGGTGCACGTCGCCCAGGCGCAGCTCGCCGAGACTCGCGCGCAGAACGCGCAGCTCTACATCCGCGCGCCGGCGGCGGGGCTGGTGCTGACTCGCGGTGTCGAGCCCGGCCAGATCGTCAACCAGACGAGCGGCGGCCTGTTCCGCATGGCCAAGGACGGCGAGATGGAATTGGACGCCGTGCTGAGCGAAGCCGATCTCGCGCAAGTCTCGGTCGGCGTGCCCGCGCAAGTGACGCCGGTCGGCTCGAGCAAGTCGTACGAGGGCCATGTCTGGGAGGTCGAGCCGGTGGTCGATCCGCAGACGCGGCAGGGCATCGCCAAGATCGCCATCCCCTACAACAAGGACCTGCGCCCCGGCGGTTTCGCCGCGGCGACGATCCGCGCCGGCGCCGCGCAGGCGCCGCTGCTGCCGCAATCGGCGGTGCTGAGCGACGACAAGGGCAATTACGTGCTGATCGTCGATGCCGACAACAAGGTCGAGCGGCGCGACGTCAAGACCGGCGTGGTGTCCGATGACGGCGTGGCGATCGCCAGCGGCCTCAACGGCACCGAGCATGTCGTGCTGTCGGCCGGCGCGTTCCTCAATCCCGGGCAGAAGGTCGATCCCAAGCTCGTCAAACCGCAAGGCTGATCCGCGATGAACTTCCGCAACATCTCGGCCTGGTGCATCCGCAACCCGGTGCCGCCGATCGTCCTGTTCGTCGCGCTGACGCTCGCGGGCATCGTCAGCTTCATGACGATGGATGTCGACAACGATCCCGATATCGATTTCCCGATCGTGTGGATCGACATCAACCAGCCGGGCGCCGCGCCCTCCGAGATGGAGACGCAGATCACCCAGAAGGTCGAGGCCGCGGTGCGCAGCCTGCAAGGCATCGACCAGCTGACCTCGACCGTCACCGAAGGCGATTCGCAGACCGTCGTGCAGCTGCAGATCGGCACCCCGATCGATCGCGCGGTGGAGGATGTGCGCAGCGCCTTGCAGCAGATCCGCGGCAACCTGCCCGAGGGCATCCTCGAGCCGCAGGTCGGGCGCGCCAACACCACCGATCATGATCTCGCCAGCTATTCGGTGTCGGCGACGGACATGACGCTCGAGCAATTGAGCTGGTATATCGACAATGACGTGTCCAAGGCGCTGCTTTCGGTGCCCGGCATGTCGGCGGTCAGCCGCAACGGCGGCGTGACGCGCGAGATTCGCGTGATCCTCGATCCGGTCAAGCTGCAGGCGCAGGGGCTGACCGCGGATCAGGTCAACCAGCAACTCCGGCTGGTCAACATGAACGCCGCCGGCGGCACTGCCGAGATCGGCGGCCGGCAGCAATCGGTGCGCGTGCTGGGCAATGCGCGGAACGCTTATGATCTCGGCCAGACCCAGATCAGCGTCGGCGGGCGGACGATCAAGCTCGCCGACATTGCCGACGTAAAGGACCTCTACGCCGATCCGACCTCTTCATCGAAGATCAACGGCCGCCCGGTGGTGAGCTTCGATTTCCAGCGCGCCAAGGGCTATTCGGACGTCAGCGTGTTCCACGGCGCCGAGAAGAAGCTGGCGGAGCTCGAAAAGGCGAATCCCAAGATCCACTTCCAGATCCTCAACAACAACGTCAAATATGCCGAGGAGCAGTACAAGTCCGCGATCGACGCGATGATCGAAGGCGCGTTCCTCGCGGTCGTCGTGGTGTTCGTGTTCCTGCGCGACTGGCGCGCGACGGTGATCTCGGCGCTCGCCATCCCGCTGTCGGCGATCCCGACTTTCTGGTTCATGGACCTGCTGGGCTTCACCCTCAATCAGATGACATTGCTTGCGCTCAGTCTGGTCGCGGGCGTGCTGGTCGATGACGCGATCGTCGAGATCGAGAACATCGTGCGCCACATGCGGATGGGCAAATCGGCCTATCAGGCAGCGATCGACGCCGCCGACGAGATCGGCCTCGCGGTGCTGGCGACGACCATGTCGATCGTCGCGGTGTTCCTGCCCGTCGGCCTGATGCCGGGCATTTCGGGCCAGTTCTTCAAGAATTTCGGCCTCACCGTGGTTGCCGCGGTGCTGATGAGCCTCGCCGTCGCGCGCATGGTGACGCCGATGATCGCCGCCTATTTCCTGAAGTCGTTCGGCCAGGCCAGCCATGGCGAGGGCTGGCTGATGGACAAGTACATGGCGGCGCTGCGCTGGACGCTCAAGCGGCGCTGGGTGCCGATGGTCGCCGCGATCGGCGCGCTGGTGGCGACGGTCGGCTGCTTCATGATGCTGCCGATGACCTTCCAGCCCGATCAGGACCAGGATACGGTGCGTGCCAACGTGCTGATGCCGCCGGGCAGCACGCTCGAGCAGACCGAGGCCAAGGTCAACCAGGTCGCCGCGCTGCTCAAGGCGCAGACCAACGAAGTGACCAAGGTCTATCAGCGCTCGTTCATCGGCAACGGACGTGTCGATGCGACGCTTGCCGACGATCGCCCGATGAGCAGCTCCGAATTCCAGCGCACTCTGGGGCCGACGCTCGCCAAGATTCCCGATGCGCAGGTGACGTTCAATTCGCAGCAGGGCTGGGGATCGAGCGGCCGCGACCTGACGATCGTGCTCGGCGGCGAGGACCCTGCCGCGCTCAATGCCGCCGCGGTCAAGCTGGTCGAGCAGATGGGCAAGCTGCCGATGGTGGTGGCGCCGCGGATCAGCGGCGATTTGCAGCGGCCCGAAATCCAGATCAAGCCGCGGCTCGACCTAGCCGCCAATCTGGGCGTGACGACCCAGGCCCTGTCGAGCGCGATCCGCATCGCCACGATCGGCGACATCGAACAGAACAGCGCGCGATTCTCGCTCTCCGACCGGCAGATCCCGATCATCGTCTCACTGCCGCAGACTGCGCGATCGAAGCTCAGCAACATCGAGAACCTGCCGGTGCAGACGCAAGGCGGCGGCTCGGTGCCGCTCAGCCTTGTCGCCGACATCAGCTATGGCGCCGGCCCGACTCAGATCGACCGGCTCAACCAGGAACGCCAGCTGACGGTCGGCGCCGACTTGCGCGCCGGCGTGGTGAGCGGCGTGGCGATGAAGGCGATCCACAACCTGCCGATCATGCAGAACCTGCCGCAGGGCGTGCACGAGATGCAGGTCGGCCAGGCCAAATGGCAGGCCGAGATGATCACCAACTTCATCACCGCCGTGATCTCGGGCGTGTTCCTGGTGTTCGCGGTGCTGGTGCTGCTCTACCGCCGCTTCCTGGCGCCGTTCGTCAACATGGGCTCGCTGCTGCTGGCGCCGCTCGGCGGGCTGCTCGCGCTGATGATCGTCCACGATCCAGTGTCGATGCCGGTGTTCATCGGCTTGCTGATGCTGCTCGGCATCGTCGCCAAGAACTCGATCCTGCTGATCGATTTCGCGCTCGAGGAGATGCACAAGGGCGTCGACAAGTTCACCGCGATCGTCGACGCCGGGCACAAGCGCGCGCAGCCGATCGTGATGACGACGGTGGCGATGGTCGCCGGCATGGTGCCGACTGCGATCTCGCTGAGCGGCGACGCCTCGTGGCGCGCGCCGATGGGCGTCACGGTGATCGGCGGCCTGACGCTGTCGACGCTGCTGACGCTGCTGATCGTGCCCGCGGCGTTCAGCCTCGCGGTCGGCGCCGAGCGCTGGATCGGGCCGCGGCTCGGCAGGCGCCTGCTCAATTACCGGCCGGGCGACGAGGGAACGCCGGTGATCGACCAGCAGCCGGGGCCGCGGCCGATCGGCTATCGTGGTGACGAGGACGCCGCTCAGCCTGCCGAATGACCAGCCCCTTGAACAATCCCCGCTTTCGGGGATTGTTTCGGGGATGAATCCGTTCGCCCCGTCCCGACGCTCAGAACCGCCGCCGCCGGGGCTGGTGCGGATGCGGCTGGTGGCGACGGGGCTGCTGATATTGATGGCGGTCTTGTTCCTAGTCGCGCGCGCGCTCGGCGAGCGGCATCCGGGGTTCGGCTATCTGCAGGCGTTCGCCGAAGCGGCGATGGTCGGCGGCCTCGCCGACTGGTTCGCCGTGACGGCCCTGTTCCGCCACCCGCTGGGGCTGCCGATCCCGCACACCGCGATCGTGCCGCGCAACAAGGATCGGATCGGCGATACGCTCGCCGCCTTCCTGCGCGCCAATTTCCTCACCCCCCAGGTGGTCGCGCGGCGGATGCGCCGCGTCGACGTCGCCGGCGCGGTGGGGCGGTTCATGGCCGCGCCGCCGGGGGGCGGCCGGCTGTGGAAGGGCGGCTCGCGGCTGATCGCCGACATGCTCGAATCGCTCGATCAGGAGCGGCTCGGCGGCATGGTCAAATCGGCGCTCGCGGGGCAGCTGCGCGAGATGAACGTGGCGCCGCTGATCGGCCAGGCGCTCCACGCGGCGATGGCCGAGCGCCGCCATGTGCCGCTGCTCGACGCGGTGATTCGCTGGGCGCATCGCGCGCTCGCCGCCAACGAGGCGATGATCCGCGCGATGATCCAGGAGCGCGCCGGCACCCTGCTGCGCTGGACCGGGCTCGACGAGACGCTCGCCAACAAGATCATCGACGGGCTCGACAAGCTGGCGCGCGATCTCGTCCGCGATCCCGATCACCCCATCCGCCAGCGCGCCGAGGAGGCGCTCGAACTGCTCGCCTACGACCTCCAGCACGATCCGAAGATGCGCGAGCGGGTGATGCGGATGAAGGCCGAATTGCTCGACAATCCCGCGGTCGAAGGCTGGTGGCTGAGCGTGTGGGAGCAGGCGCGCGGCGGGCTGCTCAAGGCGGTGCGGCGGCCCGACGCGGCGATGGCCGGCCAGTTCGGCGACGCGCTCCGCCAATTGGGCGAAACCCTGCAGCGCGAGCCGCGGCTCAGGATGACGATCAACCGCTTCGTGCGCCGCGCCGCGGTCGGCCTCGCCGCCGATTATGGCGACGGCATCGTCCGCCTGGTGTCGGAAACGGTGCGCAGCTGGGATACCGGCACCGTCACGCGGCGGCTGGAAAATGCGGTCGGCCGCGACCTGCAATATATCCGCGTCAACGGCACGCTGGTCGGCGGTCTGGTCGGGCTCGTCATCCACACGATCGACGTGGCGATGTAAGAGGGAGGCCGTCACCCCAGCGAAGGCTGGGGTCTCTCAATTTCCGAGAGATGCCAGCCTTCGCTGGCATGACGTGAAGTCTATCGTTCCCAGTCGAGGATCGTCCAGCCGCGCTTCTTCGCCAGCGCCTTGAGCGGCCCGTGCGCGTTGACCGCGAACGCTTCGTCGGCCCAGGCCAGCGCCGGGGCATCCGAAACGTGATCCGAATAGAAGCGGACGTGCACCTGGCTGCGATCGATCTTCTCGGCGGCGAACCACGCTTCGATCGCCTTCAATTTGGCGGGGCCATAGACGTTGTCGCCCATCATCTTCGCGCCGAGCCAGCCCGAGTCGTCGAACTCCGATTCGGTGGCGATGACATGGTCGAAACCGAGCCGCTCGGCGATCGCGGCGGCATAGAAACGGTACGAGGCGGTCGCCATGACGAGGCGATAGCCGGCGGCGCGATCGGCCTCGATCTGCGCGCGCGCGCCCTTAAACACGCCGCTCGCGACGACTCGGTCGGCGAAGCCGGCCGCTGCGCGCTCGACTGCCTCGGGCGCGAGCCGGCCGCCGAGCAGCAGGCGCTGCATCGTCTGTTTGAGGCCGGCGCGATCGACCAGGCGCGCGGTATAGCCGAGCATCGCGAACGCCACCGCCGGCATCAGCAGCAGCCGCCACGGCGCATGCCGCCGCGCGGTCGACAGCAGGAACGGCGTCCAGGTCGGCGCGTGGGTGATCGTGCGGTCCATGTCGTAGATGGCGAGCTTGGTCATCGGCTGTGCCTTAGAGCAGGATCATGGGGGCGGGAACGGTGTTTGCGCCGATTACCCCTCAGTCATGCCGCCCACCCTTCGTCATCCCCGCGAAAGCGGGGACCCATCTCTTGCGGCTTGGCCAAGAGCGACGGTCGGGAGATGGGGTCCCGCTTTCGCGGGAATGACGGTCTCCCGAGTGCGGGTGATTCGTGCCGCCAAAACCGCTATGCGCTTGCCGATCCAGCGACTTTGCACCAAAGGTGGCGGCGATGAGCGCGATGGCCGATTTCACCGACGACCAGGGCGCGGGCGCGTTGCGCTTTTCGGGCAGCCTGACGCTCGCCCGGATCGGCGACTTGCCCGAGCGGCTGCGCAGCTATGAGGGTGAGGCGAAGACGCTCGATCTTTCGGGGATCGAGCATATCGACACGGTCGGCGCCTGGGTGGTCCACCGCTTCGCCGACCAGCATGACGCGCGGATCGAAGGGCTGGACGGCAACAGCGCGCACTTGCTCGAGCAAGTCGCGAAGGCCGATCAGCCGGTGGCGATGCATCCCGATTACGACAGCGCGTTCAAGCGCGTGTTGGGCGAGATCGGCGCTGCGGTCACCGAGGCGGGGCGCACGCTCTATGGCCTGCTCGGCTTCCTGGGCGCGACGGTGATCGCGTTCGGCACGGTGATCCGCCATCCCTCGCGCTTCCGCTTCAACGCCACGGTCCACCGTTTCGAGGTGGTCGGCGTCTCCGCGCTCGGCATCATTGGGCTGATGAGCTTCCTGATCGGCATCGTCATCGCCCAACAGGGTGCGGTGCAGCTCAGACAATTCGGCGCCGAAATCCTCACGATCAACCTCGTCGGGCGGATCACGCTGCGCGAGCTGGGCGTACTGATGACCGCGATCATGGTCGCCGGCCGCTCGGGCTCGGCGTTCGCCGCGCAGCTCGGCACGATGAAGCTGACCGAAGAGATCGATGCGATGCGCACGATCGGCGTGTCGCCGATGGAGGCGCTGGTGGTGCCGCGCACGCTGGCGACGATCGTGCTGATGCCGCTGCTCGGCTTCTATTCGTCGCTGATCGCGATCATCGGCGGCGCGCTGCTCAGCTGGGCGACCTTGGGCATCCCGTTCATCACCTTCATCGAGCGGATCCGCGAAGTGGTGCCGATCACCGACCTCTATGTCGGGCTGGTCAAGGCGCCGGTGTTCGGCGCGATCATCGCGATCGCCGGCTGCTTCCAGGGGATGCAGGTCGAAGGCGATGCCGAGCAGGTCGGTTCGCGCACCACCGCGGCGGTGGTGCAGGCGATCTTCCTGGTGATCGTGCTCGACGCCTTCTTCGCGGTGTTCTTCACCTGGATCGGCTGGATCTGACGATGCGGGAAGGCGACGACGTCATCATCCGCGTGCGCGGGCTCAAGACGAGCTTCGGCGAGCAGGTGGTCCACGAGAATCTCGATCTCGACGTCCGCCGCGGCGAAATCCTCGGCGTGGTCGGCGGCTCGGGTACCGGCAAGTCGGTGCTGATGCGCGCGATCGTCGGGCTGCAGCCGGTCGACGAAGGCGAGATCACCGTGTTCGGCGAGCCGACCATCGGCCGCGAGGAGACCGAAGCGGTCGAGATCCGCAAGCGCTGGGGCGTGCTGTTCCAGGGCGGCGCCTTGTTCTCGACGCTGACCGTCGCCGAGAACGTTCAAGTGCCGTTGCGCGAATTCTATCCGCAGATCGACCAGGGGCTGCTCGACCAGATCGCCGCCTACAAGGTGGTGATGACCGGGCTTCCCGCCGATGCCGGCCCCAAATATCCGGCGGAGCTTTCCGGCGGCATGAAGAAGCGCGCCGGCCTCGCCCGCGCGCTGGCGCTCGATCCCGAATTGCTGTTCCTCGACGAGCCGACCGCCGGGCTCGATCCGATCAGCGCGGCGGCTTTCGATGAATTGATCGAATCGCTCCAGAAGACGCTGGGCCTGACCGTCTTTCTCATCACTCACGATCTCGATACGCTCTACGCGATCTGCGACCGGGTCGCGGTGCTTGCCGACAAGCGCGTGATCGGCGTCGGCACGATCGATGAGCTGCTGGCGATGGACCATCCCTGGATCCAGGAATATTTCAACGGCCCGCGCGGCCGCGCCGCGACCGCGACGCTCGAGCGTGACCGCGAAAAGCAAAAGGCAGGGGCGAAAGACTGATGGAAACGCGTTCGAACCATGTCCTCGTCGGCGCCGTGGTGCTGATCCTGCTGCTCGTGCTGGCGCTGTTCACGGTCTGGCTGGCGCGGCTGGGCACGACCTCGAACAAGGAATACGACATCTTCTTCAAGCAGTCGGTCGACGGCCTCGCCAAGGGGTCGCAGGTCGCCTATTCGGGCGTGCCCTCGGGGCAGGTCAAGGACATCCAGTTGTGGAAGGTCGATCCGCAATATGTCCGCGTCCGCGTCAGCATTCAGGGCGACACGCCGATCCTGCAGGGCACCACCGCCGTCATCCAGTCGAGCTTCACCGGCACCAGCACGGTCGCGCTCGACGGCGGCGTCAAGGGTGCGCCGCCGATCGGCTGTCCCAAGGAAAATCCCGAGCGCGAATGCCCCTATGGCGTGCCGGTGATCCCGACCAAGACCGGCGGCCTCGGCGCGATCCTGAGCTCGGCGCCGCAGCTGCTCGAGCGGCTCTCGTCGCTCACCGAGCGGCTCACCATCCTCCTGGGCGACAAGAACCAGGCCTCGATCGCCGGCATCCTCGCCAACACCAACCGCCTGACCGACGCACTCGCCGATCGCGGGCCGGAAATCGCCGCGACGCTCGCCCAGACGCGGATCGCGATCCAGCAGGCGGGCGACGCCGCCGAGAAGATCGGCGACTTGGCCGCGACGACCAACGGTGTGCTCAGCGACGACGTCAAGCCGACGCTCGCCAATTTGAACGACGCGATCGTCTCGGCCAAGCAGAGCACCGAGACGCTGAACGCGGCGATCCAGGACGCGCGGCCGGGGCTGCAGGATTTCTCGAAGCAGACCATCCCCAACGTCAACGAGCTGATCCGCAACCTGCGCGACATGTCGAGATCGCTGTCCGAGGTTTCGGAGAAGATCAACCAGGGCGGCGCGAGCTCGATCCTCGGCCCGCAGAAGCTCCCCGACTACACGGGCAAGAAATGAGGCGCGATCCCATGAAGACACCGCTCCTGCTCGCCGCACTGGCGCCTGCTGCCTTGCTTTCGGGCTGCATCAGCTTCGGCGCCAAGCCGCCGCCTTCGCTGCTGACGCTGACGGCGGCGAACCCCGCGCCGGTCGGCAAGACGGAGACTGCGACGCCCGATCACACGATGACGGTCAACGTGCCGGTGGTGCCGCAGGAACTCGCGGTCGAGCGCGTGCCGGTGCAGGCGAGCGATACCTCGCTCGCTTATGTCAAGGACGCGCAATGGGTCGAGCAGCCCAACAAGCTGTTCGCCCGCCTGCTTGCCGAGACGATCACCGCCAGGACCGATTGGGTGGTGCTTGGCAGCGAGCAGACCCGGGTCGATCCGGGCACGCAGCTGTCGGGCGAGCTGCGCATCTTCGGCATCGATGCCGCGAGCCATGAGGCGGTCGTGACCTACGATGCCGCGCTGCTGCGGTCGGGCGCGAGCGCGGTCGAGAAGCATCGCTTCGAGGCGCGCGTGCCGGTTTCCGAAATCGCCGCTGGGCCGGCAGGGGTGGCGCTCAACCAGGCCGCGAACCAGGTGGCGGGCGAAGTCGCCGACTGGCTGGGGAAATAGGTCAACCGCTCCGTTCGCCCTGAGCCTGTCGAAGGGCGAGTGGGCGGCGTGACTCCCTCCAAATCGTGCTTCGACAAACTCGGCACGAACGGGGTGAGGGTGAGGATGTCTGCCTCAAGCGCCCGGCGTCTTGCGCGTCGCCAGCGGCACGTCGCACACATCGATCCCGCCGAGGCCCACCATCGGCGGCTTCGGATTGACCTTGGCGGCGACCATCGCGGCGAAGCGCGGATTGTCGGCAGCGCGATACTCGTAATGCGGGCGTGTCGCCGCGGGCATGTCGCTCGCCAGCCGCACCGAGACGATCGGCGTCGCCTCCTCGGCGCTGGCGTACATGCCCATCTCGGCGCGGCTGCGCTTCAGCGCCGAGAGATAGTCCATCCCGTCGATCACTCGGCCGACGATCGTGTAGTTGCGGTCGAGCCGCCGCGCCGAGCCGCCCAGGGGCGTGAACAGCTCGCTGCCCGAGCCGGTATCGGGTGACACGTCGCGCGCCACCCCGACCGTGGCGTAGCAATGCGCGAGCCAGGCGTGCGTGCCGTCGGTGGCGACCGGCCAGCCATCGGCGGTGATGCCCGAGGCGGCCGAATAAGCGTCGTGCGTGGAGAGCTTCGCCGCGGGCGCGAACGCGGCGATGTCATATTCGGCGGCTGGCCGCGCGGCGACGCCTTCGGGCAGCTTCTTCTTCTCGGTAACGTCGCCCCATTGCGCGACCCAATTGTCCTGCACGCGATAGACGCTGGTCGCGTCCCACCAATGCGCCAGCGCCAGTTTGCGAACGTTGCCGACATGTTCGGGCACGTAGCCGGGCGCGAGGCGGATCACGACCTGACGGTTCCCCGCAAGCGTCATCACCATCAGCTGGTCGTCGGGGATCGGCTTCCAGTCGGCGGCGATCGGGTCAGACGGAGCGGGAGCGGCGGAGGCCTGGCCGGCGGCGAGCGCGAACAGCGCGAGGAAAAGGATCGACATGGCCGCGAACTTGGCAGGCGAATGGCAGGCGCGCAATCGTCATGGCTTGCCGATGCCGCGCACACCCGCTAGTCGCCGCGGTTCCGGGAGATGCGGAGCGGTGGCCGAGTGGTCGAAGGCGCTCGCCTGGAAAGTGAGTATACGGCAAAACCGTATCGAGGGTTCGAATCCCTCCCGCTCCGCCAGCCGACAGCCGATCAGGGTAAGCGCCGTTCTTACCGTTTCGCTTCGAGCCGCGACGACACGCCGTCGGGAAAATCCTCCCGCACGAGGAACCGCGGCAGCGCCTTGCTGGCGAACACGACATAGCGTTCGGCGCCGGTCTTCTTGGCGATGCGATAGGTGATCCTGAAGACGTCGAAATCGCCCGCCGGGACATGGATCCGCCCACCATCCTCGACCGCCGCGCTGGCGGCGCTGATGCCGATCGCGGGATCGTAGACATGGAAGGCGAAGTGCGCGCCGGCGGCGAGCTTCCGCGCCATGACCGAGGCCCAGTCGATCCGCTGATCGATGACGCACGGCCCGACGCTGTCGTTGACGGCGACCGGGGTGGCGGCGGTGTGATGGGGATAGCGCAGGCCGGTGACGCGATCCTGGCCGTAGTGGATGTCGAAGATGGGACGACGATGGTCGGCGGGCCCGAATTCGAGGACGGCCGAGACCGGCGAGAAATCGGTGCGCGCGACGGCCGTCCAGGCCTGATCCGCATAGCCGATCGCGGTATTGGAGAAACGGTAGCGCCCGGCGGGTTGCCGCGCGACGGCGATGCGATCGCGCCCGATCGTCTTGCCATGCTCGATATCGACATAGACGAACGTGCCCGTGCGCAGGAGGGCGGCGGCAGGCTTGTCGGTGCAGGCGAGAGGCGCGGCCAGGGCGATCGCCGTCATTACCATCATGTCACTCCTCCTCGTGTTGTCGGAAACGCCCGATCGCGGCGTTGTGAGCCGGTGGCGCGCGGAAGTTGAGGAAGTTCAGGGCACGCCGGCGCCGAAATCGCCCTCGCCCGGCCAGCCGCCGGCGTCGCCGGGGCGATCGTCGAGGCGAATCGGCTGGGCCGCCAGCGGCGGATGGCGCGGGCGCGGCTGATCGAACGCCGCCGCCCAGGCGTCGGCCTCGACCCGGTCGGTCGCCTCGGCCAGCGTCAGCGCGGCGCCGTCGGGATGGCGGCGCGCCTCCATCTGATCGAGCCATGCGCCATAGCGCACCGGATCGCGATAGCGCAGGATGAACATGGTCAGCCGCTCGTCGAAATGGCGGCGCTCGCCGATCTGCTCGCCCTTGTAGAATACCGGCCGGGCGACGCCGTGGAGCGCGCGGCTGAACGCGGCGTCGGACAAGCGGCGGACGGCGTAATCTAGCGCCGCGTCCCAGGCGAGGCGGAAGCTGTCCGCCTCCGGCCGGCGGCGCAGCGCATAGGCCGAGCTGGCCGACATGCCGACCCGCTGACACGCCTCCTCGACGCAGCCGCATTCGGCGAGCGCGTGGATGAATTCGACCTGGCGCTCGGGCCGCCAGCCGTCATGCCGGGCACGGGTCGGCACCGGGGAGAAGGGGGGAACGGGCGACTCGGGCTGGCTGGGATCGGTCATCCGGCAGTATAGAACATAAAAGGAACATGTAGGAAAGGGCGTGTCGGATGCTTTGCCGGGCGGGTGTGGCTTTCCGGCACCGATCAGCGGCGCAGGGCAGGGGGGCGAGCGCGTCGGTGGCGGGCGATCAGGGCACCTTGCATGGTTGTTGAAACTGGCCCGGTAACTTTTCACGAAAGTGCATTTTCGTTGAAAGTGATGCGTGCAGTTTGTATTTCCGTGCAATGGACAAGAATGGCTTCAGCGCCGCAGCGAGCGGGAGATTGGTGCCGACGATCGGCGACAGAAGGGCGTTCGTTCCAAACCCCTTGCCCCCGGCAACGATCGACGTGACGCACTTCCTGCCTGAACTGACCCGCGCGACGCAGGCGGTCGGTGAACTGAAAGGCATCGGCCGCACGGTTCCCAATCCGTTGTTGCTGATCCGCCCCCTGCAACGACGGGAAGCGGTCTCGTCGTCGAGCATGGAGGGCACGTACACGACGCTGACCGACCTGTTCCTGTTCGAAGCGGGCGCGAGCGAGGCGGCGACACGCGGCGACAATCGCGAAGTCCTGAACAATGTGCGTGCGCTCGAGGGCGCGATCGCCGCGTTGGAGCACCTGCCGATCTCGACGCGGCTGATCCGCGACGCGCATCGCGTTCTGCTGTCGAACGTCGCGCGTCATCGCGGCGCCGCGATTGCCGCCGGCGAGCTTAAGCGCGATCAGAACTGGATCGGCGGCAGCGGCCGGATCGACAGCGCGCGCTTCATTCCGACGCCGCCCAGCGAGACTCCCGACGCGCTCGACCGCCTGATGGCCTTCATCAATCGCGAGGAGCAGTCGGTGCCGCTGATCGACGCCGCGCTGGCGCATTATCAGTTCGAGACGATCCATCCATTTGCCGACGGCAATGGCCGCGTTGGGAGGATGCTGATCACGCTGATGCTCATCGTAAGCGGCACGCTGCCGACGCCCCTACTGTACCTGAGCCCTTATCTGGAGCGGCATAAGGATCGCTATATCGACCTGATGTATGCCGTCTCACGCGACGGCGCGTGGGAGGAATGGGTCGCGTTCTTCCTCGATGCGGTAGCGGCTTCGGCCGAGGAAACGATTGCCGTCGTCCAGCGGCTGCAGGATTTACAGCGCGAGTACCGCGAACGCTTCCAGACGGCGCGGCGATCGGCGCTGATGCTGCGGATCGTCGACCTCGCGTTCGAGCGGCCGGTGCGCTCGATCTCCGACTTCGCGGAGGCGCTGGGTGTGACCTACGGCGGCGCGCAGAACAATATCAACGAGCTGATCGTGCAGGGCGTGGCGGAGGAGGTCGGCGGGACCTATCCGAAGCTGATCCGGTTTCCTGGGGTGCTCGAGGCATTGCAGGTCGGCTAAGCCGCCCGGAGGCAGCTTAGCCGTTCAGAGATCGCGGACCAACCGCAACATGCTCTCTTCGTCAGAGCTCCGAAATTGCGGTTTATCCTCAATTTCCTCAAATATGAAGAGAGCATAGGGATTTTTCTTGCCCTGACCGTTACGGCACGATAACCAATATCGGGGCGATCCCGAAGGATCGCCCCGATCGAAAGCGGGCAACGCCCTCCTCCGGCGCTTTGGCAAGCGCGCCAGCGAGTAGGGTCTTTCTGTCATTTGGTCAACCGAGCCGCGTTGCCTGGGCTCGGCGATCAAGGAAGTACAATGGCTCAAACAGCTGAAATTCAATGTGTCAACAAGACGGACCGATACAGCGCCCATGACCGCATCTCGAACGTCGGCGGGAGCTTCCCCGCGCGCTGGAAGCTCACGCAGGAACAAGCAATTCAGGCGATTGAGACGGGCGCTTGGCAATTTTACGTTTCCGTAAATGGAAATAGCGTCTGGGTAGTCGTCGCAATCTCTGCGGCCGGTAATAAGTATCTCAAGACGCAGAATGACGGCGAGCAACCCAATAACCTGCTCAGCCTTCCCGAGTGCTCCTGAAAATTTTTGTTTCGATCCCGGCTTCAACGCCGGGATCGAACTTTAATCATGCTCTCGGCCACCGGTGCCCATATAGAGCTCGCGCCCGGTATCCTTATACAACTCGCTCATCGCGGCCATCCCAGCTTCCGCCTCCTCGGCCGCGATGAACGTCTCCGGCGCCGCATTCTGCTTCGCCGCGAAATCGCGCACTTCCTGCGAGATCTTCATCGAGCAGAATTTGGGGCCGCACATGCTGCAGAAATGCGCGGTTTTGGCGCCTTCCGCGGGGAGCGTCTGGTCGTGGTATTTTTCCGCCGTGTCGGGGTCGAGGCTGAGGTTGAACTGGTCGCGCCAGCGGAATTCGAATCTCGCGCGGCTCAGGGCGTCGTCTCTTACCTTCGCGGCGGGGTGGCCTTTGGCCAGGTCCGCGGCGTGGGCGGCCAGCTTATACGTCACCACGCCGACCTTGACGTCGTCGCGGTCGGGGAGACCGAGGTGCTCCTTCGGCGTCAAGTAGGAGTGCAACGCGGTGCCGTACCTGCCGATCTTCGCGGCGCCGATGCCGCTGGTGATGTGGTCATAGCCGGGGGCGATGTCGGTGGTCAGCGGGCCTAACGTGTAGAAGGGGGCCTCGCCGCACGCCTCGAGCTGCTTGTCCATGTTCTCCTTGATCTTGTGCATCGGCACGTGGCCGGGGCCTTCGATCATCACCTGGACGTCCTGCTGCCAGGCGCGCTTGGTGAGCTCGCCCAAAGTGTAGAGCTCGGCGAACTGGGCTTCGTCATTGGCGTCGGCGATGCTGCCGGGGCGGAGGCCGTCGCCCAGCGAATAGGCGATGTCGTACGCCTTCATGATTTCGCTGATCTCGTCGAAACGCTCATAGAGGAAGCTCTCCTTGTGGTGCGCGAGGCACCATTTCGCCATGATCGAGCCGCCGCGGCTGACGATGCCGGTGACGCGCCTGGCGGTCATGGGCACGTAGGGCAGGCGGACGCCGGCGTGGATGGTGAAATAGTCGACGCCCTGCTCGGCCTGCTCGATCAGGGTGTCGCGGAAGATTTCCCACGTCAGGTCCTCGGCGATGCCGCCGACCTTCTCCAGCGCCTGATAGATCGGGACGGTGCCGATCGGGACGGGGGAGTTGCGGATGATCCACTCGCGGGTGTCGTGGATGTTGCGGCCGGTGGAGAGGTCCATCACCGTGTCGGCGCCCCAGCGGATCGACCAGACCATCTTCTCGACTTCCTGTGCAACGTCGCTGGCGACCGCGGAATTGCCGATATTGGCGTTGATCTTGACCAGGAAATTGCGGCCGATCGCCATCGGCTCGGATTCGGGATGGTTGATGTTCGACGGGATGATCGCGCGGCCGCGGGCGACCTCGTCGCGGACGAACTCCGGGGTGACGAAATCGGGGATGGCGGCGCCCCAGTCCTGGCCGTCGCGGATTTGGTCGCGGGCGATCTCACGGCCGAGATTCTCGCGTTCGGCGACATATTCCATCTCGGGGGTGATGATGCCGCGGCGGGCGTAGTGCATCTGGCTGACGTTGGCGCCGGGCTTGGCGCGCAGCGGGCGCTTCACGACGTTGGGGAATTGGGGGGCGCCGGCCGAGCGGTCGGGGCCGGAGAGGCCGTTGTCCTCGGGGCGGACGGCGCGGGCATCGTAGCTCTCGACGTCGCCGCGCGCCTCGATCCAGGGGCGGCGCAGCGCGGGGAGGCCGGCCATGATGTCGATGCGCGCGTTGGGATCAGTATAGGGGCCTGAGGTGTCGTAAACGCGCAGCGGCGGCTCGCCGGAGGAGGGTTCGAGGTCGATCTCGCGCATCGCGACGCGGATGCCGCTCCCCGTGCGCGCGGGAACGTGGACCTTGCGGCTGCCGCGGATCGGGCCGGTGGTGACGCCGATTTCGGTGCGTGCGGGAATGTCGGCCATGCTCGTGTCCTCCAATGTCGTGAGGAGGAGAACGCAAGCGACCGCGCTTCCCTCCCTACGCCGGTCTCAACCGGATCAGGTTCGGCGGGTCGTGCGCTGCCATGCGCACCTCTCAGCCATGGGAACCCATCAAAGTAATACTTTGATGGGAGCCCTGGCGGCTCCCCGGGGATGGCGTGACACTAGCGGCTTGCGGCGCACACGAAAAGGCCCGCCGAGCGAATTGCGCCCGGCAGGCCTCTCTTTTGGCCGCAAGCGATGTGATCAGGTGCTGGCGATGGTGCCGTTGATGCCGCTCGGGAAGAAGCCGCCCTTGGTGACCTTGGTCGAGGCCGAGAGGAATGCGAGGTTGAGCACCTGGCTTGGCGTGCGGGCATAGACGATCGCATTCTGATCGGCAGGGACGATGCCGCCCGACGTGATGCTCTGATCGTCGTCGGTCGTGCCGTCCAGGCTGTCGCGGTAATCGGAGAACTTGCCCGCATTGGCGATCAGCGTGCCGTTGCCGCTCGCATAGATGGTCGAACGGATCAGCCCGGCATGGTAGGATTCGGTCGCCATGATGCCGGCCGCAGCCTCGATCAGCACCGCGTTCGTCATATAGGCGAAGCCGCCGCGATAGGCGGTCGGCCCGACATCTTCGAGCAGGAAGGCCGCGAGCAGGAAGTTCTCGTCCGAGGCGTAAGGGTCGAAGGTCGCGCTCGATCCGACGATGCCGGCGGCGCGCGCCGCGGCGGTGAAGGCGCCGGTCGCGCTGCCGTCGATGTTGATATCGGGCTGGGCGACCACCGCGCTGCCGAGCTGGGTGCGCAGGAAGGTGACGTGGCCCTTCTCGTCATTGGCGATCTCGCGGGCATATTGCGCGATCACCTGATCGGTGAAGGCGACCTTCCTGCCGCCGGTGACGGTGCCGACCTTGTCGGTGTCCTTGGCGCCCTTGGTCAGCGTGGCGTCGAGGCCCGCGCCGGTCGCGGCGAAGAGGAAGAATTGCGCTTCGAGATATTCGAAATTGAGCGCGAGCGCGAGCACGTCGGCGTCGCTGTAGCTGACCGTCGGGCTGGGCGTCGGAGTCGGCGAACCGCTCGACGACGGGGTGGGCGTGGGGGCCTTGTTCTTGTCACCGCTGCCGCACGCGGCGAGCAGCGAGGAGCCGCCGATGGCGAGGCCGGCGGCGCTCGCGGTGCGCAGGAAGCGGCGGCGTTCGAGGCGGCGCTTGTCCGCCGCGTCGAGCACCCGGGCGATGGTTTCGGAATCGGTCATCGATACTCTCCGTCGATTACTGCCCGGGTCAGGCGTTGTTGGCGCTGGTGTTGACGGTGCCGTTGACGCCGTTGGGGAAGAAGCCGCCCTTGGCGACCGCTGCCTTGTTCAGATAGGCGATGTTGAGCACCTGGCCGGTCGAGCGGCTGTAGCAGATGCCGTTGGCGTCGGTCGGCACGATGTTCGAGACCGGATCGGCGCCGCCCGTCGAGACCGGCGAGATGCCCTGATCGACATCGTTCGAGCCGTCCAGGGCGTCGCGCGCGTCGGAAATCTTGTCGGCGTTGGTGCGGAGCGCAGGCGTCGCGACGCCCTTGCGATAGAGCGCGCCGCGGATCGCGGCGGCGTGATAGCCCTCGGTCGCCAGGATGCCCGCGGCCGCCTGGAGATAGACGCGGGTGGTGAGCAGCGTCGCCGCGCCCTTATAGGCGGTGACGCCGACATCCTCGAAGATATAGGCGCCGAGCAGGAAATTCTCGTCGCTGGCGTAAGGATCGAAAGTGCCCGAGCTGATCACGCCCGCCGCCGTGGCTGCGGCGGTGAACGCGCCGGCCGGGCTCAGATCGATCGTCGGCTGGGCGACCGCGTTCGAACCGAGCGCGGTGCGCAGAAAGGTGACGTGCGCGATCTCGTCGGCGGCGAACTCGCGGGCATAGGCCTGGACGACCGGATCGGTGAAGGCCACCTGCCGGCCGCCGGTCGCCGCGCCAGGGGTGCCGGTGCCCGAGACCAGGTCCGACGAGATCGCCGAGCCGGTGGTCGCGAACGAATAGAAATTGGCCTCGAGATATTCGAGGTTGAGCGCGAAGTTGAACACGTCGGCATCGGTGACGGTCTGGGCGAAGGCCCGTTCGGCGAGACCGATCGCGGCCGCGCCCGCCGCGGCCACCGCGGTGGCGCCGAGCGCGGTCTTGAAGAACTCGCGCCGCTCGTTGCGGCGCTCGACGCGCGCGTCGAGCGCCTCGATCAGCGATTGGCTGGTATCGGTCATCGGTACGAACTCCTGACGAATGCTGGTTCGCTCGATAGGCCGGGAAGCGGGGTTCTGTCGATGGCGAAAGCGCGCTTTTTGCTCACCTTGGCGCAAAAAGAGGGGACCGAGCGAGCCGGCGCGGCCCTAAAAAGTATAGGCCAGCCCCAGCGCGGCGAGCCACTGGCTGCGCGAGCCCGCGGTGCGCACGATCGGGCTGTCGGCGGCGCTGCCGAGCAAGTGTGTGTAATTGGCGCCGGCGACGAGCTTGACGCCGTGAAGCAGGTTGCCGGTCAACGAATAGACGAAGGCGCCGCCGAGCGAATAATCCTTCCAGCCGGCATGCGCCGAATAGGCCGGCAGGCCCGAGGCGATCGACTCGTCCGGCGTGATGCCGAAATAGGTCTGGTTGTAGCCGCGTCCGACATGCTGCATCGAACCGAACAGGGCCACTGCCGCCTTGGTGCTGAGCGGGGTCAGATAGCTGATCGAAGGCTGCCAGACGCCGCTGTGGCTGACCCCGCTGATGTCATGGCGATAGCTTACCGAAAGCGCCAGCCGGTCGTAGTCGCTGGTGATGACCCCCGTCTTGCCGATGCCGACATAGCCGCCGAGTTCGATCGCGGTGTCGCGCTCGGGCAGCGCGGCGACGCGGCGGTCGTCGATGCTCTTGTGATCGGTGCGGTCGAAATTGACCACCGCGATGGGGCCGAACTGCAGGTCGATGCCGGGGCCGGGCTTGTTGGGGATGAGATCCATGCTGGCGCGGTTGCCGAGCACCGAAAAGTTGAAGCCCTTGACCGAGCCGATCGCCGCGGGGAGCGGCATCAGCCGGTAGTCGTTCGAGCCGTCATAATCGGGGATATAGGCGCCGGCGACACCGATCGTCACGGTGTCCCGATCGGGATCGATGTTGCTGGACGAGCTGGCGTCCTGCGCCGCGGCGGGAACGGCGAACGCGGCGGCTGAAAGGGCGGCAAGAGCGAGGATGGAACGCACACGCGACTCCCGAGGGGCTTGATTACAGGCGCTTAACGCCGTGGAGCGCCATTTGGCTCCCTTGCGGCGGCTAACGGGGCTTCGCGCTAGCCGATCATGCGGCCGCGCAAAAGCGGTTCCTATCGTCGGGCGGTGCGGTATAGCGCTGGACAGCGATGACGACGATCCGAGATCCACTGGCGATGACGAGGCGCCTGCCGTGACGAGCGCGATCGTCATCGGCGCCGGGTTCGGCGGGCTGGCGCTGGGCATCCGGCTGCAATCGGCGGGAGTCGCGACGACGATCGTCGAGGCGCGCGACAAGCCCGGCGGGTGCGCCTGGTTCCGGGAGAAGGACGGGTTCACCTTCGACGCCGGACCGACCGTCATCACCGATCCGGCGGCGTTCCGCGCCTTATGGGCGCTGTCGGGCCGCGACATGGCCGAGGACGTGACGCTGATGCCGGTGTCGCCTTTCTACCGGCTGAGCTGGCCCGACGGCACGACCTTCGACCATGGCAACGACGATCCCCGGCTGATCGCCCAGATCGCGCGGCTCAATCCCGACGATGTCACCGGCTATCGCGATTTCCTCGATTATGCCGCCGCGGTCTATGCCGAGGGTTATCAGAAGCTCGGCCATGCCGCGTTTCCCGATTTGGCCTCGATGCTCAAGGCGGCGCCGGCACTGGCGAAATACGAGGCGTGGCGATCGCTCTATTCGATCGTGTCGAAATTCGTGAAGAACGAGAAGCTGCGCGAGGCCTTCTCGGTCCATACGCTGCTGATCGGCGGCAACCCGATGACGACCAGCGCGATCTATGCGCTGATCCACAAGGTCGAGCGCGACGGCGGCGTGTGGTTTGCGAAAGGCGGCACCAACCGGCTTGTCGCGGCGATGGCAGCGCAGTTCGAACGGCTGGGCGGAACCTTGCGGCTGGGCGATCCCGTCACCGCGATCGAGACGATCGGCGACCACGCGACCGGCGTCGTCACCGCGAGCGGCTGGCGCGGCGAGGCCGAGATGGTCGCGAGCAATGCCGATGTCGTGCATTCGTACCGCGACCTGCTGGCGGGCTCGCGCAGCGCGCAGCGGACGCGCGCGCGGCTGGAGCGCAAGCGCTTCTCGCCCTCGCTGTTCATCGTCCATTTCGGGATCAAGGGCGCGTGGCCGGGCATCCCGCACCATTCGATGCTGTTCGGGCCGCGCTACAAGGGGCTGCTCGCCGATATCTACGACCACGGCGTGCTGCCGCGGGATCTCGCGCTCTATCTCCACCATCCGACGGTGACCGATCCGAGCCTCGCCCCCGAGGGACATTCGACCTTCTATGCGCTGGCGCCGGTGCCGCATCTCGGCAAATTGCCCGTAGATTGGGATCAGATCGGGCCCATCCTCGAAAGGCGAATCCTCGACGAGGTGGGGCGGCGGCTGATCCCCGACATCCACGAGCGGATCGTCACCAAGTTCAGCTATATGCCGAGCGATTTCGCGCATGACCTGAACGCGCATCTGGGGAGCGCCTTCAGCCTCGAGCCGGTGCTGACGCAGAGCGCGTATTTCCGCGTCCACAATCGCGATCCGCACATCCCCAACCTCTATTTCGTCGGCGCCGGCACGCATCCCGGCGCAGGGATTCCGGGCGTGCTGGCGGGCGCGGAGACGACCGCGGCGCTGATGCTGGAGCAGCGCGGCTGACCCCCTCGTCATGCCGGACTTGTTCCGGCATCCAACGAGCCTCAGGCGATGCCACTTGTGGAGGGTTGGACCCCGGAACAAGTCCGGGGTGACGGGGAGGTTTTCGCTGGCCTCGTTTCTCCGCATCGCCTAGCGCGGCGCGCATGAATCGTATCGCCGTTTATTGTGGCTCAGCCACGCCTGCCGATCCCGTCTATATCGAAACCGCGCGCGCCGTCGGGCGGGGCCTGGCCGAGCGTGGGATCGGCGTCGTCTATGGCGGCGGGCGACTCGGGCTGATGGGCGCGGTCGCCGACAGCGCGCTTGAGGCGGGCGGCGAGGTGATCGGGGTGATTCCCGACGCTTTGGTCGATGCCGAGGTCGCGCATCGCGGCCTCTCCGAGCTGCACACGGTGCGCAACATGCACCAGCGCAAGCAGCTCTTCACCGACCTTTCCGACGGCTTCCTGACCATCCCCGGCGGCACCGGCACGATGGACGAATTGTGGGAGGCGATGAGCTGGGCGCAGCTCGGCTATCACGCGCTGCCGGTCGGGCTGCTCAATGCGGCGGGCTATTACGATCATCTGATCGCCTTCGTCGCCAAGATGGCTGAGGTCGGTTTCCTGCGGCCGCAGCACCGCGAGCTGCTGATCGTCGGCGATACGCTGGGCGGCCTGCTCGACAAGATGGCCGCGCATCGCCCGCTCGAGGCGACGATCACGCGAATGGACAAGGCCGATTTGTAAGGCTCAGCCGCGCGCGGCGCCGCTCGTCTGCTCCCTGGCCATCAGCATGCCGTTCTGGCGGCACGCGACCTGGATGGTCGGATAATCGAGATCGGCGTTGCGTTCGAGCGCGGCGGGCATCGCCGCCTGGCACGCCGCTGGCGTCACGTAACGGATCGGCTCGACGCGCTGCTGCTGGCACGCCTGGCCGCCGTCCGAACAGCCCATGATCGCGATGACGTAGAACAGCGGATGCATCATTCGTCTCCAGTCAAGCCGAACAACCGTCGAACCGGCGCGCAGGTTCCTCGTTTCATCGCTTGAACTGCGCGCGGCCGTTCGTGCTGAGCCTGTCGAAGCACGGCTCTCCGACACTCGCCCTTCGACAAGCTCAGGGCGAACGGCCTGGTGAATGGCGAAGCGCCAGCCCTACGCCTATATCGTCGCGCAATGGCCACCGATCCGACTTCCCACACCCGCGCCGACCTGCCGTTATGGCCGACGCTCAGGCGTTTCCTGCCCTATCTGTGGCCGGCCGGCGAAACGCGGCTCAAGGCGCGGATCATCGGCGCGATGCTGCTCGTCATCGCCTCGAAGCTCGTCCAGGTGTTCGGCGCCGCCTATACGCTCAAATATGCGGTCGACCGCATGGCGAGCGGCGATCGCTCGCTGGCAACGTTGGTGATGCTGCTGGTGATCGGCTACGCGGCGTCGCGATTCGCCACCACGTTGTTCGACAATCTGCGCAACGTGACGTTCGAGCGCGTCGGGCAGGAAGCGACGCGCCGGCTGGCGGCGACGGTGTTCCGCCATCTCCACCAGCTGAGCTTGCGCTTCCACCTCGAACGCCGCACCGGGGCCGTCACCAAGGTGGTCGAGCGCGGCACCAAGAGCATCGACACGATGCTCTATTTCATGCTGTTCAACATCGCGCCGACGGTGCTCGAGCTGGTGCTGGTGCTCGGCATCTTCTGGAGCAATTTCGGGCTGTGGCTGGTGGTCGCGACAGTGGTGATGGTCGCGGCCTATATCGTCTTCACTCGCGTCGTGACCGACTGGCGCAACGCGCTTCGGGCGCGGATGAACGACCTCGATACCGGCGCGGTGGCGCATGCGGTCGATTCGCTGCTCAATTTCGAAACGGTGAAATATTTCGGCGCCGAAGCGCGCGAAGGCCGGCGCTACGAGCGCGCAATGACGGCTTATGCCGATGCGGCGACCAAGTCGGAGAACTCGCTGGCGTGGCTCAATATCGGCCAGGCGCTCGTCACCAATGCGATGCTGGGCGGCGGCATGGCGTTCGTCGCCTGGGGCTGGAGCCAGGGGCGGTTCTCGCCGGGCGACGTGGTGTTCGTCTCGACTTTGCTGTCGCAGCTGTTCCGCCCGCTGGACCTACTCGGCATGGTCTATCGCACGATCCGGCAGGGCGTGATCGACATGGCGGCGATGTTCGACCTGATCGACACGCCCAGCGAAGTGGTCGACGCGCCCGGTGCGAAACCGCTCGACGTCATCGACGGGCATGTGCGGTTCGAGGATGTGCGCTTCGGCTATGAGGACGGGCAGCCGATCCTCAAGGGCATCGATCTCGACATTCCGGCCGGGCACACCGTTGCCGTGGTCGGGCCGTCGGGGGCAGGCAAGTCGACGCTGGCGCGGCTCATGTACCGCTTCTACGACTTGACGGGCGGGCGGATCACGATCGACGGGCAGGACATCAGCCGAGTGACGCAAGCGAGCCTGCGCGCCGCGATCGGCATCGTCCCGCAGGATACCGTGCTGTTCAACGACACGATCGGCTACAACATCGCTTATGGCCGCGAGGGCGCGAGCCATGAGGAGATCGCGCGGGCCGCGCGCGGGGCGGCGATCGCCGGCTTCATCGAGCGCCAGCCCGAGGGCTATGAAACGCGCGTCGGCGAGCGCGGGCTGAAGCTGTCGGGCGGCGAGAAGCAGCGTGTGGCGATCGCGCGGACGCTGCTGAAAGACCCGCCGATCCTGATCCTCGACGAGGCGACTTCGGCGCTCGACAGCCGCACCGAAGCCGAGATCCAGACCACCCTGCAATCGATCGAGCGCGGGCGCACCACGATCGTCATCGCCCACCGCCTGTCGACTGTGGTCGATGCCGACGAGATCGTCGTGCTCGAAGCGGGCCGGGTCGCCGAGCGCGGCACGCACGCCGAACTGCTGCGCAAAGGCGGGCTCTACGCCGAGATGTGGAACCGCCAGGCGCAGGAGCGTGCCGAGGAGGCGCTGGCGGCGGAGTAGAGACCGTCATGCCAAAGGCTGGCATCCCTCGCTGGGGCGACGGTTTATTTGAGCAGGTCGCGATATTCGGGGTGGCGCTCGATATAGGCGGCGACGAAGGGGCATTGCGGCACGACCTTCAAGTGCTGATCGCGCGCCGAATCGAGCGCGGCGCGGATCAGCTTGCTGGCGACGCCGCGGCCCTCGATCGCGTGCGGCACCTTGGTATGCGTGAAGACGATCGTATCGCCTTCGAGCTGATAGGCGGCGACGGCGCGGTGGCCGTCGACCTCGAGCTCGAATTCCTGTTCGGCGCGGTTGTCACGCACGGTATCGGCCATGAAGCAATCCTTTCGGGCGAAGGGCTTGCCCTTGCCGGGCGATCGGACGCAAGAGGGGATCGTGCCCGCCTATCCGAAAATTCTCCTCGCCCTGCTGTCGATGCTCGCCGCCACCGCGGCGATGGCGCAGCAGCAGGTGGCGCCGGGGCAGTTCGTCGCCTGGACGCAAAAGGACGGGCCGAAGACGATCTCAACCGGTGGAACGCAGGCGACGATCACCGCCGCGCCATGCGGCAAGGGCGGCGATGTCGGCGAGGATTGCTACCGCGCCAAAGTCGCGGTGACGGTCGCGGGCAAGCCGCGCGCCGTCATCTTCGGGGAGCCCGGCATCGCCTATCGAGTCGCGATCGGGCGGCTGAGCGCCGGCGACACGGGCGCTTCGGTGGTGCTGCAGAGCTTCACCGGCGGCGCGCATTGCTGCGATATGTTCACCATTGCCGAGCCGGTCGCCGATGCGGTGCAGGTCGTGCCGGTCACCTGGCAGCCTAAAGGCGAGAGCGAGCCGCGGACGCTGTTCGATTTCGGCGATATACCCTTTCCTGCCGACCTCAACGGCGATGGCCGCGCCGATATCGTGCTGCGCGATGACCGCTTCCTCTACGCCTTCGAAAGCTATGCCGGCAGCATGGCGCCGCCGATCGTGTTGTCTATCGCGGACGGCACAGTCGAGGACATAACGGGCGACCCGCGACTCGCCCCGGTGTTCGAGGATGCGATGCGCCGGGCCGAGGCGATCTGCACCGACCGCTCCGCTTTCGGCCGCAACGGCGCGTGCGCCGCCTATGTCGCCGACGCCGCACGGCTCGGGCGGTTCGACGCGGCTTGGCGCGTGATGATGCGAGTCCATGACCGCCATTCGCCCTGGCCGCTCGATTTCTGCCTGGCGGAATATGTCGACGGAAAATGCCCGGAAGGCAGCCACAAAATCTATCGCGACTTCCCCACGGCGCTGCGCGCGTTCCTGATCCGGACGGGCTATATCGCCGGATGAGCGGGCTCGATCCCAAGACGGTGCTGCGCGAGACGTTCGGTTTTCCGGGGTTCCGCGGCGTGCAGGAGCGCGTCGTCACGCGCGTGTTGGTTGGCGAGCGGACGCTGGCGGTGATGCCGACCGGCGCGGGCAAGTCGCTCTGCTATCAGCTGCCCGCGGTGATGCTGGCGGGGACGTGCGTCGTCGTCTCGCCGCTGATCGCGCTGATGCACGACCAGCTCCGCGCGGCCGAGGCGATCGGCATCCGTGCGGCGACCTTGACCAGCGTCGACGACAATCGCGCCGAGACGATCGCGCGGTTCAAGGCGGGCGACCTCGACCTGCTCTACGTCGCGCCCGAGCGCGCTTCGGGCGGGCATTTCCGCGAACTGCTGGCGCGCGCGCCGCTGTCGCTGTTCGCGATCGACGAGGCGCATTGCGTTTCGGAATGGGGACACGATTTCCGGCCCGATTATCGCCTGCTCCGTCCACTGCTGGATGCCTTTCCCGAGGTGCCGCGGCTGGCGCTGACCGCGACCGCCGACGCGCACACCCGCGCCGATATCCTCGACCAGCTCGGAATCCCGCGCGAAGGACTGGTGGTCGCGGGGTTCGACCGGCCCAACATCCGCTATGCGATCAGCCCCAAGGCGGGAACGACGCAGCAGCTCGCCGATTTGATCCGCGAGATACCGGGACCGGGCATCGTCTATGCGCCCACGCGCGCGGCGACCGAGAAGCTCGCCGAGGCGTTGGCGCGGACCGGGCGGCCGACACGCGCCTATCATGCCGGGCTCGATCCGGCGGTGCGGGCGCGCAATCAGGCCGATTTCGTGGCGTCGGAGGATATGGTGATCTGTGCGACGGTGGCGTTCGGGATGGGGATCGACAAGCCCGACGTGCGCTTCGTCGCGCATGCCGCTTTGCCCAAATCGATCGAGGGCTATTATCAGGAAACCGGCCGCGCCGGGCGCGACGGCGATCCGGCGGTGGCGCATCTGTTCTGGGGTGCCGAGGATTTCGCCAAGGCGCGCCAGCGGATCGGCGAGGTCGAGCCCGAGCGGCAGGCGGGCGAGCGGGCACGCCTGACTGCGCTCGGTGCGCTGGTCGAGACGGCGGGGTGCCGCCGCGCGATCCTGCTGCGCCATTTCGGCGAAGACCCGCCCGAGACCTGCGGCAATTGCGACAATTGCCTCGCCCCGCCCGCCGCGATCGATGCGACCGAGACGGCGCGCAAGTTCCTTTCGGCGGTGTTCCGCACCGGGCAGATGTTCGGCGTCGGCTATATCGAGGAAGTGCTGACCGGTCGCTCCAGCGAGCGCAGCCTGATGAACGGGCACGAGCGGCTGTCGGTTTGGGGCATCGTCGATGGCGAGGAGGCGGCGCTGCTCAAGCCGGTGGCGCGCGCGCTGCAGCTGAGGGACGCGCTCCGGACCAATCCGCATGGCGGGCTGGAGTTCGGTCCCGGCGCGCGGGCGCTGCTCAAGGGCGAGGCGGAGCTCAGGCTGGTGCTGCCGCCCAAGCGCGAGCGGCGGCGGCGCGGGCGCGACGGCGCGGCGGCGGCCAATCCGATCGGCGATCCGCTGTTCGAGGCGCTGCGCGAAAAACGCCGCGAGCTCGCGCACGAGGCGCAGGTGCCGCCTTACGTCATCTTCCACGATTCGGTGCTGCGCGACCTCGCGGCGCTCAAGCCGGCCAGTCTGGCACAGATGAGCAATATTTCGGGTGTTGGCGCGAAGAAGCTGGACGCCTATGGCGACGCCTTCCTCCAGGTGATCCGCGAGACGGCGTAAATGCATATTCGAAAGATCGACGAGCGCATCTCGGTCTCGCCGCAAATCGATCCGGCCGACGTTACCGAGTTGGCGGCGCAGGGTTTTGCCGCGATCATCAACAATCGGCCCGACGGCGAGGAGGCCGGCCAACCCGAGGGCGAGCCGATCCGGCTGGTCGCCGAGACGATGGGCCTCGCCTATACCGCGATTCCCGTCGCGGGCGGTTTCTCGCACGCACAGATCGATGCGATGCGCGCCGCGCTCGATGCTGCAACCGGGCCGGTGCTTGCTTTCTGCCGATCGGGCACGCGCTCGACCAACCTCTGGGCGCTGGCCGAGGCCAAGGCGGGGGGCGACGCCGACGGGATCGTCGCCAAGGCGGCGGCGGCGGGCTATGATCTCGCCGGGCTGCGGCCGACGCTCGAGGCGTTGGCGAAGGCTTGAGCACAGGCGCATGAACTGGCTGCAACTGGCGGCTTCGCTCGCCGCGATCCTGATTCTGGCCGGGCTCGCCTGGGCGTTGAAGCTCGGCCGCGCCGGGTTCGAGGGCAGTATCGACACGCCCGAACAGGCCATCGAGGCCGCCGAGCAGGCGCTCGCCGGCTTTCACGCGATCGGCGCGCTGATCGGCGACGACCGGGCGGCGGCTTTGGTCGCCGGCGCGCACGGCCGCGTCGCCGTCATCAAGCGCCATGGCGCGCGGCTCGCGGTGCGTGAAGTGCGCTGGGACCGCGTCCGCGCCACCTATGCCGGCATGCTGGTCGAAACCGGCGACCGCCGCTTCGGCAGCGTCACCGTTGCCGGCATCGACGTGCTCGACGTGAGACGGCTGGCGCCCTCGCTGACATCGGTGTAAGCAAGCGGGCATGGATTTGCCCGATCCGGTCACTTACGCGATTCCCGCCTTCGTGGCGCTGGTGGCGGCCGAGATGCTGGTCGCCTGGGCGCGCGACAAGCGCCGCTACGAGGCGAAGGACACGTTGACCTCGCTGGCGCTGGGGACGGGGAGCACGGTGGCAGGCGTGATCACCGGCGGCGCGGTGTTCGCGCTGGCGATGTGGGTGTGGCAGTTCCGGCTGTTCGACATCGGGTATCGATGGTGGTGGTTCGTCATCGCCTTCGTGCTCGACGATTTCTGCTATTATCTGTTTCACCGCTCCGCCCACCGCGTGCGCTGGTTCTGGGCGAGCCACGTCATCCACCATTCGAGTCAGCATTATAACCTCTCGACCGCGCTCCGGCAGACCTGGACCGGGTTCATCAGCGTGGCCTTCATCTTCCGCCTGCCGCTGTTCCTGATCGGCTTTCCGCCTGCCATGGTGTTTTTTGTCGCCGGCGTGAATTTGATCTACCAGTTCTGGATTCATACCGAAGTGATCGGGCGGATGCCGCGCTGGTTCGAGGCGGTGATGAACACGCCGTCGCACCACCGCGTCCACCACGCCACCAACGCGCGCTATCTCGACCGCAATTATGCCGGGGTGTTCATCGTCTGGGACAAATGGCTCGGCACCTTCGAGCCCGAGCGCGACGACGATCGGCCCCGATATGGCATCGTCAAGAATCTCGGCAGCTTCAACCTGATCTGGGCAGCGGTGCACGAATGGGTGGGGATCGCGAAGGACGTGTGGCGCGCGCCGGGGCTTCTTAACAAGCTCAATTACATGATCCGCGAGCCCGGCTGGAGTCATGACGGCAGCCGCGACACCTCGGCGACGATCCGGGCGCGCTGGGCCGAACGAGAGAAAAGGGGAGGAGCCGAGTGGAGGAAGCCGACATCGTCGTCGTCGGAGGCGGATCGGGCGGAAGCGCAGTCGCAGGCCGCCTGAGCGAGGGCGGGCGTTACACCATCGCGGTGCTGGAGGCGGGCGGGCCGAACCGATCGATCCGCACGCATTGCCCCGGCTTCATGGCGTTCCAGACGCCTGCGACCAATTGGCAGTATGAGACGGTGCCGCAGCCGGGGCTCGGCGGGCGGCGCGGCTATCAGCCGCGCGGGCGCGGCATGGGCGGATCGTCGGCGATCAACGCGATGCTCTATATCCGCGGCAACAAATGGGATTACGACAATTGGGCGGCGCTCGGGGCGACCGGCTGGGCGTGGGACGACGTCCTCCCCTATTTCATCCGTTCCGAGCATAACGAGCGCGGCGGCGATGCCTGGCACGGCGCCAACGGGCCGCTCTGGGTCAGCGACCAGCGTTGGGCGAACCAGGGCAGCCGCGATTTCGTCGCGGCGGGGCGCGAGCTCCAGATTCCCGAAAATGACGATTTCAATGGCGAGCGCCAGGAAGGGCTCGGCCTTTATCAAGTGACGCAGAAAGGCGGCGAACGCTGGACCGCAGCGCGCGCCTATCTCGGCGACGGCAAGCCGCCCGAGAACGTCAACGTGCTGACCGACGTGCTGGCCGAGCGCGTGCTGTTCGAGGATGGCCGCGCCTGGGGTGTCGCTTATTCGTGGGGCAACGAGGCGCGCGTCATCCGCGCGCGGCGCGCGGTGGTGCTGGCCGGTGGGGTCTTCGGCACGCCGCAGCTCCTGATGCTGTCCGGGATCGGGCCGAGCGCGCATCTCGCCGAACATGGCATTCCGGTGCGGCTGGCGCGCGACGGGGTGGGCAAGAACCTGCAGGATCACATCGATTACGTCGCCAGCTTCGAAACGCCGGGGAAGGTGTTCATCGGCCGCTCGCTATCGGGGAGCTTCGGCGTCGCCCGCGCGATCGCGCGCTGGATCAAGTCGCGCAGCGGCATGATGACGACGCCTTATGCCGAGGCGGGCGGCTTCCTGACGGTGATGCCGGAGAGCCCGGCGCCCGACGTGCAATTCCACTTTGTCATCGCGCCCTTGGAGGATCATGGCCGCAGCCCGGTCAAGGCGCATGGCTATTCATGCCACGTCTGCGTGCTGCGCCCGGAAAGCGCGGGATCGGTGACCCTAGCGTCGAGCGATCCGCGCGCCGCGCCGCTGATCGACCCGGCGTTCCTGACCGACGACCGCGACATGGCGGTGCTCAAGGCGGGCGTGCGCGCGATGTACCGAATCCTCGAAGCGCCGGAGATGGCGCGCCACAAGGGCCGCGACCGCTATCCGATCGATCTCGGCGACGATGGAGCGCTCGAACGGCTGATCCGCGCGCGCGCCGATACTGTCTATCACCCCGTCGGCACCTGCCGGATGGGATCGGACGAAGAGGCGGTGTGCGATCCGCGGCTGCGGGTGCGCGGGATCGAGGGGCTGTATGTCGCCGACGCCTCGGTGATGCCCAGGCTCGTCTCGGGCAACACCAACGCGCCGTCGATCATGATCGGCGAGCGCTGCGCGGACTTCATCCGGGCCGATCTCGGCTAGCGCCACGAAATGTGAGCCGAATACCTCCGTTCGTGCCGAGCTTGTCGAAGCACGTTTTTCGCAAAGCGCCCTTCGACAGGCTCAGGGCGAACGGATAAACGGACAGAGATCCAGATTTAGCCGATTTCCGGACCCAACTCGCCCGGCTTGTCGGGAACGTCGGCGCCACGGGCGAGCAGGCGGCGCGGTTCGAACGGGCCGGGGAGGCGCCATTGGCCGGTGCGCTCGGCCGAGAAGGCGAAGAAGCGCGCATAATATTCGGGGTCGCCGATCAGCATCAGGCGCGCGTCCGCCCCGCTCCGTTCGGCAGCGTCGAGCATGTGCGCCATCAAGGCGTGGCCGATGCCGTGTTGCTGGCGTGGCGGATCGACCGCGACGGGGCCCACCATCACCAGCGGCGTCCGCATGCCGTCGTCGGCCGTCAGCGCGACCGGCCAGCACTGGATCGTGCCGACCAGCGCATCGCCGTCCATCGCGGCGAAGCTCAGGCCCGCGATCGGCGCGGTGCCCTCGCGCACGGCATAAGCGGTGCGGCCGTGGCGATCGCGGCCGAAGGCGCGGTCGAGCAGCTGCTCGACGGCGTCGGGGGCAATCTCGGCGAGGGGAACGAAGCGCAGCATGGGGTCCTCGTGATTACCGCACGCCAAACGCTGATGGACGCGCAGGGCGGGGCGCTTTACCCTCGCTGCCAGCGAACGCAAGCGGCATGTGGAGGAGGCGATGAAGCTCTATGACGCTGCCTGGGCGCCGAGCCCGCGACGAGTGCGCATCTATCTCGCCGAAAAGGGGATCGAGATCGAGCGCGTGATGGTCGACCTGCGCGCCGACGAGCAGTTCAGCGACGCCTATCTGGAAATCAATCCGCGCGGCGCGGTGCCCGCGCTCGAGCTCGACGATGGCGAGGTGATCACCGAATCGGCGGCAATCTGCCGCTATTTCGAGGCAACGGCGCCCGAGCCTTCGCTGTTCGGCGCGAGCCCGGTCGAGATCGCTCGAATCGAATCTTGGACGCGGCGGATCGAGAATGACGGCTATGTCGCCGCGGTCTATGCCTTTCGCAACGCGCTGCCCGCGCTCAAGGATCGCGGCGTTTCGGGCAAGTGGCCGCCGATCCCGCAGATACCCGAACTGGCGACGCGCGGCGCGGTGATGTGGAAGGCGTTCGTCGAGGGACTCGACGGCGATCTCGACGAACGCGAGTGGATCGCCGGCGACGCCTACAGCTTCGCCGACATCACTGCGCTGGTGACGATCGATTTCGCCCGCCGCGCCGGGCTCGGCATCGACGGCTGCAGCCATATCGGCCGCTGGCACAAGGCCGCCTCGGCCCGGCCCAGCGCGGACGCGTAGTTACGCAGCGTATCTCGTCCGTTCGCGCTGAGCTTGTCGAAGCACGATTTGGAAAGGCGCTCGACATCGCCCTTCGACAAGCTCAGGGCGAACGGAAGAGCTTGATCCCGCCCGCTGGCGCGATCCACGCGATCTGCTATGGCGCCGACGATGATCGCGTCCGATAGTCTCGAGCTCGAGGTGCACGACCTCGAAGCCATGGTGCTGACCGGCATCTATTCCGAAGAGACGCACCTGCCGCAGCCGCTCCGGATCTCGCTGACGGTCGATCTCGATTGCGCCGATCGCTACGCGCCCGACACGCCGCTCGCGCAATCGAAGAACTATCTCGACTTGAAGCGCGCGGCGACGCAATTCCCCGAAGGGCTGCACTTCACGCTGATCGAGGCGGTCGCCGACCATATCGCCGAGACTCTGTTCCTGCAGGACAAGCGCGTGCGCCGCGTGCGCGTCAAGATCGTCAAGCTGGCGATCGCCGAGGCGGGCGAATCGATCGGCATCACGCTGACGCGGAATCGGGCATGATCTGATCCTCCCCTGGAAGGGGAGGTGGCAGCCGCGTCAGCGGCTGACGGAGGAGTGCCGCCCTCCATCTTGAACGGGAATATCCTCCACCATCGCTGCGCGATGGTCCCCTCCCCTTGCAGGGGAGGATCGAGGGCTGGCTCAATACGCCTTTCGCGTGTCGCACGGCCCCAGCGACTGCAGGACGAAGCGGTAATCCTCGCGCGCCTTGGCGACGTCCGACGGATCGTTCGCATTGACGCTCGATTCGGGGAGCTCGGGCGGCAGGAAGCAGGCGAGGCGATACCAGAGCAAGGTATCGCGCTCGGGCGCTTGCGCGGCGGCATCGGTGACGTCGCTCAGCGCCACCGACCAGCGCGGCTGCTCGCCGGGGCGGCGCAGGATGTCGAGCGAGACCGGGCGGTTGTCCTTGGTGGTCAGGAAGATCTGGGTCTCGCCCTCGCCGGGCAGCGAGCCGGCGACGTGGAAGGCGTTGGCGATCCCGGTGATCTCGGGCGGCTGGTTGGGCTGGACGGTTTCCTGCGCGATTCGCCGGGTCAGCGCCTCGGCCGCGGGCGTCCAGCGGCGCTGCGCGTCCTTGGCGACGAGCTGGAGCTGGGTCGGCCGTCCCGCAACGGGACGCGCGAACACGAGCACGCGGACCTTCTTGAGGCGGGGCGCGCGGCCGCGGGAATCGGCGGGCAGGTCGACCAGATAGCCGACGCGCGGCGGGATGCCCTGGCTGCCGCGAATCAGCGCGCTGACATCGGCCTGCACATAAAGTCGGATAAATCCGGGATCGACCCCCGCCGCCTCGGGTCCGTTGATCGTGACGGCGCTTCGGATCGTCGCATCGAGGATCAGCGGGGCCGCCAGGACGAGCGGCGCGAGATCGGCATAATGCGGGGCGGCGACCGCCGCCGCCATTTCGGGGCGCTGATTGGGCGGAAAGTATTGGGCATCCGCCGTAAACGGGATGACACCGAGCGACAGCGCGGCGCCGGCGAGAAGCGTCTTGGGAACGGTCAGCATGAGCCGAGCGTTACCCGACGGGTCCCGATTTATACAGAAATAATTCTGCAAAACTGCGTTTGTTCGTTTGTTGCGTGAGACAGGGCGTTGCGTCGTCGTTTTCGTGACGTTAGAGACTCGCTCTCTGCCGTAGGTTGCGCTAGCTGTAGCGGCAAGCGGGGGTCGCTTGCATGTTTTCATGCTCGCCGACCACCCACAGGGATTGAGGAGTGAAGATTCTGAATGGCCTACGCTGATAGGAGTCAGAGCGGCAACCGCACGGTGGCGATCGTCGTCGTAGCGGTGCTGCTGGCGGTGCTCGGTTATGCTTTCGTCACCGGGCTGGCGTATCAGTACGTCAAGAAGGTGGCGAACAAGATGGACACGTTCGACGTGGCGCCGCCGCCGCCGCCGCCGCCGCCCGACGTACCCCCGCCGCCGCCGCCGCCGGACCAGCCGATGCAGCCGCCGCCGGTGGTGTCGCCGCCGCCGATCGTCAACCTGCCGACGCCGCCGGTGCAGATCCAGACCCAGGCGGTCTCGCCGCCCGCGATCGTCCTCGCGCCGCCCGCGCCGCCGGCTCCCCCGGCGCCGCCGCCGCCACGCGTGTCGAAGGCCGCCGGGCTGAAGGGTGACCCGAGCCGCTTCTTCGGACGCGACAATTACCCGCCGGCCGCGGTTCGTGCCGGTGCCCAGGGGCGTGTCGCCGCGCGGCTCACCGTCGGCACCGATGGCCGCGTCACCGACTGCGTGGTCACTTCTTCGAGCGGCAATAACGATCTCGACGAGACGACCTGCAACATCGCCCGGCGCCGGGTGCGGTTCACGCCGGCGCAGGACCAGAACGGCAATCCCATCGCCTCGACCTATCCGCTGGCGGTGCGATGGCAGCTCGAAGACAATTGAGATCGGCCTTTTTCTGAGATCGGCCTTTTTCGACCTAATCAACGATACTGAAGGAAAGCGAACCCAATGATCACCATGCTTCTCGCCGCCGGCACTGCCGCCGCCGACACCGCAGCTCCGCAGAGCAATTACGGCCTCGGCCAGATGCTGCAGCAGGGCGGCGTCATCTCCTGGTCGGTGTTCATCATCCTCGTGTTCATGCTCGTCGTCTCGCTCTACATCCTGTTCACCAAGCTGTTCGAGCAGCAGAAGGTGCGCAACGAGGCGAAGCGCGTCCGCGCCGTGTTCTGGCAGGCGCCGAACATCCGCGAAGGCGCTGCCAAGCTCGACAAGAACGGCGCCTATCGCCAGCTGGTCGACGACGGCCTCAACGCGCAGGATCAGTTCGCCAAGCTGACCGATCCGGTCGAGGCGCATGACTGGCTGCACGGCTCGCTCGCGCGTTCGGAAGCGACGATCAACTCGGACCTCAATTCGGGTCTCGCGTTCCTCGCGACCGTCGGCGCGACCGCGCCGTTCATCGGCCTGTTCGGTACCGTTATCGGCATCTATCGCGCGCTGATCAGCCTCGGCTCGTCGGGCGGCACGCCGGGCATCGACAAGGTCGCCGGCCCGGTCGGTGAGGCGCTCATCATGACCGCGCTCGGCCTCGTCACCGCGGTGCCCGCGGTGCTCGCCTACAACTGGCTGCAGCGCCGCAACAAGGCGATCGGTGAGGACCTGTCGGCCTTCTCGAACGACGTGCTCGGCTATCTCGCCTCGAACGGCGCGGTGCGTCCGGAAGTCAAGGGCAAGGCGCCCGCCGCCAAGCCCGCGACTGCCACGACCGGCGCTGCTCCGACGCGCAAGTGACATGGCGGCGGGGCCGCGCCCGTGCGGCCGGCCCCGCTTTCATGTCGCCGCCGAGTGATCGGCACGAAAGCATGCAAAGGAAGTTGCACAAATGGCGATAGCAGTAGGTGGGGATCCCACCGAAACCGCGATTTCGGACATCAACGTCGTCCCGCTGACGGACGTCATGCTGGTGCTCCTCATCGTCTTCATGATCGCGGTGCCGGTGGTGTTGCAGACCGTCCCGCTCAAGCTGCCCGATGTCAGCTATGACCCGACCGTCACCAAGCCCGAGAACGTCATGCTCTCGATCAAGTCCGACGACGGGCAGAGCTGCCAGGTCTATTGGGGCATGACCCCGGTCGGCCATCAGGAGCTGCAGGACATGGCGGTGGCCAAATTGAAGGCGGTCGTCGCTCGGCTCGGCAACAACATCACGCCGGACGATCTTCCCGAGGTGCACATCCGCGGCGACCAGGACACGCCGTACAAGTGCATCGGCGGCGCGATCTTCCAGATGCAATCGGCGGGTTTCGCCCGCGTCGGCTTCATTTCGCAGCCGAACGGCGTTCCCACGCGCTGAGCCGCGGACCAGTCAGGAGTAATACGACATGGCAATGAGCGGTGGCAAAGACGACGGCGAGCCGATGATCGAGATGAACGTGACGCCGATGATCGACGTCTTGCTCGTGCTTCTCATCTTGTTCATCATCACCATCCCGCCCCAGACGCACGCGGTGAAGGTCGATCTTCCGCAGAACAATCCGCAGAACCAGCAGACGGTGCAGCCCGACAAGAACACCGTGTCGATCGATCCGACCGGGCAGGTGGCGTGGAACGGCACGCCGGTCGACAACGTGACGCTGCGGCAATATCTCGACGCGTCGCTGGCGCTGCCGACGGAGCCGGAGCTGCACTTCCAGCCCGACCCCAATGCGCGCTACGAAAAGGTCGATCAGGTGCTGGCGATCATCAAGCGTTCGGGCGTGACCCGGATGGGCTTCATCGGCAACGATCAATATCGCAACGATTTCTGATCTCTTCGCGCCCGCGACGGCACGAAAATGGGCGGCCCCAACGGCCGCCCTTTTTTTTGTGCGCCGGAGAATATCCCCAAGGCGTCATCCCCGCGAAAGCGGGGATCCAGCTCCTGCTGCTTCAGCAGGCGCAACGGTCCGGAAGATGGGGCCCCGCTTTCGCGGGGGTGACAAAGAAGCTCAAGGATGACGAAGAAGGTTCATAACCGCGGCAGCGTCACCCCGCGCTGGCCCATATATTTGCCGGCACGGTCGGCATAGCTCGTCTCGCATGGCTCGTTGCCCTGAAGGAACAGGAACTGGCACGCGCCTTCGTTGGCGTAGATCTTGGCCGGCAACGGCGTCGTGTTGGAGAATTCGAGCGTGACGTGTCCCTCCCAGCCGGGCTCGAGCGGGGTCACGTTGACGATGATCCCGCAACGCGCATAGGTCGACTTGCCGAGGCAGATGACGAGCACGTCGCGCGGCACGCGGAAATACTCCACCGTCCGGGCAAGCGCGAAGCTGTTGGGCGGGATGATGCACACGTCGGTCTTGCGATCGACGAAGCTGTTCGAGGCGAAGTCCTTGGGATCGACCACGGCATTATCGACATTGGTGAAAATCTTGAACTCGTCCGAGACGCGCGCGTCGTAGCCGTAGGACGACAGGCCGTAGCTGATGCAGCCGTCGCGGCGCTGTCCGTCCTCGAACGGCTCGATCATGCCATTGGCGAGCGCCTGCTCACGGATCCAGCGGTCGGACAGGATCGACATCAGGTGATTCCCCTTTGGTGAACGCCGCGCAGCTTTCGCGGGAACGGCGGCCGCAGGCAAGGGGGAGTTGTTTATCCGTCATTCCCGCGAAAGCGGGGACCCAGCTCCTTCGCTCTTCCAAGCACAACGGTCGGGGAATGGGTTCCTGCTTTCGCGGGAATGACTGTGGCCGCGGCCTGCTCCTCGGACGCGAACGGTCGGTTTCCTCAGGCTGCTGTCAATTCGAACGTCCCCCGCAGTCCATTGACCGACGAGGTCGCTACCCACAGGTCGAACGCGCCCGGCTCGACGGTCCAGCCCTTGTCGCCCCAGAATTGCAGGTTCCGACGCTCGAGCGTGAAGCGCACGCGCCTGGCTTCGCCCGGCGCCAGCGTGATTCGCTGGAAACCCTTCAGCTCGCGCACCGGGCGAGTGCGGCTGGCGACGCGGTCGTGGATGTAGAGCTGGACGACCTCGGTGCCCGTCACCCGGCCGCGGTTGGTGACCAGCGTCGAAGCTTCGAGCGCGCCGTCCCACGCCATCGTCGCGGGCAGGTCGAGTTCCGACAGCACGATATCCGAATAAGTGAGCCCGTGGCCGAACGGGTAGAGCGCCTCGTTCTTCGTCTCGCGGTAGCGCGCCTTGTATTCCTGCGAATCGGTGTCGGGTGCCGGGCGGCCCGTCGGGCGATGGTCGTAGAAATAGGGCTCCTGCCCCGAATAATGCGGGAAACTTGCCGAGAGTTTGGCCGACGGGTTGACCGTGCCGAACAATATGTCGGCGATTGCGTTGCCGGTTTCGCTGCCGAGGAACCAGCAGGCGAGGATCGCCGGGGCGTCCTTGACCGCGCCCTGCAGAGCCAGCGCGCGGCCGTGCTTTAGGAGCACAATGACTGGCTTGCCGGTCGCCGCGACTGCTTCGGCGAGCGCTTGCTGGGTCTCGGGGACGACGATCGCCACGCGCGACTGCGCTTCGCCCGACATGTCCTGGCTTTCGCCGATCGCGAGGATGACGAGATCGGCCGCTCGTGCCGCCGCCGCCGCTGCCTCGATGCCGCCGGCAAGCGGTTTTTCGACATCGGAGCCCTTGACCACGGTCAGCGCCTTGGGATCGGCGAGGCGCGCGCGGATGCCGCTGGCGATATCGACGCCGATCGTCTCGTCGGCCATGAACGCCCAGGGGCCGGCGAGATTGGCCTTGTCGTCGCCGAACGGGCCGATCAGCGCGATCCGACCGGGCTTCTTGCCGAGCGGCAGCAGGCCGCTCTCGTTTTTAAGCAGCACGATCGACTTCGCCCCCGCCTCGCGCGCCAGCTTGCGCGTGGCGGGCATTGCGACCTGGGTCTTTTCGGCCTTTTCGGAGACCGAACGATAGGGGTTGTCGAACAGCCCCAATTGCTCCTTGAGCATCAGCACGCGGCGGACGGCGCCATCGACCAGCGTCACCGGCACGTCGCCCTTCTCGACCAGATCGGGGAGCCATTTGTTGTAGAGCCCGCTCTGCATCGACATGTCGACCCCGGCGGTGAACGCCTTCTTCGCCGCATCGCGCTCGTCGGCGGCATAGCCGTGTGCGATCAGCTCCTCGTCGGCGGTATAGTCGGAGACGACCAGCCCCTTGAAATGCCATTCATCGCGCAGGAGGTCGGTGAGCAGCCAGTGGTTGCCGCTCGCGGGCACGCCGTTCAAATCGTTGAACGCCGACATGGTGGTCGCGGCCCCCGCATCGAACGCCGCCTGGAACGGCGGGAAGTGGATTTCGCGCAGCGTCTCCATCGACAGGTCGACGGTGTTGTACTCCATCCCCGCGGCGACCGCGCCATAAGCGGCGAAATGCTTGGGACAGCAGGCGACGCGAGTCGGGTCCTTGAGGTCCTTGCCCTGGAAGCCGCGGACGCGGGCGATCGCGAGCTGCTGGCCGAGATAGGTGTCCTCGCCCGAGCCTTCCGAAACGCGGCCCCAACGCTCGTCGCGCGCGACATCGACCATCGGCGCGAAGGTCCAGTGCACGCCGACCGCGGTCGCCTCCAATGCGGCGGCGCGCGCGGTGGCTTCGGCGAGATCGAGGTCGAACGAACCGGCTTCGGCGATCGGGATCGGGAAGATCGTGGCGAAGCCGTGGATCACGTCCCCGGCGAAGACCATCGGGATCTTGAGCCGGCTGCCCTCGATCGCCGCCTTCTGCGCCTGGCGCGCGCCGGCGGCGCCGAAGCCGTTGAACAGCATGCCGATCCTGCCGGCGCGGATGTCGGCAAGCTGGGCGGCGGCGTTGCTGCTCACCGCATTGGGGTTGAACGAGACGTGCGGCGGCCGGATCGCGTCGCCGAAGCACGACAGCTGCCCGGCCTTCTCGATGAGCGTCATGCGGCCGATGAGGCTCTCGATCCGGTCGCTCTGTGCAAAGGCGACGCGTGGGGCCAGCGCGAAGCCGGCGAAGGCGCCGCCGGCCCCGAGCAGCGAACGGCGGGAGATCGGATGGCTCATCGGATTTTCCTGTCGTTTTGGGGCGATGACTCGATTTTAGCGCGAACATGCCGCCGATGCACCCCCGCCGCCGATCGATCGGCAATTGTCTTTTTACATCGTGATGCGATACGAAGGCACGCGTTCCGCGGGGGACGCGGCATCGTCTCGTCAGAAAGCGAACCAGTTTGAGTAACGACCGCATCGATCGCCGCCTGGGGGATTTCACCACCGAGCCGCGCGTCCTCGTCATCGCGCTGATCGCTGCCGTGGTCGCGGTGGCGGCCTTGTTCGCCGGCATCGCGCTGCTCGGGCTGATCCGGCTGTGCACCAACCTTGCTTATCTCGGCACGTTCAGCTTCGCCAATTTGAACCTCGGCGATCATCAGCTGCCGCTGTCCTCGGTGCTGGTGCCGGTGATCGGCTCGCTGATCGTCGGCCTGATGGCGCGTTACGGCAGCGACAAGATCCGCGGGCACGGCATTCCCGAAGCGATCGAGGCGATCATGCTCGGGCGCTCGCGGCTCGACATCAAGGTGGCGATCCTGAAGCCGATCTCTTCGGCGATCTCGATCGGCACCGGCGGGCCGTTCGGCGCGGAGGGGCCGATCATCATGACCGGCGGCTCGATCGGCTCGCTGATCGCGCAGGCGCTGCCGGTCAGCGACAGCGAGCGCAAGACCTTGCTCGTCGCCGGCGCCGCGGCGGGGATGACGACGGTGTTCGGCACGCCGATCGCCGCGATCATGCTGGCGGTCGAGCTCTTGCTGTTCGAATGGACGCCGCGCAGTTTCGTGCCTGTGGCGGTCGCGGCGATCGTCGCGGAGGTCGGGCGGACCGCGCTCGGCATGGCCTCGCCGCTGTTCCCGTTCGAAGGCACGATGGCGATCGGTGCATTGGGCCTCGCCGGCTGGGCCTTCATCGGCGTCGCCGGGGGGCTGCTCTCGGTGCTGCTGACCCAATTGGTCTATGCCTGCGAGGACGGGTTCCTGAAGCTGCCGATCCACTGGATGTGGTGGCCGATGATCGGCGGCCTCGTCGTCGGCATCGGCGGGTTGATCGAGCCGCACGCGCTCGGCGTCGGCTATGACAATATCGCGCGGATGCTGGCGGGCGGCGCAATCCTCAAGGTCGCGTTGCTGCTGCTCGTCGTGAAGGCGGTGATCTGGGCGGTGGCGCTGGGATCGGGCACGTCTGGCGGCATCCTTGCGCCGCTTCTCATCATGGGCGGCGCGATGGGGGCGGCGCTCGGCGGCTGGCTGCCCGAGGCGAGCCCGGGTTTCTGGGCGCTGCTGGCGATGGCGGCGACGATGGGGGGCACGATGCGCGCGCCCTTGACCGCGACCTTCTTCTCGGTCGAGCTGACCGGCAACACGCATGTCTTGCTGCCGCTGATCGCCGCCTGCTCGGCGGCGCATCTCACCACCGTCCTGCTGATGAAGCGCTCGGTCCTCACCGAGAAGATCGCGCGGCGCGGCCACCATATCGTCCGCGAATATCGGGTCGATCCGTTCGTGTTGACGCGCGTCGGCGACGTCATGACCCGCGAGGTGCAGACCGTGCCGGGATCGATGACGCTGCAGGAGGCGGTCAGCTTCCTGACCGCGCCCGAGCGCCGCCATCCGAGCTTCCCCGTTGTCGATGCCGAAGGCCGCGTGCTCGGCATCATCGATCCGCCCTCGGTGATGGCGTGGCGCCGCGCCGGCAAGAACCGCAAGGCGAGCCTCTCGGAGCTGCTCGTCGGCGCCAAGTTCATCACAGCCGAACCGGACGAATATCTCGAAAGCCTAGCCGAGAAGCTGATGAAGGCCAATGTCGCGCATCTGCCGGTGGTCTCGCCGCAGGACGGCACGCTGATCGGCTATATCGGCTGGAAAGACCTGATGCGCGCGCGCGAGAAGGTGCGCGGCGAGGACCGCGACCGCGCCTCCTTCCTCCCGCTCCACCGCGACCGCAAGGCGGCGGCGGAGTAGTCACTCGCGGCGAAGCGCATCGATCGGATTAAGCGCGGCGGCGCGGCGCGCGGGGAAGAAGCCGAACACCACGCCGATCAGCGCCGAGATCGCGAAGGCGATCAGGTTGATGCCGGGATAGAAAGCCCAATCGATCTTCATCACCGGGGCGATCGCCGCCACCGCGATTTGGGCGATAACGAGGCCGATCAGCCCGCCCAAGCAGGAAAGTGCGACCGCCTCGACGAGGAACTGGAGCAGCACCTCGCGCGCGACGGCGCCGATCGCGAGGCGGATGCCGATCTCGCGGGTGCGTTCGGTCACCGACACCAGCATGATGTTCATGATGCCGATGCCGCCGACGAGCAGGCTGATCGCCGCGACGGCGGTGACGATGCCGGTCAGCAGGTTGGTCGCGCCGCTCAGCGCCTCGGAAATCTGCTTGGGATCGACGATCATGAAATCGTCGGGCTGGGTCGGCTCGAGCTTGTGGCGCTCGCGCAGCAGCGCGGTGAGCGACGCCTTGACCTGATCGGTGTCGTAGGCGGCGTCGATCCCGACGAGCAGCGCCTTGATGTCGGTCGAGCCGAGGAAGCGCCGCTCGACCGCCTTGATCGGCATGATGAACATGTCGTCCTGGTCGCCGAACTGCGCCTGGCCCTTGGTGGTGAGGAGGCCGATTACGGTGCACGACACGCTGCCGATGCGGAAGCGCTTGCCGATCGGGTCCTCGGTCTTGAATAGGCTGCTGCTGACCGTGCTGCCGATGATGCACACCGCCTTGCCGGCGCCTTCTTCGGCGGGCGTGAAGATGCGGCCCTCGGCAAGCGGCCAGGGCTGCACCTCGAAATAGGCGTCGTTCATGCCGAACAAGGTCGTCGACCAGTTGTTGCCGTTGTAGATCGCGGTGACGCTGGCCTGCGCCTGCCCGGCGACCGCAGTGACCCCGGCGACCTGCTGCTCGATCGCGATGATGTCCTGGGGCTTGAAATCGGGCGGTCGCGGTCCGCCGCCGCCGCGGCCGAACCCTCCGCCCGGATGGACGTGAAGGACGTTGGTGCCGAGATTGGCGATGCTCTTCTGCACCGCCGCCGAGGTGGCGTTGCCGAGCGTCGTCATCGTCACCACCGCGGCGACGCCGATGACGACGCCGAGCACGGTCAGGCACGAGCGCAGCAAATGGCGGCGGATCGAGCGGAAGGCGAGGAGGAGCGTGGTGCCCAGCATGTCAGGCGGGACCGCGCCCAAACGAGCCAGTCGTCACCCCGGACTTGTTCCGGGGTCCACGGTGCCTCGGATATGGCGCCTCTAACCTCTTGCGGCTGGACTCGCCTCCCTGTGGCCCCCGGAACAAGTCCGGGGTGACGGGGAATAGGTTCGCCCGCAGCGTAGCTCCTCCCCAAGCGATAGCTGTTTCTCCGATGATTTTGCCAAGCAATGCCGCTTCTTACCCGTCAGAAGCAGGGGGCCGTCTCGCGGGCAACAAAAAAGCCGCCGCCCGGCATTCCGGACGGCGGCTCCTTTACTTCAGCTTCTCAGCCGAGGATCACTCCTCGTTGAGATACTCGCCGGCGGCTTCATCCGAGCCGTCGCCCGAGGGGACGACGCTGGCCAGCGCGTCGCTGCCGGTATCGTCGGCAAGGTCACGCTCGAGCTCGGCCTTGCGCTCCTCCTCCGCCGAATCGGCGGCGATCAGCGCTTCCTGGAGCTTGCGCTGCTGGGCGCGAAGCGCGGCGTCGCGGCTGTTCGCCGCGATCCGCATGCGGCCCATGCCGGCGCCCGTACCCGCCGGGATCAGGCGCCCGACGATCACATTCTCCTTGAGGCCGATCAGCGTGTCCTTCTTGCCCTGGACCGACGCCTCGGTGAGGACGCGCGTGGTCTCCTGGAACGACGCCGCCGAGATGAAGCTGCGGGTCTGCAGCGACGCCTTGGTGATGCCGAGCAGGATCGGC
>JBQCHQ010000005.1:0-13535 GCA_051954515.1 Sphingomonas sp. | reverse complement strand
CTGCTGCTCGAGGGCCGCCAGCCGGTGCGCGAGGGCGCCGCCGTGCTCGACGCCGAGGGTTCCGAGGTCGGCAAGGTCACCTCGGGCGGCTTCGCCCCCACGCTCGGGCAGCCGATCGCGATGGCCTAGGTGCCGCTCGCGATGGCCGAACCCGGCACGCGCATCCAGCTCACCCAGCGCGGCAAGGTCCACGAAGCGACCGTCGCGCCAATGCCATACGTTCCCCACCGCTACGTCCGTTGAGGAGTTAAACCATGCCCCGTTACTTCACCGAAGATCACGAATGGGTCGATGTCGACGGCGACACCGGCACCGTCGGCATTTCCGATTATGCGCAAGGCCAGCTCGGCGACATCGTGTTCGTCGACGTGCCCGAGGAGGGCAAGGAATTGGCCAAGGGCGACGACGCCGCGGTGGTCGAATCGGTCAAGGCCGCATCGGACGTCTATTCGCCGGTGTCGGGCATTGTGATCGAGGCCAATGGCGACCTCGCCGACACGCCCAACCTCGTCAACGACGACGCCGAGGGCGACGGCTGGTTCTTCAAGCTGACGCTGAGCGACCCCGAAGAGCTCAAGGGCCTGATGGACGAGAGCGCCTATGAGGCGTTCTGCGCGAAACTCTAAGTAAGCGTCATGCCAGCATAGGCTGGCATCTCGTGCCGCGGGAGCGACCTCGCCGCCGCTCCTGCCGCCTGAGACCCCAGCCTGCGCTGGGGTGACGATTTTAGGAAAATCGTCAATGCGTTACCTGCCCCTGACCCAAAACGATCGCCAGGCGATGCTGGCCACGATCGGCGCGACATCGATCGACGATCTGTTCGCCGACGTGCCCGAAGCGGCGCGCCTCGACGGGCCGATCCGCGACCTGCCGGACCATGCCAGCGAGCTCGCGGTCGAGCGCCACCTTTCGGCGCTCGCGCGCAAGAACATCGTGGCGGGCGACGTGCCGTTCTTCCTCGGCGCGGGGGCGTATCGCCACCATGTGCCCGCCTCGGTCGATCACCTGATCCAGCGCGGCGAGTTCCTCACCGCCTATACGCCCTACCAGCCCGAGATCGCGCAGGGCACGCTGCAGATGCTGTTCGAGTTCCAGACGCAGGTCGCCCGCCTGCTCGGCACCGATGTCGCCAACGCCTCGATGTACGACGGCTCGACCGCGTGCTGGGAAGCGATCGTGATGGCGCGCCGCATCACCAGGCGCGGCAAGGCGATCCTGTCGTCGGGGCTGCATCCGCATTACGTCTCGGTCGCCAAGACGATGGCCAAGTTCACCGGCGACGTGCTGGAGACGGCCGCCCCGACGCTGACGGCCGAGCCTGACACCGCCAGTCTGATCGACCGGATCGACGGCGACACGTCGTGCGTGGTGGTGCAGTATCCCGATATCCTCGGCCGCATCGGCGACCTCTCCGAACTCGCAGCCGCGTGCCATGCGCAGAAGGCGCTGCTGATCGCGGTGGTGACCGAGCCGGTCGCGCTCGGCGCGCTCAAATCGCCCGGCGAGATGGACGCCGACATCGTGGTCGGCGAGGGCCAGTCGCTCGGCGTCGGGCTGCAGTTCGGCGGGCCCTATGTCGGGCTGATGGGCTGCAAGGAGAAATATATCCGCCAGATGCCCGGCCGTTTCTGTGGGCAAACGGTGGACGCCGAGGGCAAGCGCGGCTTCGTCCTCACGCTCTCGACCCGCGAGCAGCATATTCGCCGCGAGAAGGCGACGAGCAACATCTGCACCAATTCGGGTCTGTGCGCGCTGGCCTTCTCGATCCACATGACGCTGCTGGGCGAAGCGGGGCTGCGCAAGCTGGCGGCGGTCAACCATGCCAATGCGGTTGAGGCCGCCGACAAGCTGGCTGAGGTGCCGGGCGTCGAGCTGGTCAACGACACCTTCTTCAACGAGTTCACGCTGCGGCTTTCGAAGGAAGCGCGACCGGTGGTGCGCGACCTCGCCGATCGCGACATCCTCGCCGGCGTGTCACTGGGGCGGCTCTATCCAGCCGAACCGGCGCTCGCCAACGGGTTGGTCGTCGCGGTCACCGAAACCACCACGGCGGAGGACATCGAGACGCTTGCCTCCGCGCTCGAGGAGGCGCTGGCATGAGCGCGCCCGCCGTTCGCCCTGAGCCTGTCGAAGGGCGACTTGCCACCACCAATCCGGGCTTCGACAAGCTCAGCCCGAATGGAATTGAGTCATGAGCATCAACCAGAGCGGCTGGCGCCCCGAAATGACCGAGGAGCGCCGCAACATGACGGTCACGGCGACCGGTAACCGCGCGCTGATGCTCGAGGAAGCGCTAATCTTCGAGATCGGCGATACCAAAACAACCGGCGTCGATTTCTCCTGTTCCCCGGCGAAGGCCGGGGTCCAGTCAGGGGACGGTGCAACTGGACCCCGGCCTTCGCCGGGGAGGTTAGGCGGGCTGGAACGCACTGCGCCCATCGGCTTGCCCGGCCTTTCCGAACCTGAGACCGTGCGCCACTACACCCGTCTGTCGCGGCAGAACTATGCGATCGACCTTGGTCTCTTTTCGCTCGGCTCGTGCACGATGAAGCACAATCCGCGGCTCAACGAGAAGATGGCGCGGCTGCCTGGGTTCGCCGACATCCATCCGCTGGCGCCGGTGCAGAGCGTGCAGGGCGCGCTCGAGCTGATCGATCAGCTGGCGCACTGGATGGTGACGCTGACGGGCATGCATTCGGTGGCGATGAGCCCCAAGGCGGGGGCGCATGGCGAGCTGTGCGGGATCCTCGCGATTCGGGCGGCGCTGGAAGCTCGCGGCGACAGCCGGAAGGTTATTCTGGTGCCCGAAAGTGCGCACGGCACCAATCCGGCGACGGCAGCTTTCGCCGGCTATGCGGTCGAGAACATCCCGGCCAATGGTGACGGACGTGTCGATGTTGACGCCCTAAAAGCGCGCCTCGGCCCCGATGTCGCCGCAGTGATGATAACGAACCCAAATACTTGCGGCCTGTTCGAGCGCGAGATGAAGGCGATCTCCGACGCGGTCCATGCGGCGGGCGGCTTCGTCTATTGCGACGGTGCCAACTTCAACGCGATCGTCGGCCGCGTGCGCCCCGGCGACCTCGGCGTCGACGCGATGCACATCAACCTGCACAAGACCTTCTCGACTCCGCATGGCGGCGGCGGGCCGGGCTCGGGGCCGGTGGTGTTTTCCGAAGCGCTGTCGCCCTTCGCGCCGCTCCCCTTCGTCGAGAAGACGGCGGACCCCGGATCGGAGTCCGGGGCAGGCTCTTTCCGTCTCGTCGAGGAAGAGACCGCCGAGGAGCATCACGGGCAGTCGTTCGGCCGCATGGTCGCGTTCCATGGGCAGATGGGCATGTTCACCCGCGCCTTGTCCTACATCCTGAGCCACGGGGCGGATGGCCTGAAACAGGTTGCCGAGGACGCGGTGCTCAACGCCAACTACATCCTGCGCAGCCTCGACGACGTGCTCGACGCGCCGTTCGGGGCGAGCGGACCGTGCATGCACGAGGCGCTGTTTTCCGACGAGGGGCTCGCCGAGGGCTTCACCACGCTCGACATCGCCAAGGCGCTGATCGACGAGGGCTATCATCCGATGACGATGTATTTCCCGCTCGTCGTCCATGGCGCGATGCTGGTCGAGCCGACCGAAACCGAATCGAAGGCGGCGCTCGACCAGTTCATCCTGGCGCTGCGCTCGGTGGCGGAACGCGCCAAGGCGGGCGACGAGGCGCTCAAGACCGCGCCGCACTTCGCCCCGCGGCGGCGGCTCGACGAGACGCTGGCGGCTAGGAAGCCGGTGCTGGCGTGGAAGGAGCCGGTGCTGGCCGAGGCGGCCGAATGACGCCGCTCAGCGCAAAGGCCACCAAAACATGATGAGCGGCGTGCCGACCAGCACCACGAGCAGCGACAGGGGCGCGCCGAGCCGGGCGTAATCGCCGAACTTGTAGCCCCCCGGGCCGAACACGAGCGTGTTGCACTGGTGGCCGATGGGGGTGAGGAAGTCGCAGCCCGCGCCCACCGCGGTCGCCATCAGGAAGGCATCGGGCCGATAGCCGAGATCGTGCGCGAACACCGCGGCGATCGGCGCCATCACCAGCACCGTTGCGGCGTTGTTGAGGAACGGCGTCACCGCCATCGCCGCGACCAGGATCAGCGCCACCGCGCCCCAGGGCGGCAGCGATGCGGCGGTGTGCGACAGCCAGTTGGCGATCAATTGCGAGGCGCCGGTGGTGCGCAACGTATCGCTCACCGGGATCAGCGCGCCGAGCATGACCAGGATCGGCCATTCGATATGCTCATAGGCCTCGCGCACGGGTAGCGCGCCGGTGATGATGACGAGGCCGGCGGCGGCGAAGAAGGCAACGGCGACGGGAACGTAGCCGGTCGCGGTCGAGATCATCGCTGCGGCGAGGATCAGAATCGCAAGCCAACCCTTGCGGTCGCTGCCGAGCTTGAGCTGGCGTTCGGCGAGCGGCAGGCAGCCCAGATCGCGCAGCTTGTCGGGCAGCAGGTTCAAGGCGCCCTGCAGCACGATGACGTCGCCGCCTTGCAGCACGGTCTTGCCGAGGCTCTTGACCAGCCGCTCGCCGCGGCGCGACACCGCGATCAGGTTGACGCCATAGCGTTCCTGGAGGCGCAGCCGGCCGGCGGTCTGCCCGACCAGCGGCGAATCGGCGTTGACCACCGCCTCGATGACGCCGACCTCCTCGCCTTTCTCGTCCTTGGGCGCTTCGCGGTCCTGGCCGGCGAGCTCGAGCTTGTCGGCGGCGATGACCTGTTCGAGGATATCGGGTTCGCCGCCGAGGATCAGCGTATCGCGCTCGCGCAGCCGCGTGCGGCCATAAGGCGAACTGCGCATGCCGGCGCGCAACACCGAGGTGACGGTGATCCCGTGCTCGTGGCGCTCGACGAACTCGGCGACGGTCTCGTCGATCGCGGGCGAACCCTCGCCGATCGTCGCTTCGGTGATATAGCCCTTGGTGTCGATCGCCTCGCCTAGCGAGGCAGCGCCGCGCCGGTCGCGCGGCAGCAGGCGATAGCCGAAGCGCAGGAAGACGAGCCCCATGAGCAGCAGGCCCAGCCCCACGGGCGTGTAATCGAACATGTGGAAAGGCTGGCCGATCATCTGGTCGCGGACTCGGCTGACGATGATGTTGGGCGAAGTGCCGACCAGCGTCATCAACCCGCCGAGCAGCGAGGCGAACGACATCGGCATCAGGAAGACCGACGGGCTTGCCTCGTTCTTCTTGGCCATCTGGAACGCGGCGGGCATCAGCATGGCGAGCGCGCCGACATTCTTGACCAGGGCCGAGGTGAACCCGACCGTGGCGGTCAAGACGACGAGCTGCGAGCGCACGCGCTTGACTCGCGTCGAGACGAAGGCGAGCGCGGTCTCGATCACCCCCGAACGCTGCACCGCCGCCGACATGACCAGCGCCGAGCCGACGATGATGACGAGCTCGTCGGAAAAGCCGGTGAACGCCTTGTCGGGGGTGACGATGCCGAGCGCCATGCTGACGAGCAACGCGATGATCGCCACGACATCGTAGCGAAACTTACCCCAGACGAAGAGCGCCATCATGCCGATGAGCGTGGCGACGGACAGAATCTGGGGAAGCGTCATGCGGCCTCGTGAGCGCGGGTGTCGGTCAACGCCAAACACGCGAAAGTGCGGGCGGTATCCCGCGCAATCTTGCATTGTGTGTCGGGTTTAGGTATATACGTGTATATCCGAGGAGATGGCAATGGGCGCGATCGAAACCAAAGCCTTCAAAAACGCCGATGATGTCGTTGAGACCAAAACCTTCAAGAGCGGCAACAGCGTCGCCGTTCGGTTGCCCAAAGAGCTGGGGCTCGAAGCCGGCGCGGAGGTGACGATCCGCAAAATCGGCAATCGGCTGGAAATCGCACCACGCATCGATCCGGAGCAAGAAAAGCGGGCATTGCTGGAAATGTTGGACGAAATTCGAGCCATCTGGGAAGAGGCCGGAGGTCCGCCCCAGCCGGGGAGGCGCGAACCCATCGAGTTTCCCGATCGTCCCGGCCTTTATTGATGCATCTTGTCGACACCAACGTCGCAATCGAGCTCCGCGATGGAAGTCCTGTCATTGCGGCGCGCCTGGCAAGCTTGGCTTCGCGCCCGAGCCTGTCGTTGCTCACGCTCGTAGAGCTCGAAGGCGGCGTCTATTCGCGGCCCGAGCTGTCGCGATCGAGGCGCAACGCTGTCGATGCGCTGCTCAGCCGATTGAATGTCGTCGCGTTCGATGCCCGCACGGTGGCGGCCTATGGCCGTATCGTCGCCGCTTGCGGGTTCTCGCGCCGGCGGATTCTCGATCGCCTGATCGCGGCCACCGCGATCGTCAACGATCTGACGCTGATCACGATCAACGGCGCCGACTTCGCCGGCATTCCCGGCCTGAAGCTCGAAAGCTGGCCGTCGCCGGCCGCTCAATAATCCTTCGAGACGCGGACGTTGACGCTTTCGCGGCCGATCGTCGAGATGGTCGAGAGCAGCGACAGCCAGCGCGTGACCTGGAACTCGACCTGGGTCGCCGAATAGCCGGCGCCGTCGGTGACGATCTCGGCATAGAAGCGGCGGGTGATGTATTTGCCCGCGGCGACCGAAGTACCTTGCCCGGTCTGCGGATCGGCGGGGACGATGCGCAGGCGATCGAGGCCGACCGCGCGGCGCACCGCGTTGATCGGGTTGAGGCCGGTGCCGCCGTTCTGGAGCGCGGCGACCGCGGCGGCAAGCTGCAAGGCCTCGGGCGCCGACAGGTTGGTGATCGAGGTGCCGAAGAGGAGGCGTGAGAGCAGCTCGTCCTCGGGCAAAGCGGGCGTGCTGGTGAAGCTGATCTCGGGCTTTTGCGCGGCGCCGGTGACGTGGATCGTCGCGGAAAGGCCGGTTTCGTCGGCATTGGCCGAGATGTCGAGCGCGGGGTTGGCGGGCACTTCGCCGGCGAAGCGGATCACGCCACGTTCGAGCTCGAACTCGCGGCCGGCAAATTCGTAATTGCCGCGAATGAGCTTGGCCTGGCCGGTGATCGCCGGGTTGTCGGGCTGGCCCGCGATATCGAGATTGGCCGACCATTCGCTGTCGAGCCCCAACCCGGAGACCATCAGCGAATTGGGCGCGCGGGCATGGACCTTGAGCCGCCACGGCCGTGCCGGCGTTTCGTCCTCCTCGCCGCCGCCGGGGAGGTTGATCTCCTTGATATCGAGTTGCGGAACCGCGGTGGCGGCGGTCGCCTGGCCGAGGCGGTAGCGGCTCTTGTTCAGGATGACGTCGCCCGAGATGAGGCCGCCCGAGCCGTCCGACTTGAAGGCGAGCCCGCCGGTGACGGTGGCGCCGATATCGTCGCGGTTGATCATCACCGCGTGATCGGCCTTGAGCGCGAGGTCGATGCCGATGCCGTGCTGCGTGGCGAAATCGAACGCGCCGCTGCCGGTGACGCTGCCGCCCTTGCCGGCATCGGCGGCGAACTGGCTGATGACCAGCCGCGAGCCGTCGAAACCGCCCGAGGCGCGGACGTTGGTCAGCACGGTGCCGGTGACCGGGCTTTCGAGCCGCGCGCCGCTGGTCGAGACGACGCCGCGGATGCGGGGGCTTGCGAGGGTGCCGCGCGCATCGGCGGCGATCTGCGCGGGTCCCGAAAGGTCGAACATCTCGACCCCGGTCAGCCGCCACAGCGTATCGGCGGGACCGTTGTAGCGGATCTGCGCGATCATCGGCGCGTTGCGCAGGCGAGTGACGAAATCGCCGCCGCCGAGCGGCGAGAGCAGCGCCTGGGCGCGGCCGATCGTCTGGCCGCCGCTCGCCACCACGGCGCGCACCCCCGCCTTGCCGGGCTGGAGGACGCCGGCAAGGCCGACATCGATCGGGCGCGAGGAGAGGACGAGGCCCGAGCGGGTGAGGCCGCGGATCGTCACGTCGATCTTGCCGGTGGGCGGGGCGGTGCCGTTCGAGGCATAATGCAGCGTGCCATAGGCGTTGCCGCCGAGGCCGAGGCCCGGGAAGCCGATGTCGAGGATCGCGAGCGGCATCTTGTCGAGCGTGGCGTCGATCGCGTTGCCATTCGGGGCGAAGCGGCCGCCGACGGTCGCTTGCCCGCCCGCGAAGCTCAGCCGCGTCGGGGCGAGGCGCCACGCATCGCCGTCGCGGCTCAGCACCGCGGGGGTTTCGAGCTTGAGCGGGCGGCGATCGACCGTGCCTTCGGCCGAGACGCTGTAGCCGTTCTCGGTGATTTGAGTGACGGTGCGAATGTCGAAGGCGCGGCCGCGCGAGCCGGCGATCGCTGCCTTGACCTCGCCGATGCCGCCCTTGAGCGAGGCGGTGCCGTTGAACCGCGCCAGCGACAGGGGACCGTGGCGCAGGCCGGCGCCGCGCGCTCTCGCTTCCAGCGTGGCGCCGGCGGGATCGAGCATCGTCGTCAGGTCGAGATGGCCGCGCGCCAGCGTCGCGGCGTCGCCGAGCCTGGCATGGTCGAAATCGAGCTGGGCTTCGATCCGCTGCACCTCGCCGACCGGGCGGAACAGGAGCTGCCCGGCGATGCCGCCGCCGTTGACCGCGAGCGTGCCGTCGAAGCCGCCGGTGACGATGGCGAGGTCGCCCGACGCGTGCGTGCCGGTGACGTCGAGCGCGGCGATGGCGATATGGCCTTGCCCGCCGGGCGGCAGCAGGATCGCGCCGTGGCTGGTGAATGGGCCGAGGCGCGAGCGGCCCTCTGCGGTGAAGGCGAAGCCTTGGGGGGTCGGGTCGAGATGCGCGCGGACATCGCGCAGGCCGAGCGTGTCGTTGGGCCGGGTGAAGACGAGGTCGAGCGTCGGATGGTCGATCTGGCCGTCGAGCGTGAGCGTCAGCGGGCCGTAGGTGCGTTGCTCGCCAATGCCTTCGAAATGGAAGGTGCCGTCGCGGCGGCGGTAGCCGTTGCCGGTGATTCGGATGTCGGGTGCCGTGAGGACGAGGTGGTTGAGGTGGAGGATGCCGTCGGGCGTGCGTTCGAGCCCGGTGACGATCTGCGGCAGGCCGCCAGCGAGGCTGCGGAAGAAGGCGTTGTCGAGCCGCAGCATCCGCGCCGTGCCGGTGCCGACGACGCGGGTGCCGTGGCCGTTCGGGCCGGGGACCGCTTGCAGCTTGGTCACCACCTCGACGAGGCCGAGGCCGGGGATCAAGTAGCGACGCAGGCCGCCCGACAGGCCGACCTGGTAATGGCCGGTCTTCAGGTCCACGACGAGATCGAGCTTGCCGTTCAATTGGTCCGATCGGAGGTCGAGGCCGCGGCCGGTCAGCTGCTGCATGGTGACGGCGAGCTTGCCGGTGACCTTGAGGTTGCGGAGGATGCCGCCCGCGACATCGCCGACGCCGGTGACTCGCGCCGCGGTGAGGGTGACGGGCACGATCACCGGCGCCTTCGAGAAATGGCCGCGGCCGGCGGCGCGGACCTGCTCGAAGCCGGTATCGTCGAAGGCGACTCGGTCGCCGGCGAGGCGATAGTCGAAGCTCGCCGTGGCGAAGGCGCCGTCGAGGATCGCCCGCAGCTCGATGTTGCGGCCGGTCATGTTGGGGAACAAAGCCGGGGGGCGCAGCAGCCGCGCCTTGATGCGGACGTCGCGATAGGCGCTGGCGGCGAGGTCGAGCGTTCCCGTGGCCTCGGCGGTGAGCGCTGAGGACCGCAGGGAGAGGCTGCCGGCGAGCTGGCGCTTGGCGAGCGTGGCCGTGCCGTTGACGAGGACTCGGGGGCTGGTGAGGCGCTGGAGCTTGCCGTGGGTGATCGTGGCAGGCGTTAGGGTGCCCGAAAGCGTGTAGCGGCCGCTGTTGTTGGCGAGGGCGAGGTCGATAATTTGCGCCTTGCCGGCGCTGGCCTGGGCATGGCCTTGCCACGCGGTCCAGCGGCCGTCGCCCGAAACATCGAGCGCGAGCGGGCCGGGCAGCCCGGTGAGGTACGCGAGCACGCCCCTGGCGGCGCCGCGGGCGTGGACGTCGATGTCGAAGCGGTCGCGATCGGGCTCGGCGTCGAGGTGGAGTGCGAGGCGGTCGCTGCCTTCGACCATGGCGCGCAGATCGACGATTGCGCGGCCCGCGCGGACATCGGCGCGGCCGTGCAGATTGCCCGTCCGCGCGACGCCGGTCACCGCCTTGTCGACGAGCAGACGGTCGATATTGAGGCGGCCGACGCGGATGTCGAAGCCGGGCAGGATCGGGCCGTGGCGGCCGGTCGGCGTCAATTGCGGCAGCTTGGCGAGACGCGCCTGGGGAATGTGCAGGCTCTGGATCGAGAGGCGATTATCGAGCCAGGCGAACGGGCGCCAGCTGAGATCGGCGCGGGGTGCGGCGAAGATCAGGCCGCGCGAATCGCTCACCCGCACGTCGATCAATACGGCCTTGTCGTAGAGCGAGCCCTCGATCCGGCCGACCGAGAAGCGCAGGCCGTTGGCGGGGCGCAGCGCGGCGATGCGATCGGCGACGAAGCGGTGGCCGATGCTCGTATCGAGGATGGCGGCGGCAGCGACGGCGAGCAGGATCAGCGCCAGCAACACGCCGGTGATGCGGCGCCACCAGCGCTTCGGGCGTTTCGCCTCGATTTCGGGGGACGCGTCGCTCAAAACGCTTGCCCCAGCGAGACATAGACCGCGATCCGGCTGTCGCCTTTCTGCGGGTTGATCGGCGTGCCGACATCGAGGCGGATCGGGCCGAAGCTCGAATAATAGCGCACGCCGATGCCGGTGCCATAACGCAGCTTGGTCAGTTGCGGCAGCGCCGAGGTGTAGATGTTGCCGGCGTCGAAAAAGGGCACGACGCCGAAATTGCCGAAGGCGTGGACTCGCGCCTCGATCGAGAATTCGTTCAAGGAGCGGCCGCCGATCGGATCGTTGTTGGGATCGCGCGGGCCGATCATCTGGTAGCCGTAGCCGCGCACCGAACCGCCGCCGCCGGCATAGAAGCGCCGCGACGGCGCGATCGCGTCGCGCGGCGCACCGAGAATCGAGCCGAAGCGGACGCGCTCGGCGAGCACCAGCCCCGACTTGATCGGCTGATAGGCGCTGGCGTCGAGCTGGATGCGGGCATAGCCGAAGGCCGTGCCTTCCAGCGACAATTCGGGCGAAAGCCGCCCGCCGAGGCGGAAGCCGCGGGTGGGATTGAGCAGGTCGTCCGAGCCGTCATAGCTCAAGGCGGTGGGCAGCGCGCCGATGAAATAGGTCTGGCGCCGCGGCGCGCCGGTCGAGGCGATGACGTCGCGCTCGTCCGAGGCGACCAGCTCGGCGCCCAGCGACCAGGTCCAGGTCTTCTGGAAGAAGATGTTGGTCTGCTGCTCGAGGCTGCCCGACAGCGAGAAGGTCCTGGCGTCATAGGCGGTGCGGTGGGTGTGCGCCGCGGCGATCTGCGCGGTCAGGATATGATCGCGGGCGTGGAAATTGTTGCGGCGGAAGATGACGCTCGCCAGCTGCTCCTGGGTGCCGAGCACGCCGCGAAGGGTGAGCGCGCCCTCGGGCGGGAACAGGTTGCGGTGGGTCCAGTCGATTTCGGCGCGCACACCCTCGCCGGTACCGTAGCCGAGCTCGCCGGCGATGGTGCGCGGCGGCGCTGGCTGCAGCGCGACATCGATATCGACCGTGTCGGGCGTCGCGCCGGGGATCGGCTTGGCGGTGACAGACGAGACCAGGCTGGTCTGGATCAGCGCTCGATCGAGATCGGCGAGCAGGGTCGCGTCATAGGGATCGCCGGGCTTGAAGCGGGCGATTTCCTGGATGTGGTGCGCGCCGAACACCTTGCCGGTGCTGGCGACGATCTTGCCGAACTTTCGCGTGCCGTTGGGCCGGACGGTCATGTCGAGCGTCGCCGTCTGCGTCGCGTGATCGACGACGATCTGCGGATCGCCGATATGCGCGAACGGAAAGCCTTCCTTGCCGACCGTCGCCTTGACCGCCGCCGTGCCGCCGGCGATCGCGTCCGAATTGACCGGATCGCCCGCCTTGACGCCGAAGGCCTTCGTCACGTCGGCGGTCTTGTCGCCGGCCTGATCGACGCCGGCCAGCGTGACTCGATCGAAATGGTAGAGCGCGCCCGGCGTCGCCGTCAGCGTGACGAGCGCCTTGCCGGCGGTGACGCTGACGTCGGTATCGACCCGCGCATCGTAATAACCCTGCGCCTTGAGCAAGGCGGTGAGCAGATCGGCATCCTCGCGCGCGCGGCGATCGAGCTGCGCGGCGTTGGCGGGATCGTGCTCATGGTCCTTGAGCGTCGAGAGATCGGCGAAACGCTGGCGGAGCAGGTCGTTGCGCGAATCTTCGAGGCCCTTCAGCTCATAAGTGTAATGGATGTCGGCGGCGATCTCGGCGCGCTCGGTGGTCGCGGCCTGATCGGCGCCGGGCGCGGTGGCGAGATCGGGCCAGTCGACGCCGATATCGGGAAGCGGCGCGAGCGGCGACGCGGGATCGAGCGCGCCTGGTTGTGACTGCGGCTCGGGCTGGGCCTGCTGCGCGCGCGCGGCCGTGCTGGCCATCGCCATCATCGCCACCGCCATCGCAGCGCCGCCCCGCGCAACCCGATACATCGCCCTCGTCTAGCCGGGTCTTTGGGCGAGCGACAGCAATTTACCGCAAGGCGCGACTCATCGCGGCGCGCTGTGGCGTCAATGCACCGCGCCCGCCGGCTGCCCCTCGTCGAGCAACAGGATCAGCCGCTCGATCTGGCGCCAGCGGCAGAAGTGGATGGCGTTGCCGAGATCGCGGCTGCGATCGGCGCGCGCCTGTGCTTCGACCGCGGCGCCGCCGCCGAACGTGGCGATCAGCGCGAGCGCATCGGTGACGTCGTCGCGGCTGGCGACGTAAGGAAGGAGCATCGGTGCGACCCGTGAGCGATTTTTGAGCGTGCGGCGGGTTCTAGCGGCCAAGGTGTCACGGATCGCGAAACGACGGTGGTAAACCGGAATTTAGCCATGCTTGCCGCGGTGCTGGCGTCGCGGGGGCAGACATGGCAAGGGCTGATCCATGGCCGACCCCACTCGTTCCCCCGCCGCCGGCGGCTGCCTGATCGCGATTGCCGTGATGGCGGGTGTCGTCGTCGGGCTGTTCGTCCACCAGCCGACGATCGGCTTTCTCGGCGGCCTCGCCGTCGGCATCGCCGCGGCGGTCGCGGTGTGGCTGGTCGACCGCCGGTAACGGCGCTTTCAGAAAGCGCGCGACAGCCAGACGACGCGGCCGATCACGTCGATCGCGGTAAGCTGCCGCTCGGGATAAGCGGGATTGTCGCTCGTCACGCGAAAGCCGCCATCGGCGCGTGACACGCGCTTGACGAGCAAGGCGTCGTCGTCGCGGATGACGAAGATCGCGCTGGTCGAGCGGACCCGGCGATCGCCGCGATCGACCAGCAATTCGTCGCCATCGAGCAGGGTCGGCGCCATCGATTCGCCGGCGGCGCGGATCAGCGACAGGTCGCGCGGGCGCGCCGAGAGTCGCGCGAGCAGGGCCGGATCGAGCCCCAGCGTGCCGAGCCGCGGGGCGGCCTCGACCACCGCGCCGGGGCCGGCCGAAGCGGCGACAACGAGCCGCGG
>JBQCHQ010000004.1:0-5069 GCA_051954515.1 Sphingomonas sp. | reverse complement strand
TGTGTTACACCAGCCTCCGTTCCCCCTGCGTTTTTCCACGGGCTTTCTGCACCGGCCCGCACCCCCCCTCCCACCGGCTCTGGGCGAACGGTAGTGGGGCGTCGCCGATTCGCTTGTGAGTCGCGGAACCCTCGCCTAGATGCGGCGAATGACCTCGACCAACGACATCCGCCGCTCGTTCCTCGATTTCTTCGCGTCCGAAGGCCACACCAAGGTGCCCTCGGCGCCGCTAGTGCCGCAGAACGATCCGACGCTGATGTTCGTCAATGCCGGCATGGTGCCGTTCAAGAACGTGTTCACCGGGCTCGAGACGCGGCCCTACAGGCTCGCCACCTCGTCGCAGAAATGCGTGCGCGCCGGGGGCAAGCACAACGATCTCGACAATGTCGGCTATACGGCGCGCCACCACACCTTTTTCGAGATGCTCGGCAACTTCTCGTTCGGGGAGTATTTCAAAGAGCGCGCGATCGGGCTCGCCTGGGAGCTGCTGACGAAGGAATGGGGACTGCCGGCGGAGAAGCTCACCGCCACCGTCTATCATACCGACGACGAGGCGTTCGATCTGTGGCGAAGGATTTCGGGGCTGCCCGAAAGCCGGATCATCCGCATCGCGACCAAGGACAATTTCTGGGCGATGGGCGAGAACGGGCCGTGCGGGCCGTGCTCGGAGATCTTCTACGATCACGGCGAGCACATCCCCGGCGGACCTCCGGGCAGCCCGGACGAGGACGGTGACCGCTTCGTCGAGATCTGGAATCTCGTCTTCATGCAGTTCGTGCAGGAGGCGAACGAGATCATTGGCAACCTGCCCAACCCGCAGATCGACACCGGCATGGGGCTCGAGCGGATCGCCGCGGTGATGCAGGGCGTCCACGACAATTACGACACCGACACGTTCAAGGCGCTGATCGCCGAATCGGGCGAGCTGACCCACACCGCGACCACCGGGGCCAACCAAGCGAGCCATCGCGTGATCGCCGATCATCTGCGCTGCTCGGGATTCCTGGTGGCGGACGGGGTGCTGCCCGCGAACGAGGGCAGGGGCTATGTGCTGCGCCGGATCATGCGGCGCGCGATGCGGCACGCGCATCTGCTGGGCGCGAAGGAGCCGCTGATGGCGCGGCTGGTGCCGGCGCTGGTCGCCGAGATGGGGGTCGCCTACCCCGAGCTGATCCGCGCGCAGCCGCTGATCGAGGCGACCTTGCTTCAAGAGGAGACGCGCTTCCGCCAGACGCTCGACAAGGGGTTGAAGCTGCTCGATGAGGCGACTGCAGGGATGAAGCCCGGCGACACCTTGCCCGGCGAGACGGCGTTCAAGCTCTACGACACCTATGGCTTCCCCTATGACCTGACCGAGGACGCGTTGCGCGCGCAGAACCTGTCGGTCGATCGTGCCGGATTCGACGCCGCGATGGCCGAGCAGAAGCGCGCGGCGCGGGCGGCGTGGAAGGGCTCGGGCGACAAGGCTTCCGAGGAGCTTTGGTTCGATCTCGCCGAGGAGCAGGGCGGGACCGAGTTCATCGGCTACAGCGCCGAAGACGGCGAGGGCGAGGTGATCGCGATCGTCAGGGATGGCGCGCGGGTGGAGAGCGCCGCTGCCGGCGAAACGGTGGATATTGTCACCAACCAGACGCCCTTCTATGCCGAGAGTGGCGGGCAGGTCGGCGATGCCGGCGCGATGACCAACGATAAGCTGCGCGCCTATGTCGCGGACACGCAGAAGCATGTCGGGCGGCTGTGGTCGCACCGCACGCGGATCGAGGCGGGCGAGGTCAAGCTGGGCGACAGCGTGCGGCTCGATGTCGATCACGAGCGCCGCGCCGCGATCCGCGCCAACCATTCGGCGACACACCTGCTCCACGCCGCGCTGCGCGAGCGGCTTGGGACGCATGTCGCCCAGAAGGGCAGCCTGGTCGCGCCTGACCGCCTGCGCTTCGATTTCTCGCAGCCGACCGCGGTCGAGCCGGGCGCGCTGGCCGACATCGAAGGGGACGTGAACACCTATATCCGCCAGAATGATCCGGTCGAGACGCGGCTGATGACCCCCGACGAAGCGATCGCCGAGGGTGCAATGGCATTGTTCGGCGAGAAATATGGCGATGAGGTGCGCGTCGTCTCGATGGGGCGGCGCGGCGGCGACAATGCGCCGATCTACAGCCTGGAGCTGTGCGGCGACACGCATGTCGGCGCGACCGGCGACATCGGGCTGTTCAAGGTGGTGAGCGAGGGCGCGGTGTCGTCCGGCGTGCGGCGCATCGAGGCGCTGACCGGCGAGGCGGCGCGGCGCTGGTTCACCGAGCGCGACGAGAAATTGCGCGAGGCGGCCGCCGTGCTCAAGGCTGCGCCCGACGAGGTGCCGGCGCGCGTTGCCGCGCTGGTCGAGGAACGACGGCGGCTCGAGCGCGAGCTTGCCGAGGCGAAGAAGGCGTTGGCGCTCGGCGGCGGCACAGCCGAGGCGGCGGGGCCGGAACAGGTCGGCGGCGTCGGTTTCCTGGCGCAGGTGGTCGAAGGGCTCGACCCCAAGGGGCTGCGCGGCGCGGTCGACGAGATGAAGGCGCGGGTCGGCTCGGGGGTGGCGATGCTGGTCGCGGTCAACGAGGGACGCGCGTCGGTCGCGGTCGGCGTGACCGACGATCTGGCGGGCGAGCGCAGCGCGGTCGATCTGGTGCAGCGCGCGGTGGCGGCGCTCGGCGGCAAGGGCGGCGGCGGCCGGCCCGACATGGCGCAGGGCGGCGGGCCCGATGGCGACAAGGCGGCGGACGCGGTTGCCGCGGTGCGTGCGGCGCTGGCGGGCTAGATTGGACTAGGGTCTGGACTCAATTGCAGCAGAAGGTGATGGCGGCGGCGAGGAAGACGCCGGCCATGTAGTTGGTAGCGAGCTTGTCGTATCTGGTGGCGATGCGCCGCCAGTCCTTGAGACGACACCAGAGGCGTTCGACGAGGTTGCGGGCGCGGTAGGCGCCGCGGTCGTAGGGGATGGGAGCCTTGCGGCTGCGGGTTGCCGGGATCACAACCTCGGCGCCCTGGTTCTGGATGGCGGCGCGGATGGCGTTGCTGTCGTAGCCACGGTCGGCGATCAGCTTGTCGAAGCGGCCCGCCGCTGCCTCGATCAACGCGGGCGCCATGGTCATGTCGGACAGGTTGCCGGGCGAGATCAGCAGGATGCGGGGACGCCCGGCGCTGTCGGTCAGGCCGTAAATCTTGCTGGTTCGTCCGCCCCGCGAGGTGCCGATGCCTTGCGCAAAGGCCCCCCTTTTGCGCCGGCTGCCGAGCGGTGGACCTTGATGCTGGTCGAATCGATCGCGACCGATCCCCACACCCCGCTGTATCCCGTCAGCGCCTCGAACACCGCGAACCACACGCCTTGCCGGCTCCAGCGATGGAAGCGGTTGTAGATCGTCGTGTAGGGCCCGTACTCAGGCGGGCAGTCGCGCCACCGCGCGCCGATCTTCAGCATATGCACGATGCCAGAGATCACCCGCCGGTCATCAACCCGGCGCGCTCCCTTGCGACCTCGCGGCAGCAACGGTTCAATCCGCGCCCACTCCGCATCACTAAACCACGTCAACTGCCGCCCCATCCAACGCCTCCACACATCAGCAGAAACCTTGAATCAGCAACGCCGCAATACCGCAACCTTATTGAGTACAGAGCCTAATCGTCATGCCGGCCCCGGACTTGATCCGGGGTCCGGCATCCACCGTGCCGCAGGAACCGCCAGCTGACAATTTGCCGCTCAGTGGACCCCGGAACCCCTGCCTGCGCAGGGGCAGGCAAGTCCGGGGTGACGAACGAGCGCAAACACCGGAAGCGCTGCGCGCCGCGCCTCTTACGAGAGGGCAAGAGGCGGGCGCTGGCCGCGGCCGGCGCCCGCGAGAGAAGCTGATCAGGCCTTGACGTGCTTCGAGATGTGCTTGTTCATCTCGAACATCGAGACGCGGTCCTTGCCGAACACCTTCTTGAGCTTGTCGTCGGCGACGATCTCGCGCTTGTTCTCGGGGTTCTGCAGGTTGTTCTTCTTGATGTGGTCCCACACCTTGCTGATCACCTGGCTGCGCGGCAGCGGCGCGGTGCCGACGATCGCGCCCAGCTCGGGCGACGGGGTGACGGGCGCATGAATGCCGCCGGTCTTGGGTGCAGTAGCCATTGCATTCCTTCCTGTTCATTTGGCCGGTGTTCCGGCCCAGACTCGTTACGCCTTATGGAGCGCGCCCCTCTTGTGCGCTGCCTTTCCGCCGTTGTCACTCCTTACGATGTATTGCGGATCATCTTTTGACGCCCGAACAACGTGATCCTTGATCCGGGTGTCGCTGGTTTGTTTCTTCTCGACGTGACCATGGGCGGTGCCCCCGTGCGATTTCCAGGTCACCTCGTCGCCTTTCTTCAAATCGCTCATCCTTCTCTCCTGACATTCGAGCCACGTCGGAGCGTCAGCGTTCGGGCGCGACGAAGGTTGCCCGGCGCGACGGTCAGGCTAAAGCGGAACGGAGTAGATCAGGGAGCCACACGATGAAGACCCGCGCCGCCGTCGCATTCGAAGCGAAGAAACCGCTGGAGATCGTCGAGGTCGACCTGGAAGGGCCGAAGGCCGGCGAGGTGCTGGTCGAGATCATGGCGACGGGCATTTGCCACACTGACGCATATACGCTCGATGGCTTTGATTCCGAAGGGATCTTTCCCTCGATCCTGGGACATGAAGGGGCCGGCATCGTGCGCGAGATCGGCCCGGGCGTGACCAGCGTGAAGCCCGGCGATCACGTCATTCCGCTCTACACGCCCGAATGCCGGCAGTGCAAAAGCTGCACCTCGCACAAGACCAATCTCTGCACCTCGATCCGCTCGACCCAGGGACAGGGCGTGATGCCGGACGGCACGTCGCGATTCAGCATCCGCGGGCAGAAGATCCATCACTATATGGGCTGTTCCACCTTCGCCAATCACACGGTGATGCCCGAGATTGCGCTGGCGAAAATCCGGGAGGACGCGCCCTTCGACAAGGTTTGCTACATCGGCTGCGGTGTCACCACCGGCATCGGCGCAGTGATCAAGACCGCCAAGGTCGAGCCCGG
>JBQCHQ010000003.1:0-43200 GCA_051954515.1 Sphingomonas sp. | reverse complement strand
GTTCGGCGCACCGGCGCCGGCAGGGGCAAGTTGGTTGCTCATGGTCGATTACACCGGCATGCTCATGATGTCCTTGTAGGCGGACAACAGCTTGTTTCTGACCTGCAGGGTGGCTTCGAAGCCGACCTGCGCCTGCTGGCGCGCCAGCATCACCTTGGCGATGTCGATCGTCTCGCCGCGCTCATAGGCGTCGGAGAGGGCGCTTGCCTGCTGCTGGCCGTCATTGACGCTCTTGAGCGCGGCTTCCATCGTGTCGGCGAAGCTGGTCGACTTCGCCGCGGCCGTGCCGCTGGCGCCGCCGACCGGCGCCGCCTGCGCGCGTTGCAGCGCCTGGTTCTGCTCGAGAATCTGCGCGCGCAGCGCCATCACTCGATCGACGGGGCTCATGCCGCCGATGCCGCCGACGCCGCTCATGCCGTCGCCGCCCGCACGATGTCCTCACCCTGCTCGCGCGCCTTGGCGAGGCGATAGCGCAATGTCCGCTCGGAAATGCCGAGCCGCCGCGCGGTCTCGATCCGGCTGCCATTGCACGCCGCCAGCGTCTCCCGGATCGCCTGGAATTCGGACATCTGGACCACCTTGCCCAGCGTCTGCGGCGCGTCGTCGGTAACCGACAGCGCCTCGCGAGGCGTCTCGGGAACGCGGTCGAACACGATGTGGCTCGCCTCGATCGTGTCGCCCCCGGCGAACAGCAGCGCGCGCTGAATGACGTTCTCGAGCTCGCGGACGTTGCCCGGCCAGCTATGACCCATCAGCTTGGCAATCGCGCCGTCGCTGGGCCACGGCACCGACTTGCGGTTGCCGGCGTGGCGCAAGGTCAGCGTCGCGACGAGGGCGGGAATGTCCTGCGGCCGCTCGGCAAGCGTCTTGGTTTCGAGCGGGAAGACGCTCAGGCGGTAATAAAGGTCGGCGCGAAACCGGCCCGCGGCGACTTCGCCCTGCAGGTCACGGTTGGCGCAGGCGATGACGCGAACGTCGATCGGTTCGGCCTGGGTCGCGCCGATCGGGATCACCTCGCGCTCCTGCAATGCGCGGAGCAGCTTGGCTTGCAGCGTCAGCGGCATCTCGGCGATCTCGTCGAGAAGGAGCGTGCCGCCGTTCGCGGCGCGGAAAAAGCCCTCGCCGCCCGACGACGCGCCGGTGAAGGCGCCCTTCTGGTGCCCGAACAGCAGCGCCTCGAGCATCGTCTCGGGCAGCGCCGCGCAGTTGACCGCGATGAACGGGCCTTGCGCCCGCTCCGAATTGAGATGGATCGCGCGCGCCAGCACTTCCTTGCCGGTCCCGGTCGGGCCGTTGATGAGAACGGTGATGTCGGCCGCGGCGACCCGCTCGGCGAGCGCGTGCAGCGCCAGGCTCTCGGGATCGGCGGCGGTCGGCACTTCGGGGCCGGCGAGCAGCGCGCAGACGAAGCCGTTGCCGATCGCGGCGGCGTCGCCGTCGAAGCTCACCCGGGCCGGGCTGCCGTCGTGCGACGGCCGGACCGTGCGGCCTTCGTCGCCGAGCACGATCGTGCGGGCGGCGACCGGCGGCGTCTCGCCCTCGGCGACCAGGAACAGGTCGCCCGGCGCGGGCTTGCCGTCCTCGAAAGAGCCGATCGTGAAACCTTGCGACCGCAGCGACGAGACGAGCGCGTATTTCTGGCGCAGCACCGCTGCGGACGGATAGATCGTTCGCATTGAACCCCCCGTGGCGAGCAGGAGCGGATCCCCCGCTGCACAAGCGTCAATTGCAACTTGCGTGGTAAATGAAGCGTGAAGATTTGCCGGGGTGCGGCAAAATTTTGCCTGCCTTGCCGTTGCCTGGCCGCAACATTCGGCCTCCGCCCTGCCGTTCGACGCGAAAAAAAGCGATTCTGCTAAATGCTGCGGCAACCCGGTCGTTACCCGGTTTGGCGGCTCGGCCCTTCGCTATGGGGGCGGCGGGGATCGCCAGCTACGAACGGAGACACGGAAATGACTGTTATCGGAACCAACCTCAGCGCGCTTCGCGCGTCGAACGCGTCGACTTCCGCCTCGATGAGCCTGCAGCAGAGCATGGAGCGCCTGTCGACCGGCAAGCGCATCAACTCGGCTTCGGACGACGCCGCCGGCCTCGCCATCTCGAACTCGATGACGGCGCAGATCAACGGCATGAATCAGGGCATCCGCAACGCCAATGACGGCATCGCACTCGCCCAGACTGCTGACGGTGCGCTTCAGGAAGCCACCAACATCCTGCAGCGCATGCGCGAACTGGCGGTGCAGTCGGCTTCGGGCACCTATCAGGATACCGACCGCACCAACATGCAGACCGAAGTTACCGAACTGCAGAAGCAGCTCGACAGCATCGTGAAGACGCAGTTCAACGGCGTGACGCTGTTCGATGCCACCGCCGACAAGACGATCAACATCCAGACGGGCGCCAGCGCCACGGATCAGGTCGGCCTGACGATCAGCAAGCTCGACGTCAGCGCGGTTTCGGGCACGGTGGCGGCTTCGACCACCAGCGCGTCGCTGGGCGCTGCGTTGCTGGCCGGCGATCCGCTGGTCTCCACCACCCACAAGGTCACTGCCGAGGACGTTGCTTACGGCGCCAAGTTCGGCGGCACGGCTGCGACCACGGCTGATATCGGCACGAACAAGGTGCTGGCGGCTGGCGACCAGATCGCCGTCGAGGCGACCACGGCGGGCTCCGTCACCGGCGGCATCAGCGTCGGCACCGCGGCCAACGCCTCGTCGGCGCTCGCGACGCTCGACACCGCTCTCGCTTCGGTCAACACCACGCGCGCCTCGCTTGGCGCGGGTGAGAGCCGGCTGCAGTCGGCGGTTAACTCGATGACCGCGAACGTGACCAACCTGACCGACGCCCGCAGCCGCATCCAGGATGCGGACTTCTCGGCCGAGACGACCAACCTCGCCAAGGCCCAGATCCTCGGCCAGGCTTCGACCGCGATGCTCGCTCAGGCCAACCAGAGCCAGCAGAACGTTCTGAAGCTGCTCCAGTAATCGAGTAAGTACGGCTCCGGCGCCGCCCCCCTAAAGGGTGTCGGAGCCGACCAGCTCTCCCGGTCCTGGCCGGGAGCGGCAATACGAGAACCCCGGCGCGCCCATGGCCGTCGGGGTTCTTTGCGTCAGGCGGCTTCGGCCTCGTCCTCCAGGGCAGGGTAGTCGGTGTAGCCCTCTGCACCGCGCGAATACCATGTCGCCATTTCGTCCGAATTGAGCGCGGCGCCGCGGCGGAAGCGTTCGGGCAAATCGGGATTGGCGAGGAAAGTGCGCCCGAAGGCGACCGCATCGGCAATGCCCGAATCGAGCGTGGCCTGGGCTTCCGTCGCTCGGAAATCCTGATTGAGCACCAGCGGCCGCGAGAAAACCGCGCGAATTGCCGGCGAGAGCTTGGGTTGGGTGGTGCTGCCGAAGGTGCCGTCGGGGCCGGGCTCGCGCAGTTCGAGGAAGGCGATGCCGATACCGTCGAGCGCCTTCGCCGCGGGCACGAACACCGATTCGGGATCGCTGTCGATCACGCCTTGCGTGTCGCCGTTGGGCGAGAAGCGCACCGCGGTGCGGTCGGCGCCCGCCACCGAAGCGATCCGCTCGACCACCTCGACGAGCAGACGGATGCGGTTTTCCGCGCTGCCACCGTAGCGATCGTCGCGCAGATTGGCGCCGTCGCGCAGAAACTGGTCGATCAGATAGCCGTTCGCGGCGTGAAGTTGGACGCCGTCGAAGCCGGCGGCGATCGCGTTCCTCGTCGCGCGTTCGTAATCGTCGATCAGGCGCGGGATTTCGGCGACGTCGAGCGGCCGCGCCTCGGCATAAGGCTGCTTGCCGTCATAAGTGTGTGCCGTGCCCGGCGCGGTGGTCGCCGAGGACGAGACCGGCGCGGCGCCGTCGAGGAAATCGGGATGAACGATGCGGCCCATGTGCCACAATTGCGCGAAAATGCGGCCGCCGGCGGCGTGCACCGCCCGAGTCACCGGCTGCCATGCTTCGGCTTGCTCGTCGGTCCACAAACCGGGCGCATAGGGCCAGCCCAGGCCCTCGCGGCTGATCCCGGTGGCCTCGGAGATGATGAGGCCGGCCGAGGCGCGCTGCGCGTAATAATCGGCCATGATCGGCGTTGGCACATGCTCGCGCGTGGCGCGGCCACGCGTCAGCGGCGCCATCAGGATGCGGTTGGGCGCGTGGATCGCGCCGAGCTGAAGGGGATCGAAAAGGCTTGGCATCGGGTTTCCTTTTGCTACCGGACGGCTGAGATAGGGGCCGCGCCGCAGGCATGCACGATCATCGACGCCATAGTTTTTCTAAGCCGCAATCAAGCGATACGCCGCCGCTGGCGCTCGCCGCGTTGTTCGTCGCCAATGCCGCGCTCGCCTTCGGGCCGTGGTTCGTGCGGCTCGCCGATGTCGGGCCGGTCGCGGTCGGCTTCTGGCGGATCGCGCTTGCCATGCCGGTATTGCTGGCGATCGTGTTGGGTAGTGGCTGGCGGGCGGCTGGACTCGGCCGCGCTTTGTGGGTGACGCTGGCGTTCGGCGGGTTGTGCTTCGCTGCCGATCTCGCCGGCTGGAACATCGGCATTCTGCGCACGACGCTCGCCAATGCGACGCTGTTCGGTAATTCAGCGACCCTGTTCTACCCGATCTACGGCTTCATCGTCATGCGCGCTTTGCCGACGCGCACGCAAAGTCTGGCATTGCTGCTCGCCTTGATCGGCGCGGTGTTGTTGATGGGACGGTCCTATCAATTGTCACCACGCAATTTGGCTGGCGACGCCTTGTGCCTGTTCGCGGGCATTCTCTACACCGGCTATCTCGTCCTGATGGCGCGCGCGCGAACGACGCTTGCGCCGCTGCCGGCATTGACGCTGGCGTCGCTCGCCAGCGTGGTGCCGCTACTCCTATTCGCTATGGCGATCGGCGAACGCGTGTGGCCGCACCATTGGGGTCCGCTGATCGGCATCGCCCTGACCAGCCAGGTGCTGGGGCAGGGGATGATGCTTTACGCACTCGGCAAGCTGCCCCCGCTCGTCGTCGGCATCACCTTTCTCACCCAGCCAATCGTCGCCGGACTGGTTGGCTGGCTGGTCTATGGCGAGACACTGGGCGCTGCAGACCTGACCGGCGCGATATTGGTCGCCGCTGCGCTCGTATTGGTCCGTCGCCGCGAGCGGGCAAATTCGACCGAGTCGGTCTCCGCCGATCCCTGATCGGCACCCGAAAGCTCTGCGTGCCTTCGACAAGCCCGGAACGAACGGTTATGAAGCCGCCATGCCCGATTTGTCGTCGCCCGAAGATGCCACCCTCGATGAAATCCGCACCGCGCTCGCACCGCTGATCGCGGCCAATGCGGCGTTCGATGGGTGGTCGGAGGCGGCAATCGAGACCGCGGCGGCCGCGAAAGCCATCGATTCCGACGTGGCGCGGCTGGCATTTCCGGGCGGCGCGGTCGAGATGATCGCGGCATGGTTCGAGGCCATCGATCGCGCGATGATCGCCGCAGTGCCCGACGAGCGGCTTGCAAAGATGAAGATCCGCGAGCGGATTTCGGCTCAGGTCGAGGCGCGGCTCGACGCGCTCGCGCCCAATCGCGAGGCGCTGCGCCGCGCGCTGGCGATCCTCGCGCGGCCGCAGCATGCATTGCGCGCCGCCAAGCTCGGCTGGCACGCCGCCGACCTGATGTGGCGCCGCGCCGGCGACACCGCGACCGATTACAATCACTACACCAAGCGCGCGATTCTCTCGGGCGTCTATGCAGCGACGGTCACGGTTTTCCTCGACGACGAGAGCGAAGGTTTCGCGGAAACGCGCGCGTTCCTGTCGCGGCGAATCGACGGCATCCTGAAGTTCGAGAAGACCAAGGCGCAGCTCCTCAAGCAGCGCGAGCGGATGCCGAGCCTGTCACGATTTGTAGGGCGATTGCGGTATCCGCCGGCCTGATTGACGTATCGGCGTCCACGTGTGGCGCTGAAATCCGGGATATCCTGACGATGGGTTGCCGGCAAAATGCTTGCCATTTCCTTCGTCACCCCGGACTTTGTTCCGGGGTCCAACGCGCCTCGAGCGATAGCGCCAGCGGAGGGTTGGATGCCGGAACAAGTCCGGCATGACGGGCGTGGAATCCGCCGGCGCAGGTGAGAATAGCCTGCTGGATGGGGAGCGGACCGGTGCCGCACTCAGAATCAAATATGCGACTGATTCGCATTTTCGGCCTTTCCTTCGGCGCGGGTTATTGATAATCACTCGCATCATGGATATGTCGTCGCGCGTGATACTACCTGTCAGCCTCGAAGCGCTGCCGCGCCGGCAGCATGCGACGGTCGCCGCGATCGACTGGGCGCGACTCGCGGTGCCCGAAGCGCGGCGGCTGCGCGAGCTGGGCTTCGACGAGGGTGTCGAGATCGAGGTGCTGCACCGCGCGCGGCTCGGCAGCGGTCCGATCGCCTGCCGCATCGGCCGCATGACGGTGGCGCTGCGGCGCGCGGTCGCGGGCGCGATCCACGTTTCTCCCCAAGCCGGGTAGCATGAACCCCGCGCCGCTGGTCGCGCTGGTCGGGAATCCCAATTCCGGCAAGAGCGCGCTGTTCAACGCATTGACTGGCGCGCGCCAGAAGGTCGGCAATTATCCCGGCGTCACCGTCGAGCGTCATGCCGGGCGCACCGCCTTTGCCGACGGCCGCCCGATCGAGCTGATCGACCTGCCAGGCGCCTACAGCCTCGAGCCGTCCTCGCCCGACGAGCGCGTGACTCGCGACGTCGTCACTGGCGCGCAGGAGGGCGAGCGGCTGCCCGACGCGCTGATCGTCGTGGTCGATGCCGCTAATCTCGACAACCATTTGCGCTTCACGCTGCAACTGATAGCGCTCGGCCTGCCGGTGGTGGTCGCGCTCAACATGATCGATCTCGCCGCGCGCGACGGGCTGACGCTCGATCCCGAGGCCCTGGCGCGCGAGCTCGACGTGCCCGTGGTGCCGACCGTCGCGGTGCGCCGCCGCGGCATCGACGAGCTCAAGGCAGCGCTGAGCGACACGATCCGCCGCGGCCCCGTCGTCACGCTCCGCCCCAGCGATGGCAGCGCGCACGAGGATATCGCCACGCTGCAGCGCCGCGCGCGGGCGATCTCGCTCGCCGCGACGATTTCGGAAACACCGGTGCGGCGCTGGACGCATGCGCTCGACGCGGTGGCGCTGCACCCCGTTTTCGGCCTGATCCTGCTGGCGACGATCCTGTTCGTCATGTTCCAGGCGGTGTTCGCCTGGGCGCAGGCGCCGATGGACTTGATCCAAGGCGGATTCGACTGGCTCGGCGCCGAGGTGACGGCGACCTTCCCGGCCTCGATCCTGCGCTCGCTGGTGGTCGACGGCGTGATCGCCGGCGTCGGCGCGGTGGTGGTGTTCCTGCCGCAAATCCTGATCCTGTTCTTCTTCATCCTGCTGCTCGAAGCCTCGGGCTATATGGTCCGCGCCGCCTTCCTGATGGATCGGATCATGGCCGCCGTCGGCCTGTCTGGCCGCGCCTTCATTCCGCTGCTCTCGTCCTTCGCCTGCGCGGTGCCCGGCATCATGGCGACTCGCACGATCGAGGACGAGAAGGACCGCCTCACCACCATCCTGATCGCGCCCTTGATGACCTGCTCGGCGCGGCTGCCCGTCTATACCCTCATCATCGGCGCGCTGATCCCCGATACCAAGGTGCTGCCGTTCGTCGGCTTGCAGGGGCTGGTGATGTTCGCGCTTTACGTCATGGGGATCGTCGGCGCCTTCGTCGTCGCCCTTGTGCTCAGGAACACCGTCACCAAGGGCGCCTCGTCGGGCTTCATGATGGAGATGCCCAAATACCAGATGCCGCGCGCGCGAGATATCTTGCTGGGGCTGTGGACGCGCGCGATGATCTTCCTGAAGCGCGCGGGCACGATCATCGCCACGACGACGATCGTTTTGTGGGCGCTATTGAGCTTCCCGCAGGTGCCGGCGGGAAGCCATGTCTCGCCGGTCGATTATTCGATCGCGGGGCGGATCGCCAACAATGTGGTCGAGCCGATCGTGCGGCCGATCGGCTTCAACCGCGATATTTCGCTGGCGCTGATCCCGGCGATGTCGGCGCGCGAGGTGGCGGTGGCGGCGATCGGCACGGTCTATTCGGTCGACAATCCCGAGAGCGGCAGCGGCAACCGCGCGATGATCGACAATCTCCGCCACCGCTGGAGCCTCGCCACTGCATTGGCCTTCCTGATGTGGTTCGTGTTCGCGCCGCAATGCATCTCGACCATCGCGATCACCCGGCGCGAGACGAATGGCTGGAAATGGCCCGCCTTCATGGTTGGCTATTTGTTCGCACTCGCCTACATCGCTGCAGGGGCGACCTATTGGGTCGCGACGGCATTGGGATTGTAGGGAGCGAACATGGCCGGCAGCGTGAACAAGGTGATTCTGGTCGGCAATCTCGGCCGCGATCCGGAAAGCCGCACCTTCCAGAACGGCGGCAAGGTGGTCAATCTGCGCATCGCCACGTCGGAAAACTGGAAGGACAGGAATACCGGCGAGCGCAAGGAAAAGACCGAATGGCATTCGGTCGCGATCTTCAACGAAGGCCTCGCCAACGTCGCCGAGCGCTATCTGCGCAAGGGCAGCAAGGTCTATATCGAGGGCCAGCTCCAGACGCGGAAGTGGCAGGATCAATCGGGCAACGATCGCTATTCGACCGAGATCGTGCTGCAGGGCTTCAACAGCGTGCTCACCATGCTCGACGGTGCGCCGGGCGGCGGCGGGCAGGGCGGCGGCGTCAGCTCCGGCCGTGACGATTGGGGCGCGGGCGGCGACGATTTCGGCGGCGGTTCGCGCAGCGGCGGCGGCAATCGCGGCGGCTCCAGCGGATCGAGCGGCTTCGGCGGCGGCGCGGGCGGCTTCTCCGACGATCTCGACGACGACGTGCCGTTCTAGAATCGGCCAAGATCGAACCGCCTCATCTGCCGACCGTTTGCCCTGAGCTTGTCGAAGGGCGGCCGTCCATCAGCCGTAACACTTGAGGCACGCCGTCCAAGCTCAGGACGAACGACGAATCCAAGCAGGACGAACGGGAATCGGCGCGGCCTTTTCAGCGCCGCAGCAGGAACACCGCGTGCTCGGCGCGGAAATTGGCGGCTGCCGCGCTGGTCGGGCGGCCATGGTTGAGGAACCATTGGCCTTCGATCGCGATGCCGCGCTCCTTCAGCAGCGCGCGGAAATCGTCGATCGTGACGTGGTGAATGTTGGGTGTGTCGTACCAGCGCTCGGGCAGCAGCTTGGTCACCGGCATCCGCCCGCCCCACAATAGCGAAGCGCGAACCCGCCAGTGCGCGAAATTGGGGAAGGAGACGAAGGCGCGGCGGCCGATCCTGAGCAGCTCATCCAGCACATGATCCGGTCGGCGCGTGGTCTGTAGCGTCTGGCTGAGGATTGCGTAGTCGAAACTCTGGTCGGGATAGGCGGCAAGGTCGCTGTCCGCATCGCCCTGCACCACCGAAAGCCCTCGTCCGACCGCGGCAGCGACGTTGGCGGGATCGAGTTCGAGCCCTCGCGCGTCGACGTCGCGGGTGTCGCGCAAAGCCGCCATCAGCGCGCCGTCACCGCACCCGATGTCGAGCACGCGGCTACCGCGATCCACATTCATCGCAATCAGCGCAAGGTCGGAGCGCAGCGCCGCCGGCGTTCCCGAAAGATAGCGCGTGTCTATCATCCGCCGTTCCTCAAAAAGCCCGCCACCACCCGATTCATCTCGGGCGCGTCGAGCAGGAAGGCGTCGTGGCCGAACGGACTCGACAATTCGACGAAGCTCGCGCGCGCGCCGGCGGCGTGGAGCGCTTGGACGATGTTGCGCGATTCGCGCGTCGGATAGAGCCAGTCGGTATCGAAGCTGATGAGGCAGAAGCGCGCGCTTGTTTCGCGAAAGGCATTGGCCAGCTTGCCGCCATGCTCCTCGGCCAGGTCGAAATAATCCATCGCGCGCGTGATGTAGAGATAGGCGTTGGCGTCGAACCGGTCGGTGAAGCTCAGCCCCTGGTGGCGCAGATAGCTCTCGACCTGGAAATCGGCGTCGAAGCCGAAGGTCTTGGCGTCGCGCGCCTGCAATTTGCGGCCGAATTTCTCGGTCAGCCCGGCTTCGGAAAGGTAGGTGATGTGCGCCGCCATCCGCGCCACCGCGAGGCCCGCGGCGGGCGCATTGCCCGAGCCGTAATAATCGCCGTCGCGCCAGTTGGGGTCGGCCATGATCGCCTGGCGTCCGACCTCGTGAAAGGCGATGTTCTGCGCCGAGTGCCGCGCGGTCGAGGCGATCACCACCGCTGCCGCGACTCGATCCGGAAAGGTCGCCGGCCAGGATAGCGCCTGCATGCCGCCCATTGACCCGCCGATCACTGCCTTCAACCGCCCGATGCCCAATGAATCGAGCAGCATCGCCTGCGCGCGCACCATGTCGCGGATCGTAATGACGGGAAAGCTCATGCCATAGGGCTGGCCGGTCGCCGGGTCGATGCTCGCCGGGCCGGAAGAGCCCATGCAGCTTCCCAGCACATTGGCGCAGACGACGAAGTCGCGCGCCGGATCGACCGGCTTGCCGGGGCCGATCATCCGCTCCCACCAGCCGGGCTTGCCGGTGATCGGGTGGGGGGAGGCGACGTGCTGGTCGCCGGTCAGCGCGTGGCAGATCAGGATCGCGTTGCCGCCGTCGGGGGCGAGCGTGCCGTAGGTCTCGTACGCGATCTCGACCGGCGACAGCTGAGCGCCGCTGTCGAGCTTGAGCGGCCCGGCAAGCATTATGCGGCGGTCGAGGCCAAAGCGTGTGTCCATCAAGCGCTCGCTAACGGACCGGCGGACAAAAACAACCCGTTCGTGCTGAGCCTGTCGAAGCACGATTGGAAAGCGTAACGCCGGCCACTCGTCCCCTTCGACGCCGCCTGCGGCGTCGCTCAGGACGGGCCTCGACAAGCTCAGGGCGAACGGAGGATTTGCCACCGGGCCTCCGGCGAGGCTATGCGCGCGGCCATGACCGGACCCACTCCCAAACCCTGGATCATGGGCATCGCGCCCTACATTCCCGGCCGCTCGACCACCGATGACGGCCGCAAGGTCGCCAAGCTCTCGTCGAACGAGAATCCGCTCGGCACCTCGCCGGCGGCGCGCGAGGCGTTCGCCAGCGCCGCGGGCCGGCTCGAACGCTATCCCGACGCGAGCGGCGCGGAACTCCGTGAGACGCTGGCGGCGAAGCACGGGCTCGATCCCGCACGGATCATCTACGGTAACGGCTCGGATGAGGTGCTGCACCTCGCGGCGGGCGCCTTCGCCGGGCCGGGCGATGAAGTGATCTTCGTGCGCTACGGCTTTGCGGTCTATGAGATCGCCGCGCGGCGCGTCGGCGCAACGCCGGTGGTGGCGCCCGACAACGATTATGCGACCGATATCGACGCGATTCTCGCGGCGGTCACCGACAGGACGCGGATCGTCTATATCGCCAACCCGAACAACCCGACCGGCACCTATGCGACCAAGGCGGAGATCGCGCGGCTCCACGCGGGCCTGCCGAGCAACGTCCTGCTCGTCCTCGACCATGCCTATGCCGAATATATCGAGGGCGATGCCGAGGATGGCGGCATGGCGCTGGCGGAAAATGCGTCCAACGTGCTGGTGACGCGCACCTTCTCCAAGATGTACGGCCTCGCTGCCGAGCGGATCGGCTGGGGCTATGCGGCTCCGGCGATCATCGAGGCGATGCACCGCATCCGGCTGCCCTTTTCGATCACCATCGCCGGGACGGCCGCGGCGGTCGCCGCACTGGGCGACACCGCCTTCGTCGAGCACACGCGCGAGCACAACGCCAAATGGCGCGCATGGTTTTCGGCCGAGATCGGCAAGCTCGGCAATGCGGGCCTGCGCGCGGTGCCGAGCCAGGCCAATTTCGTGCTGGTGCTGTTCGAGGGCAAGTTGACCGCTGAGACCGCCTATAAGGGCCTTATGGACAAGGGCTATATCGTCCGCTGGCTGCCCGGGCAGGGGCTCGCCAACGGCCTGCGCATCACGATCGGCACCGAGGCCGAGACGCAGGGCGTCGCCCAGGCGCTGCGCGAGCTGGTCGAGGCGGCGGGATGATGCGCGGGCTTCCTCCTCCGTTCGTGCTGAGCCTGTCGAAGCACGATTGTTACGCATCCGCCCTTCGACAAGCTCAGGGCGAACGGAGGTAGCGATGCTCCCCTTTTCCCGCGTCACCATCATCGGCCTCGGCCTGATCGGTTCGTCGATCGCGCGTGGGGTGCGGGAGCATATGCCGACGGTGCGGCTGACCGGTTACGACGCCGATCCGGCGGTTCGCGCGACCGCCGACCGCATCGGCCTTTGCGACGACATCGCCGATACCGCCGGTGCGAGCGTGATCGACGCCGATCTCGTCATCCTGTGCGTGCCGGTCGGCGCGATGGGTGCGGCTGCCGCCGAGATCGCCGCCGACCTGCCCGCCGACGCGATCGTCTCCGACGTTGGGAGCTGCAAGGAAGCGGTCGCCGCCGCGCTCGCCGAGGCGTTACCGAGCTCGACGATCGTTCCCGCGCATCCCGTCGCGGGCACCGAGCAGAGCGGCCCCGAGTCCGGTTTTGCCACCCTGTTCCATGGCCGCTGGTGCATTCTCACCCCGACCGAACAGACCAGCGCCGTCGCAGTCGAGCGAGTCGCCGAATTCTGGCTCAAGCTCGGCGCAGACGTCGAGACGATGGCGCCCGATCATCACGACCGCGTGCTCGCCGTCACCAGCCATTTGCCGCACCTGATCGCCTATACGATCGTCGGCACCGCGTCCGATCTCGAAGCAGTGACGCAGAGCGAGGTCATCAAATATTCCGCCGGCGGCTTCCGCGACTTCACCCGAATCGCCGCGTCCGATCCGACGATGTGGCGCGACGTGTTTCTCACCAACCGCGAGGCGGTGCTGGAAATGCTCCAGCGCTTTTCCGAGGATCTGACTGCGCTGCAGCGCGCGATCCGCTGGGGCAAGGGCGACGAATTGTTCGAGCTGTTCAGCCGCACCCGCGCGATCCGCCGCGGGATCGTCGAGCAGGGTCAGGACGACGCCGCGCCCGATTTCGGCCGCAGCCACCCCTAGATGTCGCGCCTCGCACCGCTTTACGCCGATCTCGCCGGCCTCGCCGCGCGTGATCGGATGCGGACGCTTGCGCCGCGTGCGGGGCTCGATTTCGCCTCGAATGATTATCTCGCGCTGGCCGGCTCGCCACGCTTGGCCCAGGCGGCGAGGCACGCACTCGATGCCGGCGCCGCGATCGGTTCGGGCGGCTCACGGCTGCTGCGCGGCAACCACGCCGAACATGAGGCGCTCGAAGCCGAGGCGGCGCGCTTCTTCGGCAGCGAGGCGGCGCTGTTCTTCTCGACCGGCTTCGCGGCCAATGCCTGCCTGTTCGCCACCGTGCCGCAGCGCGGCGACCTGATCGTCTATGACGCATTGAGCCATGCCAGCGTCCACGAAGGGCTGCGCCTCGCGCGCGCGGAGCATCGGCCGTTCGCTCACAACGACGCGCAAGCCACCGACGATGCGATCGCCGCGTGGCGCCGCGCTGGCGGCACCGGCACGCCATGGATCGCGGTCGAGAGCCTTTACAGCATGGACGGCGACCGCGCCCCGCTCGCCGATCTCGCCGCGGTTTCGCGCCGTCACGATGCGATGCTGGTAATCGACGAGGCACACGCCACCGGGGTGTTCGGGGCGGACGGCCGCGGGCTCGCCGCCGATCTGTCCCCCGACAACCGCGTCACGCTCCACACTTGCGGCAAGGCGCTCGGCGTCGAGGGGGCACTTTTGACCTGCCCGACGGTGGTGCGCGATTTCCTGGTCAACCGCGGCCGCGCTTTCATCTTCTCGACCGCGCCGTCGCCGCTGATCGCCGCCGCGGTGCGCGAGGCGCTGGCGATCCTCGTCGAGGAGCCCGAGCGGCGTGACCGCCTCCACGCGCTCGTCGCTCATGCCGAGCGCGCGCTCGCGCCGTGCGGTGTTGCGCCGACCGGTTCGCAGATCCTGCCGCTGGTGCTTGGGCAAGACGCGCGCGCGATGGCGGTCGCCGCGCGGTTGCCGGCGGCGGGCTTCGATGTGCGCGGTATCCGGCCGCCGACGGTGCCCGCCGGCACCGCGCGACTGCGGCTGTCGCTGACGCTCAACGTCGACGAGGACGACGTGGACGCGCTCGCCCGCGCGCTGCAAGAGGCGCTGGCATGAGCACGATCGTCGTCACCGGCACGGATACCGATATCGGCAAGACGGTGTTCGCCGCCGCGCTCGCCGGCGCGCTGGGCGCGCATTACTGGAAGCCGGTGCAGGCCGGACTCGACGATGGCTCGGACCGCGAGCGCGCCGCGCGGCTCTCCGGCTTGCCCGAACACAAGTTGCTGCCCGAAGCCTATCGGCTGACCACGCCCTGCTCGCCGCACCGCGCCGCCGAGATCGACGGCGTGACGATCGATCCCGAGTGCCTCGCCTTGCCGCAGGTCGGCGGCCCGCTGGTTGTCGAAGGCGCGGGGGGCGTGCTGGTGCCCGTCACGCGCGACGTGCTGTTCGCCGGCCTGTTCGCGCGCTGGGCAGCGCCGGTGGTGCTGGTCGCGCGCACCGCGCTCGGCACGATCAACCACAGCCTGCTGTCGATCGAGGCGCTGAAACGCCGCAAAGTGCCGCTGCTTGGTATCGCCTTCATCGGCGACGCCATAGAGGACACCGAAGCGACGATCGCTGCGATCGGCGGCGTCAAGCGGCTCGGCCGTTTGCCGCTGCTCGACCCGCTCGACCGCGACAGCCTCGCTGCCGCTTTCACCCAGCATTTCGATCTGGAGGATTTCCGCTGACTCGCTCGCGCGTCTGGCATCCCTTCACTCAGCACGGGCTCGGCGAGCCGATTCCGCTGGTGACGCACGCCGACGGCGCCGCGCTCTACACCGCCGACGACCGGCGGATCATCGACGCGATCTCCTCCTGGTGGGTGACGACGCACGGCCATTGCCATCCGCGCATTATGGCAGCGATTGCCGAACAGACCGCGAAGCTCGATCAGATCATCTTCGCCGGCTGGACCCACGAGCCTGCCGAGGCGGTTGTGCGCGGCCTCACCGCGATCATGCCAAGCGCGCTCGAATATGTCTTCTTCTCCGATTCGGGATCGACCAGCGTCGAAGTCGCGCTCAAGATGGCGCTGGGATACTGGCTCAACCGCGGCGAGCCGCGCCACCGCATCCTCGTCCTCGAACACAGCTATCACGGCGACACGATCGGCGCGATGTCGGTCGGCGCGCGCGGCGTCTATAACCGGGCCTATGCGCCGCTGCTGTTCGATGTCGGCACGATCCTATTCCCCGCGGAGGGGCGCGAACAGGCAACGCTGGATGCGCTCGAAGCTGAATGCAGGGCAGGGGCGGCCGCATTCATCGTCGAGCCGCTGCTGCTCGGCGCGGGCGGGATGCTGATCTACCCGCCGCACGTCCTCGCCGAAATGCGCCGCATCTGCGCTACTTACGGCGTGCTCTTCATTGCCGACGAGGTGATGACCGCGTGGGGCCGCACCGGCACGCTACTGGCATGCGAGCAGGCCGATATCGTGCCCGACATATTGTGCCTGTCCAAGGGGCTGACGGGCGGCGCAGTGCCGCTCGCGGTGACGATGGCGACGGCGCCGATCTACGAGGCGCACTGGTCGAGCGATCGGGCGAAGATGTTCTTCCACTCGTCGAGCTACACCGCCAACCCGATCGCCTGCGCTGCCGCCGCCGCCAACCTCGCGATCTTGCGCGACGAGCCCGTCCTCGATCGGATCGCCCACCTCGCCGAGCGTCAGCAAGCGCGTCTCACGGCGCTCGCCGGCCATGCGAATATCCGCAATCCGCGGCAGATCGGCACCGTCACCGCGATGGAACTCGCCGAGGACGAAAGCGATTATCTTTCATCGCGCGGGCCCGCACTGCTCGCCTTCTTCCGCGAGCGCGACTTGCTCGTCCGCCCGATGGGCAACACGGTCTATGTCATGCCGCCTTATTGTATCGACGATACCGATCTCGACGCGATCTACACCGCCATTGCCGACGCGGCCGAGAACTTGTGATGCGCCAGGCGACGACGATGCTGACGATCGCCACCGATCGGCAGGGGCTGATCGAGGTCACCGACCGCATCGCCGGCTGGGTCGCAGAACAGGACATGCGCGAAGGCCTGTTGACGGTGTTCTGCCGCCACACCTCGGCCTCGCTGCTCATCCAGGAGAATGCCGCGCCTGCCGCGCGCCGCGATCTCGAACGCTATTTCGCGCGCATCGCCCCGGAGTCGGCCGAGTACGAACATGACGACGAAGGCCCGGACGACATGCCCGCGCATCTCCGCGCCGCACTCACCAACACGCAGCTGACGATCCCGCTGATCGACGGCCAGCTCGCGCTCGGCACCTGGCAGGGCATCTATCTGTTCGAGCATCGCAGGCGGCCGCATCGGCGAACGCTCGCGCTGCACCTGATCGGGGAATAGCGGCAGGCCGGCAGCGCGGCCGGCCAGCTCATACGGAAAGGCCCCCGCTCCGGGGGCATGGAACGGGGGCCAACCTAGCGTTCGTCACGCAGGCGGGAAGCAGGGTGGTGTTCAGGTAACAGGGGGAAAATCCCGAACGCCCCGCATCCGCAAGAGGGCTTCTATGCCTCGAAACCTGTCGCCAATATGAATGGACCGTCAGCGACCGTGCGTTTTTCGCCGCGGATCGTTCCAGCGGAACGTGTTGTCGGAAACGCTCACGTTGAATTTCTGGTTGTCGAGGCGGACGGTGGTGCGGTTGTTCTGCGCATCGAGCGCCACCCAGCCTTGCAGCAGCAATCCGCCGGGGGCCGAATCGCTGCGCGCGAACACCAGGGTGATCCGGCCATATTCGGGGTGCTTGGGATCGCTCGCCTCGACCGAGACGATACGCGGATCGCCGCCCGGCACGACATGCGCGAAGCGGCTGATGTTCTTGGAAGGATCGATGAGCACGCCCAGGGGCGAATCGCCGACCGGCCAGCGCTGCACCTGGGCGACCGAATAATCGATGAAATAGACGTTCCTGCCGTCGCCGACGATGAGAAGCGGTACGCCCTTCTGATACTGGAAGCGGATCTTGCCGGGCTTCTTCAAGGTCAGCGTGCCGGTCAGCACCTTGCCGGCACGATCGGTCTGGGTGAAGTCCGCGGTCATACTGTCGGTCGCCTGAAGCGACTTCTGGACGAGCGCGAGATCGCCTGAAGCGGGGGCGGCAAGGGCAGGCACAGGCGCAATCGCCGCGGGAAGGGCGACGGCAGCGGCGAGCGTGAAGGCGAGGCGGGCGGTCACGGGAATGAAGGTCCTTCTTGTCATGGAACGCTCGTTACACCAACGCATTGAACGTGTCGTGAATTTGCTTGAACAATGCCGTTCAGCTTTGGTTGCGGCGCCGGGTAGGCTTGACCGTCATCCCCGCGGAAGCGGGGACCCATCTCCTGCCGGTTCTGCTGGGCCCGATGACAGGTGATGGGCCCCCGCTTTCGCGGGGGTGACGGGTGAAAGTCACACCGGCCGGCCGTCGCGGTCCATCAGCACTTCGCGGCGGCCGACATGGTCGGGGCGCGAGACGAGGCCTTCCTTTTCCATCCGCTCGATGAGGCGCGCGGCGGAATTGTAGCCGACACGGAGCTGGCGCTGGAGCCACGAGGTCGACGCCTTCTGGCTCTCCGCCACCAGCTGGCAGGCCGCCCGAAACTGCTGCTCCTCGGGCGAATCCTCGCCGATCGGCGCGCCATCGAGGGCGAAGCTCTCCTCGGGCTCCTCGGTGACCGACGAGACGTAGTCGGGCTGGCCCTGGCCGCGCCAGTGATTGGCGACCGCCAATACCTCGTCATCCGAAACGAATGGACCGTGGACTCGCGCGATCTGCTTGCCGCCGGGCATGTAGAGCATGTCGCCCTTGCCGAGCAGCTGCTCGGCGCCCTGTTCGCCGAGGATCGTGCGGCTGTCGATCTTGCTCGTGACGTGGAAGGAAATGCGCGTCGGCAGGTTCGCCTTGATGACGCCGGTAATGACATCGACCGAAGGGCGCTGCGTCGCCATGATGAGGTGAATGCCCGCCGCGCGCGCCTTCTGCGCAAGGCGCTGGATGAGGAACTCGACTTCCTTGCCCGCGGTCAGCATCAGATCGGCGAGCTCGTCGACGATCACCACGATCTGCGGCAGCACCTGATAGTCGAGCTGCTCCTCCTCATAGACCGGCTGCCCGGTCTCCGGGTGGTAGCCGGTCTGAACCTTGCGGCCGAGCGGCTTGCCCTTGGCCTTGGCGGCGCTGACCTTGTCGTTGAACCCGGCGAGGCTGCGCACGCCGACCGAGGCCATCATGCGATAGCGGTCCTCCATCTGCTCGACCGCCCATTTGAGCGCGCGCACCGCCTTGGCCGGCTCGGTGACGACGGGGGCGAGCAGGTGCGGAATATCCTCGTACATGCTCAGTTCGAGCATCTTGGGATCGATCATGATCATTTTGCACTGCTTGGGCGTCAGCCGGTAGAGCAGCGACAGGATCATGCAATTGAGGCCCACCGACTTGCCCGACCCGGTGGTGCCCGCGATCAGCAAATGCGGCATCGGCGCAAGATCGGCGATCACCGGATCGCCCGCGATGTTCTTGCCGAGAATAATAGGGAGCTGCGCCGATTGGTCCTCGAAACTCTGCGAGGCGACCAGTTCGTGCAGGTTCACGCCCTCACGCCGCGCGTTGGGCAGCTCGATGCCGATCACGCTGCGCCCCGGAATGGTCGCGACGCGCGCGGAAATCGCCGACATGTTGCGCGCGATGTCGTCGGCCAGCGCGATGACTCGGCTCGCCTTGACGCCGCTTTCGGGCTCCAATTCGTACATCGTCACGACCGGGCCCGGCCGCACCTCGACGATCGAACCCTTGACCTTGAAATCGTCGAGCACGTTCTCGAGCAGCCGCGCATTGCGCTCGAGCGAGGCCTTGTCGATCGCCGCGTTGGGCGAGGGCGGCGCGGCCTTGAGCAGGTCGAGCGGCGGCAGCTGGTAATCGTCGCGCAGGTCGAGCGAGGCCTGGCGCTCCTTCGGCTTGGCCACCGAGGGCGCCGCAATGCGTTCGGCGATCACCGGCGCGGGCCGCGTCTCGGGCAAAGCGATCGCACGCGGCTGGGCAGGGCGCTTGAGCACGCCGAGGTCGTCTTCCTCATCGTCGATCGTCGCTTCGCGCTGATCGGTGAGCAGCGCGGGGCGGCTGAACCACTCACGCTCGGCGAGATTGAGGTTCAGGCTGCGGACATAGACGATCAGCCCCGCCAGCCCGACGAGCAGGCCGACGCCGCGCTCGGTCCAGGCGACGATCACGGGATCGCCGATCAGCGCGATCAGCCAGTCGAGCCCCGAGGTGATGGCAAGCCCGATCAGGCCGCCCCAGCCCGCGGGCAGCTTCATTGCCGCGGCATCCGAGACGAAGGCGATCGCAGTGGCGATCAGCACGATGCCGATTGCCGCGCCGCGCAGCATGCGCCGCCACTCGCCCACCGGGCGGTCGCGCCACAACCGCGTTCCCCAGATCAGCCCGAGCGGCAGGATCAGCGCCGCCGCCGGCCCCGCGATCATCAGCAAGAGATCGGCGACATAGGCGCCCGGCGCGCCGAGCCAGTTCTTCGCCGGCCCGCCCGCCGCGGTGTCGAACGAGGGATCGCCCGAATGGTAGCTGGTCAGCGCCAGCGCGATCAGCAGCGTCGCGACGAGCAGCGCCACCGCGCCGAACAGCGCGCCGCTGCGCACCGCGCCGGCCTTGACGGTCTGTCGCCACATCGACGGCTGCGCTCGGCTCGCCATCAGAATATCCCCCACTCTTGTACGCCGGATGTTCCTCGCGCGAGCATCGTCTCTGGCGAGTCCGGCGTCAAGAGTCCCCGGCGCGGAGGCACGGCCCGAGCAGACCCCTGATCGTTCGCCCTGAGCCTTTCGAAGGGCGCTGCGCCACGAACGACTCCGTTGAGACGCCCTTCGACGAGCTCAGGGCGAACGGACGGAATTACGCTTCGCTCAAACCCATCGCCAAATCCCCGCCGCCCAACCGGCAAGCGGCAGGTGCGCCCAGGTCGCCGCCGGCCAGATGACGATGCCGCCGGCCCAATCGTGCGGCCGGAAGCCGCCGAACCGCGCGCGGCCCGCGGCGATCGCCGCGAACGGCCACCAGCTCGTCTTGGCCTCCCACGCGCGCCACGTTTCGGGCTGGAGCCGTTCCTTCTTCCGGTCCTGCAACGCCGCCCCGGCCAGCGACAGCAGCACGATGCCGCCCGCGACGATGATGTTCGCGGCCATCGGAAACACGGCGATGTGGCACAGGCCCCACAGGGCGAACGCCCACAGCATCGGATGCCGCGTCACCGCGAACACCCCACGCGCCTCGCCCGGCGCCTTGGATTCGCCGCCGGGGTTGGGCAGCGCGGGATTGCCGATCAGCGAGCCCATTAGCAACACGCTCGCGATCAGCATCACGATCGTGACGATCGCCCAGATGCCGTCGCCGACCGGCCATAGCAGCGGCGTCGCGGGCGCGGCGCGATAGGCGAGGATCACCCAGATCAGCGTCGCGAACGATACAAGCGAATAGACGCCGGCAAAGCCGCGCTCGCCGAGTGCTGCGACCAGCGGCCGCCGCAGCGGATGCGACATCACGAAATGCGTGCCGACGAACGCGACCACCGCCGCCAGCACCATGCCTGTCGTTCCCATCCTGTTTCTCCATCCGCCGTTCGCCCTCAGCACGAACGAAGCTTTTCACGTTATCATGTGACGCCGTGCATGATCTTCTTGAGCCACGGCGAGATCACCAGCAGCACGATGCCCGCGCCGATCGTCAGCTCGCCGCCGGTCATGAAGGTGTGCGTATAGGTGTGGAGCGCCAGCTCGGGATTGGTCACCTGGCCGCCCACCGTCTCGACCGAGGCTGCCTGAGCGGCGGCGCCGGCGAGATATTCGCCGACCGAGATCGACAGGAACCACACCCCCATCATCATGCCCACCACGCGCGCGATCGCCAGCTTGGTAATCATGCTGAGGCCCACCGGCGAGATGCACAGCTCCGCGATCGAGTGCAGGAAATAGGTCAGCACCAGCCACCACAAGGAGACGCGGAAGCTCGCATCGGCGGTGGCGCCGCTCCATGACAGCACGACGAAGCCGAGCCCGACCAGCATCAGCGCGATCGCGAACTTGACCTGGATCGACGGCTCCCAGCCGCGCTTGGCGAGGCCGAGCCACAGATAGCTCATCACCGGCGCGAACAACACGACGACGATCGGGTTGAACTGCTGCGTCGCCGCCGCCGACATGTGGAAGCCGAACAATTCGAGCGTGGTGTTGCGGTCGGCGAACAGCGTCAGCGACGACGCCGCCTGTTCGAACAAGGCCCAGAAGGTGACGTTGAAGATAACGAGGATGATCGCCGCGAGCATCATCTGGAACTCGGTCTTCGTGCCGACCTTCCACGACCAGATCGGAATACCGATCACGGCGGCGAGGAAGATCACCAGCAACGCCTTGCCGAGCAGCGGGGTCGCGACGATGTACCCCCAGATGCCGCTCCCCGCCGCGGCCTCGGGCGTGGTCATCACGTTCTGGAAGATCAGCCAGAACACCACCACCGAGACGATCGACAGGACGTAGATGAGCAATGCGCGGTCGGGCCCGTCGCGCACCGGCGGCTCGCCATAGCCGTCGAGCCGGCCGCCGTCGAAATGCGCGGTCGCCCAGCCGACCATCAACACCACCGACACGCACAGGAATCCGGCCCACCAGCCGAAATGGTCGGCGAGGAACGGGCAGGCGATCTGGCCCAGGATCGAGCCGATGTTGATGCCCGCGTAGAAGATCGTGAAACCGGCGTCGCGTCGTCGGTCGCCGGGCGCGTAGAGCGCACCGACGATGGTCGAGATATTGGGCTTGAAGAAGCCGTTGCCGATCACGATCAGGCCGAGCGCGAAGAGCAGGAAGGTGGTGTAGAAGGGCGATCGGTCGGCGCCGGCGACGAACTGGTCGGGCGCAAGCTTCTGCGCGACTTGCCCGCCGGGCGCCAGCAATTCCACCGATCCGTCGGGCAGGCCGTGGATGGTCAGCGTCTGCCCGTTGACCGCGATCGTCTGCGGCGCGGTATTGGGCATCAGCGTCGAGGTCGCCGGCGCTTGCGAGACATCGTAGCGCACCCCGCCGATCGTCGCATAAGGCTTGGCGGTCTGGCCGCCGAAGCACAGCATGAAATAGCCGACCGCCATGACGATCGCGCCCCATTTCACCGCGCGCTTCGAGCCGAGATAGCGGTCGGCGAGCAGCCCGCCGATCACCGGCGTCAGATAGACGAGGCTGAGATAGCCGCCGACCAGCCCGTTCGCGACATGATCCTGGAACAGGAAATGCTTGGTGAGATAGAGCACCAGCAGCGCGCGCATGCCGTAGAAGCCGAACCGCTCCCACATCTCGATCGAGAACAGCCGCGCGAGCTGTTTGGGATGGCCGAGCCAGGTCTTCTCGGCGATCGGATTGACGTGGCTGATGTCCGGCTCTGCCGGGCTGTCAGCCGTCGGGGTTTCAACCATTCAGACACTCCCTGAATTCCTGTGTCGCCGTCGGATGCGGCGTGATGCCCGGCAACCTAGCGGCAAAGCGCGGGGTGTAAATATCGCTAGGCATGTCCGTCACCCCGGACTTGTTCCGGGGTCCGACGTGCCACGAGCGCTGACGCTCGCGGACGGTTTGATGCCGGAACAAGTCCGGCATGACGGAGAGTTAATCGAAGGATTTGGATTTCCCGCAATCCGCCCTAATTCACCCGTGATGTTTAACGATCAGACTACGCCGCTCACCGCGCTCGCCACTCGCCGTTCGGGCAAGCCGCGCGATCTTGCCGCGCCCGGTCCCGACGCCGGGCAGCTCGCCCGAATCCTCGACGTGGCGATGCGCACCCCCGATCACGGCAAGCTGGCGCCGTGGCGCTTCGTCGTCATCGACGACCGCGATGCCTTCGCGGCGCTGCTCGACCGCGCCTGGCGCGCCGAGCATCCCGAGCCCAATCCCGGTGAGCTCCAGGCGGCCGAGCAATTCGCCCGCCAGGCGCCGGCCCTCGTCGTCGCCTTGTCCTCGCCGCGGCCCGACAGCCACATTCCACTCTGGGAGCAGCAGCTCTCGGCGGGGGCGGCGTGCATGAACCTGCTCCACGCCGCGCACGCTTCGGGCTTTGCCGGCGGCTGGCTGACCGGCTGGGCAGCCTATTCGGACATGGTGCGCGACGCGTTCGGGGCTGCGCCCGAGCGGATCGCCGGCTTCCTGTTCCTCGGCACGCCCGCGAGGGAACTCAGCGAGCGCCCGCGCCCCGATCCGGCGCGCGTCGTGCACCATTGGCCATAATCGCGGTTGGACTCGGCGGGCAATTGGTGTATTAAACCAGCATGACGGTCCTCAGCGAAGACAGCCCGGTCTATCTGCGCCTGCGCGCTACCATCGCCGAGGCGATCCTGCGCGGGGATTATCGGGCGGGGGACCAACTCCCGTCGGTGCGCGCCTTCGCCGCCGAGCATGGCGCCAACCCGCTGACCGTCGCCAAGGCCTATCAGAGCTTCCAGGACGACGGCTATGTCGAGGTCCGCCGCGGCGTCGGCATGTTCGTCCTGCCCGGCGCGGTCGAGCGCCTCAAGGTCGCCGAGCGCGACGATTTCGTCGCCAACGTCTGGCCGCGGGTCAAGGCGCATATCGACTTGCTCGGCCTCGACGCCAGCGACTTGCTGGAGCGCGAGCAGGCCTGAACGCCTGTTGCGTTCGGACCACGATCGCTCTCAATCGACGATTAACCAATTATCGACGGAACCGAACGACTCGTCGCTCGCTCTAGTCTCATGGGAGCGTGAGGAGGAGCGTCATGCATCGCCATGTTCAAGCGACAATTCCCGCCCGGCGCGGCTATCAGCCCTTCTACCGGCCTGACGAGGTCAACCATTGCCCCGGCTGCGGCGCGGCGCAGTGGATCGTCGGCCGCATGGTCGCCGAATGCGCCTTTTGCAGCACCGCGATCCCGCTGGTCAGCGGCGGCATGACGGGGCCGGGGCTGTTCCACCTCGGGCAGATCGAAGTGCCGCTGGTGGCGTAAGCCGACCAGTAAGAAGCGGAGTCCTTTTCCCGTTCGCCCTGAGCTTGTCGAAGGGCGATGTGCCCAACCGTGCTTCGACAAGCTCAGCACGAACGGCCGGAATCTGGTTTGCTCTCCTGAAACAGCCCGAGCGCTGCAACCTCCTCGGCCGCAAGGTCGATCCCGAACATCATGCTGAGCCGCAGTCGATAGACGCGTGGGTCGTCGATCGTCGCGGCGACATCCTCGCTGGGCGTGCGGCGGCGATAGGCGCGGTCGGTCAGGCTGGCGAACCCGGCGGGCAGCGCGATGCTGACCACCACCAAGTCGAGAAAGCGCGTGCCCGGCCGCGTCGAAGTCCAATGGTTCGCCATCGCGAGGTCGGCGGGTTCGACCGCCGCCGTGGTGAAGCTGAACTGCGGCAGGAACCCTGCGCCGCCCGTGCCGCGGCCGTCGGTCGTCGCAGCGTCGCCGTCACGCTCGAGCATCCAGCCGAATGCATCATCGCGCCGCAGCCGGAATCGCGCGCCGTCGGGGGCGACGGCCTCCACGCCCTCGGCGAGCGGCATCGGCGGGCAATAACTGCCGCCGAACCCGGCATCGGCGATCCAGTCCTGGCCGTCGATCGAGACGAGCAGCAGCGTGTGCGTCAGCGGCGGCGCTTCGCTTGCCGCCAGCCAGACGCGTGCCAGCAGCGGCCGCGCGCTGAATCCCAGCGCCGCGAGCGCATCGCCGAACAATCGATTCTGCTCGAAGCAATAGCCGCCGCGCTTCGCCGTCACCAATTTGGCGAATACCGACGCGCTGTCGATCGCGATGCCGCGGCCGAGCCGTATGTCGAGATTCTCGAAGGGAATAGCCAGCCGATGGGCACGCTGCAGTGCCGCCAGACCCTCGGCGTCGGGTGCGGGCGCTTCCCTGAGCCGAATGCGCGCGAGATAGGTGTCGAGATCGAACATCAGCCCGCCAGCGCCTCGGCGGAAAGGGCATAGAGCGCCGCGGCGTTCGCCGTCGCCGCGGCTTCGAGCCCGAGCGCCTCGGGCACGATCTGCTCGCCATAGAAAGCCGCCACCGCACGCTTGGCCTTGCCGAAATCGTCATCACCCGCGGCGCGGGCCTGCTTCTCCATCAGCCAGCCGCAGGTCGCGACCGACAGCATCGTCAGGAAGGGATAGCTCGCCGCGAGCTTGTCGTCGGCTTGGGCCGTGAGCAACCGCCGCGCCACCGCGTCGCACGCGTCGATCAGCCTGGCCAGCGCCGCCCCCTCGGCCTCGCCGCGCATCTCCGCGATCAATCGCGCGACCACGCCGCCCCCATGTCCATCAGCTCCCATCGAGAGCTTGCGCCCGACCAGATCGGCCGCCTGAATGCCGTTGGTGCCTTCGTAGATCGGCGGGATTCGTGCATCGCGGAAGAACTGCGCGACGCCGGTCTCCTCGATATAGCCCATGCCGCCGTGGACCTGAACGCAGAGGCTCGCCACCTCGTTGCCGAGATCGGTGGCATGCGCCTTGGCCAATGGGGTGAGCAGCTCGAGCCGTTCCTTCGCCATCGCGTCGCCCAGCGCCGCGCGATCGACTTGCGCCGCGGCGAGATAGACCAAGGCGCGCGCCGCCTGGGTCTGCGCCTTCATCCGCATCAGCATGCGGCGCACGTCGGGATGCTCGACGATCGCGGTCGGCTTGCCTTGGCGCGTGCCCTGAACGCGCTCGCGGGCGTAGGCGAGCGCGGCCTGCGTCGCCGCCTCGGCGATCTGCACGCCCTGCAGGCCGACATTCAATCGCGCATTGTTCATCATCGTGAACATCGCCCGCATCCCACCCAGCTCGGGACCGATCAGCTCGCCCACACACCCGCCGTTGTCGCCGAACGACAGCACGCAGGTAGGCGAGGCGTGCAGCCCCATCTTGTGCTCGATCGAAACGACGCGGATGTCGTTGAACGCGCCCGGCTTGCCCTCGGCGTCGAGCCGGTATTTGGGGACGAGGAACAGCGAGATGCCCTTGGTCCCCGCCGGCGCATCGGGGGTGCGCGCGAGAACGAGGTGAACGATGTTGTCGGCCATGTCGTGATCGCCGAACGAGATGAAGATCTTGGTGCCGGTGATCGACCAGCTGCCGTCGCCGCGCGGCGTCGCACGCGTCTTGAGCGCGCCGACATCGGAGCCCGCCTGCGGTTCGGTCAGGTTCATCGTGCCCGTCCATTCGCCGGTGACGAGGTGGGTCAGGTAGGCCGCCTGCTGCTCGGGCGTGCCGTGATGGGTCAGCGCCTCGATGGCCGCCACGGTCAGCGTCGGGCACAAAGCGAGGCTCATATTGGCGCTGCCCAGCGTTTCCAGCACCGCGGTCTGGATGACGAAGGGCAGGCCTTGCCCGCCCCATTGCTCGGCCACGCCGATCGTGCCCCAGCCGCCCTCGACATAGGCCCTGTAGGCGGCGGCGAAACCCTTGGGCATCACCACGCCCTGCTCGGTCCACTTCGCGCAGACCGTGTCGCCCTCGCGGTTGAGCGGCGCCCACTCGCCCGCCGCCAGTTCGCCGATGCCGTGCAGCACCGCATCGACCACATCGGGGCTGGCGGCGGCGAACCGCTCGCTCGCCGCAAGCTCGGCGATGCCGGCGACGGAGTCGAGCACGAAGCGCTGGTCGGCGGTGGCGGGGGCAAAGGGCATGGCGTCTTCTCTTGTCCTAAGTCGCGCCGCGCTATAGCCCGCGGCCGTGACTGCGCCAAACCCGCCTTTCGACACTCGCACCTTACGCTACGGCAGCGCGGCGATCGCCGAAGCCGCCGCGCTGATCGCGGCCGGCGAACCGGTCGCCGTGCCGACCGAAACGGTTTACGGCCTCGCCGCCGACGCGACCGAGTCGGCGGCGGTCGCGCGCATCTACCAAGCCAAGGGGCGGCCGAGCTTCAACCCGTTGATCGTCCACGTTCGCGATCTCGCCGCGGCCGAGCGGATCGCGCTGTTCGATGATCGCGCGCGGGCGCTCGCGGCGGCATTCTGGCCGGGTCCGCTGACCTTGGTGCTGCCGTTGCGCCCCGAAGCGGGGATCGCGCCTGCGGTGACGGCAGGGCTCGATACGATCGCGCTTCGCGTGCCCGCGCACCGCGCGATGCAGGCGCTGCTCGCCGCGACGGGCAAGCCGCTCGCCGCGCCCTCGGCCAACGCCAGCAACCGCATCAGCCCGACGCGTGCGGAGCATGTCCTCGCCACCCTGGGCGGCCGGATCGCGTTGATCGTCGACGATGGCCCGACGAGCGCGGGCCTCGAATCGACGATCGTCAAGGACGGCGTGATCCTCCGTCCAGGGCCGATCACGGTGGTGGATATCCAGCAGCATATCCACCCCGGCGAAGGCCGGGGTCCAGTATCGGAGCGCCCCGTGACTGGACCCCGGCCTTCGCCGGGGAAGGTCGTGGCGCCGGGCCAGCTCCCCATCCATTACGCGCCGTCAAAGCCGCTGCGTCTGGAAGCCGAGAATGCCCGGCCCGACGAATGGCTGATCGGTTTCGGCCCCATTCCCGGCGACGACACGCTCTCCGCCTCGGGCGACCTCGCCGAAGCCGCCGCCAACCTGTTCGCAGCCCTCCACCGCGCCGACGCTTCGCCGCGCCCGCGCATCGCCGTTGCGCCGATCCCCGATACCGGCATCGGCATCGCCATCAACGACCGTCTCCGACGCGCCGCCCACCGTTCCTGAGGCGATCTTTACGCCGACGAAACAAGGCCTAAACTCCTCGCCGCCTCGCGAGTCGCAAGGCCCGACGGGGCGCTTCAAGGACAGGGGGTTGCCATGACCAACATGCAACGTGGACTTGCGGAACTGTTCGGAACGTTCTGGCTGGTGTTCGGCGGGTGCGGCGCGGCGGTGTTCGCCGCGGGCGTGCCCGATCTCGGCATCGGCTATGCCGGCGTCGCGCTGGCGTTCGGCCTGACGCTGCTGACGATGGCCTACACGATCGGCCACATCTCGGGCTGCCATCTCAACCCGGCGGTGACGATCGGCCTGTGGGCCGGCGGCCGCTTTCCGGCGAAAGACATCCCGCTCTACATCGTCGCGCAAGTGATCGGCGCGGTCATCGCCGCGGCGGTGATCTACCTGATCGCATCGGGACGAGCGGACTATTCCCTCGCGACCAACGGCCTGGCGGCGGACGGCTTCGGCGCGCATTCGCCGCAAGGCTATTCGATGCAATCTGGGCTGGTCGCCGAGGTGGTGCTGACCTTCTTCTTCCTTTTGGTCATCATGGGCTCGACCGACAGCCGCGCGCCCGCCGGCTTCGCGCCGATCGCGATCGGCCTGTCGCTGACCCTCATCCATCTGATCGGCATTCCGGTGACCAACACTTCGGTCAATCCGGCGCGCTCGACCGGGCCGGCGCTGATCCAGGGCGGCTGGGCGCTGCAGCAGCTCTGGCTTTTCTGGGTGGCGCCGATCGTCGGCGGCGTGCTCGGCGGGCTGATCTACAAGACGCTCGGCGCCGATGCCGCCCAGCGGCCCGACATCACCGGCGAACCGCTGCCGGCGGAGTAAGGCGAAGGCAAATCTGACCTGATTCGTCATTGCGAGCGTAGCGAAGCAATCCAGAAATAGCGCTGGATTGCTTCGTCGCTTCGCTTCTCGCAATGACGGCTGGGCCGCCCTAAACCGCCGCGCCCTCGCGCACGCGGCTGGCGAAGCTCTTGCGCAGCTTCTGCAGCTTGGGCGGGATATGCGCGATGCAATAGGGATTGCGCTGGCCTTCGCCTTCCCAATAATCCTGGTGGTATTCCTCCGCCGGCCACCAGTCCTCGGCGGTCTCGATCGTCGTCACGATCGGGGCCGGCCAATTCGGCTGGTTGCGCTCGATCGCCGCCAGCGCCTCGTGCTGCTGCATCGGGTTCTGCGGGAAGATCGCCGAGCGGTATTGCGTGCCGACATCGTTGCCCTGGCGGTTGAGCTGGGTCGGATCGTGCGTCGCGAAGAAGATGTCGAGCAAGTCGGCATAGCGCACCCGGTCGGGGTCATAGGTGACGCGGATCGCCTCGGCGTGGCCGGTGTCGCCGCCGCACACCTGCTTGTAGGTCGGGTTGGCGGTGGTGCCGCCCATATAGCCGCTTTCCACCTTGTCGACGCCGATCACGTCGTTGAACACCGCCTCGGTGCACCAGAAGCAGCCGCCCGCCAGGATCGCGGTTTCGCTTGCCATCGCAACACTCCTCTTGTTTGAGGCGGATGTAGGAAGCGTGAGCGTAAAGGAAAAGCGGATGGCGAACGGCAGCGTGATGGTGACCGGCGGCGGCGGCTATATCGGCAGCCACGCCGTGCTCGCTCTGTGCGATGCCGGCTGGGACGTGGTGGTGATCGACAATCTCGTCACCGGCTTCGCCTGGGCGGTCGATCCGCGCGCGACTTTCGTCGAGATGGCGGTCGAGGACCCGTCGGTGCGCGACGTGATGCGCGAGCATGATGTCATCGCGGTGATGCATTTCGCCGGCTCGATCATCGTCCCCGAATCGGTAACCGACCCGCTCAAATATTACCGCAACAACACCGCCGCGAGCCGCTCGCTGATCGAAAGCGCAGTGGTGTCGGGCGTGAAGCACTTCATCTTCTCCTCGACCGCGGCGACCTACGGCATCCCCGAGGTCGTGCCCGTTTCGGAAGACAGCCCCAAGCAGCCGATCAACCCCTACGGCATGTCCAAGCTGATGACCGAGATCATGCTCAAGGACACCGCCGCCGCGCACCCGATCAATTATGCCGCGCTCAGATATTTCAACGTCGCCGGCGCCGATCCTCAGGGCCGCTCGGGCCAGTCGACGGCGGGCGCGACTCACCTCATCAAGGTCGCGGTCGAGGCGGCCACCGGCAAGCGCGGCCACGTCTCGGTGTACGGCACCGATTTTGCGACGCCGGACGGGACGGGAGTACGCGATTATATCCACGTCTCCGACCTCGCCGCCGCGCATGTCGATGCGCTCGACGCGCTGATCGCCGAACCGACGCGCAACCTGACGATGAACTGCGGCTATGGCCGCGGCTATTCGGTGCTCGAGGTGCTCGACGCGGTCGATCGAGTCACCAACATGGCCGTCGAGCGCCGCCTTGAAGGCCGCCGCGCCGGCGATCCCGACGCGCTGGTCGCTGACAATGCGCGCATCCTCGCGACCTTGCCCTGGCGGCCGAAACGCGACGATCTCGACACGATCGTCCGCGACGCGCTCGCCTGGGAACGCAGGCTGGCTGAGCGCGGCTGATGGCACACCGCCTGCGCTCGCTGCTGTTCGTTCCCGGCGACCGCCCCGACCGGATGGAGAAAGCGTGTCGCTCGGGTGCCGACGCGCTGATTCTCGACCTTGAAGATGCCGTCGCGCCCGAGGGCAAGCCGGCGGCGCGCGAGGCGGTGGCGGGCTTCCTTCGCCGCGATCGGACCTTGCCGCTCTACGTCCGCGTCAACCCGCTCGACGGCGGGCTGACCCCGGCCGATCTCGCCGCGATCCTGCCCGCACAGCCCGACGGGATCGTCCTGCCCAAGGCCGAGGGTGCGGCGTCGGTCGAGGCGCTGGTCCGGTTCGATGTCGCGGTGCCGATCCTGCCGATCGCCACCGAAACGCCGGCGGCGATCTTCGCGCTCGGCAGCTATGCCGGCGTCGCCGATCGGCTCGCCGGCCTCACATGGGGTGCGGAGGACCTGCCGGCCGCGATCGGCGCCGTCACCTCGCGCGAGGCCGACGGCAGCTACACGCCTCCGTACCAACTCGCCCGCTCGCTCACCTTGTTCGGCGCGCATGCCGCGGGCGTGCCGGCGATCGAGACGGTCTATCCCGATTTCCGCAACCTCGACGGGCTTGCCGCTTATGCCGCGCGCGGCGCTCGCGACGGCTTCACGGGCATGATGGCGATCCATCCGGCGCAGGTCCCGGTCATCAACGCCGCCTTCACCCCTTCCGCCGAAGAGGTTGCCCAGGCCCGCCGCATCGTCGAACTGTTCGCCGCCAATCCGGGCGCGGGCGCGCTCAGCCTCGACGGCAGGATGGTCGATGCCCCGCACCTGAAAGCGGCGCGCGCTTTACTCGCCCGCGCGGGCGAGGCGGATGCGCGCGCCGATTGACCACCAGGCGAGCGCCCACAACGCCCCGAAGCTCCAGCCGGCGAGCACGTCGCTCGGCCAGTGCACGCCGAGATAGACGCGGCTGATCCCGATCGCGGTCACCAGCACCACAGCCACACCGATCACGTAACGGCGCAGCCCCGCCTCGGGGATCACCTGGGCCAGCAGCAGCGCCAGCGTCAGATAGACGATCGCGCTGTTCGCCGAATGCCCGCTGGGAAAGCTCAGCGACGAAACCTCGACCAGATGCGGCACGACATCGGGCCGTGGCCGCGCCACGATCTGCTTGGCGAGATCGACCGCGAGCGAACCCGAGACGGTCGCCGCCAGCACCAGCGCCGCGGTGAGCCACAACTTCCTGACCGCGAGCGCGCCCAGCGTCACCACCACTGCGATGGTCAACACCGTGCCGCCGCCGAGCGTGGTCAGCGCGAGCATCAGCTCCTCGATCCAGTGCGGCCCGATCGGCACGGCGAGATCGCCGGCGCGACGCAGCGCGAGCAGCGCGGCCCGATCGATCGCGAAGCGATGCCCGCGATCGATCGTCCAGCCCAGGATCACCAGCACCAGCATTGCCGCCGCCACCGCGCCGCCCGCCCGGAGCAGCCACGGCGGATGCCGCACCGGCTCGGGCACGACGCCCGCGGCGTCGGTTCCTTCCGCTTCGGGCAGGTGGGGGTGAGTCATTGCATCTTGATACCGTGCCTGCATCCGCTGTCATCCTCCATGGGGCAGGGATCTTTTACGACCTTTCGTCACCCCGGACTCATTCCGGGGTCCACGGTTCGGCAGGAGCGGCGAGCGCCGGCTCTTGCGGCACGGTGGATGCCGGAACGAGTTCGGCATGACGATGAGCATAACCCGGCCGCTATTCCGCCGCCTCCAGCGCCTTGTCGAAGGCCGCATCGAGCGCCGCGCCTTGCGCCTGGATCGCCGCCAGCCGCGCCTTCGCCTCAGCGAGCTGATCGGCGCCGAGCACCGCCTTGGCCTCCGCGACGTTGGTGACGAGCTTGCCGATCAGGTCGATCGCCAGATCGATGTCGGTCAGGATGTCCGATGCCGAAACGCCCATGATCGCCTCCTTCACTGCTGGGTGGTGCGGGTGAGGGTGTCGACCTCGCCCAATGCGTCGTCGAGCGACTCGATCGCGCTGGAAGCGTCGCCGCCCGCGGCGGCGATCATCCGCGCTTCGTTGCGATAGGTCCGCGCGCGGTGGATCGCGGCGCCGATCGCCGCCCGCTGGCCGAGCGTCAGCGCGCCCGATTCGACCGCCGCCGTCGCCGCCGCCTCGCCGCTATTATAGGCGAGCTCGGCCAGCGACAGCGCGGTCGTGCTCCTGAGCGCCACCGCATCCGCGCTCGCCGCCGCATTGCCGTTGCCGAGCCCCGCGGTCGGCGCGCACGCCGCCGCGGCGAGCGCGATCATCGCGCAAATCAGAGTTCGAATCCTGTCCATCTGCCTGTCCTTCCGATCATGAAGAACAGAACATCAATAGAACATTTTCCAACATTGCAAGCGCCTTCGATCCGGCGCTAGCTTGGCAGCCTGGCAAGGGAGAGGATCATGCAAAGCGACCAGGAACGCATCCACGCCAATCTCGAGGCGATCGGCATCCGCGCGTCGGGCGCCGCGGTCGGGCTGTTTCAGCTGCTCAAGGAATTGCTCGATGCGGGCGTATTGGAAGGCGCTGCGATCAATCGCATCAAGGAGGCGGTGATCACCGATCTCGCCGCCAGCCGCCCGCGCTCGCAGACGCTCGCCGATTACGAGCAGCGCGTGCGCGAGCGGATGGACACGCTGGTGCCGGTCGGCGACGCTGGGGCCGCCGCCGTCCGCCACTGACCGCAATCACGCGGCGCGGCTAATCTCGCGCAGCACCGCATCGAGCAGCGGCATGCCCGCCGCGCTCAGCCGCAGCCGCTCGGGCGAGTGCTCGATCAAGCCGTGGCGCGCGAGCCGATCGACCGCCGGCTCGTCGAGCAGCGCCGCCACATCGATGCCGCGCCGAGCAAGATCGCCCAGCGCCACGCCCTCTTCGAGCCGCAGCCCCATCACCAGCGCCTCGGTGGCCTGCGCCGCGGCGTCGAGCGGCTCCTCGTTCTGCAAGCCATGGCTATTGCGTGCGATCGCGGCGAGCCAATTCTCGGGCTTGCGATGCCGCACCGTCGCCAGCCCGTTCCGCCGGCCGTGCGCGCCCGGGCCGATCCCGGCATAGCCGGTATAGCGCCAATAGCTGAGATTGTGCCGGCTCTCGGCGCCGGGCCGGGCATGGTTCGACACCTCGTAAGGGGGGAGCCCGGCCGCCGCGGCAAGCGCGCGCGTCGCCCCGAACAGGTCGGCGGCGGTATCGGCATCGGGGATGGTCAGCCGGCCCGCGGCGGCTTCGGTGGCGAAGCGCGTCCCCGGCTCGATCGTCAGCTGGTAGAGCGACAGATGTTCGGTGCCGAAGCCGATCGCGCGGCGAAGCTCCGCCTCCCAGGCGGCGAGCGCCTGGTCCGGTCTCGCATAGATCAAGTCGAAGCTGACCCGGCCGAACGTCCGCTGCGCGGTATCGAGCGCCGCCAGTCCCTCGGCGACGTCATGCGCGCGGCCGAGGAAGCGCAAGGCCGCGTCGTCGAGCGCTTGCAGCCCCAGCGACACGCGGTTCACGCCCGCCGCGGCAAGATCGGCGAACCGCGCCGCCTCGACCGACGAGGGATTGGCTTCGAGCGTGATCTCGATGCCTTCCTCGAATCCCCAGGCACGCTCGGCGGCGGCGATGATCGCCGCGACCGTCTCGGGCGGCATCAGCGACGGCGTGCCGCCGCCGAAGAAGACCGAGCCGAGCCGCGTGCCCGCCGTTTCGCGCGCCTCGTGGGCGAGGTCAGCGAGCAGAGCGTTGCGCCATGCCGCCTGGTCTATTTCACTGCGGACATGGCTGTTGAAATCGCAATAAGGGCATTTCGAGACGCAGAACGGCCAATGGACATAAAGCGCGAGCGGCGGCGTTTGGCGGGCATTCATGACGCGCGCGCTATGGCGCGTCGGTCGATCGAGGGGAAGGCATGAGAATCATTCTGGCGTCATTGGCATTGCTCGCGGCCTGCGCCCCGTCGCCATCGCAACAGGCCGGGCCGGCGCGTGTCGTCGAGCCGCGCGCCTTTGCCGGGCCGGCGCCGCGCGATCCGGCAGCGCTCCAGCGAATCTTGCTCGATCGCCAGAATGCCGCGCGCCGCGCGGTCGGCGTGCCGCCTTTGGTGTGGAACGAGGCGCTGGCGGCGGACGCCCGCGCCTATGCCGGGCAGATGGCGCGCACCGGCCGCTTCGCGCACGCCGATCAGCCGCAAGGCCCGGGCCGCGAGGGCGAGAATTTGTGGACGGGCACGCGCGATGCTTACTCGTACCGCGAGATGGTCGACGCCTGGGTCGCCGAGAAACGCTGGTTCAAGAACGGCGTGACGCCCGATTTCAGCACCACCGGCCATTACGAGGATGTCGCGCACTACACCCAAATCATCTGGCGCGACAGCAAGGCCGTCGGCTGCGCGCTGGCGAGCAACCGCAGCGACGATTATCTCGTCTGCCGCTACAGCCCGCCCGGCAATGTCGTGGGGCAAAAGGCGCTTTGACTCCAAACCCGAACCGCTCGCCCTGAGCCTGTCGAAGGGCGGCTCTCCACCAGCCGAAGCGCTCAGGTGTGTCGTCCTTCGATAAGCTCAGGACGAACGGTCTCGAATGGTTTGAATCGCAACCGACTCTGGTGCCGCTCTCAGGCTATCTCGGCGCCATGCGGATGGCGCCGTCAAGGCGGACGTCCTCGCCGTTCCAATAGCCGTTCTCGATCATCGCCAGCGCGAGCCTGGCATATTCCTGCGGATCGCCGAGCCGCTTGGGGAAGGGCACCGAGGCGGCGAGCGCATCCTTCACCTGTTGCGGCGCCCCCTGCATCAGCGGCGTATCGAAGATGCCGGGCAGGATAGTGTTGACGCGGATGCCCTCGTTCATCAGGTCGCGCGCGATCGGCAGCGTCATGCCGACCACGCCGCCCTTCGATGCCGAATAGGCCGCCTGGCCGATCTGCCCGTCCTCGGCGGCGACGCTGGCGGTCATCACGATCGCGCCGCGCTCGCCGTCCTTGCCGGCATCGAGCGTCAGCATGCCCGCCGCCGACTTGGCGACGCAGCGGAAGGTGCCGACCAGGTTGATCTGGATGAGCCAGTTGAACGCCTCGAGGCTGAAATGCTTGATCGAGCCGTCTTCCTTCGATCGGCTCGCGGTCTTCATCGCGTTGCCCGTGCCCGCGCAGCAGACCAGCACCGATTCCTGGCCATGTGCCGCGCGCGCCTTCGCGAAGCCGGCATCGACCGACTCGTCGGAGGTGACGTCGACCTCGCAGAACACTCCGCCGATCTCGTCGGCGACGGCCTGGCCCTTCTCCGCCTGGAGGTCGAAGATCGCGACCTTGACGCCCTTCGCCGCGAGCGCCCGCGCCGTCGCCGCGCCGAGCCCCGACGCGCCGCCGGTGACGACCGCCGCGATGCTGTTGCCGAGTTCCATATGCTCTCCCCGCAATCGTCATCCCAGCGCAGGCTGGGATCGCTCGCCGCACGAGACCCCAGCCTTCGCTGGGGTGACGGCCAATTCAAACCCGCTCGAGAATCGTCGCGTTGGCGATCCCGCCGCCCTCGCACATCGTTTGCAGCCCATAGCGGCCGCCGCGCTTCCGAAGCGCATGGACGAGCGTCGCCATCAGCTTGGTGCCGGTCGCGCCGAGCGGATGGCCGAGCGCGATCGCGCCGCCATTGACGTTGATCCGATCGGGATCGGCGCCGACATGGCGGAGCCAGGCCAGCGGCACCGGCGCGAACGCCTCGTTGACTTCGTAAAGGTCGATGTCGCCGATCCGCATCCCGGCGCGCCTGAGCGCCCTCTCGGTGGCGAATAGCGGCTCCTCGAGCATGATGACCGGATCGCCGCCGGTGACGGTCAAATTGTGGATGCGCGCCAGCGGGATTAGCCCGTGCGCCCTGAGCGCGGCTTCGGAGACCACCATCACCGCGCTCGATCCGTCGCAGATCTGGCTGGCATTGGCCGCCGAGATCACGCCGCCTTCCTGAAGCAGCTTGACCGACTGAATGCCTTCGAGCGTGGCGTCGAAACGAATGCCCTCGTCAACAATATGCTGCTGCTCACCTTCGGGCGTCTCGACCGTCAATGCCACGATCTCCTCGGCAAAGTCGCCGCGCTCAGTCGCTGCCGCGGCGCGTTTGTGGCTTTCGAGCGCATAGCCATCGAGGTCGTCGCGCGAGAAGCCGTATTTGCGCGCGATCATCTCGGCGCCCATGAATTGCGAGAACCGGATGCCGGGATAGCGCGCCTCCTGCCGCGGCGACTTGGCCGTGCCCAATCCGGCTTGTGCGAACAGCGCGCCGGTCGAGCCCATCGGCACGCGAGTCATGCTCTCGACGCCGGCGGCTATCACGACGTCCTGCGTGCCCGACATCACGGCCTGCGCCGCGAACTGGATGGCCTGTTGGGAGGAGCCGCATTGGCGGTCGATCGTCACCGCCGGCACGCTTTCGGGCAAGTGCGATGCGAGCACAGCCCCGCGCCCGACTTGAAAGCTCTGCTCGCCGCCCTGGCTGACGCAGCCCATGATAACGTCGTCGATCGCCTTCGGGTCGATTCCCGTGCGGTCGACCACAGCGTCGAGCACCGCGCCCGCCATGTCGGCCGGATGCCAGCCGGCGAGCCGGCCGCCGCGCTTGCCGCCGGCGGTGCGCACCGCCTCGACGATATATGCTTCTGCCATCGGCCGCTCTCCACTCAGTTCGCATTTGCAACCGAGTGTCGCGCGAATTGACGTTTACGGCAAGGGGCAGGCATACCCGATCGTCGAACTATCTCGGGCGTTAATTCACCCCCCTCCGTTCGCCCTGAGCCTGTCGAAGGGCGATAGGCGGGCGTTCAGCTGCCCAACCGTGCTTCGGCAGGCTCAGCACGAAAGGGTGAAATTAGAGGACCACCGTTTCGGGCCGCGCCTGCTCGATCGCGGCCAGGATCATCCTTTCCCACACCGCCGGATCGCCTGCCGCGGCCATCGCGCGATCGGGCTCGCGTAGCGTCCGCAATACCGCGGCGGCATCGGCGAGATAATCGCGCCAGCTGTCCTCGACGAGCTCGGCGGCCGATTCTTCGTCGCCCTCGCCATTGGCGCTGATCCGCTGCCCGGCGAGCACGCGGGCGATCCGTTCGGCGGCGGGTTGGGTGCTGATGTCCATGCGTCTCTCCTCGCGGGGATCAACCCGCGAGGAGGCTGGAATATCCCTCAGCGATGCGCTTCGGCGTGCGGACGGCGGGGGCCGCCGCGCCGGCCCTGATGGTTGCGCGGACGGCGGCGATCCTGCCCCTCGGGCCGATGCGCTTCGTTGCGCTGGCCGCGATCGTCGCTGCGATAGGGCTTGCGTTGGCCGTCGGCCGCAGCCGGGCGACGATGGTCGTCGCGCTGGCCGCCCTGCGGGCGAGCCTCGCCGCCGCGATAGGGCGCGCGCTGGCCTTCGCCCTGGGCCGAGTGCGGGCGTCGGTCATCGCGGCGCTCGCCGTTGGGGCGGCCCTGACGCCGCGCCTCGCCGGTCGGGCGCGCCTGGTGAGTCGCGCGCGGGCGGCGGGGGCCGCGCTCGCGCTCCTCGCGCGGGGCGGGATCGGCGCCGATCGTCTTCTTGCGCTCGGCTTGCAGCTTGGCCGAAGCGGCGACGAAATCGGCCGGCAACGGCTCGATTCCCACCTTCTGCCGAGTCAGCCGCTCGATGTCGCGCAGGTACGGCCGCTCGTCATCGGCGCAGAAGCTGACCGCGATGCCGCTCGCCCCGGCGCGCGCGGTGCGGCCAATGCGATGGACGTACTGCTCGGGCACGTTGGGCAGCTCGAAGTTGAACACATGGCTCACCCCCGACACGTCGATGCCGCGCGCGGCGATATCGGTGGCGACCAGGATCGGCACCTGCCCCGATTTGAACGCGGCGAGCGCTCGCTCGCGCTGCGGCTGGCTCTTGTTGCCGTGGATCGCGTGCGCGGCGATGCCGTTGCCGCCGAGCAGCTTCACGACGCGATCCGCCCCATGCTTGGTGCGCGTGAAGACCAGCGCGCGGTCGATCGTCGGATCGGCGAGCTTGATGGTGAGAAGCGCCTGCTTCTCCTTCTGCCCGACGAAGGTGACGTATTGATCGACTCGCTCGGCGGTAGTCGCCGCCGGCTTGATCGACACCGTCGCCGGATCATTGAGGAACTGATCGGCCAACTCGCGGATCGCCTTGGGCATGGTTGCCGAGAAGAACAGCGACTGGCGCTGGCGCGGCAGCAGCTTCACGATCCGCCTGAGCGCGTGGATGAAGCCCAGATCAAGCATCTGGTCGGCCTCGTCGAGCACGAGAATCTCGAGCATCGAGAGGTTGACGTATTTCTGATCGACCAGATCGAGCAGCCGCCCCGGCGTCGCGACCAGCAGGTCGACGCCGCGGCTCATGTCCTGCCGGTTCTTGTTGATGCTGGTGCCGCCGAACACGGTGGCGACCGAGAGCCGCGAGAACTTGCCGTACCCGCGCGCATTGTCGGCGATCTGGGTCGCCAGCTCGCGCGTCGGTGTCAGCACCAGCATGCGGCAGTGATAGGGCAAGGGCCGCTTGCCGGCTTCGGCGAGGCGCTGCAGCGAGGGCAGCACGAACGCGGCAGTCTTGCCGGTGCCGGTCTGCGCGATGCCGAGCAAGTCGCGGCCTTCGAGCAGCGTCGGGATCGCCTGCTGCTGGATCGGGGTGGGTTCGGAATAGCCCTTGGCCTCGAGCGCGCGGACGAGCGGCTCGGCGAGGCCGAGTTTGGAAAATGACATTGAATAACCTTCAATCAGGCCATGCCCGCGCGCCGACGGCGCACGAGTGGCGGGGGAAAATGACACCCCGCGTGATTTGGGAAGCCTTGCAAAATCGACCGAGGCGGAGCCTGGACGCCGGATGTCTCCCGGCAGTCCGATCACGCTGCAAACGCCTCGATGGCGCGGATATGATTGCTGCGCCGCACAAAGTCAAGCAACGCAACCATCTTCCGCCTCGGGCGCTTGATCCGCCGGAGACGCGACATGCCCGACGACACACCCGGCGAAACTGAGGAACCGATCCACCTCACCGCGCAGGAAGCGCGCGGCGGCGACGTCGTGCTGCGAAGCCCGGCACGGCGCGCGATATTCATCGCCGGATTGGTCCTGATCGTCGTCCTGGCGATCGTCGGCTATTGGGCAAGCTGACGCCGATGCAGGCGAAGCTTTCGCCGCGCGGCTCGCGGTTTTGGCGCGGCCCGGCTCTGGTATAGGGATTGGCCATGTCGTCCCTGTTCACCCGCCGCGGCTTTCTCGGCCGATCGAGCCTCGCGCTGGCCGGCCTCGCCTCGGCATGCGGGCCGGGCGGCCGCCCCGGCAAGATCACCGCGGCCGTCGATGAAACCCCGCCGATCGACGACCTCCAGGAGCGCACCTTCCGCTTTTTCTGGGATACGACCAATCCGAAGAACGGGCTCGCCCCCGATCGCTGGCCGACCAGGTCGTTCGCGTCGATCGCCGCGGTCGGCTTCGCGCTCACCGCCTATCCGATCGGGGTGATCCACGGCTGGATCAGCCGCGACCAGGCCCGCGCACGCACGCTGACGACGCTCGAATTCTTCGCGCAGGCCAGGCAAGGTCCCGAAGCGACCGGCACCAGCGGCTACAAGGGCTTTTTCTATCACTTCCTCGACATGGAAACCGGCGAAAGGTTCAAGGCCAGCGAGCTCTCGACCATCGACACGACGTTGCTGCTGGGCGGGGTATTGTTCGCGCAGAGCTGGTTCGACAGCGGCCATCCGGATGAAGTCAGGATCCGCGCGCTCGCCGATCAGATTTACGGCGCGGTCGACTGGAACTGGCCGCGGCCGAGCTATCCCTTCATCTCAATGGGCTGGCACCCCGAAGAAGGTTTCCTCCACGCCGATTGGAGCCAGTTCGACGAAGCGCTGATGCTCTACGTGCTCGCCTTGGGCTCGCCGACCTACCCGGTCGAGGCGGGAACGCAGGAGGAGGTCACGGCGCGCTTCCAGCCGCAATGGGGCGGCGAGTATGGCGAGCCGCGGCTCGTCTTCCCGTCGCTGTTCGTCTATCAATATTCGAACCTGTGGATCGATTGCCGCGGCATCCAGGATGCCTTCACCCGCGCCCACGGCATCGATTATTTCGAGAACAGCCGCCGCGCGACCTATGCCCAGCGCGATTACGCGATCGCCAATCCGAAGGGCTGGATCGGCTACGGCCCCGACATCTGGGGGCTGACCGCGTGCGACGGACCGGGCGAGATCACCCGCCAGTTCGGTGGGATCGCCCGGCGCTTCGCCAGCTATGCCGCGCGCGGCCCCGGCGGGCTCGACGACGGCACCATCGCGCCCACCGCGGCGGCCGGCTCGATCGCCTTCGCGCCCGATATCGTGCTGCCCGCGATCGGCGCGATGCACGCGCGCTACGGCAGCGCGATCTACGGCAAATACGGCTTCTTCGATTCGTTCAATCCAACGCTGTCGGTCGGCGATCCGACGCCCAAGGGCCGCATCGTCGAGGGGCTGTGCTGGGTCGATGACGATTATCTCGGCATCGACCAGGGCCCGATCGTCGGCGGTATCGAGAATTGGCGCTCGGGCATGATCTGGGCGACGATGCGGCGCAATCCGCACATCCGCCGCGGCCTGATCCGCGCCGGCTTTTCGGGCGGTTGGCTGGCGGTGTGAGGCGTATCCCCGTTCGCCCTGAACCTGTCGAAGGGCGCGGTGCCGCACGCATTCCGCTTGTGGAGGGGCGCCCTTCGACAGGTTCAGGGCGAACGGAGATGGGCGGAGGTCAGGCCCTCGTCGCTGCCAATGCCACCGCCGCCGCGATCCGCTTTTTGCGCGTTTCCGGCCGTTTGGCGCTCTCGACGGCCTCGGCCTGCTCGCGCTGCGCGGTGTAGCTCAGCCGATCCCAACCACCTCGACCCCCGGCGACGTCGAGCGCTTCAGCCAGCGCCTCGGGCACCTCGACGGTGCGCGGCGCGGTGTCGAGTGTCAGCGTCACTTCGATCGTCTGTCCGCCCACGACGCCCGCCGCCTCGCGATTGCTCTTGCGCAGCGGCACGAAGGTGACGCCGCCCATGATCGCGATCGTGCTGCGATAGCTGTGCCCGCCTAGCGTCACTATCACCGGAGGCCGCGCCTGGCCGAACACCGTGCGCTGGTCGAAGTCGATCGGGATCGCGCCCTCGTCGGCCAAGGTGCAGGTGAAGGTGATCGACGGCGTTCCGCTCACAAACTCCTCCCGATCAGCTCCTTCATGATCTCGTTGGTGCCGCCGTAGATCCGAGTCACGCGCGCTGCGCGCCAGCTTCGCGCGATCGGATATTCGTTCATATAGCCCGCACCGCCATGCAGCTGGAGGCATTTGTCCATGACCTCCCATTGCAGCTCGGTATGCCAGAGCTTGGCCGCCGCGCCCTCGGTCGGGGTCAGCTCGCCCTTCAGATGCCGCTGGATCGCCCAGTCGAGATGCGCCCAGCCGACCTGCAGCTTGGTGGCGAGGTCGGCGAGCACAAAGCGCGTATTCTGGAAATCGAACACCATCCCGGCGAACGCCTTCCTCGTCTTGGTGAACTCGACCGTCTCGTCGAACGCCTTTTGCGCCGATGATTGGGTGCCGATCGCGATCGACAGGCGTTCCTGCGGCAACTGGCTCATCAGATAGATAAAGCCCTTGCCTTCCTCGCCCAGGCAATTGGTCATCGGCACGCGCACGTCCTCGAAGAACAATTCCGAAGTATCGGCGGCATCCTGGCCGATCTTGTCGAGCTTGCGGCCGCGCTTGAACCCCTCGCGATCGGCCTCGACCAGGATGATCGACATGCCCTTGTACGCCGGCTTCGCGTCGGGATCGGTCTTGGCGACGACCAGCACCAGATCGGCATTCTGGCCGTTGGTGATATAGGTCTTACTGCCGTTGACGACATAGTGATTGCCGTCCTTCCTGGCGGAGGTGCGGATCGCCTGGAGGTCGGAGCCGGTGCCCGGCTCGGTCATCGCGATCGCGGTGATCGTCTCGCCCGAGACGAGCCGCGGCAGCCATTGCTTCTTCTGCTCTTCCGACCCGTAGGATTCGAGATAGCCGCAGACGATGTCCGATTGCAGCGAGAAGCCGGCGGGCACGCCGATATAGGACATCTCCTCGTCGACGATCGCGTTGTAGCCGAAATCGAGCCCCAACCCGCCATAGGCCTCGGGCACGGTCGGGCACAGCATCCCGATCTCGCCCGCCTTGCGCCAGAATTCCTTGGGGACCAGCCGGTTTTCTTCCCAGGTGCCGACATTGGGCACGCCTTCCTTTTGCAGGAACGAACGGACGGTCTGGCGGAACGCCTCGTGATCGTCGTTATACGCGAAGCGGCCGGGCACGCTGTCGGGGGTCATGGTCCTCTCCCTAGGTCCTTGATTGCAACCTTTCGGGCAAGGTGCGGGGAGTTTACGCGGGCGTCAACCCGGCTTTCGCGTGGCCCCGAAATGGGGCTAAGGCAGAGGTCACGATTTCAGGAGTGTGCATGAAACTCGCCAGCCTCAAGAACGGCCGTGACGGCAAGCTCGTCGTGGTGTCGACCGACCTCGCCTGGTACGCCGATGCCGGGCACATCGCGCCGACGCTGCAGGCGGCGCTCGACGATTGGGACCGGCTCTCGCCCGATCTCCGCAATCTCCAGACCGATCTCGACCATGAGGTCATTCCGCGCCAGCGCTTCCACGAGCATGACGCCGCCTCGCCCTTGCCGCGCGCGTACCAATGGGCCGACGGCTCGGCCTATGTGAACCACGTTGAATTGGTGCGCAAGGCGCGCGGCGCCGAGATGCCCCCCGAGTTCTGGACCGACCCGCTGATGTACCAGGGCGGCTCGGATGACCTGGCCGGCGCGCATGA
>JBQCHQ010000002.1:0-12323 GCA_051954515.1 Sphingomonas sp. | reverse complement strand
CGCTTCGTCGACGCCTTTCCGATGACGGTCACCGGCAAGGTGCAGAAATTCATCATGCGCGAGCAGATGATCGCCGAGCTGGGATTGACGGTGCAGAAGACGGCGTAGCTGCTTGAGGGTGCATGGGCATCCTGCGCCCTTCGACACGCTCTGGGCGAACGTAGGCTGCTGTCACACAGGCTCGTCGATCGACTTCGGCGGCTCCGAAAAGAACTTCGGCCCCGCCTCGGTCATGTGAAAGCAATCCTCCAGCCGGACGCCGAACTTGCCGGGAATGTAGATGCCGGGCTCATCCGAGAAGCACATGCCCGCTGCGAGCCGAGTCTTTTCGCCATGGACGAGATAGACCGGCTCGTGCCCGTCGAGACCGATGCCGTGGCCAGTGCGGTGCGACAGGCCGGGAAGCTTGTAGCCCGGGCCGTAACCCAGGCTTTCGTAGAAGCGTCGCACCGCGTCATCGACCTCGCCCGCGGGCGTGCCGATCCTGGCGGCCTTGATCGCGACCTGCTGGCCCTGATGGACTTGATCCCACACCTTGCGCTGCTCCGCCGACGCGGTGCCGTGCACCCAGGTTCGCGACACGTCCGACTGATAGCCGTGGACGGTGCAGCCGCAATCCATCAGCACCACCTCGCCATTCGAAACGGTTCGCGGATGCTTCGATCCGTGCGGATAGGCCGAGGATTCGCCGATCAGCACCATCGAGAATTCGGGCGCCCCGCCCAGCTTGCGCGTCGCCGCGTCCATCAGGGCCGAGACCTGCCCCTGACTCATGCCCTTCTCGACGCGCGGCTGCACCCAGCGATAGGCGGCGATCGTCACGTCGGTCGCCTTTTGCATCAGCGCGAGCTCGGCCGCGCTCTTGATCATCCGCGTGGCGCGGACCACCGGGGTCGCCGGCACCAGGGTCGCATCGGGCAGCGCCTCGCCCAGCCCATGAAAGGCGAAGTACCGCACATTGGCCTCGACCCCGATCCGCCCCGCGGCGAGCTTCATGTCGCGCAGGAATCCGGCGATCGTCGCCATCGGGTTCTCGTCCTCCTGCCACACGCGGAAGCTCGCCGGCACCGCGAGCGTCTCGTGGACCGAGGGCTCCTCGAAGAAGGGCGTGACGATGCACGGCGTCCCTTCCGCCGGCAGGATCGCCGCGGTCAGCCGCTCGCTCTGCCACCAATGGACGCCGGTGAAATAGACCATCGACGAGCCCGCCTCGATCACCACCGCGCCGATCCCGTTCGCCTTCATCAGCGCCTGTGCGCGCGCCAGCCGGCGGGCATATTCGGCAGCGTCGATCGGTTTGGCATCGCCGGTGATGTCGGAAAGGCCGGCGAGGTCGGGCTCCGCCGCGCGCACCGCGCTCGCCGCCGCCAGCGGCAACAACGCCCCCGCTCCGAGCAATCCGCGCCGGCCGATTGTCGGTCCCCTCATTATATCTCTCCTGTTCAATCAGAGCTACCCTCGCCCCAAACAATCCGTCACCCCGGACTGGTTTCGGGGTCCACCGAACCGCGCACGCACAACTCGCCGATCTTGCTGCACCGTGGATGCCGAAACAAGTCCGGCATGACGAAGTGGTGAGAACCCGTGTTCGGCCTCGCATTTGCGACGGCCGCGCTTGACCGCGCCGCCGCAATCCCCTTGATGGCGACCCTTGTAGCAGGGGAGAGGGAATGGCCAAGCGGCTGACGATGTGGATCGCGATCGGGCTCGTGCTGGGCCTCGTCGTCGGCTGGGGGATCAACCTCGCGATCGACGACGGCAGCGCCGCGTCGGCCGCCCAGCTCAAGGAGATCGCCGGATACTTCTCGATCCTGACGACGATCTTCCTGCGCCTCATCAAGATGATCATTGCGCCGTTGGTGTTTTCGACGCTGGTCGCGGGGATCGCGCACATGGGGGATAGCGGCGCGCTCGGCCGGATCGGGGCGCGGGCGCTCGGCTGGTTCGTCTGCGCCAGCCTGACCTCGCTGACGATCGGGCTGATCTTCGTCCACATCCTGCAGCCCGGCGCCGGGCTGCACCTCGCGCTGCCGCCGGTCACTGCCTCGGCGGGGCTCGACGAGAGCGCCTTCAACCTCAACAACTTCTTCACCCATATCGTGCCGGCCTCGATGATCGAGGCGATGGCGACCAATGAGATCCTGCAGATCGTCATCTTCTCGGTCTTCGTGGGCGTCGCGATCAATTCGGTCGGCGCGGCGGCGGCGCCGCTCGTCAAGGCGGTCGACGCGCTGGTGCAGGTGATGCTCAAGATCACCGATTACGTGATGCGCACCGCGCCGATCGCGGTGTTCGCGGCGGTGGCGAGCGCGCTCGCCGAGCGCGGGCCGGGCGTGATCGGCAACCTCGCTTACTTCATGGGCTCGGTCTATATCGGCCTCATCGTCTTGTGGGGCGTGCTGATCGCTGCCGCTTTCCTGGTGATCGGGCCGCGGACTCGCACGCTGCTGCGCTACATCCGCGAGCCGCTGATGCTCGGCTTCTCGACCGCCTCGTCGGAGGCGGCTTATCCCCGCACGCTGGAAGCGCTCGAGAAATTCGGGGTGCCCAACCGGATCGCCTCGTTCGTTCTCCCCTTGGGCTATTCGTTCAACCTCGACGGCTCGATGATGTACATGACCTTCGCGTCGATGTTCATCGCCCAGGCTTATGGCATCCATCTCTCGCTCGGCGAGCAGATCACGATGCTGCTGGTGCTGATGGTCACCTCCAAGGGCATTGCCGGTGTGCCGCGCGCCAGCCTGGTGGTGATCGCCGCATCCTTGAGCATGTTCCACATTCCCGAGGCAGGGCTGCTGCTGATTCTCGCGGTCGACCATTTCCTCGACATGGGGCGCACCGCGACGAACGTGATTGGCAACGCGATTGCGGCGAGCGTGATCGCCAAATGGGAAGGCGCGATCGAGCCAGAGCCCGAGCCGGCTCAGGCATAAGCATAGGGTCCTCCCGCGGCCAGCGCGCGCTGGTAAGCGGGCCGGGCGTGAATGGTGTCGAGCCAGCGGATCGTGTGCGGACGGCTGGAGTCGAGACCGGCGCGGTCGCGCGCGGCCTCCAGTGGGAAGCTCATCATGACATCGGCGGCGGTGAATTCCTCACCGGTGAACCAGGGGCGTGTCGCGAGCTCGCCTTCGACGTAATCGAGATGGATGTCGATCATCGGCTGGAACTTCCGCTGCGCGATGCCGCCGAGCAGCGGCACGCGGCCGAGCACCAGCTTTACGAACAAAGGCGGCATCAACGAGCCCTCGGCATAATGGAGAAAATGGCGATAGCGCAGCACGCCGGCGCGGTTCGAGGGCGGCCCAAGGCGGCCATCGGCCTTCTCGACGAGGTAATCGACGATCGCGCCGGTCTCGGCGACGACGCGATCATCATCGTCGCTGTCGACGATCACCGGGGATTTGCCGAGCGGGTGGATGCGCCTTAGCGCCGGAGGGGCGAGCATCGTCTTGGGGTCGCGCTCGTAGCGCTTGACCTCATAGGGCAAGCCGAGCTCTTCGAGCAGCCACAAGACACGCTGCGAGCGCGAATTTTCGAGATGGTGGACGGTGATCGTCATTCGCGATTGTCCCCTTGAGCCAAATACCGTCCGTCATCCCCGCGAAAGCGGGGACCCATCTCGCGGACGTGCAGACAAAACGACCGTTGTTTTGGTGGAAAGCAGAGGAGATGGGTCCCCGCCTTATCACGTCCTGCTTCCTCGCGCGCGCGCCGTCCACAGCCAGGCGGCGGCGGGGAAATCGACCGCGTCGCCAACGCGATGTCGCTCGCAAACTGCGGCGATCCGCGCCAGAGCGGCTTCGCGTGCGGCAGGCGGCAGTTCTCGTAGCAGCGGCGCGGCGGGGCCGATGCGCGTGAAGAAACTCACCGCATCGGCGACCGGATCGGCGCCTGCGCCGGCGCGGTTGGCATAATCGACCGGCTCGGCGGCGGCGTCGGACCAGCCGGCGTCAGCCAGGATGCCGGCGACGCGCGTGCGATCGGCGAAGGCGAACGGGCCGGGCGCGCCGTCGCGAGGCGCGGGCGGCGCGCCGGTCACAGCCGCAGCGATTTCGGTCGCCCAGCTGTTTTCGGCCGGTGAGCGGAAGCAACTGAAGACCAGGCGCGCGTGCGGCGCGGCCGCGGCATGGAGCGCGGCGAAGGCAGAAACGGGATCGGCGAAGAACATGACGCCGTGGCGGGACACCATCAGGTCGATCGGGGCCGTCGCCGCGGCGATGCGCAGCACGTCGCCTGCGACGAAATCGAGATTGGCGTGGCCCGCGGCTCGCTCGCGCGCCACGGCGAGCATCTCGACCGAGAGATCGGCGCCGGTCACCTGGAGCCGCGGCCGTGCGACGGCGAGCGCGAGGCTGGTCGCGCCGGCGCCGCAGCCGATGTCGAGCGCTCGGCCGGTCTCGGGCGCGGCGGCGAGGATCGCCGCGTTCAGCCGCGTCGCGAGATCGCCGAACGAGCGATCGGTGCGCTGCCACTCCGCCGCCCAGGTATCACCGACGCGGCCCGCCCAGTCATGCGCTTCGGTCATTGGATACCTCATCGGGCTTAGCCCCCGTCGTCATGCCGGACTTGTTCCGGCATCCAACGAGCCGCAAGCGGTAGCGTTCGGGGTGGGTTGGACGCCGGAACAAGTTCGGGGTGACGCATACAGAAGGCGGCGCTTTCGTGCCGAAACGATGCGCAAGTCGACCGGCACCGAGGCGAAGTGGAGAAAGTGGAGAGCCTCGCGCGCTTTTCTCCATCTCGCCAAACGATGAAGGGCCCGCCGTTGCCGGCAGGCCCTCCCATGCGTGCGGCGCAGTCGCGTCGCGTGAAGGATGAGACGGTCTCAGAGATCGTCCTCGGCATCGGGGCCGGTCATCATTTCCTCGGCGATGCCGTCGGTATGCTGGCGGATCGCCTTTTCGAGACGGTCGGCCATCTCCGGATTTTCCTTGAGATAGGTCTTGGCGTTCTCGCGGCCCTGACCGATGCGGACGCTGTCATAGCTGAACCACGCGCCCGATTTCTCGACCAGCCCGGCCTTGACGCCGAGATCGAGGATCTCGCCGATCTTCGAAATGCCCTCGCCGTACATGATGTCGAATTCGACCTGCTTGAACGGCGGCGCGACCTTGTTCTTGACCACCTTCACGCGGGTCGAGTTGCCGATGATGTCGTCGCGGTCCTTGATCTGGCCGGTGCGGCGGATGTCGAGGCGGACGCTCGCATAGAATTTGAGCGCGTTGCCGCCGGTGGTCGTCTCCGGATTGCCGTACATCACGCCGATCTTCATGCGCAGCTGGTTGATGAAGATCACCATGCAGCGCGAGCGGCTGATCGAGCCGGTGAGCTTGCGCAAGCTCTGCGACATCAGGCGCGCCTGAAGGCCGACATGGCTGTCGCCCATCTCGCCCTCGATCTCCGCGCGCGGCACCAGGGCGGCGACCGAATCGACCACCAGCACGTCGATCGCGTTCGAGCGGACCAAGGTATCAGTGATCTCGAGCGCCTGCTCGCCGGTATCGGGCTGCGAGACGATCAGCTCGTCGATGTCGACGCCGAGCTTCTTGGCATAGACGGGATCGAGCGCGTGCTCGGCATCGACGAAGGCGGCGGTGCCGCCGTTCTTCTGCGCTTCCGCAATGACGTGGAGCGCGAGCGTCGTCTTGCCCGAGCTTTCGGGCCCATAGACCTCAATCACGCGGCCGCGCGGCAACCCGCCGACGCCGAGCGCGATGTCCAAGCCGAGGCTGCCGGTCGAGATCGCCTCGACCTGCATCGTCTCCTTCTGGCCGAGCTTCATCGCCGAGCCCTTGCCGAACGCGCGGTCGATCTGCGCCAAGGCGGCGTCCAGCGCCTTCTGCCTGTCCGAATTCACTGTCGCCATGTCGGTGTCGATGACCTTCAAGTTCGCTGCCATGGATAAGGCTCCCGTCGCTAGAACAATCGTGAGACGCGTTCAACGTAGCACCTCATGTATCGCATTTGTTCCATCAGAACAAGAGCGGAACATCACGTATCGTCGCGGGACATTCCCGCCCCTTCTCCGACGCAATTGTTCAATCCGGGACGGCGCGAAAATTTTTTCCGTTCCACCTCCGTTCGCTTGCATTTTCGCAAAGCCGCGTAACTCCGTGCGTCGCTGCGCCGCACCGTTTCGTCGCTGCCACGAACCGACTCGTACGCACGACGAACCGAGTCCCTTAATTGTCATTTACGGTCTTGCATGGCGCATCGGTTTGGCACAATCTGTTGTGGCCAAGGCAGGGGGCCAACCCAATCGCTGGTAGAACAGCGGCTGCGAACCTATATTCGCAGCAGGGATTCGTGCGCCCTTTGCCGGCCGGCGGGCGCGAATTTTTCTCCCCGCCGGGCAGGGTCCGGGTGTAGCATGGCGGGGCGCCGCCGATTCGAACGGACCGGGAACGGATACGTCGTACAAGGGAGGCGGGACGCATGGATTTCAGAGACTCACAGGAGAGCCCGAACGACATGGCCACCGACGCGATCGAGGCCGCCGCGGCGAGCGCCGCCGCCACGCTCAAGGACGCCGCCGCCGCGCCCGCCGAGGGGCCGCGCGCCGTGCCCGCGCCTTATCCGCTCGAGGTCGATCACGGCCGCGACGATCTCCTCACCGCGTTCGGCAAGGACACGCTCAAGGATCGCTACCTGCTGCCCGGCGAATCGTTCCAGGATCTGTTCGTCCGAGTCGCCTCGGCCTATGCCGACGACCAGGCGCATGCGCAGCGCATCTACGACTACATCTCACGTTTGTGGTTCATGCCGGCGACCCCGGTGCTGTCGAACGGCGGCACCGGGCGCGGGCTTCCCATCTCGTGCTTCCTCAATTCGGTGCCCGACAGCCTGGACGGCATCGTCGACACCTGGAACGAGAATGTCTGGCTCGCCTCGCGCGGCGGCGGCATCGGCACCTATTGGGGCAATGTCCGCGGCATCGGCGAGCCCGTCGGGCTGAACGGCAAGACCAGCGGCATCATCCCGTTCGTGCGCGTGATGGATTCGCTGACGCTGGCGATCAGCCAGGGCTCCTTACGCCGCGGATCGGCCGCCTGCTATCTCGACATCTCGCACCCCGAGATCGAGGAATTTCTCGAAATCAGAAAACCTTCTGGCGATTTCAATAGAAAGGCTCTCAATCTCCATCACGGCGTGCTGATCCCAGACGCCTTCATGCACGCCGTGCGCGACGGCGCCGAATGGGAACTGAAGAGCCCCAAGGACGGGTCGGTGCGCGGCACTGTCGATGCCCGCGCGCTGTTTCAGAAACTGGTCGAGACTCGCCTCGCAACCGGCGAGCCTTACATCATTTTCGCCGATCATGTGAATAAGGCGATGCCCAAGCATCACCGCGACGTGGGCCTCAAGGTCTCGACCTCCAACCTGTGTTCGGAGATCACGCTCCCGACCGGCAAGGATCACCTCGGCAACGATCGCACCGCGGTCTGCTGTCTCTCCTCGCTCAACCTCGAGACCTGGGATCAGTGGAAGGACGAGAAAGGCTTCATCGAGGACGTGATGCGCTTCCTCGACAATGTGCTGCAGGACTATATCGACCGCGCCGAGCCCGGCATGGCGCGCGCGGCCTATTCGGCGATGCGCGAGCGGTCGGTAGGCCTGGGCGTGATGGGCTTCCACTCGTTCCTCCAGGCGCGCGGCCTGCCCTTCGAAGGTGCGATGGCCAAGAGCTGGAACCTCAGGATCTTCAAGCACATCAAGGCACAGGTCGACGAAGCCTCGATGCACCTCGCCACCGAGCGCGGCCCCTGCCCCGACGCCGCCGACCAGGGGGTGATGGAGCGCTTTTCGTGCAAGATGGCGATCGCGCCGACCGCCTCAATCTCGATCATCTGCGGCGGCACCAGCGCGTGCATCGAGCCGATCCCGGCCAACATCTACACGCACAAGACGCTCAGTGGTTCGTGGTCGGTCAAAAATCCCTATCTCGAGAAGCTGTTGATCGAGAAATCGAAGAATTCGGATGCTGTGTGGAATTCGATCCTCGAGCGCGGCGGCTCGGTCCAGCATCTCGACTTCCTTTCCCCTGAGGAAAAGGACACGTTCAAGACCAGCTTCGAGATCGACCAGCGCTGGCTGCTCGAGCTCGCCGGCGACCGCGCGCCCTATATCGACCAGGCGCAGAGCCTCAACCTGTTCATCCCGGCGGATGTCGAGAAGTGGGATCTCTTGATGCTCCACTTCCGCGCCTGGGAACTCGGCATCAAGTCGCTTTACTACCTGCGCAGCAAGTCAGTGCAGCGCGCCGGCTTCGCAGGCGGCGTCGAGGCGGACAACACGCCCGATCTGGCGAAGTTCGAGCTTGAGACGACCGACTATGACGAGTGTCTGGCGTGTCAATGAGCGGGCGGCTTCGGATTGCGTGATCAATACGAATACTCGCCCCGGCGGGCAGCGGGCCGGCGCAGCCGGCGCGTCTGACGGCGTGGCGCACCCAAGGAGAAGCACGTCTGACTGATGGAGAATAAGGGAGCAACAGGGGGCATGATGGTCGCAAAGCATTTTCTCGCCGGCGTCGCGATCGCCTCACTGGTGCCGGGCAATGCCGTTGTGGCAGCCCCCGCCCCTACCGACGACCACGCCCGCGAGGCGGCCTTCGACGCCGCGATCAACAGCGCCGACCAGCTCGCCTGGCTGCAGGATTTCTCCTCACAGCCCAACCAGGTCGGCTCGCCGCACGACAAGGCCAATGCCGAAAAGACGCTGGCACTGTTCCAATCCTTCGGCTGGGACGCGCATATCGAGACGTTCAAGGTGCTCTACCCGACGCCGATCTCGACCACGTTCGAGATGATCGCGCCCGAACACATCACGCTGGGCGGGCAGGAGCCGCCGGTGCCGGGCGATCCCAGCACGCAGCCCGACGCCATGAAGGACGCGCTGCCGCCTTATGTCGCCTATCAGGGCGACGGCGACGTCACCGCGCCCATCGTCTATGTCAATTACGGCATGCCCGACGATTACGACGCGCTCGCGCGGCGCGGGATCAGCGTCAAGGGCAAGATCGTGCTGGCGCGCTACGGCGCCGGCTGGCGAGGGCTCAAGCCCAAGCTCGCGCAGGAACATGGCGCGGTCGGCTGCCTCATCTATTCCGATCCCGCCAATGACGGCTACGCCCAATGGGACAGCTACCCGCAAGGCGGCGGGCGGCCGCCGCATGGCGTGCAGCGCGGCTCGGTGCAGGACATGACGACCTATCCGGGCGATCCGCTGACCCCCGGCGTCGGCGCGACCGACAATGCCAAGCGGCTGACTCGCGAACAGGCGGTGACGATCCTCAAGATCCCGGTGCTGCCGATCGGCTATGCCGATGCGGCGAAGTTGCTCGCGGCGATGCAGGGGCCCGTCGTCACCGGATCGAACCGCGGCGCGCTCGGCCTTGCCTACCACTGGGGTACCACCGATGCGGTCAAGGTTCACCTCGCGGTCAAGTCCGATTGGTCGCTGAAGACGCTCTACGACGTCATCGCCACGCTCAAGGGCGCGACCAAGCCCGACCAATGGGTGATCCGCGGCAACCACCGCGACGGCTGGGTGTTCGGCGCCGCCGATCCGCTGACCGGGCACAGCGCGATGCTCGACGAGGCCAAGGCATTGGGTGCGCTCGTCAGGCAAGGCTGGCGGCCCGACCGCACGATCGTCTATGCGAGCTGGGACGGCGAGGAGCCGGGCCTGCTCGGCTCGACCGAATGGGCCGAAACGCACGCCGCCGAACTGAAGCAAAAGGCGGTCGTCTACATCAACACCGACACTAACGGCCGCGGCTATCTCAACGCCGGGGCAAGCCACGATTTGCAGCATTTCGTCGCCCAGGCCGCGCGCGACGTGGCCGATCCGCAGACCGGCGTGCCGGTCGCCGACCGTGCCCGCGCGCGCGTGCTGGTCGAGCATTACGAGCACCCCGACAGCGTCAATAAGGCGACGCTCGCCGCGGCCAAGGCGGGCGGCGACTTGCCGGCGGGCGCACTTGGCTCGGGATCGGATTATTCGAGCTTCCTCCAGCATTTGGGCATCGCCTCGATCGATCTCGGCTTCGGCGGCGAGGATGCGGCGGGCGGCTCGTACCATTCGGCGTACGACACCTTCTACCACGTCACCCATTTCGACGATCCGGGGCTCGCCTACGGCGCGGCGCTGTCGAAGGTGGTCGGCCGGCTGGTGCTGCGCGCCGCCGACGGTGAGCGCGTGCCGGCGCATTATTCGGACTTTGCGGCCGCCGTCGCGCGCTATGTCGACGAGGTGACCAAGCTGGCGGCGGACCAGCGCAACAAGGATCGCGCGCTCAAGGACCTGACAGCCGACCATGACTTTGAGCTCGCCGCCGATCCCGAGGACCCGACCGGCGCGCCGGAGGCCAAGGGCATCACCCCGCTGATCGACATGCTGCCGCTGGAGGATGCGTCCGACCGGCTCACCAAATCGGCGGCGGCTGCCGACCGGATGCTGGCGGGCGAGGACAAGCTGCCCGCCGCCACCCGTCAGCGGATCGACGCGATGCTGGCCGACATCGACCAGCTGCTGCTCGACCCCGCTGGGCTGCCCGGCCGGCCGTGGTACCAGAACCTGATCTACGCCCCCGGCACGCTCACTGGTTACGGCGCCAAGACGCTGCCTGGCGTGCGCGAAGGGATCGAGCAGCGCCGCTTCGACGACGCGCAAGCCTATGTCGGCAAGACCGCCGCAGTCCTTAACGCTTATGCCGACCGTCTGGACGCCGCCGTCGTCGCGGCGAAGGGCAGTTGAGATGGGTGTGCGCCGATCCTCCCCCCATCACGTCATTCCCGCGAAAGCGGGAACCCATCTCCCGACCGTCCCGCCGGGTGCGACGAGCACGAGATGGGTCCCCGCTTTCGCGGGAATGACGCATAAGGGTAGCCATGCGCTCAGTTCCCGGAGATCGGCGCTATTCCGCCTCTTCGAACATGTCCTCGGCATTCTGCGCCGTCGCGGAGAGGCGCACGGTGTCGCCTTCCACCTCGGCGACCAGCCCGGCGGGGATGTAATGGTGCTTCGCCCCCTCACCCTCCGGCCCTTGCGGGCTGTCGTCCTTGGTGAGCTTGATGCGGTCGCCGTCCACATGGTCGACGGTGCCGATATGGACGCCGTCGGCGCCAACCACCTTCATATGCTCGCGGATGCTGCTGGTATCGGCCATCGTGTTCCTCCTCATAAGGGTTCGACCATGAAACGAGCCGCCCGCCGCTTGGTTGCGCTTGCCCCCCTCGCCGCGCTCGCATCTTGCGCGCACGAGGTATCGAGCGCCGTCGCGCACACGCCGGAGACGCCCGGCTTCCTCTTGGGCCTGTGGCACGGCTTCATCTTCCCGGTCGCCTGGGTGCTGAGCCTGTTCATGCCCGACGTCGCGATCTACGCCGTCCCCAACAATGGCGGCTGGTACGATTTCGGCTATTTCCTCGGCATCATGGTGTTCGGCGTCGGCGCCCATCGCGGCGGGACAAAGGTCGTCACCCGCACTATATACCGCGAGCGGCGGTGATGGTGAGCGGCTGGCTCTTTCTGGCGATCGCGACGCTGATCTGCCTTGGTGTGTTCGCCAATGGCGTGCGGTTTTCGCGCGGGGCGGAGCGTTTGGCGACGCGGCTCCGACAACCGCCCGCCAAGGTGCGCCAGATCGGCCAAATCTTCATGGTCGCCGCGCCGGTCTTTTGGCTGCTCGTTCTCGCACTCTGCCTTGGCGTGTTCGGTCCCGTCCCCAACATCCAACCCATTCAGTTCTGACCCAGGAGTTCCGCCCCATGTCCCTCACCGAAGCCCGCAAGCAGTACAAGCCGTTCGAATATCCCTGGGCGTACGACTTCTGGAAGCGCCAGCAGCAGATCCACTGGATGCCCGAGGAAGTGCCGCTGGGCGAGGATTGCCGCGACTGGGCGCAGAAGCTTACGCCCCACGAGCGCAACCTGCTGACGCAGATCTTCCGCTTCTTCACCCAGGCCGACATCGAGGTGCAGGATTGCTACCACGACAAATACGGCCGCGTGTTCAAGCCGACCGAGATCAAGATGATGCTCGCCGCCTTCTCCAACATGGAGACAGTGCACATCGCCGCCTACAGCCACCTGCTCGACACGATCGGCATGCCCGAGAGCGAATACGGCGCCTTCCTCGACTATGCCGAGATGAAGGACAAGCACGATTACCTGCAGCGCTTCGGCGTCGACACCGATGAGGACATCGCCAAGACGCTGGCGATGTTCGGCGGCTTCACCGAGGGGCTGCAGCTGTTCGCCAGCTTCGCGATGCTGATGAACTTCCCGCGCTTCAACAAGATGAAGGGCATGGGCCAGATC
>JBQCHQ010000001.1:0-49561 GCA_051954515.1 Sphingomonas sp. | reverse complement strand
TGGTGGCTGGGGATCACGCGGAGGCTTGGGGTACCACGATCCTCCCCGGCCGGGGGTGGGGGACCGCTCGCGACGGGCGTGGTGGTGGGGCAACTGTCTCAGAAGGTGTGCTTGCGGCCAGCCCCCTCCACCAGCCTGCGGCTGGTCCCCCTCCCCGTGCCGGGGAGGATCTGATTATCGCTGATCCCGAGGCGCTTGATCTCGCCGGTTTTGCTGGCGTGGTCGTCTCCCCGGGCGTGCCACTCAACCGTCACCCGATCGCCGCCAAGGCGCGCGCGGCAGGCGTGCCGATCATCGGCGACATCGAGCTGTTCGCCCAAGTGCGCGCCGAGCTGCCGCCGCACAAGGTGGTCGGCATCACCGGCACCAATGGCAAGTCGACCACCACCGCGCTGATCCACCACATCCTCGAAGCCGCTGGCGTGCCTGCGCGTCTCGGCGGCAATATCGGGCTGCCGATCCTCGCACAGGAGCCTCTCCGCGAGGGCGGCGTCTATGTGCTCGAACTGTCGAGCTATCAGATCGACCTGACGCAGAGCCTCGATTGCGACGTCGCGATCCTGCTCAACATTACGCCCGATCACCTCGACCGTTACGCCGATTTCCAGGCCTATGCCGACAGCAAGGCGCGGCTGTTCGCGATGCAAACGCCCGAGCATGAGGCGATTATCGGCATCGGCGATGCGGCTTCGGCAGCGATCGCGCGTAGCCTGGCAGCGCGGGGCGAGCATCTCACCAAGATCGCGCCGGGCGTGTGCCTCGATCAGTCGCGCTGGCCGAGCCTGCAGGGCCCGCACAACGCGCAGAACGCGCTGGCGGCGATCGCTGCGGCGCGTGCGCTGGGCGTGGCCGAGGCGGCGATCGACAAGGGGCTGGAGACCTTCACTGGCCTGCCGCACCGGATGCAGCGGGTCGGCGAGCGCAACGGCGTCGCCTATGTCGACGATTCGAAGGCGACCAATCCGGAGAGCGTCGCGCCCGCGCTGGCGGCGTTCGAGCGCATCCACTGGATTTTGGGCGGGCTGGCCAAGAGCGACGATCTCGACGCTTGCCGCCCGCATTTCGGTCGCATCGCGCGCGCTTACACGATCGGCGAGGCGGGACCGCGCTTCGCCGAGTTGCTGCGCCCTCATATGCCGGTGGACGAAAGCGGCACGCTCGATGCCGCGGTAGTGGCGGCCGCGGCCAATGCGCGCGCGGGCGAGACGGTGCTCCTGTCGCCGGCCTGCGCGTCGTTCGATCAGTTTCGCGATTACGAGGCGCGGGGCGATGCGTTCCGCGCGGCGGTGGAGGGGCTGGCATGAACGACGTCGCCGCTGAAAGGGCCGGGCTGATCGCCCGTTTCAAGCCGCGCAGCGGGCGCGGCGACGCGACTCCGCTCGCCATGTGGTTCTGGGACATCGACCGCGTGCTGCTGCTGATCGCCTTGGTGCTGATCGCGATCGGGCTGATCGCGGTCGCCGCCGCCTCGCCGGCCTCTGCAGTGCGCTATTCGGGCGGCTCGCGCCACATCGCGCCGCTTTACTATTTCTGGCGCCAGCTCGCCTGGGTGGCACTCTCGCTGCCGGTGATGTTCGTCGTCTCGATGCTGCCGATCAACACCGCCAAGCGCTTCGCCATCCTCGGGTGCGTGGTCTGCGTGGTGCTGCTCGCCGCGGTGCCTTTCGTCGGCTCGGCGGCGAACGGCGCGCGGCGCTGGTTCGGGGTCGGCATCGGCCAATTCCAGCCCTCCGAGTTCCTCAAGCCCTTCTTCATCGTGACGACGGCGTGGCTGCTCTCGCTGCGCGCGCAGGACAGCGAGCTGCCGGTATTCCCGATCACGCTGGCGCTGACCGCGACGATCGGCGCGCTGCTGATGATGGAGCCCGATTTCGGGCAAACGATGATCTTCGGCCTCGTCTGGATGGCGTTGCTGATGATCGCGGGCACGTCATGGCGGGCGCTGGTGACGCTGATCGCGTGCGTGCCCGTCGGCCTGCTCGCCGCCTACACCTTCTATTCGACCGCGCGGGTGCGGATCGACGCCTTCCTGTTTCCCGATACCGACACGACCCAGATCGATCATTACCAGACCGACATGGCGCATGCGACGCTCACCGCCGGCGGCCTGACCGGCACCGGGCCAGGCGGCGGGGTGATGAAGTTCAAGCTGCCCGAAGCGCATACCGATTACATCTTCTCGGTGATCGGTGAGGAGTTCGGGCTGATCGCCTGCGCGCTGGTCGCCTTGCTGTTCCTCGCGCTGGTCATCCGGGTGTTCGTCAAACTGCTCGACGAACAGGACGAGTTCCGGCTGCTCGCCGCCGCGGGGCTGGCGACCCAGTTCGGGGCACAGGCGACGATCAACATCCTGGTCAACACCGGGCTGGCGCCGTCGAAGGGGATGACGCTGCCGTTCATCAGCTATGGCGGCTCGTCAATGGTGGCGCTGTCGATCGGCATGGGGCTGCTGCTCGCGTTCACGCGGCGAAACCCGTTCTTGACGCGCTCTCCCTATGTCGTGCGATGGAGCGGGGCATGACACGCGAACGCCATTTCGTCCTCGCCGCCGGCGGCACCGGCGGCCATATGGTCCCTGCCGCCGCGCTTGCCGCAGAGCTCACCCGCCGCGGCCACCGTGTCGCGCTCGTTTCCGACGAGCGCGGGGTGCGTTTCCCCGGCCTGTTCGAGGAGGTCCAGACGCACATCCTCCCCGCGGGTCGAATGGCGGGCGGGCCGATCGGCTGGCTCAAGGGCGCGCGGCAGGTGCTCGCCGGCCGCGCGATGGCGGTCGAGCTCTATCGCACCTTCAAGCCGGAGGCGGTGATCGGCTTCGGCGGCTATCCGGCGCTTCCCGCGCTGCTCGCCGCGTTCAAGGCCGGGATCCCGACTGCGGTGCACGAGCAGAACGCGGTGCTCGGCCGCGTCAACCGCTTCGTCGCGCGCAAGGTCGATGCGATCGCCACCTCCTATCTCGAGGTCGAGCGGATGAAGCCCGACTGGCAGGCAAAGACGCATCTTGTCGGCAATCCCGTGCGCGAGGCGGTGCTCGAATTGCGCGATCGCCCCTATCCGCTGCTCGAAGAGGACGGCATCTTCCGCGTCCTCGTCACCGGCGGCAGCCAGGGCGCGAGCGTGCTGAGCGAGGTGGTGCCCGACGGCCTCGCGATGCTGCCGGTCAGCTTCCGCCGCCGCCTCCAGGTGACGCATCAGGCGCGCATCGAGGATATCGACGCTGCGCGCGCCAAATATGCCGAGCTCCAGATCGCCGCCGAACTCGCGACCTACCTCCCCGATATGCCAGAGCAGCTCGCCTGGGCGCATCTGGTGATCGCGCGCGCGGGCGCCTCGACGATCGCTGAACTGACTGCGGCGGGGCGCCCCGCGATCCTCGTGCCGCTGCCGATCGCGACCGACGATCATCAGACAGCCAATGCGCGCGAGATCACCGAAGCGGGCGGCGCCCGGACGATCGTCCAGAAGGCGTTCACGCCCAAGGAGCTCGCCAAGCAGATGCAGAAGCTCGGGCTCGATCCGCAGGCGCTGCAGAACGCCGCGGCGCGCGCGAGGAGCTGCGGCCGGCCCAATGCGACGCGCGACCTTGCCGATCTGGTCGAGCGCCTCGCGCCCGCTCAGGAGGGCGCGCGCGAATATGGCGTGCCGCTGCCGCAGGAGGTGGCGGCATGAAGGGGGTCGGCACCGACATCGGCACGATCCACTTTGTCGGCATCGGCGGCATCGGCATGTCGGGCATCGCCGAGGTGATGCACAATCTCGGCTATACGGTGCAGGGCTCGGACCTCAGCGAAGGCGCGACGGTGCAGGCGCTGCGCGACAAGGGCATCACCGTCCATATCGGCCATAGCGCCGACAATCTCGGCGACGCCGCGGTGGTGGTGGTGTCGACAGCGGTCAAGCGCGGCAACCCCGAGGTGGAGGCGGCGCTCGAGCGGCGAATCCCGCTGGTGCGCCGCGCCGAAATGCTCGCCGAGCTGATGCGGCTCAAGTCGACCGTCGCGGTGGCGGGGACGCACGGCAAGACGACGACGACCTCGATGATCGCGGCGTTGCTCGATGCCGGTGGGATTGACCCCACGGTCATCAATGGCGGCATCATCAACAGCTACGGCTCGAACGCGCGATTGGGCGCGAGCGACTGGATGGTGGTCGAGGCCGACGAGAGCGACGGCAGCTTCCTGCGCCTCGACGGCACGCTCGCGGTGGTCACTAATATCGATCCCGAGCATCTCGACCATTATGGCGATTTCGACCGCGTCAAAGCGGCCTTCGTCGAGTTCGTCGAGAACGTGCCCTTCTACGGCGCGGCGTTCCTGTGCCTCGATCATCCCGAGGTGCAGGGCATCGTGCCGCGCATCCGCGACCGGCGCATCGTCACTTACGGCTTCGCGGCGCAAGCCGATGTGCGGGGGCAGAACGTGGTGCCGGTGCCGGGCGGCAACCGCTTCGACGTGGTGATCCGCAACCGCGATGGCGAGACGCGGACGATCGAGGGCATCTGGCTGCCGATGCCCGGCCGACATAACGTCCAGAACGCGCTGGCGGCGATCGGCGTCGCGATCGAGCTCGGCATCGACGATGCGACGATCCAGCAGGGCTTCGCCGCGTTCGGCGGGGTCAAGCGCCGCTTCACCCGCGTCGGCGAAGTGTCGGGCGTGCCGATCATCGACGATTATGGCCATCACCCTGTCGAGATTCGCGCTGTGCTCGCGGCGGCACGCGAGGGGACCAAGGGGCGCGTGATCGCGGTGGTGCAGCCGCACCGCTACACGCGCTTGCGCGACCTGATGGGCGAGTTCCAGACCGCCTTCAACGACGCCGACATGGTGCTGGTCACCCCGGTCTATGCCGCCGGAGAAACGCCGATCGAGGGGATCGACGCGCTCGCGCTGGCGGACGGCCTGAAGTGTCGCGGGCATCGTTCGGCGGCGACCGTCGCCGATGCCGACGCGCTGGCAAAGGCGCTGGCGGGGACGATCCGCGAGGACGATCTCGTCGTGTGCCTCGGCGCAGGCGATATCACCAAATGGGCGGCGGGCCTGGCGAGCGCGATCGAAGCGGCGCGAGTGTCCCGATCCGTTCGGCCCCGGACTGGATCCGGGGCTGTCGAAGCCCGAGCTGGCGATCGCGAGGACGCCCTTCGACAAGCTCAGGGCGAACGGAGGTTGGGGCAGTGACCGTCTGCTACGCCCTCCCGCCGCTTCGCGGCACCGCTGAGCATCAGGGCAGCCTTGCCGACTTCATCTGGTTTCGCACCGGCGGGCCGGCCGAATGGCTGGTGCGGCCCGAGAGCGTTCAGGACCTCGCGAGCTTCATGGCCGGGCTGGATCCCGAGACGCCGGTGCTGCCGGTCGGCGTCGGCTCGAACCTGATCGTGCGCGACGGCGGGGTGCCGGGCGTCGTGGTGCGCTTGCCCAAGGCCATGGCCAAGGTAACGGTCGAGCCCGGCAACCGCGTGCGCACCGGGGCAGGGGCGATGGGCATCACCGTCGCCAGCGCGGCGCGCGACGCTGGCATAGCGGGACTCGAGTTCCTGCGCGGCATCCCCGGCACGGTCGGCGGCGCGGTGCGGATGAACGCCGGTGCCTATGGCCGCGACACCAGCGACATCCTGATCGAGGCGACGGTGGTGACGCGCGACGGCGCGGTCGAGACATGGCCGGCCGAGCGGCTGGGCTACACCTATCGGCATTCGGATCTGCCGGCGGGGGCGGTGGTGGTCGAGGCGGTGTTCGAGGGCACGCCCGGCGACAAAGCCGCGATCGGCGCGGAAATGGACCGCATCGCCGCCGAGCGCGAGGCCTCGCAGCCGCTGCGCTCGCGCACGGGCGGATCGACCTTCAAGAACCCCGACGGCGACAAGGCGTGGCGGCTGATTGATGCTGCCGGCTGCCGAGGGCTGCGCCGCGGCGATGCGCAGGTCAGCGAAAAGCATTGCAATTTCCTGCTCAACCTCGGCGAGGCGACCAGCGCCGATATCGAGGCGCTGGGCGAGGAAGTGCGCGAGCGGGTGAAGGCGCATTCGGGTGTGATGCTGGAGTGGGAGATTCAGCGCGTGGGGGTGAGGGCGTGAGCACGACTTTCGCGATCCTCCCCCGCAGGGGGAGGGGGACCGTCTCCGCGCAGCGGAGATGGTGGAGGGGCGCCAGCCAAAAGCGACTCGCCCCGATTGACCGCCCCTCCACCAAGCCGCTTCGCGTCTTGGTCCCCCTCCCCGTTCCGGGGAGGATCGGATGAGTCTCCACATCGTGGTGCTGATGGGCGGCTGGTCCGCCGAGCGCGAGGTTTCGCTGATGTCGGGCGCAGGCGTCGCGGAGGCGCTGGAGTCGCTCGGGCATCGTGTCACGCGGATCGATATGGGCCGCGATGTCGCGCTCAGGCTCGCTGCGGCAAAGCCCGATCTCGTGTTCAACGCGCTTCACGGCACGCCGGGCGAAGATGGCTCGGTGCAGGGCATGCTCGACCTGATGGGGCTTCGCTACACTCATTCGGGCATGGCGACCTCTGTCATCGCGATCGACAAGGTGCTGACCAAGCAGGCGCTGGTGCCGCACGGCGTCCCGATGCCCGGCGGGCGCATCGTCAAGAGCGAGAGCCTCTACGAGGGCGATCCGCTCGCGCGGCCCTATGTTCTGAAGCCGGTCAACGAAGGCTCGTCGGTCGGCGTCGCGATCGTCACCGCCGAGGGGAATTACGGCCACCCGATCGGCCGCGACGTCAAGGGACCGTGGCAGGAGTTCGACGAGCTGCTCGCCGAGCCCTATGTCCGCGGGCGTGAGCTGACCACGGCGGTGCTTGGGCAGGAGGCGCTCGGCGTCACCGAATTGCGGCCCAAGAGCGGCTTCTACGATTACGACGCCAAATATACCGACGGCATGACCGATCATGTCTGCCCTGCGGACATTCCCGACGCGATCGCCGAAGCGTGCAAGCGGATCGCGCTCGAGGCGCATCGGCTGCTCGGCTGCAGAGGCTGCAGCCGTTCGGACTTTCGCTGGGATGACGAACGCGGCGAGGACGGGCTGTTCCTGCTCGAGGTCAACACCCAGCCAGGCATGACGCCCTTGAGCCTCGTTCCCGAACAGGCGCGGCACGCAGGAATGAGCTATGCCGATCTCGTCCAGCACATCGTCGACGAGGCGATGAAGGAACCCGCCTCGTGAGCCGCACCATCCGCCGCGGCCCGCCGCCGCGCCGAGCGGTGGTGCGCGGCAAGAAGGCACAGAAGAAGTCGCTCGGCGACCGCCTGATCGCGCTCGTCGGCATTTCCGAGGAGACGCTGCAGCGCCTCGTCACCTGGGCGATTGTCGCAGCGGTGGCGCTGCTCGCGCTGGGCGCGGCGACATGGCTAGGCATCCCCGGCATGGTCGGCACCGCGCTCGCGGAGAGCCTCGGGCGCGCCGGGCTCAAGGTCGAGCAGATTCAGATCACCGGCCTCAAGAACATGGACGACCAGACCGTCTATGCGATCGCACTCGATCAGAAATCGCGCGCGATGCCGTTGGTCAGCCTGGAAGACGTGCGCCAGCAACTGCTGCAATATGGCTGGATCAAGGACGCGCACGTTTCGCGGCGGCTGCCCGACATGCTGCTCATCCATATCGACGAGCGCACCCCGGCGGCGGTGTGGCAGGATAATGGGCGGCTGATGCTGATCGATGCCTCGGGCGTGCTCCTCTCCGACGTGTCGCCCCAGGCGATGCCCGATCTGCCGCTGGTGATCGGGCCCAACGCCAACACGCAGGAGCCGGCCTATCAGGCGCTGCTCGAAGCGGCGCCGGCGCTGCGCCCACGCGTTCGCGCCGCGACCTGGGTCGGCAATCGCCGCTGGAACCTGACCTTCGACAGCGGCGAGACGCTCGAACTGCCCGAGGAGAATGCGCCGGCCGCATTGGTCAAGTTCGCCGAGATGGACGGGCGCGACCGGCTGCTCGGGCGCGGCTTCACGCGGTTCGACATGCGCGACCCGACCAAGCTCGTCGCTCGCAAGGGCGAGACAATCGTCAATCATGACGTCAGCGAGGATTCACATGGCCAGCCAGCCGTGTATGATGGCGTGACGGGGCGCCGCGGTCAGCCGACCGGCGGCATCGAGCAGGGGTAACAGGGGGATGGCCAAGGCAGCACCCGAAGGTCTCATCACGGCATTGGACATCGGCTCGTCCAAGGTGTCGGCGATGATCGCGCAGAAGGGCGACGGCAACGAGCTGATCGTGCTCGGCACCGGCCAACGCGAAAGCCGCGGCGTCAAGCGCGGCTATATCGCCGACATGGCAGCGACCGAGCTTGCGGTGCGCGAGGCGGTCGAGCAGGCCGAGCGGATTGCCGGGACCAATATCGAGAATGTCTGGGTCAGCTTCTCGGCCGGCGGGCTGGTCAGCGACGTCGCTTCGGTCGAGGTCGAGCTCGGCGGCCACCGCATCGAGCAGGCCGATATCGATGAGCTGCTCCAGGCCGGGCGCGAATCGATCGACCCCGCCGGGCGGATGGTGCTTCACGCGCAGCCGACGCTCTACACGCTCGACGGGCTCACCGGAGTCAAGAAGCCGCTGGGGCTGCATGCCGACCGGCTCGGTGTGTGCATCCATGTCGTCGCTGCCGACGGCTCGCCGGTCAGAAACCTCGATCTGTGCGTCCGCAGCGCCCATCTCGAGGTCAAGTCGATCATCGCCGCGCCGGTGGCGACGGGGCTCGCATGCCTCAGCGACGAGGAGCGCGAGCTGGGCGTCGCGCTGGTCGAATTGGGGGCGGGGATTACCAACGTCTCGCTGTTCGCCGGCGGGATGCTTGTCGGCCTGACCTCGATCCCTTATGGCGCCGCGGACATCACTGACGATATCGCCTCGGCGTTCGGGACGCGGCGTGCGCAGGCCGAGCGGATGAAGTGCTTCCACGGCTCGGCGAACATGAGCCCGCGCGACAATCACGACATGATCGAGGTCAAGCCGATTGCCGAGGACGACGCGACCGAGGGCAATCGCATCACGCGCGCGCAGTTGATTGCGGTGATCCGCCAGCGGCTCGAGCATTTGACGGGGCAAATCCAGACGGCGCTCAAGGAACTGGGCTTCGAAGGCCCGGTCGGTCGGCAGATCGTGCTGACCGGCGGCGGGGCGGAATTGAACGGCATCGCCGATTATTTCCAGCAGGCACTCGGCCGCGCCGTCAGAATCGGCCGACCGCGCGGGTTGGTCGCCCTGCCCGAAGCACATGCCGGGCCGGCTTTCGCCACGCTGTCGGGGCTGGTTTACTATGCGGCGTCGAATCCAGTCGACCTGCGAGCGACGGCGCGCATCGATCAGACAATCCATCGCCCGAGCGGTTTCGCAGCGATCAAGCGGTTCGTTTCGGCGGTGAAAGCGAATTATTAAGGAATTATGGCGCGGTCCCCTGATTTTGTCTTTAACCGGCTCGGGGCATCGTGCAAAAGCAGGCGGATTCTAGATATTGCCTCCGCGTATTCGGGAGGTAGGGCGGAGATAGGGCGATGAGCATCGAATTTCTTGCACCGGACGTCGACGAGCTGACGCCCCGGATCACCGTGATCGGCGTCGGCGGGGCCGGCGGCAATGCGATCGCCAACATGATGCGCGCCGAGGTGCAGGGGGTCGAGTTCCTCGTCGCCAACACCGACGCGCAGGCGCTGAAGCAATCGAGCGCGCCGCAGCGAATCCAGCTGGGCGCCAAGATCACCCAGGGGCTGGGCGCCGGCTCGCGGCCCGAGATCGGCCGCGCGGCCGCCGAGGAGACGATCGACCAGGTCGTGAAGAGCCTCGAAGGCGCGCATATGTGCTTCATCGCCGCGGGCATGGGCGGCGGCACCGGCACCGGCGCTGCCCCCGTCATCGCCAAGGCGGCGCGCGACATGGGCATCCTGACCGTCGGCGTCGTCACCAAGCCCTTCTCGTTCGAGGGTAGCCGCCGCGCCAAATCCGCCGAGGCCGGCATCGAGGAACTGCAGAAGTTCGTCGACACCTTGATCGTCATCCCCAACCAGAATCTGTTCCTGATCGCCAACGCGAACACGACCTTCAAGGAAGCGTTCCAGATGGCCGACGAGGTGCTGCAGCAGGGTGTGCGCGGCATTACCGACCTGATGGTCATGCCCGGCCTCATCAACCTCGACTTCGCCGACGTGCGTTCGGTGATGCAGGAGATGGGCAAGGCGATGATGGGCACCGGCGAGGCCGAGGGCGACGCCCGCGCGCTCGAAGCCGCGCAGAAGGCGATCGCCAACCCGCTGCTCGACGGCGTGTCGATGCAGGGCGCCAAGGGCGTCATCGTCTCGATCACCGGCGGCGAGGATATGCGCCTGCTCGAAGTCGACGAAGCCGCCAATCATATCCGCGAGCTGGTCGATCCCGACGCCAACATCATCTGGGGCTCGGCGTTCAACCCCGAGCTCGAGGGCAAGATCCGCGTCTCGGTGGTGGCGACCGGCATCGACGCCGGCGCGACCGCGAATGCCGCGCCCGCCGAGCCGACCCGCGCCTTCTCGTTCAGCGCGCCGCGCAAGGCGCCGGTTCCGGTGCTTGCGCCCGAGCCCGAACCGGTGGTCGAGGACCCCATCGCCGAGGAGCCGACGCCCGTCGAAGAGCCGGCAATCGAGGAACCCGTCGCCGAGAGCGAGCCTGTGGTCGAGGAAGCCAAGGCCGACGAGGACGAACTGGTGCTCGGCGCCGACACGATGGTTCCCGAGGAACAGCCCGCCGCCGCGCCCAAGGTGTTCGGCGACGACCTCCCGCCGCCGCCATCGCACAATGCCGCGCGCCGCCGCTGGCTGTCGGCCGGCTCCTCTGCCGAGGAAGCGGCCGAGCCCGCCAAGGAGCCGGCGCCCGCACCGCGCGTCAAGCTCGGTGGCACCTTGTTCGAGCGGATGTCCAACGTCACGCGCGGTGCGGCGCGAGACGAGGACAATGGTGCGGACGCGGACAAGGACCCGCTCGACATTCCTCGCTTCCTGCATCGCCAGAACAACCAGTAAGCATGGCCTGCGCCGGTTCGTCGCCGGCGCACGCCGCTCCGTCGCGTGATGGGGCGGCATGCATGGAACGTTCATCCTCGATCGGGTCTAAGCCATCTCATCCATGAAGACCCATTTCCAAACCGGCAGCATCGCTTTCGCTGTCGCATTGTGCGCGATTGCCACCGCAGCGCCGGCGCAGGTGGCGCATCCCGGCACGTCGGCGCTGACCGTCGCGCCGCCCACGCCCGACGCCGATGCGCTCGCCGAGCAAATGCGCATCCTCGGCACCGATCCGAAGAATGCCGATGCGCTGACCAAGGCGGGCGAGCTGACGCTCAAGCTCGGCGACCCGGCGGCGGCAGCCGTGCTGTTCAGCCGGGCCGAGGCGGTGCGCCCGCGCGACGGCCGCATCAAGGCAGATGAAGCGGCGGTGCTCGTCCATATGGAGCGACCCGGCGAAGCGCTGCGGCTGTTCCAGCAGGCCGAGGCGCTGGGCGCCGACATGACCGATTTCGCGGCCGAGCGCGGCCTTGCCTATGATCTTATCGGCCAGCAGGAGCGTGCCCAGCGCGATTATCGCGCGGCGTTGGCGCGAAACCCCGACGATGCCGAAACGATGCGGCGCTACGCGCTGTCGCTGGGCATTTCGGGCCAGCGTGAGCAGGCGCTCGCCGAGATCGATCCATTGATCCGCAAGCAGGATCATGCCGGCTGGCGTGACCGCGCCTTCATTCTGGCGATGACCGGCGATCCCGACCAGGCCGACAAGATCGCGCACGCGATGCTGCCCGCCGACATGGCGAGCGGCCTCGCGCCGTTCTTCGAGCGCTTGCCGCGCCTCTCCGCGGTCGATCGCGCCTTTGCGGTCCATTTCGGTGAAGTCGCAGCCACGCCGCAGCGGATCGCGGATGCGCGCCTGATCCCGCCGCTTCCCGCGCTCGCGCCCGAACCGATATCCAGGCCGGTCGAGGTCGCGGCGGCCGAGCCGCCCCGCGAGACGCGGGCGCAGCGGCGCGCACGCGAAAAGGCGGAACGGGCGCGGGCCAAATCGGCCAAGCCGCAGGCACCGGAGCGCCGCCTCGCCGATGCGGACGCGAGCAAGCAGGCTCAGCCGGGCTTTTCGAGCCCAACGCCGAGTGGAGCCGCGCCGCCGGCCGTTGCGATGACGAGGCCGGTCCCGGTCAAGCTCGAGCCGGCGCCGCCCGCGACAAGGAACGCGACGACTGCTGCCGTTCCGACCGCCAAGAGCGAGCCGGCGCCAACACAGAAGAATGTGGCGGCTGCCGCCAAGCCCGCTACGGTGCCGCCGCCACAACGAGTCGCGGCTCAGCCGACCCAATTGGCCGGCACGTCGGCCAGGCCAGTGCCCGAACCGGTCAAGCCCGCAGCTCGCGTTGGCCAGGAAGATGCCATTCTGCGCAACATCATGGCCGGGATCACCATACCCTCTTCCGAGCTCGGCGTGACGGTGCCCCAGAATGCGCCGGCCTCGGCGCCGACCGAGGTCGCGGTGGCCAAGCCTGCTCCCGCGCCGGCCGAGCTTGCAGCGAAGCCTGCGCCCGATCCGGCGGCAGAAGCGAAGCGCCTTCAGGAGGCCAATCTCGCCGCCGTGAAGAAGGCCGCCGAGGAGAAAGCTGCCGCCGAGGCCAAGAAGGAAGCCGATCGCAAGGCCGCTGCCGCCAAGAAGGCGGCGGATGCCAAGAAGGCCGCCGACGCCAAGGCTGCCGCCGAAAAGGCCGCCAAGGCAAAGGAAGAGAAAGCCAATCCGTCGCGCATCTTCGTGCAGGTCGCCGGCGGCGCCAACGAACATGACCTGCCCAAGGCCTGGGCGCGGGTGAAGGCCAAGGCGCCGGAGGCGTTCAAGGGCAAGCAGGGCTGGTCGACCCCGCTCAATGCGACCAATCGCGTGCTCGCCGGCCCGTTCAAGAGCGACGATGCCGCGCAGGATTTCGTCAATGCGCTCAAGAAGGAAGGCATTTCGGCTTTCCCCTTCACCAGCGCCAAGGGGCAGAAGGTCGACAAACTGCCCGCCAAGTGACACTTGCAGGCGCAGATGAACGGCGAATCGGCATGACGCGGCGGCTGGCGCCCTGGGCCTCGCACCCGGAAGCCAGCCGCGGCCGCCGTCACGAAGAACAAAAGGGCACCGCCCGCGGCCCCCGCGACGCCTTCCAGCGCGACCGCGACCGCATCGTCCATTCGATCGCCTTTCGCCGCCTGCGCCACAAGACGCAGGTGTTCCTGGCGCCGGACGGCGACCATTTCCGCGTCCGCCTGACCCATAGCCTGGAAGTCGCGCAGATCGGCCGCACGATCGCGCGCGCGCTCGATTTGAACGAGGATCTGACCGAGGCGCTGTGCCTCGCCCACGATATCGGACACCCGCCGTTCGGCCATGCCGGCGAGGATGCGCTCAAGGCGGCGCTGCAAGGCGAGGGCGGCTTCGATCATAACGGGCACACGCTGCGGGTGCTGACCGAGCTCGAGCGGCCCTATCCCTTGTGGGACGGGCTGAACCTCACCTGGGAGACGCTGGAAGGCCTCGCCAAGCATAACGGCCCGGTGCGGCACCCCGGCTGGGCGTTGGCGGCGGCCGATGCCGCATTCCCGCTCGATCTCGGCAGCCGCGCGTCGCTCGAGACGCAGGTGGCGGCGATTGCAGACGACATCGCCTATGACAATCACGATATCGATGATGGCTTGCGCGCGGGGCTGCTCGATTTCGACCAAATCTTGACCGTGCCGGTGGTCGCGCGCGGCTGGGCGGCGGTCGAGGCGCGCTTCGGCGGGCGATCCAAGCGGCTGACCGGCGAACTGGTCCGCAGCCAGATCGGCGCGATGGTCAACGACGTCATCGCCGAATCGACGCGCCGCATCGTCGAGGCGGGCGTGGCGACGGTGGACGATGTTCGCACCGCCGATCACGCATTGGTTGGCTTCTCGCCGGGAATGGCCGAGGAGGAACGCGCCCTGAAGCGCTTCATGTACGCCAATCTCTATCATCATCCGCGGCAGCTGACGGCGGCCGACGCGGCGCGCGGCATCGTCGACGGCCTGTTCGCCGCCTATCGCGCCGATGCCGCGGCGCTTCCGGCGGAATGGCGCGATGGACTGGACGAAGACGAGCCGTGGCGCAGCCGGCATATCGCCGATTTCATCGCCGGCATGACCGATCGCTATGCGGTCGCTCGCTACCGCGAGGTCGTCGGGCCGATCGACTTGCCCGAAGGCTTCTGATCGCAGGTTTTGCGGATCGCCGCCGCTTGGTTTAAGGCGCCCGCTTTCCGGAGGGCTGGTCGGCTTTTCGGATGGAACATTCGCCGTTCGCCCTGAGCTTGTCGAAGGGCGCCCTTCTTCTCGGCCCGCGAGTGCAGAATGGTGCTTCGACAAGCTCAGCACGAACGGCTTCGACGGAACATCAGGACGCCATGACCCTTTACGCTCGTTTTGCCGCGCATCTCGATGCGGCGCTGGATGTGCTCGTTGCCGACGGCGTGTTGCCGGCGGGGCTGGAGCGCCGCGCCGTCACCGTCGAGCCGCCGCGCGATGTGAGCCATGGCGACCTTGCGACCAACGCCGCGATGGTGTTCGCCAAGCCTGCGGGCACCAATCCGCGCGTGCTCGCCGAGCGGCTGTCGTCCGAGCTCGGCAAGCTCGACGAAGTCGCATCGGTCTCGGTTGCCGGCCCCGGCTTCATCAACATGTCGCTGACCGACGATACCTGGCGCGCGGAGCTGTCGGCGATCCTCGATGCCGGAAGCGATTACGGCCGCATCACCCGCGCTGCGCCCTTCACCGTCAACATCGAATATGTCTCGGCCAACCCGACCGGCCCGATGCACATGGGGCATTGCCGCGGGGCGGTGGTCGGCGATGCGCTCGCCAATCTGCTCGAATTCGCCGGCAACAAGGTGGTGCGCGAATATTATGTCAACGATGCGGGCGGGCAGGTCGACGTGCTCGCCCGCTCGGCGCATCTGCGCTACCGCGAGGCGTTGGGCGAGGCGATCGGCGCGATCCCCGAAGGGCTCTATCCAGGCGATTACCTGATCCCGGTCGGGCAGGAGCTGGCGCGCGAATTCGGCGATGCCTTTGTCGGCGCGCCCGAGACCGAATGGCTGGCCTTGTTCCGCACCCGCGCGGTGGCGGCGATGCTGGCGATGATCCGCGCCGACCTCGCGCTTCTCGGCATCCACCACGACGTCTTCGCCTCCGAAGCCGAGCTGCAGGCGGCGGGCAAGCCCGCTGCGGCGGAAGCGTGGCTGCGCGAGCGCGACCTCGTCTATGACGGCGTCCTCGACGCCCCCAAGGGCGAGACGCCCGAGGATTGGGAGCCGGTCGAGCTGCCGCTGTTCCGCTCGAGCGAGTTCGGCGACGATCAGGACCGGCCGATCAAGAAGTCCGACGGCAGCTGGACCTATTTCGGTGCCGATCTCGCCTATCATTATCAGAAGGCCGAGACCGCCGATGCCCTGATCGACATCTGGGGCGCCGACCATGCCGGCACGGTCAAGCGCATCCAGGCCGCGGTCAAGGCGCTGACCGGCGGCCGCGTGCCGTTCGACGTCAAGCTGGTGCAGATGGTGCGCCTGCTGCGCGGCGGCGAACCGGTCAAGATGTCCAAGCGGGCAGGCAACTTCGTGACGCTTGCTGACGTGGTGAACGAAGTCGGCAAGGACGTCGTGCGCTTCACCATGCTGACGCGCAAGGCCGATGCGCAGATGGATTTCGACTTCGCCAAGGTGGTCGAGGCGTCGAAGGACAATCCGGTCTTTTACGTCAATTACGCGCATGCGCGGATCATGAGCCTGCATCGGCGCGCCGCGGAGGCGGGAGTCGAATGCCCGCGCGTCGCCGATCTGTCCCAGCTCGGGACTGACGAGCTCGCGCTGGTCAAGTTGGCGGCGCAGTTCCCGCGTGTGGTCGAGACCGCAGCGGTGGCGCGCGAGCCGCATCGGATCGCTTTTTATCTCTACGACTTGGCAGCGTCTTTTCATGCACAATGGAATGTCGGCAACGATCGGCCCGAGATGCGCTTCCTCGTGCCCGATCGGGCCGACCTTACGTGCGCGCGTCTTTTCTTGGCCGACGCGATCGGGCAGATTATCAGGAATGGCCTCGCCATCATGGGGGTAGAGGCGGTTTCGGAGATGAACTGATGGCGACGTCAGGCGATGACTTTCGTGACGAGGATCGGCTTCCCTGGCTCGAATCGGTCGAGCCTGACGATGAGCCTGCCGGGCAGACGCTTCGCGTCATCGGCCTCGTCCTCCTCGGCCTCGTCGTCATCGCCGCCCTGGTGTACGCCGTCTATTGGCTGCAATCGCACCACCATCCCGCCGGCGGCAACGGCGCGCTGATCGAGGCACCGGCAGGCGATTACAAGGTCAAGCCCGATCAGCCCGGCGGCATGAAGGCCGAGGGCGAGGGCGCGCAGGCGCTGGCGACCAGCCAGGGCGCCGACAATGCCGGCGCCGCGATCGACCTCAACGCCGTTCCCGAGGCGCCGATCGCCGGCAAGCCCGCCGCCGCCAGGCAGCAGGCGGCGCAGGGCGGGGCGGCGCATGTCGCCGCGACGGTGCCGGCGTCGGGCGGCGCGCTCAAGGCCGAGGCGCCGGTCAGCGCGCCCAAGGCGTTGGCGGCCGCCGCCGCCAACGGCTCGGTGGTACAGCTGGGTGCCTATCCCGATCAGGCGACCGCCAATGCGCAATGGAAGCGGTTGTCGACGCGCTTCGCCTATCTCGCCCCGCTCGGCCAGTCGGTCGAGGCCGCCGACGTCAATGGGCGCAAGGTCTATCGCCTGCGAGTCAATGCCGGCAGCGCGGGCGCGGCGAGCCAGCTCTGCGGCAAGCTCAAGGTCGCCGGCGAGGGTTGTTTCGTCCCCTGAGCCTCTCTTCCTTCCCCCGTTCGCCCATGAGCTTGTCGAAGGGCAGGGTGCGAAGAGCCGTGCTTCGACAGGCTCAGCACGAACGGAAGGCAGTTCCGATCGGCGGCGAGTTGCGGTAGCTGCCACGGCATGAAGCCTGTCATCTTCGGCCTCGCCGGCCCAACGCTCAGCGCCGAGGAGCGCGCCTTTTTCCGCGAGGCGGCGCCGGCGGGCTACATTCTGTTCAAGCGCAATGTCGAGGATCGCGCGCAACTGCTTGCTTTGACGGACAGTTTGCGCGAGCTGGCGGGCCGTGACGATCTGCCGGTCCTGATCGATCAGGAAGGCGGGCGCGTCGCCCGGATGCAGCCGCCCGAATGGCCTGCCTTTCCGGCGGGGCCGGCGTTCGACGCGCTCTACGATATCGCGCCGGTCTCGGCGATCGAGGCGGCGCGCGCCAATGCACAGGCGATCGCGCTGACACTCGCCGAGGTCGGCATCACCGTCAATGCGCTGCCGCTGCTCGACGTGGCGCAGCCCGACACGACCGAAGCGATCGCCTGTCGCGCGCTGGGACACGAGCCGATGCGAGTCGCAGCGCTCGGCCGCGCGATTCTCGATGGGCTCGCGGCGGGGGGCGTCGTCGGCATCGTCAAGCACATGCCTGGCCACGGCCGCGCGCAGCTCGACACGCACCTCGCGCTGCCGACCGTCACGGCGAGCGCCGAAGAACTGGAGGTCGATCTCGAACCCTTCCGCACGCTCAACCGCGCGCCGATGGGAATGACTTCGCACATCGTGTTCGAGGCGTGGGACCGCGATCGTCCCGCGACGCTCAGCCCGATCGTCATCGACGAGGTGATTCGCGGCGCAATCGGTTTCGACGGGCTGCTGATGACCGATGATATCGACATGAAGGCGCTGTCCGGCACACCGGGCGAAAAGGCGGCGGGCGCGATCGCTGCTGGATGCGACATGGTGCTCGATTGCTGGGCGCGGATGCCCGAGATGATCGAGATCGCCGATCGCCTGGACGATATCGCGCCGCGCTCGCGCGAACGGCTCGATCGCGCGATGGCCAGCCGCCAGATGCCGCGGGGTGACCTCAGCGAGCTCCTCGCCAAGCGCGACGCCTTGCTCGCGCTCGCGCCGAAGAACGCCTGATGCCGATCACGCGGACGCTGACCGAGGCCTTCGATTGTTTCGGCGCTCGCGCCGCCAATGTGCGGTGGGGCTGGGCCGCGCAGAATCCCGTCGACGGCACGATCGTGGTGACCATGTGGGCGGACCAGATCAGGCGCGACGGCGCGACCCTTCTCTACAGCACCGGACCGAAAGCGGATCTCGACCAATGGGTGCGGCGCCCCGGTAACGCCGACCGCAAGAAGAAGCTGCAATACGCCCTCGATCATTGCGGCGGCCGCTTCCGCGCCGTGATCGTCGAAGCGGTCGATCCTGCGGCCGGCACCCGTGCGACCAAAAAACGGTATCGCGCCGATCTGGACCTCGTCATGCAGATCGATTCGTTCGATCCCGCGACCGGCGAGTTTTCGGCGCACAGCATTTGACCGCGATCGCCGCCGCTTCCGTGAACCGCGGGTTTGTGGCTAGGATGCGCCGATGAGTGCCGATCCCGATACGCTCACGATCGATATCGACGGCTGGGAGGGCCCGCTCGACCTGCTGCTCGCCCTGGCGCGTTCGCAGAAGGTCGATCTTCGGCGAATTTCGATCCTGGAGCTCGTCCAGCAATATCTCGATTATGTCGAGCAGGCGCGCGCGCTCAAGCTCGAGCTTGCCGCCGATTATCTGGTGATGGCGGCGTGGCTCGCCTTCCTCAAGTCCGCACTGCTGCTGCCGCGCGATCCCGAGCAGGAGCCGAGCCCCGAGGAACTGGCGTTGCGCCTGCAGCTTCGCCTCGAACGGCTGCAGGCGATGCGCGAGGCCGGCGCGCGGCTGATGGCGCGCGATCGCCTCGGCCGCGACGTCTTCGCGCGCGCCGCGCCCGAGGGGCTGCGCACCGTTCGCAAGGCGCTGTGGCAGGCCGAAATCTATGACCTGATCGCCGCCTATGGCCGGGTAAGTGCGCGGACTCGCCCGGTGATGCACGTCGTTCACGATCGCCAGGTGATGACGCTCGAAGCAGCGATCGAACGGGTTTCCCGCCTCGTAGGGGCCACGATCGACTGGGCGACGATCGAGACTTTCCTGCCGCCGGACGCGCAGGGCGGTTTCCGCAAGTCGGCGCTGGCGTCGAGCTTTCTCGCCGCGCTCGAGCTGGCGCGGCAGGGCAGGGTCGATCTGCGCCAGAAATCGGCCTTCGCGCCGCTCTATCTCAAGGCGACGGCATGACGCCGCCCGACGATCTCCTCCGCGCGGTCGAGGCGGTGCTGTTCGCTGCCGAGGAGCCGCTGACGCCCGATGCGATCCGCCTGCATGTCGGCGAAGGCGCCGATGTCCGCGCGGCGCTGGCGCAGCTGCAGGAGGATTATGCCGGGCGCGGCATCTCGCTCGTCCGCCGCGGCGAGCGCTGGCATTTCGAGACCGCCGCCGACATGGCGCACCTCTTGCGCCGCGATCGCGAGGAACCCCGCAAGCTCTCCCGCGCGGGCACCGAGACGCTGGCGATCATCGCCTATCACGAGCCCGTCACGCGCGCCGAGATCGAATCGATTCGCGGCGTGCAAATCTCCAAGGGCACGCTCGACGTGCTGATGGAGGCGGGCTGGGTGCGCCCCGCCGGCCGCCGCGAGGTGCCCGGCCGGCCGCTGATGTATGCCACCACGACCGAATTCCTCGCGCATTTCGGGCTCGAAAGCCGCCGCGACTTGCCCGGGATCGACGATTTGCGCGCCGCCGGGCTGCTCGATCCGGTCGATCTCGCTTTCGAGCAGGTCGAGGTGGAAAAAGCCGACGAGGCGGACTAAATAGCAACGGTTCCCCCAAGGAGAATGATCATGGGCAGTTTTGGCCCCCTGCACTGGATTGTCGTCGCCATCATCGCCGTGCTCGTCCTCGGCGGTGGCCGTTTCTCGAACCTGATGGGCGATGTCGCCAAGGGCGTGAAGAACTTCAAGAAGGGCATGGCCGACGAGGACGAGGAAACCCGCCGTGAGCCCAGCCGCATCGAGGCGCACAAGGCCGCCGAGCCCGCCTTCGATCGCGACGGCGAGAAGCTGCGCGAGCCGCGCGACGACCGCTGACCTCCACGACCGCGTTCGGCAAGGCTGACTGAATGTTCGACATCGGGTCTCCCGAACTGCTGCTGGTCGCGGTGGTGGCGATCGTCGTCATCGGGCCCAAGGATCTGCCCAAGGCGATGCGCGTCGTCGGCTATTGGGTCGGCAAGGCGCGCGGCACGATGCGCCAGTTCCGCGCCGGCTTCGATGCCATGGTCCGCGAGGCCGAACTCGCCGAGATGGAAAAGAAGTGGGCTGAGGAAAACAAGCGGATCATGGCCGAGCATCCGCCGAGCGAGGCGGCGCAGCCTGCGCTTCCCGCACCCGCCGAGCCGGAAGGTGACGCCGAACCGGCGCCGGTGATGACCGAAAAACCGGTGATCCACGATGAGCCCGAGTTGCCGCTCGCGCCTGCGCCCGAGAGCCGCGCGCCATGAGCGACGAGGTCGACGAACTCGAAGACACGCGCGCGCCGCTGCTCGATCATCTGATCGAGCTGCGCCGCCGGCTGATCTATTGCATCGTGGCGCTGATCGTCACTTTCTTCGCCTGTTTCTATTTTTCCGAGGACATTTTCGGCTTTCTGGTGAAGCCGCTGCTCCGGGCAGGGCAGAACAGGGTCATCTACACGCAGCTGTTCGAAGCCTTCTTCGTTCAGGTGAAGGTGGCCTTCTTCGCGGCGATGATGCTGTCCTTTCCGGTGATCGCCAATCAGCTTTGGCAGTTCGTGGCGCCCGGCTTGTACAAAAAGGAAAAGCGCGCGCTGCTGCCGTTCCTTCTCGCGACGCCGGTGCTCTTCATCGCCGGCGCGGCGATGGCTTATTTCGTCGCGGTGCCGATGGCGCTGCACTTCCTGCTCAGTTTCCAGGGCAATGTCGGCGGCGTCGACCGCGAAGCCCTGCCGGCGGTCGGCAGCTATCTGTCGTTCGTCATGCAGTTCCTGTTCGCCTTCGGGCTCGCTTTCCTGCTGCCGGTGCTGATGATGCTGCTGGCGCGTGCCGGGATCGTCAGCCGGGCGCAGCTCAAGGGCGCGCGGCGCTACGCGATCGTTGCCGCCTTTGCGATTGCGGCGGTGCTGACCCCGCCCGATGTCGGCTCGCAGCTGCTGCTCGCGATTCCCTTGTGCCTGCTCTATGAGCTCGGCCTGATCGGCATCTGGTTCACCGAGCGAAGCGCCTCGCGCGCCGCTGCTGCCGCCGAAGCGGCACCGGCCGAATAGAAAGGGGCCCCTCCGCCAGGAGAGGCCCCCGATTTCGTGATCTAGCGAACCGGCTTATTTGGCGTCGTTCGCGGTGTTGGCGACGGTGTCGCCCGCAGACGAGACGTCCTTGCCGGCGCCTTCGATCGTGTTGCACGCGCTGACCAGCAGCGCGCAGCCGATGAAGGCGAGTCCAACCAGTTTACGCATCGATAGTCTCCTGAACTGTGCAGGCCCGAGAACCTTGCGAGGGATCAATGTCCGGCACCCGCGATTCGTTCCGTGAAGCCAACGGCATCGTCGACCGTTACGTCGAACGGCGTCAGCACTGCATGGGAAAAGAATTTAGGCCCGGAAGCGTCACCGGGGGGGAGGGTTGACGCTTCCGGGCCTATGTCGTGGATAGCGAGAGCGGGGGGGCATAAGGTCACTATCCGAAGAGCAGAACGTCCCGCGCGGGCCCCGGTTCCGCGAACACCAAAAATTTTTTCAATCGCGCCCGGCGACCGCCACGACGATCTCATACGCCCCGGTAAGCGGCTCGTGGTGGAGGGCCGATCGCAACTGCCGCGACAGCCCTTCGAGCACACGACCGTAGCGCAGATCGATGTCGCGGCGCAGGGACTTGCAGTCGATCAGCGCCGGTGAGCTGACCCGCAATACGGCGTGATCGGCGTCGGCTCCGACGCGTAGCGAAATGCGGATCTGCGCGCGCGGATCGCAGCTCATCGCCAGCTCGACGATTTCGGTGAGAAGGAAGGCGACCGCGACCGCGGTATCCTGAGTTGCGAGAAATGGCTCGATGTCGAGAAGGATGCCCAGTTCCGCCGAACTCTCCGGCGCGGTGGCTCGGATGTTGGAAGCGAGTTCGCCGATCACCGACCGCAGGCTGAGCCCCCGATTTTCCTCGAGCTCGGCGAAATGATAGCGATGGACCACCGCCAGCGCGTCAACCCGGCGCTGGATCGAGGCATAGGCCTTGGTTACCTCGGCCGACCGCGCGCCGCGGGCGTGGAAATTGATGAGGCTGGAAATGACTTGCAGGTTGTTCTTGACGCGGTGATGCACCTCGCGCGTCAGCTTGGTCTGGCGGACCAGCCCTTCGGCGAGCCCGGTTTCGTGCGCGGCGACGGTGCGGCTGATCGTGCGAAAGGTGTCGCCCAACTCGCGCAGTTCCTGCGCCGGCAGCGTACGCGACGAGCCCGTATCGATCTCCTCGCCCGGCACGTAGCGCGCGACGCTGGCACGCAGCTGCCTGAGCGGTGCCACCAGCAGTCGATCGACCACCAGCCAGGCGATCGATGCCGCCGCCGCCCACATCAGCAGCGGCAACAGCATGGCGAGCAGCAACGGCGAGGAAATCGGCGCGCTACGCACGCTCATCTGCAGCGCGAGGCCGGCGAAGCCCAATGTCGCCTGCGTCCGCTGCTGGCGATCGAGGGGGCCGGCGCTGCCCAGCGTCTCGAGCGGCAGCTGGCCGTCGCCGAGCAGCAGTGCCGAGCCGTGCGGCGGCAGGAAGCCGTTGGGCCGCGCGATCCGCGCGAGCAGGTCGGTCGGGAAGAAGGCGGTGGCGGTGGTCGCGCCGCTCCCGCTGCGCATTGCCAGCACCAGGCCCTGGCCCGCGATCAGCCTGGCGGTGATCGCATCGGGATTCGCCGCCGCCTTGACGCGCAATACGCTCGGCAGCGAATCGCCACACACAACATCGCCGCGGCGATCGGCGATCATGAAGCGCGATCCGCCCCTGACCTGGCCGGTGAACACGCCCTGCGCGCGCGCGCAGCTCGGCGCGTCGCCGCTATCGGTGTCGAGCGCGTTCAGCGTCACGCGCAAGGCGGTCATATCGCCGACCAGCTCGATCGCCAGCGCCCGCGCGCTTTCGCGCACCGCGCCGTTCAGCTGCAGGCGCGATCCCTGATCGGCAGTGCGATTCGTCTGCAGCGTCGCGACGATCGCGATCACCGCCAACGGCAGCAAGGCGGCGCTGAGAATCAGGAACAGCTTGGCGCCAGTCGGCATACGGGCAGCGGTGGCGAGCAAGCCGCGGCGCCGTCGATCGCTGGTCGGGTCCATCGCCCGCCGCGTCAGCCGAGCTTGCCGAGCAGGTCCAGCATCTCGCCTGGAATCGGCTCGTTGACGGTCTTGTCATAGACCGAACGCAGCGCCGCGCCCATTTCCTTGTTCCCGCCGCCTTGCTTGGTCTTGTCTGCCGCTTTCCGCTTCGGCTCTGTCGACAAATCTCGATCCGAAGGCAACGTCGTCCCCCTCAAGGCGGCCGGTCCCGGACCGGCGTTAATCAATAACAAGAGGCCGCGTTGCGCCCTCGTGTCCCGGCGCGCATACAACCCATGACGAAATCATGAAACCAAAGATCGTCTCGTTGGTTCCCGCGAATGTCGCGAAAAAGGTCACTTTTCGTAGAGACGGGTTGAACGACGTTGCAATGGGGGGATGGCGATCCCACTAAGGCACAGGTTCTTTGAGGAGATTACGCCGATCATGTCGCTGGGACAGCAGCTCGCACCGCACCTTCCCTTCCTGCGCCGCTATGGCCGCGCGCTCACCGGCAGCCAGACGCACGGCGACAAATATGTCCGTGCGACGCTGGAGGCGATCGTCGCCGCGCCCGAGGAATTTCCCCGCGATGTCGATCCGCGGCTCGGCCTCTACCGCACCTTCCAGGCGATCTGGAGCTCGGCCAATTACGATGAGCTCGATGGCGATACGTCGGGCGCGCCCGACCAGGCCGAGGCGGTGGCGCGCGCGCGGCTTGCCCGGATGACGCCGATGTCGCGCCAGGCGCTGCTGCTGACGGCGATGGAAGGCTTCACCCCCGAGGATACCGGCTATCTTATCGGCGTCGACGGCGACGAGGTGGACTCGCTGGTCCGCGAGGCGCTGGCGGAGATCGAGAAGCAGACGCGCGCGCGCGTGCTGATCATCGAGGACGAACCGATCATCGCGATGGACATCGAATCGATCGTCCGCGATCTCGGCCATGACGTGACCGGCGTCGCCGTCACGCGTGACGAAGCGGTGTCGCTGGCGATGGAGGATCGCCCCGGCCTGGTGCTCGCCGACATCCAGCTCGCCGACGACAGCTCGGGGATCGACGCGGTCAAGGACATCCTCGCCAAGTTCAACGTGCCGGTGATCTTCATCACCGCCTTTCCCGAGCGTCTGCTGACCGGCGAGCGGCCCGAGCCGACCTTCCTGATCACCAAGCCGTTCCAGCGCTCGACGGTGAAAGCCGCGATCAGCCAGGCCCTGTTCTTCGACCAGGCGACGGTGCCCGCGTCTTGAGGCTTGATGCCGCACCGGCCGCCCACGAGTGGCCGGTGCGGCGTTATCCAAAAAACGGCGTGACTTGATACGGACCCAAAACGGTTTTCGGGGGTTGATGCGGCATGGCTGACGAAAACGAACCGACTCACCTCGAGGCCGAGCAGGCGCGCGCCGGCGCCACGCCGCACATCACGCGCTATGTGCTTGGTATCTCGCTGGTCCTGATCATCGTCATCTACGCCTTCCTGGTGTTGCGCTGAGCCGCATCGCCTTCTCGCCGGTCGCTGGAAAAGCGGCTTGACCTTGCCTATGTCTGATGACCAGCCGGTTCGCCGGCCGACCCAATCGAACGGATCTGCATGACCGAATCCAGTGCGCGCGACGACGATCAGCCCGGTTCGGGCGAGCACGTTGCGCTGCCCGACGACGAGTTCAAGCAGCAGCTCGCGCTGGTCATTCCGCACCTGCGCGCGTTCGGCCGCTCGCTGTCGGGCAATCGCGACGTCGCCGACGATCTCGTCCAGGAGACGCTGATGAAGGCTTGGGCGGCGCGCAAGCGCTTCCAGGCCGGCACCAACATGCGCGCCTGGACCTTCATCATCCTGCGCAACCTTTATTTGAGCCAGATGCGCCGCGCACGCTTCAAGGGCGAATGGGACGATCTCGTCGCCGATCGCGTGCTGGCGGCGCCGGCGAGCCAGGATCGCCATGTCGAATTGGGCGACATGCAGCGCGCGCTACTGCAATTGCCGCAGCCCCAGCGCGAGGCGCTGATTTTGGTCGGCGCAGGCGGCTTCGCCTATGAGGAGGCCGCGGAAATCTGCGGCGTCGCGGTGGGCACGATCAAGAGCCGCGTCGCGCGCGGGCGCGTCGCGCTGGAAGCGATCCTGTCGGGCGGCGACTTGTCGTCGCGCCGCGAGCATAGCCTCGAAGATGGCAAGACCGCGCTCGATACGATCATGGGTGAAGTCGACGATCTGAGCCGCGACCGCTGATCCGATCAGGTGAACGGCGCGCTGTCGAGCCGCTGCAGCAGGTGTTTCATGTCGCCGGGCAGGCAGCCGTCGAGGTCGAACGCGTTGCGCAGCGCTCGCCCGATCGGATCGGACGTTCGCGGCCGATCGACGACAATGCCGCGCGATGGTTGCGCCTTGGCATTCGAGAAGGGCAGGGCTGCCATGGCGATAAAAACGACCCAATCGCCGATTTGTTGCTTGACATGATCCCGCGACATCGTCCGATAATCGCTTAGTTGTATGAAAAGCACAGTATCTCGCGACGCTATTCTTGGCGCCCTCACCCGCGCGCGGACCTATTCTTCGTTCCTTCGGCAAGTGCTCGAGCGCGAATCCGCGCTGGCGGCGACGCTGGAGTCGGGCGTGTGGCCCGGGCTCGAGTCGATCGATGTGGCGGACACGGCGCCAATCGACGCACGGCTTCGGATCGAGCGGCGGCGGCTGGCGCTCCTCGTTGCGATGGGCGATCTCGCGGGGGTGCTCGACCTTACGGAGGTCACCGCCGCGCTCAGTGATTTCGCCGATCGCGCCCTCGACATGGCGATCCGGACGGCGATCGCCGAACGCTATCCCGACGCCGAACCGCGTGGCTTTGCCGCGATCGCTCTGGGCAAGCAGGGCGGGGACGAGCTCAATTACTCGTCGGACATCGATCCGATCCTGATCTTCGATCCCGACACGCTGCCGCACCGCGCGCGCGAGGAGCCGGGCGAGGCGGCGGTGCGGATCGGGCGCCGCGTGGTCGAATTGCTCCAGGCGCGCGATAGCGACGGCTATGTGTTTCGCGTCGACCTCAGGCTGCGGCCGGCGCCCGAGGTGACGCCGATCGCGCTCCCCATCGATGCGGCGCTCAGCCATTACGAATCGCAGGCGGTGGCGTGGGAGCGCGCCGCCTTCATCCGCGCGCGCGCCGCCGCAGGGGATCGAGCGCTCGGCGCGCGCTTCCTCGATGGCGTGCGGCCGTTCGTGTGGCGACGCGCGCTCGATTTCGGGGCGATCGGCGAGATTCGCGCGATGTCCCGGCTGATCCGCGATCATCATGCGCAAGGCCAAGCGTTCGGTCCCGGCTATGACATGAAGCGCGGGCGCGGCGGTATCCGCGAGGTCGAGTTCTTCACCCAGATCCATCAATTGATTCATGGCGGCCGCGATCCTGCGCTGCGCGTCGCGCCGACGCGCGATGCGCTGGCCGCGCTCGCCGCCGCTGGCTGGATCGCCCAAGGCGACGCGACGGCTCTCGCCGAGGCCTATACATTGCTCCGCACCATCGAACATCGCGTGCAGATGATCGACGATCGCCAGACTCACAGCCTGCCCCAGGGCGCCGCGCTAGACGCCGTCGCCGGGCTTCACGGCCTGCCTGACGGCTCGGCGCTGCTCGATCTGCTGCGGCCGCATGTCGAACGCGTCGCGCGCATTTACGATTCGCTCGATACCGACGACGATACTGCCTTGCCGCGCGATGCCGTTCGTCTCGCGGAGGCCGTGACGAAGCTCGGCTATGGCGATGCCGAGGAGGCGGTGCGCCGCATCGAGCGCTGGCGGGGTGGCCAATATCCCGCGCTGCGCAGCCCGGCGGCGCGTGACGCGCTGGAGGACGCGTTGCCGGCGATGGTTGCAGCACTCGGCCGCGCCGCCGATCCCGATGCGGCGCTGGCACGGCTCGATCAGATCCTCGGCCGGCTGCCGAGCGCGATCAACTTCTTCCGCCTGCTCGAAGCGCAGCCGGCGCTCGCGCGCCTGCTCGGTGATATTTTGTGCCACGCCCCGCCGCTCGCTGAAGCGCTCGGCCGCCGCCCCGAATTGTTCGACGGCCTGGTCGATGCGAGTGCGCTCGATCCGGTGGGCAGGGTCGAGCAACTCGAAGCCGAGATGCGCCGCGGCGTGCTCCACGACGATTATCAGGAGCTGCTCGATCATGTCCGTCGCGTGGTCGGCGAAAGGCGCTTCGCGCTCGGCACGCAGATCGTCGCCGGCGCGAGCGATCCGCTCGAGGTCGCCGCCGGCTATGCGCGCGTCGCCGAGGCGGCGATCGGGCTGCTCGGGCAGGCCACCGTCGCCGATTTCGCGCGCCGTCACGGCCGCGTGCCCGACAGCGAGCTCGTCATTCTCGCGCTTGGGCGGCTGGGGGGCGGGGCGCTGACGCACGCCTCCGATCTCGACCTCATCTACCTGTTCACGGGCGATTACGCTGCCGAATCGGACGGCGAGAAGCCGCTCGGCGCGGTGCATTATTACAATCGGCTGGCGCAGCGCCTGTCGGGCGCCCTGTCGGTGCCGACTGCCTCCGGCCCACTTTACGAGATCGATACACGGCTGAGGCCATCGGGCAATCAGGGGCCGCTGGTCGTTTCGCGCGACGGCTTTGCGCGATACCAGCGCGAGGAAGCCTGGACGTGGGAGCATATGGCGCTGACCCGCGCTCGCCCGGTATTCGGCTCGGCACCAGCGCGCGCGGCGGTTCAAGCCGTGATCGACGAGGTTCTCGCGGGACAGCGGCCGGAGCGCGACATCGCCGCCGAAGCGCGAAAGATGCGCGCCGAGATGGCCGCGCACAAGCCGCCGCAGGGGCCGCTTGACGCCAAGCTTGCGCCCGGTGGGCTGGTCGATCTCGAATTCGCGGTGCATGTCGCGCAGCTCGTCCATCGCACCGGCTTCGATCCGCATCTCGGCGAGGCGATCGCTGCTCTCGCCGCGCATGATCTCGTCCCTGCCGTGCTCGGCCCGGCTTATGCCTTTCTCACTCGCCTGCTCGTCGCCACGCGGTTGCTCGCGCCCGACGGCGAGCCGCCGGCACCGACGACGCGGACCCTGATCGCGCGCGCGGCGGGCGTCGCCGATTGGCAGGCAGTGGTTGCCACGCTCGCTGCCACGCGGCAGGAGGTGCTCGCCGCCTGGATCGAGATCGGAGGACGAGATGACGATCGCTGAAGGAGACACGCTGCCCGATCTCGAGCTGACATTGCCCGATGGCGGTTTGGTCCGCCTCGGCAGCTATAGCGGCGCGCCGTTCGTCCTCTATTTCTATCCCAAGGACGACACGACCGGCTGCACGCGCGAGGCGCAGGGGTTCAGCGACCATATTGCGGCGTTCAAGGGCGCTGGCGCCGTTGTTCTCGGCGTCTCGAAGGACAGTCCCGCAAAGCACCGAAAATTCATCGAGAAATACGGTCTCACCGTGCCGCTCGCTTCCGACGAGGACGGGCGCGTGATCGAGGCATTCGGCTCGTGGGTCGAAAAATCGCTTTATGGCCGTAAATATATGGGCATCGACCGCTCGACCTTCCTGTTCGACAAGGCAGGCAAACTTGTCCGCATCTGGCGCAAGGTGAAGGTGCCGGGCCATGTCGACGAGGTGCTCGACGCGGTTCGCGGCCTGGCCGCCTGACCTCGAATCGATTCCGCAACGATCCGCTATTGCCGGGAAATTCACGCGCTTGAAAGGCGCCCGGCGAACGACTCGCCGCAAGCCCTGCGCGACTCGACGTGTCGCGGGGCCGCTTCGCTTGCCCTGTTAACCAGGGCAGGGTCAAAAGCAGGTGTCCTAAAGAGCGGAGGGGCTGCTCATCGGGACTTGTTGGGTTTCACCGAAATGGAAATCGGGCGCGCGAACGTGCCCGAGCGGGTCGCCGGGGAATAATGAGCAAGCTTTCCAATCTTATCGATGCGCCGGCGCTGGCACGCTTCCGGACGGTATTTTCGCCGCGCGACATCATCTTTCACAACGGCGGCGAGTTGAAGCGGATCACGCTCGGCGCGCGAAGCCAGGCGATGCTCGCGGGCGTGGCCGCGATCGCGCTGGGCTTTACCGCTTATGGCGTCGGCCAGGCAGGGCGCAGCATGGCCGAGGCGGCGGGCATCGTCGCGCCGACCACGCCCGCGGGCAAGGTCGCCCGGATGGAGGCAAGGGTCGAGGCGATGCAGGCCAAGGTCGATGCCATCAAGATCGCCGCCCAAAGTCACGCGACGACGATCGAGCAGCGCCAGGCGATCCTCGCCGGCGTGCTGAGCGGCAAGATCAGCCCCGATCAGATCGCGCTCAACATGCCGGTCGGCGGGCATCCCGCGCCGGCCTTCGCCGCCGACGTGCTCGCGCCGTTCCGCACCGCCGAGCACAATCAGACACTGCTCGCCGCGCGCGCGCAGCAGATGGCGCAGCTCCATTATCGCGAGACGGTCGCGAAGCTGCGCAAGCTCGGCATCGATCCCGGTCGGCTGCTCGGCGACAAAAATGAAGCGATGGGCGGCCCCTACGAGCCTGCCGCTGCCGCCGCTGCCTCGCCGGCGGCCGTGGCCGACGCCCAGTTCCGGTCGCTGTTCGCCAGCTGGAAGAAGCTCGATTCGCTCGAGCACAGCGTGATCGCGATCCCCGCGATTCACCCGATCCACGAAGCCAAGCTGATTTTCTCGAGCTATTTCGGCGTGCGCAGCGATCCGTTCAAAGGCACCGCGGCGATGCACGCCGGCGTCGATCTGCCCGGTCCGATCGGCACCCCGGTCTATGCCACCGCCGACGGCATCGTCGATCGCGCCGGTCGCGCCGGCGGCTATGGCAATCTCGTCGAGATCGATCATGGCAAGGGCATTCAGACTCGCTACGGCCATCTCTCCAAAATCCTCGTCCAGCCCAACCAGCGCGTGAAGCGTGGGCAGGAAATCGCGCTGATGGGATCGACCGGCCGCTCGACCGGCAGCCACCTCCATTACGAGGTCCGGATCGACGGGCGCGCGGTCAATCCGATCCCGTTCCTGCAGACCGCCGACTATCTCGTCGCGATGCAGGACAGCGCCAAGCTGCAGACTGCCTCGCTGACCAAGGACGACACGCCGAACATCCCCGAGAGCGAGGACTGATCGCGCGGTTGCCGAGCGCCGGCACGCCTCCTATCTCGGCGGCATGACGGACCTCGCCGATATCGTCCTTACCCCCGCCGCCGCGGCGCGTGTCGCCGCGATCGCCGAGCGCCAGGGCAAGCCCGCCATGCTGCGGCTCGCGGTCGAAGGCGGCGGCTGTTCGGGTTTTCAGTATCGCTTCGGCCTTGCCGACGGCATCGAGGCCGACGACGCAGTTGCCGAAACCGATGGCGTCAAGCTGGTGGTCGATACGACGAGCCTCGATCTCGTCCGCGGCGCCCAAGTCGATTTCGTCGATTCGCTGGGCGGCGCGGCGTTCCGCGTCGACAATCCCAACGCTGCCTCGGGCTGCGGCTGCGGTTCGAGTTTCTCGGTGTGAAGGTTGCGTGCTAACCGGGCGGTGACAAGCCAATCGGGATGAGCGCGTGAAGATCGTCACTTACAACGTCAACGGCATCAAGGCGCGGCTGCCGCGCCTCCTGGAGTATCTCGCCGAGCAGCAGCCCGATATCGTCTGCCTGCAAGAGCTCAAGTCGAGTGACGAGACCTTTCCCGAAGCCGATATCCGCGGCGCCGGCTATGGCGCGGTGTGGCACGGGCAGAAGGGCTTCAACGGCGTTGCCGTGCTCGCCAAAGGCGTTGATCCGGTCGAGCGTCAGCGTGGTCTCGCCGGCGATCCCGAGGACGCGCACAGCCGCTATCTCGAGGTCGATGTCGACGGGCTGACGGTTGCGTCGATCTATCTCCCCAACGGCAACCCGCAGCCCGGGCCCAAGTTCGACTACAAGCTCAAGTGGATCGATCGGCTGCGTGATCGCGCGCTGGCGCTGCTCGCCGAGGAGCGGCCCGCGGTGATCGCCGGCGATTACAACGTCATCCCCAATGACGACGACACCTTCTCGGTGAGCGCGATGCAACATGACGCGCTGATGCAGCCGGAGAGCCGCGCCGGCTATCGCGCGCTGGTCGCGCAAGGCTGGACCGACGCGCTACGCACGCGGCATCCGGGTGGCGGCATCTGGACCTTCTGGGACTACCAGGCGGGCGCCTGGCAGCGCGACGCCGGGTTCCGCATCGATCACTTCCTGCTCAGTCCGCAGGCCGCCGACCGCCTGATCGAGGCCGGTGTCGACAAGGAATATCGCGGCCGCGACAAGGCCAGCGACCATGCGCCGACCTGGGTGCAACTGCGGTAGAGGCAATGCGCGCTTGGTGAGACCGTTCGTGCTGAGCCTGTCGGAGCACGCGCCCGCCCAATCGCCCTTCGACAAGCTCAGGGCGAACGGTTCACGCTAGCCATTCCTTCAAGTCCTTAATCGATCACCCAGGTGTGATTTTCCTCGATCATCGATTCGATTGGCCGCCCTTGCGCGTCGAGTGCGGGGCGGAAGCGGAAGCGCTGCACGATGAGGTCGCAGGTCGCGTCGTCGAGCTCGGCATTGCCGCTCGAATGCTCGATTTCGCAATCTGTCACGCGCCCCTCGGGCGAGACGACGTAGAGCACGCCGACCCGACCCTGGACGTCGGCGGCGAACAGATCGCGCGGGTAATCGCGCTTGCTGATCGAGCCGCCGATCTGGCGCGGCGGCGTGCCGCCGCCTCCGCCGCCCTCGCCATTGCCGGCACCGCCGCTGCCGGTGCCGTTGCCCGTTCCGCCGCTGCCGGTTCCGGGGCCGACGACGGCGGCATTGCCGCTGGTCGGCTCGATTCCCGTGCCCGCCTTTAGCGTCACGATGAGGGGCGGGGTCACGATCGGCACGACCGGCTTGGGCGCGACGAGGTCAGTGGCGCGCGAGGTGAGGTTGGGCGGCGCGGCGGCGCCTTCGCGGCGCGGGGCCTTGGCAGGCTTCTCGGCGACCGGCGGCGGGGGCGGCTCGCTCGGCGGCGGTGCGATGTCGAAGGCGGCGAAGGCCGTTTGCACGCCCGGCACGATCCACACCGTGAGGCCGGCAAGCAGCGCATAGCCGAGCGCCGCCGTCAGCAAGGCGGCGAGGGTCGCGGCGCCGATCCGGTCGCGCGGGGAGGGGCGGAGCCTGCTCATCGCTGGCGCTATTGTAACGCAATGGCGCTGAACTGCGCCTTGCCGTCAGTAGCCTGCGCCGAGATCGACCGTGTTGCGTATCGGGCGCCCCTCACGGAATGCCGCGAGATTGTCGAGGAACAAAGCCGCGGCGCGCTGGAACATGCGCGTCTGGCTGCGCCCGGCGAGGTGCATCGAATGGATCGCGTTGGGCGCGCTCCATAGCGGGTCATCGGCGGGCAGCGGTTCGGGGTCGACCGTGTCGAGGAACGCACCCGCGATCCGTCGTTTTTCGAGCGCATCGATCAGCGCCGCCTTGTCGACCATGTCGCCGCGCGCGATGTTGATGAGCCAGGCCGAGCGCTTCATCGCGGCCAATTCATCGGCGCCGATCATCGCTTTGGTCTCCCCGGTCGAGGGCGCCGCGAGCACCAGCCAGTCGAATTCGTCGAGCCGTGCGCGCCACGCGCCGGGCGTCAGCGTGCCGTCGCGCCCCGATCGCGTGACGCCGGTCACCGCGACTCCGAACGCCGCCAGCCGTTCGCCGATCAGCCGCCCGATCGTGCCGTAGCCGAGGATCAGCGCACTCGTGCCGTCGAGCTCCAGGCGGCCGGGCGGGTTGGTCGTCCATTCGTGGCGGTCGGCGATCCGCACCACCTCGTCGAACCTCTTGGCGGCGACCAGTATCCCCATCACCGCATATTCCGCGACGGTCACCGCGTTGAGACCGGTGCCGTTGGTCACGGTTACGTTACGCGCCCGAAGGAGGTCGAGGGGAAAGGCGTCGAGCCCGGCGAACATCGAGAACAGCCATTTGAGCCGCTCGCCCTCGGCGGCGATCTCGCCGGCGGTGCGCGAGCGCTGCTGGTCCACCCAGGCGATGTCGGCATCGACCACCATCGCCTTGGCTTCGTCGGGCGTCTCGAACCACGCCACGTCGAGGTCGTCGGGCAGATGCGCTTCCAGCAGCGGTCGGGCAAGCGCGGGCAGGACGGCTTTCACGATGGCGATGGCTCCTGTCGATCGGACGATCCCGCTATAGGACGGCCGGTCCGATCGGCCAACGTCAGGTCAGGCGGTGCTCCAACGCTTCGAGCGTGGCGCCCTTGGTTTCAGGGAAGAAGCGCGCGACCACGATCACCTGCAGCACCATCATCGCCGCGAAGAAGCCGAACGGCGTCGCCGGAGACAGGCGCGCGACCGCGATCGGAAAGACCAAGGCGATCACCGCGTTGAGCAGCCAGTGCGTGCCCGCGCCGAGCGCCGCGCCGCGGCCACGTACCGCCGAGGGGAACACCTCGCTGATATAGACCCAGATCACCGCGCCCTGGCTTGGCGCGAAGAAGGCGATGAAGCCGATCAGCGCCGGCAGCAGCAGCCCACGCGGCACCGCGCCGCCCAGCGCCAGCGCGGCGAGCGCAAGGCAGATCGCGGTGCCCGCGCCGCCGGCCAGCAGCAGCGTCTTGCGCCCGATCCGGTCGATCAGCGCCATGCCGACCAGCGTGAACACCAGATTGGCGAGCCCGATCGCGATCGCCTGCAGATCGGGCGAGCCGAAGCCGGCATCGGCGAAAATCTGGTTGAGATAATAGAGGATCGCGTTGATCCCCGAAAATTGATTGAACGCCGCGACCAGCACCGCGAGCATCATCGGCCGGCGGTGCACCGCCCAGCGCAACCGCTGGCCATCGCGCGCTGCGTCCTCGGTGGCGGCGGCGCGAAAGCTCGCGAGCGAAGCGGGCGGATCGCGGTCGCCGATCGCCGCGAGGACCTCGAGCGCCTCTGCATCGCGCCCCTTGCCGGCGAGCCAGCGCGGGCTGTGGGGGATGCCGAACAGCAGGATCAGGAAGATCGCCGCGGGAACCGCCGCGACGCCGAGCTTCCAGCGCCATGCCAGGTCCCCCTCGGCCAGCGCGCCGACCGCAGCGTTGCTGACATAGGCGGCGAGAATGCCGACGACGATGGCGAGCTGGAACAGGCCGACCAGCAGCCCGCGCCGCGCGGCGGGCGCGATCTCGGCGAGATAGACCGGCGCCAGCACCGACGAGCCGCCGATCGCCAGTCCGCCGATGAAGCGGAAAGCGAGCAGCGATCCCCAGTCCCACGCCAGCGCTGAGCCGAGCCCGGAAATGACGTAGAACGCCGCAAGCACGCGCAGCACTGCGCGCGCGCCGAACCGGTCACCGGGAATGCCCGCGGTCGCCGCGCCGAGCAACGTGCCCCACAAGGCCGCCGAAACGGTGGTGCCGAGCTGGACCTGGGACAGCGCGAAGTGGCTCTCGACCGCCTGCGTGACGCCGGAGATGACCGCGGTATCGAACCCGAACAGCAATCCCGCCAGCGCCGCCGTGCCGGTCGCCGCTGCGAACACGGTCCGTGCCGATCGAGCCATCATCCCCTCCCGCTTGTTTCGCGCAATGACGCAAGCACGCGGTCGAGAATAATGCAAATCGTTTTATGTATCCTTCGGCGCGCGAAGAGGCAGCCGACCGTCCCGGGCACATGGCCCGACTCGACCGTCCCGTTCGTGCCGAGCTTGTCGAAGCACCGCTCCCTTCCCTTGCCAAGAAAAGAACGGCCCCTTCGACTGCCCGCCAAGGCAGGCGCCCAGGACAGGCTTCGACAAGCTCAGGGCGAGCGGGCAGGCTGGGCTTCGCCGCTCAGAAGCTCACCCCCACCGTGAACTTGAAGGTCCGCGGTGGATAGCCGCCGATGTCGTAGCTGTTGGGATCATGCCTGCCGAAATCGGGCGAGGCCGGGTTGCTGATGTAGCCCACATAATTGTGCGTGTTGAATACGTTGAACACGTCGGCGCGCAGCCGAATCTGGCTACCCTGATGCAGGAAACCGAGCCCGATATATTTGGTCAGCGCCAGATCGAGTTGCTTCACCCACGGCCCCTTGCCCTGTGTCGTCATTGGCACTGCCGGATAGTTTTGGGGGTCAGGCACGTCGGCCAACGTGGTGCCGTACACATAAGTCGGCGACTGCAGCAGGAACTTACCCGAAAGCATGAAGCCGAGCGGTAGATCGGTGCTGCCGGTCGCGACGAGGCGATGCTTCGGTATGCCGAGCGCGCGAAGATAGGGATAGGCATAGATGCTCGGGTAATCGAGCGAATACTGGTTGCTCGACTGGCGGTTCTCCTCCGCCAGCGACATCGTATAGGTGATGGCCAGGCTCCACGGCGAGGCTTTGGTGTAATCCTTGTCCAGCTTGATGTACGCCTGATCGAGATTGGTATTCATCCCGTTGGTGCCGATCAGGAAGTTGTTGTTGAAACCGGGCGGCTGGAACGACCACGGCTGGCTGGCGCTGGACGTGTTGTCACCGCCAGGAACGAAGAATGTGCCATCCGGACGGCGATTGCCAAGCAGCCAGACGAAGCCGTCGCGGCTGACGACGTGGGTATAGCCGATCTCGGGATGGAACTGGCCGAAGCGACCGCGCATCCCGATGCTGAACTGATCGGACCAAGGCACCTTGAGATTGTTGTTGAGCAGATCGATCTCGCGGTTGCCGGCAGACGTACTGGTCGCCAGCATGTCGCGGCCTGCTTGCGTCAGATAGACCGGATCCCAGGCGATGCAGTTGCCGCCAGCTTCGCAGGTGTGCCGCGGATCGCCGGTGTCGAACAGGAACTGGACCGACTTATAGCTGCCTTGAAGGTTTTCGAGTGAGATGAAGTCGAACTGATTGCGATTGTACGAGCGGCCGTAGCCGCCGAACAGCTGAAAGCGGCCGTCGGGCGTCATGTCCCAGGTGAAGCCAAGGCGCGGCTGGAACTCGCCGGTGCGCGCATGGCGGTTGTGCCCGGTCGAGATATAATCATCGAGATTGAAATTGGCGTTGTCGAGGTTTGACCAGCTGCGCAATGTCGAGACGACGTCGTCCGGCGTCACATAGTGCAGATAATCGGGATCGCGCTCGTAATCCCAACGGATGCCGATATTGGCGGTGAAGCGGTCGGTGAGATCCCAATCATCCTGGATGTAGAGGCCGAGCTGGAAATCCTTGCTCTTGACGGCGCCGCCGCTGCCGCCCTCGGCCGGCACGCCGAATTCGAGCTTGTAGGGCACGGTGTCGTTGAAGCCGCTGTCGCCATAATCGGCGTCGAAATAATAGATCGGATTATATGGGGTCTGCGCGATTGTGCGGAGTTGTAGCCATTGCGCCTTGACGCCGAGCTTGATCGTGTTGCCGGCGAGCCCGGTATAGGTGAAGTCGTTCTGCACGGTCCAGCCGCGCTGGCCCTTGTTCTGGTAATTGGTGCCCCCGCCGTAAGCTAGGATCAGCGCGTCCTGCGGCCGGTCGCCCACCGCGGCACCGGTGAAGAACTGGTCCTGAATGTCGTTGACGATGGGCGAGGGGCTGTCCGAACTCTTCTGCCATTCGACCTTGAGATCGTTCACCCAGGCATCGGCGGTGTGCTGGTAATGGAACAGGATGCGCGTTTCGTTGTTTCGCAGCGCCGTGCCGGTCGATACCGCGTTCCGGCCGTTGTTGACGGCGAGGCCGGTTTCGCGGCGGACTTTGCCGGAAAGTTCGAACAGATCGGCGGTGGTCGGCTCGAAATCGAGCTTCCCGAAATAGAGATCCTCGTTGAAGGTCTTATTGAACTCGCCGAACGAGTCCCGATAGGGCTCGGGGATCGTGTCGAGCGAAACGCCCGAGGGCGGGCTGATCGTCACCGGCGACTGAATCCGCTTGCCCTCGTAGGTCACGAAGAAGTGCAGCACGTCCTTGATGATCGGGCCGCCCAGCGCGGCGCCGAACTGCTCGTCGCGCGTCTTCACCTTGGGCACGTCGTCATGCTTCTCCTGCGGGGTTTTTTCGCGCAACGATTGGTTGGAGAAATCGAAGAACGCCTCGCCGTGGAATTGGTTGGTGCCCGATTTGGTCACCGCGGTGATTGCTGCCGAGGAAACCTGGTCGAACTCCGCCTTGTAGTTCTGCGAGATCACTTTGTATTCGGCGATGCCGAGCTGCGGGAATGGATTGCCCTGTGTCGAATCCTGGCCGGTGATGCCGCCCTTCAGGATGTCGTCCTTCTGGCTGACCCCGTCGATGAAGACGTTGATCGCATTGGCCGGTTGGGCGCCCCCGCGCAGCGAAGTGTTGCCGCTGGCGTCGGAGATGAACTGCACGCCCGGTGCGAGATCGGCGAAGGCCAGGAAGTTGCGGTTGTTCTGCGGCAGCGCCTCTATCTGGTGCTGGCTGATCGTCACCCCTACCGAGCCCGCATCGAGCGTCTGGATGCGGTTGCCGGTGACGATGATGTCGCCTGCGCCGCCATTGACTTCGTTGGTGGCGGTTTCGGCCGGTGCGTTGGGGTTGGGCGCGGCGGCAGCGCCGGGCGCGGGCGCACCGGCGCCCGCCGACAAGTCGAAGCTCAGCTGCGCGCTTTGACCCACCGAGAGGCTGAACACGTCAGTCTGGCGAGTGCCGTTGGCGGTGGCCACCTCGAGCCGGTAGCGGCCCGGCTGCAATTGCGCGAAATTATAGGCGCCGCCGCGAATCGGCGAGACCTGGCGAAAGCCGCTGTCGACATTGACCGCGGTGACTTGCGTTCCCGCCGGCTGGCCATTGTCGGTGATGACGCCGCGCAGCGACGCGGTCGATTGCTGCGCCTCGACCGGCGTCGCCAGAAAAGCGGCGGGCGCCGCGCCGAGCAGCAGGGCGACCGCGAGCCGCATCTTCGGCGCACGCGCGCGCCGCCCGTTCGAAGCCCCATCGATCATGACCAAATCCTCCCAGTCTAAAGGGAGCGCAGATTCCCTGGCGATGATGGCCGGCCGCTAGCCTGCATCCCCTTCCTCGCTCCTCGAACCGGAGTATCAACCTGCGCAACCGCTGAAAGGGTTCCCTTTCGACGGCCTGGCCGGGTCACTTTTCCGCCCGAGTGCGGCTTTTTTGCATCTCTCGCCGATGGGCCGGCGGTCAGACCTGCGTGGCGGCGTAGAGTGCGATCGCGGCGGCGTTCGAGACGTTGAGGCTCTCGATCCGCGGCGAAATGGGCAAGCGCGCCAGCACGTCGCAATGCGCCTCGGTGTTCTGACGCATGCCTTCGCCCTCGGCGCCGAGCACCAAAGCGACGTGCGGGCTGCCGAGCGCCTCGGCGAGGGTCGTCTGCGTGTTGCCAGTCAGGCCAACGCGCCAGAAATCGGCTTCGGCGATCTCATCCAAGGCTCGAGCGAGGTTGACCACGCGAACCCACGGCACGAGTTCGAGCGCACCCGACGCGGCGCGCGCGACAGTGCCGGATTCGGGCGGCGCGTGACGGTCCTGTGTGACGATGCCGAGCGCGTCGAAGGCCGCGGCCGAGCGCAGGATCGCGCCGACATTGTGCGGATCGGTCACCTGATCGAGCACCAGCAGCGGCCGCTTCGCCTCGCTCTTGCGCTCGAGCAGATCGGCCAGCCACAATTCATCGAGCGGATCGACCTCGGCGACCAGCCCTTGGTGCGGCGCGTCGGCGGGCACCAGCCGGCCGAGATCGACGGCGTCGGCATAGACGATCGGCAGCACCGCCGGCAGATCGAGCTGGGCGAGCGCCTCGCGCGTGCCCCACAGCTTGCGCACCACGCGATCCGGATTGGCGAGCGCCGCCAGCACCGCGTGCCGCCCCCAGAAGCGCGGCCGGTTGCCCTGCGCCTGGCTCGGCCGATGGCCGCGTCTAGCCATTCGCAATCTCCGCTCTCCCTGCTGAACATAGGCGATTGGTGGCGTGCTCAAATCGTGCTTTGACAAGTTCAGCACGAACGGAGTTGGAGGCGGTGCGAAAGTGCGCCATCAATCGTCCTTCGGCCAAGCGAACGGGTCGGTCACCGCCGGCTCGGTCGGCATCGGCATGCGGGGCAGCGCGTGCTCGGCATTGGCGGCGTCGAGCAGAACCGCGGCGAGGAGGATCGATCCTTCGCGCATGTCATCGCCCTTGAGGTGATCGAACGTATCGACGTTCGAATGATGGACGCGGCTCTCGTAATCGAGCGGGTCCTGGATGAACTGGAAGCCGGGCACGCCGACCGACTGGAAGAAGACGTGGTCGGTCGATCCGGTGCGGCTCATCACGACATGGTTGGCGTCCATCGCGGCGAACGGCGCCAGCCACTCGCGGAATGCGGCGGCCGCACCGGGATTGTTCTCGGCATAGAGGCCGCGCAATTTGCCCGAGCCGTTGTCGATGTTGAAATAGGCGGAGAGCTGCCCCCATTCGGGCTTGGGATGGATCGGGTAGCGATGCTGCCAGCCGAAATAGCGCGCGAGGCCGGTCAGCGGCGGATCGTTCGGCGAGCCGCGCGTCGCGAGATGCTGCTCGACATAGGCTTGGCTGCCGAGCAGGCCCTGCTCCTCGCCTGCCCACAGCGCGAAGCGGATCGTGCGCTTGGGATGCACCCCGGTCGCGGCGAGGATGCGCGCCGCCTCCATCACCATCGCCGAGCCCGCGCCGTTGTCCGCGGCGCCGTCGCCCGCCACCCAGCTGTCGAGATGCGCGCCCGCCATCACGTATCCGGCCTTGGGATCGCTGCCGGGGATTTCGGCGATGATGTTGTAGCCTTGCGGATCGCTGTCGTCGAAGGCGACCTCGGTGTTGATCGCCACCACCGGGTTCTGGCCGATCTTCGAGAGGCGCGCGAGGCGGCGATAATCCTCGGCGGCGATCTCGACAGCGGGCAATGACGCGGTATTGCTGGTCTCGTAGCGATAGCCTTCGCCGTGGATCAGCTTGCCGTCGGTGCGCGATTCGGTCGCGTAAGCGAGTGCGCCCTCGCTCTTCAGGAAACCGTCGAGCTGCTGGATGAAGGCTATCCGCTTCATCAGCTTGGCGGTCGCCTCGGGATCGTTCTTTGCCGGATCGTAATGATCCATCTTGGCGATTTCGGCATCCGAATAGCGCTTGAACGCTGCCTCGTCGGGCTCGGAGCCGTCGTCGGGACGCGTGACGAGCACGATCTTGCCCGAAAGCTTGCCGCGCCATTTGGCGAAATCGTCGACGTCCTTCATCGGCGCGACGATGATCGGCGCCTGAAGTGTGCCGTTGGTGCCGGGAGTCCAGGCGATCGGGATCGCGGTGAGCTGGATCGGGCGCGGCGACACCATCGCTACGCTTGAATGGACGATCGACCAGCCGCGGCCGAACTGCCAGCCTTCCTTATGGACGTTGGCGAGGCCCCATTCGCGGAACTTGCCGCTCGTCCAGTCTTCGGCCTTGCGCATGCCCGGTGAATTGGTGAGGCGCGGCCCGATCACGTCGGAGAGATATTCGGCGGTCAGCATCACCTGCGAATGATTGCTGCCCTCGTCGATGATCCGCGGAATCGCCGAATCGCTCGATTGTGAGAGCGCCGGCGTGGCCAGCGCGATGACGGCGGCGGCGGTGAGCAAGTGGCGCATCAGGAAATCCCCCATTTGGTCGGCGATGGACCATATCGTCCGTTCGTGCTGAGCCTGTCGAAGCACGCCTTGGCGGCTCCGCCCTTCGACACGCTTAGGGCGAACGGACGGTGTGTCCGATCGGTATGACGCTCACGGTTATGCGCCCCGTCCGCCCTGCGCAAGCCGCCTCGGCGGTTGACAGCTTGGCGCAGGCCCGGCAATGGCACGCCTCGCTTCGGCGGGCCTGCTATGGACAGGTGGCCGAGTGGTTAAAGGCAGCAGACTGTAAATCTGCCCGCGTGAGCGTACGCTGGTTCGAATCCAGCCCTGTCCACCACCCGCCGAAGCGATTTCATCCGGCCTTGGCATCCCGGCCATAGACGTCGGGCCGAAAATCGACTCCGGTCTTGGTGTCCTTCGCGGTGATGTAGGTGAGATAGACCGGCACCGGCACGGGGAGCGGCTCGGCCGCCTCGGGCTTGCCGCCGGCATCGCCGACCGGGCGGTCGAGCAGCCACTTGCCCAGCACCAGCGCCTTGTCGAGCCGGATGCAGCCGTTGCTGAAATGGCGGTCGTTCTTGGCGAGCAGGTCGCGCTCGGGCGTGTCGTGGAGGTAGATGCCATCGTCGTTGGGGAAGACGAACTTGACCTTGCCCATCGAGTTGAACGGCCCCGGTAGCTGGCGAACGCGCAAATTCTGCTGCCCCGCCGCCACCGCCTGCCAGTCGATCGACGCGTTGGGCACCACGCTCGGCGAAGCACTCCAGTCGGACAGCGCCTCCATGTGCATCGTCTTCAATGAACGCCCACCGAGCACCTTCTTGGCGATGCTGTCGCGGGTCAGATAATCGGGCACGTTCCAATAGGGATTGACGATCGCCCAGCGGATCGCGCCGACCAGCATCGGGGTCTGCGTCTTTTCGGCGCCGACCACGACGCGCATCTCGCCGACGCGTTTGCCCGCCTCGTACCACGACAACTCGCCTGACGAGGCATCGACGACGATGTGCCGCACGAACGCGCTCGGCAGGATGCGCGCGCGATCCATGTTGAGCGCGAGGCGATCGTGCTCGGCGTCGGTCATCGGGCGCGCCATCAGGCCGCGCAGGCGGACATATTCGGGGCTCATCCAGCCCATGTCGGCGACGTAATCGGCGAACGACTTCGGGAAGGAGGCGGCGCGCAGAACCTCCTCGGGCTTGAGCTTCTTCGGCTTGAGCCGCTTGTCGGCATAGGCGATGTCGACATCGCCGGCCGGCTTGCGCTGGTCGCGGACATAATCGGTGAACGCCTTGGACAGCGCGAGTTCGGCGCGCGCCACGTCTTCGGGGTCGCCGCTCCGGGCTTTCTCGACATCGTCGGCGAGATCGTCGGGATCGTAATGCGAGGGCTTGAGCCCATCGAGCCGTGCGGTCTGAAGATAATTGATCAGCGTCGCCGCCTGCGGCCCGATCGTGCCGTGCGAGACCCAGAGCGGCTGGAAATTGCGTGTGCGATAGAAGCGCTTGAGTGCGCCGCCGGCCTTGTCGGCGATCGCGGCGGCGAGCGGCGCATTGGCCTCTGCCTGCGCGGCGTTGAACCGCGCGGGCGAGGCGGCGAGAGCCGGTGCCGCTGCCAGGACAGCGGCGGCGGCAAGCAGAGCGTGGGGAATGCGCGCACCCCGCATTCCCCGAATATCAGCGATCAGCCTCGCTCTCCCATGCTCGACGGCGGGGGCGGCGGCGGGGCTTCGGGCATCGGCATGGCATTGGCGTGATAGACGCCGTCCGCGGTGTAATAGCCATCGACGATCCCGTCGCCGTCACGATCGGCAGCGATACTGCCGGCGACCGCTCCGGGCGGCGGCGGTGGCGGCATGGCGGCCATCTCTTCTTCCTTGTGGGCGCAGGCGGCCAATGAAACCGCACCCACTCCCACCAGGATGATCGTTTTGACGCGCATGAGTGTCTCTCCTTCACGGGCAAGCCCGCTGGAGAGCAGGCTCGCGCAAGCCCCCAACGCCCGGTTGCGGTTGCGGTGGCGGAACGGTCCATCGCCAAGCGACAAATGGTGCGAGAGGCGCGATGGACGGCCGCAACCATCGAGCGTCAAAGGGCTTCCGCCAGGGGTTGCGATGACCGCCGCCCATCCCCCACAAGGGGGCGATGAGTAATCTTGCCCTTGTTTTCGCGCTGATCGGCGTCGTCGGGATCGGCGCGCAGTGGCTCGCATGGCGCACCGGCCTGCCCGGAATCGCGCTGATGCTGACCGCGGGCATTCTGGTCGGCCCGGTGCTGGGGCTGATCGACCCCGAGCAGGATTTCGGCGCGCTGCTCGAGCCGATGATCTCGATCGCGGTGGCGCTGATCCTGTTCGACGGCGGGCTCAACCTCAATTTCCGTGAGCTGCGCCGCACCGAGGGCGCGCTGTTCCGGCTGGTCGGGATCGGCGTGCCGATCGCCTGGGTGCTGACCACGCTGGCCTGCTATTATGTCGCTGGCCTCGTCTGGCCGGTGGCGATCCTGTTCGGCGGCATCCTGGTGGTTACCGGCCCCACCGTGGTGCTGCCGCTGCTCCGCCAGCTCGCGCTCGCGCCGCGGCCGCGGGCGATCCTCAAATGGGAAGCGATCGTCAACGATCCGATCGGCACGCTGTTCGCGGTCGTCACCTACGAATATCTGCGCCACGCCGATCAGGGCGCGACGATCGCCAGCGCGGTGATGGCGGTGGCGGGCGCGGCGTTGGTTGCGGCTTTGGTCGGGCTGGCGGTGGCGTTCGCGCTCGGCTGGCTGTTCCCGCGTGGACTGGTGCCCGAATATCTCAAGGCGCCGGTGCTGCTGGTCAGCGTGATCGGCGCCTTCGTCCTCTCCAACCTGATCGAGCGCGAGACCGGGCTGCTCGCGGTGACGGTCATGGGGGTCGCGCTCGCCAACATGCGGCTGGCGAGCTTCCGCGACGTGCGGCCGTTCAAGGAGAACATCTCGGTCCTGCTCGTTTCGGGGGTGTTCGTCATCCTCTCGGCCTCGCTCAACCTCGACGTGCTGCGCCAGTTCGAATGGCGCTTCCTGGGCCTCGTCGCCGCGCTGATCTTCCTGGTCCGCCCGGCGAGCGTGCTGGCCAGCCTGGCTTTCTCGCCGATCCCATGGCGCGAGCGGCTGTTCGTCGCCTGGATCGCGCCGCGCGGCATCGTCGCCGTCGCCATTTCGGGCGTGTTCGCGCTCCGGCTCGGCGCGCTCGGCTATTCGGACGGGGGGACTTTGGTGGCGATCAGCTTCGCCATCGCCGCGGGCACGATCATCGCGCACGGCTTCACCGCGCGGCGGCTGGCGGTGCGGCTCGGCCTTGCCGGCGACAAGCGCGACGTGCTGGTGGTCGGCGCCACCGGCTGGAGCCGCTCGCTCGCCACCCAGCTCAGCCAGCTCGGCGTGCCGGTGACCTTGATCGACACCAGCTGGCATCGGCTGACCCCGGCGCGGCAGGGCGGCATGGCGATCTTCCACGGCGAAATCCTCGCCGAGACGACGCAGGATCATATCGATTTCGGCCGAGTCCAGGCGCTGGTCGCGACCTCTGACAACGAGGCGTACAATGCGTTGGTGTGCAACGAATTCGGCCCCGAATTGGGCCGCGACGCGGTCTATCAGCTGGGCGGCGCCGAGCATGACGATCCTCATGCGCTCCCAACCTCGCTGCGCGGCAACTCGCTGTTCGGATCCGAGCTCGATCTCGACCAGCTTTCGGCGCGCGAGGCCGCGGGGTGGGAATTCCGCCGCACCAAGATCAGCAAGAAATTCGATTTCGATGCGCTCAAGGCACTGCTCCCCGCCGATGCCGACCTGCTGCTGCTCGTCCAGCCCTCGGGCGTCGTCAAATTCTTCACCCATGCCTCGCGGCCGACGCCCGATGCCGGCGACGTGGTACTGTCCTACGCGCCGCCAGACGCCGCCAAGGCGACCGCGCGGCGAGTCCGCAAGGTGACACGCAAGACCGCCGCGGCGGCACAAGGAGAGCGAGGATGACCCATCGGCACACCCTGACGGCGAGCGCGCTTGCCGGCCTGGCGCTGGCCGGATGCCAGCAGGCGAACCAGAAGGACGGCAATGCCGCCGCCCCGGCAACGGGCAACCGCACCGTGTTCGGCGCGCCGGCCCCCGCGCCGCGCCCAACGCCAGTTCCCAGCGCGACGCCGAGCCCGCGCTCGATCATGCAGCCCGACATCGTCGCCACGCCGATCGCGCCGCCGCCGCCGATGCCGTTCGACGCGACGATCGGCTTCCCCGAGGGCGGCGCCAGGCTCGACGATGCCGCGACCCAGGCGCTCGACGCGGTGCTCGCCAACCCGGTGACCGCGACCGGCGGCGCGATCGTGCTGCGCGGCAGCTCGGATTCGCGCGGCAGCGACGCCGACAACAAGGCGGCGTCGAAGAAGCGCGCCGAGGCGGTGGCGCATTATCTCGAGACGCACGGCGTGGCGAAGGACCGCCTCACCGTGATCGCGCTCGGCGAGGACCGCCCGGTCGCGCCCAACGCCAATCTAGACGGCAGCGACAATCCCGCGGGCCGCGCGAAGAACCGCCGCGTCGACATCACCGTCTCGCCGGGCGGTGTGTCCGAGCCGGCGGCGAGCCCGACGCCGTCGCCGAACCCGTCAGCGACGCCCGATCAACGCCAATCGCCGTGATCGTGATCGCCGTGATCATGGTCGCCATCATGGTGATGATGGTGGTGGCGATCGCCCCAGTGGCCCGGACGATCATTGTAGCAGCCGCCCAGCGACAACCCGACCGCGAGCAGCCCCGCAGCGACGACCATTTTCGCGATACGCATCATGCCTCTCCTTGTTCTGGCATGCAGCATCAAGCGCGCGAGCGGCTTTACCGTTCCTGTATCGGACCGACAGCGTAACGAAAGCTCTGGCCGTTCGGATCATTGTCGCTTCCCGAACGGCCCCCCGAAAAGTCACAAAGGTCACGCCCTCTCGCGGGCGCGCGGGCGAAGCCGTCCGTATCGGCGAGCGGCACCGGCTCGAAATGCCGGTCGTCGAGCGGCTCGATCGGGCAATCGAGATCGACCAGCCCGTCGAGCGCCGAGGCGAGCCCGGCGCGCGTTGCCGCCAGCGGATCGGCACCGGCGACGTTGAGACCGGCGAACGCGCCGAAGCGTCGCGTGTCGAGCTTGCTGAGCAGGAACATGAGGATCTTGTCAGACGGGCCGCGGACCTCGGCGACCATTTCGCCATTCTTCCAATATTCGCGCGTCGAGCCCTTGATCGCGCGATCGAAGGCGATGCTGGCGAGCCGGCCGGTGGCGACCGCGAGCGCACGATCCCATGCCTCGACGAATCCCGCCGCCTGCGGGTGGCCGCGCAGGCGATAGGCCGATCGCGGGCTGATCCCGGCGGCGGCGCAGGCATCCGAGATGCAGCCGGTCTCGGCGAGCGCGGCGATGAACACGCGCTGCCGCTCGGCCGTCCAGCCGTCGTGGCGAGGGCGCAGGCGCGCCGGCTCGAAATCGGGGATGTTGTCGGTGGTGGATGCGGCGTGTGCCATGGCGATGCCCTTTTCGGTTAAGGAAAAGGCGCGATATATAACCAAAAAGGTTCGTGTAGGAAAACGGAAAATGCGTCAGTGGAGAAAAGCGTAACGGTGGCGAATGTGATCGTGGAAATAGCGTCCATGCGACGGCGCCGCGAGCAATCCCCGCGCCACCCGCGCCGGCACGTCGAGATAGGTGTAGAGCCCGCCATGGACGAAGCGGACCGTCAGATGGCGCTGCGCCGGATCGTAGGCGACTTCTTCGATCGCGGTGGAATCGACGTGGACCATGCGGGGGAAAACGCTTGGGGAGGGGAGGGTGATCCCGCGGGTTGTGCGGTCAGGCGGCAGGACGAAGCAGCGCGCCTTGTTCATCCAGCCGCCGATACAGGCTGGCGGCGGAAAGCTCGAAACCATTGGGCCAGGCGAGCGCGCCGGCCTCGATGAAGGCGCGGGCGAAATAGGCGGGATCGGCGAGCGGGCGGGTCATTACAGTATCGCGGGCGATAAGACCGGCGGCGGACCAGCGACCGGTGGCGCCGTCGGAAAAGGTCAACCACAGAGCGCCATCGCCTTCGGGGCGGAGTTGGACGAGCTTAATCATCGAGGTCGGCTCCTGGGATCATCTCCATCGGCAACAGATCGACGCCGCGCTGCCAGTTTGCCACAAGTTCTTCGCGATGGTCGAGCGCCCATTGCCGCACGATCCGCGCCGCCTTCTTCGGCAGGCTGCGGGCAGCGATTTCGCCGGTCTCGATCGCGACAAATGCCTCGAAGCCCTGATACTGGCATGGAAATGCGGCGGCGAGATCGGACGAAAACTAACCGTCATGCCGGACTTGTTCCGGCATCCAACGAGCCGCGAACGATAGCGTTTTGGGGAGAGTTGGACCCCGGAACAAGTCCGGGGTGACGGGGCGGGTTATTCCGCCGCCACTCCCATCGCGCTGTTATAGCCGTACGTGTCCCAGGTCGGCTTATAGCTATCATCGGCCTGGTTGCCCCAGGCTTCCCAGCCCTTGCGGGTGCCGCGGCTGAACATTTCGAGATACGGGCCCCAGCTGCAGTCCTCGATGATCTGATATTGCTCGTCAGGCTTGCGGCTGTGCTCGCGCTTGCGCGACTGGATCATGTTGACCTGGCTGCGGCCCGGCGCGAGCGTGCGGGCGTTCTTGCCGCGCACGCCGAATAGCAGGATTTCGGTGACGTTGCGGAAATAAAAGCCGACGCCGCGCCCGTCCGAGCCGCCGTCCTTGCGCACCTTGTGCCAGACGATGTTGGAAATGTAGCGGAAGCCCCACGCCTCCATCACGCGCAGGCCGTCGGGGAGCAGCGCGTTGGGCACCCAGAGGTAGAGATGCGCCGGCTCGGCGGCCCTTCGACTGCCTGCCAAGGCAGGCGCTCAGGACAGGCTTAGTCGGCGACCGGCAGCGCGCAAATCTCGTCGAGCGTCATCGTGCCGTAGCGGTTGAGCCTCTTGTGCTCGGGCGCGACCTTGCCGGTGCGGTTCTGGAACTGCCACGGCGGATCGGCGAGGATCGTCCCGAACCGCCGCCCGCGCGCGGTGCGGATCAGATCGAGATGCGCGGCGAGGGGCGGGGAGGGGGAGAACATATGGGGATCTTGCTCGGTTTGGCGAGTTCGGTCAATAGAGATAAAGCGTCTTATATTTTTGCGATCGCCTGACTTGGTTCGCGCAGCGAGCGTTCCACCATTTTGGAAAAAACCTGGGTATCTAAAAAGTAGTTCGGATAAGCCTTTTTCAAGGACGATACGGAATCCACTGAAACGAGAACCGCCTCGTCCCCCGCGCTTTTATCGAGCCGTTTTTCGATATCCAAATAAACATCATTTGCTAAATTGGATTGATCTTTAGGAAAAGATCTAACAGTCAGACTGTTGGCCTTTGGTTCCAAACGCAGAATAAAGAAATGATCATTCCCGCTTTTATCTTCGACATATTGTAATGCACTGCGATATGCGGAAAGTCTTCTTATTGGATCATTCCTAGTGACGAATTCGGCGAGTTCATCACGAGTTTCGCGAACATTTTCAGGCGTGCTAGGAACGATCGGCGTTCTTCAGTGCGAGCAATTTCGGAGCTCATCAATTGAAAAAATCGCAACCAGCCTTCGTCTCCTAATGAGGACTTGAGCGCCTGATCGATCATGGTTCCAACGACTTCCACAGCCGTTGCCCAAGCGTGTTGAAGCTGAGATCGTATCTGAAGTTCGATTTTTAAACCATTATAGGTATCTTTTCGGTCCGAAAGATAGGAGTATACAAGGTGGATGCCTCTGTACCCTGACGGCTTTGGGTTAGAGATATAATCATCCTCTGTCAAAAGCTTGTGTTTAATATCGCTCGATCGATATGACTCCACTAGAGCGCGGGCCGATTTCACATCTTTAAGAATAGACCGGCAACCGCCGATGTCCTGCATCTGGGTCAACTTCATAGAAGTCTTTAGCTTAAGCTTGAGTTCTATCGAAGAGAGTCGCTTAATCCTCTGGGCGACGATTGCCTTATGGTCTATTCTTTGGCTGCGCCGCCTCAATCCCATTTGAAATGTGTTGAGGGGAAAACTATGAGATGCCCTCCAATTATTTATAACTAAGAGAGATTCAAAGTATTCCTCGAAGCTATGTTCATCTTTCAGCCATGTCCGCGCGGCGGCATTGACTTGCTGGCGCGTAAATTGTGGTATAGCCCAGGCCATAATTATTCAGCCGCAATCCCCGCCTTCGAGAACATGTCGCCCTCGCCGCCCTCTTCCTCATTCGCCGCAGGCCCAGCCTTCGCCTTCTGGCGCTTGTCGAAGCTGTCCCACACTTCGTTCCAATTCCCCCGCGTTGCGGCCTTGGAATATTCGGTCGCGCGCTGTTCGAAGAAGTTGGCGTGCTCCACCCCGTTGAGCAGCGGGGCGAGCCAGGGGAGGGGGTGCTCGTCGATCAGGTAGATCGGCTTGAGGCCGAGCTGGCCCAGCCGCCAGTCGGCGATGTAGCGGATATACTTCTTGATCTCCTTGGGGGTCATGCCGTTGACCGGGCCCATCTCGAAGGCGAGGTCGATGAAGGCGTCCTCCAGCCGCACCGTCGTCTGGCACTGGTCGATGATGTCGTCCTTGACCGACTTGGTCAGGCAGTCGCGCTCCTTCGCAAAGGCGTGGAACAGGCGGATGATGCCCTCGCAGTGCAGGCTCTCGTCGCGCACGCTCCAGCTGATGATCTGGCCCATGCCCTTCATCTTGTTGAAGCGCGGGAAGTTCATCAGCATCGCGAAGCTGGCGAA